>CAVSVK010000011.1:0-580801 GCA_963731465.1 uncultured Gammaproteobacteria bacterium
CTAGCCTCGCCGTTTTGCCCGCCGCAATTTTCCGCAAGGCTCGCCACACTCGCTGTTGAAAGGCCGTCCCTTGAACATCAAGCGGCAGGTCCAGTCCAAGACGCGGCTGCTCCACGAAACCAATCACCCGGGCGACGAGCTTTTCGAATGCCGCATCGCCGCCGATGAGATCCGCCCGGGTGAAGCGGTCTTGCAGCTGCCGCAGCAGCGCTTCGGGATCGCTGCCCATCAGAATGGCGCACACGCCCTTGTCGGTTGCTGCAACCAGTATCGAACCGAGAGAGCATTCGCCGATTGCGAAGCGAATTTGCGTCCGCTCCCCGCCTGCTCGATAGCGGCGAGGCGTCATTCCGAGCACCTGTGCGGATTCTGCGTAGAAGCGCCCATTCGAGTTGAATCCCGCGTCGTATATCGCCCCGGTGATCGTCTTGGACGCAGGCAGAGCCTTGCGAACCCGATCTGAGCGGTGCGCGTCGGCATAAGCCTTGGGCGTCAGCCCGGTCGCCCGCTTGAAAACCCGGTGAAAGTGGAAGGGACTCAGAGCAAAGGCCTCGGCCAATTCCGCGAGCCGCGGCGCCGTTGCCGATTTCCGAATCAAATCGCAGGCGCGCGCCACCATTGCCGCATCGCGCTCGGATTGCGACGTACCGCGCGGCCGGCAGCGCTTGCAGGCACGAAATCCCGCCGCCTCGGCAGCGTCGCACGAGCGATGGAAAGCGACGTTCTCGCGTCGCGCCGGCCGCGCGGCACACGAGGGGCGGCAATAGACGCCCGTGGTCCGCACTGAATAGAAAAATTGGCCGTCTGCGCGCTTGTCTTTGCCGATGACCGCTTTCCAGCGAATCTCGTCCGCATCTTTAAGAGTAGTCATGCGATCTCCTGTCATTTCACGAGGAGTTCACAGTAGCACCGCGTTGACGCCAAAAAACTCCGTGCCTTGCGGTCAAATTCGCTGCGCTGCGCGAGGTGATTTGGATGCCTGGTCAGGAGTGATCAAGAAAGGTCTTCGAGCACCTCATAGTGACGCACCGTATCATCGTAGCCGGCGAGCGTGGCCATCGCGCCGGGGTCAATGACCGCATGTTCAGCCACGGACCCGGTGAATTCGCGAATCGCATCCATGGATTTCCAGCGTGTGAGCACCAAAAACTCCACCTGATCGCCGATGTCCCGCCGGCTCAAGGATCCGCCTTGGAATCCTGGCGCCTGGCGCAGCTGGCGGATGACTTCCTGACGGAAATATTCCGGATACCTCGCCGCTTCGGCTTGCTTCGCCCGGCCGCGCCACTCGCGAATAAACATATTTCCTGTGCCTCCAATGTTTGACCCTCGATTCTAGCGCTCAACGGCAGCATCGCCCAGGTCGCGCCACGCAGCCACTTTCTGGCGTTGCGAGCCAAGTTTTTCTATTCCCAGACGCATCTCATCGCCTGCCTTGAGGAAAAGGGGAGTCGGCTTGCGGCCCATGCCCACGCCCGGAGGCGTGCCGGTGATCAACAAGTCCCCTGGATATAGCGTCATGAACCGGCTGACATAGGCTATCAACCGGCGCACGGAGAAAATCATCAGCCGCGTGTTGCCGGTTTGCATGCGCCGACCGTTGAGATCCAGGAACATGTCCAGATTTTGCGGATCGCCGACTTCATCGGGCGTTACGAGCCAGGGTCCTACCGGTCCGAACGTGTCGCAGCCCTTGCCCTTGTCCCACTGCGTGCCGCGTTCCAACTGAAACCCGCGCTCGGACACATCGTTGGCGAGCACGTAACCCGCAACCCGATCCAATGCGGCTTCCTCGCTGACATATCGGGCTGTGCCGCCGAGAATGACGCCCAACTCGACTTCCCAATCGCCTTTCACCGAGTCCTTGGGCAGCATGACCTCATCGTTGGGTCCAGTGAGACAGCTGATGGCCTTGGTGAACATCGGGGGTTCGGTGGGAATCGGCAAATTCGCTTCCTTCGCGTGATCCACATAGTTCAAGCCGATCGCAATGAACTTTCCAATGCCCTTGACCGGCACACCCAACCGAGGAGCGCCGCTCACCAAGGGCAGTTCCCTGCTGTTCAATGCCGCGAGGCGCGCCAAAAACTGCGGCGTGACGGTCCGCGGAGAAATATCGTCGATATGTGCCGACAAATCGCGAATCGCACCCTCGCTGTCCAAAAGACCCGGCTTTTCGCGATTGGGCGGCCCGTAGCGCAGCAGCTTCATGGAACTGATCCATCGAATGCGTCAATCAAGAATTCGTCTCCCCAATTCGTAGGAATGGATTGCCTTCCACCCAAAGCAAACTCGGTTTCTCGCCAATCCACTGCGAGAACTCCACGACGCCCGGACTGCTCAACTCCGTGCCGATCCTGAACAAGTGATTGCCGATCGAGATCAAGGGGTCCGTGCCGCCCATCCACAATTGACGCTGCCGCTGCACGACGCGAACCGTGCCGAACCACGGGTTCTCCGAATAATACTCGCCCACATATTTGGCCAGGACGGCCGACGGCTCGAGGGCCTCCTCCCCTTGATATCCGGCGCGCGCATACCAATCCGCTCCATACGACAGAGCCGTGACAGGCGCCTTCGCTTTGTCGCCGGCGCCGGCAGGGGCAGCCTCGGCGCGTTCGAAAACGATGGGAAATAGATCGAAGCCCGGCTGATCGGCAATGAAGTTCCCGTCATCCGATTGCTGCAGCGGAATCGTTCGTCCATCCGCCATGAGCGTGAGGCGGTCGGCGGCGGCTCTGATCTCGATGCGCCGTCCGGCCGCGGATGTATAGATGGCGCTGTAGTCATCGGCGGCTTCGACCTTCGCCGCGGCATCGAACGGCGGCATGGCGGGCGCCTTGCCGCCCTCCTTCTCGGAACGCAGCAGCTGCAAGGCCAGCTGCGCAACTGGATTGGGCCGATAGCCCAGCTGTGCATTGATGGATGCAAAAGCGCCGATCTTCGCGTCCAGGTCCATATGAATGGCGGACATGAATGAGACCATGCCGCCGGTGTGCCTGAGGCGGACATGTCCATCGAGTTTGTCGACCGCGATCCCGTAGCCGTAACTGGCGGCCGGGCCAAAAGCCGGCGCCGCGATGTGAGGCGTCGAGAACAGCCGGAAGCTCTCCTCCGAAACGATGCGGCCGCCGCGAATCTCGCCGTGATTTAGAATCATTTGCATATACAGCGACATGTCTTTGGGCGTCGAGGCGATCGAGCCGGCGGCAAACTCCACTGACAAGTTGCCGGCGGGCACCAATGCGCCGTGCCGCGGATAGGGCCGATCATCATGCAAAGGCATGTAGCTCTGGGCAATTCGCGCGCGCGACGCGCTGGTGATGGTGGGCGAGGTGTCGCTCATGCCGACCCGCTTCAGGATGCGTGCCGTGACGGCCGCCGGCCACGGCCGCCCATCGACCGCTTCGATCAAACGCCCCAGTGCATCATAGCCCCAATTGCTGTAGTGGAACTCGGTGCCGGGCTTGAGCGCTTGGCGCGGGCGCCGTTCCGGCGAACTCGGAATCAAGGGTGCATCATCCGGCATCCCGCTGGAGTGCGTCAGCAAGTGATGCACGAGAATTTCGCCGTAGGGAGTCTCCATGGACAGCCAGGGAAGGTAGCTGCGGATCGGCGCCTGCAAGTCGACCTTCTGCTCGTCGTGCAGCTGCAAAATCGTCAGTGCCACAAACGACTTCGAAATCGAGCCAATTTCAAACAGATGCGACGTGGAAACCGGCAGCTTGGCGGCAATGTCAACATAGCCGTACGCGGCGGTGCGGATGGTCCCCGCGGCGTTCGCGAGTCCGAGCGTCAGTCCAGGCGCATTCATGGCCTCACAGTAACCTGCGATGAAGCGATCCAAGGTGCGCATCGCATTCGAATTGGCGGCCGGCGCCGCGCGGGCCAACTCTGCGAGCAGGTCCAGCGGCGCCGCGGCCAACAGGCCCAGCCCAAGCAAGTCGCGCCGGTTCAGGGAATTCATGTTCATCGCTTCTCCGCCTTGATGATTAATTTCAAAAACTACGCCGAGGCGGATATGCTACGCCATCACCCAATGAGACGTGACTCCGTATAGGACGCGATTTGCCGCTCACTCGACGCCAAATTATCGCCTCCGCTGCCGCGATCGGCGCGACCTACGCCTGGGGCGGTTCGCGTTCCTTGCGATCGGTTGACTGGACCGAGACGCGCGCGCGTTTCCCGGAAGGCGTCGCTTCCGGCGACCCGCACCCGGACAGCGTAATTCTCTGGACCCGCTGCCCGTCGACCGCGGCTCGCCCGGCACCCGAAGTCAGCGTCGAGGTCGCGGAAGACCGGGCTTTCAAGCACCTCGTGACGCGCGCTCGAACCAAGATGTCCGCGGAATCGGACTGGACCTGCCGGGTGTTGGTGGGCGGTTTAAAGCCGGCGCGGGAATATTGGTATCGTTTTATTGACGCCAATGGCGAGGGCAGCCGCATCGGGCGCAGCGTGACCGCGCCTGCGCCGAATGATGCGCGAACGGTGCGCTTTGCATTCGTCAGCTGCCAGAATTGCAATGACGGCGCGCAAAACGCCTATCGGCGCATGATTTTTGAAGACGAGAAGGCGGCGCCCGATCAACGCCTCGGCTTCGTGCTGCACCTGGGCGATTACTTCTACGAGATCGTTTGGTATCCCGAAGATCGTCCACAGGGAATGTACGATCGGCGCATCAGGGACATTCTGCGCTACCCCACCGGCGAGAAGATCGAAGATTTTCATGTGCCGGCGGATCTGACCGATTACCGCACCATCTATCGCGCCTATTTGCATGACGCCGATATCCAGGACGCGCGCGCGCGGTGGCCGTTTGTATGCATGGCCGACAATCACGAATTTTCGTGGAAGGGGTGGCAGAGCCAGCAGGACTTCGGCGGTCTGCGCCCGGCCCAAACGCGCAAGGTCGCCGCCAATCAGGCCTGGTTCGAATACCAGCCGAGCCGCGTGAAACAACCGTCGGGCAGGTTGGATCAATTCTTGGCGCCGACCGTGAAAAATGCGCCCATCGAGAAATTTGACGATCACGGCTTGGGATTGCAGGCCGACAATCTGGCAGCGATCGGCAGCATGACGACCTACCGCACGCTGCGCTTTGGCCGAAATGTCGATTTGATCATTACGGACAATCGCACCTATCGCTCCCGCGACCTGGCCAACCGGCCGGAGATGAAGGGTTTTTTTTCCAGGGATTTTCCGCAGATGTTGCCGGAAGAAGCGCTCGACATTCTTGACGCCGGTTCGGCCTATGACCACGGGCAGCCGCCGCCGCAGATTACCCTGGGCGGTCAGCAACTGCGCAATTTCCGCCAACAGGAACCGCCGCAGTCCATGCTGGGCAAAACGCAAAAGACCTGGTTCCTGAAGCAACTCGGCAGTTCAACGGCAACGTGGAAGCTCTGGGGCAACTCGGTGGGCGCAACCGATGTGCGCGCCGATCTGCACAATCTCCCGGAAAACGGCGGACCGAAATGGCCGGGTGCCGGTTACGGCATCTTTGCGCATGACGATTGGGGCGGCTACCGAGTCGAGCGCGCCCAGATCCTGGATCACATTCGCGACGGTCACATAACCGGCTTCGTAAGTCTTGCGGGCGATCGCCACTCTTTTTATGCCGGCTGGCTTGCCGCGTCGCTGCCGCCCAAACCTTTCCTGCCGGTCGGTCTCGAGTTTGTCACCGGTTCCATTTCCGCGCCTACGCTCGCCGAGGCCTTCGATCATTCAATGACGCCGGATAAGCCGTGGGCCGCCATTTATCGACAGCCGTCAACGGCCGGTCAACCGGGTCTGGCAACCATCAACCTCACCGCGCGCCGCGGCGTGAAAGCGAGCCTTGCCATGCAGCGCGGCGCAGATGCCGCTGCAATCGCCGCGGCCGCCAACCCAGAAGTCGCGCCCAATCTCGACTTGATGGATTGCGGCGGTCATGGCTATGTGCTCATTGCCGCGCATGAATCCTTCCTCGACGCGGAATTGATTTGTATTCCGCGGCCCATCGAGCGGGCCCCGACCGCGGACGGCGGAGCTCTGCGCTATCGGGTCAGCTATCGCGCCCCGGTTTGGAAGCCCGGTGAGACGCCGACCCTGCGCCGCACGGCAGCGCAGGGTGATCTGCCGCTCGGCGTCTAGTGCGGCGCCGGCAGCGGCGGGTTGCCGCTGTAACGCGCGAACCAACTCATCATGTAGAGCTGCGTGCGCATCCAATTCGAGGGCTTGGAGCCGGTGCCGTGGAATTCCTGATCAAAACGCAGCATCGCCGCCGGAACGCCGCGATATTTGAGTGCTTGGTAGAATTCCTCGCTTTGCGGAATGGGCGTGCGCCGGTCGAGTTCTCCGGTCATGAGCAGCGTCGGTGTTTTCACATTGCCGACATGCATGAGCGACGATTCCTCCAGCCAGTCGGTCGGATCTTCCCAAAACGGCTTCTTGAAGAATCGATAGGTGAAGAAGGGTACGTCGGTTTCGCCGGCCATGCTGATCCAGTCGATCACCGGACAGCGGACGGCGGCGGCCGCAAAACGATTCGTGTGGGTGATCATCCAGCTCGATAAGACGCCGCCACCGCTGCAACCCGAGACATACAAGCGCGACTCATCAGCGATGCCCTGCTTGAGGACGGCATCGACCCCGGCCATCAGGTCATCGTAGTCCGGTCCCGGGTAGTGCTTCAAAATGGCATCGCCGAAAGCGGTCCCGTAGCCGGTCGATCCGCGCGGATTGGTAAAGAGCACGACATAACCGTTGGCGGCGAAGTTCTGGAATTGCGGACTGAATCCCACGTTATACATGCCCTGCGGGCCGCCATGGATCTCGAGCAGCAGTGGATAGTGGCGCGCGGGATCGAAATCCGGCGGCTTGACGATCCAGCCCTGAATTTTCGCGCCGCCGCTGGAGTCATACCAAATCTCCTCGGCATTCGCGAGAGTGACTTCGCGGAGCAGCTCATCGTTAAGATGCGTCAGCTGCTGCACGCTCTCGGGGCGCCGTTCATTCACCAGCACCACATTGCCGGGTTCGCGAAATGACGAGCGAACCGCCGCGATGGCGCCCTTGCCCACCGTCGGGCTCAGCAACACCTCGGCGCCGTTGGTGAGTTGACGAATGCCCTTGCCGCGCGACCAGCTGTACAAATGAATGCTGCCGCGATCTTCGGCCGTGAAATACAGCGCGCCGCCGTCCGGAGCCCACTTGATGCCTCTCGGTTCTCGATCGAACCCCTGCGACTGCAGCGTTGCATTGCTCCCGTCCACGGACATGGTCCACAGTTCCATGACGTGATTGGTGTCCGTCTTGGTGTATCCCACGTAGGCCACAGTCTTGCCGTCGGGCGATACGGCCGGCTGCCCCCAGCTGCCCGTGGTTTTCGTGAGCCGGTTGACGGCGCCGCTCTTGAGATCAACCGAGTAGATGTATCCCTCACGATCATTGCGGTCCGGATCCCCTTCCTTATAGCCTTCGATGATTGCGCTGCGCCCGTCGGGCGTGAATTCCCAATCGACGCTCGTGGCTACTTCAAAGGCGCTGGCGCCGACGCTCCAGTTGCCGCTCGTGACCTGCCGCGGCGCGCCGCCATCGCTTGCCACCAGAAAAAGATGACGCCAACCGCGCTCGGTGAATCCGGCCTGGTCTCGAAAGGTGTGCAGCCGCTCGGTGTAGCGCGGTGTCTTCGCCCATTTCGCCCCTTCCGGCACCGCCGGCAGGTCGATGTTCCACTTTTCCGGATCAGGAACTCGCATCGTGAACCCAATCCATTTACCGTCGGGCGACCAGCGCAAATTGCCCGGCTCTTCGCTGACCCAGGTAAGCTGGCTCGGCGGCCCTTGAACCCCGAGTTGCAGCGCGAAGATTTGGTCCCCTTTCGGCTCGCCTGGGGCGAGGAACGCAATGCTTTTACCGTCAGCGGACCAGATTGCGCCGCTGCCGTTGGCCAAGAATCGGTGATGCGAACCGTCGGCGTTCACGATCCAAATCGCGCGGTGGTATTTGTCCGCCTGTTTGTCGATCATGCTTCGCGTATAGAGAATCTGCGAGCCGTCCGGCGAAATCTGCGGCGCGCTGGCCGACTGCAGATCGAGATAGCGGCCCACCGTGAAACGGCCGCTGGCGTTGGAATCCGCCGCGCTAACATGCAGCGCCACGCCCAGGAAGGCGATGAGAACAATGATGCGACTCATGTGTATCAATCCTAAGTTATAGCTTTTGTGATATCGACTCGCGGCCAGCATTGTACGCGATCAATGCGATTGGCTGCATCTTCGGCTCTGTTAGCATTCCGCCGTCCCCTCAATTGCTCATAAGGGATTTCATGACGACCTTGTTTGACCCGATAAAGGTTGGCCGCCTCACCTGCCCCAACCGGATCTGGATGGCGCCTCTGACACGCGGACGTAGCAGCCGCGAACATGTTCCCACCGACCTCATGACCACCTACTATTCCCAGCGCGCCTCGGCAGGCCTGATCATCACCGAAGCAACCCACATCAGCCTCGAGGGCAGCGGATGGCCCTACGCGGGCAGCCTGTGGAGCAAAGAGCAGATGATCCACTGGAAAAAAGTGACGGCTGCGGTGCATGCCGCGGGCGGGCGTATTTTCGTCCAACTCTGGCACATGGGCCGGCTCGTTCACCCCTCGCTGCATGGTGTTCAACCCGTGTCCGCGAGCGCCACCACGGCGCCGGGCAAGGCGCACACCTATGACGGCAGACAGCCGTATGCCGAGGCGCGGCCGTTGATGGTCGAGGAAATTCCGCGCCTGATCGGCGACTACGTAACCGCCGCGCGCAATTCCCTAGCGGCTGACTTCGATGGAGTCCAATTGCATGCTGCCAACGGCTATCTCATCGACCAGTTCCTGCGGGACGGGAGCAACCAGCGCACCGATTCGTACGGCGGACCGATCGAGAACCGCATGCGCTTGTTGTGCGAGGTCGTGCAAGCCCTCATCGATACCGTGGGCCAGGACCGCACGGCCGTACGCCTGTCTCCCAATGGCGAATCACAGGGGGTGGACGACAGCAATCAGGCGGAACTGTTTCCGGCGGCAGCGGCGGCCCTGGACCGGCTCGGGATCGCATTCCTGGAGCTGCGCGAACCCGGACCCGACGGCACCTTTGGCCGGTCAGATCGGCCGCCCGTGGCGCCTCTGATCCGAAAAGCATTCAAGGGAGTCTTGGTGCTGAATTCGGATTACGACCTCGCTCGCGGCCAGGCCGCGCTGGCCGGTGGTGCGGCGGATGCCATCACGTTCGGCAGGAAATTTCTGGCGAATCCGGATCTTCCCTATCGCTTCGCCAATGGTCTTGCGCTGAATGCGGACGATCAGAAGACCTGGTACTCGCAGGGGCCCGAGGGCTATGTCACCTACGCAGCCTATGGTTAGATGGACGCCATAATGCGCCTGGCGGGAGACTATGACTGCATCATCGTGGGTGCCGGGACGGCGGGATGCGTTCTGGCCAACCGCTTGTCCGCCGACCCCCGACGCCGCGTTTTGCTGCTCGAAGCCGGCGGTGCGGACAATTGGATTTGGTTCCACATTCCGGCGGGATACCTGTTTGCCATCGGTAATCCACGCTCAGACTGGATGTTCCGCACGGAGAGCGAACCGGGCCTCAACGGGCGCTCGCTCGCCTACCCGCGCGGCAAAGTCATCGGCGGCTCCTCGGCGATCAATGCCATGATCAGCATGCGCGGCCAGGCGGCGGACTACGATGGCTGGCGCGCCCTCGGACTCACCGGCTGGGGATGGGACGATGTGTTGCCGCTATTCAAACAGCATGAAGATCATTTCCTGGGTGAGAGCGAACACCACGGATGCGGCGGCGAGTTTCGCGTTGAAGCACCGCGTCTCAGCTGGCGGGTACTCGATGCGGTGCGCGAGGCGGCGGTTCAGCTTGGCGTTCCGGCAATCGATGACTTCAATTGCGGCGACAACGAAGGGGTCTCCTATTTTCACGTCAATCAGAAACGTGGCCGGCGTTGGTCGGCCGCCCGCGGCTTTCTGAAACCGGCGCGGGCGCGCAGCAATTTGCGGGTGGAGCTCAACGTCGTGGCTGAGCGCTTGATCATCGAGAAGGGACGCGCCTGCGGCGTGCAGTGTCGACGCGGTGCTCAGAAGCTCGAGGTTCGCACTCAGGGAGAGGTCATCCTGGCGGCGGGCGCCATCGGTTCACCGCATCTTTTGAGCCTGTCCGGAATTGGCCGGCACGAGTGGCTCGCGCCCCTCGGCATCGGGACGATTCTGGAGCGGCGCGGCGTGGGCGCAAATTTGCAGGACCATTTGCAGCAGCGGGCGATCTACAAAGTCAGCAATGTGAACACGCTCAACGAGGCGTATCACTCGATGTGGGGACGCGCGTGGATGGGTCTCGACTATGCCTTCCGGCGCCGCGGTCCCTTGACCATGGCGCCCTCGCAACTCGGGATTTTCATGCGCTCAGATCCCAAACAGCCGAGAGCAAACCTCGAGTTTCACGTGCAGCCCCTGTCGCTCGACAAATTTGGGGACCCTTTGCATCGATTTCCCGCGATCACTTTGAGCGCCTGCAACCTGCAGCCCAGTTCGCGCGGCAGCGTAAGACCCCGATCTGCCGATCCACATGACCCGCCGATCATCGCTCCGAACTATCTGGCAACCCGCGCTGATCGCGAGGTCGCGGCGGACGCCATCCGCGCGACGCGGCGCCTGATGGCACAAGCCGCCGTCCAAGCTTTTGCGCCCATGGAGTTGCTGCCCGGTCCCAGCGTCGGCGATGACACGCCCTCGCTCGAGCGGGCGGCAGGAAATATCGGCACGACGATATTTCATCCCGTCGGAACCGCCAAAATGGGAACCGCTGCAGATCCCGATGCCGTGGTCGATGCGCGCTTGCGCGTTCACCGCATTGAGCGTCTTCGGGTGATCGACGCCTCCATCATGCCGACCATCACCTCCGGCAACACCAATACGCCGACGGCCATGATCGCCGAGAAGGGCGCGCAAATGCTCCTCGCGGACCTGCGCGGTTGAACGAAGCCGTCATCAATGAATCGGCGCTATCGATGCACCGTGACCGAAGGGTCCAGCTGCGCAAGTGCATCGGCCGCCGACGTTTGGCCGGTCCGGTCGATATCCTCGCTTGAATACGAGCGGCCAAATCCGCGGCACTTGGAGGTCCCGGTTGCCGCGATACGGCTTCCCGTCTCCGTCAGACAATTGGGGTTCTTGACGGTTGTTGCCGTTACCGCCGGTTTTGACTTTGCATTCTCGGCGGTGGTCGCACAGCCGAACAAGCTGGCTCCGGCAATGATAGCGACTGCGATTCGTAGATAAGCCGTCATAGCGGTCTCCTGATCCTAAGGCGTTTCCTGATACCAGCTATAGCGCCGGCCGAATCGATTGTCTAGGGGTGTCGTGACCATAAATCAAGGCAAATCAGACGATTTAATGCGGTCGAACCGCGCCACGGTCTCCACGTGCTCGGTGAAGGGCATGAGATTGAATCCCCTGAGTGAAACCAGACGCAACAGGCCCCGGGAGGTTAGTTGCGCTGCATCACGGAGCAATGATTCGATTCCGCAGCTGACATAGATCAGCCGTTCAGGGGGATGGTTGCTCAAGTGTTCCGTGAGCGGCGGATCCAGGCCCTTGCGCGGCGGGTCCACAATCACAATTTGGAAATCAGACGCGGCCAATGTGTTGGCCCCCGCCTGACCGGGAATGACGGCGATCCTGGCCCGCTCGGCGGCGCTGAGTTCTGCGAGCCCGAGCTCGAGCCCGTGCAGCGAGCTCGGGCTGAGCTCATTCATGGCGATTTCGCCGGCTTGCTGCAAGACCGACAAGCCGATGGCACCCACGCCCGCATAGAATTCGACAACTCGCGAACCCGCCGGAATCTGCTCGCGCACATGCTCGATAATGAATTGCGCAATCTCCAGATTGCTTTGCCCGAATGCCCCCGGCGGATAGTGCACGGCCGCTCCGCCAAATCGCTCGACGACGCCGGCCGGCCCGCACCAAGGATGGAATTCCGGGCCGAGAATGGTGTTCGAGCGCTCGAGATTCGAGTTGAACCACAGGCTGTGCAGATCCCTGCCCAAGCGTTCGCGGATCAGATTCAAGCACTCGGCCAGGGGCTCCGCCGAATTGCTGTTGGCGACGACGACGACCTGGGCGGTTTGCGAATCGCGTTCCACGACCACTTGCAGGTACCGCGCAAGGCCAAGGTGCGCGCCGTCCGAATACGCAGTCACTTGCGCATCCACCAGGGCACGTCGCACCACATTCGCCACGTGATTGATGAGGGGATGGTGAACGCTGCAGTTCGGTATGTGCACAACCCGGTGCGTGCCTAATTCGAACAGGCCGAGCTTTGGAGTGCCCAATCGCCCGCGGATGGCAAGCCTCGCGCGGTGGCGAAAGCCGGCGGTTTGCCCCGAAACGAGCTGCACCCGCGGCAGTGCGTGAGTGCGCGCCAGCTCATCCAGCGCGCTCCTCGGGCCACGCGCGATGCCGGGCTCGCCGAATCTTGGGCAGCCGGGGCACGGAGGCCGATGAGGGCATGACTTCAGCAAAATTGGATCTCCCTCTTTTTGAGCGACAAGAGCATACTCTTTCAGACCATGCGCATTCTCATACAAGGCAGCGCGAGCATTACCGGCCCGGTCTTCATTGAAGACCGGGTGTCGATGGTCTGTGCTCGGTACTGCAACCGTATGAGGATCGATTTCAATGCATCTGGAAGAATTGTCTTTATGGCGCCTGCGCATCGTCGCGGATAACGACCCTGGGGCCGTCGCCCGCGTGTTGGAACGTTTCCAAAATCTCAATGTCCTGCCTCGGCGCATCATCGCCGAATGCACTTCCAATGACGCATTTCACATTCAGGTCGACGTCTTCGGTCTTCCCGAAGCTCAGCTGCGGATTGTCGCGGCAAAAATTCGCCAATCGCCGAGTATCGTCAACGCCTACTGGCATCGGCTCTAAGGCAACGCGGTATCATGGCGAATGGCCAGCGCGACCGACGCCAATCGTTCTTGGATAGCTAAGGCAATTGCCAAGCTCGATGAGGACCGACGCCAGGAAGTCGACACGCCCTTGCTGGCGCTCGGCCTGCCCGAGCTGCCCGGATGCCGGATTTACATCAAGGATGAAACGGCGCACCCGACCGGAAGCTTGAAGCACCGTCTCGCCCGTTCATTGTTCCTGCATGCAATTTGCAACGGCGATATTCGAGAGCACACCACCGTGGTGGAGGCCTCCTCGGGCTCAACGGCGATCTCAGAGGCGTATTTCGCCAACCTGCTCGGGCTGCCTTTCATTGCCGTCGTTCCTCGCGGAACCGCCACGGCAAAGCGCGAGGCCATTGTACGCGCCGGGGCGCGGATTCATTTGGTCGAGCCTCACGATGAGATCTCCGCGGTGGCAGCCCGAGTGGCCCGCGAAATGAACGGCCACTTCATGGATCAATTCACGTTTGCGGAGCGAGCCACGGACTGGCGCGGCAACAACAATATTGCGGAGAGCTTGTTCGCGCAGCTGGCCGAGCAGACTTATCCCATTCCCGCGTGGATCGTTGTCGGAGCCGGCACCGGCGGCACGAGCGCGACCATTGGCCGCTACATTCGCTATCAACCCAAGCTCAATTCGACCCGCCTATGCGTGGTCGATCCGGAAGGGTCCGCATTCTTTCCGTACTTCGAAACCGGCGATGCCAAAGTTTGCGGGGGAAGCGGCGGCATCATCGAGGGTATCGGCCGGGCGCGAGTCGAGCCCTCGTTCATGCGAAATGTCGTCGACCGGATGCTTGCCGTGCCGGATGCGGCCTCAATCGCCGGAGCCCGCTGGCTCGAGATCCGCCTCGGCCGCCGCTTTGGTCCCTCTACCGGCACCAATATTGCCGGCGCGCTCGCGCTCGCGGCGGAAATGCAATCTCAGGGTCAATCCGGCAGCATTGCCACGCTTGCATGTGACGCAGGAGATCGATACGCGGATACGATTTATGATGATTGCTGGGTTGCTGCACGAAACATCGACTTGCGCGACTGGCAGCAACGATTTGAGCAATTCTCATGCGGCAGCCGCTTTGGCCACGATCTACCGTGTGCCGAATGGCTACTTCAACGCACCAAAAACCTTTGACACGATCGCGCTGCCGGCCTGCAGGGGATTTTGCCGGATGGCGCGCTCTTCTTCGCCAATCATGAGATACAAGCCGTCCAAGGCTTTGCGGGTCACGTATTGTTCGATATTCGCCTCATCGCCCTTGACTAGTCCCAGCTTCGCCCCCTGCGCCGCGAATTGATCATATTTCTGGGCCAAGCCGACCCGGTCGGTGGCGCGCTTGACCAGGGGCAGAAATTTCAATCCCAGCGGTGCGGCGGTCTTGGCGCGAAAGAATTGCGTCACCGACTCGTCCCCGCCGGTGAGAATATTCTTGGCGTCTTCAATGGACATCGCCTTGACGGCGCGCACCATGAGATCTTTTGCCTCCGGCACGGCTTGCTCGGCGGCCTGATTCATCGCGGCGACAAGCTCGTCCGCATCTCTCCCCCGCCCCAGCATGCGCATTCCCCTGGCAATTTCGTCGAGCGCCGGAGGCAGCGGAATCTTGACCTTGGGATTGTTGAGAAATCCTCCCGGCACGCCCAGCTTGCCGATGGCCGTGGAAACGCCGGTGGTGAGCGCTCCTTTTATGCCTCGGGCGGCATCCTGATTCGTCAGTTGGGAAAGATCCAATGAAAACGCTGACATCGCGAAGATGCCGCCGAGAAGGGGCAGCAAACTCGACCGGCGCGAAGAGATCTGAGTCACGGGACGATCATACGCCCCCCCGCGGGTCGTCTCGGCGTCATTTCTGCGGCGTCCCCATGCACCAAATCACGAATAACAGGTACAAAGCCGCGCCCAACCCGAAATAGAGCTTCTCCATAACTGACCCCGAAGAGATTAGATCGCACCGTGGAAACGCAATACTTGAACAACTTGCGGCCAGAAATCAGTCAGACAAACTCCGTAAATCAGGTCAGATCGCTGCTGCGTCGCCGAAATGAACGTTGCTGTTATGCCAAAGAGGCCCGAGAATGCTTGAAGGGTCCTCTTCATCCGGCAGGCGCGCGCAGCTTCATTACGGGGTTATATATTGGCTCATCCGCCGCTGCGCTTGCCGCTGGCCTTCACGATCACTCATGAGGTAGTGCCCGAGGAAATCGACGAGTACGCGCACGTCAACAACGCGGTCTATTTGCAATGGCTGGATCGCATCGCCTGGACGCACGCTGCAAAACTGGGCACGCCGCTCGCGGGTTGCCTGGCAATGCGCCGCGGCATGGCGGTGCGCCACACCCGCATCGACTATCTGGAAGCCGCATTGCTCGGCGATAAGCTGCTGCTCGCCACCTGGCTGGTGGTCTGCGACGGGCGCTTGCGTTGCACCCGTCGGTTCGAGATTCTGCGGTTGGGCGACGGCAAGCGGGTTGCTGACGCGGAAATCGAGTATTTTTGCCTCAATCTCGATACCGGCAAGCCATGCCGCTTCCCGCGGGAATTCGTGGAGAGCTATCGAGTCATGCCGGAGGTGGCCGCCGCCTACCAGCTCCTGCCGCAGGAACTGCGCCACGTTGGGTATTCGCGCGGCGGCCTGGGAAGCGGCGCTTGATCGAAAACGACATCGTCCTCATGGATGCGGCCTCGCTCAGCAAAGCGATCCATTCGCGCAAGATTTCCTGCGCTGAAGTGATGGACGCGTACCTCGACCATATCGAGCGGGTCAATCCAAAGGTCAATGCCATCGTTGCACTTCAAGAGCATGGGGAGCTGCTCATGCAGGCGCGCGAGCGCGATGCCCAACTGGGCAGAGGCGAATCCATGGGAGTCCTGCACGGGTTTCCGCATGCCGTCAAGGATCTGCAAGCAGTCAAAGGCATGCGCACGACCCAGGGGTCGGCGATTTTGAAGGACTTTGTTCCTCCCATCGACGGAATAATGGCGCAGCGGCTGCGCGCCGCGGGCGCAATATTCATCGGCAAGACCAACACGCCGGAGTTTGGACTCGGCTCACACACTTACAATGAGGTCTACGGCACGACGCGCAATGCATATGACCTCAACCGTTCGGCGGGGGGAAGCAGCGGCGGCGCGGCGGTTTCTCTGGCACTGCGCATGCTGCCGTTGGCCGATGGATCCGATTATGGCGGCAGCCTGCGCAACCCGGCCGGATGGAACGGTGTCTTTGGGCTTCGCACCAGCGTTGGCCGCGTGCCCAATGACGCGCGCGACGCGTGGCTTCCGTCGATGGGCGTCACCGGACCCATGGCCAGAACCGTCGCGGATCTCGCGCTGCTGCTTTCGGTGCAGGCGGGCTTCGATGCGCGCGCGCCGCTGTCGCTCGACGGTGACGGCACCGAATATCAGCGAGGTCTGGCAAGCTCCTTCAAAGGCATGCGCATTGCGTGGGGCGCCGACTTCAAGGGACATGCCCCTTGCGAGGCGGGCGTGCTCGACATTTGCCGAAAGGCCGCACACAGCCTCGAGTCCCTCGGTTGCATCGTCGAGGATGCGGTGCCGGATTTCGATTTCGACGCGTTGTGGCAAGCAACCGTACGGCTTCGCGGATGGCAGCAGGGCGCCTCGATCCAAGCCTATTACGACGATCCGGCCAAGCGTGTCTTGCTCAAACCCGAGGCAGTCTATGAAGTGGAGACCGGGATGGCCCAATCCGCTCAGGACATCACCGCGGCCTCCATCGTGCGCACCGACTGGTCGCAGAGCGTGCGTAAATTTTTCGAACGCTACGATTTTTTAGTGCTGCCCAGCGCGCAAGTCTTCCCCTTCGATATCAATCAACATTGGCCGCGGGAAATTTCGGGGCAAACGATGCGGACTTATCATGAGTGGATGAAGGGCTCGCTGCTCGTCACCATGTCAGGCTGCCCCGCCCTGGCCGCGCCTGCCGGCTTCAACAGCGCCGGTCTGCCGATCGGCATTCAAATCATCGCGCCGAATCGCCGCGAGTTCAGTTGCCTGCAACTGGCGTATGCTTACGAGAGCAGCGCTGGCTTCACGAATCGCCTGCCGCCGTTACTCGGCCGCGCCCAGTGCATCCGCCAATGATTTCGGATTAGACGCTGTCTCACCCTCAATCCGGCGCAGCAATTTGCCGCGATCATCGGCAATCAGCACGGTCGGCACATCCCGTACGCGAAATTCCCTGAAAATGTTTCCCGAGGCATCGAGTGTCAAGGGAATCGTGACCTTGTAGTTGCGGCGATACTTGCGCAAGTCCGCGCCATCCGCCCAGAGACCCGACGCAACTCCCAGCCAGCGGACACGCGGATCTTCGGCCAGTTCGCTTATCTGCGTGCGCATCTTACGGCAGTTTTCCGAAACCACCGGCCGGGACGTCGCGAGGTAGGACTCGCACCACGGCGATAGAAAGACGAGCGCGGTAAGCTTTTTATCAGTATCGGCCGGGCGCAGGACGAATTGTCGGCCGTCGATCGTGCGCAGCGACTGCCGGGGCAGCCGGTCGCCGATCCCGATGGGCACCGCTTCCTGCACCGTAACCGGCCCGACTTCGTTGCGCTTTGCCAGCGCCGCTTGTCCACGGGCCTTTCTTAAGGCATCGTCCAGCGGCGCATCCGCCAAATGACCGACATACTGAATTCTGCCGTCGCGGCCGATGACAATGTGCGTCGGTGTCACGCGCAGATGAAAAGCAGCCCCGAGAGCTCCATCGTCGAGCACAATGGGCATGGTGATGCCCAGTCTCTTTCGATAGGCTTGAATCGCCTCGAGTGAGTCGTTGAAACCGACATCGATGGCAATGACCGCCAGATCGGTTCCCGCCGTCTCGTAGGCATGCTCGAAATGCGGCATCTGCTGCCGGCAGGGTACGCACCAAGTCGCCCAGAACTTCAGGTATACCGCCTTCTTCCCATACAGGCTGCCAAGATCGATCGATTCGCCGTCGATGGTCTTGAGCGTCAGCCGCGGCGCGGGAGCGCCCAGGATGGCTTGTGCCGCATGCTTGGCGCGCGCCTCGCCGCTGTCATCCGCCTGCGCTGCCGCTGCGATCAACAAGGCAGCCATCGCAGCGAGACTACCGCTGCAGCAGATTCGTTTCCTCATTTCGCAGCTACAGCCGCACGTGTCGTTGGCGCGCCCTTCTCCTTGATGATGAGCACCAAAAATTTGGCCGACGCCGTCTGACTGGCGTTGGCGGACACCGCATGCACATCGCTTGGACTTTCGTAGAATGTGTCGCCGGGTTTGAGCGTGACTTTGGGGCCGCCCTGCACCTGCATGATCAGTTCGCCCTCCAGCACATACAAGAATACTTGGGCATCATGCCGGTGCGGCGGCGATGCACCGCCGGGCGGATAGGTCACCGTCGACATGAGCACCTCTTTGCCGGCAGCACCAATCAATTCCTTGGTCATGAGTTGCTTCACGGCGGCAGGCGCAGCATCGGCCAAAGCGGCGCCGCCCGCAAACAGAGAAAGGCACACAAGCACGCTCAAAAAAAGATCACGGCGCATCGTCACACTCCCGTTTGGTCACGAAATCAGAGCATATTGAGTTAGCATATTCCAAAAACCCGGAGATTGATTTTATGACGCCCAGCAGCGAATCGCGAATCGCTCCCGCCGAGTCCCCCTGGCCGGAAACGGTTCAGAACCGATTCCAGAAACTCACTCCCCTGCGCTTGTTCAGAGTGCTCGCGCGCGACGAGCGCTTGTTTGCGCGCTTCGTGGACGGCGGCCTTCTGGATCGGGGCCACCTGCCGCTCCGAGAGCGCGAATTGGCCATTCTCACGGTCTGCGCGCGCTGCCGCTCGGAGTATGAGTGGGGAGTGCATGTGCACTATTTTGCGGACAAGGCGGGCTTTACCGGGGAAGAAATTGCCGCGACCCTGAAGCCGTTTCGCCAGGCGGGTTGGAGCGGACGCGATGCCCTGGTGGTGCGCCTGTGCGATGCGCTGCAAGACCGATGCGACATTGCCGAGGAATTCTGGGCGGAACTGCGTGCAAGCTTTGCGGAGATGGCGCTGCTCGAATTGCTGCTCCTGATCGGCAAGTACCGGCAGGTGTGCATTCTGACCAACGCGCTGGCGCTGGCGCCGGAAACGGACGCACCGCGGTTTCCGTCCGCGGCTTGAGGCCGCTTTACAAAACTTTACCTCCCCTGCAAATACGGCTAACAGTCGCCGCGCAAACTGTTCATCGTCTCGTAACTTCAAGGGGTCCACGATGAATACTTCCTCCGAACCTGGAAACACCACACCGCGCCGATCGGTCTTCAGCCGCATGACCGTGATCGCCTTTGTCGCCGGGGCCGCCCTGGCCGGCGGTATCGTCGCTGCGGCCGCAACCGGCATGGCCGGCTTTCATCACGGCATGATGGGCGGTCCCCACAGTGCCGCCGACATGTCCGAGCACGTCGATCACGTATTGAAGCATTTGTATGTTGAGATCGACGCGACAGATGCACAGACAGGCGCAAATCACGCCGCTGGTGAAACAAGCCGTGAACGACCTGCTGCCGATGCATGCGCAGCTGCAGGCTGCCCACGTTCAAGCTGTGCAGGCACTGACCGGAAACACCGTCGATCGGACTGCACTGGAAGCCGCGCGCGTTGCGCATCTGCAGCTGGCCGACCAGGCTTCCAAGCGATTGACGCAGCTTCTCGCGGATGTCGACGAAGTGCTGACGCCGGCGCAACGCACCGCTCTGGCCGCTCATCTGAAACAAATGCACGCCGGCACATAATGCGCTGGCGTTGACGGCCCGCTCTCTTTAGAGTCGCCGATCAATGGTTGAGCGAATACTCTTGGTCGAGGACGACCCCCGTTTGGCCGATATGCTCGTCGAGTATCTCGGCCAGGCGGGTTTTGTGGTGACGGTTGCACACTTGGGCGCCACGGCGCTGGAGAAGCTTTCAGCCGCGGACTATGACGCGGTCGTGCTCGATCTGATGCTGCCCGACATGGATGGACTCAACGTATGCCGCCAGTTGCGTACAAAATACGACACCCCCGTGCTGATGTTGACCGCGAGAGGCGACGCGGTCGATCGTATCGTCGGACTGGAGCTCGGCGCCGACGACTATTTGCCCAAACCCTTTGAGCCGCGGGAATTGGTCGCGCGGCTGCGCGCCATCATGCGGCGCCGCGTGCGCGGAACGACAGATGAGAAATCCGCGCGCTTCGGCCGGCTGGAGCTTGACACCGCCGCCCGGGCGGTTCGCTTGGATGGCAAGCCCTGCGAGCTGACCGGATACCAATTCGATCTGCTGGCGGCGCTGGCGAAGAACGCCGGGCGCGTTTTGTCCCGCGAGGTTTTGATGGACATGGTCAAGGGCCAGGAATTTGAATCCTTCGACCGCTCCATCGATGTGCACATTTCCCGCATTCGCGCCCTGATAGAGGACAACCCCAAGAGACCGCGCCGCATCATCACCGTGCGTGCCGCGGGCTACGTTTTCGCCAAGGCGCAGGACTGATGCTGCGCCTCTACCTGCGCTTCTATATTGCGCTGCTGGTCAGTCTCGCCCTGTTGGGCCTGGCTGCCTCGGTGTTGGTGCATTTCGCCGGCGGCCCGATGGAACAAGTTGGGGTCACGGTCGGGCGCCTGGTGCAAAATGTCCTGCCGCCGGCAGGCACGCCGGCCTCGGAGCAGCAGGAGGCATTGCAACGATTGGCCTCGGGACTCAAGGCCGACGTCACGCTGTTTGGCGAGGATGGGATGGTCATCGCCGCCATCGGGCGTCCGCTCCCTCTGCCCGGCGCGCGGCACGCCCATCTGCTCAAGTTTTGCGCATTGGCCGGGCGTCGGGGCGCTTTCCAGCGTCCACTTGGCTGATGGTCGCGTGCTGGTCGCCAGCGTGCCCATCGAGCTCCGGCGTCACGCGGGTGAATTTCCACTTGCTGGTGATGTTCGCGGTTCTTTCAATCGGCCTCGCGGCCTTTCCCATCGTTCGGCAGATCAGCGGACGTCTCGAACGCCTGCAGCGCGGCGTCGACTTCGCTCGGCGCCGGCGATCTTGGCGCACGCGTCGCGGTCGAGGGCCGCGATGAAATTGCGGGCTTGGCGGAAAGCTTCAATCGGGCGGCAACGCAGATCGAGCAGCTCATCCTTGCGAACCGCTCGCTGCTGGCCAATGCCTCGCACGAGTTGCGCACCCCGCTGGCGCGTATCCGGCTGGCGGTGGAAATGTTGAAGCAATCCGCCGATCCGAAGAGCAAAGCCGGCCTGGAGCAGGACATTGCTGAATTGGATGGTTTGGTCGATGAAATTCTGCTCGCGAGCCGCTTGGACACGGTTGCGCAAAACGACGTGCGCGAGGAAGTCGATTTGCTGGCCCTGGCGGCGGAGGAGTCCGCGCGCTACGACGAGGTTCAGCTCGAAGGCGAGCACGTTAAAATTCAAGGCGACCCGCGGCTCCTGCGCCGGCTGCTGCGCAATTTACTGGAGAATGCCAGGCGCCACGGCGTGCCGCCGACACAAATTAGACTGCAGCGCGAAGGCGACATGGCGGTCTTGAAGGTTTGGGACAACGGCCCGGGACCCGTGCCGGCCGAGTTCGAACAGGTGTTCACGCCCTTCTATCGGCGCCGCGACAGCGTCAGTAGTACGGGCAATGGCTTGGGGCTGTCCTTGGTGCGTCAAATCGCGCGTCGTCACGGCGGCGATGCCCGATGCATCTCCATGAATGACGGCCGCGGCTGCTTTGTCGTCACATTAGTGGGCGGCCGCGCCGCATGAGGCTGCGCGTCCCAGCAACAGCGCCCTTTCGCGCGCGTTCTGTGCCAGCGCTGCCGCGCGCGTAAATTCGGTGCGTGCCTCCTCGAAGCGGCCCAGCTTCTCCAGCAGGTCGCCCCGCACACTCGGCAACAGATGGTAAGTGCTGAGCCGCGAGTCCGAGTTCAAGTCATCAACAATTTCCAGCGCGGCACCCGGACCGAAGGCCATCGATACCGCCACGGCGCGGTTCAGATCGACGACGGGCGACGGCGCGAGTTGCGCCAATGCGTCGTAAATCGCCACGATGCGCACCCAGTCGGTTTCTCCGGCGCTGTGCGCCCGCGCGTGACATGCCGCGACCGCAGCTTGCAGGGCATAAGGTCCCAATGAGCCGCCCAACGCCTCCGCGCGTTCCAGCGCCTTGAGTCCGCGGCGAATCAGCAATTGATCCCAGCGCCCCCGATCTTGCTCAAGCAACAAAATGGGCTGCCCCGAAGACCCGACTCGTGCAGCCATCCGCGATGCTTGAATTTCCATCAATGCGATCAAGCCATGTACCTCCGGTTCGCGCGGCGCGAGTTCCGCGAGAATCCGGCCCAGGCGCAGCGCTTCCTCGCACAGCGTCGGGCGCATCCATTCCTCGCCTGCGGTCGCCGCGTAGCCCTCGTTGAAGATCAGATAGATCACTTCGAGCACCGAGGCGAGCCGCGTTGCGAGTTCTTCGCTGCGCGGCATCTCGAATGGTACATGAGCTTCGCTCAGGGCTCGTTTGGCGCGCACGATTCGCTGCCCGATGGTGGGCTCCGGCACCAGAAACGCGCGCGCGATTTCCGCCGTATTGAGGCCGCCCAGCAAGCGCAACGTGAGCGCGACGCGCGCTTCCGTCGACAGCACCGGATGGCATGCAATGAAGATGAGTCGCAGTAAATCGTCGCCGACTTCCTTGTCCGACTCCTCCTCCGGCGAAGGGGTTGTCGGCAACAGCAGCTCCGCATCGTTCGCGATGGTCTGATGCTTGCGTTGCAGAAGCTTGAAATGCCGCAACTGATCAAGCGCGCGGTTCTTGGCGGTTACCATGAGCCAGGCTCCAGGGTTGTTGGGAACACCGGAAACGGGCCATTGTTCGAGCGCGGTCACCATGGCATCCTGCGCCAGTTCCTCGGCGAGGCCGACGTCGCGCAACATGCGCGCGAGTTTTGCAATGATCTTGGCCGATTCCATGCGCCACACTGCCTCGACGGTGTTCCCGATATTCGGCTCGGTCATGGGCGCGATTCTTTGAGCCCTTACTCGAAGCAGGGCCCGAGTTCGCGGACTTCGATGGTGGTCGAGTTCGCTACCGGGCACTCTGCGGCAATCTCGATCGCTTGCTCGCGCGTCTCGCAGCTCAGCATGAAGATGCCGCCGATCATTTCCTTGGCTTCCGCAAAAGGACCATCAACGACGCTCGTTGTCCCGCCACGCACCTTGACGCGTGCGCCGCGCGAATCTTCCTTCAGCGATTGGCTCATGGTGAGCAGCCCCCGGGCCTTTAGCGACTCGCTAAAGTTCACCATACTGTCGTACAGCGCGCGGCCCTCGGCCTCGGTCCGCGTCCGACGCAGACCCGCAGGTTCAACGATCAACAACATGTAACTCATCGCACAGCCTCGTTGGAATATATGACCTTGCCAAGTATCTCCCAAGGCGGCCCTGGGATTGAACTGCCGTCACGTGAAATCTTCCATCTCATATAGCGGACGAATCTCGATTTCCGAGTCGCCCGGCATCGGATTGGGACAGCGCTTTACCCATTGCACCGCCTCCTCGATAGAACGCACCTGCCAAAGCCAGAAACCCGCAACGAGTTCCTTGGTTTCGGTAAACGGCCCGTCGATCACGGTGCGGTTTTGCCCCGAAAATCGCACGCGCTTTGCTTGCGCAGTCGGGCGCAGTCCCTCGCCGGCGAGCATAACGCCTGCCTTCACGAGTTCCTCGTTGAATTTGCCCATGTCGGCCAGCAGGGCCGGGGTCGGCAAGATCCCCGATTCGCTGTCTTTGGTCGCCTTGACCAGTACCATGACTCTCATATCGCCTCCTTTTCACTGTCCTACATGACGACGATCCAGCAATCGCGATTTCGACCGGTACATGAGAATTACACCCAACAGTGCCTGTAAGAAACCGCCGGCGGGCCGTACTACGACCCTGGATGACAGTGCGCCTTGATCACGGCTTGAGCCATAACGCAGAAGCCCAGGCTGCGCATACCGCCAAGACGGCGCCGAGGCCTGCGATGACCTGCACGCGCGGATCGCGATTGTTGGGAACACCGCTTCGTACGTAAACCCATCCGACGCCCAACCCGAAACAAAACCCCAGCGCATGTCCCAGCACATCCACATGCGCGCTGCCGGCGCCGAGCAGCGTCAACAGACAAATTCCCGCGATCAGCGGCGCCCAGCGGTACCATAGCCGTTCGCGCAGCGTGAGCCGCTGGCGCCACGCCATGCCGGACAGCAACCCCAACGCTGCGAATACCGCAGTGGACGCGCCCACCGCTCGATGAGTGATCGGAGTGATGAGAATCTCGGCGTAGTTTGCCAGCACCGCAGCGCCCAGGATGCTCGCCCAGGCGACGCCGGGTCCGAGCAGCCGGCTCGCCGCAATGCCCGCGACGGCGCCAAAGAGCACATTGCCCAGCAGGTGTTCCTGGTCCAGATGCAGGGTCAATGCCGTGACGGCTCGCCACCACTCCCCGCTCGCACCGGCGTCGAGCGAACCCAAGGACAGCCAGTCCGCGCCGAAGGTTGCGTTACCCGCAAAATAAGCCGTGAATAGCAGAATCGCAATGTATCCGACCACACCGAAAGCGGCGCCCGAGTGCGGCAGCATCACCTCCGGAACGCTGCGCCTGACGCCGCGTTCCACGGAGTAGCGGCTCAGCTCCTCGTACGCTCGCTGGCGCATCTCCTCCGGGACGCTCAATATCCAGGTGTGGTCATCCTCCGCCGCCTCATGCTCGATGCCGCGAGCCTCGAGCATCAAACTGTACTCATGACAGAGAAATTTGGAGCCGCGGAAGACCACGGCGGATTCAGGCGTCGGATCCATGATCGTGCATCCTATTGGGACAGCGCCCGCCCAAGTCAATGGGCCTAACCTGCGAAATGGCGGCTAAGTTGAACTTAGATCACAGTTTCGGGCCCAAACCCGTAAGGTCATGAACCGACATTACTTACCATTGATCGCTGCACTCGCGCTTGCTGCGTGCGGAGGCGGCGGCAGCGGGCCCGGAATGAATTCGAGCCCACCCCCGGCTCGGGGCGCGCTCCTGCAGACGCCTCCCGAACTTTTGTCGACGTTGACGATTTCGGCCCTGCTCACCGAACTTGAACTGCCCGTCAATCAGTTGCTGTTGTCGGTGAGCAGCGCGCCTCTCTGCGATATCATTTTCTATCATATTCAATACGCCACGGTCGGCGGTTCCGGCGAAGCCACCACGGCCTCCGCCGTGCTCATGATTCCCGCCGGGCCGGGTTCGAACTGCACCGGCGAACGCCCGATCGTTTTGTACGCTCACGGCACCACCACCGATCGCAGCTACAACATGGCCGACTTGCAGAATGCCGAAACGATTTCTCTGGCGTCATTGTTCGCATCGCAGGGTTACATCGTGGTCGCACCGAACTACGCCGGTTATGACACCTCGACCCTGCCGTATCATCCCTACCTGATCGCCGATCAACAATCGAAGGACATGATCGATGCGCTGACGGCCGCGCGCACCGCGCTGCCGCTGGCCTCCCTGACGACGGTCAAGGATAACGGGCAGTTATTCATCACCGGTTACTCTCAGGGAGGCTATGTGGCCATGGCCACGCACCGCGCGATGCAAGCAGCCGGCATGAAAGTCACCGCCTCGGCGCCGATGTCGGGACCCTATGCGCTCGCTGCCTTTGTCGACGCGGTGTTTTACGGCGAGGTCAATGGCGGCGCGACCGTTTCCTCCACCTTGCTGCTCGGCGCATACCAGACTGTGTACGGGAATATTTACGCGAACGCGACCGACGTATTCGAGCCTCAATATGCCGATGGCATAGAGAACCTGCTGCCGAGCACCACTCCGCGCAGCCAGCTTTATGCGCAGGGCAAACTTCCGGAATTTGCCTTGTTCAGCGCCGCGCCGCCGGCGCCGGAGTTCGCATCGATCACGCCGCCGACGGACCCCGCTGATCTGGCCGAGGTTTTTGCGCTCGGCTTCGGCACCGGCAACCTGCTGCAAAATAGCTATCGCCTCGCCTATCTCGAGGATGCGCAGGCACATCCTGACGGCGGCTTCCCCACGGTCACCACCGGCGTTGCCGCTGCGGCCCCCGGCCTTCCCTGGCGGCAGGCGCTGCGGGAAAATGACTTGCGCAACTGGGTACCGACGGTCCCGGTCCTGTTATGCGGCGGCGCCGTCGATCCATTGGTCTTCTTTTTCAACACGCAACTGATGCAGAACTATTGGGCCGCTCAGGCGCCCTCAGCTTCAGTCAGCGTGCTCGATCTCGAGGCGGCCGCTATCCCAAACGACCCGTATGCCAATTTGAAACAAGATTTTGCGGTTGCCAAAGCGCTGGTTGCCGCGACCGCCGTGTCGCAGGGCGCGACCGACGGCGGCGAACTGGCGGTTGCCGAGGCTTATCACGCGATGTTGGTCGCGCCCATTTGCTTTGCGGCGACCCGGTCATTTTTCGCGGGTCAATAAACCGCGTATCCGTCAGGCGAGTGCTCTCGAGACCTGTCGGGATTACCCTGCTTTGCGTGTTACTTAGGTATGCATGCGCTTCAGCGGGTAAGATCGCACATCGTCATTTGAGGAGTCTTCCGAGTGATTTCTAATTTAACCAAAATATTGGCGCCCGGCCTGTTGCTGTTTGCGTCCTCGCTCGCCTTGAGCGCAACGCCCCCTGAAAGCGCCTACGGCGCTTTGCAATGGAGAGAAATCGGTCCCTTTCGCGGCGGCAGAGCCGTTGCCGTGGCCGGCGTCCCCGGATCGCCCAATGTGTTTTATTTCGGCGCGGCCGCCGGCGGAGTCTGGAAGACCATCGATGCCGGCGCGACCTGGAAGCCCATATTCGATGCGGTGAAGGTTTCGTCCATTGGCGCCATTGCGGTCGCTCGCAGCAATCCCGACATCATCTATGTCGGTACCGGTGAAGCCAACCTGCGCGGCAATGTGACCTGGGGCGGCGGCGTGTTCAAATCGACCGATGCCGGCAAGACCTGGAGCGATTTGGGTTTGACCGATACCCGGCAAATCGGTGCGATCATCGTGGATCCGGCCGATCCCAACATCGTCCTGGTGGCAGCCGTGGGGCATGCCTTCGGCGCCAATACGCAGCGCGGCGTGTTTCGCAGCACCGACGGCGGCAAGACCTGGGATCGCGTGCTCTACAAAAACGAGCTCACCGGCGCGATCGACCTGGCCGCCGACCCCCATAACTCGAAAATCATTTATGCCGCACTCTGGCAGGTGCGTCGCCAGCCGTGGAATTTTTCAAGCGGCGGCCCCGGCAGCGGCCTGTATCGTTCGATGGACGGCGGCGCGACCTGGTCGCAGCTCACCGGACACGGACTGCCCGAAGGCATCTTGGGCCGCATCGACATCGCCATTTCCGGAGTCGATTCGCGCCGCATTTTTGCCATGATCGAAGCCAAGGAAGGCGGCTTGTATCGCTCGGACGACGGCGGAACGCAGTGGCGCCGCGTGAGCGATGACGGACGCATCCGCCAGCGCGCCTGGTACTTCTCCAAAATCTACGCCGATCCCAATGCCATCGACACCGTGTATGCGCTCAACACGGGCATGCTGCGCTCGACGGATGGCGGCAAGACCTTCAACTTGGTCTCCGCCACGCACGGCGATCATCACGCGCTGTGGATCGATCCCAATAATTCCAACAGCTTGATCAACGCGAATGATGGCGGCGCCAGCATTTCGCTCGACGGCGGCAATACCTGGTCGACCCAGGACAATCAGCCCACCGGCCAGTTCTATCACGTCGCGACGGATGACCGCTTTCCTTACTATATTTACGGCGCTCAGCAGGACAATTCCAATCTTGCAGTCGCGAGCTTCGACGATGAGGGCGTGATCGGGCCGCGTGACTGGTACCCCGCTGGCGGCGGCGAGTCGGGATTCGTGGTGCCGGACCCGCGCAATCCCAACATTATTTACAGCGACGCTGAGAATCAATTCGCGCGCTTCGATCATCGTTCGCAACAATCTCAGAACATCAGCCCGGATCCGATCGACAATTCAGGCCATCCCGCGAGCGAGCTGGACCACCGCTTCAATTGGACTTCGCCGCTGATGCTGTCGCCGCACGATCCGGACGCCCTGTACGCCGGCTCTGAAGTTCTTTGGAAATCCACCGATCACGGCATGAGCTGGAAAATCATCAGCCCCGATCTCACCCGCAACGACAAGACCAAACAGACCGCCTCGGGCGGACCGCTGACCAAGGACATCACCAGCGTCGAGTATTACGACACGATCTTTGCGCTGGCCGAGTCGCCGCTTCGCAAAGGCAATCTGTGGATTGGAACGGATGATGGCCTGGTGCAAATGACGGAGGATGACGGCGCGCATTGGCGCAACGTGACACCGGCGGCCATGCCCGCGTGGAGCACCGTCAGCATGACCGAGCCCTCGCATTTCGATCCGGCGGTGGCCTACATCGCCGTGGACCGGCACCGGCTCGATGATATCGCGCCGTACGCGTGGAAAACTTCCGACACCGGTAAAACCTGGGTGTCGATTGCCGACGGCCTGCCCGCGGGCGCTGTCGTGCACGTGGTGCGCGAAGACCCGGTGCGTCGCGGCCTGCTGTACGCCGGCACCGAGCTCGGGGTATTTGCATCCTTCGATGACGGCGCGCATTGGTCGCCGCTGCAACATGGATTGCCCGTCACGCCGGTCCATGACCTCACCGTGCATGGCGCCGATTTGGTTGCCGCCACGCATGGACGAGGGTTCTACATCCTCGACGACTTGACGCCCCTGCGCCAGGCGAAGGCAACGGCCGATGATCTCGTGCTCTACTCACCCGAGAAGGCGATGCGCCTGTACTACCCCGATCAGGTCAATTCTCGCCGGCCGGTGGGCGCGAATCCGCCCGCAGGCGCCCTCATCGACTATGTACTGCCTGCCGCTGCCGCGACCGAACTGACCATGGACATCGTCAATTCCAAAGGCGAGCTGGTACGGCATCTGTCCAGCACCAAGACCAAGAAAGAAATTCAGCCGCCCGAGTGGCCGGATCAAATTGTGGCGAGCGATTTGATTCCCGCCAAGGCCGGGATGAACCGATTGGTCTGGGATCTGCGCTACGACGATCCCGTGCAGATTCCCGGCGCCTTTTATGAAGGTGAAGCGCCGCGCGGACCCATCGTCCCGCCCGGCCAGTATCAACTACGTTTGAAATTGGGCGATCAAACACGTACCGCCTCACTCACCGTCGTCGCCGACCCGCGAGTAGCCAACAGCGATGCAGCCATTGCGGCCAAGACCGAACTCGCACTCGCGACGTATCATGACATCGACACCCTGCACCGCGCCGTCAATGACATACGCGCCCGGCGCAAAGAGCTGAAAGCCGCACACGGGAGCAGCCGCGGCCTCGACGCCAAGCTCGCGCGCATCGAGGAGACCCTCATGCAGGTGAACATGAACGGATCCGAGGCCAATCTCGCCTTTCCGGGCATGCTCAATGAGCAGCTAGCGGCATTCGCAGGCTCGCTCGAGGACGCCGATACGCCGCCCACCGCTCAGCAGCATTCCCTCTTCACTTCTCTGCACGCGAAGCTGGAGGCCCAGCTCACGCTGTGGAAGGCGCTAAATCAGAAGTAGCCTACTCCTCATCAGTTGACTCGCCTTCCTCCGGCGCTGCCGCATCACTGCGCAGCGCCGGCAGTTTGGCGCGCTTCAGTGCCTGATTGAGCGGCACAAGATCGTCCTGGTCGATCTTCGCGGCGGCGGCATCGAGAGCCTGCCATTCCTGGGACAAGGCGCCGGCTGCTGCCTGCTGTGCACGCGTGGGCGCGGCATCCGCATTGCCCACTTCAACATACAAACTCAAGATCTCGCCGTTGACACGTTCGAGCCCACGCTGCGCATTGGCATTGACGCCGTGCTCCATGAGTGAATCGAAGTGCTCGTCGAGATCTTTTGCCTGTGCCGCAACCTGTTGCGGCGCATGCAGCGCCTTGATCTGCGCGCGCAACGCCTTGATTTCCTGGTCCCTGGCGGTGCTGGCATCGAGCGCGTGGGCCAGGCTCTCGGCGAGAGCATGCTGCGCGGCGTAATCCTGCGAAGGGATGTTGACCCGCGGATCGGGCATCACGGTGACCGGCTGCTCCCAGTGCTGTCCGCCCACCTCGAGCCGCACGCGATAGACCCCCGGCGTAGCCACGGGACCCAAAGGTTCTTGCGGTGTGTCCCCGGGAACCGCGGAAATCGGAAAGCCGCGTCGCACTGCTCGCGGCGTCGTGCCGTGCAGATCCCAGACGAAGCGATGCATGCCGGCGGTTGTTTCCAGCGCCTTGGGCTGACGTATCCAATATTGGGGGATCAATTCCTTCTCGCGTTCCGTTGCGCTGAACCCGATGGCGTCGGTGCTCGACACACGCCGTACCGGGGCGCCGTTCGCATCGAGTATCTCGATGCTGACCGCACCTTTCGCGGGCTGGGGCAGGTAGTAATCGATCACAGCTCCGTTCGGCGGATTGCGCCCCGACGGCTCATCCGGCGGTATGGGCGTGTCGGTGCCGGTGCTGCGGCGTGCGCGAATGGCGGGTGAAGGCTTGAGCAGCGTCGCCGGCGTCTTGGCGTCCACGGCCGCACGCAAGGGGCCGATGTCATCGAGCACCCACAATGAACGGCCGTGGGTGGCGAGAATCAAATCCTGATTGTGAACGATGAGATCGCGCATCGAAGTATGCGGCAGATTGAGCTGCAGCGACCGCCAGTGATCGCCGTCATCGTCGGACATCCATACGGCCCGCTCCGTGCCGGCGAACAGCAGCCCGCGCCGCACCGGATCTTCGCGCACGGTATTGACCGGCGCATCCTGCGGCAGTCCGGCGGCGATCGACTGCCAGCTCTTGCCGCCATCGCGTGTGCGGTAGACGTAGGGCTTTAGGTCATCCAGCCGGAACCGGCTGACCGATGCGTAGGCAACATGGGCATCGAAATGCGATGCCTCGATCTGCGTTACCTTGCTCCACGGCGTCAACTCAGGCGGCGTGACATTGCTCCATGCAGCGCCCTCATTGGTGGTCACCCAGATCAAGCCGTCGTCGGTTCCGGCCCACAACATTCCCTTGGTCAAGGGCGACGCGGACACCGCGTAAATGACGCCGCGCTGCAGTTCGGCCTTGTCGGCGTGCATGTCACCCACGGATGGCGGTGAGCCGCTGCTCGGCCGCGTAAGATCCTCGCTGATGGTCTGCCAGGACGTCCCGCCATCGCTGGTCGCGTATAAACGATTCGCCGCGAAGTACATGCGGTGCGGATCCTGCGGCGAGAAGAAAATCGGTTCAGTGCGATCGGTGCGCGCGTCCGGCGATGGTACCGGTATCGGCGAGATGTTCTGGACCTGACCGGTCGACAAGTGCGTTTTGGTCACCACGTTGCGCCCGGCGCCAAAGATCACGTCGGGATCGAGCGGATCCGGCGCTACATAGCCGTATTCAATGACTCCCACGGGATGCCAGTCGCGAAAGTCGATGATGCCGTCATTGCCGCGATTCGAGATGCATACCGAACCGCTTTCCTGCTGCCCCGAGCAGAGCCGATAGGGATAGGTCGGCGTGACACTGACGTGATACAGCTGCGCGGTCGGCTGGTTATACCAGGTGCTCCACGTTCTGCCGCCATTGACCGTGATCAGACTGCCTTGATCGCCGACCAAAGCGATGCGCTGCGGATCGTCCGGGCTGATCCATATCGCCTGGTAATCATCGCCCCCGGGAGCGCCTTTGAAAGAAACCCAGTGCGAACCGCCGTCGGTGGACTTCATGGTCACGATTGACGCGCTGTACACCACGTCCGCGTTCTTGGGATCAACCGCAAGAATGGACAAATCGCCGCCGCCGATGCGCAGGCCCGGCCGCGGATCGGAGGTGGCCACGTGCCAATGCTCGCCGCCATCATCCGAACGGTACACGCCCGTGCTCGGCGCTGCGCCGCCTTGCGCCGCCGGAACCGAACTGGTCGCGACAGTGGCATACAAGCGGCCGCGTGCGCTCGGCGCGACCGCGACATCGATCTGCGACAAGCCCTGCGGCAACCCGTCGGTCAACGGCCGCCAATGATCACCGCCGTCAGTCGATTTGAACAGGCCGCCATGCGGACCGTTGAACATGTTCTTGTCTTCCCACGGGCCTGAACGCGCATTCCAGAATCCCGCGTACAGCGTATGGGCATCGAACGGATCGATCCTGATGAAGGAAGCGCCGGTATTCTCGCCTTGGTCCAGCACTTTCGACCACGTGGTGCCGCCGTCCGACGATCGGTACAAGCCGCGCTGCGCGCTGGCGCCGTACGGATGCCCCAACACCGCGGCGTAGACGCGGTTGGCATCATGCGGATCGACCGCGATGCTCGGAATCTGCTGCGAATCATCGAGCGACAGATGAATCCAGGATTGACCGCCGTCGTTGGAACGGTAGATGCCATCGCCCACTGATAGGTCGGGTCGATGCAGCCCTTCGCCGGATGCGACGTAGATGATCTTCGGATTCGAGGGCGCCACCGCGATGGCGCCGATCGACTGGGTGGGCTCGGCATCGAAAATCGGATTCCAGCTGCGCCCATCGTCATCGGTCTTCCAAACCCCGCCATCGACCGCGCCGGCCAAGAATGTATGAGGCTGGCCCGGCACCCCCGTGATCGCTCGCGTGCGGCCGCCGCGAAAGGGACCGACCAAGCGCCAGTGCAGGTCTTGGACAATCGACGCGGTGCTGATTTCCGCTCCGGCCAACTGAGGCAGAGCGAGCGCCAATACGGCGGCGATGAGATATCGATGGAAACGAATCATCTGCATGTTTTATTTGCTCCAAGTCCATTGCTGGCTGGCGGCACGGCAGCCGCCGCCGGGATAGCCGGTCCAGGCGCGGCCACGGACAAAGCGCCCGCTGGGGTTCCCGGTGGCGCTGCCGTTGTGCAAGGCTTCGATCCCGTTGATCCAGACCTCTTCAACGCCCGTCGAGAGCTGGTGCGGCTTATCGTAGGTCGCATGATCTTGCACCGTGGCAGGATCGAAGATGACCACGTCCGCAAAATATCCCTTGCGAAGCATGCCGCGCTCCTTGAGCGATAAGTTTTGCGCCGGCAGCGCGCTCAGCTTGCGAATGGCCTCCTGCAGCGGGATAACCTTCTCGTCGCGCACGTATTTCGCGAGGACCCGCACGAAGTTTCCGTAGGCGCGAGGATGTTCGGCCGACTGCAGAAACACCCCCTCCGGCGCCGGCGCAGCCGCGTCGGAGCCGAAACTCACCCAGGGCAGGGCTACTTCGCGTCGAACGTTTTCCTCCGACATGAGGAAGTAGGCCGTGCCGACGCGCGAGCCATCTTCCACGACGAGTTGCATCGCGGCCTCTTCCGGGCTGACGCCGCGCATTTTGGCGACTTCCTCGAGCGTTTTGCCGGTGAGCGGCTTCAGCGCGGGATTCTTGAATTCAAGCAGCAACACTCCCTTTGGCCCGGCGCGCTGCAGCAGGTTTTCCCAGGTGGGCTTAGGATCGCGCATGTCGGCGAGGACTCGCGCACGAATGGCGGGATCCTTGAGCCGCGCGATCCACTTGTCGAGGCCGCCTTCCTGCACCCAGGGCGGCATGGTCACATCGAGCCCTGTGGCACCCGCCGTGTACAAGTACATGTCTGCCGTGATCCGCGTGCCCGAAGCCCGCGCCGCCTGCACTTGCCCGATGACCTGATCCAGCTTGCTCCAGTTAACCTGGCCCGCGACTTTCAAGTGATAGATCTCGGCCGGAGCGCCCGACCCCTTTGCGATATCGATGGTTTCCTGTACCGCCTGGACAATGCGATCCCCTTCGCTACGCATATGCGCGATATACATTCCGCCGCAAAGCGCCGATTCACTCGCCAGTGCTATCAATTCCGGCGTTTTGGCGTAAGTGTTCGGGTTGTAAATCAGCGCCGTCGTGACTCCCAGCGCGCCCTCTTCCATCGCCTGACGGACCAGTCCGCGCATCTGTGAAAGCTGTGCCGGCGTCGGTTGCACATCGTCCTCGCCCAGCACGTTGATGCGCACCGTGCCGGCGCCCACGAAGGCTGCGACGTTGGGTGCAATGCCCTTGCTCTGCAGCTTCTCGAGATATTCGCCGAGCGTGGTCCAGTCGATGTCGTAGTGAAGGTCTCCCTGGTGGCGCTTCATGTCGGCTTTCATGGCCGGGTTCAACGGCCCCATGGAATCCTCGCCCATGACCTCGAGGGTCACGCCCTGGGTGATGTCGCTGAGCGCACGCTTGTCCACGAGCAGCGATTCCTCGGGATGAGCGAGCATATTGATGAAACCCGGCGAGACCGCCTTGCCATGCGCATCGATTTCCGTGCGGCCCTTGCCGGGCGCATGCGGGCCGACGTACACGATGCGGTCCTTGTCGATCGCAACATCGCCGACGAAGGGCGGCTTGCCCGAACCATCATAGATCAAGCCATTGCGAATGACGGTGTCGTGCGGCCCAGCGGGCGCCGCCAAGGCGGGCAATACCAGGCCGGTGATCGCCAAGGCCACGAGCATTGCCCTCGCGCGCACCGTTGCGCCTCGGACGATCGAATTGACTTGCATCGGTTACTCCCGGTTCAGTGCGCGCTATTCTAGTTGTTCGCGCACGGCAATGCCGCCATTATATTTTCGACGACACCGACAGAGGATACCGCCATGCAATTCGAACGCATCAATCCGCTGACCCAAGAATCGGCCGGCAACGCCGCCGCCATGTCTCCAGCCGAGGCGCGCGCTGTTGCGGATCGTGCGGCAAAAGCGTTTCCGGGCTGGTCGACTCTCGGACCGAATGCGCGGCGCGGGCTGCTCATGAATGCGGCTACTGCGCTCGAGTCACGCAAGGATGATTTCGTGCGCGCCATGACCACGGAAGTCGGCGCAACCGCCGGCTGGGCCATGTTCAATTTGATGCTGGCGGCCGGCATGATTCGCGAGGCGGCCGCCTTGACCACGCAAATTGGCGGTGAAGTCATCCCGTCGGACAAGCCGGGATGTCTGGCATTGACGCTGCGCGAGCCGGTCGGCGTCATTCTCGGGATCGCGCCGTGGAATGCACCGATTATTCTCGGCGTCCGCGCCATCGCGGTTCCGCTTGCCTGCGGCAACACCGTCATCCTCAAGGCTTCGGAGCTTTGCCCGCGCACGCATGAAATCATTGTCGAAGCCTTCGCCGGCGCGGGGTTTCCCTCAGGCGTGATCAATATTGTCACCAACGCGCCCAAGGATGCCGCGGAGGTGGTCGGCGCGCTGATCGACCATCCTGCCGTCCGGCGCATTAACTTCACGGGCTCGACGGCGGTCGGCCGGATCGTCGCAAAACGGGCCGCGGAACATTTGAAGCCCTGCCTGCTCGAGCTCGGCGGCAAGGCGCCGTTGATAGTTCTGGAGGATGCCGACCTGGACGAGGCGGTCAAGGCCGCCGCGTTTGGCGCCTTCATGAATCAAGGACAAATTTGCATGTCTACCGAGCGCATCATCGTGGTCGATGCGGTGGCGGCGGATTTCGTCAAGCGCTTTGCGATTAAAGCCAAGTCCCTTGCGACTGGAGATCCCCGCGAAGGCAAGACCCCATTGGGAGCGGTGGTTGATCAAAAGACCGTAAAGCACGTCAACAACCTGATTGATGATGCCACGGCAAAAGGCGCCACGATCATCGCGGGCAGCAAGGCAGAGCATGTCCTCATGCCTGCGACCGTCGTCGATGGAGTCACGCAGGTCATGGATATTTACCGCGACGAAAGTTTTGGCCCCGTGGTCGCAATCATTCGCGCCAAGGACGAAGCGGATGCCATCCGAATCGCCAATGACAGCGAATACGGACTGGCGGCCGCGGTATTTACGCGCGACACGGCGCGCGGCCTGCGCGTGGCGCGCCAAATTCGCTCGGGCATTTGCCATATCAATGGACCCACTGTGCACGACGAAGCGCAAATGCCCTTTGGCGGGGTGGGTGCGTCCGGCTATGGCCGCTTCGGCGGCAAGGCGGGCATCGACCAATTCACGGAACTGCGCTGGATTACGATCGAAACACAAGCCGGTCATTTCCCCATCTGACCGGCCTACTGTCGTGGCCCAAGCAGGGGGTGCCTAGCGCGTGACCCGGCCAGCTTTCAATCGCGGGTATACCCTGCGCGCATTGCCCTCGAATATCTTATGGCGATCGGAATCGTTCAAATTCATCGCATCCAGGTAACGCTTGGTATCATCGAAATATTGGCCGGTCTCCGGGTCGATGCCGCGCACCGCCCCGACCATTTCCGAGCCGAACAGAATGTTGTCCACGGGTATGACTTTGAGGAGCAATTCGATCCCGGGCAGATGATACACGCAGGTATCGAAGAACACGTTCTTCAACACGTAGTCACCGAGCAGCGGACGCTTCATATCCTGCGCCAATCCGCGGTATCGGCCCCAGTGATAGGGCACCGCGCCGCCGCCGTGCGGAATGATGAAGCGCAGGGTGGGGAAATCTTTGAATAGATCGGCGCTGAGAAACTGCATGAATGCCGTTGTGTCGGCATTGATGTAGTGCGCCCCGGTCGCGTGGAAGTTCGGATTGCATGACGAACTGACATGCACCATGGCAGGAACGTCGAGCTCCACCATTTTTTCGTAAAAAGGATACCAATACCGGTCGGTGAGCGGCGGTGATTTCCAATGACCCCCCGAGGGGTCGGGATTCAAGTTGCAGCCAATGAATCCCAGTTCGGATACGCAACGCTCGAGTTCGACCGCGCTTTGAGCCGGCGGCACGCCGGGTGATTGCGGCAACTGACAGACTCCCACGAAGTTATCCGGATACAGCAGGCAAACCCGATGAATGAGATCATTGCAGACGCGTGTCCAGCGCCGGCTCGTGGTCTCGTTGCCGACGTGGTGGGCCATGGCGGAGGCGCGCGGTGAAAAAATCGTCAGATCCGTGCCGCGCGCGCGTTGCAGCTTCAGCTGCGCATTCTCCAGGCTGTCGCGAATCTGATCGTCGGAGATCGTTTCCTGGGCCTCGAGCGCTACGTCGAGGCCGGTTTTCAGGCCCGCGAGCTGCGCATCGCGAAACTTCTGCAGCCCGCCGGGTGCCGTCGTGTAATGGCCGTGGCAATCGATGATCACGGCCAGTACATCCGGGTCGGATTGTCCACCAGGATGCGCCGCTGCTCTGCCGGATCCGGACAGATTTCGGCAAATAGGTTCACCAACTCGCCATCATTCGGCATGTCCTTCGTGATGTTCGGATGCGGCCAATCGGTACCCCACAGAATTCGGCTCGCGTCCTGAGCGACGAGCGCCTGGGCGAAAGGTACCGCATCCAAAAATGGCCGTTTTCCGCTGGAAACCCGCTCGGCGCCGCAGACCTTGATCCAGGCCAGGGGATTGTTCCGGTACAGCGCGAGCAGCGACTGAAACGGCGCCTGGCTTAACCCATCCGCCGCTTTCACGCGGCCCATGTGATCGATGATGAAGGGTACGTCAATGCGTCCCAGCAGCTCGCGCTGGCTCACAATGTCCTCGGCGTCGAAATGCAGCACGACATGCCATCCCAAGGGCTTGATGCGCGCGAGCAGGCGATAAAAAACGCCCAGGTCGGGAACCCCGCCCAAATGCTTCACAAAGTTGAATCGAATGCCGCGAATGCCCCCCACGTGCAGGCGCTCCAGTTCGCGATCCGGCACCCGGTCCTCGACGCAGGCAACGCCGCGAAAGCGCCCTTCGCTCGAGGCGATCGCATCCAGCGTCACCTCCATATCCGTGCCATGGCAACTGGCATGCACGATGACCGCCCGCGAAACTCCCAACTTCGCGTGCAGCCGTCGTAGATTCTCGACCGGCGCATCGGGCGGTGTGTAACTGCGGTCGGCCGCATAGGGAAACTTGTCGGCGGGCCCAAAGACATGGCAATGCGAGTCGCAGGCGCCGGGCGGCAGCACCAGCGTCGGTGAGATCGGATCAGGATCGGGCGGCGGGCAGCTCTTGAGCGGGTTCTTCGCAACGGCACTCATTTTTGCAATTCCTTGCTGAACGCACCCTCGTCCGCGAAATACCGCAATCCGGCCTTGGCGAGCGGCTCGCGCATGCCGTAAATGTCCAGGCCTAGTTCGCCGGCAGCCAATTTCTTGCGGTTGGTCGCCTCCTTCTGCTCGCGCGCGGCCGAGGCCGCCGCCACGCCCGCCGCATTCGCCCGCGGCACGATCACGACACCATCGGCATCGCCGATGACCACATCGCCGGGACAGACCAGCGCACCGGCACAGATGACGGGAATGTTGACCGATCCAACCGTGGCCTTGACCGTGCCCTTGGCATGCACGGCTCTGGACCAGACAGGAAAATTCATCTCACGAAGTTCCGTCACATCCCGGCAGCCTGCATCGATGATCAATCCGAGCGCCCCGCGCGCGCGAAACGAGGTGCCGAGCAGTTCGCCAAACATGCCGTCGGTGTTTTCGGACGAAGTGCCCAATACAACCACATCGCCGGGCTGCAGAAATTCGGCGGCCACATGCAGCATCCAATTGTCTCCGGGATGCGCGAATATGGTGATGGCAGTCCCGCAGACCTTGGCGCTCGGGTAAATCGGCCGCATGTAGGAGGCCAACAAGCCTGACCGGCCCATCGCCTCGTGAACCGTTGCTACGCCAAATTTCGCGAGTTCCGCCACGCTGTTCGGGTCCGCGCGGTTGACCTGCTTGATCGCGATGCCAGATTGCCCGATCATCGAAATACCTCACCGGCTTTGGAAGGAATGTAAACTTCGCCTCGCATGATGAGCCGCGCGGTGCGCAGCAGCGCCGCCCGCACCACCTCGGACGGGTTGTCAGGATTCATGCCAAGCACGACGGTGAACTCACCGCTCGGGTGCTCCACCGAAATGCTCTTGTTGAGGCCCTCGGGCACGACGGCGCAGCGATGGGCGACGCTGCCCGGAAGAACGGCCGCGGTCGCAACGGTCACGGCGCCGAGTACGCCGACTGCCGCGTGGCAATCGTGGGGGATGAAGGTTCGGGTCGAGATGTGCCCGCCCGCACGCGGCTTGGCCACCAGACACATCTTGGGGACCACCCGCTTGGCCACGTCGTCCAAATTCATCTTCGGTCCCGCCTGCAGCCGGATCGATTCGATTTTCTTTTTCAGTGCGGAGTCGGCGTTGAGCGCATCGCGGCTCTCATACCCAGTTACACCCAGATCTGCCGCCGAGATGATGACCACCGGCATGCCATTGTCGATGCAGGTAACTTCCACTTCATCGAACCGGTCGACCATGCGCCCGGTCGGCAGCAAAGACCCGCACACGGAACCTGCGGTATCGAGAAAGCTGATATTGATCGGTGCGGAAGTACCCGGCACGCCGTCGATACGCGCACTGCCGGAATATTGAATCTGCCTGCCCGGGGTGAGCACTTCAATATCGCTCAATGTGCCGGTGTTGCGCGTCAGAACCCGCAGGGTTGTCATGTCCTCGCGGGCGTGCGCCAAGCCTGTTTCCAGCGCAAATGGCACCACCGCAGCCAGCATGTTGCCGCAATTGGGAGTCGTGTCGACCCGCGCTTCCTTCACGGAGACTTGCGCGAATAGAAACTCGATGTCGATGCCGGGCGAAGTTCCCCGGCGCACGATGCCCACCTTGCTGGTCAAGGTCTCGGCGCCACCCAGGCCATCGATCTGACGGGCATCGGGCGAGCCCATGATCGCGAGCAAAGCCGCATCGCGCGCAGACACATCGCTCGGCAAGTCGCTCTCTAAAAAGAACGGCCCGCGCGAAGTGCCGCCGCGCATGAATAGACAAGGAATGGCGCGCTGCATTGAACGGTCGGCCCCAGTGTTCCAGACACATAGTATGGCGTATACTGCAACGTAATAGGTTATATACCTGTTATCGCATATTGCGATAACACGAGGTGTTGAGACCATGGATCTAAAGCAGCTCGAGTATTTTCGGCATGTCGCGGAATTCGGCAGTTTTACCCGTGCCGCCGCCTTCTTGTCGGTGGTGCAGCCGGCGTTGAGCCGGCAAATTCGTCAGTTGGAACTCGAATGCGGTCAAAGTCTGCTGAATCGCAACGGACGCGGCGTGACCTTGACCGAGGCTGGGACGCAGCTGCTCGAGCACGCACGCGGAATTTTGATGCAGCTTAGGCAGGCGCAGCAGGAATTGAACGATCGGCGAAATGGTGACACGGGACATTTGACGCTCGGCCTGCCGCCAAGCCTTGGAAGCAATGTGACCGTGCCGCTGGTCATAGCCTTCCGCGAAAAAATGCCGAATGCGCGCCTGGCGACCGCGGAAGGTCTGTCGGCGTACATCTTGGAATGGCTCAACAGCGGCCGGGTCGATTGCGCGCTGGTGTACAACGCGGCGAATCAAGCGGCGTTTGAGGCGGTGCCGGTTGTCGATGAACAGCTCTTTCTGATTGCGCCCCGCACCGCGCGCCGCAAGGATTCGGCGTCCATCACACTGGCGCAACTGGCAGACTATCCGCTGGTCATTCCAAATCGTCCGCATACCATGCGGATGGCGGTCGAGCATGCGTTGGCGGAAGTCGATCGCAAGATTCAGGTGGCTCATGAAATCGAATCGATTCCGGCGATCATTGACCTGGTCAGGCAAGGCCACGGGTTTGCGGTTTTGCCCATCAACGCCGTCAAGTCGACGCCATGGAGCGAGGAGGTGCTGGCCAAGCCCATCCTCGCGCCGACGTTGACGATTTCGCTGTCCATGGTCACCTCTTCGCTGCGGCCCAAGAGCCGGTTTATGCGCAATGCCATGAACCTGGTCTGCGACACGGTCAGAAAGGAAATTCACTCAAAACAAGCCGTGCCCCGTCCCGGCGCCGCGAAGCTCAGCGCATGACGGATCAGCGCGACTACGAGAGCATTCCGGGAACCTATGTGTATGATGCGCGCCGCGGACGTCTGGGCTACGCGCTCAACATGTTTTGCATGTCGCTCAACGTCGCGGAGAACCGGCGCAAGTTCAAGGAAGACGAGGCCGCCTACCTGGACGGTTATGCGCTCACCGCGGAACAGCGGCGCGCAGTTCTGAAGCGCGACTGGCTCGGCATGCTCAAGCTCGGCGGCAACATTTACTACACGATCAAGATCGCCTTCTGCGATGGCCTGACGTTTCAGGATGTGGCTTCCATGATGTCGGGGGTGTCCAAGGAGGACTACGCCCAAATGATGCTGGCCGGTGGCCGTTCCGCCGAGGGCAACCGTTTCAAGGGTGAGGCTGACCCGGATAAGTCCCGTGGCTAGCATCGTCGCCGGCATCGCTTGCTCTCACGTGCCGGCCATCGGCGTTGCCATGGATCGCGGCATCACGGCGACGCCCTACTGGGAAAGTCTCTTCAAAGGCTACGAGCCGGCGCGCCAATGGCTCGCGAAGCTCAAGCCCGATGTTGCCATCGTGGTCTACAACGACCATGCATCCGCCTTTTCACTGCAGATCATTCCCACGTTTCTCATCGGGGTGGCCGATCGCTTCCCGATCGCCGATGAAGGTTTCGGGCCCCGTCCGGTGCCCGTAGTTCAAGGACATCCGGGGCTCGCCTGGCATCTGGCCGAGTCGCTCATTTTGGATGAGTTCGACATGACCATCGCCAATGAAATGCCGGTGGATCATGGTCTCACCGTACCGCTGTCCATCACGTGCGGCCAACCGCCGCAATGGCCCTTCCCCGTCATTCCCCTGTGCGTCAATGTCGTGCAGTATCCGCCGCCCACCGGCGCGCGCTGCTTCAAGCTCGGTCAGGCCATCGCCCGTGCGCTCGAGAGTTTCGAGCAAAACCTGCGCGTCGTCATTTACGGCACCGGCGGCATGTCGCATCAGTTGCAGGGCGAGCGCGCCGGCCTCATCAACCGGGACTTCGATCAGGCATTTCTGGATGGCATGACCAAGGATCCGCTCGCCCTGACCCGCATCACCCATACCGAATACATGCGCGAAGCCGGCTCCGAAGGCGTGGAGCTGGTGATGTGGCACATCATGCGCGGCGCCCTCGATGCCGATGCCACTGAAGTTTATCGGCACTACCACGTGCCGGCGTCGAACACCGCGGCCGGCCTCATGATCTTGGAAAACAGGAGAATCACTTGAAGGTGTGTCTTGCGGGTACGGGCGCCTTTGGAGTCAAGCACCTCGAGGCCGTGGCGAAGATTCCCGGCACAGAGGTGATTTCCCTCGTGGGCTCGAGCGCCGAGTCCGCGCGTGAAGTCGCGCAGCAGTGGAAAATTCCGCACTGGACCGGGAGTTTGGCGGAGAGTCTGTCCCTGCCGGGACTTGAGGCCGTGATTTTGAGCACGCCGACGCAAATGCACGCCGCGCAAGGCGAACAATGCATGCGCGCCGGCAAGCACGTGATGATCGAGATACCGATGGCGGACTCGCTCGCCGACTCAGAGCGTTTGGTGCGCGTGCAGCGCGAAACCGGCGTGATCGCCATGGCCGGCCACACGCGCCGCTTCAATCCCAGCCATCAATGGATTCACAAGCGCATTCTTGCCGGCGAACTGAAAGTCCTGCAAATGGATGTGCAGACCTATTTCTTCCGCCGCACCAATACCAATGCGCTCGGCAAGCCGCGCAGTTGGACCGATCATTTGCTGTGGCACCACGCCTGCCACACCGTGGATCTTTTTGCCTATCAAACCGGGCAGCAAGCGGCCGCGGCATTTGCGCTCGAGGGACCGATCCACCCGACGCTCGGCATCGCCATGGACATGTGCATCGGCCTGAAGACCGCAAGCGGCGCCATCTGCAGCCTGTCGCTGTCATTCAACAATGAGGGTCCGCTCGGAACTTTCTTTCGCTACATTTGCGATAACGGCACGTACATCGCGCGCTACGACGAGCTGCTCAACGGCAAGAACGAACCCATCGACGTATCCAAAGTGGATGTTTCGATGAACGGCATCGAATTGCAGGATCGTGAGTTTTTCGCCGCAATCCGTGAAAAGCGCGAGCCCAATGCCAGCGTGGCGCAATGTCTGCCTGCCATGCAGACACTGGATCGGTTGGAGAAGCAGCTGGCTGCGGCGGTTTAGCGCCGCTTACTGCGGCTTTTCGAAGGGCAATCCGACGTAGTTCTCCGCGAGACTGGTAAGCGCCGCGCTCGAACTGCTGAGGTAATCCAGTTCCGCCAGTTGCACCCGGTGATTGAAGGCATCGTCGGAGAACTTGTGCATGATCGAAGTGAACCACCAGGAGAAGCGCACCGCCTTCCAGATCCGCCGTAGGCACAATGCTGAATACTGCTGCAGCAGCGCGGAATGGCTTGAAGCGGCGCCGCGGTAGTGCTCGATGAGGCCCTGGTGCAGCACGCGAACGTCGGCCGCCGCCAGGTTCAGACCTTTGGCGCCGGTCGGCGGCACAATATGAGCGGCGTCGCCCACCAGGAAAAGCTGTCCGAAACGCATCGGCTCGACCACGCAGCTTCGCAAGGGTGCAATGCTCTTTTCGATCGAAGGACCGGTGACCAGGCTCTCGGCGATCCGCTCAGGCAGGCGCCGGCGCAGTTCATCCCAGAAGCGATGATCGGGCCATGCGTCCAGCTTATCTTCGACGGAGCATTGCACGTAATAACGGCTGCGCGTGGGTGAGCGCATGCTGCACAAGGCGAACCCACGTTGATGATTCGAATAAATCAGCTCGTGATCGACCGGCGGCACATCCGCCAAGATTCCCAACCAACCGAAAGGATAGACCCGCTCGAATGACTGCGCCGCGGCAGTCGGAACACTGCGGCGGCAAACCCCGTGGTATCCATCGCACCCGGCGATAAAATCGCAGCTCAGCTCGTGGCTGTGACCGCCATGCCGATAGCGCACCGTGGGATTTTTCCGATCGAAGCCTTCAATCGATACATCGGCCGCTTCATAAACCAATTGCGCGCCCGCGGCGCTAAGAGCGTCGATCAGGTCCTTGGTGAGTTCCGTTTGACCATACACCGATACGCTGCTGCCGGTCAGCCCCTTGAGGTCGACCCGGATGCTGCGGCCGGCAAAGGCGAGATTGACGCCATCGTGGACCAGCCGATCACTGAGCATGCGTTCGCCAACCTTGGCCTGCATGAGCAATTCAACCGTGCCCTGCTCCAACACGCCGGCGCGAATGCGTCCGGCCACATGCTCGCAACTCTGGTGCTCCAGAACGATGTTATCGATGCCGTCGAGCGACAACAGCCGCGAGAGCAGCAGACCGGACGGACCGGCGCCAATGATGGCCACCTGAGTTCGAGACATGCGCTCACTTCCAGTCGGGTGCTAAACGAAAGCCTAGCAGCGGCAATTCCTGAGAAACGTACGATTCGGATGCATACCGGTACTTATCCGCCACGGTGCAAACGGCGAAATTCGTGCGGCGATGTGCCGCTGTGGCGCCGGAAAAAGCGCGAAAAATAGGCGGAGTCCTTGAAGCCCAGGGCGTTGGCAATGCCGCTCACCGAGTCGACTGCATAAATGAGCCGCCGCCGCGCTTCAAGCGCCAACCTTTGTTGCGGCAGATCAAATCCTGTGTTGCCGGTCAGCCGCCGGCACAATTGTATGTCTTCGACGTGCACCGGTCCGGCAACGCGAGTTGAGGCACCTTGCTCGCCGTACAGCGAAAAGCTCGGAGTGTTTTCCCGGCTCGAGCGCAACCCGTTTCCCCCGTTGCATAACGTAGAATTAGCAACCAGAATACAATGGGGAACACCTTTTGAACAAAACGGCTTTTGAATCTGCAGCGCTGCGCTCCACAATCGTGTTCTGCGTGCTCACGGCATTCTGCGAGGGGATAGACTTGCAGGTCGCGGGAGTGGCGGCTGCGGGGATCGGCGCGCAATTCAAGCCCACCAGCGACCAATTCGGCACATTTTTCAGCGCCAGTACCTTTGGATTATTTTTTGGCGCCCTGATCGGCGGCCGCCTTGCCGATAGCATCGGGCGCAAAAAGGTGTTGGTGGCCTCCGTCGCATTGTTCGGCGTCTTTTCTTTGTTCACGTCAATTGCGTGGGACATTTCCTCGCTCGTCATCAGCCGCGCCCTCACCGGCCTGGGGCTGGGCGGCGCCCTGCCAATGATACTGGCCCTCGTCGCCGAGACTGGCAATGTAAAGCAGCAGGCCGGCCGCGTCGCCACGGTTTACGCCACCACGCCGATCGGCGGCGCGGTAATCAGTCTGCTCAGCATGCTGATGGCCGCATCACACTGGCGCACCATGTTCGTGGTTGGGGGCATCGTGCCGCTGATTTTGGCGCCCCTCATGGCGTTCGCACTTCCCGAGTCGAGTGCCTTTCAGCGCATTCATGGCGCGCCCAGCGGCGACTCCCTGCCCGAGGTTGCCGTCATGCCAAAATCCGGCAGCTTCGCGGCCATATTCTCCGGTGGCCGGGCGCTGCGAACCCTGTTTTTATGGACGAGTTTTTTCCTCGGCTTGCTGCTGCTCTACTTGCTCTTGAATTGGCTGCCGACGCTCCTGATCAGCGACGGACTGACACGCGCCGAGGCGGCGGGTGCCCAGATCGGCTTTAACGTCGGCGGCGCGTTTGCGGCGATTTTAATTGGCTATCTGCTCAATGGACGCCTGAGGAATTGGGCGGTTGTCATCACCTTCGTGGCACTGCCGCTTTTGCTCGTCGCCCTGGCGAAGTCGCCCCCGCAGCTTGCGCTCATTTGCACGACCGTATTTCTCCTGGGCTGCGCGGTGATTGCTGCCCAGGCATTTTTGTATGCCATGGCGCCCGCGACCTATCCCACCAGCATTCGCGGCGTCGGCGTGGGCGCCGCGGTCGCCATGGGAAGAATCGGCTCGATTGCAGGACCCAAGTTGGGCGGGATGCTGAAGGCGGCCGGTCACTCGCCGTCGCAATTGCTCATGGATTTGCTGCCGATCGTCATTGCCGGAAGTATTTGCGCCCTGCTCCTGGCGGGGGAAGTGCGCCGCGCCGACGGCATCGCCATCAACCCGTAAAAAGATTGGCGCGGTCCTTGCTGCGCCAAGCTCTCCCTTAGGCGCTCTTCGCTATGGCGCCGCCGCGTGCCTGCAGCGCCATAGCGATCAACGCAACGCCGCCGAAGAAAAGGTTGACGCCCACAATCAGTCCGATCGCCCAGGCCGCCGTGCCGGGTAGGCCGGCAAGGATCAGGCCTGCGAGGATCAAGTCGATGATGCCGCTGACCAGCATCAGCTCCCATCGAGAGGAGCGCTCGCGTCGGTGCGCCAGGGAATACATGATGGAAACAATCCCTTCCAGCGCCAGAAAAACGGTCAGCATCAGCGTCAGCGAGAACACGCCCGACAGCGGCCAAATCAGCAGGGCGATTCCCACCAGAATCCCCACGATGGCGGACACCAGCGACCAGCCGAAGCCCGGCGAACCCCGGGTTTGAAACGTCATGACCAATCCGAGCACGCCGCTGAGCAGGATCAGCCAGCCAATCAGTATCTCGACGGTCACCGTTGCCAAAGGCGGCACGCCGACCGCGATCAATCCCAAGATGACCAGGACGATTCCTTCGACCAGAAAGAATTTCCAATGCGCGCGCAGGGAATTCGTGATCGCCTCGGTCTGCCGTATGTCTGTTTTGTCAGCCGACATGGTTCACGCTCCTTCGGGCCATCCGTTGATCTAGCGTTTTACGATTGTTTGCCTTCAATCGCAAGCGCGCAGGCAATTTATGGACTTTAACGGAGCTCGGCCGGCATCTTGACCAGACTCGATGGGAAGCGGTTGCGGCTGACCGGGGCTTCGCGGATGATGACCGGCGGTGTTCTACGCCGGGGATCGTAGTGATGAGCGTCCCGTGTTTTGTTGCCGGCGACTGGGGAACGAGCCATTTGCGGCTGTTCCTATGCGATCAGACCGGCAGCGTGCTGGACCGGATCGAGGGTCCCGGAGTGGCCGCGGTCACTTGCGCGTTTCCCGAACTGTTTGAGTCGCTGCTGAAAAGCTGGCAGAGCCGCCATGGCGCGCTCTCCGCGGTGCTGTGCGGCATGGTCGGATCCAGCATTGGCTGGGCACAGACCGCGTATGTCGAGTGCCCGGCGCGCCCGGACAGAATTATCGACGGATGTCTCCCATTGCGAGCCGGCGCTTTGCATCTGATTCCCGGCATTCGATGCGAAAACCGTTTCGGCGCGGCGGATTTCATGAGAGGCGAGGAAACCCAGATCCTCGGTGCATTGACGCTGGAACCGCGGCTGTCCACGGGACGACACTTGCTATGTCTTCCCGGCACGCACACCAAGTGGGTGGCGCTCGAGAACGGTTTCATCAAGGAATTCTTGAGCGCACCGACCGGAGAATTGTTTGCCGTGTTGCGCGCTCACAGCGTGCTGGTGCGCGAGGACGCAGGACAAGCGCAGGTGAGCTGCGGCGCGGCCTTCGATGCGGGCGTCGCGCGCTTCAGCGACTTTCCACAGGCACAAATACTGCATCGGTTGTTCGAATGCCGCAGCCGCGTACTCTCCGGCGACTTGCGCCCGCAAGACGCCGTCTCTTTCCTATCGGGCCTGTTGATCGCAAGCGATGTCACAGGTGCGCTTTCCCAGTTTGCGGGCGCCATCGAGTCGCGAACGATTTACCTGATTGGCGCGCCGTCGTTGACGACGCTCTACAGTCGCGCGCTTGCCGCGCACTCGCACGGCGCGCGGCAGTTGGATGGAACTGATGCGTCCCTCGCCGGTTTGATCCAGGTGCATCGACGCTTGACAGCGCGGGAGCAGGAGAATGTCTGAGGTACTGCTCGGCAAAATGCCGTTGATCGCGATTTTGCGCGGTGTCCGGCCGCAAGACGCCCTCGCAGTGGCAAAGGTGATTTACGGCGCGGGTTTCCGCATCATCGAGATACCTCTCAATTCCCCCGAGCCGTTCGACAGTATCGCTGCGTTGGCAGCCGGACTGCATCAGGATTGCCTGATAGGTGCGGGGACCGTGTTGCGTCCCGGAGAGGTGCGCCGCGCGCACGCTGCCGGCGGCCGGTTGGTGGTGTCGCCGAACTTCGACTCCGCGGTAATCGCGGCGGCCACGCAACTCGGTATGCAGGTTTTACCCGGAATTGCGACCGCCACCGAAGCATTCGCGGCAATTCATGCGGGCGCCTCGTACTTGAAGCTCTTCCCCGCCTCAACCTACGGGCCGCGGCATTTGCGGGCGCTACGCAGCGTTCTTCCGCCGGACATTGGCGTTCTTCCCGTGGGCGGCCTCGGCGCCGAAGATATCGCCGAGTGGCTCGGCGCCGGCGCGGCCGGCTTCGGCTTCGGATCCGAGTTGTTCAGGCCGGGGTACAGCCTCGAGGAGATCGAGCGGCGCGCGCGGCAAATCGTGCTCGCGTTTCGCAAGGCTCAAGAAAAAATCATGACGGTAGCCGGGGGAACGGCGTGAGCCTTTCGGCCATCGACATTGCCATCATCGGAATCTATGCGGTCTCGATATTCATTCTTGCGCAGTGGGTATCGCGCGAGAAAGGTTCGCACCGAAAGGACGCGCAGGACTATTTTCTGGCGGGACGCGCGTTGCCTTGGTGGGCGATCGGCACCTCGCTGATTGCCGCGAATATCTCGGCCGAACAGATCATCGGCATGTCGGGATCCGGATACGCGATCGGGCTGGGCATCGCATCCTACGAGTGGATGGCGGCAATCACGCTGATTGTCGTCGGCAAGTACTTCCTGCCGATTTTTTTGACCAACGGCATTTACACCATGCCCGAGTTCCTGGAGCGGCGTTATAGCACCGGCGTTCGTACCGTCATGGCCATTTTCTGGCTCGGGGTTTACATATTTGTGAATCTGACCGCGATACTGTGGCTTGGGGCAACCGCGGTGCATACCGTTGCAGGCATGAATGTGCAGGCCGCGCTCATAGCCCTCGGTGTGTTTGCCGGTGCTTATGCGCTGTATGGCGGGCTAAAGGCGGTGGCGTTGACCGATATCGTGCAGGTTTCGCTGTTGGTGCTCGGCGGTCTCGTCATCACTTTCATCGCACTCAACAGGATTTCGGACGGCGCGGGAATTATCGCCGGATTTCACGACCTTACAGTACGGTTTCCGGAGAAATTTAAATTGATTCTGCCGCGCGACAATCCGTACTACAAGGATCTTCCGGGCCTGTCCGTGCTGTTGGGCGGCATGTGGGTCATGAATGTTTCGTACTGGGGATTCAACCAATACATCATTCAAAGGGCGCTGGGGGCGAAAGACATCCGCGAAGCGCAGAAAGGGATTGTGCTCGCGGCTTTTCTGAAACTTCTCATGCCGGTAATCATCGTGCTCCCCGGCATTGCGGCAGCAGCCTTGGCGCCCAATCTCGATCGACCGGACGAAGCCTATCCGCACCTGATGGCGATGCTGCCGAAGGGGATCATGGGACTGGTATTTGCGGCGCTGGTCGCTGCAATCGTCGCCTCCATGGGATCCAAGATCAACTCCATCGCCACGATTTTTACCATGGATGTCTATCGGCCGCTTCGCCCGGGCTCCTCGCAATCTCATCTTGTCCTGGTGGGCCGCGTCACCGCCGTAGTGGCACTGATGCTGGCCATCGTCATGGCGAAGCCGCTGCTCGGCAGCTTTGACCAGGCGTTCCAATACATCCAGGAATTCACCGGGTTTTTCACGCCGGGGATTTGCGTGATATTTTTGCTGGGCATGTTTTGGTCCCGTTGCACGGCAATGGGAGCCCTGGCCGCCGCCATTGGATCAGCGGCTCTATCATTCGTCTTCAAACTGGCATGGCCTGCGCTGCCGTTCCTGGACCGGGTGGGATTGGTGTTTTTGGCCTGCTTGGCAATAGCCGTTACGCTGTCGCTGCTGCAGCCGCGCCGCGATTCAGCGATCAGAGTCGAGTTAAAGCAAATCGATTATTCGACCAGCGCCGGGTTTAATCTGGCTGCACTTGCAATCACGGGGATTTTGATCGGGTTGTACGCGTTTTGGTGGTAGACCAGGGTTTAGCCGCGACCCACAAAGGGCATTTTCGTCGCCATCAAGGTCAGAAACTGCACATTTGCGCTCAGCGGAAGACTCGCCATATGAACAATCGAATCGGCGACGTACTGAACGTCCATGGTGGGCTCTTCGCGCGAAGCGCCGTCGGCCTGGAGGGCGCCTTGCGACATGTGCGCGGTCATGGCGCTGGCAGCGTTGCCGATGTCGATTTGTCCGCAGGCAATATCGTAAGGGCGGCCATCCAGCGCGAGCGATTTGGTGAGACCGGTGATGGCATGCTTGGAAGCGGTGTAAGGTGCGGACATTGGCCGCGGCGAGTATGCCGATATCGATCCGTTATTGATGATCCGTCCGCCACGGGGCCGTTGCTCCTTCATCAGGCGAAATGCGGCGCGCGCGCACAAGAAGGCGCCGGTCAAATTTACTGATACTACGTCGCGCCATTGATCAAGACTCAAGTCCTCGATCGGGATCTGCGGCGCCCCCGTTCCGGCATTGTTGAATAGCAGATCCAAGCGGCCGAATTTCTCCCGCGAAGCGCGAAACAATGCGTCGACCGAGCACTCATCGCGCACATCTGCCGACACGGCCAGGCAGGCCGAATCTTTCGGCGCCAGGGAGACGGTGCGCTCCAGCGCTTCTTTGCGGCGGCCCGCGAGGATCACGGCATATCCGGCCCTCAGCAGCGCAAGTGTGCAAGCCTGGCCAATGCCGCTTCCCGCACCCGTCACCATGGCAATTTTTGCTGCTTCGCTCATGCATCCACCTTTACGGCTCGGCAGTTTTCTTGATGAACCACGCCGCGGGGCATGGTATCGACATCGGCCCTGCCTGACACCTTTGCTAAGGGTTGCCCAATTGCGCGACAATGGCCTAAGGTCTCCCCAAAACGTCCACAACAGACGGAGATGAACATGGCTGAGAACGTCTACAAGGTCATCGAACTGATCGGCACCAGCACGGTGTCTTGGGAGAAGGCGGCGGCCGCGGCGATTGCCCGCGCCGGCAAGACACTGCGCGATCTTCGGGTCGCTGAGGTGGTCGAGTTGGATATCCAGCTCAAGGACGGCAAGGTCGAAGCGTACCGCGCAAAAGTCAAAGTGTCCTTCAAGTACGAGCGCGGCAAGTAAAGCCTTGTGAAACTTCGATACAAGATCCTGGGCGGGATCGCGATCATATTGGTGGGCGCGATTGCCACGCTCGGCCTCGTCTTGAGCCACAATTCGCCGTGCACGGCCGCGCCCCCGCTGGCGCTCAACACGCCGTCGATGCAGGCCATCGTGTATCGCTGCTATGGCGGCGCCGAAGTGCTGAAGCTGGAACAGATCGCCAAGCCGGCGCCGGCCGATGACCGCGTTCTGGTCAAGGTGCGCGCGGCATCCGTCAATCCGCTCGACTGGCACTACATGCAAGGCAAGCCGTACATCGTGCGCCCGATGGCCGGAGTAGGTAAGCCCGACAGCATACTCATGGGCGCAGACTTTGCCGGTTCGGTCGAGTCGGTCGGCAAAAACGTTACGCGCTTCAAACCCGGCGATGAAGTGTTCGGCGACCGGGACGGCGCGTTCGGCGAATATGTGAGCGTCCGCGAAAACGGCGCGATGGCTTTGAAGCCGGACAACATGAGCATGGAACAAGCGGCGGCGGTGCCCATCGCGGGCATGACGGCCTTGCAGGCGCTGCGCGACAAGGGAAAACTTCAAGCCGGGCAGAAGGTGTTGATCAACGGCGCATCCGGGGGCGTCGGCACGTTCGCCGTGCAAATCGCCAAGAGTTACGGTGCCGACGTGACCGGGGTTTGCAGCACCAGAAACGTGGAAATGGTCACGTCGATCGGCGCCGATCACGTCATTGACTATACCAAGGAGGATTTCACCAAGGGGTCGGCACGTTACGATTTGATCATCGACAACGTCGGCAACCACACGCTGTCAGAATTGCGGCATGTACTGACGCCGAAGGGTACGCTGGTGAGTGTCGGCGGCCCCAGCGACAATCCGTGGCTCGGGCCCTTGGCAACGTCGATCGACGCCTATTTCGTTGCGCCTTTCGTCAGTCAAAAATTGATGTTCATGCTAGCGCAGACAAGCCAGGGCGATCTCAATGTGTTGCGCGATCTGATGCAGGCCGGAAAATTGACTCCCGTCATCGACCGGCGTTACAAGCTCGCCGAGACCGCTCAAGCCATCAGCTATCTCGAGCAGGGACACGCCCGGGGCAAGGTCATCATCGCGGTGGATCCAAGCGCGCCTTAGGAGCCCTTTCCCAGGAGCCAGGCTCCTTAGTGCGTCGCGAAGCGTCTGGCATCGTCCAGGTCGCACTTGAGCGCCGCGTACGTCACGTTTGGCCGGTATACCCATTGCACATCGCCCGCGACCGCGGCGGCGAGAAACTCCGGGTCCGACAACTCGAAGTGATAGGTTAGCGCACCCTTACCGTCCGGCGTCAGCCGCTCGATGAGATGCTTGCCGGCGCCGGAAGGCAGGCCGTATGCATTGCCCATCGCGTTATCGGCGAAGTGAGTCGTGTCGATGACCAAACTCTTGCCTTCCCACCGGCCAATCGAGTGCCCCTGTATCGAGAACGGTGCGCTTGCGTGCGTGGACACATTCATGTGAATCGCCCGCTGCGCACCATCGAATTCGCCGTCGATCAGGATCACCCCGTCCCCTTTTGTGATGCGCTTGAGATCCGGCGTCAACATGAAAACCGGCGCGGAATAGGGCACACAGTTGGCACCGGGATGATTCTTTTTTTCATCGAAGTGCTTGAATGCCGCCTTGCCCTTCGCGGTCAGCGACAGCTTCTCGGGATCCATCTGTTCCTCGAGCTTGACTGCCAGAAGCGTCACCCAGACTCCATCGAGTTCCAGACTCGCCGCCGCGCCGGAGGGCGCGGCATCGGCGCTGGCCAGGCGCGCCACTTCACCCTTGCGATCGAACAGCGTGGCATCGCCTTTCTTGAGAAGGGTTGGAATGAGGCTCTTCCTGCCGGCATCTCGCGCCGGATGTCCGGTGACGGTGATGGTATCGCCGACGTGCAGCGTGTCTTGAGACCAACCCAGGCGTCGCAGAATTGAAGGCGGGCTGGCCTCCACTTCCCACTCGACGCCTTGGCCCCCCGCCGTCAGCTGTTTCAAGTAGACATACACGTGCGGGTTCGACCATTCGAATTTCGTGACGGCACCCTCGACGGTTACCCACTGCTTCTCGTCGTACATGGCCGAACTGTGATGCGCGATTGCAGACCTCGCGAATAGCGCGGCCGCAAACGCGACTGTCCAGGCGAAACCGAAACCGGTGCGCGTTGCAGGCTTCATATACATCCCTTCTAAAATCTCAGCGACAGACAGCTCAATCCACCGTCCATCTTGGCAAACTCCGACATGTCGAGCGGGCGGACGCTGTATTGCATTTCATCGAGAGCGCGGGCGATTCCGGGAAATCCCGCTGCAATGAGCACCTCGCCGTTCACGCGCACGGCATTGGCAGCATACATTTCGCCTGCCGCGACCTCAATCCTGTCGCAGTGAGCGAGCCGGTCCGTCGGCGGGAAATCTGCAGCAATCAAGAAACGCCCCTCGCCCAGATAGGCGATGCCCGACTTAAGATGCAGCAGCGAGGCATGTCCGCGTATATCCAGCGTCGATGAGGTGTATTGATGGCGCGCGAGAATAGCCGCCAGTTGTGCGGCTCCCGCCTCATTGGTGCGCGCCGACAGCCCGATGAGGAAATGATCGTCAACCTGGCAGATATCGCCGCCATCGACCGTTCCCGGCGCCTCGATGCGCTCCAACCGGGACCTGAACGCCCGCACCGCGTCGGCCACTGAGTCAACTTCGCCCGAACGAGTCTTTGCTCCAGGTCGCGTTGCGATCGCCACTCTGTCCGCGATGACGAAGGTATCCTCGACGAAGGTACCGTCAGGGTAGTTCTCATCCGCGCTCATCACCGTCACTTCGACTCCGCACGCGGCCAGCGCGCGGCAGTAAGCGCCATGCTGCTCGAGTGCCTTGCGAAAATCGGGGCCTGCGGGCGACCTGGACAGGGTCAAGCCCTGCGAAAAATTTTCGCCCGGGAGACGCACGATTGCCTTGGTGACGCGCATTTGGCCGCCCCTCTTACCAGATGCGAACCCGCTGATCCGACGGCAGGTAGTAGGTTTCGCCGGGTTTGACGCCGAAGGCGGCATACCACGCGTCAATATTGCGCGTGGGCCCGATCACGCGAAAGGCGCGCGGTGAATGCTCGTCGGACGCGACTTGCTTGCGGATGTAGTCCTCGCGAACCTTGCCGCGCCAAGCTTGTGCCCACCCGAGAAACACGCGTTGATCGCCGCTGAATCCGTCAATCACCGCAGCCGGCGCGCCATTCAACGAACGGTGGTACGCCTCCAGCGCCACATTCAATCCGCCGAGGTCTGCGATATTTTCGCCCATGGTCAGCTCGCCGTTGATGCGCGCGTCCGGCACCGGCTCGTAACTGGAGTATTGCGCGCCCAATCTCTTCGCTCGCGCCTCAAAAGCCGCGGCGTCAGCCGCCGTCCACCAGTCGCGCAGTTGACCCGATGAATCGAGCTTGCGTCCCTCATCATCAAAACCGTGCGTCAATTCATGTCCGATCACCGCGCCGATCGCGCCGTAATTGATGGCCGGATCAGCCGCGGGGTCGAATTGCGGCGGCTGCAAAATGCCCGCAGGGAACACGATGTCGCGTAGCGAACCATTGTAGGCATCATTCGTCTGCGGCGTCATGCTCCAGTCGCTGCGGTCCACGGGTCCATTGAGCCGCGAGACGTAGAAATGCCAGTCCGCTTCGCCCGCGCGGCGCACATCGCCCAGCAGATCATCGGAGCGGATCAGCACCGCGGAGTAATCGCGCGGGTGATCGGGATAGCCGACTTTGATTTGATAGGTGTCGAGTTTTTTCAGCGCCTCGGTCTTGGTGGCGGGGCTCATCCAGTCCAGACGCTCCAGGCGCGCGCGCATGGCGCCTTTGACATTCACGACCAGCGCTTCGATTTTGGCCTTGGCCGACGGTGGAAAGTAGCGTGCGGTATATAGCTGGCCGACGCCAAAGCCCAAGTTTCCGAAGCAATCGACGCGCTCGCCGCCGCAATCTCCGCCGCTCACCGCGTGAACGGCTCGCTTCCAACGCACCGGCTCGATGAGTTGGCCGGAGAGAACCTTGTCGCGAAACTCGGATCTCGCGACGGAGAAGGGCTTCGACAAATAAAATGCCGCGTTGTCGGCGATGGTGAAGGCCTGCCACGCTTTCAGAACATCGAGCGGAGTCGATTGGTAGACCGCAGCGATGCGCACGAACGCGGACTTTTCCGCCACGATGACGCGATCGATGTTGCCAACCCCGGCTCCTTTGAGGAACCGGGCCCAGGCAAAGCCGGGCGTTAGCGCATCGAGATCCCGGGTCTTGAACGGATTGTAGACTTTATCGAGATTGCGCTGCTCCGTCTTGGGCCAGCTCGCCGCGGCAATCTTGCTCTCGAAGTCGACCACGGCGCCGGCGCCGCCGTGCGCGTCGGACCAGCCGATGAGATCCAAGAGTTTCGCGACATAGGACTGATAGGCCGACTTCTGCTTGGCGAATGAAGCCTGCAGATAATAATCGCGGTCCGGCAGGCCCAACCCGGCCTGAGTCGCATAGAGCGCATAGTGCGTAACGTCTTTGAGATCGACGTCAGTGCTGAGCGTAAAAATCGCCGCGAAAAAGTCGCTGTTGTTGCGGCCCATCAATTCGGCGATGTCATCGCGGCTCGCAGCGTCGCGAACCGCCTTGAGCTCTGCGGCTATTGGCTCAGCGCCCAGCTTTTCGACGCGCGCCTCGTCCATGAATGCCTTGTAGAAAGCCCCGACCTTGCCCGCCAAATCCTTGGGCTCCGGCGGCGCGCCGGCGGCCGACTTGTCCATGAGTTCATGCAAACGGGCCTCGATTCGGTCGCTCATCAGGTATCGGAGCGAAGCCATGGGCTTGTCCGCCGGGATTTGAGTGCGAGCTATCCAGGCGCCGGACGCGTAGCGATTAAAATCATTGCCGGGCAGCACTTGCTTGTCCATGGCGCTTTCGTCCAAACCCCACGCGCCGAATTGCGGCTTGTCGGAGGATCGGGCGGTGTCGGCGGCAACAGCCACGAAACAGACGAGCGCAAAGCAACCGCAAGCAACCAGTTTGGAAAACATTTTTATCCCCTGCGCGCAGCCAGTGCCGATTATAGGGCACGGATTCGCGGCCAGCGCCGCCTAGTGAAGAAGATAACGGTTCAGGTACGCATCGGTTGCCTTGAACAGCGCCATCCAGGAGGAATAGCGTGCGAGATCGTGAATTTCATTCGGCATGATGATGACTTCGTGATCAATATGATGCAGACGCAGGTCCTCGATGAGTTCCAGAGACTGCTGCAGCGGTACATTCCGATCATCGTCCGCCTGAACGACGAGGACGGGTGAATGCCATTGATCGATGGTCGCGATGGGTGAGGAATCGAGGCCGCGCCGCGTTGCCTCTCCGGGCTCAACCGGCACGCCAACCGACGCGAGCATCGTGTCCCAGTTGTATACGCCGGCATAGTCCACGCCGGCGGCGATGTCCTTGGACGCGCGCGCCAGAGCCAAGGCGGTCATGAGACCCCCGTAACTGCCGCCCCAGACACCGACCTTGCGCGCATCGACATCCTTCCTTCCCTGCAGGTAGCCCACCGTACCCAGAATATCGTTCACTTCGCTGCCGCCATCGGGACCAAAGTTCTTAGCCTCGCGATAGTCGAGACCATAGCCGATGCCGCCGCGATAATTGACCGAGATCACGATGTACCCTTCGGAAACGAAGCGCTGATTGAGCGCGTACATCCAGTTGTAGGCGCCCATGGGATTAAATCCCAGCAGCATCTGACGGCGCGGGCCGCCGTGGAAAAACATGATTGCGGGATGCGGCCTCCCCGATGCCGCATCGCGCGGCAAAAACAGCTGGGCGTGCACCGGTTGCCCGTCTTTCGCGGGATACGTCACCGCTTCGGGTGTTGCCAGTCTCGAGGAGGGGAAGGATGCAACTCCCTCGGGTGCCAACAACTGCCACCGCCCGCCCGCTGCCAGCATCACCGGCTGCAGCGGTTTGGTGGCATCGCTTTGCAGCGCGTAGATCGTCCCATCGCCGCTGATCTGAGGATAATCCTCGATCGAATGGTCTTTGCTGACGGGGGTCGGCTTGCCGTCCTTGAAGTCGACGCTCCACACGTGCATGCGATCGATGTCCTCATTCGAGGAATAGACCAACCGGCGCCGGTCAGGACTCAAGACCATGTGCACGACCTCGAACTGGCCGTGAGTAATCGGCTTGAGCGCACCGCCGCGGGCCGGGACGGCGTAGAGCTGCAGCCAGCCGGTTTTCTCCCAGGGAAACACCAGCTCATCGCTCGAATTCCACAGCAAGTTCTTTGGCGCCAGCGTGGGCTCAAAGGCGCTGCCGACGCCGCTGTCGGCAACCCAGACCCTTCGCCCCTCGCCGCTGGCGGCATCGGCGACCCAAATCGACCAGGGTTGACCGGCGCGATGCGAGACAAACTCCGGATTCTTCTCGGAAGGAATCCGAATGAACGCGACTTCCGTGCCGGCGGACGAAAATACCGGCGAAGTATCATGATCGAGACTGGGGCTCAACCAGGTGATGCTTTTGGCGGCGAAGTCAAATACGCCAATCAATGAGTGCTCTTTGCGGGCGCTGACAAACGCCAGCTTCTTGCCGTCAGGCGCGAAGGTCATGGATGCAATGCGACCCTCATCCACGATCAACGGCGCGGCGGCGGCGCCCGCGGCCAGTCCAACCGACATGATCTTGCCCTTGTCCGCGAACACCAGGCGACTGCCGTCGGGTGAAAAACTCGGAGAGTGACCCCCGCCCACCTTGCGCGGCGCGCCGCCTGAAGTGGCGATCACCCACACTTCCCGCGGCGCCGGACCCTCGGGCGTGCTGTTGACGTTGGCAGGCTGATCGTCCTCGATGGATCCGCCGCGAACATATGCCACCAGGCTTCCATCCGCCGACCATGCCAGGTCGCCGATGTCGAATCCGTCATCCAGGGTGTACGGCGTGATCTGGCGCGCATGAGCGCTCCCCGCCACCCAGATATTCCGGCAGCCTTTGGTGTCGAACACCCATGCGACGGAATTTCCTTTCTCAGACGCGACCAAGCTCGAGGGATACGGCGCCTGCATGAGCTCTGCGATGCCGACGGGTGCTGCAAAGGCCGCAGCGGCCGGTGTTAGGCACGCCGAAAGTGAAAGGCTGCCGAGTAGAAAACGGATGGGGGTGTGCATAACGATGGTCCTTGGCTAATTCGTGCGCTCTTCAGCATCGGCGATGTCGACCAGGATGGCGTTCGCTCCGAAGAAGCATCGCCTAATTGGAGAAACTTGCGTCCTAGTTAGCCTGACGAGAGAATTTCTGTCAATCCAAGCCAGAATTGCGTTCGCTGTCGTGGGTCGCCGGCTTAGCCGTTTGATTGCGCCTCATTGGACGCAAGACTGATCAGCTCAGTCGCAAGATTGGGATCCTCGCTCGAACAAACTCCGAGCACCAGTGCGCTTTCGCAGTCCCGCGCGACATAGGCATGCCCCATGGTGCTGTCGATGTAGATGCCCTGACCCGCGGAGAGCCTGACCGGGTTGTAGAACTGCAGGTGAACTTCGATGGTGCCTTCGATCACAAAGATGAACTCTTCACCCTTGTGCTTCAAGGGCTCGCCAAACTCGGCAATGTCCTTTGACCTGATGCGCGTCAGGATGGGCACCATGCGCTTTTCGCGCAGATCGGCGCACAGATACTCATAGTCATAGTTGGGGGTTGAGATCTGAATCGAATTGCCGCTATTGGTGAGGCTGCGGCGCGCCGTAAAGACCGGCAGCGCGTTGGCGGGCGGGGTCTCTCCTTGCGCAAGAAACTCCGTCATGCTCAATCCCAGTCTTGCGGTGAACTGCTGTAATTTATCGTACGTGAGCGACAGCTTGTCGGTCTCGACCTTGGCGAGCGTGGAGAGCGGAATTCCGACGCGCTCGCTCAACTGGCGCAAGGTCCAGGAGTTCTTCTTTCGAACCAATCGGATCAGACTGCCCAACGTGCTGTTCTTGCTCGCCATTGTGAAATTGTCCTTGGGAACGATGAGGCTATTGTTTTCGCTTAAGTATCGACGCATTGCTTCTGGGAACCAACCCCGGCTCCCCAGGGAGCGCGCCCAGCCTGGCCCAACACCTTAGTTTTAGCTACGCTTAGACGCAGATTTGAGGAGTCTTCAATCCGGCCCCTTCAAAAACTCGGTTTTGAGGCGCAATTTTGCGCAGGTCAGGTGTATTTAGGCTATCGGTATCCGCCAGGGGAATGAAAATGCGCCAAATTACTGTCTCTCTTGCCATTGCTGTCTGCCTTGCCCTGCTGCCTGCGATTGGGTATTCCAAGGGATGCCTGAAAGGGGCGGCCGTGGGCGGAGTCGCCGGTCATGTCGCCGGGCATCATGCGGTTCTGGGAGCCGCAGCCGGCTGCGTGATTGAGCATCATCGTGAGAAGGTGAAAGACAAAGCGGCACGCCAAAATGCCCAGACGCAAAGCGGCACCGCTGCCCACGACGCCGCGCGTAACGGAGAGCGCAATGACTCTAAGTGATGACCTGCACAAACTGGACGAACTTCGCGCACGCGGCGCCTTGACGGACGAGGAATTCACCCGCGCGAAGGAACGGCTGTTGAGTGCGGGGAGCACAAATCCGTCTCCGCCCTTCGTGTCGGCGGTCAATACCTTTCGCCGCAGCCGCACCGACCGTTGGATCGCCGGCGTGTGCGGCGGCCTCGGCCGCTTGACCGGCATGGAATCCTGGGTGTGGCGGCTATTCTTTACCGTGTTGTTCCTTTGCGCAGGAACAGGATTGCTGGTTTACATCCTTCTGGCCATTTTCGTGCCGAGCGACTGATCTCAAGCTCGCCTAAATTTAAGGCAGCGGCCGGAAGATTGCCTCGAGACGGTCGGGAGTTCCATCGATGCGCTCGAGCCGCGGATACTTTAGTCCTCCTTGATAATCGATTCGCGCCGTTTGATAGCGATCCGCTTGGCGGAGCAACAACTCGATCGGCTGGTGCTCGGCTTTCGCCGCGCTGATCGCGCCTTTCAACAGCTCCGGCTTGTATGATTTGCCGTTGACGGCGACGACGGTAAATCCTTGCGAGAGTCCCGCCTTGAACGCAGGGCTGTTCCATAAGACATCGGCAATGCGCCCCGTGCTGTCGAGCGTGATGCCGATCGAATAGTAAAAATCGGAAACCTTGCGATACGCTTCGACATCCTTGAAGAAATCCGTGGGTGTGTCGCCAAAGACCAATTTCCAACCCGCGCGGGTAATGCCGTCCAGAGGCGCGCCGGGTCCGTGCCCGTGGAGACGCTCACTCAAAAAGGCCTGCCATTCGTAGGGCTGCACCGCGTTCAGCGTCGCGACGACGTCTTTGAATGTGTAGCCCAGCGGTTTGTGGCGGCCATTTTCGACTCCGAAAAAGCTGCGCGCCCAGTCATCGAGCGAACGGCTGTCGGATGACAGCTCGCGAATTTTGGTATCGACATCCAGCCAGATCAATTCGCCCTCGCTGTAGTAGTCCTCCGCACGCTGGAACGACATCCAGCCGAGCGGCCGGCGCTGGTTGATGATCGGCTCATCGGTGGTGTCGGCAAGCGACCGCCAGCTTCGGCCGGCACGGGCATCGTAGAGCGCGGCGGTCGCGGCCAGTCCTTCGCGCATTTGCGCGGCCTCGACCAGTCCCGACCGGGCGCCCAATACATGGCCCCAATAGCTGGTCGCTCCCTCATACACCCACAGCAGCGAATCCTGCATCGGCAGATTGAAGTTGGCGGTCAATTGATCCGCCGGCCGGCGAAACTTCCCGTCCCAGGAGTGCGTGAATTCGTGCGACACCAGATTGGACCGCCAGGATTGCTGATGATCCCAGTCCGAAAAATATGTGCTGCGCACGCCGTTCTCGCCGGATTGATGATGCTCCAGGCCCGCGAAACTAAACTCATCGCTCAATGCCATCAAAAAATCGTAATGATCGTAATGATGCGAGCCGAACAATTTGTAGGCCTGCTGGACCAGTGCGCGATGGGCCTCGATTTGTTTCGGGCTGGCATTCAGGTTTTCGGGATTGTCAGCGACCATGTCCAGGAACACGGGTACCTTGGCGCCCGGATCGAGATCGATGCGTTTGAAATACCTGCCCGCGTAAAGCGGCGAGTCGATCAATTCCTCGAGATTGACGGCTTTGAATTGCGCCTCTGCGCCGGAATGTCCGGTCTGCTCGAGCGCGCCCGCGAACTGCCAGCTCTGCGGAAAGACCACCGACGGCTGCAGCATGACACCGCGCGCGAAATAACCGGCGGGGTACAGCACCAGTGCCTGCCAGTGCACCGCCAGCATGTCAGGCGTCATCACGATGGCGCCCTCGGAGCCTTCGAGCGGCGAGAGAAAGTCAAAGTCAGCCTCGAGCACCGATACACCGCCCGGCACGATTGCGTGGAAAGCGTGCATGTTCAGAGGATCGCGCTTCCACTCGATTCGATTTTGACCGGCGCTCAGGAGCAATCCTGCAAATTGCGCCAATGCGCCGTCGGCCGGCGCATGGGCTCCCAATAACCACTGTGGATACAGCAGCGTAATCGGGCCCGGCTTCACCGGAATTCGCTCGCGGACTTTGAAGATCTTTTGCGCGACGTTGGTCGCATCGACATGCAGCTCGATGATGCCGGGATAAGGCCTGTCGACGGGCTTGGGCACTTCTTGCGCGCGGCTTAAGGACGCCGCCGACAGACACAGCGCGATCGCGATGTTTGAATTAAGCTTCATTTAAAACTCGTGTTTATTTTTCGAGGACAGCATGAAGAAAATCACGTTGAGCACTATACCTTGCCGGCAGGGGTCCGGTTACCCGGCGCCGCATGACGAACCCTGCCGCGAGCGCATGCGCTTTCCCTTGGGCCGATCGCAAGGTCTCACGGCCTTCGGCGTGAACCTGTGCGTGATTCCGCCGGGAACCTGGTCCAGTCAGCGGCACTGGCACAGCCACGAGGATGAGTTCATCTGGGTCGTTGAAGGCGAACTGACCCTGATCAGCGATCACGGCGAGGAAACCCTGCGCGTCGGAGATTGTGCCGCGTTCAAAGCCGGCGACGCGGACGGTCATCATTTGATCAACAAGACTTCACATCCTGCCAAGGTGCTTGAAATCGGCAATTCCGATGCACGCGATCGCTGCCACTACTCGGATATCGACATGATTGCCGAACCGGGAGTCGATGGCTTCAGCCATAAGGATGGATCGCTTTACGCGCGGGACTAAAGGAGAGCCGCTATGAAAATCGGATTTATCGGCCTCGGGCAAATGGGCGCCGGCATGGCGGCGAACCTTCTCAAAGCGGGACACGAGGTCGCCGTCTACAATCGTACCGCGAGCAAGACCGAAGCGTTGGCGCGCCTCGGTGCCCGAGCACGTCTGAGCGTCGAAGCGGTTTGCGCCGCGGACGTCGTCGTCACGATGCTGGCGGACGATGATGCGCTGGAGCAAATCGTCTTCGGCAAGGGCGGCGTGCTGGCAAGCCTTCCCAAGGAAGCCGCGCATATTTCATCGAGCACCATCAGCGTGGCGCTGTCCGAGCGCATCGCTGCCGCGCACGCCGTCGCCGGCCAGCATTATCTGGCTGCTCCGGTATTCGGCCGCCCGGACGCGGCGGCGAACGGCAAACTCTTTTTGGTGGTGGGCGGTCCGACCGGACTGGTCGAGACCTATATGCCGATTTTCAAGGCTCTGGGACAACGCACTTTTGTGGTGTCGAACAACCCGCAGGATGCGAACCTGGTGAAGCTGAGCGGCAATTTTTTAATTGCCGCGGTGATCGAGTCGCTGGGCGAAGCCTTGGCGCTCATCGGCAAAGGAGGACTCGATCAGCAACAGTATCTCGATTTGCTGACATCGACGTTGTTCGATGCGCCGGTGTACAAAACCTACGGCCGGATGATCGTTGAGCAGCGCTTTGAGCCCGCCGGTTTCGCGGCGCCCTTGGGACAAAAGGACATCCGACTGACGCTCGCCGCCGCCGAGACCCTGCAGGTTCCTCTGCCGCTGGCGAGCCTGTTGCGCGATCGTTTCCTCGCGCTGCTCGCGCAGGGCGGCGCCACACTGGATTGGTCCGCGATCGGACAGCTGGCGGCGCAGGATGCCGGCCTGACGGAAAGATCGCGGGAAAAATCAGCTCAGCGGGCTTTCTGATCGAGCGCGGCGACCTCGGCTGCGGTAATCGAGTCGGCGTAGTGATTGCCGAAATTCGTGCGCACGTAGTTGATCACGGCGGCGATCTGCGCCTCGTTCAGGGTGACGGGCGGACCGTCGAAACCAATGGCATGTTTTGCGCCGAACGCCGGCATGTTGCGCCGGCCCATCAAGAGTGTGAGCGCCATGTACTGGCGCGATGCCAAGGTGGGATCCTTGGCCAGGGCCGGGTAGCGTCCCGCGCCCACCGCACCCGTGCCGTCGGCCATGTGACAGCCCTGGCAGATATGCTCGTAGATTTGCCGCCCGTCCATCTCATCGAGCGGCACCGAGTCCGCGGCATCCGCTCGTGCCGGCGTCTGCGGCAGCGCGCTCAATCCGGCCATTCCCAGTGCAATGCCCATGCACAGCACAATCGCGGCAATCGCGGACCGTCCTCCCCCGCTCATGCCGCACCTCCGGCCCGTGCCCGTTGGTGCAAGCGGTCAATGGCATCCAGCGCCGAGGTGACGGCGCCCTCCTGCCACGCAGGCAGATACGAGGCATGCTCCCCCGCGAGCACGATGCGGCCGTCGAAGGCGCACAAATTGTCGTAGTGCTGGGCGCGATTCTCGTCCGACCAGAGGCCGAAGCAACCCATTGCGGACGGCACGCGATGCCACGCAACGGCGATCCCATTGTCGAACTCCTTCGCGTATTGCGGATGAATTTGGCCGCCATATTCCACGGCCTTGGACACACGTTGCGCCGGCGTCATTGAAGTGAATTCCATGGATTCGAGCATGTCCCAGATGTAGGCGCCCAACAGCACGCCTTTACCGTCGGCAAAAAATTGGCTGCTCGGATAACTGATCTGGCCAATCGGCAGATCGGTATACGTGATGCCGCCGTAGATCTGCTCGTCCTCCTCCCAGAAGCGGCGTTTGAACTGCAGCCCCACCTTGAGTCCCGTGCAGTAGGGAACCGCGGCGATTGCCTTGGCCATCGGACCGCCGACGTTCATGGGTATCTGTCCGAGGATCGACAGCGGAATGGTGCAGATGCACCAGTCCGCTCTTGCGGTCTGCCGGCCGGAACCCGCGCCCGTGTCCTCATAGGTGGCGCTGACGCCGCGTTCGTCCTGATGAATTTCCACCACCTTGGCGTTGTAGCGAATCAGCGGCGCGAGCTCGCGAGCGAACGCCTGCCCCACGCGCCCCATGCCGCCCACCGGCTGAAACATCGTCGTTTGCATTTCATAAAGATCGCCCAGAAAGAGCGAACCCCACAATCCCGATCTCAACAAATCGCGAAGGCCAATGGGCTCCGAAAACTTGGGTCTTGCGCTCAAGCCGCCGCCCGGGTCACGCTCGAAGCCGCGCCGGTCGCTGCTGTCCGGTCCTTTGACGAATCGATAATCTTTGTCGAGCGCACCGGTCGAGCGCAGCGCGGCAAGCAATATCGCTTGATCCTCGGCGCTCACTTCGGCATCGAGCGCACGGCTCTGCGTGGCTTTGGCCAGCAGTTCCGCGATATGGCCATCGTAGTCGGCTTTGACGGCGCGCAGCCGCTGCGGCTTGCCGCCAAACGCGTTGCGGCCGTGCAGGTAGGCGTTGTAATTGACTTGCACAAACGGTTCCAGCGCGACTCCCAGGCGCTTGCAGTAGCTCAGCATGCCACGATGGTGATACGGCAGGCGCCACGGACCCGGGTTGATGTACAGGTCCGGAGCAAATTGGCACTCTTGGGTTGCGCCTCCCAATTCGGTGTAGCGATCGCCGCCGCGCAGCGTCCAGTTGCGGCCGCCCGCGCGCGCGTTGTATTCCAGGACCTGCACTTTGTAGCCGGCGTTGCGCAACTCGTAGGCAGCGACCAATCCGGCAATTCCGGCACCCAACACCAGAACCGAGGCGCCGCGCGGAGCGGCGCTCAAACGAATCGGTCCCTGGAAATTGGACTCTGCCGCCAGTCCCAGGCTGTGCATGGCTTGGTACATGACCGTGCCGCCGGCGCTCAAACCGATCATCGTCAACAGACGCCGCCGCGACATCGCGGTTCCAGAATTCTCGCTCATGGTTTTCACCTGCTTGAGGGATGGTGAGGATAACGCGGAACGTGCATGCTCGCGTCAGTCAATCGCACCCGTGTACCAGCCAGGATGACAGTGCCATCCGCATCGAGCAATCCCCGCGCCGCAGCCCGAGCGTGAACCGCGTCAATGTCGCGAACGACCACATCAAAGGCGCCGAGGCCCTCTCCACGCTCATCGCATGGAGCCGTGAAGCGGATTTCTCCATCGTCCAGTTGAATGCGCCACACTCCCGCGTCCTCGACGGCCGCGCGGCCGAGAACCTGTGCCCAGCGTGCCGCCATCTGCGCCGGATGCCTGGCCTGTAATTCGGCCCCGGCCACCTTGACCGAGGTATCGGTGCAAACATTTGACTGCCAATGCGGTCCGCCCCATTCCCAGCGCTCCTTGGGAACCATACGGTCCAACGACAGAATTGCCCCGCCGATGTCCTTCGGATGAATATGTGTAAAGGCGGCGCCGTCCTTGTCCATCTGATCGGCAATGCGTGCCGCCGCGTCCTTGACGCGCGCGATCGCTTGCGCCAAATCGTCAACCTGTAGGATCACCATGTACCCGCCGTCGCCGCCGCGCTTCTCCAGCAGCCGGCCGGCCGTGGTACCAGGTTGTTTCGGTGAGACAACTTCGAGAAAGGTATCGCCAATGGGGAAGACTGCGTTGCGCAAACCGTACTTGCCGACTCCGGGGTCATCATAGGCGTAGTCAATCCCCAAGACCGCGGAAATGTCGGCGCGAGCGGCGGCCAGGTCTTTGGCGACGAGCGCGATTTGCCGGAGGCGCACGTCAGCGGCCGCGGAAAACCGGTTCGCGCTTCTCGACGAACGCCCGCACCGCGTCTCGATAGTCATCGGTCGCGACGCAATGGATGTGGTGGGTCGCCTCCAGATCGAGACAGTCGTCGACCTCGCCACCCATGGCGCGGTTGAGATTTTCCTTCATGTAACGATAGGCGATGCTCGGACCCCGCGCCAAGCGGCTGGAGATTTCCAGGGTGCGCGCCGCAAGCTCTTCGGGTTCGCAGATCCAGTTGGTGAGCCCGAGACGCAGCGCCTCTTCCGCGCTCACCCGTTCCGACAAATAGTAAAGTTCCCGAGCCTTCGCCGATCCGACCAGCTGCGTGAGAAAATAAGTGCCGCCGTAGTCGCCGGAAAAGCCGACGCGGGCAAAGGCGGTGGTGAGGATTGCGGTACGCGACATGATCCGAAGATCGCAGGCCAGCGCCCATGCCAATCCGGCGCCGGCAGCCGCGCCGGGCAGCGCCGCCAGCGTGGGCTTCGGCATTTTGAACAGCCGGCCCGCCGTCGCGCGCTGATTGACCCGTTGGCGGTATATCGCTTCATCGAGGGTGATCGGTGCCGATTCATGGGTGCGCTCGGCCATGCCTTTGACGTCTCCGCCGGCGCAAAAACCCTTGCCGGCGCCGGTCAGCACCACGCATTTCACCGCAGGCGTCACCTCGGCCCAAGCCAACTGCTCCGCCAGGGCGCGATTCATCGCCTCGCTCATCGCGTTGCGCGCCTCGGGTCGATTCAGGGTCAGGGTCAGCACGCCGTCGTTCAATGTCGCAAGCAGGTCGCAGGTGCCGGTGTCGATTTGGTCAGTCATGAGCGTCGTCCCGTTTTGGTGGTGGGTGTGCAGGCGTCTAGCCGGCGGAATCGCAGCTTCCGTGCAGAGCGGAGATCCATTGCTCGATCAGCACGGCGCCCTCGGCGTGCATGGTCGTGCGGCCCTGCTCCGGCATCATCACGCCGGGCTCGTTTGACCGCAGGCGGTAAGGCAGTATCGAGTCCTGCGGATGTCCCGGCACGATGTCGAAAAAATGATCGCCGGTGCCGCGTCCGGCGGCAACCGGGGGCTTGCAGACGCCGAGGTATCGGTCCGCGGCCGCAAAGATCGTCAGGTCGAGCGCCGTCGTATTTGCCGGACCCTTGGCGCTGTGGCAATGCCCGCAATTGATATCAAGATACGCTCGGGCGCGCGCATCGAGCGGTTGCGCTGCATCGCGCCAGTCGGCGTTTTTCGGCGCGCTCGCCGCATCCGGCGCTCCCGTGAGATAACCCAGTTTGGTCCAATGCAGGAGCTGATTCTCGGTCCCTGCCGCATAGCTGTAATCGCGATTCAGGTGCCGCGCCTTGGTGCCGATGGGCGCAATCTGTTTTGTGTTCAAGTCCGCGACATGGCACCCCGCGCATTGATTTTCGTTGGGCACGACGTACGTGAATGCCTCCTTGCTGCCATCATCGGAAACCAGCTCGAGCGGCTTCGCATCGCCCGTGCGCGCCAGCGTTGCTTCCGATTGCGCCGCATTCCACACGTAGGGCAGCGCCGTCCAGCCGCCTTCGCGGCGCACGAGAATGCGCGTCTCGACCAGATGCACGTTGGCAAGTTTCAGGCCGCGTTCGCCCTGGGCTGTGTCGGCAAAGTCGGCGGACTGATCGTAGGTGCGTGCCACCGCTTTCGGATCGCGCGCGCCACCCGCCGGGCGCGGGTAGTAGAAGGTCTTGCTGATGATGGTGCCGACCGGAAAATCGAAGCTGCCATCCGCGTCGTATTTGGCCGTTGTTCCGCGCGGCATCCAAATCGTGCGCAGTTTGTGCGCGTAGTCGCTGAACAGCGGCGTATTCAGGTCGTAAGGGACAACACCCTGGTTCAGTACGAGATTGCCTGCATTCGCATAGACGACCTGCCAATCGCTGAGCTTGGCAGGCCGGCCGTCGGCAAAGAAATGCACCGGTTGCGCCGCGCGGAAACAGGCCGCGAGCGCCAAGGCGCCGGCGCAAGCACAGAGGGTCGATGCCCTGGCAACTTGAATGCTATTCACCGACCGCTGCAACAAGCTGGCTGGATTGCTCAGCTATGCGGCAACTCAACAGCCGCGAGCTTGGGCAATTCGCATTGGAATGAAGTCTTGTCTATTTTTGGGTTTTTATATTTGTTCGGCCCATCGGCGTTGAGCACTTCCGCATCGCCGTTTTGGACGCAAATGCGCTCGGCCGGGGGCGGCAAGCCATTGACCAGACTCTTCGAATCCACATATCCATCCCAGAGGACATCCGGGAAATGTCCGTTGATGCCGAACATGGCGACTTTCAGAGTCTTGAGCTCCAAGCCGTCGGGCGAATCGCCGCCGCCCTTGAATCGATTGCCGTAGACATAGATCGCCCGGGGGTACGGGTCATATTTGGGATCCACTCCGCGGGTGTTGTAGTAGTTGGTGGAGAAATAACTCGCAATGATCAGGTTGGCGGTGTGGTTTCCCGCGATGTCGTTGTTGAAGATTTCAACCTTCGGATTGGAGTTCACGACCACCCCCGATCCGGCGGGCACGCTGGCGACGGCTGCGCCCTTGGCGGCAAAATTGGCCAGGTTGTTGTCGACGGACTTGTTGTTGAAGACCCGCGTCGACTGGCCGGGCAGCGGAAGATTCGGCATGTTGAACACCAGGATGCCGCCGGTATTGCCGGTCGCCGTGTTTTCGTAAACATCGGCGTTGATGGTGTTTTCAATTTCGATGCCGGCGACGTTCTTTTCGGCGCGATTGCGCCGCACGATTACATTTTGCGACTGCCCCACGTATATGCCCGCGTCCGATGCGCCGATTGACGCCGAATCCTCGATCAGGACATTCTTGCTCTTGACCGGATAAATGCCGTAGGCGCCATTGGTGGTCTTGGGGCCGCCCGTCCACTCCACCCGCACATCGCGTATGGTGACGTTGTCGCCGTCGTTGATTTTCAGGCCATCGCCTTTGCTATCCTCGATGGCGAGGTGTTCGATGGTGAAATCGCTGGCGTACACCAGCATGCCCTCGGGACCCGAGATCTCGTTCTTGAACGACAGGATGCTCTTGTCGGAGCCCAAGCCGCGGATCGTGACGCCATTGGCGCGCAGCGTCAGCACGCGATCCAGCGCATGCCGGCCCGCCGGTATTTCGATGACCGAGCCGGGTTTGGCATCCAGGAATTGCTCCTGCAGCTTCTGCTGGAAGGCGGTGTCGTCCGCCGACAGGCCTTGAGGCGCGGTTGCACCGCCGCCGCAACCGGCGCCAAGGGCACACAAAATAGCGATTGCGACTTTACGCATGGTTTTTTTCCTAATTTCTAGAAAATCGCCGGTTTTCGACGGCAAGGATAGCATGCGGGCTGCCTCCCGCTGATTTGGCTGTCTACCGTTGAGAAATCGAACGGCATGGATTAGCGTGTCGTGTCGCTCTCGACCGATTCACCTGGGATAAAAACATGAAGCGATGGATCAAAAGAATCGCCCTGACAATCGGCGGCCTCATCCTCGCGGCGGTGCTCGTGGGCGCCAGCTACGAGCAAATCATGCGTTGGCGGGCAACCAAGGAGTTTCCCGTGCAGGGGCGCCTCATCGATATCGGCGGCCGACACATGCAGATCGACTGCCGGGGGAGCGGCACGCCAATCGTTGTGTTCGAAGCCGGGCTCGATACCATGGGGTCCCTCAGTTGGAGCGCCGTGCACGATGCGGTCGCGACCACCACTCGCGCCTGTGCTTACAGCCGTGCAGGCATCATGTGGAGCGAGCCGGCGGCCGGGAAATTCAAACCCGACAACGTCGCTCAGGATCTTCACGCGTTGCTGCAGGCGGCCGGAGAGCATGCTCCCTTCGTTCTGGTCGGCCATTCCCTCGGCGGCCCCTACATCATGAACTTCACCCGCCTCTATCCTCAGGACATTGCGGGACTGGTGTTCGTCGACGCCTCGCATCCCGATCAGCTCGACCGAATGGCCAAGGCCGCCGGGAAGAAAATGGAAATGGGAGAGGGCATGATCAAGGTGGCGAGCGCCTTGAGTTGGACAGGAATTCCGCGGCTGATTGAGACGCACACCGACAACCCGACCTTCCCTGCAAAGGCAAAGCTCGCCCAGGACGCTTATTTCAGCCGCTCATTGTCCGCCGCACTGCAGGAACTGGATTCCCTGAGCGCAACCTTGTCGAGCGCCGGTCAGCTGAGGCAGTTGGAAGATCGGCCCATTGTGGTGCTGACCGCTACGAAGCCATATCCGGAAGGAATGCTCAAGGCCATGCAAATGACGAACGAACAAGGTCACCGAATCCAGACCGCGTGGAAGGAAATGCATGATGACGAAGCCACGTGGTCTCATCACAGCCGGCACGAACTCGTGCCGGACGCCACGCACTACATCCAGTTCGATCGCCCGGACCTCGTCATCGCTGCCGTGAAGGAAGTCGTGCACGATGTACGCGCGGCAAACGAACCCTAACGCCGCCCGCGGATGAAAATAGCAAATTTCACCGCCGCCGCCGCCGCCGCCGCCGCCGGCATGATGTTCGCCGGTGCCGGGGCCGCTGCCGGCGCCGCTGCGCCCTCCGCCGAAATCACCATTGTCAGCAATGTGCTCGGGCCCGAGGGCCCGCTGTACGTCGACGGCAGCCTTTACTATGTGGGATGGGTTTCGAACACGCTGTCGAGATGGGACGGCAAATCGACCACCGTCTTGAACAGCCTCGCGGGCTGCAGCCACAACGGCCTGGCTTTGACCGGGCACAGGACCTTTTTGCTCGCGTGCACCGACAATCACGGCGCGATCCTGGAGCTTGATCTGAACGGCAGGCAGCTGCGGCGCTGGGACAGCGACGTCAAGGGGAACAAATTCGACGGCGGCATCAATGATGTGATGGTGGCGGCAAATGGCGGCGCCTACGCGACGGTGTTTGGACCGCCCGAAGAGCTGCCCACCGCGGTGGCCGGTAAGATTCTGTATCTCGCTCCCGGTGCCAAAGCCTGGCTCGAGGTGGCGAGGGATCTGAACTACGCCAACGGCATCGGCATCTCCCCGGATCAGAAGACGCTTTACGTCAGCGAAACCGTGGGGAATTGCATATTGAAGTTCGACGTCAATCGCGACGGCACGCTGAAGAACCGGTCGAATTTTGCGCTCCTGAATCTTCTCACGCCCAACAAGGCGAAATCCTGGTGGCTGGGACCGGACAGCATGAAAATCGACACCAAGGGAAATATGTATGTCGCCCAATGGTTCGGCGGAAAGATCCTCAAGATATCGCCGGATGGAAAGTTGTTGCGGCAGTTCGAGATTGCAGCCGGAGACGGAACCACCAATGTCGCGCTTGGCCCCGGCGAGAAAGATTTATACGTGACGGTCGTGAAGGATCCGAATGACCCGCAGGCCAGGGGCAGCATCGTCAAAATTCCCAACGATTGATTACTGAACGGCCGCCGGCTGCACTCGCGGCCGGATATGCAGCAGCAACAGGCTCAAAAGCAGACACGCCACCAGGCTGGCGCAGGCATCCACGACATAGCTGCCGGCCACCCCGCGCCAGGCATAACCCCAGCCGTCCACCACCAACATGTAGGTATTGGCGACATTGAACGCCGACACCATGAGGCAGTAGGTGGTTGCTGCAAAGGCATTGCCGCGCCCGATGGTGGCAAAGGTAATGGCGGTCGAAGCGGTGATCGACAGCGACTGAAAGACATTTTCGCCGATCAGCGCCGCCGCAAACGCCCAGGGCGTGCGCGGCAGGGCCAGCAGCAGCAGGGTGAAAATCGATCCGACCAACCCGATGGCCAGATACAAGTGGCGCACCGGCAGCAGTCGATCGACCAGCGGAAACATCAAACAGCCGGCAATGCCCGCGATCAGCACGCCGGCGCCGCCCACCAGCCCGACGAAGTGATTCGAGGTGTGAAAGTCCTCGCCCAATCCGCCCAATATGTTGACCAGCGAAAAGGTGGATGCAGGCGCAATGAACAGGACAATGGCGATCAGAATCTCGCGCCGCTTGAGAAGGCTGATCACCTCGGCGAAGAACTGCGGAAAACTTTCGCGCGCCAGACGCCGATCCGGTCCCGGCGCCGGCATCCAGCAGAAAATCACCGTCGGCAGCAAAACGATTACCGCCAGCACAAACGCCGCCGCCGTGGCGGAAAGGCGTTGCACGATTTCGCCGGTCATCATGGCCATGGCGCCGCCGCCGCTGATGTTGGCGATGGTCACCCACACGCTCAAGCCGTGCTCCTCGTCGGCCGTGATGATGCTCGAGAGCCAGCCTCCCAAAGCGCTTTGATAGAGATTGGCGAAAAAGAAACCGGCGACCAGAAACATTTCCACCAAAGCAAGGTGGTCGAGGTTGGTCAGCGCGAGCGCCAGCAGCGCCGCGGACAGCAGCGCCGTCAGCACAGAATACCAGCGTCGGCTGAATCGAACATCGAGCACGGGACTCACCAAGAATGTCCAGAAGCCCGGCGAGATCGCCGCCGCCGTCATCCCCGCGATCGTCGCCTCCGCAACGTGACGCGCACTCAGGAGTTGCGGTACGGCAATCACCAAAATGCCGCCGTACATCCCGAACAATGCGTTGGTAAGGCCCAGCAGCCAAACCGGCGCGCGCCGCCTTGCTGTCTTCACGGAGCTTCCCATCGGCCGGAAGCGGCGGACCGGTACAGCGCGTCGATGACGCGCATCGTCGCAATGCCATCTTCGATTGGAAATTCCTGCGGCGTCTCGCCGAGAAACGCCGTGGCCGCCGCATCGCATTGCAGCGCATATTGATCCACGGCCGGGAAATCCTCGAATTCGGCCGAGGTGCCGTCCAGGTTCTTGCCGCTGTCGATCGCTATTCTGCAGGCCATGTCCTTCGCGGGCGTAAATGGCACCGGCATGTCGATGCGCCCGTCTGATCCTAAAATCGTCACGCGTTGGTAGGCGGCGGCTCGAAATGCGCAGCTGAACACCAGCTGGCCCCCGCCTGGAAAATCGAGCAGCCCGCCGGTCAGCGTGTCGACGCCGAGATGCGCATCGCGGTTGATCAGGGCGATTGCCCGTGCAGGCTCCGCACCGAAGATGTAACGCGCGGTGACCAGAGGATAGCAGCCCACGTCATACAGGGCGCCGCCGCCCAACTGCGCCTGATTGCGGACATTGTTTGGATCCAGCATGGTAAACATGAAGGCTGATTGAATGCTGCGAATGCTGCCGATGCGTCCGGCCCGCACCAGCTCCCGCACTCGATGCCATTGCGGGTGATGGCGCACCATGAAGGCTTCGATGACCCGCTTCTGGCTCCGATCGCGGGCATCGATGAGGACTTGCGTCTCCGTGGCGCTGATGCCCAGCGGCTTCTCGCACAGAACGTGCTTGCCGGCATTCAGTGCCTTGACGGTCCATTCAACGTGAAGATGGTTGGGCAATGGATTGTAGATGGCATCGATCGCAGGGTCGGCGAGCAGTGCCTCGTAGCTTCCGTAGCTGCGTGGAATTGAAAAGCGCGCCGCGACTTCGGCCGCCCGGGAGGCATCGCGCGAAGCGATGGCGGCGATGAGGCCCCGCTCGCCGCTTAAGATGGCAGGTATGACGCGTTTGATGCCAATGTTGGCCGTGCTGAGGATGCCCCATTGGACTTTGCGCATGTGCTTAAAGTCGCTGCTCGCACCAACCGGGAGACAGGATTGCCTTCATTGGCGTTTTCATGCCTGAATTCTATCCTGAACTTGCGCGATTTCCCGTACCGAAAGCGGAAACGCCTATACTTTGCCGCGAACGGATGCGATTTCGAAACAGGAGCGTCGTTGACTTCACTCCCAAGCGCAAGCAAAACCCTGGCCGGCCTCGCGCCGCCGCCGCTCAAGCCGGCTTCATTCCTGAAAACGCTGCGCGCTTCCAGGGGCAATGCCTTTGAAGTGATCCCCCTCGAAGCCTACGAGCAGCCGGTCTATTTGGCGAAGTCGCTGCTCGGCAAAGTGCTCATGGTCAATGATCCTGAAGGCGTCCGCCGCATCCTGCTGGACAATGTCGCCAACTATCCTAAAAACGATTTGGAAATAGAATTCTTTTCAGCGATGTTCGGCGAAGGTCTGTTGAGCGCGCCGCCCGCCAAATGGCGCACGCATCGCAAGGTGATGGCGCCCTCCTTCGGTACACGCACCGTCGAATCGTATGCGCCGGCCATGGTGGAGACCACGCTGGCTTTTGCCAGGCAGTGGGACGCCCTGCCGGAAGCGGCGGAAATAGACATCGCAGAGGAAATGAAGGCGCTGACGCTGAAGATCATCTGCCGCACCATGTTCTCCACGGACGCGGATGAACTGGCAACGCACTCGCGCCAGGCGCTCGACTTCGCGCAAAGCTCCCTGGTGTTCGGCCTGCTGGACGTTCTGCCATTGATCGGTCCGCGGCGCGTCAAGCGCACGGTCGACGCAATTCGTGCCCACTTCAAGGGCATGGATGCGGCCATTTATCGCTTGATTGGGGAACGCGAAAAAATCCGCAACGAGGCCCCGAAGGATTTCCTGACCCGGCTGGTCGCCGCGAAGGATCCGGACGATGGTGCCGGATTGAATGCCTCCGAGGTGCGCGACGAAGTCATCACCATTTTCATGGCGGGCTACGAGACCACGGCCGTCAGCATGACGTGGGTGTGGTATCTGCTGTCGCAGCATCCGCTCGAAGAGGCGACGCTGCACGCGGAGTTGGATGGCGTGCTGGCCGGCAGGTCGCCGACCGTCGAGGATTTGCCCAACCTGCCTTACACGCGCATGGTGATCGAAGAAGCGATGCGCGTATACCCGCCGGCGCCGGGAATCTCGATTCGGCAAGCTCAGCAAGCCGACGAAGTCTGCGGCTTCAAGGTGACGCCCGGTCTGCAGGTTTTGATTTCCCCGTGGGTGCTGCACCGTCACCGCCGTCTTTGGGAGCATCCTGAGCGGTTCGACCCAACACGATTCAGCAAGGAAGCGACGGAAAAGCGGCCGCGCTTTTCGTACCTGCCGTTCGGCGGCGGACCGCGCGTGTGCATCGGCGCGACGCTCGCCATGACCGAAGCGACATTGATCCTCGCGGTGCTCGCGCAGCGGTTTCGCCTGCGTCTCAAGGAGCAGCAGGAAATCAAGCTGCAGACACGCATCACCTTGCGTCCCAAGAACGGCTTGAAAACAATCCTGGAACGCCGCCCCGCGGCGCACCTGGACGGTGCGCACGGCCGGCCTTGAGGCACGCTTTTCGTGCAAGGCCGGCCGGGACGTGCGCGAGTGAGGTGAAATGCTGCGCAAGCGATTCTTTATCATCTGACTTTCATGTTCCGCACTTAGAATGGGGTCCGGGATTTTTTTAGGGCCAACCTATGAGCGAACAAACAGCCAAGCACTACCTGCTGGCCTCCGATTTTGACCAGACCTTGAGCTTTAAGGATTCGGGTGTGGTGCTGAGCGAACTGCTCGGCATCTCCGGATTCGAGGAGCGCGTTGCCGGACTCGGCCGTACCAACCTGGTTCAGCAGGGCGGCGAACTGGCCTATTTAATTCGGCATGATCCGGAATTTCGCGGTGTCCGCCGCGAGCACTTGATCGAAACCGGGCGGCGCGTGCGGCTCAAGGGCGCCATTCCGGCGCTGGTGGATTTCATGCAGCGCGGCGCCGCCGGATATCAGTTTTCATTTTTTGTCATTTCAGCAGCCCCGCGCGAAATCGTGACCTCGGCATTGGCAGACATCATTCCGGCCGAGCACATCTATGGCACGGAATTGGAATTCGATTCGCACTCGCGCGAAGTCAAGGCGATCAATCGCGTGCCCGCGGGCTACGGCAAGGTCGCGGTCATCGAAGAGCTTCAGCACCGTTTGGGAATCGCCTCGGACCGCGTGATCTACGTGGGCGATGGCGGCTCGGATGTGCATGTGATGCTGCACGTCAACAATCACGATGGACTCACCATCGCAGTCTCCGAGAACAAGCAGCTGGCGCGGATCGCGAAGCGCGTGGTCCTCAGTGACAACGCCTTCAGCATCATGGTGCCGATACTTGATCAGCTGCTGCATTGGCGGATGGGCGAGATCCGCGCTCTGTTCGAATCGTACGGCCTGTCGCTCGACGAATGGGAGAAGGACCGGACCGATCGGGTGAAAGTCGGCCGCATGTCCTCCCTCACCGCGGCGCCGGCCGAAGCGGTATGACTCACTTCTGGATTGAATGCCTGGGATGGGCGGCAACCTGTGTATTTGTTGCCTCGTATTTTTTTGCCAAGCCCTCGCGGCTGCGCGCATTCCAGATGCTGGGCGCGCTGCTCTGGATTACCTACGGCGTGCTGATTGCCGCATTGCCGGTGATTATCGCCAACTTGCTGGTCTTTGCGGCAGCGGCTTGGACCTCGCTGCGCAAACCGGCAGCCCTGGGATCCGGCTCGCCGGCCTGAACCCGCCCCGCCTCCGGCCCATGGGAGAAGCGCTGCGCAGCGGGACGCTGTTCGCTTACAATGCTGCATCCATCACAGCGTTTTAGCACCCCATGAACAAAGCCCTCCGTTCTGAAAATGAAAAGCCTCAGGCATCGGAATCGGGCTGCCGGCGGATGATTTTGCCGCACCCCGTGGCATTGCTGGGCACGGGACAGCCCGATGTGGAGACGGAGATGATGGGTCAGTTGGGACCGCATGCCATCTTCATGATGGGCGACAACCCGGCGCTCTCGAAAATGCCGGAGAAGCCGAAGCTGCTGGACTTTTATCGGCAGCGCTTCTCGCCTTTCACCCGCAATCATCTGCTGCAAAGCGCCATGGTTGCGCTCAAAAGCGGCATGGAGGAGAAAATCGTGCTGGCGTGTTTGCTGCACGACATTGCCAACGGCGCGTTGATTCGCGTCGATCATGGTTATTGGGGCGCTCAGCTCATTGAGCCGTACGTATCGGAAGAAATCTGCTGGGCGGTCCGAAATCATCAGGCGTTGCGCTTCTTCCCCGATGAGTCGGTGGGCTATGCGTATCCCGAGGCTTACTTCAAATTCTTTGGCCCTGACTACCAGCCGGCCGAGTACGTCAAGCAGGCGTACCTGCAGGCGCGCCAGCATCGGTGGTACATGACCTCGCGCCTCATCACCTTGAACGACCTGTACTCGTTCGATCCGGGCGTCACCGTGGACCCGGAAATCTTCAGCGATATTATCGGCCGGCATTTCAAGCAGCCCCCTGAAGGGCTGGGCTTCGATGGGTCGGCGGTCGCGCACATGTGGCGAACCATGATTTGGCCGAATAATCTGCTTTGAGCCGGAAGGAGATGGGGATGGAACTGCAGATCAACGGCCAGTCGGTCGGCATCGTGGCGGAACCGGATCTTGCGCTGCTATGGGTGCTGCGTGATTTGCTGGGAATGACCGGTACCAAATTCGGCTGCGGCATGGCGCTCTGCGGAGCGTGCACGGTGTTGATCGACGGTCAGGCCATGCGCTCATGCGTGTTCCCCGTCGGGCAGGCCATGCGGGAAAAAAATCACCACCATTGAAGGTGTCGGTACAATCGCTGCGGGCGCGGCACTTCAGGGGGCATGGCAGGAGATCAACGTTCCGCAGTGCGGGTATTGTCAGGCCGGTCAGATCATGTCGGCCACCGCACTGCTGCAAGCCAAACCGGATCCGAGCGATGCCGATATCGACGCCGCCATGTCCGGGAATATCTGCCGCTGCGGCACCTACCCGCGCATACGCACGGCCATCAAAAAGGCTGCGGCGCAGGCGGGACCGGCCAAATGAGCGCCGTGGCGGATGATTGCGCCGCGTCGAGAGGCTTCAGCCGCCGCGAATTCTTGCGGCAACTTCAGGCGATGGGCGGCCTGCTGCTCATCGCCGACGGCCTGCGGATCGCCAAGGCGGCCGATGCGCCCAAGTACGGCGCCGAAGGCATGGAGCATGGCACCGTCGACAGTCCTCTGGTGTTCCTCACTGTTGGCGACGACGGCCTGGTCACCATCGTCGTGCACCGTTCAGAAATGGGCCAGGGCGTGCGCACCGGCCTGCCCCTCATCGTCGCGGACGAACTGGAAGCGGATTGGAGCAAAGTCCGCGTGCAGCAGGCGCCGGCCGACGAAGAAAAATACGGCAACCAGGACACGGACGGATCGCGCAGCACGAGGCATTTCATTGATCCGATGCGCCGCTGCGGGGCGGCAGCGCGCATGATGTTGGAACAAGCCGCTGCCCTGTCATGGAACGTGCCGGTCGGCGAAGTTCACGCCTTCAATCATGAAGTGCTGCACCAGAGGTCCGGCCGCAAGCTTTCCTACGGCACCCTCGCCAAACGAGCCGCGAAGCTGGCCGTACCGGGCGCGAGTACGCTGCGCTTGAAAACCTCCGAAGAGTTTCGCTACGTGGGCAAGGCCGGCGTGCCGATTGTCGACGGACACGACATTGTCACCGGCCAGGCGCAGTACGGCATCGACCCGTGGTTCAAAGACATGAGCTTTGCCGTCATCGCGCGCTCGCCCGTGTTGGGCGGCAGCGTCAAACAATTCGACGGCGCCGCTGCCGCCGCGGCTCCTGGCGTGCAGAAAGTGCTGCAGATGCCGGCGCCGGTTGCGAAGGCTACATTCCACCCGCTCGCCGGTGTCGCGGTCATCGCCAATTCCACCGGCGCAGCGATTGCGGCGCGCAAATTGCTGAGAATCGAGTGGGATGACGGCGCCAACGGCAGTTACGATTCCACCGACTATCGAGCCGCGATGCTGGCATCGGCCCATCAGCCCGGCAAGGTGGTGCGCGAATCGGGCAACGTGGATGCAGCGTTTCAATCCGCTGCCAGGTCAATCGAGGCGGCGTACTACATTCCGCACATAGCCCATGCGACCATGGAGCCGCCGTGCGCCGTGGCGCGCATCTCGGCGGGGAAGGTGTGAAGTCTGGGCGCCCACCCAGGCACCGCAGGTGACACGCGAGGACGTCGCGAAGCATCTCGGGGTTCCCGCCGACAATGTCACGGTGCACGTGACACTGCTCGGCGGCGGATTCGGACGTAAATCGATGCCGGACTTTGCCATCGAGGCGGCGCTGCTATCGCAGTCCATGGACGGGCGCCCGATCAAGGTGACCTGGACTCGCGAGGACGACCTGCATCACGATTTCCTGCACACCGTGTCGGTCGAATATATGAAGGCCGGTGTCGGAACCGACGGCAAGGTCCGGCATGGCTGCATCGAAGCGTCGCGCCCTCGCTGGCAACGATCTTCGCCCCCAACGTCAATCACGAAGTCGGCGCCGAGCTTGGAATGGGCTTCATCAACATGCCCTACGACATTCCCAACCTTCGGCTCGAAAATCCCGAAGCCAGCGCGCATTGCCGTATCGGCTGGTTTCGCTCGGTGTCCAACATTCCCCACGCCTTTGCCGTGCAGTCGTTTGTGTCGGAGCTCGCGGCGGCGGCGGACAAGGATCACCATGAATATTTGCTGGAACTCATCGGTCCGGCGCGCAAGATCGATCCGGGCAGCCAGCAGGATCACTGGAATCACGGCGAGTCGCCGCAACGCTATCCGGTGGACACGGGCCGCTTGCGGCGGGTCGTCGAAACCGTCACCAAGGAAGCCGGCTGGGGCAGAAAATTCGCCCCCGGCAGAGGCTTAGGACTGGCCGCGCACTACAGCTTTCTGAGCTACGCCGCGGCGGTGGTGGAAGTGGACATCGATGAGCAGGGGCGCATCGTGGTACCGGGAGTCGATGTCGCGTTTGACTGCGGACCACAGGTCAATCCCGAGCGCATTCGCTCGCAACTCGAGGGCGCCGTCATCATGGGCCTGAGCCTGGCGATGTTCGGCGAGATCACCTTCAAAAACGGTCGCTCGCAACAGGATAATTTTCACCAGTATCGCGTCATGAGAATGAATGAGGCGCCCGCCGCCATCCGGGTGCACTTGATTCCGGCGACGGATTGGACGGTGCCGCTGGGCGGTGTCGGCGAGCCGGGCGTGCCGCCGATCGCTCCGGCGCTGTGCAATGCGGTGTTTGCGGCAACCGGCAAGAGAATTCGCAACCTGCCGATCAAGGATCAGGCCAAGCGCTCAACCTGATGGGGGTTAGGCGAGCGGACTTTGCCAGCGCGAGCCCGGGCTTGCCAGCGCCGAGTTCAGTTGAGCTGCCAGATCGCCCAGGCTGTAGGGCTTCGGCAGCAGCGGAATACCTGCGTGTTCGGCATCGCGTTTTGCCGCCGCCGAAAAGCCGCTCACCAGGACCACCGGCAAGGATATTTTGCGTTGGCGCATCTCCCGCACCAGCGCCATTCCGTCCATGCCTCCCGGCATCATCACATCGGACAGCACCAGTCCAATGTCCGGGGACGCCGCGAGTTCGTCCAAGGCGGCCTGTCCCGTCGCGACCGGTATCACTTTGTAGCCCAGCTCGGTCAACATCGAGCTCGTCAGCGATGCAACCTGCACATCGTCTTCGACCAGAAGCACCCGGCAGGATGCCTGCGTGCCCGACGCGACGTTCTCGAGATGCTCCCGGCGCGGGGTAACCGCGCTTGGCAGCTCACGGGACCGCGGCAGCAGCAGCAGCACCTTGGTGCCCTGATCGGCTGTGCTTTCAATTTCTATCGAACCTCCCGAACCGTGCGCAAAGCCGTACACCTGCGCGAGGCCCAATCCGGAACCTTTGCCAATGTCCTTGGTGGTGTAAAACGGCTCGAGGCAACGGGCAATCGTCTCGGTGTCCATCCCGACACCGGTGTCGCTCACCGATAATTCCACGAAATCGCCCGCAAGTCCGTATTCGCCGATATTCGCGCGGTTTACCGCGGCGATTGTGATGGTGCCGCCCTGGGGCATGGCATCACGCGCGTTCACGCAAAGATTCAGCAACGCGATGCCCAACTCTCCCTCATCGACGCGCACCGGCCACACTTCCGGGTCAAAAACGGTCTTGACCGTCACCGATCCGCCCAGCGAACCATCCAGAAGTTCCCTCATCCCCTCCACGTATCGGGGTATGGCGATCGGCTTCGCATACAATTCCTTTTGGCGTGAGAAGGCCAGGAGCTGACGCGTCAGCGCGGCGCCCCGATCGGCTGCTTGACGCATCCCTTCCCGCACTGCCCGGCGTCGCTCGGGTGTCGGGTCGCGCTCCAAAATGCTCAGACCGCCGCTGATGACCATCAACAGATTATTGAAATCGTGCGCAATCCCGCCGGTGAGCTGGCCGACGGCTTCCATTTTCTGACTCTGGCGCAGCAGCCGTTCGGTACGCTCGCGCTCCGCCACCTGGGCCAACAGGGCGGCATGCGCGCCCCGCAGCTGATCGGCGGTGCTGCGCTGCTCGGTGAGGTCGGTAATGATGCAGCAAAAGATCTCTTCGCCATCGATGACGTCGCCGCGCAATGCACTGAACGACACGTGCGTCGGGATGATGCGCCCCCGATCCGTCTTGATGCCCAGTTCGCCTTTGGACTCGGAAGCAATCAAGTCCAGCACCGTGGGCCAATCGGCCGCCGCGATGAAGCGCGACAAGGATCCGCCGATCACCCGTTCCGGTTCGGTCTCAACCATCTCCACGAGACGCCGGTTGCAATAGAGAATGTCACCGCTGCGGGTCAGGGTCAGAGCGCCTTCCTGCATTTCCTCAACCAGCAGCCGGTAGGTCTGATCCGCGGTTTCGAGGGTGTAAATCCGGGGTGCGCTGTCGGCGCCCGTCACCACTACCGCGTCCACGTCTCCGTTGCGGATTGCATCCAGCGTCTCTTCAGCCTCACGCAGTCTTTCTCGAAGGGCTTTATTTTCGAGACGCAGGAACTGCTGCGTGTTCGCGTCAGCTGCGTCTCCGGAAGAATCTTGACCGACGACCGGTTTCATTTGGCAACGGCGGGGCTTTCTTTAGGGCTCAAGCCGAGCCCGACCAGAACGCGCTCTTCGTTGGCAAGATCGCCGATGATCCGGCGCAGCGGCAGGGGCAGCATCTTGACCAAGGTCGGCGCCGCCAGAATCTGGTGCTCTTGCGCCGCGGCGGGGTGCTGGTAGATATCGACCACTTCAAGATCGTACGCGCCATGCAGCCGCTCCTCGCAGACCCGGCGCAGATTGGCGATCGCCCGCGAGGAGCGCGATGTCGTGCCGGTAATGAACAACCGCAGCACATACGGCGGGCCCTTCGCAAGCGCAGGCGGCAGCTCGTCCGTCATGATGCTTCCACCGGACGCAAATCCAAGCCGACCAAAACCCGTTCCATGTTTGACAGATTTCCGATGATTCGCTTCAAGGGCTCCGGCAGTCGACGCACGAGCGTCGGAACCGCAATAATCTGGTCCCCCGCCGCGAGTTGCGGATGTTCGAGCAGATCGATGACCTCGATTTGATATCGCCCGGCCAGGCGCTCTTCGCAGATTATTTTCAAGTTCGCGAGTGCGGTGATCGATTTCGGCGTCTGACCCGCCACATAGAGACGCAGATTGTAGTTGCCGCCCGGCAGCGCCGCTTCTTCACCGGCCGTGCTCATCGCTTGATTCATGACGCACTTCCCCCCCGCTGAATTGCCATTGCATCTCGCTCCGCCTGATTACGCCTCTCGGTTTCGTCATCGTACTGCAGAGATTTTTGAGCTTCCTCTTCCTCGGACTCGAGCTGGGCACGCAGTTCGGCAATCTGCCTTTCGAGCGCCGCGCGTTTGCGTTGAATGTCGCGATGCTTGCGCGCGCTGTCCTCCGCGCGTCGAAGGACGGAAGCGGCGTCGACCATTTCTTGCGCCACCCGTGCAGAACCTGTCAGGACGCCGGTGCTGCCCAAATAGGCGTCGACCAACTTTACGCCCTGCGATGTCAATTGATATTCGCGAATCTGATTGGAATGGTTCATGCCGCGCGACTTCAGCACATAGATGCCGCGGTTGCGCTCGCCGTTGCTTTCGAGCTGCACCAGCGACAACCAGGTGTCCATGAGCGATGACATGCCCGCATCCGCTTTGTCCATTCCATCCACGGAAAGCAGGTCCGTGAGAAATGCCGTGATTCCGCGGCTTTTCAGCAGGTCGACTACCCGCAGCAGCATCGAGTGCACGTCGCCGGTCTCGCCCCTCAAGGCAGAAATGGGATCAAGCACGCAGGCAGCGGGCGAGAACTCCTCGATCTCCCGATACATACGCGCCAAATGCATTTCGAGGCCGAACAGGCTCGGCCGCGCGGCCTCGAAACGCAGCAGTCCCGCATCGACCCGCGGCTGCAAATCGAGACCAATGGAGCGCATGTTGCGGATAATTTGCGCAGGCGATTCCTCGAACGCGAAGTACAGGCAGCGCTCGCCGCGCGCGCAAACAGACTCGACAAAGTGGGCTGACAGGCTGGTCTTGCCGGTCCCGGCCGTTCCTGAAACGAGAATGCTGGTGCCTTTAAAGAACCCGCCGACGCCGAGCATCTGATTCAAGCCCGGGATTCCGGTCGAAATCACCTCGTTGGAGGCCGAATGCGCCAACCCGGCCGAGGTAACCGGCAAAACCGACACGCCCTGCGCATCGATCAAAAAGGGATATTCATTGGTGCCGTGAGCGGAGCCGCGATATTTAACGATCCGCAACCGCCGGGTCGTGATTTGATTACTGACCCGGTTGTCGAGCAACATCACGCAATCCGAGACGTATTCTTCAATACCAAATCGCGTCAGCATTCCCGTGCCTTGCTCGGCAGTGATAATTGCCGTGACGTTCCGCTCTTTGAGCCACGCAAACAGCCGGCGAATCTCCGCGCGCAAAATCTGCGTATCGCCCAAACCTGCAAACAGCACTTCCAAGGTATCGAGCACAACGCGTTTGGCGCCGATCGCTTTGATCGCATAATCCAGGCGCACGAACAGACCTTCGAGATCGTATTCGCCCGACTCTTCGATTTCGCTGCGCTCGACTCGCACGAAATCGATTGCAATCTTCTTCTGCGCGACCAGGGCACCCAGGTCGTAGTCCAGTGAGGCGACATTCTTGATCAGGTCATCCCCCGACTCTTCAAAGCTCATGAACACGCCCGGCTCGTTGAACATGACGGCGCCGTTCACCAGAAATGTGGTTGCGAGAAGGGTTTTGCCGCAACCAGGGCCGCCGCATATGAGTGTCGGACGCCCGGCGGGCAAGCCGCCGAAGGTGACTTCATCGAGTCCGGTGACACCGGAGCGCGCTTTCGCGAGAGTCTGCGCCGCCTCCGCAGCAGGTATTGATGCCGTGATGGTCATTGATTTTTATTGTCCTTGAACACCCGTACCGATCCGGAGGCGTGCGCGCTCGCCGAGACGCCGTTGATGCGCTCGCGCAGCGCAGTTTCAATGAAATTGGTGAGCGACCGATTATCCCTGGCGGCGGACTGCCGCACCTCGGCCAACAGGTCAGGATTGAGACGGACCGTGACGGGTGTTTTTAGTTGTGCCACCGGTGAACTGTGGTGCAGGGCGATGCGCAACGCAATACACGCGCCGGCATGTTTTTCCTGTCAGCCGTATCCTACAAGGCTGGAATCGAGCCCCGGAGCCCTTCACCCGGCAGGCGTCAGCCGGTTTCGGCGACGCTTCTTTGCTCGGCGCCATCCGGATTCAATTCGACTCGTGGCGGATGGTCGAAAATCATGGTTGGAACCGTTTCTGCGGAAAATGCCGGCCAGCGCGGCAGGCGCGGATGATTAGGATCTCCCGTCCTCGCAAAGTGGATCCAGGCATCGCAGATTTTTCCCGCGAGCGCGCGCGGTTCGGCGCCGCCCCCGGTCATCGTTTCGCATCGATCCGTGTTGTCGAATACAAAGGCGATTTCTGAACAATGAAACGCGCGGGGCCGTCCGCTCAAGATGGGGGTCTGCCACGTAAACCAATACAAATAGGCCGGCGCCCTCCCCTGCGCTGCCTTTAATTTCGCCTGCTCGATCGCGCTGCCGCGCACACCGGAGGCGGCGATATGCGACCAAAGATCGAACGGTTTTGCCCGGGGCGTGCGCTGACGAAAGGCGCCGATGACGCTGATCGCCTTCTCGCCATAAATCGCGCGCACGCGCGTCTCGAGATCCGCCTCGCTCATGGCTTCAAATTCTGGGTGATTGATCGCCGTGACAAATTCATTCAGGGTCGTGCCGATGATCATCGGGATGTCGGCTGAGATGGCCGGCGCGGCGGGATCAAATGGATGGTTGGGTAGAGTCTTGCCATCGACAACCGGTCCAAATCCCAGCGAGGCTGAGATCCGCCGAAAATTCGGAATGCCGCCGGCGGTCTTCGGTCGCCGTTCCCGCAACACCTTGTCCGCAGCCGTGAGAATCTGCTGGCAAGGCAGCGTTTGGAGTTGTCCAATCGTCGCGCCGCTTAGCCCCAATTCGGCCACGATGGCGTCGGCCAGCTTTTGGGCGTTTTCCTGCGGGATACCCTGCAATATGGAGCCGCTTTCTACAATCGCGCGATGAAAAAGGCCCTTCGCCGCCGGCATCGCCATGAGCGTGGACACCTTTCCACCGCCTCCGGACTGGCCGAATATCGTCACCCGTTGCGGATTGCCGCCAAAGCCTTCGATGTTGTCGCGCACCCATTCGAGCGCCGCCACGATGTCCAACATGCCGACATTCCCTGACGCCGCAAACTGATCGCCGAATTTCGAAAGATCCAGATAGCCGAAGGCATTCAATCGATGATTCAACGACACGACCACCACGTCGCCGCGGCGCGCCAGATTCTCGCCATCGTACGACCGCAGTTCCTGACCTGAACCCGCGGTGTAGCCGCCGCCGTGCAGCCAAACCATCACGGGGCGCTTTTTGCCGTCAGCTACGGCGGGCGTCCAAAGGTTGACGCGCAGGCAATCTTCACTCTGCACGCCGTCGTCCCAGGTGAACATGAAGGCTTCTTCGTCATTCGCCCACCCGGCGCGCGCCCCTTGCGGCGCCACGTAGCCGTATTGGCGCGAACTGCGTACTCCTTTCCAGGACTTGGGTTTGGCCGGCGGCATGAAGCGATTAGCGCCGGCGGTACCGTCGGCGTAGGGGATGCCTTTGAAGGTCAAGATCCCGTTGCGGATGTAGCCGGCAACGCGGCCTGCGCGCGTCTCCGCAACGACATCGCCGTCCCGCGCGATCAGCGGTGCGGCCATTGGTGGGACCTCAACATGCGCCGCAGCCCGCGCACCGGAAATGACTCCCGGAGCAGCGGCGCCGCAAGCGAAAGCCGCGGCGCCTTGCAGCAGCGCGCGGCGTTGCACGACCGGCACGTTCTTTGAACGACCCGCCATCGCGAACTTCTTGGTTTTCATCTCATCCTCACTCAATTTGTGCGCACATGGATTGCTCGGCGTAACTGTACCGCGGCCGTCGGGCGCGCATACGTCAAAACATCTATTTAATTGATTGATAAGTATTTTCTTGCTCAGCATAATCAGACCGGTATCGAGAGCTCAAGGGGAGCGAAGGCAGTGCCGTTCGAAATGACCCAGCTGGTCGGAGCTGAATTTCCGCTCTTCGCCTTCAGCCATTGCCGCGACGTGGTCGCGGCGGTGAGCCGTGCGGGCGGCTTCGGCGTGCTGGGGGGCGCGCGCTTCTCGGCGCAGTCGCTCGAACAGGAGCTGAAATGGATCGACGATCACGTCGACGGCAAGCCCTATGGCATCGATATTCTGATTCCCGAACATCAGGCCGTAAAGCCCGGGACCAGCGCCGAGGCAATTGCGGCGATGGTGCCGGCCGGGCATCGCGCCTTCGTTCAGGACCTGTTGCGCCGGAGCGGCATCGAACCCAGAGCCGAGGCGCCGCAGGGCCGCGCAACCACGGCATACGACGGCGAACCCTTGCTGGATGTCGCCTTCAAACACCCGATTCGACTCATCGCCAATGCGCTCGGGATTGCCCCGCCCATGATGATTGAGCGCGGGCGGCATCATGGCGTCCCGGTGGCGGCGCTGGTGGGCGCGAAGGAGCATGCCCTTCGCCAAATAAACGCCGGCGTCGATGTCATTGTGGCGCAAGGCGGCGAGGCCGGCGGTCACTGCGGCGAGGTGTCGACCCTGGTGCTGGTTCCGGAAGTCATCGCAGCGATCGGGAAGGTTCGCAGGGTTCCGGTACTCGCGGCGGGAGGGATCATGACGGGCCGGCAAATGGCTGGGATGATGGCGATGGGCGCGGCGGGGGCCTGGACCGGCTCAGTGTGGCTCGCGACCACCGATTCCGAAACTTCGGAGGTGTTGCGCGACAAACTCGTGGCCGCGACATCGCGCGGCACCGTTCGCTCCAAATATCGGACCGGCAAGTTCAGCCGGCAACTGCGTTCCGCATGGCATGACGCGTGGGAAACGCAGGGCGCGCCTGCCGCCCTGCCCATGCCGTTGATGGGTGTACTCGTCGAACCGGTGCTTCAGCAGATCAACAGCGCGGCGCTGAAGGGCAACCCGCAGGCTCAAGAACTCGTAACATATTTTGTGGGTCAGGGCGTCGGCTTGATCGACAGCGTAAAATCAGCGACCCGTGTCGTTCAAGATTTCAAAGAGGATTTTGCGGAAGCGATGAGTACCGTGATGGCCTGGAGTGAATGAACAAAATTACGCCCCGAGACTTTCATAACGCCTTCATCGCGGCCATGAAGTCGGAGGAGGACGCCTTTCGCACGGCCCTCGGATTTGAACCCAAGTCTTATAAGTACTTCATGCGCTCGACCATTTATCCCAAGATCGCGAGACACCTCGGCCTGTCGTCCTGGAACAAGGAGTACTACACGCTGGACGGCATGTTTTACGAAGAGCGCGGCGTCGATGCCACGGGCAAGTTCGCCTCCTACGCGAATTGGGTTTCGGTCGCGATCGAACATGAAAACGATGCGTCCCGCGCGCAAGAAACCATGAACAAGCTGCAGTTGTTCAACGCGCCCCTGAAGGTGCTGATCACCTACGCCCCGCCGGGCAACGCCACCGATTCGCTGCTGCGCAAGTATGAAAACATCATCAGGGCCTCGGACGTGTTCAATGACGTCGCGACCTTGAGACAACAACTGGTGATCATCGGAACGCCGAAAACCGTGGCGGAATGGCGCCTGTATGCCTACGAGAATGAAGGGTTTGTATTGATGCTGCCGGCGTGAGTACAACCAACTTGGAGCCCAATAAGGCCGTCTTCTTGAGCTATGCCTCCGAAGATGCGGAGGCCGCCCTGCGGATCTGCACCGGGTTGCGCCAAGCCGGAATCGAGGTCTGGTTCGATCAGAGCGAATTGCGCGGCGGGGATGCGTGGGACGCCTCGATCCGCCGGCAGATCAAAACCTGTGCACTTTTTGTGCCTGTAATCTCCAGAAACACGCATGCCCGCGGTGAGGGCTACTTTCGCCTCGAGTGGAAACTGGCCGTCGATCGCTCGCATTTGATGGCCCGCAACCTGCCGTTTTTGCTGCCGGTTGCGATCGATGACATTCCGAACACCGACGAGCGCGTGCCCGAACGCTTCAGCGAGGTGCAGTGGACCAGACTGCCGGACGGGGTGATTTCCGCCGGTTTCATCGAGCGCGTCAAGCGGCTGCTTGCGCCGCCGGATGCATCGAGCGCCGCGGCAGCGGCCGGCGCCGCGGCAGCGGCCGGCGCCGCGGTGCGTGCAGCGGGTCCGAAACCGACCTCCATCGCGCCGCCAAGAGCCCTTTGGGCCCTAGTCATTGGCTTGATCGTCCTTGCACTCGGCTACGCGGCGATCGATCGGCTGATCTTGTCAAAACACTCGGCAACGTATTCGGCGCCGGTTTCGCAATCGGGGGCTTCGGCGCCGGCCACCATTCCTGAGCAGTCGATCGCGGTCCTGCCGTTCACGGACGTGAGCCCGCAAAAGGATCAGGCCTACTTTTCGGACGGACTGTCCGAGGAACTCATCAATCAGCTGTCGCGCATTCCGACTCTGCGGGTGCCGGCACGCAGGTCATCCTTTTTTTTCAAGGGAAAATCCGACGACATTGCCACGATCGCGCAGCGGCTTCGCGTCGCGCACGTGCTCGAGGGCAGCGTTCGCAAGTCCGGGACGCACCTGCGCGTCACCGCAGAACTGATACGCGCCGACAATGGCTACCACATCTGGTCTGAGACCTACGATACGGAATTCAAAGATGTATTTAAAATGCAGGACGAAATCGCCAGCGCCGTGGTGACCGCGCTGAAATTACGGCTCGCGCCGCTGCAACGCACCGCCTCGCAAAACACTTCCAATATCGAGGCCTACAATGATTACCTGCTGGCGCGTCAGCTCTATGCCCGCGGCGCCGGCGATGACTATGCGCACGCAATTGAGTTCTTGCACAAGGCCATCGCATTGGATCCCAACTATGCCGCGGCCTACGCAGACCTCGCGCTCTCCGAGTTTTCCCTGGCCGACCGGACCGGCGACCCGGCGGGTACCCAACGGGCGCTCGCAGCCGCGGACAAGGCCGTGGCACTCGCACCGAACGCGGCGGCCGGCTACTCGGCGCGCGGTTTCATTCGCTCCAATTCAGCCTGGGATTGGCAGGGTGCGCAGTCTGATTTTAGAAAGGCACTGGAGCTGGAACCGAGCGACGCCGAGGTTCAAGACAACTACGCTCAACTCTTGCAGAGTCTCGGGCGGCTGCCCGAGGCGATCGCGGCGGCAAAAAAGGCGACTGAGCTCGATCCTTTGTCGGGACCTGCGTGGGAGAATCTCGCCCGATTCCAGACAGACCATCGCGACTATGCCGCCGCACGCGCGGCAAACGCGCACGCCCTGGAATTCAGTCCCGAGGGCACCTATGCACTCAACAACCTGGGCACGCTGCAACTGCTCGAAGGCAGCCCTGCCGATGCGCTGCGCACGTTTCGCCAGATCGGCTTCGAAGGTTTTCGCCTGCAGGGCATCGCCATGGCCGAGCACAGCCTTGGAAATGCAAAGGAGTCGCAGCAGGCACTGGACGATCTCATCGCCAAATATGCGAAGGACGGGCCTTATGAGATTGCCGATATCCATGCGTGGCGCGGAGACAAGGACCAGGCATTCCAATGGCTCGAGCGGGCATACAAACAGCGCGACGGCGGCCTGTCGAATCTGAAGTCCGACCCGCTGCTGGCATCGCTGCGCACCGACCCACGTTATGAGGATCTGCTGAAGAAACTGAATCTGCCGCGCTAGGCATCGAAAACGGTCGTCATGTTCTATCGCTCGACCGTGAATCGGGCCTCTGCGGGGTCGATCGCAAAATGCCCCGCGACGATCCGGTTGATCCATTCGGCCGTCTCGAGCACTCCCCCAAAACAGAAGAAATGCGGCGCAATCACGCGGGTTGAGCCGGGCAGCTGCATCAAGCGCATTACATGCTGCTCAGGCGTCGTCGCCAGTTCGGCCACTCCGCTCACGGCGCTCAAGTTGCGCATGACGGTGCGCAGCGAGGCGCCGATCCCGCATCGCATGGCAAATTTGATGAGCTTTGAAAGGGGTGTGGGACCTGCAACACCCGCGAGAATCGGCAATCGCACGCCGATTCGGACGAGCTCGGGTTCCCAATCGCGCAATGCATTGCCGTTGAAGCCAAATTGCGTGACGATGAACAAGGGCAAGCCGGTGCGCTCGGCAAAGGCCTGTTTGATCTTGAGCGCGTTCCCCAGCATGGCGTGTCCGATGCCACGTTGTCCCTCCGGATAGCCCGCGACGCCAATTCTCCTGATGCCGGACTTCTCGATCAGTCCCGAGCCGAAGACGTCCAGGGTGTTTTCGAACTCGCCCGCCGCATGCTCGGTGTCCCCCGCAACCAGCAGCACTTGCTCGACGCCATGAGCGGACAGCTCGGCGAGCGTCGTGCGCAACGTTTCGGGATAGTTGATGCGCCGCGCAACCAGATGCGGTGTCGCCTGAAATCCGGCGGCCTGCACGGCGAGCGCGGTTCTGACCACCTGCGCCATCGAGGCGCTCGGTACGTGCGAGACATAGATCGGGCATTGCGCGGGCAGCAGGGCGCGCAACGCGGGTAGATGTTTTTCTTCCGACGGCGTGATTTCGATGGAGGCCGCCCGCATGAAGGCGATGACGCGCTGCTTCAGCGGCGCCTCGTTTGCGGCGAGGAGCGCAGAGCGTAGCGGCGAATTCACAGCGCTCTCGAACGCGGCCTAGCTCGATTGCCGGCGCGCGCCCGCCACCAGCTGCGAAGTGATGCGCGTCACGTGTTCGCCCTGGTAACGGCACATTTCGAGTTCGAGCTTGGTCGGCATGCGCGCTTCGCTGCCGGCGCCGGTAACACAGCTTGCGCCGTAGGGCGTCCCGCCGGTGATCTCGCGCATCGTCGCAAGATCCTTAAAGGTGTACGGCAGGCCGACGATAATCATGCCGTGGTGGAGCAAGGTGCTGTGAAACGAGGTGATCGTGGTCTCCTGGCCTCCGTGCTGGCTCGCGGTGCTGCAAAAAACACTGCCGACCTTGCCGACCAGCGCGCCGCGCCCCCAGAGCGGTCCGGTCTGATCCATGAAATTTCGCATCTGCGCGGCCATATTTCCAAACCGCGTCGGGGTGCCAAAGATGATCGCATCGTATTGCTCGAGCTCATCCGGCACCGCCAGCGGCGCAGCCTGATCCAGCTTGAATCCCGAAGCCTTCGCCACATCCAGCGGACACAGTTCCGCCACGCGCTTCACGATGACCTGCGCGTCCGCCACCCGCGCCGCACCCTCAGCCTGCGCATACGACATCGCTTCGATGTGTCCGTAGCTGCTGTAGTAAACAACCAGAACCTTAGGCATATCCGCTCCCACAATTCGCATAGCGAAATATTTTTCGCTTTCAGGCTACGTCTTGCCCTCGGCAGCGTCAAGCAGCGCGTGGTTGGTCAAGTCTGCGCGCTGAGGGAGAGCCAGGGAACGATCGCCAGGTCGCCCGAAATCTGACGGCTGACCTGCTGCAGCATGGCGAGGCGCTCGCGGATCAACTTGGTCTTGGTGGTGCGTCGCGAGTGGCTCGATGAATTGAGCGAGGCGACCACCCTTCCGGTCTGATCGAACACCGGAACCGCGAGTGCGATCACGCCGAATGCCAATTCGTCCTCGACCGCAGAATATCCGCAGCGCCGGCACTCCTCAATCAGCGCGCGCAGCTTCGCAGGATCGGTCACGGTGCGTTCCGTGAGGGCCTCGAGAGTGGCGTTGTCGAAGTAGCGCTGCAGCCGCTCGCCGCTGACGCCCGCCAGCAATACGCGCCCGGTCGAGGTCGCATGCGCCGGGAAGCGGCTGCCCACATGCGCTTCCAGCCGCAGCAAGGTGCGGACCGAGGTGCGCGCCACGTACACGATCTCGACGCCGTCCAATACGCATAAGGCGGCGGAATCCGAGGTGTTGCGGGCGAGCTCCTCGAGATGATTTTTGGTGAGCTGCTCGATGTTCATCGATTCAAGATAGGCGGCGCCGAGCTCCAGCACCTTCGGCCTGAGCAGGAAGTCGCGGCCGTTGCGGGTGATGTAGCCCAATTCCTCGAGCGTGAGAAGACATCGCCGCGCGGTCGCGGCGGGTATTCGCGCACTGCGCGCCACCTCGCTCAAGCTCAAGGCCGCGTGATCGCGCGAAAACGCACGGATCACCGAGAGACCCTTGGCGAGTCCTCCCATGGCCTCGCGGCGCGGCGGCGTGGTTTTGCGGGATGGCACGGCTTCAGTCTATTTCGATATCCGAAATCCCGAAAGGGCTTCCTTGCGCTCGCTTGACGATTGCTCGAGGCTGAGTTCAGTATGGTTTCGTATATCGACGTTGTTTTCGATATACGAAAAAACTGCGCGAGGGGAGAGCAAGTGAAGATCGGGCGCCAAGACCGGCACAGTTCGGCGATATCGAGCTCGAATGAGGAGACCATTGTGGTCCGCGGGCGGGATCTTGCCCGCGAGCTCATCGGCTCGCTGACTTTTACCGAACATTTTTGGCTGCTCGTAACCGGCGCGATGCCCGGCGTCGCGCAGCGCCGGGTGCTCGATGCGACGCTGGTCGCCATTGCCGAGCATGGCATGGTGCCGAGTGTGCAGGCCGCGCGAATGACATTCGCCGCCGCCCCCGAAGCCCTGCAAGGCGCGGTGGCTGCGGGAATCTTGGGCTGCGGTTCCGTGGTCTTGGGGTCATCCGAAGCGGCGGGTCATTTCTTCGCCTCGATCGCGCAACGCATCGACACCGGCGCCGGCGTCGCTGACGCGGCTCGAGCCATCATCCTCGAGTACCGAGGCGCAAAGCGCTCCATCCCGGGATTCGGACACCCTCTGCACAAGCAGATGGATCCGCGTGTCCAGCGGTTGTTTGAAATCGCAGCCGAAGCCGGCGGATCCGGCAGACACGTGCAGATCGCGCGCGAAGTCGAGACCCTGCTTCCGGATTTGCTGGGAAAACGCCTGGCCTTGAATGTATCGGGAGCGATTCCCGCCGTGCTGCTCGATGTCGGCTACCCGCTGGGAGGGCTCAAGGGCGTTCCCATCCTGGCGCGGACCGCCGGGTTGATCGGCCATCTGCTCGAGGAGCAGCAACAGCCCATCGGTTTCATCATGTCCCACGCCGCCGCTCAGGCCATCCAGTACGACGGCGAAGTGCCTTCCGGGTTCAAACCGAGCAAGGACACGTGAAAGCGGTATGAGAGCGCAACCCACATTGGCCGGAATCCGCGTCTTGGAGCAGGGGACGTTCATTACCGGACCCTGTGCCGGGATGATGCTGGCCGATCTGGGGGCCGATGTGATCAAGATCGAGAGCCCCGAAGGCGACCCGTATCGAGCCTATCAAGGCGCACAGTATTCCCCGCATTTTCAGGCCTACAACCGCAACAAACGCAGTCTCGCGCTGGATATGAAGCTAAAGGGTGACTGCGCGCTGTTCGACCAGGCTCGCGGCCGAGGCCGACGTCTACATTCAAAACTTCCGGCCGGGAACCGCGGACCGGTTGGGCGCGGGCGTTGCGCGCCTCCGGGCACTGAATCCGCGCCTGGTGTATTGCTCGATCAGCGGCTTCGGATCGAGCGGTCCTTATTCCGATCGGCCAAGCTATGACTCCGTGGCACAGGCCTTGAGCGGCTTTCTGAGCGTGGTGGTCGACAACCGGCGACCCCAGTTCCTCGGACCTGCGCTGGCCGATGCGATCACCGGCATGTACGCCTCGCAGGCCATCCTCGCTGCTCTGGTGCAGCGTGGCCGCAGCGGGCGCGGCTCTCATGTCGAAATCTCGATGCTGGAGGCGATGGCGCATTTTGCCATTGAGCCGTTTGCAGCCTTCTTCGCCCTGGGCGAAACCCCGACCTCGGCGGACCGGCCGCGCCTGGCTCAGGCCTACATTCTGCGCACCTCCGATGGCCGCCTCATCGCCATCCACCTGTCTTCGCTGGAGAAGTTCTGGCAGGGCTTGGTCGCCGCGCTGGAGGCCCCCGAGCTGCAAAGAGGATCCGAGGTTCAATCCGCGCGCCCGCCGCATTGCCGAATACGAAACCTTGCGGATTGAGCTCGACAGACGCTTCGCGCGCCAGCCGCTCGAGCATTGGGTGCGCCGCTTGCAGGCGGAAGATGTTCCTTACGCGCCCGTCAATCTCATCGATGATGTGGTGCGTGATCCGCAGGTTGAGCATTTGGGGATCGTGGTGCCGATCGAGTCGCCGCACACCGCCACGCGCGCCGTGCGCCCGGCCGCGCAATTCGACGGGTCGCGCGCGCTTTCGGTGAGCGCAGCACCGCTGCTCAATCAACACGGAGAATCCATTCGAGCGGCGCTCAATGCCGGGCCTTCCTGGCCGGAATCCGCGCGCACCGCGAGCGGGGAGAGTTTGATGCTGTTGCCCACCACGCTGGTCGGCAGCTATCCGCAGCCGGACTGGCTGATCGATCGAGCGCGCCTGGCCGGCCGCTTTCCGCCGCGGGTTCGCGCCCGCGAACTTTGGCGCGTCCCCGAACCGTATCTGGCGGAAGCGCAGGACGACGCGACGCTCATGGCCATCAAGGCGCAGGAGGAAGCCGGTCTCGACATCATCACCGACGGCGAGATTCGCCGCGAGAGCTACTCGAACCGCTTTGCGACCGCCCTCGATGGCATCGACCTCGACAATCCGGGCACGGCACTCGATCGCAGCGGTCATCCCAATCCGGTTCCCCGGGTGGTTGGCGCGATCCGGCGGCGCCATGCGGTAGGCGTCAGAGATCTGGAATTTCTGCGCCGCCACACGCTTCGGCGCGTAAAGGTGACCGTGCCCGGTCCATTCACGATGGCGCAGCAGGCGCAGATCGATCACTACGGCGGCAGCCGCGAACTCGCCGCCATGGATTACGCGGCCGCTTTGAACGATGAGATTCGCGATCTTTTCAACGCCGGCGCGGACATCGTGCAAATCGACGAGCCGTACATGCAGGCGCGGCCCGAGGAGGCGCGCGCTTTCGGCCTGACGGCGCTCAACCGGGCGCTGGAAAACATCGTCGGCACCACGGCCGTGCACATCTGCTTCGGCTACGCGGCCATCATCCATTCGCGGCCCTCCGGCTACTCCTTCCTGCCGGAACTGGCGCAGTGCAGTTGCGCGCAGGTGTCGATCGAGACCGCGCAGTCAAGCCTGGACTGCGCCGTGCTCAAGCAGTTGCCCGGCAAGAAAATCATCCTGGGCGTCATCGATCTCTCCGACCCGACGGTCGAGTCTCCGGAAGTCGTGGCGAAGCGAATCCGCCGCGCCCTGCCCTTCGTGGATCCAAGGAATCTTTTGGTCGCGCCGGACTGCGGCATGAAGTATCTGCCACGCGAAGCGGCTTTCGGAAAGCTGCAAGCGATGGTCGCGGGCGCGCAAATGGTGCGCGCACAACTGGAAAACGGAAAAGGCCAGGGGCTTGAGCCTTAAATAACGAAGAGGGGGATCTCACATGTTCATTGTCATGCGCCGAATTCTGTCGATTCTGGCGGCCGCGTTCGGAATCCTGCTGATTGCCGAACCGGTCTGGGCCCAAACCGCGCCGTCGCCCGCGCTCGAGGAAATCGTGGTCACGGCGCGCAAGCGCAACGAGAATTTTCAAGACGTGCCGATCACCATGGATGTGTTCACCGCGCAGGAGATCGCGGCGGCGGGTATCGAAACCCCGCGCGACTTCATTGCGATGGTGCCGAACATGACCTTGGTCGAGACGCAAAATATCGGCAATTCGTTCATTACCATTCGCGGCATCTCGCAGGCGCGCAACAGCGAGCCATCGGTTGCGGTGCTGGTCGATGGCGTGCTCGAGACCAATCCGTACGAGTTCACCAGGGTCTTTACGACATTCGGCAGATCGAGGTGCTCAAAGGGCCCGCAGGGCGCGTTGTATGGACGCGATGCGATCGGCGGCGCGATCATCATTCACACCGCAGACCCCTCCGATCACTTCGAGGCGAGCACCCGGGTCGGCGTGGGCAACGGCCTGTCGGAGAAGGCCGCGGCTCAACTTGAGCGGCCCGCTCGATTCCGCGGGGACATTGAAATACCGCGCTTCGTTCAACTACTACAACACCGACGGCTATCTGCAGAACGCCTATCTTGACCGCAAGGCCGACCCCTATCGCGACTACTCCGGCCGGCTGCGGCTGCTTGTGGACACCCGCTGATAATTTCAGCGCGGACTTGAGGTTGATGTACGACAAGGCGGAAACCACGGCGTATTACTTCATCATTCCCCGCAGCGACGAGGCCAATCCGTTCAGCGACTTCACCACGCCCGGGAATGCCAACGACACGACTTCGCAGATCCAGAACAACAATCTGGGCACGGACAATCGCGACATCTTGGATGTCGCCCTCAAGCTCGACTACAACCTGGCGTACGGGACGGTTACCTCGATCACCGACTTCAACCACACCAAGGAGATCGACACCGGCGACGCCTACGATTTCCGGCCCGTCACGGCCTCCGATAACTACGCGCTCACATCGTTTGTGGGCCCGATACCGACGCCTGCCCAGGGCGGACCGTTCGACGAAAGCCAGAGCCAGTTCATCGACGTGAAGACTGTGAGCCAGGAGCTGCGCTTCACCTCCCCGGTGGTCAATGGCTTCTCGTGGATCGCGGGAGCGTACTTCGTGCACACCAAGCGCTTCATCTCCACCGGAAACCTGGCGGATCGAGGCGACGGCGTGCCGGCCGTGTTCTACTCGCCCATCGTCGATCCGACCAATCCTTACGCCACCAATACCAACCAGACCTTCCTGTCGGACGGCCAGGACAACAATGCCTGGGCGATATTCGGCGATGCAACCTACGAGTTCAACAAGCAGTGGGAACTCGATGTGGCGTTACGCTACGACCAGGATCAACGGCAGAACACCACCGATACACCGACCCAGTTCCTGCCGACCACCACGGCCTTCACCGGCGAGGTGCGCAAGGCGACTTTCAGTGCAACGCAGCCCAAGGCCACCTTGCGCTTCAAGCCCAACGATGACTGGACCCTCTACGGCGGCTGGAGCCGCGGATTTCGCAGCGGCGGCTTCAACCAGACCGGCGTCGGCGATGTGGCGCGCACGAACGGCGTGCTCGGCGTCAACGATCTATTCCAGGCTGAAATTGCCGACACCTATGAAGTCGGATTCAAGAGCCAATTTCTCGATCGGCGGCTGACGTGGGATGGCGACGTGTTCCATACTCAATCCACGAACGGCTACTTCTTCGTGTTCATCGCGGCGGACTCGACCCAGAATCTGGGCAATCTCAGCGCCGACGTACAAAGGGACTCGAGACCTCCCTCACGGCCCACCCGACCGATCGTCTCGACCTGTATGCCGGTGTCGGTTTCACCGACAGCCGGATCACCGCCATGGCAGACCCGACGGTCATCGGCAACCAAGCACCGCTCGTGTCGCGCAACACGGTCAATGCCGGGGCCCAGTACAAGCAGCCCTTGGGCGACGGCCTGACCGGCACGGTGCGCCTGGACTACAACGAGATCGGACGTACCTGGTGGGAGCCGTACAACATCACCTCGCGCGACCCGGTCTCACTGGTGGACCTGCGCGTGGGGCTGCAGGCCAAGAACTGGACAGTCACGGCGTGGTCCAAGAATCTCACCAACACGATCTACAACGCCGAATTCTCGCCCGGAAACGTCGGCGGCGCAGGATTCTTGTGGCGGGCATTGCCGCGGCGCTACGGCGTCGATCTCGACTACAAATTTTGATTCGGAGGTTAACAGACCATGGCTAGCACATCGAAGTTGCCGTCCCGGCTGCATCACACGGCCTACGTCACGCGCGACCTGGAGGCGACCCGCAAGTTCTACGAGGAGCTGATCGGATTACCGCTGGTGGCGACGTGGTGCGAGGTGGATGAGCTGTTCGGCGCCGAACGCGTCTACTGCCACTTGTTCTTTGCGTTGGGAGACGGAGGCGCGCTCGCCTTCTTCAAATTTGCCAAGCCGGAAGATGAGCAGCTCTTCGGGCCGAAAATGCCCGCCTCACCCTTCCACCACATCGCACTCAACGTCGACAAGGAAACGCAGCAGGCCATCGAGAAGCGCCTCGCGGCGGCGGGCTACAAGGAACCGCAATCGTTCGTTCTGGAACATGGCTACTGCCGTTCGGTGTATGTCACCGATCCCAACGGGCTGATCCTGGAGTTCACGCTCGACAGTCCACGAGCGCAGGAAATCAACCGCGTGCGTCTGGGTCAGGCGCACGCCGACCTGAAGCGCTGGATGGCGGGCGATCACACCTCCAACAATACCTATCGGTAGGCCGCCGCCGGCGCATGAAGCACAGTACCGACCGAATCCTCACCACGCACGTCGGCAGTCTGCCGCGCAGCCAGGCGGTGACCGATGTGCTGTTTGCACGCGACCGCAATGAGGTAGGCAACCCGCAAGCCGCTGCCGCCGTGATTGCGGATGCCGTCGCGGAGGTGGTGCGGCGGCAGATCGCGGTCGGCATCGATGTGGTCAGCGACGGTGAGATGAGCAAGATCAGCTATGCCACCTATATCGCGGAGCGCTTGTCAGGATTTGGCGGCGATACGCCTCGAGAGCCGGGCCAGGATCTGGTTGAGTTTCCGGGACTGCTGAAAAAGCTGGCGGATCGCGGTTCGACCGCCAAGTACCGCCGGCCGCGCTGCATCGGCGAGATTCGCGTCAAAAATCTGGCGCCTCTGCAGGAAGATCTGAAAAACATCACAGCGGCGATCGCGGCCGCAGCGCCGACCGAGGCGTTCATGAACGCCGCCTCGCCGGGAGTCGTGGCGCTGTTTCAGCCGAACGACTTCTATCGCTCGCAGGACGAGTATCTGACGGCGCTCGCCGAAGGCGCTGCGCGTCGAGTACGAGGCGATCGTGCAACGCGGGCATCATCCTGCAGATCGATGCGCCGGATCTGGCGATGGGACGCCACACCATGTACCGCGATCGCTCGCTCGAGGAGTTCGAGTTCTCGCGGCGCGGCACATCGAGGTCTTGAATCATGCTTTGAGAAATGTCCCGGCGGACCGGGTGCGGATGCACGTGTGCTGGGGCAACTACGAGGGACCGCACCATCACGATGTGCCGATGGAGCGCCTGCTGCCGGTTGTCCTCAAGGCAAAGCCGCAGGGATTGCTGTTCGAGGCGGCGAATCCGCGCCATGCGCACGAATGGATGGTGTTCAAGGACGGCGAAGATCCCGGACGACAAAGTCTTGATTCCCGGGACTGCTCGCGACCACGACCAACTACATCGAGCATCCGCAGCTGGTGGCTGAGCGCATCGAGCGCTTCGCCAACATCGTCGGCCGCGAGCGCGTCATGGCGGGCACCGACTGCGGCTTCGGGACCTTTGCCGGATTCGGCCCGGTCGAACCGGACATCGCGTATCTGAAGCTGCAATCTCTGGCAGAAGGGGCACAGATCGCCTCCGCCGGCTGTGGCATTCGTGATGGGCGCGCCCGGCGTCTCAGGATCGGCCGTCGCGCGCTCGCCGGGCGAGCCGCGGGACGGCAGAGCGGCGGCGGCGACTCCGTTTCGTTTCTACGACAATCGCCAGAAGTATCTCGCCTTCATCACGACCTGCAACGAGAAGTCCGCCATCGCACGCCGCGCCGCTCATGAGATGACCTTGCTGCGGCCGACCCCGCCGGCGCTGCGCATCTTCGACGCGGGAATGGGCGATGGCACCGTGCTCACACGCGTCATGCGCAGCACGCATCGGCTGTTTCCGACCGTTCCGTTGTTCGTCGTCGCCAAGGAGATCAGTCTCGAGGATGTCCGCTTGGGACTGGATAAGCTGCCCGACCGGTTGTTCGAGCATCCCGCAACGGTTTTCGTCGTGACCAATCTCAACTACGCCGAGGCGCCGCGCCTGATGCCGCGCGATGCGCATTTGGCGGCGGCGCTCAACTGGCAGGAAGTGCGTCTGACCGGCTCGACCGCCCACGAGTACGCCGAGCAGATCGAAGATCTCGCGCCGGCGCTCGCCAACGGCTGGCAGACCACGCCCAGCCCCAAGACCGGCAATCCGCAGGTGGTGCGTCCGTCGGTGCTGGCGATTTATCGCGAGGATCATAAGTTCCTGCTCGACGCCGTGATCCCCAAGCCCGGCAGCATCTTCGAGCACTACGATCTGGTGATTGCCTCGCAGCCGTGGCGGGCGCGGATGGGCGCAGAATTCAAGGTGCAAGAAGGTGCTCGCGCCCCTGGCGCGCAGCCTTGCCCCGGGCGGGCGGCTGCTGGCGATTCAGTCGTATGGGCATGATCCCGGCTTGGAGATCATCCAGCAGCTGTGGCCGCAGGAGCATCCCTTCCAGGTCGATCGCCATGAACTTCTGGCGACCTTGCGGCGCGAGCTGGGACGCGATGCCCGCGAGTTCAGCCTCGCCGCGCCGCCGGACGACAAGGCGGTATTTCGCTACGAGATGCACACGCTCCCCTCGGAAATCGGCGATCGCATCGGCACCTCGACCTTGTTCGCCGCCTGGAATGCCGCAATCTATGTGAATCAGATCGAAGATGAACGGCTCGATGAAGTTGTTCCGAATGGCGCCTACCTCGCTGCGACGCAAAGCGTGTTGCAGAAACACGGCGGCCTGTGGTTCAACGATGAGGCCTTTGTGGTCGCGCGTCGGCGCGCCTGAGCGGCAAGCGGGGGGACGGCCATGAAAAGCTACACACCAGAGTCCGTGACCGACGCCGTGCTCCGGCAAATGGACGGCACCGCGGATGAACGTCTGAAAACCATCGTTGGCAGCGCGATCCGCCACCTGCATGCATTTGCCAGAGAGGTGAACCTGACCCCGGCGGAATGGCTGAAAGCGATCGAGTTCTTCACGCGTGTCGGCAAAACCTGCACCCCGACGCGGCAGGAATTTATCCTGCTCTCGGACGTGATAGGTCTGAGCACCCTGGTAAACACGCTGCACGACGCAACCGCGCTGGAGAAGGCGACCTCCACCAGCTTGCTGGGGCCGTTCTTTCGGGAGGATGCGCCGCCGTTGCCGCTCGGCTGCCAGATTTCGCGTGCCGATCAATCCGAGGAAATCCTGGTGTGGGGCGCAGTGCGCACCTCCGCGGGACAGGCCCTGGCCAATGCCAAGCTGATGGTCTGGCAAACCTCGAGCGCCGGGGTCTATGACCTGCAGGAGGGAGACGGCAGCGCAATCGATTACCGCGGCACGTTTCGCAGCGATGCGGAAGGCAAATACCATTTTCGCACGGTTCGGCCCCTCGGCTATTTCATTCCGATGGACGGCCCGGTCGGGGATCTTGTCCGCGCCCAGCAGCGCCAGGGCTGCAGGCCCGCGCATATTCATTTCCTGATCAGCTCGCCCGGGTATAGGGAACTGGTCACCGCCCTCTACTTTCCCGGTCCTTATCTTGAAACCGACGTCGTGTTCGGTGCATCGCCGGAGCTGGTGGCGCATGAGAAAACAGCGACCCGCAAGCGCCCGCGAAAGGCCTGCCCAGCGTCCACTTCGATTTCACGCTGGCGCGAGCCGGTTCAGTGGATGCATCCGCCGGCCGGGTGGGAGCCGATCCCACCAAACTCGCCGCTGACCAGCGGGCGGCGGCCGACGGCATTAAACGGTGAGATGCACCATCTTCGTGCGGGCACACGCGACCGCAGGTTCGTCGGACTGGCTCTGGCCGCGGGACCCGACCACAAAGGTCGTGCCGCCCAGAATCAGGCTGTTCACCAAGAGCGCGAGGCCAACGGCGCCGAGTTTGATCGCAAGCCGGGTTTTCATTGAATTACTCCGTGGGCGTGAGCTTATGTCTGCGACTTGCAGGATTGACTTGGATTGCTTGTCAAAGTTCAATCCGATCGCCTTCGCTGGGCGACCTCAGCGACCGGCAGCGGCTCGCCCCATCTGATCCAGCGTGGCCGCCGCAGCGCCCGGCAGCTCGAGGTGGGCCGCCGCCAGATTCTCGCGCAAGTGATTCACCGACGAGGTGCCGGGAATCAGCAGCATGTTGGGCGCGCGCCGCAGCAGCCAGGCGAGCGCAACCTGCATGGGTGTTCTGCCGAGCGAGTGCGCGACGTCCGAGAGTTCGGTCGACTGCAACGGCGTGAAGCCGCCGAGCGGGAAGAACGGCACGTAGGCAATTTCGGCGCGAGCCAGCTCGTCGATCAGTGCGTCGTCTCCGCGATGTGCAAGATTGTAGTGATTTTGGACACAGACAATATCCGCGATGGCGCGCCCTTCTTCGACCTGCTTGCGCGTCACATTACTCAGCCCGATATGACGGACCAGTCCTTGGCGCTGCAGTCCGGCGAGCACCGTCAGCGGTGCCTCAATGGGACCCTCGGCGGGCCCATGGGCGCTGAACATCAGACGCAGATTGACGACTTGGAGCGCGTCCAACTTCAAATTGCGAAGATTGTCATGCACGGCGCTCGTCAGATTCTCAGCCGAGAAAGCCGGATTCCACGATCCGTCTGTCCCGCGACGCGCGCCGATCTTGGTGACGATCACCAGATCATCCGGATAGGGATGCAGCGCTTCGCGAATGAGCTGATTGGTGATGTGCGGACCGTAATAGTCGCTGGTATCGATGTGATCGACTCCGCTTGCCAGCGCCTCGCGCAGCACCGCAAGCGCAGCGTGCCGGTCTGGCGGCGGTCCGAACACCCCCGGTCCCGCGAGCTGCATGGCGCCATAGCCCACCCGCTTGACCCGGCGAGTCCCCACGGCGAATGTTCCCGCAGCGCTGATGTCGATCATGGATCCTCACTGGCGTGGCACCGCGCCAGTTTACCCGACTTGCTACGCCAATCTGACCAGGGCGTCCTTGTTCAAAACCGGCAGCGCCAAGCGCGCTTCGTGCTCAGCCGCCAGGGCACGGTCATCATGCTGCCAGGGATGAAAGGAAGGCCTGAAGAAGGACAACCACGCCGGAAAGATTTGGCGCAGCAGTCCGGGGTAGATCAGCAGGTACGAGAAGATGCGCAGCCAGGTGCGCGGTCCATCCATCCCGTCCTGTTGGAGGAATTGCCGCATGGCGCGCACGCGGCCCCGCAGGAAGGTATAGCTGATGTGCAGCATCACGAGAGAACGAAACTTCCAGCGCTTGTAGGTTGACAGCTTATGCGTGGCGGCGAGAAAGGTGTCGAACGCCACGCCCTTGTGCTCGATCTCTTCGATGGCGTGCCATTTCCACAGCCGCGCGGCATCCGCGGAAGCATTCCGAAAGTGACGCTCGTTCTGCAAACAGGCGTGCGCGATGATGGCGGTGAAGTGCTCCAAGGCCACCGTGGTCACCAGGCCGAAGATCGGCGGCTGGTCTTTCATCTCCGCCAGGCGGGAATCGAGGTCGGCGTGCATTGGGCGCACATCGTAGCCGGCCTGCTCGACCTGACTGTTCAGGTGACTGTGCTCGCGGCTGTGAGCGGCCTCCTGCTTGATGAAGGCATCGATTTGCGCCTGCTGCGCCGCCGGCACGCTGTCCCGGAAATTTCTGACGCTCTCGATGAAGAACGCTTCGCCCTTTGGAAACGTGAGCGAGAGGCTGTTGTAAAACGCCGTGGCAACCGGATCGCCGCCGTTCCACCACCGCTCTGCGCTCCGGCCGCGCGCGAACATCACATTGCGGGGTTGGATATGCAAATCCACGGGGGTGGGGGAGGAATGATCCATGGCGCGCTCGCAAAACCGGGGAACTGGTACGTTAATCGCTATTTATGTATACGTCAATATACTATTGACGAATACATAAATTATGTGTTGGCGCAACCATGGTTAGCGCAACGCAGCAAGAGCCTGCGCGAAGTAATCGCGGCGTTTGGCGGCGCCGGCGCCCAAAATATCGCCCAGCAGCGGTCCCACCGAGGATTCCGCATAGGCCGCGAACGCGACAATCAGGGCGATGCGAGATATCCGCTTGGCGTCGCTTTTGGAGCGCGGGCGCGCGCGGCTTGAAATGAACTCGGCCAGCATGCGATTCACCGGCTCCAGCCGCGAGGTTTCCCCGGAGCGCACCAGCCAGCCCAAAACGCGCCCGAGCCCGTTTTGGCTGAACAGATCGAAAACCCGCACGACCACGGCGCGATAGTCGTGTTCGAGGTTGTCCATCTCCACATCGACGGTCTGCAATCCAGCCAACAGTTCGCGCACCAGGTCTTCGGCAATCGCGGCATGCAGTCCCGCCGCTGAACCAAAGTGATGACTCAAATTGGGATAGGTCACCCCTGCCGCGTCCGCCACCGCACGCATTGTGAGGACTTCATCGCTTCCCTCGACAATCAGCCGCCGAGCGGCTGCCAGCGCCTGGGCGCGCATGTCGGAGGCCACGCGTCGTATTCGGGGCGTCCGCCCCGCCCTCGCTGAGTTTTTCTTCACTGTCACGAAGTCTGCGCGATGTCTGCCATGGCAGGCAAGAGCAAGGAGCCTGCTTGAATCGTCGAGGAACCTGACCCAGTATTGGCAGTCAATATCCAAGGGCACCGAAAACTCAGGCGAAGTCGGGATATTCGAGCGAATGCCGGCGAACACTTTGCGACCCACCGTCCTTTTCATCGTCATAGCGCTTCATGTGGCAGCGCTGGCAGTGCTGCTTGTGGGCTCCAGGACCCTGAACATTGCCGGTGCGGAGCAGCATCCGGTCGAACTGATGGTCCTTGCACCCGTTAAGCCGCCGCCTATGAGGCTCGATAACACGCGGCCGCGGCATTGGAGCACTGATGTCGCCGTGGCGCTTGCACCGCCTGCGCTCAACTCCTCATTGCAAACGGGTCCGGGTTCTTCGCCGGAGGGTCGCGGGCCCGCGGTGAATTGGGCGGCGGAAGCGCACCGCGCCGTTCGAGCGTTCGAAATCCGTTCGCATCAGACCGGGAACAGCGCTCTGTCGGTGTCGTCCTCGCTGGATGTGTCAGGCTCGCGCGAACACCACGCCGGCGATGAATTGAAGACCACCAGCGGCGATTGGATCGTATGGATCAATGCCGACTGCTATCAAATCGCCAGCTGGCACTCGGACGCGCCTTCCTTCGGCGCCGTGTCGCCCAGAATAATCTGTCGAAAACCGCCTGCCTCACCGCCCGGCGACTGACACTCGCAAAAAACCGGCTGGCAAATCCGCATGACATTGGTATCCTCGCCTCGATGCAACTCCCCACCGACCGCAAGATCTCGGAATCGCACGCGAAATTCGACGATGCGGCCCAAATGGCGATTTTTTTGGCGTCCATCCCCGATGCGGATGGCCTCGCGGGTCTCTTGATGCAGCGCCGGGTCGTTTCCACGCGCACTTTCGATGATGATGCAATGGTTGCGCGATTCGTCAGGAGCAACGGCGATACGGTCGCGTGTTACACAGTGGACGCGGTAACCATCGATGAGGCTGAGATGATCGCAGCCCAGTGCGAGCTGTTGGATGACTGGAGTGTAGAGAGCTTTTCGAACGCCGTGCACGTCGCGCTCGATCCGGACTTGTAGACCCGGGATCCCGACAGGCGTAGCTTTGGATGCCGGAGCGCCATGAGATTCATACCGTTGTTCTGGTCCGGCATCTGGCGCAAACCCGCGCGGACTGCGCTGATATTCTTTCAAGTCAGCGTCGCCTTCGCGCTCTTCGGCATGCTGCAGGGCCTGAAAACCGGCGTCGACGACGCGGTCGCGGCTGCGCGCGCGGATCTGCTCCTCGTGCACAGCCGCTTGAGTTATCTCGCCGAGCCGCTGCCGGCTGGATCGCTCGAACAGATCAAGTCGGTGCCCGGCGTGAAATTGGTCGTCCCGGTGGACATCATCGGCGCCACTTACCAGAAGCCCACGCAGCGCCTCGGGGTCGTCGCGCTCGGTCTGGTCAAGGACTGGCCATCGGCGTTTACCTATACGATCGCGCCGGAGTATCTCTCGGCCTTCCAGAAACTGCGTACCGCGACCTTGATCAGGAACGAGGTGGCACAGAAGTACGGTTGGAAAGTCGGCGACCGAATTCCGCTGATGTCGAATACCGCGCAGATGAACGGCTCGACCAACTGGACTTTCGATGTGGTGGGAACCTTCAGCGACAGCGACATCGGCGGCGGCCGCGACACGATTTTGATCAATTTGGCCTACCTCGACGAGGCCCGCGCGCTGGGGAAAGGCACCGTTCAACATTTCAATGTTGCCATCGCCGATCCGAAGCAGGCGGCAACCGTGGCCGATGCAATCGACCGCCGCTTCGCCAATTCACCGCAGGAAACCAAAACCGAATCGCTGCTTGAACTGGCGCAATCCCAGGCGCAGTCGATCGGCGACATGAATTTCCTCATCCGGGCGGTTGTCGCCGCCGTGCTGGTGGCGCTGCTTTTTGCCACGGCAAGCATGATGATGCAATCGATCCGCGAGCGCAGGCTCGAGCTTGCGGTTCTCAAGGCGGTGGGGTTCACGGATCGCGCCGTGTTTCTGCTCATATTGGGGGAGGCTTTGCTGGTGTGCATTGCCGCCGCGGCATTCGGGCTCGTTCTGGCGACACTGCTTCTGCCGTTTGCGGCAACGTTCGTATTGGGACTGTCGATGCCCAAGATCGTCATCGCAATCGGACTGGCGCTTGCCATCGGCGTCGCGCTGATCAGCGCCGCAGTGCCGGCCGCTTTGGCCGCCCGGCTCAAAGTTGCGACCGCACTGGTCGCCGGCTAGCGCAGCGGCATGAGCTTTCTGCGGCAATTCCTCGGCATTCTGGCCGTCAATCTGTCGGGAGCGGCGCAGCGGATGGGATCGGTGTTGACGATCATCGTCGGCGTCACCTGCGCGGTCGGCGTGCTGATCTCCATGTTGGCCATGGGGATCGGCGTGCAGCGCGAAGGCATGGCGGACGTCCGCGCCGACCGCGTGATTCTAAGCAGCACCGGCGCACGCGTCTTCCAAAGCAACATCCCGAAGAATGAAGCGGTCATCGCCCGCGAGCTCCCGGGCATAAAGAAGGATGCGAACGGGGCGCCTATTGTGGTGTTCGAATCGCTGGTCCCCATCGAAGCTCACAGGCGGGTTACGGGCGTCCGGATCTTTTTTCCGCTCGTGGGCACCACCGCCGCTTTTACCGAATACCGGCCGGAGATTCGCCTGACCGGCGGTCGAATGTTTCACACCGGGCTCCATGAACTCATCGCCAACAATCCCTGCTCCCGCCAATTCACCGGATTTGAAATCGGTGATCGTCGTTCGATCCGCGGCGCCGACTGGACCATTGTCGGCCACTTTGAGCAGGGACATACACTGCAGTGCGTCGTGTACGCCGACGTCGATGCCCTCATGTCCAGTTTCAACCGCAATACCTACAACCTCGTCTCGGTGATGCTGCAATCTCCTGCGGAATTCGCTTCGTTTCTCCATGCCCTGCAAGCCGATCCGACGCTGCACCTTGAAGCACAACACGAGCGGGAGGTGGAGCAGCAGCGATTCAAGCCACTCAAAGGCATCCTGGATTTCGCCAGCTACTTTGTCGGCACGATCATGGCGATTGGCGCGACCTTGGGCGCGGTGAACTCGCTGTACGCAATTGTCGACTCGCGCCGCCGCGAGATGGGGACATTGCGCGCGATCGGCTTCGGCTCGGGCACGATTGTCGCGTCCATCTTAAGCGAGTCGCTGTTATTTGCCTTGCCGGGCGCGCTGCTGGGGAGCGCCCTGGCCTGGATGTTCTTCAACGGGCTGTCGGCCAGCCCATTCGGCTACAACCTGCAACTGGCAGTGACGCCGTCGTTGGGGTTGATCGGCATCGTTTGGGCGGTGGCGATGGGCCTGATCGGCGGGCTGCTTCCTGCGCTGCGCGCGTCACGGCTGCCGGTCGCGACGGCGCTTCGCGCCGTGTGACGCCTCAGCTGATTTGCAGCGCCGCTAATGCTGTCGCACATCGAGACTCAGCGCTCTGGCAATGCGGGTGGCGATGACATAGGAGTCGCCATGCGGTCGGCTGGGATAGGAGCGGGACTCGCGGTTCCAGGCATCGCCCAACCCGAACCAATCGGGCGCCTTGCCGGCGATTCCGCTATGAAGTTCGGCATCGAGCGACGCGAAATAAGTCCGCCAGCGCACCCGATAGTAGTCGCGCGTGAGCCCGGCCCAATCCTTATTCCCATAGTCATGTAAATCCGCGGCTTCGCTGGCTTTTCGGTCGCCCCACGTTGTAAGGATGGAGCGCGCATCATAGTTGAGACGCGCGGCTTCCTCGGGCGTCGTCGCCCATGGCGGTACAAACTCAAGCCACTTGCCGACCAGAAAAAAGCGGCTGGAGGCAAGCAGTTGATCCTGCAGATCCATCAATTGCAGCCAGCGCTGCGTCAAGGCGTGAAATTCGGCGCGCTTCTTGGCGTCGAACGCCGCTTTGATTCGAGGCAGTAGCAACCGGCTCTCGTTCGCCAAAGTCTGGCGGGCGACGTCAACCAGGTCGTAGCCGTAGGTTTCGCTTCTGCGCCGTTCCGGCGCGACGCGCAGCAATTTGGGCAGCGCTTGCTTGAATGCCGCGGCATCGTAGCGCATCGCCTCGGGCGACCAGTGCGAGGCGCGGTTTGCCGTGAGGCTCGGCTGTGCGTCGAACAGCGATTCCTGCGCGGCGTCGCGCTCGCTGTTGAACTTGACCTCATCGACATGGATGCCGTACGCAGTATTCAGCAGCATCTTCCATGCCGCGAGTGCATGCGGATCGGCGCCTCCATAGCGACGCCGCACATAGTCCGCGGTCCATGCCGGCACATCGACCGGCTCGTTTCGCCATGCCATCTCGGTGAATAAATCGAACGCGAATGGATTGGTGTCCATGCCCTCGGTAAAGACCGCCGTGCCGGCCATGTTGCCGTTGATGCTGCCCAGGCGTTGCAATCGAGCGGTGATATTCTGCACATTCGCACCCAATGTCGTCCGGCCGCCGAATTCCCAGATGCCGCCGAACAGGAATGGCGCCCCGCGAAAGTCCTTCATACGATCATCGCGCGGCACCCGGTCGTGATCGATATCAATGATGAGCAGGCGGCCGCGATCGACGCCGCTCAACAAGTCCTGGCGCGGATTCCCCTGCCAGGCCAGCATCATCCAGCCGGCGTCCGGGTGCGCGGCGGCCAGTGCATGCTGCACAGCGCGCGCCGCCTCCGGCACGGGCACATCTCCCGCTTCACCGCCCTCCTGAAACACCTCCATGTCATAGACGCTGCTGTCGCCGAACAACTCGCGCTGATGCCGGTAAAACGCCGCCGCCAGCCTGGCAAACATCGGGTCACGCGGATCGAGCCAACCCGGCCGCGTGAATCCCGCCCATTCGCCTTGGGCGATCACATGAGCGCCGGGAAATTTCTTGTGAAAATCTGCGGGGACAATGCCGTAAAAGCCGGGCAGCACCGGAGTGATGCCCAGCTCGCGCAGGCGCCTGATGATTTGCCGCGCGGACGCCGCGCGCCTCTGCAGCAGCTTTGCGCCGATCGGGCCGGCGAAGCAGCACAAGTTGCCCATCAACTGCCAATTCTGGTGCGCAGGCAGGCTGATCCAGGCGCGGATTTCCGCCTCCGAATATCCGACATCGTGAAACGTTTCATAGAGCACCGAATCCATGCCGCGCTCAACGATCATCGCGTTGATCCCGGACAGCGCCAGGATGTCGATCTCGTGCTCCCAGCGCGTCCAATCCCAATATGGCGCCGTGTAACCGTCGACGTTCTGGTTGAGCGCATAGCGGTAGGGATAGGGAGTTTCTTTTTCGATTGCGGCGGCGGGCAGCGGCCACGCGCGCGACGGACCGAGGCGCGTGCCGTTGGTTGAAACCGCGACGTGTGCAATGTATTTCAAGTACCAGTTCACGCCGAACAGCAGTGCGCTCGGCGTTGTCCCTGCGACCCTGATGCGGCCATTTTCATTTGAAATGCGGAATCGCTCATGGCCGCCGTTGCCCGCCATCGCGCTCAAATCGAACTGCCCAGCCTTATCGCCCAGCAAACGGCGCAGGACACTCTGTTCGGGTTTGATGTCGAAGGAAGCCTGCTCGGCGCGTGCCGCAGAGATCGCCAGGCATAGCCCGATTCCAAGCCAAAGCCCTGAGACGGACGCTTTCGAGGTCTTCATGCCTGGATTCTATCCGCTCCACATTGTCGTCAGGTCCGCCGGCGCGATAGCATAGCCTGATGAGACCAATATCGCGGCGTGCGTTTAGCCTTGCGGCCACCGGTATATTGGCCGCTCCGCGCTTGGCTTGGCCGGCTTCGGACAATGCGCCAAAGGATCTCGACCATATCATCTTGGGTTGCAACGATCTGGATGCGGGCGTCGAATATGTTTACCAACGCACCGGCGTTCGAGCGGCGGCCGGCGGCGTTCATCCGGGAGCGGGTACCAAAAACGCATTGTTGTCTCTGGGCACGTTGCGATACCTGGAAGTCATCGCACCCGACGTGCAGATCCAGGAATCCACGAAGTTGCGCTTGGCCGCGACCATCGTGGGTCCGAAGGGCTCCCTGCGGTTGCATTCGCGCTGAATTGCGCGTCGATCGTTGCAGAGAATCTTGACCGATATGCCGCCCAAAGCGTTCGTGTCGTGGAGCTCCGGTAAAGACAGCGCGTTCGCCCTGTGCGAGGCCCGGCGACTTGGGCTCGCCGAGATCGTGGGTGTCGTCACCACCGTCAATGAACGCTACGATCGGGTCGCGATGCATGGCGTGCGGTCCGAACTGCTCGATCGCCAGATCGACGCCTTGAACTTGCCCGCGCTCAAGGTCCTGATACCGAGTCCCTGTACTAACGAGATCTACGAGGCACGCATGGCCGATGCCTGCGCCGCCATCAAGGCGTCGGGGGTTCACCACCTCGTATTCGGTGATCTTTTTCTGCAAGACATTCGCGCCTATCGCGAGCGAACCCTCGGCGCGATCGGCATGACGCCGATCTTTCCGCTATGGGGTCGCGACACGCGGCGGTTGGCCGCCGAAATGATCGACAGCGGTCTCGTCGCGCACGTGGTGTGTCTCGATCCGAAACAAACTCCGCTGAGCTTTGCGGGGCGCCGCTTCGACACAGCCCTGCTGAGCGAAATCCCTGCGCACCTCGATCCGTGCGGGGAGAACGGCGAGTTTCACACCGTGGTTACCCAGGGCCCGATGTTCTCCGTGCCCATCGCCGTCTCGATTGGTCAGACCGTCGAACGCGAAGGGTTCGTCTTCACAGACGTGCTGCCCGAGTAAGGGTTCAGACACCTACTTCTGACGGTACGCTTCCGCCAACAGGTCGCCATCGATTCCGGCGTTATCCTTGCTGCCGGTCGCAAAGCGATACAAGGCGGCCGTATAAATACTGTGCAAGGTCGTGCTTACCAGGCCGAGCGCGATCATCATCAGGACAAAGAGCGCCATTGCCAGGAAAATCGATGCCGAAGCCCGGGTCGACATCGCGGCAAATACGATCAGTAGGCCGACAACGGCAATCGGAATCGCGACCACCGCCACGCCGAGACTGATGCCGCCGTTGCCGATGACGTTCTCGCCCCAATTGCGCCTCAAAAGCGCGAGGCTGCGGGAGATCGCTTCGATCGGTCCGACGTCTTCCTCGATCAATACCGGCAGCGTCATGGCCGTCGCAATCGTCCAGCCTCCGCCGATAATCGCGATGACAATGCGGCCGATGAACCCCACCCGCTCCTCGATCGAGCGCAGTATCGTGCCGACCGTGGCGGCGATGACGGCGTAGCCCAAAATCGCGGGAAGACGCGCGAACGCCATCTGCAAGCCTTCGCTGACGCTGGCTGAATCGCCGTCGAGCCGCTTGAGCGCCACGCTGATCAGCGCCGAATTGAAGAACATCATCACGGTGTAGCTGACGAAATAGAACGCATACATCGTGATGTAAAACAATAATCGACTGGTGTGCGTCGTGTTGCCGTCGGCCAGCGCAGGTTGCAGGCTGTGATACAGCGCAAACACCGGCAGGGCAAAGGACCCGAGCAGAACCAGCAAGACGACGGAGGACAACAACGGGAACACCAGCAGAGCTGGGTCATCCTTGAGCACGTTCCAGCATTGCCCGGCGAGCGACCAGCTTCGAGAGATCTTGTCGAACACGGATTGACCCTCCATAGCTACGGCGACATTGCGCCATAGATCAGCGGCTTTTGGGCGATCATTTGCCGAAACTGTGAATTGAGGGCCCTAAGCGCGGATCATTTTACATAAGCCCGAGACGCGCTGAGGCCTGAGGTCGATCGGCGATGCATGCAGTCAATGTTGGCGCTGCTCACCCCGCCGGTTTTCGCAAAAATAAAATCATGGCATCGTGTAATTTTTACAGTCATTCCTCCTCCTACCACGCCGCGAACAGCGCTCGACACCATGCTGAATTTAGTGGCTGTGTCGTGGTCAAATACGCGCATGCCGCAATTGATTCCCCGATCGACTGCCATCTCGCTCGCACTCATGCTGAGCGCATGCGGTGGCGGCGGATATCAATCGGGATCGAGCAGTCCGACGAGCCCGCCGAGTTCGCCTCCCGCAGCCGATGCCACCGACTATTCGCTGGCTGCGAATTGGGTTTGCCGCCCCGGATCGGACGTGCCGTGCACGACTGGGTTGGACGCGGAGGTGCTGAACGCGGATGGAACCACCGCAGCGCAACCGTTTACGCCGGCCGCCAATCCGCTCATCGACTGCTTTTACGTCTATCCCACCGTCTCTCAGGAACAAACAGCATACGCAGATCTTACCGACAGCCCGGAAATTCAAGCGGTCACCAGGCAACAAGTTGGCCGTCTTTCCTCACGCTGCCGGGTGTTTGCGCCCATCTATCGCCAGGAAACCAGCTACGGTTTGAATCACGGCGCGCCGCACTCGGACAATCCCATGCTCGATGTGCAGGGTGCATGGGCGTACTACCTGCAAAATTATAATCAGGGCCGCGGCGTCGTTCTCATCGGGCACAGCCAGGGTACGATACTGCTGCAACAATTGATTGCCGGCAGCATCGATGGATCTGCGAACCAGGCGTTGTTGGTGTCGGCATTTCTAGCCGGCGATCCCTCGCTCGGCGTGCCTGCGGGCGGCAAAGTCGGCGGCACCTTCGCGCACATTCCGACCTGCTCCGCCGCATCGCAGACGGGATGCGTTTACGTCTGGGGCAGCTACCTGGCCGGCGACACGTCTGCGCCGCCTATATTCGGCGAAGCCCGCAGCGATGGTCTGGTCAGCGCTTGCGTCAGCCCCGCCGCTCCGGTCGGCGGTTCCGGCGCGCTCAAGTTTTACTATGCCGGCAAGAATCCGCCCGCCTGGGTGGAAGCGATCGGACAGTTCACCGGCACATGCCAGGCAAGTTCGGGTGCCAACATATTCGTCGTCACCGTGCTGGCCGGCCAGTTTTCTGCGCAAAACATCAGCATATTGCAGGCCGCTGAAGTGGCGCCGGGGTGGGGTGTCCATCCCCTCGATCTATCATTGGTTCAAGGCAACATTTTGGATGTTCTTGATGCCGAAATCGCGACCTGGCAGGCGCGGAACTGATCAGCAGCCGAGCCCGCGGCCCGGATGCAATCCGCACTCGCGCGAATCGCTGCGTTCCCACCACCACCGTCCAGCGCGTTCGCCATCGCCGGGCCGTATGGCACGGGTGCAGGGCGCGCAGCCAATGCTCGGAAATCCTGAGTCATGCAATGCGTTGTAGGGCAGACGCCTTCTGCGGATATACTCCCAGACCTCTTTCTCGCTCCAATCAAGCAACGGGCTGACTTTGTGCAGACCGTGCTCTGCGTCCCACTCGACGCATGCCGCCAAGGAGCGGCTCGCCGACTGACTGCGCCTGATCCCCGTCACCCACGCGCCCTGCCCTGACAGCGCGCGCCGAAATGGCTCGACTTTTCGGATATTGCAGCACTCGCGCCGCTGCCTTAACCCCTCTGTAAAACCGTTGATGCCATTCGCGCCGACCCATTCTTCCAAATGTTCCGCCCGCGGATAGTAGAACCGCAGTTTGCGGACGAAGCGTTCTTCCAAGCGCCGCACCAGCTCATAGGTTTCGGGGAACAAGCGTCCGGTATCGATGCTGAAGATCTCGATTTCGGGGACATGCCCCCAGATCAAGTCGGTCAGGACGATGGCCTCGGCCCCGAGGCTGTTCGCGTAACAAACTTTCTTGTATTCCAAAACGGCGAGTTGCAATTGCGAAACGCTGTCCGCAACGCGTTCACGCAGGTTTTCGGGTAAATCAGAAGGGAATGACGCTTCCGGCCGGTTTCGCATACGAAACTGTAGTTGCTCCGGAATCGGATGAAAACGACCCTGCAATTATAAGCAGATGCCATTTTGTGCTGGCGAACCCACGTACAAGCCGACAAACAACTGGCTGGGCCTCTATAGTGGGCAAATGATCGACTTTGCCCAAACGCTGTCCGGCTTCGTGGTGGGCATCATCGTCGGACTCACCGGCGTCGGCGGCGGATCGCTCATGACACCGCTTCTGGTGCTGTTCTTTGGCATTCACCCGGCGACGGCGGTGGGCACGGATCTTTTGCATGCCGCGATCACCAAATCCGGCGGCACCTACGTCCACGCCAAAAAGAATCGGGTTGACTGGCGCATCACGGCGCTATTGGCCGCCGGCAGCCTGCCTTCCGCCATCATCACGCTCCTCAGCCTGCACGCCTTCACCGGCAGTCTCGGCAGCTCCAAAATCATCACCACGACACTCGGGCTCGCGCTGATCTTCACCGGCTTCGCGCTGGTGTTGCGCACTCGCATGAAGCGCCTCTCGGTGGCCTACGGTCATACCGCCCTTCCCCGCCATCCGGGTTTTACGGTCGCAACGGGTGCGATGCTGGGTATTCTCGTTTCGCTCTCCTCGGTGGGAGCAGGCGCGCTCGGCATCACCGCCCTCATTTTTCTTTACCCGAGACTCGCGGCGCAGCGGATCGTGGCGTCGGATCTGGCGCACGCGGTGCCCTTGACGCTGATTGCGGGCGTGGGCCATTGGCTTTTCGGAGATGTCGATTGGCGCCTGTTGTTCTCGCTGTTGGTCGGCTCATTGCCTGGCATTTATATCGGCAGCCATTTGGTCGGGCACATACCGGAGAAGATCTTGCGCATCATGTTGATCGTGATGCTGCTCCTCATTGGCGCAAAACTGCTCATATTTTGATCGACGCGGGCCGGTAGCCAAATCAGCCGGCAGCGACCGCGGCGGCGGCTGCGCCGAACAGCAGATCGTCGCGTATATCGCGGATATCGCGCCCCTTTTCGATCAGATCCAGATACCAGTGACCATCCCGGATGTCGCCGTAGAGCACGGCGCCGCGGATCTTGTTCTGTTCGATGACCAGACGCTTGTAAATGCCGCGCTCCGGATCCTTCAGCACAAGCGACTCGCAACCGGGGCCGCATGCTGGATTGCCTGCGGAAAACACCTCGATGCCGCTCACCCGTAGCTGGGTTGACGCCGTGCGGTCCCGGTATCCTCGAACCGAGCGCTCCGCGAGGAAGGTTGCGCACACCCGCGCCTGTTCGAACAGCGGTGCCACCAGGCCAAAGGTTCTACCGCGATGCTGCACGCACTCACCCACGGCATAAATCGCCGGATCACTGGTCTGAAGCGTGTCATCGACCAGAACGCCGCGTTCGCACCGCAGGCCTGCCGCCATCGCCAAATCGATGTTGGGTTTGACGCCGACGGCGATCACGACCAGATCTGCCGCAATTTCGCTGCCGTCCCCCAGTACAATTCCGGTCACACGCGCCGCGCCCGACAACCGTGAGGTCATCGCCGCCAATCTGAACTTGATGCCGCGGCGTTCAAGGTCATCGCGCAGCAACTGCGCCGCCTGCGCATCGAGCTGCCGCTCCATCAGATATTCGCAGCCATGAACCACGGTGACATCCATTCCGCGGCGCCGAAGTCCATCGGCGGCTTCGAGGCCGAGCAGCCCCCCGCCCACTACGACGGCGCATCCGCCCGCCTTCGCGGCGGTCAACATGGCATTGACGTCGTCTAAATCGCGAAACGCGATGACGCCGGGTAACTCGCTGCCGGAGACGGCCAGCACCGCGGGGCGCGAACCGGTTGCGAGCAGGAGCCGGTCATACGAGGCCTCAACGCCGTTTCGAGACCGCACGCGGCGGCGCACCCGATCGATATGAACTACGGGGTCGGCATCATGTATGACGATGCCGCGCCGAGCGTACCACTCCGGCGGGCGGGTCAAAATCTCTTGAATTCGCTTGGTGCCGGCCAGCAGCGGCGAGAGCAGCACCCGGTTGTAGCCGCCGCGCGCTTCGGCGCCGAACACCGTGATGCCGTAGGCCTGCGGGTCGAGATCGATCAATTCCTCGACCGCGCGCATGGCTGCCATGCCATTGCCGATCACCACCAATCTGCGCTTGCCCGCAACGCGGCGACGCTGCAACGATTCGTCGCGCACCCATATCTTGCCGTCGATCACACGCGCCAGATAGGCCGGTACGGCAAAGTTCTCGTCCTCGAGACAACGTCCCGTAACCAGGCTGTAGTGATGCTTATAGATCGGCGAGGCCACCACCACTTCCCCGCCCACATCGCCGACAATCCCCCGTCCCAGCACATTCGCGCCGCTGGCAGGGTCGTGGTTGCCAATGGCGTAAACCGCATCGGCCACGCGAAAAATTGCGACCTCCACGCCGTCGACCAGTGCTGCCACGCCGCTGTCCGACAGAATATCGTCCAATGGGCAAACGCAGGTCCAAACCCGCGCCGGAGCCGGCCTTGGCGTTGGCGTACCGTTCATACCGTTTCCTCCAAGCCCGCGCGTTCCTCGACGCGAACGGGCCGAGGCTGCCCCCGTTCCTTGACGAACAGCACGCGCTGATCCGGGCGATCGCTATTGACCAGATGGCGGAAGCGGCGCAGCGCCTGCGGATCGTCAAGGGTTTTCTTCCATTCGCACTCATATGCGGCGATGTGCCGCCGCATATCGGACTCGAGCTCGGCGCCGATTCCCAATTTGTCCTCGCAGATGACCTGCCTCAGGTATTCCAAGCCGCCTTCGAGCGCGTCGCGCCAAACGGAGGTTCGTTGCAGGCGCTCGGCGGTGCGGATGTAGAACATCAGGAACCGGTCCACGTAGCGAATCAGGGATTCCTTGTCGAGATCCGTGGCGAGCAGTTCCGCGTGGCGCGGTTTCATGCCACCATTGCCGCATACGTACAGATTCCAGCCCTTTTCGGTCGCAATGATGCCGACATCCTTGCTCTGCGCTTCGGCGCACTCGCGCGTGCAACCCGATACGCCAAACTTGATCTTGTGCGGTGAGCGCAATCCCTTGTATCGATTCTCAAGATCGATGGCGAGGCTGACGCTGTCTTGCACCCCGTAGCGGCACCACGTCGAACCCACGCAACTCTTGACCGTTCGCAACGCCTTGCCGTACGCATGGCCGGATTCAAAACCTGCATCCACCAGTTCCCGCCATATCAGCGGCAGCTGATGCACCTGCGCCCCCAACATGTCGATTCGCTGGCCTCCCGTGATTTTCGTGTAGAGGCCGAATTTCTGCGCGATCTGACCGATGATGATCAGCTGCTCCGGCCGGATCTCACCGGCGGCCACCCGCGGGATGATGGAATAGGTACCGTCCTTTTGAATATTGGCGAGAAAATAGTCATTCGAGTCCTGCAGCTGCGCCTTGTCGCGCGCCAGAACGTAGTCGTTCCAGCACGAGGCCAGAATCGAAGCGGCGGCGGGTTTGCATATGTCGCAACCGAGTCCGCGGCCGTGCTTGCGCATCACTGCGTCAAAAGTTCGCAAGCCGCCGATGCGCACCAGGTGGAACAGCTCCTGTCGAGAGTAGGGAAAGTGCTCGCAGAGATGATTGTTGACGGCAACGCCGCAGCGGGCCAGTTCGGCTTTCAAGACCTGCGTGACCAGCGCGGCGCAGCCGCCGCAGGAGCTGGCGGCCTTGGTGCGTTGTTTCAGCGCGCCGAAGCTGGTCGCGCCGGCCGTCACCGCCGCACACAGGTCGCCCTTGCTGACGCCGTTGCAGGAGCAGATCCGGGCCGTATCAGGCAGCGCGGCGATGCCTATCTGCGGTTTGGGTCCCGCCATGACGGGAAATATCAAGTGCTCCGGATCCGCCGGCAACGGCAGCGCATTCTGCACCATGGACAGCAGCGTGCCGTACTCGTCGGCGCTGCCCACCAGGATGCCGCCGAGCAGGCGCGTGCCGTCTGCGCTCAGAACCAGTTTCTTGTAAACCTGGCGCCGCTCATCGATGAAGGAGCAGCATCTTGCCCCCGCGGTAGCGGCGTGAGCATCGCCGATGGACGCCACATCCACCCCAAGAAGCTTGAGCTTGGTGCTCATGTCCGCGCCGACGAAAGCTGCGACGGGCGTGCCGAGCACCTGCGCCGCGGCAATGGCCGCCATGTGGTAGCCCGGCGCGACGAGTCCGAACAGCTTGCCGCCAAACAGCGCACACTCACCGACGGCGTAGATGTTGGGATCGGAGGTTCGACAGTCACCGTCGATCACCACTCCGCCGCGCTGCCCGACGGCAAGGCCTGCGGCACGTGCCAAGTCGTCGCGCGGCCGTATGCCGGCCGAAAACACAATCAAGTCCGTTTCGAGCGCGCTGCCGTCGGCAAAGCAAATGCGATGCGCACCTCCCTCGACGCCCATGATCTCAGTGGTCTGCTTACCGGTGTGAATGACGACGCCCAGATCGCCGATGCGCGTGCGCAGCACGCTTCCACCGGCCTCATCGATTTGCGTGGCCATGAGGCGCGGTGCGAATTCGACCACGTGAGTTTCCAAACCCAGATCCTTCAGTGCCTTCGCAGCTTCGAGACCCAGCAAGCCGCCGCCGATGACCGCGCCGCGTCTTGCGCTCAGGCTGGCATCACGGATGGCGTTCAAATCCTCGATGGTGCGATAGACGAAGCAGCCTGGCCGCGTGACTCCGGGCACGGGGGGCACGTAAGGATAGGACCCGGTCGCCAGCACCAGGCAATCGTATTCCAGAACCTCGCCCGCGGAGGTTTCCACCAGACGCTGCGCTCGATTGATGCCCACTGCCCGCGCCGCGAGCTTCAGCCGTAGGCCGGGCTGGTCGAAAAAGCCCGTCGGCACCAGCGACAAATCTTCGGCGCTTTTCCCGGAAAAGAACTCGGTCAACTGCACGCGATCGTAGGCGGGCCGCGGCTCCTCGCACAGCACGGTGATGTCCAGCATCGTGCCCATTTGGGCCTGCAACAGTTCCAGGAACCGCTGACCCACCATTCCGTTGCCTATCACCACGAGTTTCACAACTCGGAAGGAGCAACAACCGTGCCACAACCTGCCGCGTCCTCCGCCACGTTACGGATCAAGCTGTTAGTTGAGTCACGTGAACTGCGATCGCCGCGCCGCGCATCGGCGGACTTCAAAACGGGGCGTTACAGACATGATCGCGCACAGTGTTAGTGCGGTGGCGCCTGGACACGATCGTTGCAGCCACATAGGATCCCGAACGGTGATCTTCGAACATGACATCATCGTGATCGGCGCCGGCATGGCGGGCGCCTCGATCGCCGCGCACTTGGCCGAGCACGCCTCGGTGCGCCTTCTCGAGATGGAGCCGAAGCCCGGATATCATTCAACCGGGCGATCCGCCGCCGTCTTTTTCGAGTACTACGGGAACGATACCGTTCGGGCATTGACGCGCGCCAGCCGCGAGTTTTTTCTCTCGCCTGATCCTGATTTCACGGCCGCTGTCCTGATCAAACCGCGCGCCATTCTTGTCGTCTCAAGAACCGACCAAGCCGACGCGCTCTTGAGATTCGTGGCATCCGCAAATGGTGTCGAGGTGAAGACCGCGCAGCAAGCGCGCGCATTGCATCCTCTGCTCAGATCTGACGATCTATCGGGAGGGGCGTACGTCAAGAATGCCGGGGACATCGAGGTTTATGAGCTGCATCAGGGATACTTGCGACTCTTCCGGTCGCGGCGCGGAGCGCTGACCACGGGGGCGCAGGTCATCCAGATGGAACGAAACCGGGACTCTTGGTCGGTGAAAACAGCGGGCGATACCTTCCGCGCAGACGTCGTCGTCAATGCTGCGGGGCCGTGGGCCGGTGAGATCGGGAGTCTCGCAGGCGCACTCGATGTGGGATTGCAGCCGCGCAAACGCACGGTTTGTTTGATCAAGCCGCCGCCGGGACACAGCGTGCATGAGTGGCCGATGCTGGTCGACGCGGAAGAACAATTTTATCTGAAACCCGACGCCGGCATGTTGCTGCTGTCGCCCGCGGACGAGACGCTGTGCGACCCCGGCGACGTGCAAGCCGATGAGCTCGACATCGCGCTCGCGGTGGACCGGATCGAACGCGCCACCACTCTCAACGTGACGCGGGTCACCCACCGGTGGGCGGGGATTCGGTCATTCGTCGTCGATCGTTCGCCGGTCGTCGGATTTGACCCGCATCAGCCTGAATTCTTTTGGCACGCCGCGCTCGGGGGTTACGGCATCCAGACGGCGCCCGCCTTGAGCCGCGCGGCAGCAGCGCTCCTCATGGGCAGGCCCATCGAGGACGCCCTGCTCTCTTTCGGGATCACCGAGGCCGCGCTTTCGCCCTCCCGGCTGGCGCGCAATTCAGCGAGCGCGTAGCGCCACCGGCGGTCTGGGTATTTCACCGCCGGCGTGCCTTCGCGCGCGGCGCCATTTTCGCCGTGCGCCTTGCAGCGACGCGAGCCGGCTTGCCGGGTGACTGCGCAATCTCCTGTTCTGATCCGGTCAGCGATTCGAGCAGATGGCCATGCTCGCTGGTGCAGCCGGACAACGCCGAGGCCTCATCGCAACCCGGGCCGAGCAGATAGGCGTGACCCATCCCGGAATCGATGTACATGCACTGGCCCGGTTCCAGGACAACCGGTTCGTAGAACTCCGTATGCACCTCAACGCGGCCGGTCAGAACGAAGATGAATTCCTCCCCTGCGTGGCGCACCAGCTCGCCAAATTCTTCCAAAGTCCTTGCATGCGGTCGGCCAAAGATGGGAATCATCCGCTTTTTGCGCAAGTCGGGGCACAGAAAGTAGTAGTCATAATTTCGGGAATTGACGCGAATGGCGCTGTCCAGGGTCCCGATGCTGCGCCTCGTCATGACACGCGGCTCGGAAGCATCGCCATGCGCCAGCAGCTCAGACATGCGCATATTGAGGCGCTGACTCACCTGCAGGAGCCTGTCGTAGCTGAGCGTGAGCCGGTCGTGTTCGACCTTGGCAAGCGTCGAGATTGGAATGCCCGTTCGCCGGCTCATCTCCTTGCGCGTCCAGCCATTGCGGGTGCGCAGGGCTCGCATGAGCTTGCCGAGCGTGGGCATGGTCTCATTCATGCGAATTGTCGGTCCTGCTGAAATGCAAATCCTGGAAATCGAAGCTGAAGTCGGTGGCGGGCGACACGGCGCTCATGGTCATCCCGCTGATCTTGGTGTCATAGCCCTGCTCGAAACGAACATAGGCATCCGCGTCCAGGGTGCGATCATTCCAATGGACGATAAAAATATTGCCGCTGTAAAAGGACAATGGACCCTCCAGCGAATTGGTCCGGCTGATCTTCAGGATCAGCTTGCCGTTCTCGCGTCGTACCGTGGCATCGCCGCGCCAAGGGTCGCGATACGTTCCCGCATAGGCATCGAGCGCAAGCGACGGCGAGCCCGAAGAGGCTTCAATCTTTGCCGCCGCGTCCTCGATCTTCTTGGCAGCGGCGTCGCGTTTGGCGCCGTAGCCCGAGCCGATTTCGATCCAATCGCGCCGCGGCGCTTTCACGTAAGCATCGAGGATTTGATTGCCGACCACTTCCATGGCGATGTCCGACTGTTGATTGGTGAACACCAGCACTCCGAGCTTGAGCTCGGGGATCATGGTGACCCAGGTGACGCTGCCGAGCACGCCGCCCGTATGCGCGACCCGCTTGTATCCCATGACGTCTTCCACTCCCCACCCCAGGGCGTAGCCGGTGAACTGCGTGCGATACATCGAAGCGAGCAACGGGCTCACCGGGATGATGGTGTTCATGCTCCACATTTCCGTACTGCGCTCGGCACTGAACAGCTGCCGGCCGTCCGGCGTCTTGCCGGCTGCGAGTTGCGTTTCGAGCCACTTCGCCATGCCGTTGATGCTGCAGTTGATGGTGCCCGCCGGCCCGACCGCATCCATGTTGACTACCGGAATCGCCTGCAGTTGGCCCTTGATCACAACATGCGGAGCCGCGACGTCGCTCCGATTTGGGATCCTGTCATAGCTTGCCGCACAGGGCTGCATTTGCAGCGGATCGAGAATGCGTTCGGTGACGAAGTCTTCCCACGATTTTCCCGTCACAGCGGGGATTATCTGGCCAGCCACCATGTACAGCAGGTTGTCGTAGTCAAATTTGCTGCGAAAGCTGGAAACCGGCTCAAGATAGCGCAGACCGTGGATGATCTCATCGCGGCTGAAGTCGGTGGCCGGAAAAAACATGAGATCCCCGGCGCCCAACCCGAGACCGCTGCGATGCGTGAGCAGGTCGCGAATCGTGAACTCGCGCGTCACATAAGGATCATGCATGCGAAACTGCGGCAGATAATCAATCACCTTGTCGTCCCAATGAATCTTGCCCTCGTCCACCAGCTGCGCCAGAGCGGCAGTGGTGAACGCCTTGGTGTTGGAGCCGATTTGAAACAGTGTGTCGGCATCCACTGGGTCCGGCTTGCCGAGTTGACGCACACCGTACCCCTTGGCGTACACCAGCTTTCCATCCTTGATGATGCCCACCGCCATCCCGGGAACCTGGAAGGCCTTCATGGCACGCGCCACAGTGGCGTCGATCGCGGCAGGCGCAATCGGCATTGCGGAGGGCGAGCCGGCCCAGCTTGCAAGCGATGGCAGCGAGCGCAAAAATAAATGTGATCGACAAGCGTTGGAGGAAGGATTTCATGGCGCTCTCCGGCTGGTTGTTTACTATTGCTCTATATAGGATCATTCTAGCCCAATTAGGACACTTGGGGATACGAGCATGCGGACTCCCATTAGATCTGCAGCGGCGTCGATTTTCATTTTCGCGGCATCCTTCTGCGGCCGGACAACCCTGGCAGCGGCAACCGATCCCTCGCCGGGTGCGGCGCCGGGTGGGGTTCCGCGCGAGCTCACTCGAGCAGACGCGGATGCCTGGCTCGATGGCTTCATGCCGTTCACCCTGGAATCAAACGACATCGCCGGTGCCGTGGTCGTTATCGTCAAGGACGGCCAGGTGCTGACCCAGCGCGGCTACGGCTACGCAGACGTGGCGGCGCGTAAACCGGTGGATCCTGCGACCACCATGTTCCGCGCCGGATCGATCTCCAAATTGTTCACCTGGACCGCTGTGATGCAGCTTCAGGAACAGGGCAAGATCAACCTGGATGCCGATGTGAATCAGTATCTGGATTTTAAGATTCCACCGTATCAAGGCGAACCGATCACGATTCGCAACCTCATGACGCATACGCCGGGTTTTGAGGAAGCGGCCAAAGGCGGCATTCGCTTCAGCGGCACGGTGCCGCCGTTGAGCGAGGTGTTGAAGAGCCTGCTGCCCGCGCGGGTATATGCGCCGGGTACGACGCCGGCTTATTCGAACTACGGCGCCGGCATCGCCAGCTACATCGTCGAGCGCGTCTCCGGCATGCCGTTTGCCGAGTACATTGAGCGTAATATATTCGCGCCGCTCGGCATGTCCCACGCGTCCTTCCGTCAACCCCTGCCCGCGCAACTCGCGCCTTTTATGGCTCAGGGATATCCCAAGGCGTCGGTCGAGCCCAAGCCCTATGAACTGATCTCGGTACCCGGCGCAGGGGCGTTGGCGGTATCCGGAGCCGACATGGCGAAGTTCATGATCGCCCAGCTAAATCAAGGCGCCGGCTTGATGAAGCCTGAAACGGCCCTCTTGATGCACGATCCCTCACACGTGACGCTGCCGGGAACCAACCGTATGGCGCTCGGCTTCTACGAGATGCAGCTCAACGGTTTGAGTGCCATTGGTCACGGCGGCGATCTGAATTACTTCCATAGCGACATGTGGATCTACCCCACGAAGAATGTCGGCCTGTTCGTTTCGATGAACAGTGCCGGCGAGCATGCCGCGACCGAACTCATTCGCATCGCACTGTTTGAACAATTCGGCGATCGCTATTTTCCAGAAGCGGACGGCGCAGCTCCCGTAGAACTGCAAACCGCCAAAGAGCATGCTCGGATGCTGGCCGGAAGTTACATCAACAGCCGCGGTTTTTTCACGAATTTCATCGACGTGCTGAATTTCGTCGGTCAGGTGCATATCACCCTGGATAAGGATGGCCGGCCGCTGGTTCCCGCGATACTGGGCGGCGCGCCCAAGAAGTGGATCGAAGTCGCGCCTTTCCAGTGGCACGACGCCTATGGTCACGGACGTCTGGGAGCCAAGGTCGAGAACGGTCGGGTGGTGCGCTGGAGCCTCGATCCGGTGTCACCCTTCATGGTTTGGGACCGGGCCCCCTGGTACCGGGATGCAGCGTGGCTGCTGCCGGTCTTCCTGGCGGCGTTGGTCATCGTGGCGCTGACCGCCCTGTCCTGGCCGGCGGGAGCCATCAGTCGGCGGCGTTACGCTGCGGCCATCGCGCTCCGCGGTGCGGATCTCAAATCCTATCGCTGGGTCCGCGGCTTTTCCTGGCTGGTGCTCGCCGCGTTGGGCGGGTGGGCGTGGCTGTTTGCGGCGTTCGAGTCGGATGCCAATCTCGATGCCGCGCTATGGTTGCTGGAAATTGCGGGAACGATAGGCTTTGTCGGCCTGTTCGGCGCGGCGCTCTGGAACCTGCAGCGCGTCTGGCGGAGCAATCGCGGCTGGTTCGCGAAGCTCTGGAGCGCGCTCTTGGTGGCCGCCGCCATTCTGACCCTGTGGGTGACATGGAGCTTTCACCTCATCAGCTTCGGCACGCACTACTGAGATAGTTGCCCGGCCGTGTGGGATGTCTCCGGCGCTCAGCTTTGACAATTAGGGGCTCTGCGGCAATAAATGCTGCATGACGGATGTCCCGGCTCTGAAATGGCCTGAGTTGCCCCTGGCCGAATGGCGCGCGACCTACGCCACGCTGCACATGTGGTCGCAGATCGTCGGCAAGACGCGTCTTGCACTCGCGCCGATGGAAAACCACTGGTGGCAAGTGGCGCTGTATGTCACTGCGCGCGGATTGACGACATCGCCCATGCCATACGGCAATGGAAGCGTCGAGGTGCAATTCGATTTCATATCCCATCAGCTCCTGATTCAGGCCAGCAATGGCGCCCGGCATTCTTTTGCGCTGACCTCCATGAGCGTGGCTGACTTTTTTGCTCGATACATGAGCGCGCTGCATGAGTTGGGGATTGATCCTGCGATCTATGCATCGCCGGTCGAGGTCGTAACCGCGATTCCCTTTGCGCAAGACCACGAACACAGCACCTACGATGAGCATGCCGCGCATCAATGCTGGCTGATCCTTCTCAGCACCCAACGGGTCATGAAAGCCTATCGCGGCGCTTTTGTCGGAAAACAAAGTCCGGTGCATTTTTTTTGGGGCAGTTTCGATCTCGCCTGCACCCGCTTCTCCGGACGGCGCGCCCCGCGCCATCCCGGCGGCGCGCCGCACTGCCCGGACCGGGTCATGGTGGAAGCGTACTCGCACGAATGCAGCAGCTGCGGCTTCTGGCCGGGCGATGAGAATTCACCGCCGGCCTTCTACGCCTACGCCTATCCCGAGCCGCAGGGGTACGCGGCGCGCGGCGCGGCGCCGGCCGCCGCCCGTTACGACACCACGGCGCGCGAATTCTTGCTGCCTTACGAGTCATTGCGCGCCGCGCCCAATCCAGACCAGGAGCTGTTGCGCTTCTTCGAGACGACCTATGCGGCGGCGGCCGATCTCGGCGGCTGGGATCGGACCGCTCTCGATCGGACTTGATTGATCAGTCAAACTATGATTTGATTGATCAATCAAGTGAGGGACAATGGAAGACCGGACCACACAGGAGCGGTTAGTCAGCGCGGCGCTGAAATTGTTCGGCGAGAAGGGCTATCAGTCGACCAGCGTGGCCGACGTCCAGCGCGAGTCGGATTGTCACAGCGGCAGCTTCTATCATTTCTTCCCCACCAAGCAGGATCTGTTGCTGGCCGTGCTGGAGCGCTACCGCACAGGGATTGTGCCCATGCTCATTGAGCCCGCCTGGGCCGACGTCCAGGATCCGATCGAACGCATTTTTGCGCTGCTGGCCCGTTACCGGCTGCTGCTCGAAGCGAGCCACTGCGCCTATGGCTGTCCCATCGGCAGTTTGGCGCTGGAGTTGCACGAGCCGGATCCTGTTGTGCGGCAACTGCTCGCCAGCAACTTCACCGGATGGATCGATCAGGTCGAGAACTGTCTCCTCGATGCGCGCAAGGTGTTGGGCCGCGATCTCGACACGCGTCGCACGGCCAGTTTTGTGCTGACGGTGATGGAAGGGGCCGTGATGCAGGCCCGCACCTATCGCGACCTTCGGCCCTTCGACGCGGCGACTGCGACGCTGCGCGACTACTTCACCACGCTGCAACGCGCCGCGGCGCGCGAGGAAACTGCATGAAAGCATTTTGGATCTTTTTCGTGTTCGGCATGCTGGGAACCGCACGCGCAGGCGCCGCCACAGCGGACTTTCCCAACGTGCGCGATGATTCCTATACCGAGGCCAATGGCAGCCGGGTGCTCAAGCTCAGTATCATCATCGATGCACCGGCGAGCAAAATATGGAAGCTGTTGATCAGCAGCGAGGGTTGGCAGAGCTGGGCGGTTCCCGTCGCGTGGGTCGATTTCGGTATCGGCGGCATGATTGAAACCAGTTACACGGCGACGGCGGTTCGTGGACAACCCGGAAACATCAAGAACTCGATTGTCGCCTATGTCCCTCAACAGCTGCTGGTGCTGCGCAACGTGCAGGCGCCGCCAAAATTCGAGCATGCCGAGGAGTTCGGTAAAACCGTCACGGCGCTCAATCTGCGCTCGATTTCCAAGAATCGCTCGCAGGTTGAACTGGACGGCGTCGGATTTCTGGCGGCGCCCGCCTTTGATACTCTTTTGAAGAAATTCAGGTTTGGAGATTCGTGGACCTTGGAGCATTTGAAACGCGCCGCGGAACACGGACCGATCGATTGGGCCGAGGAGGAACGCTCCGATCCTCCCAAACAGACCAAATAATGCGGGTTTTTATTTCTCCTTGAGCCGCACCGCCGGAAAGTACAACCCCAGCGATCGACGCTGCCACCACAAGCCGTTGCGCTTCTGATCGCTGCTGGAAAAGGTGTAGTCATAAAACCGCGCGCGGATGTACCGCGGCGCCTTGTTTGCGAAAGGATTGTTCTCGAGCAGTGCCGTTACGGTGGGTTCATTCTCCAGCAGCCTTTCGAGAAAGTGCGGAAACCAGTTCACGTGCCGCGGATCGTCGAGCGCGGCGAACCACATCTGCCAGTCCAACCTTGGCTGGTGTGGAATGTTCCACGGCGGGCGGCGCGTCACATCGCCAGGCTTGTAGCGAAACCCGTACTCGCGCCATTCGGTTCCGTCTTCCGACCCCTCGATGACGATTTCGTGGCGCTCGGTTGTCATGACGGCAAACAAGCCGTAGGAGCTCACCATGCGCAGGGGCTCGAGCAATTGATCAACTTCGAGCAGCGCAGCCGGCGGGCTGCCGCCGAAACGCGCGTCCATTTGCACCAGGCTCAGGAACACCAGCACCAAACCCCATGCGCCAAGCACCGCCGAAACAGCCTTCGATGTGCGTTGGCGCACGCGTCTCGACAGCGCCCGCACCAAGCGCTGCGGCAGGCACGATTGCAGGGCCGCGTCGTCGAACAACAACAGACACAGCAGCATGGTCTGAAAATTGAACCAATTATAATTGCCGGTGACCAGAATGCTGCTTTGCAGCAGCAAGATGCCGAAGGCGGCCGCGAAACGCAGCCGCCGCGGACAGAAAATCAGAAAAGGCAAAATCAGCTCGATGAAAAACACGCCGCCGGTCGCGAATTTCAGCACCGCCGGCGGCAAATGCGCGGCATACCACGCGAGCGGCGTCGGCAGCGGTTGGGTGAAAAAGTGATACGACAGCGCCGACAGGTCCCACCAGTGAGCATCGCCGCTCAATAGCTTGACCACGCCCGACATGAACATGAATCGAAACAGCAACCAGCGCAGCAGCCAGAGCCCCGGCCGTTGAGCGAAACTCATTAGCAGGCAAAGGAAGCCGGCCTCCAGCAGATACGTGTCCCACTGATAGGACATGAAAATCTGGCCGCCATAGAGCAACGAAAGATACAGCACATACAGCGCGAGCAGACTGAGGCGCGGCAGCACATTGAAAATCAATAACAGCGAAAATCCCACGCCCGCCCAGCACACCCAGCGAATGGCCGCATCGCCGGCATTGATCCAAAACAGCATGGGCATCACAAAGAAGCGCTCGACGCCGGCGCCGCCTGCCGATGAACTTCACCAAGTCGGCTACCGGCAAGATACCGTGGCTGCCGATCAGCCCCAACGCCTGCACGCCAAAAGAAGCGAAGGCCGACAGATAGATCAGCCCCATGAGGCGCAGAAACATGAAAGAGGCCAAATCGTAGCGCGGCGGCGCGAAATCTGCGCCCCATAGAAACCGGGTTACGCCGTAGGCAGACGAACGGTGCGCGGCGATAAAGGCATAGATCCATTCTGCGATGGCCGCGAAACCGGGGAGTTTTCGATAGAGCGTGAGCCAGAATCCCTTGCCGCGTGCATGACTCAAGGTGAGCAAGCTCGCCTCCGCGGCGGCGGCACGGCGTCCGTCGCGGTCAATGTATTGCACGGCCCGCTGAAAGTCGGCGAGCGGGATCTGCGGATAGCGCGACGCCGCTTCCTGGTACGGCCGGTAGTCGACTGCGTCGCCCGTCAATTTCTGCCAGTACCGCGCCCAGTAGACGCAGAACCTGCAATCGGCGTCGTACATGAGCAGCGGGCGTGAATCAGCCGACGAATCGCCCATTTGCGCGCTGGATTAGAAATTCAAGAGTTCGGGCGTGCGGCTCTTGAACGGCGCAACCTGCATCTCGGCGCGCAGATCTGCAATCGAGCGCCCGAGCAGTTTGTGCCACTCCACCGACATCAGCGGCGGTGCCCGGCGGCCGTGGCGCCAGCCTTCTGAGATGAGCGAGATGAATTGATTGATGTCGACCACGGGACGCAGGCACATCATGGTGGTGGTGGCGGCGAGAAAGCGGGTTGAATAATTTTGCCCGAATTGAGCCAGCTGGAATCCGGAAATCGCCACTTCGCCCTGCGCGGTGAACCCGAAGCCGCCGACCAGATGCCACACATCATGCAGCTGCAAAATGCGGCGATTGGTCCGGTTCTGCGCGGCGAATACCGGCGGCAGCATGACATCATCGGGGTTGATCACCTCGAGGTCGTATCCCTTGGAAGTGAGCATGTCGAGAAGATTGGTTCCGAGGCTGTTCTTCGGCCAGTTGCGCAAATCGTTGGTCGTCATGCGCACTTCCGGTTGGGCAAGCAATTTCCTGACATCCTCGTGCAGGTAGTGCGCCCGTTCGCAGCGCATCAACAACTCCGCATCGTAGTGCATGCCGATGACCACCACCCGGCCGGTGAAGTCGAGTGCATTGTCCTTGGCTGCGGCGCTCGATTGAGCCTTGGGCTCGGCGTCAACCACGCCCCAAAACGCGTCCCAGACTGGCCGCGGCGTTTGCCATTCTTCCATGTCGGGCGGCGCGGTGAGCCATGGAAGCGCAACCTGCAACGACTCGGTTCGATCGGCGTCCTCGCCCAGATCCAGCCACGCACTGGCGATGGCGTCGAAAATGGCAATTTGCCGCTCCGGCTGCACAAATGCCGCGTGCGTCATCAAAATCGCCGCGGCCAGAGGCGGTGAGGCTTCGAGCGGCGGTACGCCGGAACGGCAGCGAAGCTCAAAATCCTCGCGAAATATCGATGTAGTGAGCGCCATATGAATCCCGCGGGAGGGCACTTTGGGGGATGTATACTAATACGGCCATGGCGTTGCGCACCATCGGTCTTAGAACCAAACTGTTGTACGGCTTTGGCACCGTTGCCTACGGCATCAAGGACAACGGCTTTAACTTCCTATTGCTCATTTTCTACAATCAACTGCTCGGCCTGCCGGCGCAGCTGGTCGGCCTCGCGATCATGATCGCGCTGATTATCGACGGCTTTTCCGATCCTTTGATCGGGCACATATCGGATCGCTTCCACTCGCGCCTCGGCCGGCGGCATTTCTTCATGTATCTCTCGGCTCTGCCCTGCGCCGTTGTTTACTACTTGTTGTGGAATCCGCCGGCGGGTCTCGGAACCGGCGCGCTATTTTGGTACCTGCTGATCACGGCCATCATCGTTCGCATCCTCATCGCGCTTTACGAGGTGCCGAGCGCGGCGCTGCTCGCCGAACTCACCGAGGACTATGACCTGCGCACGTCGCTGGTGGCCTATCGATTCTTCTTCGGGTACCTGGGCGCCGTGTTGATGGGCGTGATCGCACTGTCGGTCTTTTTGCGGCCGACCGCGCAACAAACCGTCGGCCTGCTGAATCGCGCCGGCTATCATGGATATTCCATCGCGGCGGCCGCGCTCATGTTCGCCTCGATTCTGATCTCCACCGCCGGAACGCATCACTACATTCCCTATCTGCGCGCACCGCCGCCGAAACGCGCCGTCAATGTATCGCGGGATTTCCGAGAAATTCGCGGCGCCCTGGCCAACCGCCCCTTTTTAGCCATGATCGCCTGCGGCTTTTTTTCAGCGATGGCGCTTGGACTCGTCGCCACGCTCAGCATCTATTTTTATACCTACTACTGGGAGCTCTCGGCCGATCAAGTCTCGGAGCTGCTGCTTTCGGCGCTGATTTCGGCCGCCGCCGCCTTGGCGCTGGCGCCGCTCATCACCAAACGGCTGGACAAGAAACGCGGCGCCATTGCGGCATCTCTGATTTCACTGGTGCTGGCGCCCGCTCCGATCATTCTGCGGGAGTGCGGCTTGTTCGTGGATAATTCATCGCCCGCGTTGCTGCCCATTTTGCTGCTGTTTACCCTCGCGCTCGGCACCATGAGCGTGGTGTCGGGTGCTCTGGTGACATCGATGCTGGCCGACACGGTGGAGGAGAACGAGATTCGCACCCATCAGCGCACCGAGGGACTGTACTTCGCCGCTGCGTTCTTCGTGCAGAAGTGCGTCTCCGGTCTCGGCATTTTCATGGGCGGGATGGTGCTCGGCTGGATCAGATTTCCCGAGGGCGCGCGCCCTGGGCTCGTGCCGGCGGCAGTTTTGCGCAGCCTCGCGCTGACTTACGTGCCTTTGATCGTCGCGCTGCTCGCGATTTCCATATTTTGCATTCAGTTCTACCGTATCAGCCGCAGCGGCCATGACTTGAACCTTGCGTTGCTGCAGGCGGAGAAGGTAAAAGCGGGCAACGCCGTATAAGGGCTCGAGCCGTCTGCGATCGCAGCGGCACGCTTGACGCCAAATCCGGGTGGAACCTGTGCACCCCAGTGTTGAATGAGCGATCTCAACCGCGCAGCAGCCGGATGTTTCGCCAAGTCGGCTCGGGCTGTCTGAAATCCAGCGCCTCGCCGTCCGCGGTGAAGAACAGATTTGGCTCGAATTCGGCCAGCCGCCAGTCGTTTAAATATAACCAGCCATTCTTGCGGTGAACGAGGAATTGTTGCGCCCTTTCTCCCCACTGATCGATGTGATACCCGCCCTCGATGGCTTTCCACGCCGCGGCATTCGCACCCTTGGGGTCGCCGGGGCCGTCGTTGTAGTCGAGGCTGTTTTCACCGATGGCGCACTCATGTGCGCGGGTTCATCTTGAGCCGCGGAAAATAACGATAGGCGATGGCCTCTCCTCGCGGGTCTTCGATGAAGAAGTCGGCGGGAGACGCAAACTGGAGAGGTGTCCATGCGGACCCGGTGCGCATTCCCAAAATGCCATTTTCAACCTTGATGTGAGTGTAGATGTCGCGGCCGATGTAGCTGCCCGTAAACTTTAAGAGCTCACTCAGCGCCGGCTCGATCGCAGACAAATCCTGAACCGGCAGCCTTGCTCGGCGCGCGCCGTAGCGGCGCGCCAGCAGGCTGTCGATTAGTCCGGCGCCGAATTGATACGCGGCCGAGGTCGGCCGGTTGAACATTGCCATCCATCCCAACTGCGCTTCCGGACAGTAGTTGCACACGCAGCCGAATCCAAATCCCCCGCCCTTGTGGTTGAGCATGCGAATCGGGACGTCGCCGTAGCGCAGCTCCGTACGAATGACCCCCAGTCCGTAGTCGCCGCCCAGCGAGAAGCTGTGCATCTCACGCCACAAGGACTCCTCGAGCACTGTCTTGCCTTCGAATTGGCCGCGGTTGAGATGAAACGCCAGATAATTGGCCATGTCGCGGGCGCTGGTATAAACACCGCCCGAAGGGATGAGCGGCGTTTTCAACGGGACCGTCGCGTAGCCTTTTTCGTGGCCGATCGCGCGATCACCGCGCCTTGCATAAACCTCCGTCGCGGCGGTGCTGTCAGCCATGCCGAGCGGATCAAAGATCAGCGATTTGAGGCAGGCACCGAATGGTTGGCCCAAAACCGATTGCAAAATGTATCCCGCGAGATCGACGCCGAGATTGGAGTAGCGGTAGCGTTCACCGACGGGATATCGCAGCCAGGTACGCTCGATACTGCGGATATGCATCTCAAAATCAGGGAAGGCGGGATCAAAATTGTTGCCGACGGGCGCCTCGTGAGTGAAGCCGGCTCGATGGCTCAACAGCAGGCGCAAGGTCATTTTTTTCTGCGGCATCGATTCGAACCGGCTTTGCACCGAAAAATCTGCCAGGTAATCGATTATCGGCTTGTCCAGGTGCAAAAGGCCGCGTTGCACGGCGACCATGATCGCCGCCGCCGTGAAATTTTTGGAGGTTGATTGGATGCTGAATACCGTGTCGGCACCCACCCGGCTCCCCGAGCGCTCGGCGGTAACGCCCAGGCCCTCCACCCAGACCGGCTTGTACTGGTAGAGCAGACAGACCGCGGCGCCGGGAACATCGCCGCTCGCCATGGCGGCGAGAATGTTCTCGCGCTCACGAGAGATCATCGACTGAAGCTCCGTCGGTACCGCGGCCGCCGGACCGGCAGCTGCTCGCGCCTTGCTCAGCGCGGCGGCGGCAAGGGAGCCGACGCCGATCATCAAAGAACGGCGACTAAGACCCACGCACATCATCCGCGGCAATGATTCGCGCCGCGGCGTCGGCGCCCGACGCGAGGGCCGCATGCACCGTGCCCCAATGCCCCGCGACATCGGTGTGTTCTCCGGCAAAATACAAGGTGTCCTCGACCGGATTGCGCATCTTCCCCGGTGCATCCAAGGCACCCACCGGCACATAGCTGTACGCGCCCCGGGCGTATGCATCGCTCTGCCAATCATGCATGTGCCAGCTCGACAGCATTCGCCGGACATCAGGCAGCGGCCGCGAGAAGATTTTGGCCAGCGTCGCCAGGCTTAGGTCGCGCAACGCGCTGGCGTCGCCATCGGCAGTGATGAGCTTGAGCAGCGATTCGGCCTTGGGTCCCCCCGCCCACGCAGTCAGCAGCGGGCGCTTCATGCGGCGCGGGCGTCCACCAGGTCGGCGGAGATTCGGTGGGCGCAAACAAAAAGCTCATTCGCGGGTCCCAGAATTTATGGTTGAATACCAAAGTCAGGTGTACGACCGCGCCGATCGCCAGGCGATCGGCGTGAAGCAAGACCTCAGTCGGCCGGGGAACAAACTCAATCGTCTGCGCCTGAAGCACCCCCAGCGGCACCGTGATCACCACTCGACTGGAATGATACTGGACATCGCCCTCGCCACGCGCGGTCTCGATCCGCGCCGCACTCCGTTTCCAGAGAATTTTTTTCACCGGCGCCTCGAGGATCAGCGTGCCCCCGGCACCGGTGAATTTGTCGGCCAGGAAATTCGCAAGGGATGCGTAGCCGGACTCGATGCGAAACAGGCGATCTGCGGCAATTGCATCTTCCGCGGCCTGTTGCCGGGCGAGCGCTGCGACGGAAATGCGGCGTTGATCGGCGGCATTGAAGCCCTCGACGTAGTTGCCGGCCGCCTGCGCGGTGAGCGGATCCAGCGCCCGGCCATCGAGGTACGCCGCGAAGCTGAGGTCGCTGCCGCTGGGTTGCGTGCGCAGCCACTGCCGCATCTGCTCCAACACGCGATCCGCAGCGCCCTGTTGCGGGTTGGCCGCCGTCAAGCTGCTGCCATCGAACCGGAACGAGGAACCATCGATTTCGAAGGTGCGCAATCCAGCCTGTCTGATGAGCGACCAGGTCTCCTGCGGCAGGCCGTGAACAAATTCAGCGCCCAGCTCAACGGGCACCGGGAGCGGCGCATGATCTAGCGAAATGGATTGCGTCCAAATGCGGCCGCCGATCCGACCGCGCGCCTCCAGGATGGCGACGCGCCGCCCGGCTTCGGCAAGCACGCGTCCGGCATGCAGTCCGGCAACGCCCGCACCGATCACGAGCACATCGTATTCAGCGCGCATCATGAATTTGCACCGTTACGGCCCTTGGCCGCAGGTGTGACGCAATCGACCCTTCGCCGATGGGCGCGAGTCAACCGATCGCCTCCGGAGGCGTTTTTTACCGGCATAGGGGGCTTAAAAAGCCGCCGCGCACCGAAAAGGGTTGGCGCATTGGGTTAACTCAATCTGTAAAATTTAAAGGAGATGTCATGATAATCAAATCCAAGGCGCTGATCCTCGCGACCTTAAGCTGCGCGGTATTCGGCGCTTCGATGAGCGTCGCGCAGACCGTTCCGGATCATCCTCGCGTGAATGAGGTCAATCAACGGCTCGACAATCAGCAGGCCCGCATCAATCAGGGGCTCGCCAATGGCACCGTGAACGGCAAGCAGGCCGCGCGCGACGAAGCGCATGATGCCAATATCGCAAAGCGCGAAAGCGTTGATGAGGCCAAGCACAATGGTCACCTGACAAAGGGCGAGCAGCGGCGCTTGAACAAGTCCGAGAACAAGAACCGCCGCCGCATTTACAACCAGAAACACTAGGCTCAAAACTTGGGTACGCGCCACAGGTTTTGAGCCTGTGGCGCCAGGTTTTTTTGGCGCAGCGGCTTGGTACTAGTGGCCCAAGACCCTGGCGAATAGCGCGGATACGCCGGTATTGATCGCAAATCCGCCAAAAATCAGCCAGCCGAACAGCAGCGCCGCCAACCCGAGCGGTTTGACGCCGGCCGCGCGTATCGCGGAGACCTGAGTACTGACCCCGAGCGCGGCCATTGCCGTCGCCAGGATCAGCGTGTCCACGTCAATGGCGGCGCTGACGAAGGAATGCGGCAACAGCGCCATTGAATTGAATCCCGCCACCGCGATGAATCCGAGGGCAAACCAGGGAATGACGCCGCGCCAGGACTGGGACGCGATCGTCGGCGCGGCAGCGTCCGCAGCCGCCTCGGAGTTGCGTGACAAATACGCCGACAGCAACACTAAAAATGGCGCCAGCATCATGACGCGCACCAGCTTGGTGATCACCGCCGTGTTCGCGGCGGTGTCGGCGACCGCCTTGCCGGCCGCGACCACCTGCGCGACTTCGTGCACCGTGGATCCGGTAAAGATGCCGTAGGCAAAGGGCGTGATCGAGAGCCAGTGCATGCGATCGTTCAAGTGGTAAAGCGCGGGATAAACGAAGATAGCGAGCGTGCCAAAGGCCACCACGGTGGAGACCGCGACGCAGACTTCCTCGGCCCGGCCGCGCACCACCGGCTCGGTTGCCATCACCGCAGCGGCGCCGCAAATCGAACTGCCGGCCCCGATGAGCATCGCCGTGCGGCGATTCAAACCGAAAAGCCGGGTACCGGCCCAGCACGACAGGCTGAAGGTGCTTGTCAACACGATGGCATCGATCATGACGCCGACCGCTCCGACGTGGCCAATGTCCTGAAAGGTCAGGCGCAAGCCGAACAAAATAATGCCGGCGCGCAGCAGGATCTGTTTGGAAAAGGCAACGCCGCGGGCACTGTAGCCTGCGATGCGCGGATACACGGTGTTGCCGGCGATCATGCCGCCCACGATGGCGAGCGTCAGCGCGCTGATGCCATTCGCCTGCATCCAGGCGCTCTTGGCAAGTTCGGTTGCGAGTACTGCGATGGCAGCCGTCAGCACGATGCCGGGCAGAAAACTCATCAGTCGCCGGCCGCGCGGGCTTCCCGGCTTCGCCGCCAGTGCCAGGGGATTCGCCGCTGCCTGCATAAAAACCTTCGGTCCCACGCATGATCGCGCATCGGGACTATGCGCGTCATTTATCTACTCGTAAAATCGATTATTTATATATAATCAAGTTAATTTATCGCTTAATAAAGGCCGCCATGCGCTTGAGCCTGCGTCAATTGCAGATATTCCGCGCCATCGCGTTGAGCGGCAGCACCGCGGCCGCGGCCCTGTCCGTTCCCCTCTCGCAGTCTGCGGCAAGCGCGGCGCTCAAGGAGCTGGAACGCGCATTGGGGGCGCGATTTTTCGACCGGGTGGGAAAACGGCTGCTGCTGAACGACAATGGCCGGGCGTTGCTGCCGATGGCGCTTGCGGTTCTGGATGGCGCCCGCAGCCTTGAAAACGCCTTCCTGGCGAATGCTAGGTCACTGCCGGTCGAGCTGCATATTTTTGCCAGTACCACGATCGGCAACTACATATTGCCGCCGCTGCTGGCACGCTTCAAGGAACGCATTCCTGCTGCGCGGCTCGAGCTGCAGATCGGCAATACGCTCGATGTGGTCAACGCGGTGCGAGACTTCGAAACCGACGTCGGCTTCATCGAGGGGCCCTGCCATGCGAAGGACATCATCGTCGTTCCCTGGCTGGAGGACGAGCTGGTCATTGTCGCCTCTCCGGCTCATCCGCTGGCCAAAGCCGCAAAACGTCGCAAGTTGAAAATCAGCGAACTCGCGCACGCGGAGTGGCTGCTGCGCGAAGCCGGATCCGGCACGCGCGAAAGCGTGGAGCAGGCCTTGATGCCGCATCTGCTCAATATTCCCGCTTCGATGACGCTCGGCAGTTCCGAGGCGATCAAAAACTCCGTGGCAGAAGGCTTGGGAATCAGCTGTCTGTCGCGCTCGGTCGTGCGCAATCTTCTGACCGCCAAGCGCTTGAGCGTGCTGGCGACCGCCCTGCCGCGGCTGACGCGAAACTTTTTGATGATTCGACATGAGAGGAAGGTGCTGTCCGAGCCCCTGCGCCAATTTATCGCACATTGCCAGGTCGGCAATCCCTCGAGGCCGAAGACCGCTTCCTAGGGCGTCTTGGCGCTGCGGGATGCTGCAAACGCCGGTGTTTTCTCTTCAGTTGACACATCGACCGCATCCTGCAGCAGTTTGAGCGCGCTGCCCGGATCATCCGCAAAGGCAAACAACTTTAGGTCCTCGCGGCTGATCATTCCGTGGCGGACCAGGGCTTCAAAGTTGATGATTTCCTTCCAGTAGCTGGAGCCGTACAGAATGATCGGCAGCTCGCGCGCCAGCTTGCGCGTTTGCGCCAGCGTCAGAACTTCCATGAGCTCATCCATCGTGCCGAAGCCGCCGGGGAACACCACCATGGCTCGCGCAAGATGGGCAAACCAGAGTTTTCGCATGAAGAAATAGCGAAATTTGAAAAGCAGCTCGCGCGTGACGTAACGATTCGGCTCCTGTTCATGCGGCAGGCTGATATTGAGGCCGATGGTTCGGCCGTCGGCGTCCCGCGCCCCCCGGTTTGCCGCTTCCATGATGCCGCCTCCGCCGCCGGAGCAGATGACGAAGCGATGTACATTCGAGGGCAAGGACTGCGACCACGAAGTGATCAGGCGCGCGAGCTCACGCGCCTCGGCGTAATAACGGCCAAGCGGTCCGTCCGCCGACAGTCGCGCCGATCCGAAGAACACAATGGTGTCGTGCACGCGCTGCAACCTGAAATGGCGCAGCGGATTTAGATATTCGGCGATAATTCGCAGCGGCCGCGCGTCATCGCTCGCCAGAAACTCCGGATCAAGATACGCCAGAGTATCTTCGGCAGCGTGGTTTTTCATATGAGTTAGATTCTCGCAAAGTCAATGAAGCCGTGAGCGACATCGGTGTGCAGCAGCACCACGCGCACGCGGTCTCCCACATCCAGCCCCTCGAATCCCTTGACGACTTTCCCCTCGGTGGTGGGTGAGGAAATCCGCACCCAGGTGCCCTTGTCCGACGCGCCGGTGACGATGGCATCGAACTTCGCGCCGATGCGCGCAGCCAGCAACGAGGCGGCAGCCGACTTGTTCACCGCGCGCTCCACCTTCGCCGCGTTGTGCTCCTGCAGGGTGCAGTGCGCCGCCAGAGCTTGAAGTTCCGCGTCGGTGTACGGCGAGGCGTGCCTGGCCAGCGCCGCCTTGAGCAGTCGCTGCGTGATGAGGTCCGGAAAGCGCCGATTGGGCGCGGTGGAATGCGTGTAGTCGACGACCGCAAGACCGAAATGCCCCACTGCAGCCTGCCCGGGCTTGTCCATGACGTATTCGCCCGAGCCCAGCAGCTTGATGACCGACAACGATAAGTCCGGATAAAGATCCGGCGCGCTTTGGCGGCGTTTGCCAAGAAACGCATTCAGCGCCGGCGCGCTCGGTTCAGCCGGCAACTTCTCCCCCAGGTCCGCCGCGAGCGCAACGATGCGATCCCAACGCTCAGGTTCGCGCAATACGCGGCGCAGCGCGCTGAAGCCACGGGCAGTCAGGAATTGGGCGGCTATGCCGTTGGCGGCCACCATGAACTCTTCGATCAGCTGTTTGGCCCGATTGGGTTCATCGGGAAGAAGATCGCTCAAGATGCCCGCGCTGAACACCGGCTGCGTCTCGATCGTCTGCAGATCGAGCGCGCCGCGTGCGCGGCGCACCGCGCGCAGCGACTGCGCCACTTTATCCTGGCTTCGCAGCTGCTGATCCATGCCGGCCGCCGCAGCGACGGCCGCGGGCGCCGGGCCGGTGCCTGCAAGCCAGGCGCCGACGGCGTTATACGCCAGCTTGGCGCGATTCACGACCCGCGCGCGATACAAATCCGACTGGACGATCGCGCCGGCGGCGTTGATTGTCATGTCGCCGACGAGGGCGAGGCGTTCCTGACCTTCGCCCAACGAAGTGAGATCGGTGGAGAGTTTTTCGGGCAACATGGAGAAAATCGCCGCGGGTGTATAGACCGAGGTCGTATTGATGCGTGCGTGATCGTCAATCGGCGAGCCGGGCTTGATCGCGGCATCCACATCGGCGATGGCGACCAGGATGCGGATCGTGCCCGGACTTCCTGAATCGGCGACCGTGAGCTGATCGAGATCGCGCGAGTTGTCATTGTCGATCGACGCCCACAAAAGATGGCGCAGGTCGCGAATATCCGGGCTCGGATCTTGCGCCGGCGAGGTGATCGATGCCAGCTGCTTCAGGGCGGCATCGCCAAAATCCGGCAGCAGGCCATTGTTCGTCATGGCTTGGCGCGCAACGTTGAGGAGAAGGCTGCCTTGGGCGGCCGCTGTGCTATTCATTTGCAAAAATCCTTCAGGCGAACCAGCAGTTGCTGGCCACCGTGATTCGGGTGTCGCTGCCGTAAAACGGCGTGACCTCATGGAAGACATAGGAGGGAAAAATCACCAGCTGTCCTGCTTCGAGCTTCAATTCCACGGGAGCCAACGCATAGCCGCGCTGCAAGGTTGCGTTCGCGGGATCCAGATAGGCGTTGGCGCCCTGCCGGACGTCGAGGAATCGCAGCACACCGCTGTCCGGATGCGGCGCAACGCGTTCGCCCGGGCGCACACAGTACACCGCGGACCACGATGCCAGTGGATGATTGTGGGCGACGAAGGATCCGGCGTAGCGTGAAATATGAAACCAGGTGTGATTCTGGAAACTGAGCTTGGCGATATCCTGTGGTTTGAGCGAGGTGGTCTCTATCACCATCTGCGCCACCGCGTTCAGCATGAAGCTGCGCAGCTCCTGGACACAAGTCTCAGGCCAGCGAAACAGATTGAACCGGCTCTCGAAAGTCTCCTCCTGGGCGATATGACTGGGCGTGGGATTCTGATACTCGGCGCTCTCGCGCAGCAAGAACAGAGATTCGAGTTCCCGGTTCAGGCGTTCGCAAGGAACAAGCCGCATCTCACCGAACGGCACCGCGAAGCGTACATTGAGCTTGAGCGCCGGAATTACCATCGCCCAACTCCCTGCTGCCCCGGAGCGACAAAGCGCACACGAGCGGTGACCAGAATCAATTGTCCTGCGGAGCGCAGCAACGCGACCTCGTGCGTGAGGGACGCAGGGAAGACTGCGATCTGTCCGGCGACCGGCCGCCATGCATAGTGACCCCGTGTAAACGGGACACGCATGGCGGCGTTCGTGGCGTCTTGAAACATGGTTCCCAGCCGCGATTCATACAGGCGCAGCACGCCGCTGTCCTGACGAGCCGCGCAAGGCTCGGGCGCTGCAACGCAGTAGATTGCGCACCATGCACTGAGCGGGTAGCTGGCGGCGGACAGGGATCCATTTTGTTCGACGATCGTGAACCAGCCGCGCGCTTCGAGACTGAAAGATCGCATCTGGCCGGGCTCGAAGACATTGAGCGTCTCGATGACCGAGCACACGCCGCGGAAAATCTCGCCGGTGAGTTCGCGCGGAGCCTGCTCCGGCCAGTCGAACAGATCATCATCGCTGCGATATACCATGCCGCCCGAGCGCCGCGCGCGATCCTTAGCGGCGCGTTGCTCGAAGAGATCGATGAGCTGCGGATTGAGGTCCTCCGCCTTCGCAACCGTCACGACGCCAAAGGGGGTTGCAAATAGGGGTAACACGATCGGCGGCGCGGCCATCAAGCAAGACCCTCCAGGTAGGTGCGCAATTCTTTGAGTTCATCTGCGTAATGCCTGGCTCGTCCAGAGGAGGTGCTATATAGCGGCTCGCGCACTTGCCAAGCGCTGGCTGTCCTGATCGCCGCGCTGCGCGCCGCGACCAGGGGGACTTGTGCCTCCCACTCAAGTCGCAGAAATGCGCACAGCTTTTGCATTTGGTTTTGCGGCTCTTTGATCAACGAATCGTAATCGAAATCGAAAATATCGTCTGGAAACTCGGTCTTCCAATGCGCCATCAAGCGCCGATACTCACTGTAGTAGTGGCCGATGTCCATGAGATTCAAGGCATAGCTCATCTGCTGTTCGAGATGCAGGAAAAATATGGACAAGCAATTGTCCAACGCATTGCGCGTCGTATGCACGATCTTGGCATCCGGAAATAGACGCTTGATGAGACCCAAGTATAGGAAGTTATCGGGGCGCTTGTCGGTAATGTAGGCGGCGTTCGCCGACACGCGCATGAGTTCCGCGCGGTAGCGCGCGGCGATCCCGTCCAGACGCTCGGCAGATACCGATTCCAGCGTTTCAAAAAATGGCACGAATTCGCTGTTGACCAAACGAGGCAGGAAATCCAGTTCGCCGCCGGCGGCAACCTTAGGGATTCCCGCCAGCAATTGCTCGGCGAGCGTCGATCCGGAACGAAACATGCCGACGATGAATATGGGTCGTGGCGGCGTGTCGGCTCCGTGGGCTTTCGTGCGTCTCCAATCGCTGCCGATCACCTGATCGACGAACTCCTGCTGGCGAGCGCGATCGTAGGGAATGACATGGGGTCCGGCGCTGACGAGGCTGGCCTGATTGGCGGCGGTATAGACCGCAAATGCCTCGCGATAGTCGCCGGCCGCGTCAAGCAGCCGGCCGAGCGCAAATCCCAAGCTGGCGCGATCGCTCGTGGAGGACGCGAGCCTAAGCCCATCTCTCAGCCGGGTGATGAGAGCGCCATCTACCCCGCCCACCGGCTGCACATTCGCGAGGCGCGCCAGCGCCTCGAAACAGTTCGGCTCGATGGCCAGAATGCGCGCATACAGCGAACTCGACTCCGGTCTTTTGCCAAAATCCTCGTACAAAATGGCGAGGTTCAGCAGTGCGGGCGTGTAGGCGGGATTGAGAGTCAATGCCCGCTCCAGTTCGCCGGCCGCCGCTGGATAGTCATGCAAGAAATCGCTGAAGATGACGCCCCGATTCAAGTGCACTTCTTCCGGGCGGGCAATGCCGCAGACAAGCGCCCTTTGATAGGAAGCCAGTGCGTCGTGGAAGCGGAACGTCTGCCGTTGCAGAACTGCCAGGTTGTACCAGGCATCCGCGTGTCTCGGCCAGCGCGTCACGATCGACTGATACGCGGCCATGGCCTCGGCGCCGCGGTTTTGGCGCTGCAATTGCGCCGCCTCGCGCATCGAATCCTCGAATGTGTGGGCCAAAATGTGCTCCGGTTTTGCCTCTAAGCAATTTTCCCGCAATCAGCCGCAGGATAACGTGCACAAAGTTCATCCACCGCGTCGCGCAGCACGCCAAGCCACGGCTCATAGTGGCGCCAATGATCTACAGCATCTGAATAAATTGGGCGCCGTACTTGCTCGGAGCTAATCGTCTGCACAGGCCGCCGGTTTTCGTAGAAACGGAGACATTCCGGCTCGAAAGGCAATTCGCAATGATCAAGCAGGCGGCGAATTTCTCGTTCGGGGTCGGCCACCAATTGTTCGTAATGCACGCGATGCACGCGGCCGGGCAGCACCGCATCAATGTGCGCCATAAGACTGGCGTAGTCGCGGTAGTAACGCCCGAGCTCGCCCAGATCGTAGCTGTAATTCATGCCCTGTGCGAATAACTGTTTGTAGCAAGCGAAGCCGCAACCCATCGGATGGCGCCGCGCGTCGATGATAGTGGCGTGCGGAAACATCAGGTGAATTAGCCCGATATGGCTGAAGTTGCCCAGCATCTTGTCGACGAAGCGCGGCCGACCAAGGGGCCGGCGGACTTGGGTGTCTGCCAGATATTGAGCCGCCATCGCCTCGATCCGGCCTCTGGTCATCGCGGCAACGGGCTCGGGATATTGCGGCTCGCCGCCGGGGTTGGCGCCGGCAGCGAGTTCTTCAACCATGGCCGGCACATCCGGCAATTCGCGCGTGCCTTCAACCTGACTGTGGCTCGCGAGAATTTGCTCCAGCAGGGTCGACCCGGATCTGGGCAGACCTACGATGAATATAGGATCGCGGCGTTCACTCCCCCAGGTGGAACGATCAGCGAAGAATTGGGATTGATATAGCGCGTTCGCGCGCAGCACATAGTCGCTCGTGGCGTCAGCATCATAGGACAGGGTGGCGCGCTGCAGGGCGGCACCGCGCGCGTAGTGTTCGAATGAGGCGGCGAAATTCTCCGCGTCTTCCAATGCTTTTCCGAGCGCGAACTCGAAATGGATGCGGCTTGATTCTGCTATCGGCTCGGAGAGTTGCACATGCATCGATTCGACGTCGCTCTGCGCAAATCGAAAGGTTTTCAAGTTCGCGAGCGCCCAATACGCTTCGCCAAAGCCCGCCCGCACCGTCAGTGCTCGCCGAAAAGACTCGATGGAGCGGGACTGATCACCGACCTCGCGCATCAAGTTACCGAACACCAGCCAAGCCCGCACATCTTCCGGAAAATCCGCAACGACTCCCTCCATCAACGCAATCGACTCCGACGCGCGGCCAACAAGTCGCATAGCCTGAGCCTTAAGAGTCAGGTAGCCGGTATTGCGGGGGTCGGTAGCCAACAACCTTTCGACCATGGGGAGCATCTCTCCGATCCGCTCCTGACGATACAATAGCCGGGCCAGTTCATGGCGCGCCTTTGCATCACCGGGAGCCGAACTCAGGCATAACGCTAGACACCGTTCGGTCTCGACGCGGTCGCCGCGCCGCGCGGCCAGATCGGCCAACATGCGCAGTGCGGCGACGTCCGCCGGTGAGCGCCGCAAATGCTGTCGCAGCCACGCCTCGGCCGCCTGGAAGCGGCCGGCGCCGATGGCAACTTTCGCATCTGTAAGTTCCACCGGATCCTGCGCCACCTGACTGAATCTGAAGTAGGCAACATCGCCGCCTGGGATATCGCCCTCCTGGAAGCGAATTGCCGCGATTTCGCGCCAACCATCTGCAAACCCGCCGTCCAGATCGACCGCCCGCTGAAATGCCGTGAGTGCATCAGAGCCGCGCCGACCGGCCGCGTAGGCTCGACCCAATTCGAGCTGCAGGACCGCCGAGTCCGAGCGCTTTCCGACCAGGGACTCGAGCAGGCGACATGCGGCCGCTGCATCCCCTAGGCGGCGGTAGGCATTCGCCAGCAGCAAGTTGGCTTCTTCATTGCCCGGCCAGATTGCCAATATGTGGTTGGCCTGACGCGCCGCCGCGGCCGGATCCGATTCGAGCAAGGAGGAAGCGCTCATCAGCGCGAGTTCGGGGGAGACGCTCAAGGTTTAACCACCCGTGACGCGCGGTTTGAAGTCAGATGCGAGGTCGAAATGGTGCGCTCCGAATTTCTGTTCGCGGCGATCTAAGCGGACAAGTACGAATAAGTCAACAACCTCGGCAAGCGCATTAGGAGCTGTTATACAATTGTTGCGTGAACACGATTGCCTCGGCTCCAATCGACGATGCTGCGGTCTTCCGTGCGCTGCAGGCCTCAAAGGCAGAGGCAGCCGCGGGACGAATGCCGGAATCCGATCAATTGCTCGCGCGTGTCGCACAGCAAGCCCCCAATCATCCCGCAGTGCTCAATGAACTCGGCGTGCGCATGCTCGGCCGGGGCGCGCCTGAACAGGCTCAGGCGCTGTTTGCCCGCGCCACGAGCGCGGACCCTCACCGCCCCGCTCTATGGGCGAACTTAGCCTCGAGTCTCAAAGCGCTCGGCCGCCGCACGGAAGAACTCGACGCCATCGAAAAGGCGCTCGAACTCGAGCCGCGGCACTTGTCGGCACTGTTGCAAAAGGGTGCCTACCTGGAAGAGATGGGCGACTCGCGCAATGCTGCACGAAATTATCAGAACGCGCTGGCCTGCGTGCCGCCGAACGCCGACGTGCCGCCCAATATGCGCGACGCGTTTGTGCACGCTAAATCGGTCGTGGATGCGGATCTCACGGCCCTGGTCAACGCTCTTGAAGAGCCGCTTGACCGGGTTCGTCAACGGTATGGGGGCGAGCCGCAGCCTCGTGTCGAGCAGTGCATCGAAACCCTAATGGGGAGACGCCGGATCTTTCACTCACAGCCGACCTGGATGCACTTCCCTGAGCTTCCCGCAATCGAATTCTTCGAGCGCTCGGAATTCCCATGGCTTGAAGCGCTCGAGAAAGCGGCTCCTGAGATTCGCACCGAGCTTCTGCGGGTGCTGGTAGCGGACCGCGAGGGGCTTCAGGCCTACATTGACTTCCCGGCAGGCCTGCCTTTGGATCAATTCCGGGATCTCAACCGCTCGCGCCGTTGGAGTGCTTATTTTCTGTGGAATCAAAGCGAAGCGATCGCCGGGCACATTGCGCGCTGTCCAGCGACCGCCCGTGCGCTCGAGGCCATACCGCGTTGCCGGGTGGAGGGCCGGGCTCCGACCGCATTCTTTTCAATCCTGGATGCAAAGACTCGCATCCCGCCGCATACTGGCATCACCAACACCCGCCTCACCGTCCACCTGCCCCTCGTCGTGCCGACGGACTGCGGATTTCGGGTGGGCTCGTCAACTCGCGAGTGGGTGCCGGGCCAGGCGTGGATATTCGACGATACCATCGAGCACGAGGCATGGAACCTGTCAGACACGCCCCGCGCGATCCTTATTTTCGACATTTGGAACCCGCTATTGACGGCTGTAGAGCGCGACTTGATACAAACGGCCACCGAGGTCTACCAAAGATATTATCGCCAGTCCTCCGGAGAGGCATGAACATGCCGGGCACGGTGCGCGCTGCGTGCATGACCGGGATAATCGCCGCACTCGCTCAGGCTCATCCGGCGGGCGGCGGCGAGGCGCCAAACAGCGACGTCGGCATGTCGCGCTGTGCCGCGATGACGCAGTCCCGCGCAAGACTGGCATGCTTCGACGCGCTCGCCGCAGCATCGGCTAAGCAGAGCACGCCTCCCGCTGTCAGCCAGCCTGCGCCGGCAGTCCCGCCTGCAACAATCCCCGCTGCGATTGCGCCTGCGGCTGTACCCGGCGATCCTGGAACCTTTGGCCTGAGATCACCGCCCTCGCAGCCGATCTACGTCGGACCTTCGTCCATCAAGGCGAGGGTCACGATGATCAGCGCCGGCCCGTTGGGTGTTGGACACCCAACTTTGGTCTTGGACAATGGGCAATCCTGGGCACTCACTGAAACATTGGACGACCCACGCCTGGTCCCGGGCACAACAGTCACCATCAAGCGCTCCGCAGTGGGGTGGTCGTTTTTGCTGACAACGGCTTCGCAGCACGTGTACCACGTGCGCCGCACTCAATAGCATTCAATCAGGATACCCGAAGCACGCCACCCAGGGCTGCAACACCGGCAGGATGGGCTGTAGCGCATCGGCGTAATGCCTCCAATGTTGCACCGTCGCGCCGTCCAAGCCGCGTGCCAGTTGTGCGGTGCTGGGAGTAGCGTGCTCGCGGGCCTGCACTCGGGAACCGAAATCCGCCATGGCGGGTAGCCAATCGAGTCGCAGAAACTCACAGATTTCAAGCATCTGTTGCGTAAAATCGGAAACCAACGTTTCGTAACGAACCACTCGCCATTCAAGGCCCGAAAACGGGCGAACCTCCTCCGCGAAGCTCATGACGGCGGCGTAAAAAGATGCGGCGCCCCGCACGGTGAGCAACTCGAACATCGCAGCATTCATTTTGAAGCGGCGCCGAAAACAGCTGAGAATGACATCGCGCGGGTCGCGGCACGCGAACAGCACTTTCGCTTGCGGAAAAAGCCGCGCGATCAACGGCAGCTTCAGGGTGTGCAGAGGATGTTTGTCGACAAATACCTTGCCCGCCACCTCGATGCCGGCGGAGCGGACATCTTGCCAGTACGCCATGCGCAATGCCTGCAGCTGAGCCTCGTCCGCTTGCGCCAACGGTTCCAAATCCAACGGCTCGCGCATGAACCGCAGCACTCCTGGGGTTAGAAACTCATGTTCTTCGCTGCTGGCAACGTCAGGATGGCCATCAAGCACAACTTCGAGCATCGTCGTTCCAGAGCGAGGGAACCCCATCAAGAACACATGCTCCCGTGCACCGCCGGAATTCGTTGGCGGCGCGCGTTGCGGCCAGCCTGCGAGGCCGACGGTGCGCATTGCTGCGGCGAGCGCGCCGGTGTAATTGAGCAGGCTTGTGCCGCTCGCAAACCGCCTATGAATCTGGCGCAGCGCATCGTTGCATGTGAGATAGGCCTCGAATGCTTCGGGGTAACGGCCGCTGGCATCGAGCACGTCACCCAGAAGTCCGATGGCCCGCGCCCGATCGGTCGGGCCCGCGCGCGCGTCAAGGATCAATGATTGCAGCAGCGTCTCTGCGCGCGTCGTGTCGTGCTTGGCCAGTGCGGCGGCCGCTAAGCTCAAGATCGCGTTTGGAAAACCGGGAGCGATCGCGAGTGCTTGGTCCGCCCACCGCAGCGCCTCTTCGTGCTCGCCTCGCTGCGTGGCAATGGAGGCCAACGCGGCCAGTGAGACGAAACCACGCGGCTCCAACTCGACGGCCCGAAGATGGCTTCGCCTCGCGCGGCTCAACCAGCCAAGCTCAATCAGCGCATTGCCCTTATTCGCATGCGCAAATCCGAGTTCCGGATGCTTATTCAGCAGAATTTCCACGTGGCGCAGCGCTTCGGCAGGTCTTTCGAGGCGCTGCAGGCATAACACCAATGCGTTGCGCGCTCCCACATCGCCGGGAGCAATTGCTACCGCTCGCTCGAGCAGGCGCAAAGCGTCCTCGAACCGGTCTTGCTGTTCCAGCCACGTGGCAAGCACGTTGAGCAGCGCTGGGTGTTCGAAGCCGCTGGCGAGCGTTTGTTCCGCCAGCGCTGCGGCGCGCTGAAAATCGCGAATCCGCACATACTCCATCACCGTGCGCAGCGTCTGAAGATCGGATTCCAGGTCGCGCATCGCCGCAGTCTCGCACAGTTCAACCGGCTTAGTTAATCAGCAATGCAGTCGCAGTTTGCGCATCCCAATCCGGGCCTGCCGAGCTAAAAAAAAGGCGGGCCAGAGGCCCGCCATGCTTTCAGGTGCTTTTGAGTCTTGCAGCTTCGATCAGAACTTCGCACTCACGTGCGCGTACAAGTAGCGCCCGAGGGTATCGTAAGTCCCCACCCAGGTATTGTCGTTGCAGGATGAATTCGGACAGTCCGAATAGTTGCCGTTGGCGACGACTGGCGGTGCCTTGTCCGCGATGTTATTGACGCCAACGCGGAAACTGATACCTGTCGAGGGAATCGGAATCGACGCAGAAAGATCGAGGTACGAATAGCCGCCGATGTGCGACGTGGCGGGGAAGTACGTCTGCGCCAGCTGCGGATCCTGGCTAACGCGATCGGACTTCACCGGTCCCAAATAACGCCACCGAGCCGTGACGTCCAAGCCTGCCCAGGGGGCCGCCCACGTCGTGTTGAGCGTGTGCCGCCATGCGGGAGCCGGCGCACCGCAGGTGGTGCCGAAGTAGCCCACGCAGTCGTAGGCCCCGCCTGTTGGCAGGGGCTGCGTCAGGAAATTCAGCGTCCGAGTTCCCGACAGGGTAAATCCCAGTTTGCCTCCAGGTCCGATATCGAGGGAGTAGTGGCTGGCCAGATCCAGACCCTGAGTTGATACATGCCCGATGTTGACCTCGGTGGTATTGACGAAGTTGGTGTTGTTGAACCACAGCGAGCCGGTGCCCGCGCCGCGATGAATGAGGCCGCACAGAGAGGGGCTTCCCGTGAGGCCGCAATTGTTGACCACGGTATTGGAGGTCAGGGACTCAATCGTGTTCTTGATCACGATGCGGTAGTAATCAACCGACATGACCAAGCTCGGAACGAACGTCGGCTGAAACACCACGCCATAGGTATAAGTATCCGCGATCTCCGGCTTCAGATCGGGATTGCCGCCCAGGGAAGTGTTGATTTGCGCCGCAGGGTTCGGGAGTATGTGCCCGAACTCCGCCGGCGTCACACCGGTGTTTTCGCAGAACGCCAAGGTATGGCCATTGACCAGACCCCCCACCGCCGCTCCCCAGCAAGGATCAGCCGTGCCGCCCGCACCAATTACCGCCGGGGAGAAAAGATCTCCGACGCTGGGCGCGCGCACCGCGCGGTTGAAATCCGCGCGCAGCCGCACATCCTTGATCGGCGCCCATTCCATGCCGACCTTGAACGTGTTGGTGCTGAAACCGGAGGTGTAACTCGAATAGCGGTAGCCTAAGTCCGCCGACAGGACATAAGCGCCCGGCTTGTCGTTGATAATCGGCAGGCGCGCTTCGGTGAATCCTTCCGAGACGTGAAACCCGCCGTGAATCGGATTCTGTGCACCATTGCCGCCCGAGGCGTAGCCGTTCTGGAAAATATAATCCGGAACGAAGTCATAGTTTTCTTGCCGATATTCGGCGCCGACGTTCACGCTCAGGCCATCATCAGCCAAGGGAACTTTCACACCATACTTGCCAAGATCCGCCGTGAGGGAGGCGTCTGAAATGTATTCCTTGGTCGTGATGCCGTAGGACGAAGGGACTTCCAGGTATTTGAGCTGCGCAGCCGTTACGCCGCCTGGAGCATAGATATTCCACGGAACGCAGTTGGGATCAGTGCCGGTGAGAACTGACAGGCACGTCGGTTGCCCGGTGGCCGGATTAACGACTGCTTGCAGCGCGTTATTGATCTGCAGTTGGCCGAGAAAACCTTGTTCCACGTCTTCCAATTGCGTGATTCCGACCTGTCCGTATACATCGTAGGACAGCGCATCGTTGATTTTGCCTTTGACGCCGAATACTTCACGGAATGCGTTCGAAGAGTAATTGTCAATGCGCGGACCGCTCTCCACACTGCGCCGGGCGAGATACAGGGTGATGTTGTTGCCGGTCCCGCCGAAGGTGGCCTGGTTCGCAGCGACGGTGGCCGGTGCGCAAAGCACGGAGCGTTCGCCGGCCGTGAGCAGCGGATTGAAACCCGGGGCACCAGACGGGTCGCAGCTAATCGTCGGCGTGCCGAACGCGAACAAGCCGCTCGAACCGTAATTGGCCGATGACGTGTTGCGGGCAAACATAAACTCGGAATAGGCCGAGGCATGGTCATTGATGTCATAGGTCAAGAAGGAGCCGGCTGTGTACCGTTCCGCCGCGCGCTGTAGATAGCTCAAGGCACCGTAATTGTAGCTATCATTGGCAGTGTAATTGCGGAAGGCGCCGCTGGCGGCGTCGACCGTTTGATCGGCCAGGGTCGCGAAATTGCTGTTGGCCGTTTTGCCCAAAAGCAAAAATCGGCCGGTGGCGCTGGAACTGGAGCCGCCGCATTTAAGTCCGCCGGGACCCGGCAGCTTGCTCGGGGTATTGAGCGTGCAGCCGGCGAAGTCGTACTGATAGCCCACCGCCGGGGAACTCCGTAAGTAAGTCGCATAGACGGTGGCGTTGCCCTTGCCGTCCGCGAAATTCGAGCCCGCCAAGAACGACACGTCTTTGTTGAAGCCGGCGTTGACCGTGCTCTGCGGCAATGGTTGCTGTGCCGCAGTCAAGTCGTTCAGGAACGCCTGATTGCTGTTGCTGTGCATGCCGTACCCATAGTTCGCGTCCACCCTCACACCCTCGAAATGAGTGTTGAGCACGAAATTGACGACGCCGGCCACGGCGTCGGCGCCATATACCGCCGAAGCGCCGCCGGTGAGTACGTCGACGCGCTCAATTAGGTCCGCGGGAATTTGGTTGATGTCGGCGCTGGAAGCTACCGTGGGGCCAATGCCGGCTCCGGGCATCATGCGAGTACCGTTGACAAGTACTAGGGTGCGCTGCGAACCGAGGCCGCGCAGACTGACAGTGGCGGTTCCATTCGAACTGATCGAAGTGCCCGAGCTCTGCTCTGCGATGACTTGGGGCAGATTGTTGAGAATGTCCTCCGCGCGCACCAAACCGGTCTGTTGAATGTCCAGCGAGGTCACGCTGGTGACAGGACTGATCGAGACATCGTTCGGTGAAATCGCAATGCGCGATCCGGTGACGACCACTTCTTGCAAGGCGGTGTCATTGGCGACGGCCGGAGCGGTTTGTGCGTAAGCCGGTGCGCCGGCCGCTGATGCGGCAGCTGCGGCCAACACAGCACGCACTGCGTATTGCAGTTTAATATTCCCCATTCTTCTCTCCCTTAGGTAAAGAAATGATCCCAAGCTATGAGCTTCGTGCCGCGCCATTCATCCCAACGCGGCCGAAACTATTTGTACGCGGATTACAACACGCCACTCCGTGGATGGGAAGCCATCTGACGGAGTCAATAAAAGATATTGCTTGACGGTCGTTTAATGGCGCGCGTCGCGAGCGGGAACAATTCCGGCGTGAGCGGCCTCGTACGCATTTTGAGTCATGACGCCGGTTGTCGTGCCCCAGTCCGGCGCGGCCATTCCGCAGAACGGAAAAACATTGCGCAACCCACTGTTTATTAGAGTTAATTTAAGATAGGTCAGCGTGTTGCAATTGCTATTACCGATTGCGCTGCGGCGCGACCGCGCCGAGAAGGTCGAATCTATGGCTTGGTATATCAGCAAGCTGGCTGACCTCACACAAAAGTCTTTCCGGCGTGCGCAAGCCAACGCTCGTCGCGTCTCGGTGGCATGTCAGCTCTCGCGTCGAGCAAAAAAACAACGGCCGCAATTGAGTTGGCCCGGGTATAGCGTGGCACCATCGTAGGAGCACGCTGGCCTCACTAAAGGCGATTCGCCAGCAGACATGCCTTTCTGCCGCGGACTAACCTCAAAACCATGGCAACTCATGATCCCAAGGCGACAAACCAACCACCCACCCCCGGTGGCGACCCTGATCAACCTTCAAAAGATCTGCCGAAACCGCCCTCTCGCCGACCGGAGGAGGAGTCCGAGCACAGGAACAGGCACGGTTTCGGGCACATTGGCAACAACGACGAGCCGCGCCCCGAAGGATCCCCGCCTCCGCATGAGATTTTCTAACGAGCTCGTGATGCGCTAAATTGGCGCACACCTCTCTTCACGCGAGCTTGGGCATGACAAAAAAAATACTTGCCGCGGCGGCTGGTTTCCTCTGGCTGTTCGGTGCCGGCGGCCTGACCGCGGCGCCGGCGGATCCGCCATTGCCTCCGGGTGGGGCGGCAATCCTGACGTGGACGCCCGAGCAACAGGCTTGGGGCTATCGGAACATGGAGAAGCTCGCGCCCGTGCGGGTTTTCAAGCGCGGCAAGACCGTGCATCCGCTGCCGTTGGGGACGCAGATCGACCCCACCTTCCATGACGGCGACAAGACCTACGACACGGCCGGCTACATGCGCGAATTTCGCGCCTCCGGCGTGCTCGTCATCAAGAATGGCAAGATTGTGCTGGAGCGTTATGGGATGGGTCGCAGCCCGCAGGATCGATGGACTTCATTTTCAGTCGCCAAGTCCCTTACCTCCACGCTGATCGGCGCGGCGCTCAAGGACGGCAAGATCAAAAGTCTCGATGACGCCGTCACGCTGTACATTCCAGAATTGAAGGGCAGCGCCTACGAGGGAGTCACGGTACGCCAGCTGATCACCATGACTTCGGGAGTGAAATGGAACGAGAGCTACACCGATCCGAATTCCGACGTGGCCAAGGTGGGCTTGAGCATCCTTGAACCGGGCGTCAATCCCGTCGTCAGCTACATGCGCCGGCTGCCGCGGGAAGCTGCGCCCGGCGCCAAGTTTGTTTACAAGACCGGCGAGACCGATCTGGCCGGGATCCTGCTCTCCAACGCCGTCGGCGAACCCCTGGCGCAGTATTTATCCGAGAAAATCTGGCAACCCTACGGCATGGAACAGGATGGCATTTGGGTCGAAGACGTTGCCGGTCACGAACGCGGCGGCTGCTGCGTGAGCATGACCTTGCGGGACTACGGCCGCGTTGGACAATTCATGCTGGATCACGGCAAAGCAGCGGGTCACGAGGTGCTGCCTGCCGGCTGGATCGAGGACGCCACGGCGGAGCATGTCACGCACCCTCCCTATGGTTATTTCTGGTGGATCATCCCCGGCGGCTTCGAGGCGGAGGGAATTTTCGGACAGACTTTGTCCGTGTTTCCGCAAGACCATCTGGTTGTGGTCATCAATTCCGCCTGGCCGGCCGCCTGGTCGGAAGAAATCAACGCCGTCAGAATGAAGTACTTGAAGGCGCTGCGCGCCGCGCAAGCCGCTAGCCGCTGGCGGGAGCCGCAAGCATTAGTGCCGCGCAGCGCGACCGGCGGCGTGTCATAGGATCGGCGCCAAGCTCGGCGCAGTTGCCGCGATGAGGCGAAGCCGGTGCGTTCGGCGACACGTTCCAATCCTAAGCGGCTGCTGCTGAGCAGCTGATGAGCGAGCGCGACCCGCAGACTGTTGATGTAGGCGGTGATATTCATGCCTGCATGTTCATTGAACAGACGCGACAAGTGCCGCGCGCTGGTATTGGCAATCCTGGCAAGGCGCGTCAGCGTCCAATTTTCGGTCGGGTTGGCGATGATGGCGTCCTGAACGCGATGCACCGCCGGATGCAGGTGATTGCGGCCGGCGAGCCACGGCGAGATTTGCGGATCCGCGCCCTGGCGGCGCAGGTACAGCACCAGATGGCGGGCAATGGCGAGCGCGCAGGCGTGACCGGTGAGAGAACTCACGACGTTCAACATGAGGTCCAATCCCGCGGTGACCCCGGCGCTGGTATAACGTTCACCGTCAATCACGAACAGGCGGTTGTCCAAGACTTTGGCCCGAGGTGCAAGCGCGGCCAACTCGCCGCATTCCGCGTGGTGCGTCGTGCACGAATAGCCGTCCAGGAGTCCCGCCCGAGCGGCCAGCAAGGCGCCGGAGCAGATGGTCATGACAATGTGCCCCGGGCGAACGCAGGCCTTGAGCCAATCGACGATGGCCCGTTCATCCTGGCGCACCGCCGTCTGGCTCACATCATCGGCGAAGGCGATTTTGTCCGCGGATCCCGGCACGATGATCATCGCCCCCGGCGGCAGCGTGCCCGGCAGGGGCGCAATGTCCGCGAGCGGAATGCCGACGGAGGACGTGGCGCGCGTGCTCGATCCGACATAGTGAACCTTGAATTGAATCGTGCTCTGCTCGACATTCGCGCGGCGCAGGACTTCCATTGGACCTGCGATATCCAGCAGCAGCACGCGCTCGGGCAATACGACCCAGACCTCGAGGGTGCGCGCTTCACCCTTCATCATGCGGCCTGCCGCCCCGCCTCATGGCGTTTCTTATCAAACGCAGCCAGCGCTTCGCCCGCCGTCAAAACGCGGGCGAAACGCCCGTCGAGAACCAGTTCAGTTCGAGCCTTGATGTCGGCCGCCGTCCAATGGCGTCCATGGCCGTCGGTCATGGCAAAGGTCAGCGTCGCTTCGCTGACAAAATCCACATCGTAGCCGCAGTCCGATGCATGCCGGGTCGTGGTCTCGCAGCATTGCTCGGTGCGTATCCCGGTTACGATCAGGTGCTGAATTCCGTGCTCGGTCAGCCACACCGACAATCCGCTGCCGATGAGCGCACTGTGACGATGCTTGTAAAACGTGACGTCCGGCGCAATGGACAATGACGCCATCGTCTTGACGTAGCCCGACTCCAAGGAAAATGCGCCGGATTCTTCAACATGAAAAATCTGCGCGATGGGGATCTGTCTCGCCTTGGCGCCATCCACCAGCATCTGCACGCGGTCTAAAAAGGCGGGCGCGTCGGCTGCATTCCAGTAGGGTCGGTGCTCAAACGACTGCTGCGCATCGATGATCAACAAAGCCGTGCGGCAATCGGACATATACAGCCTCCATTTGGGTGAATGACGGCCGGCATTTTGCGCCACAATGAGCCGCCCGGAAACCTGGCGGCGCGACAAGAACCGGACAGAAAACGCCATCAGTATGGTACGGCCGCCGCAGTCGCGTTGCCAGGTTTGGTGAAGCTAGTCGTCGCGGTCGGCGCGCGCCTTGTGCGACCTCGCCTTCTCGGATCCCGGTTGAAACTCCGTCTCGATATCCACCACCAGAGTGCGGATGCCCTCGAGCACTTCGTTGATTTTTTCGAGCCGGGCTGCGACTTGGCGCGCCAATTCTCCGCCCGAACGCTCGTGCGCCCAGGCCGATGCCTTGGCATCGAGAAGGCGCAAATCCGCCTCTATTTTCAGCAACTGGTTCGCAACCACGCCGAGCGGCAGCGCGATCGACAACTCGAAGTTCGCCTGCGACGGCTCGCTCATAGCCTTGCTTGCGGAAGGCGCGCGTTGGCGGAAATCAATTCGTCCTCCATCAACAGCGGCGGGATCATGCCCAGCCCGTTGAAGCGATCCATGAATTCGCGCAACTTGAAGGGCTTTCCGGCCAATTCCTGCTCGTGGGCATATTCGGCCATCAGTCGCTCGACCAGCACTTTGCCGGTGATGTAGCTGGTACCGTACCCCGGCTGGCGCAGATACAGCAGCTGCTCGAAACCGGTGAGCGAATCTTTGGGGTTGGCCCAGCCGCGCGGCGTCCATTCGGCGTGAAACTTCCCGGCCTTGCCCAGATCGAACTCATTGGCCTGGACATACAGCGAGGCCAGGCCGCGCGCCGCGCGATTGGCGAGCATGATCCACACCAGTTCCTTGGCGCGCGGATTGTCATCGTAGAGGCCCGCGTGCATGAGTATTTCTTCGAACGCCGTGGCAAAGCCTTCGGCGCGATTGTCCCAGATGTTCGACAGCGATGCCTGGCGCCGAATCGGGCTTAGGTGCGGTTCGTCGCGCATCCGGGATAGATCGAACCAGTGATAGTCATGCGAGTACAGCAGCATGGGTTCGCGGTGCGTCACGCGCGTGAAGAAAACGCGCTGCTCTTCGGGCACGAAGTGCCCGAGCTGCGGAATCAGCGCGGACTTGAGATACGGCTTGTCGGGAATGATGTCCTGCGTGATGAGAAATTTTACGAACTTGTCCAGCCGCGCGACCTTTAATTGATCGAAGGCCGCTGCATCGCGCGCCGGCTCGAGCTGCGGCAGGTTCCGATTGTTGTGCTCCTCGAGCTTGAGCGAGGCTTGCGCGCGCTCCAGTTCACGCCGCAGCAACACCACCTCTTCATCCCAGGTAAACGGCACGAAGTGCACATTCTGTTGGTACCAGGTGTAGTCGGCCTTGCCGATGCCGGAGGGTCCGTGCTTTCCCGGAGCCTCATGTTCCAGCCACGCGATGAAATCGTCGGTGGCCTTGTGCGCGCGAGTGATCGCCGTCTTGAGCGCCGGCGCAGCCGTGCCAATATCGGCATGCTGGCTGCCCTCCAGCGTGCTCACCGTCAGGGTTCCGGCCGCCAGTTCCCCGAGTATGCGCGCTTGACCGCGCAGCTCCTGCGTGCCGTATACCCACAGGTCCCTTGCATCGCTGCTCTTGAGATTCTCCCGGGCCTGGTCGAGCAGTGACGGAATCGCGCCGATCCTGGCGATGAGTTCGTGTTGCGCCGTGCTCGAGAGCGGAAATCGGTAGGAGTAGAGTTCAATCTGCGGGTAGACGTTGGGCCCCTCGCGCGAGGGGACATCGGTGCGCGCCGACCAAACGCTGACATAAAAGGCCGGATCGCGCGCCCAAGGCCTCAAGATCCTCAGATTGAAGTCGAGCCCGTTCATTTCTGCCCGAACCAGCTTGTAGTCATTGAGCTGCGCGATCGGCCAGCCCTGCGTGTCAATGGCGGCAAGCTTCTTCTGCCAAGCGGGCAAGGCCGCCGCTTTGGCAGCCATGGCGGTCGGGCCGTAGTCGGCGACATCGCCCTGCATCAGAGGATGCTCGAATTCCCGCCATTGTTCGAAAAGTTGTACCAAGGTGGCGTATCCCGAGGGATCGGTTGACTGTGTCCCCGAAGCAGCGCCGTGCGCAGGCAAACCGCTGAGCAGCATGGCCGTCACGGCTACCGCAGTTCGTTTGTCTGAGATTCCCATGATTCGTCCTAGTGCTTGCTTACGTTGATGTAGTAAAGATCGGTGGCCACCTGGAAATCATCCTTCGGAATGTTCGTGCGCATCCGCTGCCCGGCCCGCCGCGCGCTCGAAGTGCAGCGGCAGCGGCGCCTCATGCGCCTGATCCAAAAGAACTTTATCGATTTGGAATGCCGGCACGAGGTCGAGTTGAATGCGGCGGCCGTCCTTCAGCATTTTAAAGCGGATGGAGTTTTTGCCGCTCAAGAATTGCTTCTCGGGATCGACGCGCACGTCCAGGTGGTAGTAGAGCAAGTCATTGTTGGCGCGATACGGACCATTGCCGCCGCGCAGATGATCGGCCTCAGAAAATCCGGCCGAAGAACCGGCAATAACCGTCGCCGGTGCGCACAGCGCGGCGCCGATCAGCCACAGCCAACGATGGGATCTCATGGAACATGACAATGACGGCCAATGCGATCTAATGCAATATGCGCAGCTAATTGCAAGCGAGGTACCTCCATGAAAATAAGAACTCTCAACCGCAGACAGCTCCTCGGTATGACAGGCGCGGGCCTGACGTTGCTGGGTTCTCGCGCAGCGAGGGCCGTCGCGAGCGGCTTGGCGGACTGGGCGACTCCGGATTTCGTGGTGTTAAACGCCAGAATCTACACCATGGATCCTCGGCTGCCGCAGGCGGAAGCCTTCGCCGTCAAGGACGGACGCTTCGTCGCCATCGGTTCGAGCGCAGCCCTGAAGAACCTCGCGGGCAAGGCCCGAACGATGGATGCGCAGCAGATGACCATCGTGCCTGGGTTCATCGACAGCCACAATCACGCGCCCGGCAATGAGCTGCTGTATGAAGTGCTGGTGGGCAACCCCTATGAGGTGGAATTCGTCACCATCGCGAGCATCATCGACAAGCTGCGCGCCAAAGCGCAGAAGACGCCGGCCGACACTTGGGTCGAGGGCTACTTCTTTGACGACACCAAGGTCAAGGACCAGCGCGCACTGACCCGCCAGGACCTGGATCAGGTGTCCACGCAACTGCCGGTGATGGTGCAGCATCGCGGCGGACACACGGCGTTCTACAACAGCAAAGCGCTGCAAATGGCGGGCATCAAGAAGGACACGCCGAATCCTCCGGGCGGCACCTTTGATAAGGATGCGAACGGCGAACTCAGCGGCCGCGTCACCGACCGGGCGCGGGACGTATTCGATACCGTGGGCAAGCACCTGACCTATTCCGGTGAGGAAGCCCTGCGCCGCGATCGAGACGGACTCGCCTTTATCTCCAAGCAGTTCGTGCGCTACGGACTCACCAGTGTCTGTCACGAGGCGGGCAATCTGCAGGCATTGCAGCAGGTGCGCGCGGCCGGCGGGCTGCTGCATCGGGTCAGTTATGAGGCGGAGGGGCCGCAACTCGAGGCCATGTTGAGCGGCGGCGTGTCGACCGGTTTTGGCGATGAGTGGATTCGCTTCGGTGCGACCTGCGAGCACACGGCGGACGGATCGTTCTCCGAACGCACCATGGCCATCAGCGTCCCGTATCCGGGCAGCAACGGCTACCGCGGCAATGTGACCGAAACTCAAGAAGTCTTGAACGCCTGGTGCGAGCGGGTGCATCGCGCGGGAATTCAGATGAATTGCCACGCCAATGGCGATGTCGCGATCGATCATGTCCTCACCGCCTATGAACGCGTTCTTCGCCTCATGCCGGTGGCCGATGCACGCCCAAAAATCACGCATTGCACGCTCATCACCGACGAGCTGGTGCGCCGGATCAAGGCCATCGGCGCCGTGCCCGCGCTCTTTACTTCATACGCCTACTACAATCCGGATAAGTTTCATTTCTATGGTGAGGATCTGATGAAGCGTTGCATGGCCTATCGCACGCTGCTCGATGCGGGCGTGCCCGCGGCGGCGGGTTCGGACTTCGACCCCGGTCCATTCTCGCCGTTGATGGGGATCCAGGGCATGGTGACGCGTACGGGGTGGAACGGCGAAGTCTGGGGCGCCAATCAGCGCATCACCGTGGACGAGGCGCTGCGCGTCAACACGTTGAATGGCGCCTATGCAACACACGAGGAAGCGATCAAGGGATCGATCACGCGCGGCAAGCTTGCCGATTTCGTCATGCTGGCCGAGGATCCGCATACGGTGGATCCCGCCAAGATTAAAGACATCAAAATCGTGCGCACGGTGGTCGGCGGTCAAACCCAGTTCTCCGCCTGAAATTGCGCTCGCCAAGGAGAAAGCCTTGTCACGACAGTACACGCGCCGCAAAGCCGTTGGCGGATTCCTGGCCTGCGCCGGCGCCGCCGCGTTCGGCATTCGCGCCGGCCACGCGAAGGATATCAAGGCACCGCTGGGAGACGCCGCGCCGCTCACCGAGCTTGGCATGGAATTGAGCGCGGAACAGCGCGCGGCCGGCGTCGCTTTTCTCAAGCGTCATGCGAGCGTTGACACGCATAGTCATCCCGGCCGATTCTTCCTCAAGCGGCTGACCGAGCAAACACCGACGACCCGCGCCTTCGGTGAAGCCTTCGAAGATCAGGCGATCGCGGACCTGTCCGCGGGAAATGTCAGCGCGGCCCTGTTTTGCGCCGTGGCCGATATGCGATTGATCGAGATGACGCCGGCTCAAGGACTGCGCGCGGCCCGGGAGTGGACTCCCGGAGAGGCCTTCGCCGACTACCGCCGACAGCTCGCAGAACTGAGGACCCTGCTGTCAAATCACGCGCTCATCCCGGGTTTGACCCCCGCCGACGTCGAGTCAGCACATCGAGACCACCGGACGGGCGCGATATTCGCCGTGGAGGGCGGCGATTTCATCGAAGACCGTCTCGACCGGGTGCGTGAAGCCTTTCGCGATGGCGTGCGCGCCGTGACATTGGTGCACTACCACATCAATCAAATCGGCGACATCCAAACGGAAGCGCCGGTGCATAACGGCTTGACGGCGCTCGGTAAATCCATTGTCGCCGAGATGAACCGGACCGGTATCATCATCGATCTCGCGCATGCCACCTTTGCGGTGACCAAGGATGTTCTCTCCGTCGCGAGCAAGCCCATCATGATCTCGCACACCAATATCGCCACGCCGAGCGTGAATCACCCGCGCCTGATCAGCATCGAGCACGCCAAACTGGTGGCCTCCGCGGGCGGCATCATCGGCTCGTGGCCTTCAGGCATCGGCCAGAACAGCTTTGCGGACTACATCGACTCGATCCGACGCTTGGTCGACACCGTGGGCATTGATCACGCGGCGATCGGCACCGACATGGATGCCAATTTCAAGCCGGTGCTGAGCAGCTACCGGGACTGGAGCCTGATCCCGGCGGCGCTGCTTGCGCGCGGCATGCATGAGGGTGAGGCGGCGAAAATCATGGGCGGCAACTTCCAGCGCGTGTTCAAATCAAATCTCAACGTTCACCGAGGCTAGATCGATGATGGATGCCAATTTTCAGGCCTTGCTGACCCATTACCATGCGCGCATGGCGGAAGAACACCGCGTGATGAAAAGCGATCCCGCGAGCGTTTCCAGGCGGCGCGACGAATTCCTTCTCGCAGTGGGCCCCGAGGTCGGCCGGCTCATGCACGCGCTCGTCATCGGACGAGGTGCCAAACGAATATTGGAATTGGGCACGTCTTACGGATATTCCACCGCATTTCTCGCCGATGCGGCGCGCGAGACCGGCGGGCGGGTTTTCACCATGGATCTTGCCGCCAACAAACAACAGTATGCGCGCGCGCAGCTCGAGAAGGCCGGTCTCCTGCCGCAGGTCGAGTGGCTGCTGGGCGATGCCACCGAAATGCTGAAGACTCTCGACGGGCCGTTCGACTTTGTGCTGGTCGATTTATGGAAGAATTTATACGTGCCGTGTCTGGACTTGTTCTACGGCAAGCTTGCGCAGAATGCGATAATCGTGGCGGACAACATGCTGTTTCCCGAAATGGTACGGGCGGATGCCGAAGCCTATCGAGCCGCCGTCAAGGCCAAGGGAAAGTTGCAAAGCGTGCTGCTGCCGATCGGCAACGGCATTGAATTGTCCTGCCTCTGGAATTGATCAGGCGTGCGACGCCCAGGCCGGTTCGCCTGGGGTGTAGGGAAGACAGGGATCGAAACGGCCCGGCGCTTCCACGTAGCGCAACGCCTGGGTGCAGCCGATCTTCGAGGTGAAAAAACCCAAAAGCGCGAGCTGCTTCATCATGTGGAAATAGTGCGCGGGTTCCGGTTTCGCGGATTCCGCCGCGACCACCGGGTTTCCCGGCACATTCTCCGCCTTGGCTTCGGTCGCGTCGCCGCGCACCACCGGCGAGAGTCCCTTGCGTTTGCGCTCCGCCGCATCGCGATCATCCATCACGCGCTTCTGCTCGTGGTCGAGCATACTCAGCACCGCGAGCCGCTGCTCCGGGGCCGCGGCCATGAATGAGACGCCACCGGCCTTTCTCATCGCCTCGTCCACTTTGCGCATGCCGTCGAGGAAAACCTTCTGTTCCGCGGGACTGTAGCAATCGGTAACCATGAGCGCCATGAACGCGCCGGTTTTTGCCGCCTTCGCACCCGGCGTCTTGGTGGCGGGAAGAATGGTTTCCGCGATCTCGTCCAGGTAGGCAACATCCTGGGCGCTGAATCTTCCGGGAGCGCGCTCGAGGTCGGCGTGCGCTTTTTCGGCCGCCGCCAACAGGCTGCTGCCGCCGACGAACGCGACGCCGCCCAGCAATGCGCTGACGCGGCGAATCGCCTCGCGCCGGTTGATCAGCTGCAACTCCTGCATCTCTTGCGTCTCGGATGATCCGTTCATGTCAGCTCAAAGATTGCGGCGGTTAAGCTCGTTCACCGCAAAGTCCACCGCGCGGGCGGTGAGCGCCATATAGGTGAGCGAGGGATTCTGGCATGCGCTCGAGACCATGCAGGAGCCGTCGGTGACGAAGACATTGGGCGCATCCCAAACCTGATTGTGCGAATTGAGCACCGAGGTTTTGGGATCACGTCCCATGCGCGCCGTTCCCATCTCGTGAATGGCCATGCCCGGGAAAGACCCCGCGTCGAATGTCGTTACCATTTTCGCGCCGGCGTGTTCGAGCATCTCCGCCATGTCGGCGATCATGTCCTTGCGCATCAGGCGTTCATTCTCGCCCGTGGCGCAATCGATCTTGAGAACCGGCAGGCCCCACTTGTCCTTCTTGGTGTCGTCCATACTGATGTTGTTGGCGTGATTCGGCAGCATCTCGCCAAAGGCGGTAGCACCAAACTTCCAGGGGCCCGGCAAGGTCATTTCATCCTTGAATTGCGCGCCCAGCCCCAATTCCTTCACCGCTCGCGTCCATCCCTCTCTGCTCGCCGCCCCCTGGTAGCCGAAACCGCGCAGATAGCCGCGTTTGTCGCCGAATAAATTGCGATAACGAGGGATGTAGATCCCATTGGGTCGCCGGCCGTAGTAGTACTTGTCGTCCAGTCCGGTCAGATCTCCTTCCGCGCCGCAACGAAAATGATGATCCATCAAGTTGTGACCCAACTCGCCCGAGCTGCTGCCCAAGCCTTGGGGCCAGACATCGGTCGCGGATCGCATCAGCAGCCAGGTCGAATTGAGCGTGGAGGCACAGACGAAAATCACTTTCGCCGTATAGTCAGTCCACTGTTCCGAAACCGCGTCGAGCACGCGCACGCCCGTGGCGCGCTTGCGATCCTTGTCGTAGAGCAGTTCCGTGACAATCGACCAGGGTTTCAAGGTGAGTTTCCCGGTCTTCACCGCCGCCGGCAGGGTCGAGGACTGCGTGCTGAAGTAGGCGCCGTAAGGGCAGCCAAGCCAGCAGGCATTCCGATATTGGCAAGGGGCCCGCCCTTCCAGCGGCTTGGTGGCATTCGCGACGCGTCCGATGATCATGTGGCGCTTGCCGCCGAATGCGCCCTTCAGCCGCCCGGCAACGAGTTCCTCGCCGCAGTTGAGCGGCATCGGCGGCAAAAATTGCCCGTCCGGAAGCTGCGGCAGGCCGTCGCGTGAGCCGGAAATCCCGGCATGCCGTTCCACATGGTCATACCAGGGCGCAAGTTCGCGGTAGCGAATGGGCCAGTCAACCGCGACGCCCTCCTTCGCATTGGCTTCAAAATCGTAGTCGCTCCAGCGGTAGCTCTGGCGACCCCAGGTCAGCGAGCGGCCGCCCACTTGATAGCCCCGATACCAATCGAACCGTTTGACTTCAGTATAGGGCGAGTCTTTTTCGTTCACCCAGAAGGCCAGGTTTTTCTCATTGAGAGGATAGTCCCGCTTGAGAACGGGGTAGGCCTGTTCCATCGCGTAGGTTCGGCCGCCGCGATGTAAATATTCCCACGGCCCCTTGGTGGCGTTGACGTAATCCTTGACATGCTCGACATTGCGGCCGCGCTCCAACAGCAAGACTCGCAGCCCCTTCTCAGTGAGCTCCTTGGCCGCCCAGCCCCCGGAAATACCGGAGCCGACTACAATCGCGTCGTAGTGCACCGACATCATTGTACCTTGCGTGAATTTTCGGCTTATTCTAACGCTATTCCGCAACCGCGATATCGAGTCATGAATTTATTCTCGCGCAGAAAGTTTCTCGCCCGCTCGGCAGGCGTGGGGATGCTCGCGGCCGGAGGCCTCGCCGACCCGTTTGGCGCTGCCGCCGCGCCGCCGGAGTCAGGTGGGAATTCGATCGGCGCCGGGCGGCTCAAGCAGTCGGTGTGCCGCTGGCCCTACGCGCGGGTGTCGCTGCCGGACTTCTGCCGGCGGACCCGGCAGATGGGATTTGCCGCGATCGACCTGCTGTTCCCGGACGAATGGGACACTGCCGCCGACGCCGGTCTCACCGTGTCCATGGGCTACGCCAGCCGGCGCGACAAGTTCATCGCAACCGGATTCAATAATCCGGCCAATCATGAGCTGCTTGTGGGAGAGCTGGAAGGCGCGCTGCCGCGCGCGGCTAAGGTGGGCGTCGCCAATCTAATCGCCATGTTCGGCAACCGTGTTCCGGGTATCGATGAGCCCGCCGCAATCGCCAACTGCACGGCCGGACTTGCCAAGATTGCGCCCCTTGCGGAAAAACATGGCGTCACGGTTTGCGTGGAACTGCTCAACAGCAAGGTGGACCATCCGGGATATCAGGGCGATCACACCGCCTTCGGCGTTGCCGTCATGCGCGCCGTCAATTCACCGCGCGTGAAACTGCTCTATGACATCTACCACATGCAGATCATGGAGGGCGATGTCATCCGCACGATCCGCGACAACAGCAACTGGATCGGACATTTTCACACCGGCGGCGTCCCCGGCCGGCATGAAATCAATGACAGCCAGGAGTTGAACTATCACGCCATCGCCGTTGCGATCGCGGATCTCGAATTTAAGGGCTATGTTGCGCACGAATTCATACCCACCCGCAGCGATCCATTCTCATCGCTGGCCGAAGCGCTGCGAATTTGCACCGTATGAATGCGCACTGGACGGCAATTTATCCATTCGAGCTGAAGTGAGGGTACCGAAATGAAAACTGGACCTGGAAGGATGAAACGGTGCGGAGCCTTCGCGGCCCTCGCCCTGGTGCCGTTTTGTGTTCAAAGCGTCGATGCGCAAACGCCTCAAGGCGACCCGAAGGACACCGAACAATGGGAGCCGGTTCCGCCGGTCGTCACGCCGGGTGCGCATCCGGGAGCGCCGCCCTCCGATGCCATCGTGTTGTTTGACGGCCGAAACTTGGAGCAATGGGTCAACACCAAGGATCATGCGCCGGCGGCCTGGAAGGTTGCTCATGGCGTAATGACCGTGGTCAAGTCGGTTGGCAATATCGAGACCAAGCGGCTCTTCAAGAATTATCAATTGCATCTCGAGTGGCAGGTTCCCAAGGGAATTACCGGCGAGGGGCAGGCGCGCGGGAACAGCGGCTTGTTTCTGGCGTCCACGGCGCCGGGCGACGGCGGTTACGAGGTGCAGATTTTGGATTCATTCAACAATAAAACTTACGTCAATGGGCAAGCGGCGAGCATCTACAAGCAATCGCCGCCGCTGGTCAATGCCATGCGCCCACCGGGCGAATGGCAGACCTACGATGTGGTGTGGACCGCCCCTGTGTTCGAGCCGGACGGAACGCTCAAGACTTCTGCTTATGTGACGGTATTTCACAACGGGGTCCTGGTCCAAAACCACTTTCAGCTGACCGGTGAAACGCTCTACATCGGACAGCCCAAATATCGGCCCTACGATCGCGCAGCGATCAAGCTGCAGGCGCACGGCGATCCGTCCGCGCCGATCAGCTTTCGAAATATCTGGGTTCGGGAACTTAACTGATCTCGCGCGGCTGCATGCTGAGGCATCGAATTTCGGTGCCTCAGCACGCCAGGTAACTACGGCACCAGGCAACCCGACTGATCCACACCCGCGACCACGCACCCCCCGGTGATGTAATTCTTGGACTGCGTGCAGACCTTGGCACTGGCGGTAAATGTATTGGTTGCATTCAGGGCCGGGCCGAAGGTGCTGGCCTGCCAAACGGAATCGATGGCGAAATTTCCCGCGTTGTTGCGGAACGTACTGTTGGTGACCAGCCCGGCCGGCGGCGCATACTGAAGATCGTTGCCATCGCCCACGAGCAGCGCGGCCGTGTGACGATAGGGTTGATGCGTGCTCGGGTCAAAGGGACCGCAGCTTAAGGGACCAACGCCGGCATCGCCGCCCGCGTACTCGATGATCACGTTGTTCAATTGCGACCCGACACTGGTGATCAGCCACAGACCGGCCCAATCGCCCGGCGCGGGAGTCGGCAACACGGCCGAGGTCAGCAGCACCGGCGCGCCGGGCGTACCGTTGATGATCAGTGCCGCGTTTTTGTCCGGCGATTGGCCGATGTCGCCGAACGCCATCAGGGTCGGCGCCGTCGAGGCACGCTCGAACTTCAACGTCACGCCTGCGTTCAGGGTCAGGGTCACGTTGGGCACAAAGCGTGGGCGCAAGTCCGCCGACATGCACCGAATCGGTCTTGAAATGTATCGGCAGGATCGTGTTGATGGTCAGATTATCGAAGATGTTGGCGTTCTCGACCACCAACGCGTCGTTCAATATGGATCTGACAACTGTATTAAGTGGGATGGAGCCCAGCGCCATCGCCGGCGCGTCGATGACGTCAGCCGGCGAATCCGTGATCATCAAGTCATGTGAATCACTGGTAAAGGCGGCATCGCTCAGGTAAATACCCGGACCTGTGGGATTGTCGACGGAAACATCGACAACTTTGAGCACCGGATCGGGCAGCGTACTGGCGCCGGTCATGGCGATGACTGCGTTACGCTGAGCGCCTCCCACGCTCCCGCCACCGGAGATCACGACGTTATCCAACTCGATCAGCGAATTCTGATTCAAGCCGCGCAGTCTGCCCCAGGGCTGAGTGGCATCCATAGCCGTGAATGTCACAAAGCCGGTGAAGAAATCATCCCCGGCTGCGAGCAGCTTGGCGGTGCCGGTGCCGGATGCAGCGCCTTGCACGGTTATCCCGACGCTCGCGTTCAACTTGACGATGGCGCATTTCTGGATCGTCACCGTGGCCGGGGCGAGAATGCTGATCGAGTTCGGAATGAGATGCACCGTGCCGGCGCCGGCCCAGGTTTCACTCGCGGTGATATTGCTGGCATGCGTGACGACCGTGCCATTTTCCGTGACCCCGCATACAAACGGAGCGACTGTGGTGCACGTCACCGCGACATTTGTGACCGGAGCAGCGCCCACCATTCCAGAGCCGGCAGCGACGGTGCAGGTCTGACCCGCGGGCTGAGTCTTGACCGTGACATTGTAAGACGCACCGCTCGCGACAGCCGTCGCGAATGTAAAGCTGGTGCTGGTCGCCGACACGGTCAGGTCGTCGCCGGAATTGTTCTGCAGCACGAGTCCGGAGGCCGTCAGTCCCGTGATGCTGCCGCCGACCGTGTAGGTCTTGGTGGTGCACGTCACGGCCACATTCGTGATATTCGCGCTGACCACCGTTCCGCTCGCCGCCGTCACGGCGCAGGTTTGCGAGGGACCGGTCGGTTGGGTCTTGACGGTGACCTGCGTAGCTCGCGCCGCTCGCGATGAGCGTCGAGAACGTAAAGGTGCTGCTGCCCGCGGCAACTGTCAGGTCGTTGCCCGCGTTGTCCTGCAACACCAGTCCTGCACCTGTCAGTCCGGTTACGTTGCCGCCGATGCTGTAGGTATTGGTGGTGCAGGTCACGGCAAGATTGGTGACGTTGGCACTGCCGACCGTTCCCGTCGCATTCGCGACCACGCAGGTCTGCGTCGGAGACAACGGCTGCGTCTTGACGGTGACATTGAAGGCGGCGCCGCTCGCCAGCGCGGTCGAGAATACAAAGTTGCCGCTCGCGGCGACGGGCAGGTCATTGCCGCCATTGTCTTGCAGCACGAGACCGCTGCCGGCCAGGCCGCTCACCGATCCGCCGACGGTGAATGTTGGCGGCGGCGGAATGGGAATCTTGGGCAGGGTAATGCCGCCGCCCCCGCTGCAAGCCGCCATGGCCAAAACGCACAGTAAGCCAAGCCCTGGGACGAAACTCTTTCTGGTTGTTGTCATGGGTTTCCCGGTCGCGGTGAACTGACTCGCGGCCGATTAGGCTTGGCCCATCGATGGATGGCAATGCCTTGTCCCGTGAACACGGGACAAGGCGAATAAAGAACGCCTTAGTTCCTAAGGTCGAACCGAATGCGAAAGGCATAGCACGAATTGACCGGCTTGCCGTTTTCTGTTGTGGGGCGATAGTGTCCGGAGCCGGCGATTGCCAGCGTCAGCGCGCCGTCGTCAAGCCTCGGGCTTCCCGTCGATTGCACGAGGGTCGGATTGGAAGTGAGGCGGCCATGACTGTCGACACAGGCATTGACCGTCGCGATGCCCTGCTCCCCGCGACGAATCGCGCCGGGAGGATAGAAATCATGGGCGCTTGGAAATCCGATTCCCGGTCCTCCACCCACGCGGTTGACGGTCACCGGCGGCGGAGGCAACGTCGCGGTGTCGCCCTGCACTTCGCGCGGCGCTTGCTTGCCATCGCCCGGCGGCGGCGGGTCCGGTTCGAAGATCAATTTGTCGTCCGGTTTTTTGGGCTCGATCCTGATCGTGTCCAAATCCGGCTTCGCCACCGGCGGCAGATCGATGGGTGGCGGCGCCTTGTCGATGGGGTGAATCTGCAATTGCGGCGGCGTCAGTTTGACAAATTTGGAACTCACTCCAACCGCGAGTCCGCACAACACGGCTGCGTGCAGCGATACAACCAATAGAAAGGTTGCCGAGCGGCGCGAGAAAAATGCCGTGTGCTCATTGCCAAAGGCAACCTTGACCTGCGCCAGGGGAGCGCGGGCCACGGCAACCGCCGCGACGCGCTGTTCGCGCGCGATGGCGTGGGTTGCCCAATAGCATCCGAAACCTAAACGCAGGCGCGACAGTCCCGATCGCCGCTCGGCGAGGTCTGCAAGCCATTCCTCCTCGAGTCGTTGCGACAGCGGCGCGGGGGTGCGCTGTGCCGCGTAGTGAACCAAACAGGCCGCCGCCCTATCCATCCACTCTTCGCTCCATTCGCTCAGGACTCATAGCTCCTCCTGGCCCGGCGATCGCGCCGGTTTATGCAAGAACTCCACGGTTAAAGCTTGCGAATACTTCGCCGGCGCGCCTCAGTCCCGTCGGCGTCAGCCGATAAAGACGGCGCCGCGGCCGGCCGGCAATCGATGGATTGATGGACTCCCAGCGGCTGACAAACCATCCGGCCGCCTCGAGGCGCAACAAAATGGGATAGAGGGTTCCGGAGGCCAGCTTGCTGCGCTGATGCACCTCGGCGCCGGAAAGCTGCTCCGCGGGATTCTCGAGAAATGCCTCCAACACCTTCAGTGTTTGCAGCGACATCCTGACTTCGCGATCTACTTTACCCATAGTAGTAAGTCTACATAGGGGCGGGGCTCAAAGCAAGTCCTTCCCTTGAAAACGTTTTAACGCACGTAACTCGCTGGTTTTCCTAGCGACGCGACTTGGCATAGGTATCGAACGCAACCGCGGCGACAATAATCAGACCGATCACCACCTGTTGCCAGTACGACGACACGTGCATGATCACCAGGCCGTTGGTGAGAACGCCAATCAAGAGCGCCCCGATAACGGTGCCGCCAATTCCGCCGCGGCCGCCGGCAAGGCTGGTGCCGCCGATCACCACCGAGGCAATCACGCGCAGCTCATAACCGATGCCGCCGACCGCTTCGGCCGCGCCGAGCCGAGCGGACAATAAGAATCCGGCCAATCCCGACAGCGCGCCCACGATCAGGTACACGCTGGTGATGATGGCCGGCACGTCCAATCCGTTGAGACGCGCCGCCTCCGGATTGCCGCCGACCGCATAAATATAGCGCCCGTAACGCGTGTAGCGCTCCGTGACGAAGCCCGCCGCGGCGATCAGTCCAAAAAGCAATATGGGCACCGGTATGCCGGCGACCGATCCGTTCCCCCACCACCGATAGCTGGCATCGAAACCTGAAACCGGCGAGCCGTCATTGAGAATCAACGTGGCGCCGCGCCAGACGGTCATGCCGCCCAAGGTCACGATGAACGGCGGAACACTCAAGAAGGTCACCGCCTTCCCCTGCAAATATCCCACCAGCGTTCCGACCGCCGTCGCGGTGGTGAGCGCCACCAGCCACCCCGACCAGGATTGCGCCCCCGCGGCTTGCATGACCAGAGCCCCGGACATGCCGGCAAATGCCAGCAACGACCCGACGGCAAGGTCCACCCCGGCCGTCAAGATGACGAAAGTCATGCCGACCGCAATGATGCCGTAAATCGAAACTTCGGTGAGGATGTTGCTGACATTGCGCAGCGACAGAAAACGTGAATTTTCGAGCGCGAAGAACACAACCAGCGCCAGCAGAAACAACGACGTTCCGTAGCGCCGCAACCATCCCACCGCATCAAATCGGCGCGCGGCCGAACCCGGCTCCGGTGGGGTGTTTTCCGTCATCGCGCAGCGGTTCGCTCAAGGACGGCGCCGGTGGAAAGGGCCATCATTTCCATCAGGCTGCTTTCCGTCGCGTCGCGCCCGTCGAGAACACCGCTGATGCGGCCTTCGCGGAACACCACGATCCGATCGCTGAGCGCGAGAACTTCGGGCATCTCGGAGGAGATGATGATCAACGCAAGGCCGCTTTGCGCCATTTCACACAGCAGTTGGTGAACCTCCGCCTTCGCGCCGATGTCGATACCCCGGGTGGGCTCGTCGACGATCAACACCTTGGGTTGCATGGCCATGCAGCGCGCCAGCAAGACCTTCTGTTGATTGCCGCCGGACAAGGTACCGACCGCCGCCGCCGGGTCGGCCATCTTGATACGCAGAGCCCTCTGGTATTTCTCGACCAGTTGGCGCTCTTTCGTCTCGTTGACGAAAATGCGCCAGCGCGCAATTCGCTTCAAACTCGGCAATGTCATGTTCTGAGTGATGGACTGCTCGAGAAAACATCCCTGCTGTTTTCGATCTTCAGGCACCAGCGCAATCCCGGCACGAATGGCGTCCTTGGGCGATCGCAATGGACTCAATTCCAATCCGTTGAGATACAGCACTCCCCGATCGCAATGATCAGCGCCAAAGATGATTCGCGCCAGCTCGGTGCGTCCGGCGCCGACCAGGCCGGCAAATCCCAAGATCTCGCCGGCCTTCACCTCGATCGACAGATCATCGAGCGCGATGGCATGCCGGCCCCTGGATTCGCGCGCGCGCGAGATCCCCTTCACCGCCAGCACTGTTTCGCCCGAGGATGCAGTGTCAGCGCGCTTCGAGACTTCCACGTCGCGGCCCACCATGAGACGCACCAGGTCGCGGGTCTGGACGTTGCTCACTTCGCCCTGCGCGACATAACGGCCGTCGCGCAACACCGTGAAACTGTCGCAAACCCGCTTTACTTCGTCCAAGCGATGCGTCACGTAGATAAAGCTCACACCGAGCGCTTTAAGCTCGCCGATGACGCCGTGCAGGATTTCCACTTCGCGTTGACCCAGGGCAGCGGTGGGCTCATCCATGACAATGAGCTTCGCCTTTTGCGCAACCGCACGGCCAATCTCGACCATTTGTTGATGCGCGACGCTCAAATGTCGCACTTCGCGCCTCGGATCCAGGTTCAATCCCAGGCTTTTGAGCAGCGCGCGCGAATTGTCATGCATCGCGGCCCAGTCGATCAATCCGCGGCGTTCAGGTTCACGCCCCAGGTAAAGATTTTCGGCGATCGACATGAACGGCAGCAAATTGAATTCTTGATAGATGGTAACGAGACCTGAGCGCTGCCGCTCGCGCGGCGTGTCGCCGGGCTTGAGCATCGCGCCATCCAGGACGGCTTCGCCCCGGTCCGCGCGCAGCGCGCCGGACAAGATTTTCAGCAGCGTGGATTTCCCCGCGCCGTTTTCGCCCAGGAGCGCGTGCACTTCGCCCTTGCGCACCTGGAGTTTGACGCCGTCCAAGGCTCTGACGCCGGGAAATTGCTTGCAAACATCGTGCACATCCAGAAGATTCTCAGAGTTCACGCAGCTACCGGACTTCGCCAATGCGCTCGGCCTGATTGACGTTGGACCGCGTGATGAGCACCGGCGCAATGCTCGCGCCCGGCATCGGCGTGTGCTGGCGGATCTGCGCCACCAGTTGCCGCAGGGCGGTGCGCGCCTGATTGATCGGTGACTGCTCGACCGTGGCCGCCATCCCGCCGCTGCGCACGAGTTTCAAGGCTTCGGGGGTCGCGTCGAATCCGATCACCTTGACGCCGGAAACACCGCTCGAACTCAAAGCCTCCAGCGCGCCCAGGGCCATCTCGTCGCTTTCCGCCACCAGGGCCTGCAGCGACTGGCCTCCGAGCGAGGTCAACACATTCTGAGTGACGGTTAGTCCCTGCTCGCGCTTCCAGTCGCCGGATTGCTCCGCGACGATTTGGTATTTCTCCCCCGCAGCCACCAGGGTTTCCTTGATGCCGCGCGTGCGGTCGATGGACGGGCTCGATCCCAGCTGTCCGGTGATCAAAAGAATTCGCGCACCGTTCGGAAACGCGTCGATCACCCACTGCGCCATGATGCGGCCGCCGGCCACATTATCCGCTCCCACATGCGGGACCTTGACGCTGGTATGGTCGACGCGGCGGTCCAAAGTCACAATGGGAATGCCCGCCTTGATTACTTCTTCGACGCCCGGAGTCAGCGCGTTCACATCGTTCGGCGCCAGGATGATGCCCTGCGCGCCTCCGGTGATGGCGGCCTCGATGTCTGCCGTTTGTTTGGCCGAATTCGACTGGCCGTCTTCCACTGAAATGCTGACGCCCAGCCGACCCGCCTCGGCGTCCAGCTCGCGTTTCACCGCGACGAAGAATGGTTCGGTCATGTCGTGCAGACTGGCGACAATCTGGATGGAATTTCCGCCCGATTTGCCCGAGCATCCGGCGCTGCCCAGCAGCGCACCCACCGCCAGGACTGAAAGCGCAGCGCAGCCCAAACTTTTGAAGCCCAGACTTTTGAAGCTCGTTCGCATCACTGCGGCGCCTTTGAATCGGGCTGCCGGGCGAGCCAGGCATGCTCAGGATCATTGCGATAGACCCAATTGCGCTCCGGACCCGCCATCACGTTTAGGTAGTACAAATCGTAACCATGCGCCGCTCCCACGGGATGATAGCCCCGCGGCACCAGGACGAGATCGCCGTCGTGCACGCAAACCGTTTCGTCGAGGTCCCGCTCATCGGTGTACACGCGCTGGAAGGCAAATCCTTGCGGCGGACTCAGGCGATGATAGTACGTCTCCTCCAGCGCGGTTTCTTTTCCCAATGTCGCGGTGTCGTGCTTGTGCGGCGGATAACTCGACCAATGTCCTCCCGGCGTGATGACTTCCACGACCAGCAGGCTATCGGCCTCCTTGGTTTGCGGAAGAATATTTCGGACATAGCGGGTGTTGGTGCCGCTGCCCCGGATTTCCTTGCTCATTTCGGCCGCCGCAATGGCGCGCGGTGCGCGTCCCGGCTTGCCGGGCGCCGAGCATATCGCGAGTTCAACGTCGCTCCTCGCAGTCACCGTGTAGGTCCGGCCGGCCGGCGCATACACCGCGCCCGGCGCCGCATCGTCGAACACCGAACCGCGATGCCCGATGCCGTCAAAGTGTTCATCGTCGACCGCGATATCGGCGGTTCCCGCAAGCACCACCAGGCAGGTTTCGCGCTCCTCGCTACCGCCCTGCAGGCATTGCTGGGGCGCGAGGCGATGCACCTGAAATCCGATGTGCCGCCAGCCGGCACTCTCCGGCGTGATGTTGAGCACACAGCCGGCCGCATCGGGCTTGCCGGACCGAATCAGAAGCTTGCTCATGAGTACTCCGCTGTCTGCAATCCCGCGGCCGATGCCTCGCGGCGCAGGGTTTTCAGGCCAAGAGCCGCGTGAACTCTCGGGTTCGCGACGGCCGGATCCTGCTCCGCTTCGACGATGATCCATCCAGCATAGCCAATTTTCGAAAGCGCTTGCATGAGACCTGCGAATTCAAGATCCCCGTCGCCGGGAACGGTAAACATGCCGCTGATCACACCGCTTAAAAAGCTTTTGCTCTCGGACTTGACCCGGCCAAAGACGCGCGAGCGGATGTCCTTGCAGTGCACATGCGCGACTCTTTGCGGATGATCGCGAATGAGCGCCAAGGTGTCGATGCCGCCGAGCGCCGCATGCCCGGTATCAACCGTCATCCCGACGGATCGACCGGTCGCATTCAGGAAACGACTGAGATCCTGCTGCGTTTCCACCACGGTTCCGAGGTGGTGGTGATACGCCATGCGCAACCCGGCTTGGGCGAGGTAGTCTGCGACCTCGGTCAATTTGCGCCCGAACTGCTTCCAGGCCGGATCGGCGAGCCTCGGTGCGGCAGACAGGGGCTGCGCCTGATCGCAATGAATCGCGTTGCTGGTCTCAGCCACAATAAACACGCCGCAGCCCATCGCCTTGAGCAGCCCTAAGTGAGATTGCAGGGCCTCAATTTCCGCCGCGGCCGAACGGGTCAAGAGGTTGGCGCTGTACCAACCGCCGACCAATACCAGTCGATGCCGGCGGAGCAACGCCCGCAGCACTTCGGGATCTTTGGGAAACTTTCCGCCGAGCTCGATGCCGGCAAATCCCACCTCGCGGGCCTCGTCGAGAACGGTTTCCAGGGATGTATTGCCGCCGAGAGCAGGCAGATCATCATTGATCCACGCGATGGGGCTCACGCCAAAGCGGATGCTCATGCGTCAATCTCCCAACGAACGGTTCTTGCGCTGAGTCAAGGACGCGGCTCGAGCTGCGTCGACTTCGGCGCGGGACGAGACCTCGGGGATGGCCACATCCCACCACGCACCTCCAGCCGTGCTGATGGCAGGATCGGTGTCGATCACGATTACGTGAGTGCGCGCGGATTGGCGGGCGCGTCGCAACGCTTGTTCGAGTGCTTCAATCGAGCCGGCCTTTTCGGCGATGGCACCCAGGCTCGCAGCGTGCGCAACGAAATCAATGTCCGGAAGAGTCGTGTGAGTCGAATCCTCCCACAGCGTGTTGAAGGCCGCGCCGCCGCTGGCCCGTTGCAGGCGATTGATACAGCCAAATCCCCGATTGTTGAGCACCACGACCACCATCGGATGGCCCAGCGCCACCGAGGTGGCCAGGTCAGAATTGAGCATCAAATAGCTGCCATCGCCGACCAGGACGTAAACATCGCGATTCGGCTGCGCCATTTTGACGCCCAAGCCCCCGGCAATTTCATAGCCCATGCAGGAGTAGCCGTACTCGACGTGATAGTCATCCGGCGCTCTTGATCGCCATAGCTTGTGAAGTTCTCCCGGCAATCCGCCTGCCGCGCAGACGACCACCGCGTTTTCGGAACAGTTTCGCCACAGGGCGCCGATGACTTGCGCATCGGAAGGAAGGCCCTGACTCGGTACGCGTGTTGCGCCCTCCCAGGCGAGATTCCAGCGCGCGACTTCTGCATCGTTCAATGCCCCGCCTCGAACCGGGCGCCAACCCGCCAGACTATCGCTAAGCGCCGCGAGCACTTCGCGAGCATCGCCCACCACCGTCGCCGCTGCGTGCTTGCCGGCGTCGTAGGGCGCAACATTGATCTGCACCAGGCGGCATCCCGGTGCGCGTAAACAGCGCACGCGAGCCGGTTGTAAAGTCCTGCAGGCGCGTGCCGACGCCTAAGACCAAGTCGGCCTTGGCCGCCGCGGCGTTGGCGCAACTGCTGCCGGTGACGCCGATGGCGCCAAGGTTAAAGGAATGATTCCACGGCAGCGCGCCCTTCCCCGCCTGCGTTTCGCTCACAGGAATCCCAAAGCTGCTTGCAAACGCCGCCAGTTGTTCTTCCGCGCCGCTGTAATGAACTCCGCCCCCGGCGATGATCAAGGGCGCGCGTGCTGATTTCAGCCAGGCCGCGAGTTGCTCGATCTCGCGTCGATCGGCCGGCTGGCGGCGAATGCTCCAGGTGCGGCGGCGAAAAAACGCCTGCGGGTAGTCATACGCCTCGGCTTGCACGTCCTGACAGAAAGCCAGGGTTACCGGACCGCATGAGACCGGATCCAACAGCGTGTTCATGGCATGCGGCAGCGCCTCGATCAATTGTTCCGGGCGCGTGAGGCGGTCGAAGTAGCGGGAAACCGGTCTGAAGCAGTCGTTGGCCGAGACGGTGCCGTCGGCAAAGCTTTCAATCTGCTGCAGCACCGGATCCGGGCCGCGAGTGGCGAACACATCTCCGGGAAGAAACAGCACAGGCAGTCGGTTGGCATGCGCCAATGCCGCTGCCGTCACCATGTTGGTCGCGCCCGGTCCAATCGAGCTGGTGCAAATCATGGCGCGACGCCGACGCAGCTGCTTTGCGAAAGCGATGGCGGCGTGGGCCATGGCCTGCTCGTTATGCGCCCGATACGTGGGAAGTTGCTCACGCACAGCGTGCAGCGCTTCTCCGAGGGCGGCCACATTGCCATGGCCGAATATCGCCCACACGCCTGCGAAGTAGCGCACCTCTTCCGGCGCGGCATCGACGTACTGGTTGGCCAGAAATCGAACGGCCGCCTGCGCAGCGGTGCATCGAACCGTCTTCACGGCGCAACCGCCGCGCGCGCACCCTGCCACGCGTTCGCCAGCCTCGAGAAATTCGCGGCCATCGTCCGGCAGGCGGCATCGTCGCTCATTGCGCCTGCGAACCAGTCACGGGCCACGTCCTGAAAGATCGTTCTACCAATGGCGAAACCCTTTACGATTGCGAATGGCGCCGCGGCGGCGAAGCATGCGAGGAGTTCAGCCTCGGGCTGCGACAGCCCGAGAAGCAGGACACCCCGGCACAGTGGATCCTCTTGTCCAATCGTATCTTGAATGGCTTGCCAATGGGCGGCGCTGCCGCTCGGCGGCAATTTCCACCAATCCGGCCGCACACCGAGCGCATAGATGCGCGACAGCGCGCGCGACATCGTCCGGGAATCCACCGGCATTTCCCGCGGCAGAATGATCTCGAGCAGCAATTCGTGACGCGTCTTGCGGCATGCGTCGAACAAACGCCGCAGCTGGCGATTTTGCCGCTCCATCAGATCGGCGGGATCGTCCGGATGATAGCTGACGAGACACTTGACCACCTGATTGAGGGGCCAGCACGAGAGCTCGACGGCGACATCGGCGGAGCCTTCGAATTCGAGCGGACGAGATTGGGGAAGTTCGATGGGACGACCCACCCAATAGGGCAAATCCGCCGCCTCGCTCAGGGCTTCGAATCCGTAGCGTCCATCGAGCAGGATCCCGAAGCGCCGCTCCTGCCCCGCGGCCACTCGCAACGCGCGAAACCCCAGGGTCTTGAAGGCCGCAATCCGCTCATCATCGACCCCACCAAAATTCGCGGGGTCTTCGAACTGACTGCGATGATCGATGGCCAGCACCATCAACTCAGGATAGTCGTGTGCGCGCGTCGACGCCCAGTGCACATGATCCAAATGGCGGGTGAAGGATTCGGTGGGCCGCGCGCCGGCCGTGCGCAGGACTGATTGCAGCTCCGCCCAGGTCGGCATTGCCGGCGCACAGCCGTGACGCGAAACGACAATGGCGCCGCAGGCATTCCCCATGCGGCAGCTTTCCCCGAGAGATTCATCGCGCAACCAGCCGCGCAGAAATCCGCCCATGAATGCGTCGCCGGCGCCCAGGACATTGAGCACGTCGATCTTGAACCCGGGCACCACCAAACCGGATTCAATATCATCGGGGACATCGCCTGCAAAGGCGACACAGCCGAGCGCGCCGCGTTTGCAGACCAACGTCGCCCGCGTTTTTGCTCTGATATTTTGGATCGCGGCGATGAGCCGTTCCGATCCCCCTAGGATGCAAAACTCTTCTTCCGTGCCGACGATCAAATCGCACCAGGGCAAGACCGCCTGCAGGCGTTCGGTTACGGCTGCGCTGAAGACGAAACGATTCTCGCCCAAGTCCTTCGCCGTCAAGCCCCAAAGGACCGGCCGGTAGTCCACGTCGAATACCACACGTCCACCGCTTGCTTTGACTCGCTGCGCGGCGCTCAAGCTCGCCGCGAACACTCCGGGCGCGGAGAGATGCGTGCCGTTGATCAGAACGGCACGGGTCGAAGCGAGATACGCCTCGTCGAGATCCTGCTCGCACAGCGCCATGTCGGCGCAATTCTCACGGTAAAAAATCAGCGGAAACGACTCGCGATTGCGGATCCCAAGCACCACCAGCGCCGTCAAGCGCGCCGGGTCGGTATGCACGCCGCGCACATCCACACCTTCGCGCACCAATTCTTCGCGAATGAACCGCCCCATATGATCGGAGCCGACGCGCGTCAACAGTCCTGTTTGCAATCCGAGTCTCGCCGCCGCAATCGCGGTGTTGGTCGGACTGCCGCCCACGTACTTGGCGAATGACCCCATATCCTCCAGACGACCCCCGATTTGCTCGCCATACAAGTCCACGCTCGAGCGGCCGATGGCAATCAGGTCGATGGTTTTGTCCGTAAAATTCAAGGAACTCACACAACGAGAAGTGAGCGTTTCATTATACTCGCCTGGAATGATCGTTCGATCGAGCCTGAACGATCCAATCCAGGGGAACGACCATGTTCAACGTTGCGATATTCGGGGCGGGCCGGATCGGACAAATTCATGCACGCAACGCCGCGGCACAGCCGGAGCTGAGGCTCAAATTCATCGTCGATCCGAACCGCGCGGCCGCCGATGCGCTGGCTCGTCAAACCGCCGCAGAGGTCGTGGATATGGATGCGGCCTTGGGCGATCGCTCCATTTCAGGCATCATCATCGCAAGCGCAACGGATGCGCATTTGGATCAGGCCTTGGCGGCGGCCGCGGCGGGCAAAACAATCTTTTGCGAGAAGCCGTTGGATCTTAACTTGGAGCGCGCCCGCAGCGCCGCCCCGCAATTGTCCGGCGCAAGGATGCTGGTGGGATTCAACCGGCGCTTTGATCCCCATTTTGCCGCACTCAAGGCGAAGATCGAGTCGCAGGCCATCGGCACGATCGAGAGCTTGAACATCGTGAGCCACGATCCCGGCCCGCCGCCGATTTCCTATATCCGCACCTCCGGCGGCCTGTTCAAGGACATGGCAATTCATGACTTCGACATGGCGCGGTGGCTGCTCGCTGAGGAACCCATCGAGGTGTTCGCCAGCGCGAGCTGTCTGGTCGACCCTGCGATCGCAGCGGCCGGCGATATCGACACCGCGCGAACTTTACTGCGGACTGAGGCCGGCCGGCTGTGCGTCATCAGCAATACCCGCCGTTCGGGATACGGATACGATCAGCGCATCGAAGCGTACGGTTCTGCCGGCACGGTGCGCGTCGACAACGTACTGATGAGCACGGTTTCAACCGTGACCGAGCGCGGTTCGGCAGGCGATGCGTTGCAGAATTTTTTCCTCGAGCGCTATGCGGAAGCGTACCGCCGAGAAATGCGGCATTTTGTCGATATATTGCGGGACGGCCGAACGCCCGTGGCGGGCTACCGGGACGGCGTCGCCTCGCTCGTCCTTGCAGAAGCCGCCGCGCTGTCCGTGCTGCGCAACGCTCCCATCCGCGTCGCCTCGATCTAGAAGGCATGAAGTTTTTTTGAGAAAATTACCATCCCCGGAGTTCTTGTGATTCTACGGCATTTCTTGGCGCTTCTCGGCGCGCTGGTTTTGAGCGGTCCCATCGCCGCGCAAGCGCAAGCGCCGGCTGCGCAAATGACGGATTCGCCCTGTCCGCCCCCGCCACCGAAACCGCCTCCAGAGATGGTCGCTGCCATGCTCAAGCCCGGCGCCAAACCGCCGCGGTTGCCGGCACCCGGCGACGAAAGGCTGCGCGAGTACCTCAAGAAGCACGCCGAGGATCTGGCGCGCGACTTTCCCGATCTCTGCCATTACCAATCTGACAATGAAGCCATCCTCAAGGGTGCACATCCAAGGGTGGTCTTCATGGGTGACTCGATCACCGAGGCATGGGGCGCCGGTGACCCTTCACTATTCAGCCGTGGCGTGCTCGATCGGGGTATTAGCGGGCAAACCAGCCCGCAAATGCTCGTGCGTTTCTACCAGGATGTCGTGGCGCTGCATCCTCGAGCCGTCCACATCATGGCGGGCACGAACGACGTGGCCGGAAACACCGGCCCAAGCAGCCCCGCTGATTTCAAGAACAACATTCGCGCCATGGTCGATCTTGCACGGGCAAACCGCATTCAAGTCATTCTGGCAAGCATCCTGCCGGCTGAACGATTTCCGTGGCGTCCCGACATTCAGCCGGTCGAACAGATCCGAAATCTTAACGCGTGGCTGCGGCAATTTGCGCGACAACATCACCTGATCTATGCCGACTACTATTCAGCATTGACGACCCCGTCCGGGGCGTTTCGCCCCGAGTTGAGTAACGACGGCGTGCATCCGAACACAGACGGCTACGCCGCGATGCGGCCCATTGCAGACTCAGCGCTTCGAAAGGCGGTACACGGCTCTTAGCAATCGATTTCTATCTAATCGATGTCGTGAATGCGCAAGCTGATCAGTTGATCGAGCGTCAGATTTTGCATGCCCTTGGATCGCATTCCTTCGATGTACTCCGGCGTCACGCCGTGGATGCGAAGTGCAATCAGCTGATCGGGGGGCGCATGCGGGAAGCCCAAATGGCTGATCTCGCCTGCAAATTCCGCAGAGACGCCGTGGATTCGAAAGGCGATGAGCTTGTCGGGGTCGGTGGTCTCGATGCCTGCGGTCCGTAAGTCGCGGATGAATTCGGGCGAGACTCCATGAATCCGGAACGCGATGAGCTTGTCCTCATCCGTCACTTTGATTCCGGAGCTGTGCAAACCGTTCACGAACTCCGGTGTCACCCCGTGAATGCGAAAAGCGATCAGCTTCTCCGCGTCGGCCGCTTCCAGTCCCGCGCCACGCAGGTCATGGACAAGCTGCGGCGTAACCCCGTGAATTCGAAAAGCAATCAGCTTGCCGGCATCCATGCCGCGCACTGCCGCGCTCTTCATCGCACGGGCAAAATCGAAACTGACATCGAATATTGTCGCGGAAAACTGCTCTCGATCCTCGAAGTCAAAGCCGAGCTTCGCCATTTCGGCGTGGTATTGCGGGTTGGGTTGAAAGGTGAAGAGCCCCGCGCCGCGCTGATCTTGAACGAATCCCTTGCAATCGATGGTTCCCGCGTCGCGCGCAATCGCGAAGCTCACATCGTGCTTGCCGGCACTCGCCCAGTCGAGGCCGCGCAAATCCGCCAGCTTCCACGTGGAGGAGGTGCTGAAATGATCATCCCCCTGCGAGCTTCGCAGCGAAAATTGAACGGTGCCGGGCTCATCGGCCGCGCCCAGGCTCCAGGTTCCATTTTGGACCGCACCCAGTGCCATCGCCGGGAGCAACGCCACAACCAAGAAAACAGAGGGGATACGCATGATTCAGATGCCTCTTATGAGATGTCGGCCATTTTCAATGCAATCAACTGGCGAAGAGTCAGGTCCTTGAAGCCGTGACTGCGGATTCCCTGAATGAATTCCGGTGTGATTCCCTGGATTTTCGCCGCCAAGTAATCCCGCACGTGCAGGTTGGTGAGCCCCGCGGCCGTGAGTGCGCGAATATAATCCGGCGTGACCTCGTGTATCTTCAAGGACACCAATTCCGGAGTACTTGCCTCGATGCCCACGGCGCGCATCTCCCGAATGTAGTCTGGAGTGACCCCATGAATTTTCAGTGCGATGAGTTCATCGACGGTCAAATCCTTGAGTCCCGCGGATTGCAGGCCTTCGATGTACGAACCGCGCTGCTCCGCGGGAGCATTTTCGGAAGCGAACTCTTTGCCGCGATGCGCTACCGCGGCAGCCTCGAGCCGCGCGAGGCGAACCGGAAGCGCCACCCGCACATGCGGCGCGACGAACCAATGCCGCTCGATCGGCGCAGACTCCATCGGCGCGGACTCCATCGGCGCGACGACAGGCGTTGCCGGTGCAGAGGGCGCGGAACTTTGGAACTGCGCTGCCGTTGTTCCCGCCAACAGCACGCCGGCGACGCACAGGCCGCCTATGACTGCGATCCCGGCCGGCGACATGCTGCGCGCGGCGCGTTTGAGTCCGAGCAAGCGGCCGATGCGCGTCGTTAGCACCCCACCGTTTGCAGCCATCGCCCACACCGATGCCGAGCGCGACTCCTCCAGTTGGGCAAGTGCCCGGGCGTAGTCGTGCGCGTTGCCGCACGCCTGCACTGCAACATCGTCGCAGCAGTGTTCGCGTTCGTTGCGAATCACCCGATTCACCCACCACACCGCGGGGTGGTAGAAAAGCAGCGTTTCCGTCGCAATTTGAAAGGCATTGACCATCAGGTCCCAGCGTTTGATATGCGCCAGTTCATGCGCAATGATCGCCTCGACTTGCCAGGGCGACAGGCCCGCAAGCGCCGAGAGCGGCAGCACGATCATCGGCTTCAGACTGCCGAACACGGCCGGCGACTCCGCAACTTTTGAGCACACGTAGCGCACTGTGCGGGAAACGCCCAATCGCCGCTGCAACGCGAGACAGGTCTTGAGCAGGTCGCCCGCAATGGGCTCCGCGTGCTGCCTGCGCAAACGCATCAGCAGCATCCACCCGCCCAGCGTACGCAGCGTGAACATGTACACCCCCGCGAACCAGGCAAGAACTGCGTAGCTCAACCAGTCAATTGCAAGGGCATTCGAGCTGAACGAAAGCGGCAGCGACTCATGAGGCGACACGATGTTCAACTGCCCCGCCTCCGGACCACTGCCAAGTTCTGCATATCCTCCGATAGAGAACTGCCGTATCGATTCGGGAGACTGTTTCAAAATGACGAAAGTAACGCAGGGAACCACCAGCATGGCGATCAAGGCACACACCGCGCTGAGGTAGCGCGCTTGCGGACTGCGCAGGCGCGACAACAACGCGCAGAGAACCAGCGCCAGCACGGCGCCTTGCCAAACAAAGTGGAGCAAACACCAGCCCAAGACCCGTATTGTTTCAGGATTAGTCACTTGGTTTTCCTCTCATGCTCATCCAACATGCGGCGAATTTCATCGATCTCGGCGCGCGAGGTCTTCTTGCCCGACAAGGCATGCATCATCAGCTGGCTCGCCGATCCCGCGAAGGCGCGCTGCACCAGATCGCTCACCAGCTGCCGTTTGGTGCTCTCGGCGGTAAGACGCGCCACATAGACATGAGCACGCGCATCTTCGTTGCGAATCACCATGCCCTTGGCCGTCATGATTTGCAGCAGCTTCAGCACCGTGGTGTAGCCGGTGGGCTTCTGGCCATCCAGGACTTCGTAGACCTCGCGTACCGTCGCGGGCCCCCGCTCCCAGAGCACGCGCAGGATCGCCAGTTCCATGACAGTGGGTTTCGGGGCGGTGGGCTTTTCCATGAACCGGAGGTTACTACGAACTCATTCGTAGTTGCAACGAAAATCTTCGTAGACCCGCGCCGGCCGCCCGCGATTGGCGCAGAAATATCTGCAACCTGGCGCGATCTGGCATCAATCATGGATGGACTGGGTTCGCTGGATGTGCGACCGGGCTCGCTTATCACATAACGACCTGTTGGCCCTGGACGGCGGCGCCCGATTCGGTATATTCACGCGGGCTATCGCTTTTGCGCGTTATGACCTTAACCGAGTCAATCCAACCAAGGGAAAAATCATGAACAAGATTGTCATTGCCTCGCTCTCAGCTGTTCTCGTGACCACGATCGCAGTGGGTTACGAAATACATCATCCCAATCTGCGGGATGCCTTTGGCGCGACTGAAAATGCGATTCATCACATTCAAGCGGCTCAGGCCAACAACAAGGGGCTCGAGTTTGGCGGCCACGCGGAGAAAGCCATCGACGCCTTGCGGCACGCCCAGCAGGAACTCGCCGAGGGCGACAAGTGGAACGACGCGCACCATAAGTAAGCGAAGCGGATTACACCTTAATCCGCAAGGCGCCGGCCAGCACTTCGAGCTGCGCCGGCAGCCTCCCCACGCTTTCGCCGTCAACCTCGAGCAGGACTACTGACTCGCTGGTCGCGATTGCACGCCGCGTCCGAAGCGCCTGGGTGCCCGGCTCCCGCAGGTGACTGCCGTCGTAGAGCGTATGCCGCTTGCGGATGAAATCCACCAATCCGAAACCGGACCAGATCGTCACGTCGAGTTCTCCGTCATCCAGCTGCGCTGCCGGCGCCACCTGCATTCCCGCACCGAAAAATCGACCGTTGGCAAATGCACAATTAGTGACCGGCTGCGAGCGCCCCGGCGTGCCGTTGAACTCAAGGGTCACAGTAAGGTCCCGATAAAGCGCCAACGCTCGCAAAGTCGCGAGCGTAAAGGCCAACCGGCCGCTCACGGCTTTCAGGCGGGAATTCACAAAATGCGCGACCAGTCCGCTGCAGCCGAATGAGGCCACATTGATGAAGATCCGCGTGGTCGGAACGCCGTCGTGGCCAATAAAGCGCGCCAGACCAACATCTATGGTGCGTGTCCTCCGCCCTTTGAGACTGGCGCAGGCGGATTCGAGATCCGTTTGAGAGATCGACCTGGCAAAATCGCAGCCCGTGCCGAGCGCCACTACCCCCAGCACTGCCGCCGGTGCGACCGGCGTCGCGCCGTCGAAAAAGCCACCTACGACCTCATTAAGCGTGCCGTCGCCACCGACGGCAACGACCATTTCGAACCCGTCCCGCACGGCGGCCCGCGCCAGCGCGGTGGCCTCGCCCGGCCTCTGCGTCACCGAGTGCTCAAAATTGCCCAGCGAAGCGCACAGAAGTTTTGCAATCCCATCCCAGCGGCGGCCCGTGGCGCCCGCCGCAGAGGCCGGATTTACGATCACCAGGCTGCGGAAGGCATCAGTTGGCCTCATATCATCCAAATCCGTTGAGCAAACGCCAGCATACTTCGACCCTGGAGACTCAATAGAAGCGAATGCCTGGTCTCAAGAAGTCCGCAAGTGCCGAGCAACAGCGGCCCACCGAACAACACCAACAACGTCGCGGCCCCAATCAGCTTTTTGTAGTCGTGCATCGAATTTTAGCTGCGGAACGAAAGATCAGTCGGGCGCCCTGTACACCTGCCACGATCCTCCTCAGCGAACCTATACACCGTCGGCGGCTGATCATTAATGAGATAATGGCTGCTGACATCTTGGTTCGTCAGTCGGTGCAGCGAATGCGCAAAGTCATGATCCAACTTCGGCCCCCTGCCTGCCCGGCCACCGTAATTCCGCATCAAATTCAAAATGGTGTGCCTATGAAAATATCTCTGCGCGCCATCGGCGCGTTCCTATTGTCCACCCTGGCGACGCTCATTGCATCGTCGCTTGCCGCTGCTGCCGAACCGCTGAAGACGGCGGTGAACGAACGCGGCCTGGCCGCTGATCTTTATGTGCCTGCAAAACCGCAAGGCGCACAGCTGCCAGCCATTATCGTGCTCGGCGGTTCTGAGGGCGGCTTGGGCGCGGGCGCTGCGCATGAGGCGCAGTTGATTGCTGCCCATGGATACGTGGTACTGCAACTGGCCTATTTCGATGCGCCGGGCCTGCCGAAAGATTTGGGGCTCATTCCGCTTGAATATTTCAAGACTGCGATCGATTGGTTGAGCGCACATCCAGGAGTGGATCCACAGCGAATAGGGATCGAGGGTACATCGATCGGCGGCGAGGTGGCTCTGGTTGTGGCGTCCCACTATCCACAGATCAGGGCTGTGGCAGCGGCAGTGCCGTCAAGCGTGGTGTGGCCCGGCATCAGTCGCACCAGCGCCTCCCCGCCATCGACATTTACACTGGCAGGCAAACCGCTCGCCGATCTTCCATACGGCTGGAACGGTCCAACGACATCCATCTATGACCTGTACGCCAAAGGACTGCCGGCCATCGGTAAGCATCCGGACGCGATCATTTCCGTGGAGCGCATCAACGGACCGATCATTCTGGTTTGCGGTGAAAAGGACGTGCTCTGGCCCTCCTGTCTCATGACTGAACAAATTGCCCGGCGCCTCAAGGCGCATGCATTCAAATACTCCGTCAAACAGTTGAAATACGCGGATGCCGGACATGCGGCTTTCGGGCCGCCGGAACCACACGGCAGCGATAAGATCCAGAAGCTCGCCGCCCTCGGAGGAACGGGCGCGGGGAATCAAGCCGCCAGATTGGACGACTGGCCAAAAGTCATGGCGTTCATGGATGCCGCGCTGAATCTCAAAACCGTGCCGGCCGAGCAGTGAGTTCTCTTGCGCCGGCCAGCGGCTACTGTGCCGCTGATGTCCTCGCGGGCAGCGTTGATACATTGAATTCCAGTTTGTAGCGGGTGGCCCCATCCCTGCTCGCTGCTTCGATCGTTCCGGCCTTGCCGTCTCCCACCAGGACGGCGGGCGTGGAAAAGATTTTGTCGTCGTTGCTCAGTTTGCATTCCAGAAGAATGAGTCCCTCGACGCGTTGTCCGGATGCCCTCGCGGTCTCCCAGACCGAGGACTCTTTATCCTTGTTGGAGAGAGATGCAAAGCAGCGAGTCTCGTATGAGCGGCCGATCCCAAATGAGACTTTACGAACGAACTCTTTGCCCGAAACGACCAGAATGTCGCGACTCGAGGCGGCACCGCCCGGCTGCAGCACATCCGCGCCGTTTACCCACCATTTCATATTGACCGCGATGAGCTTTGCGGAACCTGCCGGCAAAGGCACTTCCGGCTGGGCGGCCCAAACGACGTAGCTGCCTGCAATTGAGAGCCCAACGGCAAAGGCGATTCCGCCCAATCGTCGGGCAAGACCTGGAGAGGAATGCTTGAGCATGGCGACTCGCTCCTTGAGCGGATGGGTTGATTGCCAATGACATCCAACCGGCACCGGCCAGGAAGATTCATTGGCGAGTTGAGTTCTTAGCAGCGCGTCGGCGTAGCACCGCCGGCCCGTTTTCGACCGCGCCACCACCAGGGCATCACAAGCGAGTTCTTGGTCGAATCGCAATCGCCCGAGTGCCCAGTACATCAAAGGATTGAACCAGGCGAGACACAGCCAACCGGTCGCAAAGACATTGATGGCCGCGTCACACCGCGCCAGGTGAGCCCGCTCGTGCGCCACAACCAGGATGCGTTCCTCCTGCGAGTAGCGGACTTCAAAATCCACCGGCACGACGACCCGTGCGTGCCACGCACCCACCAGCAGGGGCGCAACCACGGATCTGCTGCGGTAAATACCGTCCGAATCCATCGTCAAGTCGCCGAGGGATCTCACGAAAGCACGTTGACGGCGAGCCAGCCACGTCAGCATTGCAGCTGCGCCCAGCAACCAGACGGTGATGCCGGCCGCGACGTAACCGGTCGAAGCGCCAACCGCGCTCGCCGAAACCATTGCGCCGGAGAACGCGCTCACAGGGGCCGGCACGGACTCGGAAATCATTCGCATTGAATGCAGCGGAGCCGGGAGCAAAGCGGCGGCCGCGCTCGCGGGAACCACCAGCCATTGCCAGTAAGCGGCACGCGCGCCTACTGCGTATCGCAATGGTTTGCGCAACATGCCGACCAGCACGATCGCCAGGCTCGAGGTCGCAGTGACAACCACCAACGAGTGAAACAGGCTACTGCTCATCGTCCAGTTCCTGAATCAAGCGCTTGAGATCCGCAATGTCGTTCTTGCCGAGTTTGCGCTGCTGGCTGAAGTGCGCGACGAGCGGCGCAACGCGGCCGTCGAATAACCGGTTGAGAAACCCGATGCTCTCGCTGGACAACCACTGCTTTCGTTTGAGCACGGGTGAATACAAATAACGTCGACCGTCCTTGAGCGCGCTGATCGCGCCCTTTTTAAGCAGCCGATTGAGCAGCGTCTTGACGGTGGATTCCTGCCATTTACCCTGAGGGCGCAACGCCGCCATCACGTCTTCCGTGGCGATTGGATTGCTGCCCCAGAGCACTTCCATCACGACCGATTCTGCTGCGCTGATTGAAACAATGGCTTTCACGGTCCTCGTCCTTACGACTACGTCTGTAAACGTTCGGATAGATTACACGTGTAAACACTAAAGTCAACCTCCATGTTGACGAGGCAAGCGGTTGCTTCCCGTCAGTCCCGAGGCGGAGGACAGGGCGGCGCTGTGCCGTCGTTGCACAGGCCTGTGCGCGGATCGCGATGCCCTGCCCCTGTGCTGTCCTCCTGTGGAGGACTGCCGGCGCAAGCCGACATGAGCCAGACGCCGGCAAATAAAATGACTATCCACTTCATGAACGGCTCCTGCTCGCTAGGCCGATAGTTCATCTACCATCGAAATCACGCCGGACAAAACTGCGCCGCCCACTCTAAGACGGCAGCCCTCGATCTCCAGCCGGGTAAATGACCTCTCCACGGTCTTGCCCTTGACGGCAATTTCGACCGTTGATCCGCTGAGAATATGATCTGCTGCCTCGATGTCTCTGTAGGTGACGCTTCCGAAAAAGCCATGCTGCACAAGCCGGCCCTTGATTTCGTGCCTGATCCGGGAAAGGGCCGTATCGAATTCCTCTCGGCGTTGCTTCTCTTCCATGGGGGCACCTCATCGCAAAGATTGATTCCGGTTGACCTTACTCCTTCTTATATATGTTTGCTGTTCCGCGTCGGCCGGGCCGTTTGCATGAATCCATCCCAAGGTGCCGTCATAGCCAAAAGTAGATCGACAAAACGAAACGGTAGACGTATAAAAGACACGTTCTATGATTGGGATTTAACGGATCATTCAACTCCGTGCAGACACGACCGACCATATCGCAATAGCCCAAGGAGCCCTCAACCACCTATGCACCAATCGAATCCTTCGAACCTCCCTTCATCTCGTCCAACTCTCAAACTCAAACCCGGTACGCGAAAATCTCCCCGGGAGATCAAAACGGCACCGCCGCCCAAAACACAAAGCAAGCTGAGCCAAAAGCCCGGCGCCGCATGGTCGGAGGACCATAAACAATATTCCTAGGGCACCGTCCTCAACGGCGCCTTATCAACTGACTTGAAGGACTGCTCCATGGCGATAATGAGAGAGTGGCGCGCCGAGGTCCGGCGGGCGCTGAAAGATGAGTATGTGGCATACGTCAAGGCCACGGGCATCGTGGGCTATAAGCAAACACCCGGCAACTTGGGTGCGATCGTCGCCATCCGCGACATCGATGCGGAGCGTGCCGAAGTCCTCACGTTGAGTTGGTGGGAGGATGAATCATCCATCAGGGCATTTGCCGGCAGCAACATCAGCCGCGCGCGCTACTATGCGGAGGACGATCGCTACTTACTGACGCGGCCCGAGACCGTTGAACACTACGAATCGATGAAGCCGTAATTTGCGCCGCCCTATGTGCGGCGCAGCAAAGTGCAGAAAACGGTTGATGAGTGCGGTCGTGAAGGGAATTTTCGTCGGTCTTTGTCGTCCAATAAAAACAGATCGATCTCCTTGGTTGAAGCGAAGCGCGCCCGGAGCATAACAATGAACAGAAAATTGGGCGGAAATCGCCTTTACGACTTGCAGAGGTATGGCCAGAGTACCTGGCTGGAATGCGTGCACCCCCGCATGCTCGGCGGTTCCCGGTTTGGCCACCTGATTAAAGAGGGCATTTCGGGCATCGATGTGAATACGGCCAACTTTGCCGCAGCCTACGCCGAGGATGCGACCTATTATAAGACCGTCGCAAAGCTACGTGCGGCCGGCGCCAAAGCGCAACAGATTTATGAGCACCTCAGCATTGAAGATTTGCGTCACGTCGCCGACCGTTTGCGGGCCGTTTACAGGGACTCCGGCCACCGCGACGGATACGTGAGCGTCGATCTCTCACCGGCTCTCGCCGACGATGCAGATGCCACCCAGTTGGAGGCGCGGCGCCTATGGAGCTTGATCGCCAAGCCCAACGCCATGATAAAGGTACCCGCCACCGATGCCGGTTTGCTGGCAATCCGACGATTGACCGCGGCGGGAATCAACGTGAATGCAACCTTAATTTTCGGCATACGCCGCCACCGCCAGGTGGCGGATGCCTATGTTTCGGGTTTGGAGGACCGGGCCGCCGAACGCTTGCCGCTCGAGCACATTGTGTCGGTGGCGAGTATTTCGGTGCGTCGCATCGACGCTGCAGTCGATCACGATCTCGACGCAATCCATCGGCCCGAGAGGGCTGCCCGCATAAGTCATCTGCGCGGCCACGCAGCGATCGCTGTCGCGCAATTTGCCTATCAAGACTACAAGAGCATGATCGCATCCCTGCGCTGGCGACCGCTGGCGGCAGGCCATGCACAGCCGCAGCGCCTGCTCTGGACCAGCGCCGACAGCCGTCAGGCATGCGACAGCGATCTGAAGTACGTCAACCTTCTCATCGGCCGCGACACGATCAGTTCGATGTCGCTGGATGCGGCAGAAGCCTATCGCGATCACGGCACCGCGGCGCCGACGGTCGAGCGCAATCTGCTCGAAGTGCTCGCACAACTCGGTGATCTTGAGACCGTGGGCATCGATCTTGACCGTGTGAGCGCGCACTTGGAACGTGAATGCCTCGGCGAAATGGCTGCCGGTGTGAATACGGCATTGACACGGCTCGCTGCAGCGGCTTGAAGGGATGTCAAATTAGAGGAGAGACGCATGATCGGCTACGCCACCCTCGGAACAAACAATCTTGTACGCGCGCAGGCCTTCTACGATGCTCTATTGGCTGAAATTGGTGCAAAACGTCTGATGGAGTTGCCCCATGGTTTCACCATGTACGGCGCCAGACTGGATCGGCCCGCCCTGGCGATCACCCCTCCTTACGACGGCAAGGAAGCAAGGCCGGGCAACGGCAACATGCTGGCTCTCGTTCTTAAAGAGCGGGCGAAGGTGGATGCGCTTTACAAGAAAGCCTTGCAACTCGGCGGATCCGACGAAGGCGCGCCGGGCGTACGCGGCGAAGAAGGTCCGCAAGCGTTTTACGCCGCGTATTTTCGAGATCCTGAAGGAAACAAGCTCTGCGCCTACCGCGTTGGTCCCGCGTAGCGAACACTAAGCCGCGCTGACCAAGCGCCGCCTGCGGGCGTTACCTATAAGTCGCTTCCGTGCGGTAAAGATAGTCACGGTGCGCCGCAAAGTCCACATCGGAAGCAAACGCCCTGCCAATAAGAGGGTTGGCCTTGAAGGTCTGGTCAATCACGGCATTCGCCTTGTCCAACCCCTCCGCTTTCGCCGTGATGAAGGTGATCCAAAATGTGCCGGGCGCCTCGGTGTGCTCCGCCTGAACGTCCACTTCGTACTCGATCAGCGTGCCTTCCGAGAGCAGTTTTTCCAACAACGGCACAAAGATGCTCTTGCTAAGGACTTCCACTGCATCGGCCGGCGCAGCGGCATGCAGTAAATAAGAGGTCGTTTGGGTGTAGACGCGATGCGATGATCCGGAATGCCGGTTGTAGAATCGACTGACATAAATGGCGTCCCAGTGCTTCGTGGCTCCCTCCAGCACCGGATCAGGTTTTTTGCGCAGCTCCTCCAGCACGTTCAAAACAGCCGCCATCGACATGGCGGACCACCAAACTACATGAGTGCTGCTCTCGGCTTGATGCAGCAAGGTCTCATCGATCCCGTATCCAACCAGAGAGCCGCCGGCGAGCACCTTATTGATGTCCGCGACCGCCTTGCCCAGATCGGACCATTGAGCGCGCGGAATGGCCCAACTGGACACATAGGTGTACATCGGCGGCCTCTCTTCGGCAACGGCTGACTGCGCCGATGCCGGCGTTGCCAATGCAGCGATGACCAGCGCCGACGCTCCTGCGAAAACACTCCACACCTTGTCGCCCATGCACCAACTCCCCGGAATTAGACTGGCTCCATGAAATTCGCCTATGTCGGCACTGACCCGGCTTACCAGTTCGCGCTCCGCGATGCTCAGGCCCCGCGGCCTCGATCAGATGTTGCACGCGCCGATCGTCGTTCTGACCGATTATTTCATCACCGCGCTTCGCAATCTCCAGATGTAAATTGCAAGCGTACATGGGTCGCAGAGACTGGCGCTTCCCGCTGCAATAATAATTGTCCTTTCTGAGGACGAAGCAGCTGATAGCAGGGACCAACTCAATATGCCGCCGGATCTCGATTGGCAAATGAACCTGCATGTGTGCGGGAACACTTTATGAACTGTGAAAACAACGCGATGATCTGATCCCTGGAGAACTGGGTCTGCTCCCCGCAAAAGCGAGCTTCATCCCATATTAGCCAACATGGCACCACATGCCTGCTAGCTTTTAGCGCATGAAGTTAGTGGATCGTCTTGCACAGTGTCGCGTCCCTCTCATTGTCAAAGACACGGCGAGCGGAGTTTTGAGTCATCTAAATGGCGCGGCGGAATTTGCCGGCCGTGTTTCACAGTGCCCTATACGCTACGTTCTCAGCGATGATTTGACCCGTCTATGTACCGCACTTGCCTATTCGAAAGGCTCACGTACTGTGGCGTGTGCGGACTTGCTGCACGTACCAGCGGAGACGGTATGGGTGGAGTGGTGCGAGGCGCCCTGGCGGGCAGAACTTGAGCAATACGGCTTCAACATAGACGCGGCGGATACCGTTCGATCCGGTCGCCGTGGTGCTTTTATCCAGTCCTCGACCGACGGGCGCCGCGGATTGGTGCGCACGTTTTGGAGCGATAAGGAGACCGCAACGGCTGTTCTCGCCAGCAGCATGGAAGCCTACTTCGACTTCGACACCCCGATGGGTGAGGACCCACACCCCATCGACGATGAATATCGCCCCACGGTCTCAGTTTCGGATGGCAAGAGCGGGGATCTGCTGCTTCAATGTCTGCGCTTTCGATATGAACGCACCTGGGACGTCTATTATCGGCAGGCGCGCTGTTCCATCGAGTCGAAGCAAGCCATTGCGCGCCACGCGCTCGGCACGATTGCCCCCGACATACCCGTTCTGTTGGCATTTCTGTTGCTTCTCGGCATCCGCTCCGGGGTGTCGCATCGCCCACGGAGCTGCGCGCGGTTGAATCGCTCGAGAGCAAGAGATGGAAAAATGCCGCTGCTCGATCACGTGGAAGTACACTCGCCGATACTGGCGCCGAATCACTTCATTGGCGGCGGGGGCGATGGCATGGGTCGGTGTGCACGACGGCTTCATCACGTGCGCGGTCACCTCGTACGCCGCGGCGACAAAATATTCTGGCGCATTCCGCATCTGCGCGGGACCTCAAGAGCGGGATCGATCCGCACCCGCACAGTAACGTGGACGGTCAATGAACCGAGCATGGCGCCCGGCGCCTCGAGGCAACTCAATTTTCCCGGCAACTCGCATTCTGGATATTCATAGGCGCGGCGAGCGGTCCGGGAAAAGCCGGTCAGGTCCTGCCGAAAGTCAGCTTCTCGAGGTGCGCACGCACTTTGTCTCGATATCCTTGACTGCTTTCAGCCATGGCGCCTCCTCTGAGCTGAAGCACAAAATCGCCGCGCAAAGTGCGGTTTACTTCGCACACGTGGTTGATATTGACTATGCAAGAACGGCTGATGCGCAGCATGGGTTGCGAGCCCATGGCTTCCGCAGCCTGCTGCAGCGTCGTCCGGGCGTGAAACATTTTTTTGTCGACGCGCAGTGTCACGTAGTTGCGATCCGCTTCAAGCATTTCTATTTGCGCGACGTCGACCATATGGCGATGCCCGTCTGCCTCAGCGAGCAAGCGGGGACGCGTCTCTTTGACCGCTCGCGAAACCCGCTCGAGCTGCGCAATCAAAGCCGCCAGCATGGTTTCGCGTTCTGAAACGCTCTGCGCGGTGTGGCGTTGCCGGACCCGTACGAGCATGGCGCGAAAGCGCTGCTCGTCAAATGGCTTTATAAGATAGTCAACCGCGCTGACCTCGAACGCCTCTCGCGCATAATGATCATATGCCGTCACGAACACGATCAACGGCAGAGCGGGCGGCACGAGCGCCCGCGCCAGCTCCATCCCGGAGGTGGCACCCAGCTGAACGTCCAGAAATAGTAAATGCGGAGCACGACGGCGAATGGCGGCGAGCGCAGTTGCCGCGTTGGCGAATTCACCGATGACTGCAAGATCCGGTTCTGCTTCGCAACATTCCCGCACGGTCTGCCGCGCTACGCGTTCGTCGTCGACTATCATGACATCCATTTAGACCCCGAGAGATTGGGCAGATAGCTCGCGCAGCGTCGGTATGGTGATTTCCGCGGTCCATTCGTCGCCGGCGCTTGGTCCTGCGCTAAACGATGCATCTGCACCGAATTGCACGTCGAGGCGTTCACGTACGTTGGTCAGGCCAATGCCATTGGGACCTGCTGTGCTTTGCCTCGCAATAGTGTTGATCACCCGCAAAACGAGTGATTCCTCGTGGATCTGCACCTCCACTCGCACCATCACCATTGCCTCGTGGCCGGCGAGCCCATGAACGACAGCGTTTTCAACGAGCGGTTGAAGTATCAAACTGGGAACCCAAAGGTCCGAGAGGTCCTCGACGGCCGGCAGCACCATTGTGAGGCGCTCGGCGAAGCGCTGCTGTTGAAGTTCGAGATAGAGGCGGACAAAGGTCAGCTCTTCCGTGAGCGAAGCAAATTCGCGTTGGCTCGCGCTGAGCAGTCGACGCAGGAGGTCGGCGAGCTGTACCACCATGGCTCTCGCCACTTGCGGTTCTTTGTTGATGTGCCCGCGGATGGTATGAAGAAGGTTAAAAAGCGTATGCGGCGAGAGCTGCATGCGCAGTGCGGCGAGCCGTGCATTGGCCCATCCTTGCTCGAGAACAGAATTGCGTACTTCTGCGTCTCGGAAACGCTGATAGTGGGCGAATGCCGTGACCAGTAAGACGCCGAAACTATAGGTCATAAAAAACGTAACGAAGCTGGCGATCCAGAGGGCACCCGCCTCTCTCGGCATCAAGACTCCCCAAAGCAACGTCTCAGACAGCTCCTGTGCATAGTATGAAAGCGCCGCGAACATCCCGCCCAGGAGAATCTGCACGAGCACACGCTTAACAGTCGCCCATCCCGTTCGCAACGACGCGGAAAAGCAGGCAAACAGAATTGGAAAGAGCAAGAGATGTTGCAGAGCTCGCTCATACCACACAACAAATAGCACAACCTTGAACTCTTTGTCGGCGTTGACCTGCATGTTATAGACATACAACACGTCGGTGAGCGTGACGAACAGCCAGAAGGCTGCCGTGAGCAACAAGAGAACTTTGAACGTCACCCGCGGGAGTTGACTTCGCCCAGCCAAGTTGCGCGTTGCGCGTGAATTCGGCGCTATCGACGCGGGTGTCACACGAGACCCGGATTTGATGCTGGCGGCCATTATCTAGAATACCGTTTGTGCAGGTAAGTTGCTCTTTGCGCTTTGGCATTGCCGGGGACGGATGAGTCGATAGGCGGGACGAAACATATTCAGGCTCGCTCCCTGCCTCAACGCGCATTGGTTCCGCGGTAGCTTTTTTCCGGCCTGAGAAGCCGACCGTCGCCATTCCGTTGCGGACATGCATCAGCTTGAATGCGGTCGCTCGCGGCGTTTTTTGCCCGCAAGCAGCGGTCTTCGAACGATGAGTTCAGAGAGATTCGGTTGCTGCGCTCCGCAATCGTCCCCACGCCGGCAGGTCCCATCACCGCCGCGGCAGCTTTAGTCACATTTCCAACTGCGTTCTGAATCATCTCACCTAAGCTTCAGCCTCAGGACACGCGATGGTTCTGCGGGATGCGGAAGAAGAGGAAGCCGCCGGTATCGCCTTCGCCACGATTGATGGGGAATGTCATCGATCGATCATGAAAATATTTTATGGGAGCAAGAATGGAAAATCGTACACTTCAGCTGGCAATCCGTGCAGTACTCGGCGGCAGCTCGTTAGTCGCGTCTCTCGCGAACGCTCAGACCGCGCCGGTGACGGCTGCCAACGCCGCGCCAAATGAGCAATTGCAAGAGGTCGTGGTCACTGGCTCGCGCATCTCTGTGCCGAACCAGGCATCCATCAGCCCCGTCACCTTCGTCTCAGCGGTCCAAGTTCAGGAGACCGGCGTGACTCGGGTCGAGGATCTGCTCAACTCGTTGCCGCAGGTCTTCGCAGCCCAGGGCGGCAACATATCCAATGCATCGACCGCGACGGCATCGATCAACTTGCGCGGACTCGGGGATCAACGCACCCTCGTGTTGGTCAATGGATTTCGCATAGGACTGGGTGACGCGTCCACCCCTGCTTCCGATATCAATTTGATTCCAGCGGAATTGATCGACAGTATCGAAGTACTGACGGGCGGTGCCTCCTCGGTCTACGGTGCCGATGCCGTTGCGGGGGTGGTCAACTTCAAGCTCAACGATCACTTTGAGGGGGTAAAACTGGTCGCCGACGGCGGCATCTACCAGCACCACAACGACAACCCTGACGGTGTGCAGCAAGCGATCGCAGGATCGGGATTTCAACAAGCTCCGTCGAGCGTCAGTCCCGGGGCGCAAAAATCACTGGCCTTCATCGCGGGCCTGAATAGCCCGGACGGCAACGGTAATGCGACGGTCTATGCCACCTATCGCAACATCGCCCCTGTTTTGGAGGGCAAATATGATTACAGTGCTTGTGCTTTGGGTTCGGGATATATTGCGGGCGCCTCCAATACCGACGGAAAGTTCTACTGCGCCGGTTCTTCTACCTCGTACCCGGGCCGATTCACGGCAGTGGACGTTAACGGCACCCCCCTGCCGGCGGGCCAGATTGAAAATACCATTGGCCCCAACGGCACGCTGGTGCCGTTCGGCGCCAACAATCTATACAACTACGGGCCGCTCAATTATTTCCAGAGGCCGGATGAGCGCTACACGGCAGGCGCGTTCCTGCACTATGAAGTCAATGAACACGCCACGGTTTATTCGCAGTTGATGTTCATGAGCGACAGGTCGACCGCGCAAATCGCGCCCGGAGGCATTTTCGTCGACCTGCGTACCTTCAATTGCTCGAATCCGTTCCTCTCGACGGCAGAAATCAGCACCTGGTGCGGCGGCAACACAGCGAATACCGCCACAGTTTTGATCGGTCGGCGCAATGTCGAGGGAGGCCCCCGCGATGACACCATTGTCCACACCGACTTCCATGAGGTGCTCGGCGTCAAGGGCAAGATCAACGATGCGTGGGACTACGACGCGAGCTTTCAATACAGCACAGTGAGCGAACCTAACCTCGCGAATCTGTTCGATAAGGTCAAGGAAGGAAACGCGCTCAATGTGACCGGTACGGCTGCCAATCCCGTGTGCGTGGTGGGACCTCCTTGCGTGCCGTACAACATCTTTAACTTGGAACAACCACCCTCGCAAGCGGCCATCAATTACCTCAACACCCCCATAACGAGCCAAAGCAACAGTGCACTCACCGTCGTAAATATCAATTTTACCGGAGATCTCGGCAACTACGGGGTGCAATCGCCGCTCGCAAGTAAAGGATTAAAGGTCAATTTCGGAGGTGAGTATCGCGACCAGACCTCAGAGTTTTTGACCGATGCGTTTGCGCAGTCTGGAAATGGCGATGGCAACGGCGGCGCCAACCCGTCCATTGTGGGAGGGGAAATTTCGCGAGAAGGTTTCATCGAGGCGCGCATGCCGCTGATCGAGGATAAACCCTTGGCGCAGTCGTTGGACGTGGAAACCGGTTATCGCTACTCGAGCTACAATTTGGGTTTCGACACCAACACCTATAAATTCGGTGTCGATTGGTCGCCCGTGCACGATGTGAGGCTGCGGGGCAGTTTCGCGCGCTCGGTTCGTGCCCCGAACGTGGTGGAGCTGTTCACACCGGCAGCCATTGGACTGGACGGTACTTACAACCAGGATCCTTGCGCGGGGACCGCGCCTGCGGCTTCTGCCGCGGCCTGCGCGCGGACCGGCGTCACGGCGGCGCAATACGGTCACGTTCAGTCAAGTCCCGGCGGTCAGTACAACGGTCTGCTCAGCGGCAACACGTCATTGAAGCCGGAGACCGCTTTGACGACTTCGTTCGGAATCGGCTGGACACCCGCTTTCCTTCCCGGTTTTCGCGCCCAACTCGACTACTACAACATCAGCATCCAGGGCGTCATTCTAGGTTTGGGCGGCACTAACATTCTGACGCAGTGTCTGCAGAGCGGCCTGTTGTGCAATGACGTCCACCGCGATCAGTTCGGATCGCTGTGGATAATCAACGACGGATCTTTGGCGAACAGCGGCTATGTCGTTGACCCGAAGGTGAATAACGGATCTCTCTTGCAACGCGGCATCGACCTCGACTTGAGCTACGCCTTCGACATCGGTTCGTTGGGAAAAATCCGCGCCGGCCTCGTCGGCACGTACATCGACAAATATATAGACGAACCCATCGCTCATAACCCGAGTTCTGCCTATAACTGCGTCGGATTGTATGGGGCGACCTGCAGTTCTTTTAACACTGGCGCTGGTATTCCGGTATTCCGTTGGCGCGATACGCTGCGTACCACATGGTCAACTCCGTGGAGCGGGCTCGACGTTTCGCTGGCATGGCGCTTTTTCTCTGGGGTCAAAACCGAGCAGTTCAGCGGCAATCCGAATCTGACGGCAGGCAGCGGCACCATAGCCAATGGCGGCATTTCCAACACGGATGCCTTCATCAGTTCTTATAGTTTCTTCGATCTAACTGCGGCGATGAAGATCACCGATAAGGTAACGGTGCGCTTGGGAGTCAACAACCTATTCGACAAGGACCCCCCGATCATTGGCGCGAGCACATTACCGGGACCGCCGGCCGGCAATGGCAACACCTTCCCGCAAGCGTACGATGCGCTGGGACGGTTCATCTTCGGCCAGATTATTGCGCAGTTCTAGATGATTGCCGGAGGCGAGGTCAATTTTGAACTCGCCTCCGCCGGATGGGCATTCGCAGAGACATGGGAATAGCAGCATGAGCCGAAAAATAGTTGCCAGCCTTGCAAATTCAACGTTGATCTTGCTGACAGCGCTCGGACTAACTGGTGTTGGAGAAGCGCAGGATTCCAAAACGCCTTATGCCCGGATGGCGCCGATCAATCAGTATTTGATGACGGAGAGTGCCGAGATAGCACTTGCGCGCAGTGCAGCACCGGCATCCATTTCAGGCGACGCCACGATTGTAGTGCTCAAACAAAACGGCTACGAAACGGTGGTCAAGGGCAAAAATGGGTTTGTTTGCATCGTTGAACGATCGTGGATGTCGCCATTCGATTGGCCGGAATTCTGGAATCCCAAGATGCGCGGCCCCATCTGCTTCAACCCGGCAGCCGTTCGGTCGGTATTGCCCTATACGTACAAAAGAACCGACATGATTCTGGACGGCTTATCGAAGCCTCAAATCATCGAGCGCCTCAAACAGATAGTCGCAAAAAAGGAAGTCCCGACACTGGAAGCCGGAGCAATGTGCTACATGATGTCGCGGGAGCAGATGCTCGGGGACGCCGGAGGTCACTGGCATCCGCACCTGATGATTTATGGACCCCGCTCGGTCAGTGCGGATTGGGGATCGGATCTTGCCGGCGTGCCGGTCTATCTGAATCCGCAGTTTCAGAACTCTCCGGAGCCGCTCGGTACATTCATGGTCGTGGTGGACCAGTGGTCGGATGGAACGGCGGCGCCGATACATAAACCATCCGCCGCCGTGGCTAAAGACGCGCAAGGACATTGATCGCGACCCCGGAGAGGGCCCTGGCGGCTCGGCTTGACATGGAAGGTTCGCGTTGCTACCGTACCAACTGGTCGGTATGTTCATCCTCTAGGTTCCGGGCGGCTTTATGGCCGAAGTGCAACACGAGTCAAAGACGGCGCTGCTCGACGCGGCGCTATCGGTTTTTCGCATCAAAGGATATGCCGCGACGCGCGTCGAGGACATTTGCGAAGCCGCTGACCTCACAAAAGGAAGTTTCTTCCATCACTTCAAGACCAAGGAAGATTTGGCGATTGCGGCAGCCGAACACTGGATCGCTGTCACAGCCCCGCCCTTCTTATCTGCAGATTACCGAACGCTGCCGGATCCTCTGGAGCGCCTACTGGCGTATATCGACTTTCGCAAGGCGCTTCTGAAGAACGCACTTCCGGAATTTACCTGCTTTGCCGGCACCTTAATTCAAGAAGTTTACGAGACTCATCCCGCAGTCCGAGATGCATGCGAAAAGTCGATCAGCGGTCACGCTGCAATGCTTGTTGCGGATATCGACGCAGCGATGCGGCTATATGGCGCCGATCGCTCGTTTAGCGCCGAGAGCCTGGCGCTGTATACCCAGGCGGTGATTCAGGGAGCGTTCATCCTCGCCAAGGCAAAGCAAGGGCCCGTCGTGGCGGTAGATTGCATGGATCATTTGCGTCGGTATATCGAGCTGCTTTTCGCGCCGCGCCGACCCACGGCGAAACATGCCCGCCGCAAACGAGGAAGTGAGTAATGCGGCGACAACAATAATAAATGCGAGTTTCGGGACGAAGCGGCTGATATCGGGGACCAACCAAATGTACCCATAGATCTCGGTGGCCAAATGAGTTTTCATGTGTCTGAGAGCACTTTTATGTCCGAATCAAATATTGGATGCATTCGATCTTTTCCACCTCTCCGAACCACCAATTCGTCGGGTTTCTATGACGCTGAAAGTTCTCATCGTTGACAATGAGCGCCGCGACCGTACTTCGCTGATCGCAATGTGCCAACAACGCGATGATGTGCAGATCGTCGGAGAGGCGGAATCCGGAATCGCTGCGCTGCGCGCGGCAGACGAATTGTGCCCGGACGTGATGCTTGTCGACGTGGAGTTACCTGATATGTCCGGATTCGACCTTCTCAGCGTCGCGCATTGGCAGAGCGGGCCCTTGAGTATCATCGCCACAGGTGGCCCAGACAGCGCCGCAGCCGCGCTGGCTGCCGGTGCGCTCGACTATCTGCCAAAACCGGTCGACGCAGCGCGCCTGGGTCAGTCGCTCGAGCGGGCTCAACATCGCTGCCACTCATCGCGCGCAAGCGTTCCCATGTTTCCGCGGCTGCAGCGCCCCGGCGTTTCTCAACTGTCACCGCGGTCACACAACGAGTTGCGATTCTTGGTCGGCGAGCGTCAACATCGTTTATACCCGCTGGAAGTGGAAAAAATAGATTACATCGAAGCCCACGGCAACTACGTGACGATCCGCAGCGGTGCTTGCGACTATATTCGGCGAGATTCCATCAAGCGCTTGGCCGCGTACTTGGCCGAATGGGGATTTTTGCGAATTGAACGCTCTCTTCTCCTGAATGTTCGAGCAGTTGCCTATGCGCAAGTCGCCAATCATGGAACTTTTGCATTCACCCTGTCTTCTGGAGCCTGTATTCAATCGAGCACCTCGTATCGTGACGCCATCCTCAATGTAATTCCGCTCGTGCCGTTGTCGAGGCGCAAAGAACGCAGCAATTTGGCACGCTCTGGAAACCTGTAGCACCGGTCGCGCGCGTGCCACTGAACAACCGCGACTGCCGCCTTACGGCGTGCGCACACAGTTTCATTGTCGACGAAGCGTTATTGCGCTGCGTCGCGCACCATCGCGCGCACAGTTGGCAACTCTTCCCCCTACCTCCAATCAACCCTTGCGGCACCCATGAAGAAAGTGGATTTTACTGAGAGTGAGATAGTAAAGATTCTGCTCGAAGCACGGCTGGCATCCGTCAACGAGGTTGCGATGAGGCACAACATCACCGAGGGCACAATCCTTGCCTGGCGGGGCAAATTTGGCCAATTGGGCGCTGCGGACATCAAGCGGCTGCGCCATCTCAAGCATGCGCATGTCAGACGCCAAAGGAGCGAGGGATGATGTACTTTTTAAAGGCAACACTGGCATTGGCGCTCCTCACCTTCACCCTGTCACCTCGCGAGGCGGCGGCGTCCGCCGCCGGGGTCAGCGGCGCGATGCCCGCAATCCTGCGCGCCAACGGCGAGTGGGCCGCGGCCATGAAAAGCGGCGATGCGGATGCCATCGCGAAGCCGTACGCCGCCGACGCGGTGTTCGTGACGGCCGCGGGCGAAAGCATTCGCGGCCGCGACGCCATCAGGGCCTTCTATCGCGCCAGGCTCGACAAGGCTACCGTCGTCTTTGCGTCCATACACCACCAAGGGACGGCTGCCGGAGCTCAGGGACTGGTCTATGAATGGGGAACCGGCACGGTCGGCACTCGTTCCGCTAGCGGCGCCGTTGTCACGGCTGGAGGCCCGTACCTGACCGTGTGGAAGCGGGATGAAGCGGGTGTTTGGAAGATTTTCAGGAATGTGGTTCTGTAAATTCGCGCAAGCAGCGCTGCATCAAACCACCAGCTTGCCGTTTTCTTTGACGTTGGTCCGCTCGAGCCGTTTCACGTGCTCGAGGATGTCGGCCTGTTCGATGTGCTCGAATCTGCAGTTCCTCAAAGTTACATCATGGATCGGCGCATTTTCAAAGCCGCGTAACTCCAGTGCGAGCCGGCTCTTCTGGCAGGTGACATTCTCTAGGTGGATGTCGCCGACATTCGGCCGTTCGGGGCCGGCGGCTCCCTCCTCGTAGGTGAAGTCGATCTGCAGGACGGCGGCGCTGACCACGCCGATGCGGATGTTGCGGAAGTAAATGTGCTCGATCGTGCCGCCGCGCATGGCATTGGTCTTCAAGCGCAGCGCCTGGTTCAAATTGGGACTGCTGAGATCGCAATTCTCGAAGAACACATTGCGCACGCCGCCCGACATCTCGCTGCCGATGGTCAGGCCGCCGTGGCCCTCCTTCATCTTGCAATTGCGCACCACGATATTTTCCGAAGCAACGCCGACGCGTCGTCCGTCGTGGTTGCGGCCGGCCTTGATTGCCAGACAATCATCGCCGGTGTCAAAGGAACAGTTCTCGATCAATACATCCCGGCACGAATCGGGATCGCAACCGTCATTGTTGGGTCCGTGGCTGACGATGGTGATGCCGCGCACCGTGACATTGCTGCAAAGCACCGGATTGATCTCGAACATCGGCGAATTCTTCATGGTCACGCCTTCAATCAAAATATTCTTTGAGCGGCAGAATTGGACCATGTTCGGGCGCAGGTAGTGGCCCTCGCCAAAGACCCGATTGGCCAGCGGCACGTCTTTGTCGCCCATCGCGAACAATGCATTGCGGGCGGGATCCTGATTTGGCTGGCCTTCGCTCCAGCCGCAATTGGTGCGGCCCTTCCATGGCCACCAATGGCTGCAATCAGCGTTGCCCTCCAGCGTACCGGAACCGGTGAGTGCGATATTTTCCTGGCCGTCGGCATAGATTTGCGCGGAGTAATTCAGGCATTCAACCCCTTCCCAACGGGTATAGACGACGGGAAGATAGCGCGCCGTATCGCGGCTGAAAGACAGCACAGCGGCATCGGCCAGGTGCAAATTGACATTGCTTTTCAGATGGATCGGCGCGGTCGAAAAAGTCCCGGCCGGAATCACGACGCGGCCGCCGCCGGCCGCATTGCAGGCGTTGATCGCCCGCGCGATCGCCTCGGTGCAGTCGGTCGTACCGTCGCCGCGCGCGCCGTATTGAGTGATGTCAAAATCGCGCTTGGGAAAAGTCGGCGGCTTGATGCGCGCGACAATGTCGGTGGCTTCAGCCCACGGATCGGCAGCCAGGACGCTGGCGGAGAATCCGCCGAGAACGGCCGCGCTTGCGCCGGCCAGAAGGAAATCGCGCCGAGTCGTGTTCATTCAGTCTCCCGGGATCACAGCCGGCGCATAGCGCGGCGACAGTAGATGTAAAACACCCAAAGCCAGCAAATAGACGGTGCCGGCGACAACGAAGAGCGGGGTGTAGCTGCCGATCGAATCCAAGACCCAGCCGGCATATTTCGCCATCAGCATGCCCCCGATGGCGCCGGCGGTCCCGCCTATTCCAACGACCGAAGCCACGGCCGAACGCGGGAAGAGATCCGATGGCATGGTCAATAAATTGCAGGAAAAGCCTTGATGGGCGGCAGCGGCAAGGCCGACGATCGCGACCGCCAGCCACAGACTGTCCACATACATCGCAAAGATGATTGGCGTGACCGCCAGAGCGCAGATCAGCATCGTGTATTTGCGCGCCGCGTGCAGCGGCAGCCCGCGCGCCATCAAGAATGAGGACAGCCAACCGCCGGCGACGCTGCCGAAATCGGACAACAGATAGACCACGACCAGCGGCGGCCCGAAGCTTTGCAGATCCAAGCCATGACGCTTTGCAAAAAAATCCGGCAGCCAGAACAGAAACATCCACCAGATCGGATCGATCAGGAATTTGGGGATTGCAAAGGCCCAGGTGGCGCGCAAAGGCAGCAGGCGCCGCCACTTTATCGGCGCTTCCGCGTGTTCCTGGGGATCCTGACGGATATACGCCAGTTCCTTAGGGCCAACGCGGGGATGCTTGGCGGGGTCGCGATAGATGATCAGCCAGGCGGCCAGCCAGACAACGCTCAGCAATCCTGTGATAAGAAAAGCCGCGCGCCAACCCCAGGCCAATGTTATGACCGGAACCAATACGGGTGTGATGATGGCGCCGACGTTGCTTCCGGCATTCATGATTCCCGTGGCCAGAGCGCGTTCGGATTTGGGGAACCATTCGGCAACGGCCTTCAGCGCAGCGGGGAAATTGCCGGATTCGCCCAGCCCCAGTGCGAAGCGCACCAGTTGAAAGCCGAATAGTGAACTGACCGCGGCGTGCGCCATATGAGCGCCGGTCCAGATGATGATCGCCAGGCCATAGCCTAAGCGCGCGCCGATTTTGTCGATCAGCCGGCCAAAGAGCAGGTAGCCGATCGCATACGCTGTCTGGAACCAGAACACGATGTTGGCGTAGTCCATTTCGGACCAGGCGAAATCGCCCTGCAGTACCGGCTTTAAGACACCGATGATCTGCCGATCCACATAGTTGATTGCGGTTGCGGCGAACAGCATGCCGCAGATGAGCCAGCGATAATGACCGGCGCGCGCGGCGGAACGCGCGATTATCGCCTCGGCCGCGCCGTCGGTGCCGATCCCGCCGGCGCTCATGTCGCCGCGACCGCGATGCAGGAGATCTGTCCAAGCGGCCCGAAATCGGCGACCGCGCTTTGTCCCACATGGATGTCGTGGACGCCGGTCACGGCGCCCGTCGAAACCAGCATGCCGGTCTGCAGCGGCCTCCCCATCTTGGCGGCTTGTCCGGCCAGGAATTGCAGCGCGCCGATCGGACCGTGCGGCAAAAGACTGGCATCGCCGCGTCCGACGATGTTGCCGTCGATGCTGGTGACGACGCGCAGCGATTCAATCGGCAGCGTGGCCCAATCGCGAACTTCGGGTCCGAGGATCAGGCCGGCGTTGTTGCCGAAATCGGCCGCAATCGCCGTGGGTCCCAATTGGTTGATCGTGGCGAGCGGACTGCCGGCGGTCTCCATGCCGATGTGCATCGCACCTGCCAAGGCCTGCGCCTCGCGCTCGGTCCAGGCGACTTTGCCGCGCGGCGCATCATGCGCGACACGCAGGACAAATTCGGCCTCGACAGCGGCAAATCCACCGACAAAGACGGGAAACTCGACCTGGGCGCCGCCGTCCCGCAGGCCAGCCTCGAAAATCGCGCCGGCGAGCCGCTCGGCCTTGAAAATCGGTCGCAGGGGCGGCGCGATCATACCGACCTTCCAGCCAATCAAGCGGTCGGGCCATGCCTCGATGGCCAACTTCTGGCACAGATACGCGGTTTCCAGATCGAGCGGAATCGCCCCGGGAAATTTCGCCAGGGCTTGGGCATTGCGCCGCGCGCTGACAAAGCTTTTCGAGATGGCGGCCGCCGTCGTGCCGCGATCCTCGCTCCGCTTGTCCGTCACAGCGTTCTCCAAGGGCATGTCCCCGCTTTGCGTCGTCGGATTGTATCAAATGGTAACCGGTGTCATAGTTAAATGACACCGCTCGAAAACTTGGGAACAGGAACATGTACGACAAGGTCTATCAGGCGACGCATCCCACCATGATCGCGAGCGCCTGCAATCAGGCGCTGCGCGATCTTTATCTCATGAGCAATCTCTTCAGCGGCGGCCGCGTGGTGCTGAACTACAGCCACAATGAGAGGTTTCTCATCGGCGGCGCCTGGCCGACCGGCGCTCCGCTCAGGCTGCCGGCTCAATCCGCACCGATGGCCGGTGCGCCGCTGTTGGAGCGGCGCGAATTGGGGATCATCAACATTGGCAGCGGCGCGGGAGTCGTCATTGCCGACGCCGCACGCTTTGAATTGTCGCCGAAGGACGGGCTCTATCTGCCCATGGGCACCGAGGACGTTGTTTTCGAGGCAGGCGGCGCGGCCCGATTCTATCTAACTTCCACCCCGGCTCACACGCGGCACATGGCGGTCAAAATCTCGATCAACGAGGCCGTGTCCTTGGAACGCGGGGCGCTGGAAACATCGAACCAACGCACGATTTATCAATACATCGTTCCGTCAACCTGCAAATCCGCGCAGCTGCTGCTCGGTCTCACCATTCTCAAGCCCGGCAGCGTGTGGAACACCATGCCGCCGCATCTTCACGATCGGCGCTCGGAGGTCTATTTCTATTTCGGTCTCGGCGAAAATGATCGCGTGTTTCATTTCATGGGCGAGCCTGATGCTTCCCGCCACATCGTCGTTGCCAACGAGCAGGCGGTGATATCGCCGCCCTGGTCGATACATATGGGCGCGGGTACTTCCAATTACGCCTTCATCTGGGCGATGGGAGGCGAAAATCTCGACTACACGGACATGCATGTGCTTGACATCTGCCAGCTCAAATAATGACCAATCCTTTCGACCTTGAGGGCCGAACGGCGCTGGTCACCGGCGCCAACACCGGGCTTGGCCGGGGAATCGCCATCGCGCTCGCGCAGGCCGGCGCGGACATCGTCGCGGTCGGCCGGCGTGCACCGCTCGAGACTCAGGCGGCCGTCCACGCGCTGCAGCGGCGTTTTCATTTCATCGCCGCCGACCTTGTCTCGACGCAGCCAATTGCCGGTGTGGTCGGAGAGACGCTCACAAAAATGGGTCGCCTCGATATCGTGGTCAACAACGCCGGGGTGATTTCGCGCGCCGATGCGATGGAGGTCACGGAAGCGGATTGGGACCGGGTGGTCAATGTCGACTTGAAGTCGGTTTTTTTTCTCTCCCAAGCCGCAGCCCGTCACATGGCGGCCTCGGGCGGCGGCAAGATCATCAATGTGGTATCGATGCTCTCGTTCCAGGGCGGGATTCGCGTGCCGGCCTACACCGCCGCCAAGAGCGGTCTGGCGGGGATCACCAAGGCCCTGGCCAATGAGTGGGCGAAGCAGCGAATCAATGTGAATGCGATCGCACCGGGTTATTTCGCCACTGACAATACGCAGGCCTTGCGCGAGGATGAAAGCCGCAGCCGCGAAATCGTCGCGCGGATTCCCGCGGGCCGCTGGGGCGTGCCGGCGGATCTTGGCGGTGCCGCCGTATTCCTGGCTTCCGCCGCCTCAGACTATGTGCATGGCGCCATCATTCCCGTGGATGGCGGCTGGCTCGCGCGCTAGCCGGACCGCCGTAGTTGCCGGCGTGAGTATTCGCCGGCGTCAGTATTCGCCGGCGTCAGTATTGATAGCGCGCGCCAAACAGAATCTGGCGCCCGGTATGGTGATAGTAGTAGACCAGGTCCCGCGAGGTGTCGTTGAACTCGCTTTCGTACTGGTCGGTGAGATTCGCGCCCTCGAGTGAGACTCGGAAGTGCGAGGTGATGTTGTACTGGATCGACGCATCCAGGTTGAAGGTCGCATTGAAGCCGTCGGCGCTGGTACCCACCTCCTGCCCCGGGACCGTGGTCAGATAGCGGCTGCGGTACGCGCCGGAGACACGCGCGCTCCACTTCGCATCTTCGTAGTACAGCACCGCACCCGCCGTATTCTTCGACAGCCCGGTCAATTGATTGGTCACGAAGGTGTTCGGACCGGTCAGGTATTTCACCTTCGAATCTACGTAGGTATAGTTCAACAGTACGCCGGTGTTGCTCAAGAATCCGGGCAAAAAGCGCAACGGTTGCTGGTAGTTGAATTCGATTCCCTTGACGTCGCCGCCCGGCGAGTTCACGGGCGTGGAGAACGCCCAGGTCGCACTCGGACTGCAACCCGGCGTCGAACCGCACGCCGCGATGGCAAGCGAATTGGGCACTCCGAAGGGATTGCCGTCGAACACCGTGTTGGTGGTCTGCGTGGACGTGAAGGTCAACACCTGCTTATAGAACGGCGCCACCGCGACCATGGTACCGGACGCCGGATACCACTCGAACGACAGGTCATAGGCATTGGCCAGGAACGGCTGAATGTTCGGATTGCCGGTCTTCACATTGAACTGGGTGCCCGAAACGGTGACGCTCGTGCTGGCGGCCAAGTCGGTGAGATTCGGCCGCGACAGGTCGCGTGAAACCCCCAATCGCGCCAGGAAATCATCGCGCAGCGACCAGGCCAGGTTGAGCGCCGGCAGAACGTTGTTGTAGTTGCGGCTCGCCGTGAGCGGCAGCAGCGTGTTTGAGTAGCCCAGAGAAAATTGATCGGTGCGCACGGTGCGCACGCCCAAATTGCCGCGCAGTTCGTGCGACAGCAGATGCCCGTCGAAATTCATCTGCAGGTATCCGCCATAATCCTTTTCCGTCACGGATACGTTGTCGCCGAGATCGCCCGCGGTGCTCAAGGCGAACAGGCTGCTGTTCGAATAGATCCCGAGAGCGTTCGCCGCCAGAAATGTGCTCGGCGAGCCCCAGATCGTTGTGCTGCCGCCTGGCACGCTGACGCCTGCGTTGTTTCCATAGTTGAGCGTCTGCCCATAGCTTGCGATGGGCACGGCGCGCAACGGTGCATAGATATTCGTCGCGCTCACCGACTCGCCGTTCACCAGCCGATAGGAGCTCGTCCTGAAACTGTATTCTTTGAACTGCAATCCTCCCGACAGATTGAGGTTGTCGCTCGCCTTGAAATGAACGTTGAGTTCGGCGTTCTTGAACCCGTTGGTCGTGCTCTGCGGACGCTCGCGGACCTCGGTCAGCACCCAGGGCCCGGTCAGGCCGACGTTCTCGGTGCCGAAGTTCAGACCGGGGATTTTAGAGGAGCTGAAATCGTAGCCGACGGTCTGGTTGAACTGGTCCCAACCCAGGGTTGTCTGCACCGGGTTCGCAAAATTGGATTGCGACCAGCCGATCAGCTCATCGACGCTCCACCGCGGGCTCAAGGTATGTTTCCCGTTCAAGGTCGCTTGGTTGAAATCCGTGTGCAGGCTGTCGTAGCGGTCCTCGACTCGCGTATCGACGCCGCTGAAGGTGCCCGAAGTCATCACGCCCTGGCTATTGATGGTGTCCGACAGCACCGAGATGCAACCGACGCTGGTCGAGGTGTTCGGGTTGGTGCAGTTGCCCTGCCCGGACAGGCCCGGCTCCTCGAGGTACCGCTCCTCGCGAGTCTCCTGGAAGTATGAGTGCAACACATCGAGCGATAGCAGATTCGCGTCGTTGGGTTTCCATTGCAGCGAGACGGAGTCGCCCTGGCGAGACTCGGTATCCTGAAAATAGTCATAGCGGGGAAAGCGCGGATGCAGCGCACTGTCGGCTTGCTGGCACACGGCCGGAAGGGTCGCCGCCGTCCCGGTGCACGGAGTGCCAAGAACGGACCCGAACCCATAGGGCGATGCGCCAAAGGTAGTCGTGCCGGTCTTGAGCACCTGCGCCTCGTCCCATCGCACCGTGCTGGCGCCCGTGTCCAGGTAACTACGCTTGGCAAAGGAAACCGAGGCCAAGGCGCCCAACGTTCCATCGGCGAACGTATTGGAGATCAGTGCCGAGAACTGCGGTCCCACCGTACCCGAAAGATCGTTGTAGTTTCCTTTCGCCTGCGTGATCAACACAAACCGGCCGTAATCCAAAGGATGCGCCGTGTTCAGGTCCACGGTGGCCCCGATCGAGCCTTCGTCCACGCTGGCTTCCGCGGTTTTTCGCACGGTTATCGAATTGAAGAGATCCGATGAGAAAATATTGAAGTCGAAATCGCGCGTGCGGTTGACGCCTCCCTCGTTGTCCGGTCCGCCCGTGGTCGTCAAGGCCTCCATGCCATTGATGCGCACGCGAGTATATTGCGGCCCGAGACCGCGCACGGTTATTTCCCGGCCCTCGCCTTCCTCTCTGGTCACCGCGACACCCGGGATGCGCTGCAACGATTCGGCCAGATTCTGGTCCGGAAATTTGCCGATATCCTCGGCCAGAATCGTGTCGATCTCAGAGTTGGTATCACGCTTTATGTTGATCGCCGTCTCCAGGCTGCTGCGATAGCCGGTCACGACAATCTCCGACAGTGCGGTGTCCTTATTGGCCTGCGCGGAAGGTCCTTCGGCAGCCGTGGCGTTGACCTGGGGATCGGCGCCGGCCGTGACGGCATACAGTGCGCTGAGCGACATAATCACGCCTGCGGCAGTGCGGACCAAACGGACGGATCCGTACGAATGCTGTGTTGTCTTCATTCTCCCCCCTTCGCCACCCGAAAACTGGATGCTACCGATGACACGCTGGACTCGCTCTTTCTTGCGTTTGCCTGGCGAGAATCTCTATGACACCGGTATCAGAACTTAGCAAACTCTCCTTCGTGCCGCAAGGGCCCGGCGACGGGCCGCTCGCGCGCTCAATCGTTCGAACGTTTCTGCCGGAGAATGGCGCTGGGATTCCAGCCGTCGCCGCCGCGCAGAAAGTCCTCCGGCGCGAATTGCCGGGCCTGTTGCGGCGTGAGCTGGCTCGAGTGCGTTTCCCGCAGCGAGGGATTGGCGCCAGGTCCGCTCGATTCGTACTCGGCGTAAAACGCGGTCGGCAGGTAATCGGTCTCCGCCGGGTGCCATTCGCGCCACCCTGCGGGCACGATGTCGGCGTCCATCCAGGTGTTCAGATAGGCAACCGTCGCGTAAGGGCGCCACGGCCGGCCCAGGTAGACGTTTCCGACGCCGCGGTCCGCCTCGAGGCGGCAGTCCTTGAACACAAAGCCGGAGTCCTGCGCGGGGTAGCTCTTGCTCTGCGCCGTAATGAAGCCCTCGAAATGCTGGTTGCTGCGGATGACGCAGTGATCGAAGACCGCTTTGGCATCGCCGAAGATGAAATCGACATTGCCCTCGACGAAGCAATGATCGAAGTACTGGCGTGCGACCGGGCACGTGCGCTCGGCGCCGCTGCCCGTGCACTCTCCCACGCCGGCGTAAAGGCTGTCCTGATTACCGAGGATGCGCACATTCTCGAATATGTCGCGATCGCCCCGCACCAGCAATGCCACCGCCTGCGAGCCCTGCTGGAGCTGCGGATGGGTCCGGTTGAAGTCGTTCACGAAGGAGATGTTTTCCGCCAGAAAGTCATTGGCCAAAACATTCACCGTGGCGGAATTGAGGGTGCCGCCGGCGGTCCCGGAGCTTTTGCCCGCCACCACCGAAGTCTTCGCGGCGTCGGGGTACGGACCGCGCAACACGATGTGAGGCTTGTTGATGGTGAGCACTTCGTTGTAGGTGCCGGGGGCGACCGAAATGACCGCACCCTCGGCCGGCGCCACGTCAATGGCGCGCTGGATGGAATAGAAGTCGCCGGTTCCGTCCGTGGCGACGTACAGCGTCTTGTCGACCGGAGGCACTTCGCCATTGAGTTGCGGCGCGGCGTCCAAGGCAGGAAACGGCGCGAACCGTGCCGCACAGGACAGGGGCAGCGCAGGAAGCGCTGCGCCCGAATGAGCGTCGGGCGCGTGCGCAACGCTCACGCCCGATCCCTGCGGGTCGAGGTTGCCCCGCCCCGGCCCCATTGTGATGTCGGCGTTTTCCGCGAGCACGTGCGACTCACTCAAGCCGTCGGCGAACACCTCGTCGAGCGTCACGCCCAACTTATGTTGCGCATCGAGACCGGAAAATATGTACTCGCCCGGCGTCAAGATGTGCACGCGGCGCAAGGTGATGTCGCGGTATTCCGGAATCAGCTCGCCGGAAAAATTTGTGTAGTGCGGTGTGAGCACGATCGGATTGGTCACGTTGCGAATGCACACATTCTCGTAGCGGATGTCCTGGACTAAGCCCCCGCGGCTGGGATCGGACTTGATGCGAATGCCGTTGCTCGCGCCATCGATGCTCAAGTTTCTCACCAGCACATGCGCGACGCCCCCGCCCGTGCCGCTGCCGATGGACATTCCGTGACCGGCGTAAAAGTGATTGTCCAGGATGGAGATGTGCGATGCCGGCGCACCTTGGCGCGAACTGATGGCGACATTGTCGTCGCCCGCGTGAATGTAGCTGTGGGTGATGGTGACGTTGGTGGACGAAACCGGGTTGATGCCGTCGGTATTGCGCGCGGTTTCGGGCGTCATGATCTTCACCCCCCAGGCGGTGAAGCCATCCGAATCATGTACCACGACGTGGTGGGCGGGCGAGTCGCGCAGCGTGATGCGGTAGAGCGTGAAGTCATGCACGTGGCTCAATTCGATCAACCCCGGCACCTTCTGGTACTTGTCCAGCACTTTGGCGCTGTGCGCCAGCTGCCACCAGGTCGCCTGCTGTCCCAAAATCTTCGCACCGCCGCGGCCGTCGATCGAGCCGTCGCCCATGATGCCGCTGTCGTTGATGTCATTGCCGCTGAGCAGCGGCTTGCAGCCGGGGCCGTGCTCTCCCAGGATGCCGCAGCTTCCCGGCGTGATGTCGTAAAGCCGCGGGTCGACCGATGCCGCCAGCGAGGTATGGGCATCGATCAAGAGTTTCACGCCCGAGCGCAGCATCAGGGGACCGGTGAGAAAGGTCTGCTTGCTGCCGTTGGCCTTGAGCTCGACCGCCTTGCCGGCCGTACACTGATCGAGCGCCCGCTGGATGCGCGCGGTGTCCAGTTCAGCCTCGGCGTCCCCGCGCAATGCGCCGTCGACTGCCGCGAGTCTCGCCTGCAGCACGACGCAGGCTGGCGGCACGTGAGGCTCGACGACATGGCGCCTATCCTGGGCCGGTGCACCGCCCGTGCCGGCGAAAAACAGTATCAGCAGCGGGAGCAAGGAACAGAGGGCGCAAGCGAAACCTCCCACGCAAGCCAAGGACGTTCAGAGTCGATAGGCCTGCTTCGGCAAGTTGTAGGCGAGATCGACGGCGGTCTGCGCGGCCTCGTCCTCCGCGAGCCGGTGTTCTGCGACGAGACGCGCGAGAAATGCACAGTCGATGCGCCGCGCCACATCGTGACGCGCGGGAATCGACAGAAAGGCGCGCGTATCGTCATTGAAGCCCACGGTGTTGTAGAAGCCGGCGCTCTCGGTCGTTTGCTCGCGAAAACGGCGCAGACCCTTCCGGGCTGTCGTGAAACCACCAGGCGGGACCGAGCTTGAGCACCGGATAAATGCCGGCCAGCGGCGCCAGTTCGCGGCTGTAGGCCGACTCATCCAGGGTAAAGACGATCACGGTGAGACGAGGATGATTGCCGAAGCGATCGAGAAGAGGCTTGAGCGCGCGCACGTAGTCGGTCCGTTGCGGTATGTCCGCCCCCTTGTCGCGGCCATGGCTCTCAAAGAGCGCGCGGTTGTGATTGCGGAACGCACCGGGATGGATTTGCATCACCATGCCGTCATCGACGCTCAACTTCGCCATTTCGGTCAGCATCTGCGCGCGGAACAATTCGGCTTCTGCAGGCGTGAAGCGTCCCGAGACGATCCGGCCGAACAAGGCTTGCGCCTCGCCTGCCGGCAGATCGGCGGTTGCCGCGGTGGGATGGCCGTGATCGGTCGCGGTCGTGCCGAGGGCGGCGAATGCCGTGCGGCGAAGCCGGTGCGCCTCCAGATAGCCGCGCCAGGAGCGGGTGTCCTGGCCGGTCAGCCTTCCGAACTGCTCGAGAGACTCCCGAAACAATTCGTGCTCGGGATCGACGACCGGATCCGGACGGTAGGTGCTGATCACCCGCCCCGGCCAGCCGCTGCGGCGAATCGCCTGGTGCGCATCGAGCGAATCCACCGGGCTTTCGGTCGTCGCCAGAACTTCGATGTTGAATTTCTCAAAGAGCGCGCGCGGCCTGAACGCGCGCGATGCGAGGGCGGCACCGATGGCATCGAAGTACAGGTCCGCTGTTTCCGCCTCCAGGCGCACCGTCAGACCGAAGACCTCCGCAAACACCTGGTCGAGCCAGAGCGCCGAGGGCGTTCCGCGAAACAATTTGTAGTGACTGGCGAATAGCCGCCAGGCCTCGCGCGGCTCGAACTCCGGCGCACCCTGCCGGGTCCTGACGCCCAATTGATCGAGCGGCACACCCTGGCTGTAGAGCATGCGGTAGAGATAGTGGTCCGGTGCGAGCAACAGATCCACGGCATCGCCGAACGGCTCGTCGTAGGCAAACCAGGCCGGATCGGTATGGCCATGCGGGCTGATGATCGGCAGGTCGCGCACCTGACGCATACAGCGAGCGCGCCAGCGCGCGCACCCCGGCATCGGCCGGGAAACAGACGATCAGGATTCAGGACGAGCGGCCGCGGCATGGAGCGCAGTATAGGTAACCGGTGTCAGGTTTTGCAACGTCTCGATGGCGGGCGGCCACGAGCCGGCGCATTTGCGAACGCTCAGGAGCGGCGCGACGGCGACGCCGGGCGGCGCGCCGTCGACTGACGCTCGATCAAGGTCGGGGGTGAATTCCGCGGCGGGCGCCTTGGCGGCTTCCTTCGGCTTTACAAATAATTTCTCCGCCGCGGCTCTGCCCATCTCGCGCACCGGCAGGCGCACCGAGGTCATGGCCGGCCACATGCGCGTGGCGATCGGCGCATCATCAAAGCCGATGATCGAAAGATCGTCCGGGATGCGCATTCCGAGTTCATGCGCCGCGCCGTACACGCCGCTCGCCATTTCATCATTGCCGGCAAAGATCGCCGTCGGCCGGTCCGGCCGTCCGAGCAGCTCGCGGCCTCGGGCCAGACCCGACTCATACGTGTACGCGCCGAGAATGGTGAGCTCCGGCTTGAGCTCGAGGCCATATTCGGCCAGTCCGGCGATGAATCCTTCCCGGCGCTCGTGCGAAGAACGGAACAAGGGCGGCCCGGAAATATAGGCGATGCGCCGGTGTCCGAGCTGCGCGAGCCGGCGGGCGGCTGCGGCCGCGCCGTGCCAATCATGCGTCAGCACCAGGCGCGCCGGCGTGTCGACCGCGGCGCAGGAGATGCGCACGTACGGACAATCCGACGCTTTCGAGCAGTTTCGCGAGGCGATCATCTTCCGACACCGACGGCATCAGCACCACGCCAAAGAGGCGCAGCCGCTCGACGAAGCCGCGCATGTCGTCGAGAAAGGTCGGGCTGCGGCGGTCGCAGGGCCGGATCACCAGTTCGTAGCCGCGGCTGGCCAGTGCATCGAGGATGCCGAGGTGGACATTCTCCACGTACTGCGAATTGGGATTGTCATGAATCATGCCGACCAGGAACGAGCGGCGAAACGCGAGGCCGCGGGCCTGCGGGTCGGGCTGATAGCCATGCTCGGCGATGATGGCCTCGACCCGGGCGCGCGTTTTCTTGTTGACGTAGGGCGCCTCGTTGATGACGCGCGAGACGGTCTTCTTTGACACGCCGGCGAGACGCGCAATGTCGGTGATGGTGAGCTTGGCGCGGCTTTTGACGCGCTTGCGCGCGCGACGTCGCTCGCGGGCGGATTTCCTGGCGCCACTCACGGAACGGCTGGACGTTTTAACGCGGCTGCTCATCGGCCTTTCTTCTTTGCGGCACCGGTTGGTCGTGCCGCCCGGCCGGCAAACGCTCGCACCGGTCGCTGCGCGACCGGACCTTGCAAGCAGTGTAGCAAACCAGCTAGCCGGACTGCCGGAGGCGTCCCCTGGCCGCCCGGCCGACCGCACACAATTCAGGCCGGCGCGCGGAATTTGCACAAATTCTGATTCCGGTTACCATGCTGATATGATACCGGTTACCGACGTGCTGCGAGTGCACCCGCGGGACAACGTGCTGGTTGCCCTGCGCGATCTGCAGCCCGGCGAAACGGTCCGATCCGCCGACGAAGCGCTGGTCGCGAAATCCTTCGTGCCCCGCGGACACAAGCTTGCCGCGACCGCGATCAGCGCCGGCGCCGCGGTCCGCAAGTACGGTTGGCCGATCGGACAGGCGACGCAAGACATCGCGCCCGGCGAGCATGTGCACACCCACAATCTCGCCACGGCCCTCACGGCGCATGAGGATTACACTTACGCGCCGGCCGCGGCGCTGCGCCCTCAGGCAGCCCGCCGACGGCACGCACCTTCCTCGGCTATCCGCGGCGCAACGGCCGCGTCGGCACGCGCAATGAGATCTGGGTGCTGTGCACCGTCGGCTGCGTGGCGCGCACGGCGCAGCGCATCGCCGAGATTGCAGGCGAGCGGCTCAAAGGCCGGGTCGACGGGGTGTACGCGCTGACGCATCCGTTCGGCTGCTCGCAGCTGGGCGATGACCTCATGCACACGCGGCAGATTCTGGCTTCGCTCGCCGCTCACCCCAATGCCGGCGGCGTGCTCATGGTCGGCCTGGGATGCGAGAACAATCAGCTGCAGGCGTTGCTCGACGCCGCGAACCTCGACACCAGCCGAGTGCGCAGTTTCAACGCGCAGGCCGTGGACGACGAAGTGGCCGACGGTGTGCGCGCGGTCGAGGAACTCGCCGAGCTCCTGCAACAGGACAAGCGCGATGCCGCGGCCTCTGTCTGATCTCGTGGTGGGGCTTGAAGTGCGGCGGATCGGATGCATTCAGCGGGCTGACCGCCAATCCGCTGGTCGGCCGCATCAGCACCGCGCTGACGAGCGCCGGCGGCACGCTCCATCCTGTCGGAAATACCCGGAGGTCTTCGGCGCCGAGCGCATGCTCATGGCGCGCGCCGTCGACCGGGCGGTATTCGACGACACCGCGCAACTTATCAATGACTTCAAAGATTACTTCACCTCGGCCGGACAGCGCGTCTCGGACAATCCCTCGCCGGGCAATCAGGCCGGAGGTATCACGACCCTCGAGGAAAAGTCGCTCGGCGCCGTGCAGAAGGCCGGCGATGCCCCTCTGACGCAGGTGCTGCGCTACGGCCAGCGGATCCGCAAGGCGAGGTTTGGCGCTGCTCGAGTCTCCGGGCAACGACGCGGTCTCGAGCACCGCGCTCGCGGCCGCCGGCGCCACCGTGCTGCTGTTCACCACCGGACGTGGTACACCGCTCGGGTTTCCGGCGCCGACGCTGAAGATATCGAGCAACAGCGCGCTCGCCCAAGCCAAGCCGCGTTGGATCGACTTCGACGCGGGTTCGCTGCTCTCCGGCTCGCATATGGACGATCTCGCGCAGGCGCTGCTCGAGTTGGTCATTGACACCGCCTCGGGACGGCAAACTTGCGCCGAGCGCAACGGCGAGCGGGAGGTCGCGATCTGGAAAACCGGAGTAACACTGTGACCGCAACCGGGCCGGCCGCCCCGGATGTTGCGGCGCTCGAGCCCCCTGCAGGCGAGCCGACAATCTTTCGACGCCTGAGCGAGCGCACACTGTCGCAGGCGCCGCCGCCGGTGCTGCGGCCCCGCTACGAGCGGGCAGAGCATCCGGATCGGCACCGTGCACTTTGGGCCCGGCGCTTTCCACCGGGCGCACCAAGCGTTCTACTTCGATCGCCTCCTCGAACGGGATCCCACCCGCGCCATTTGTGCCGTGTCATTGAAAACCTCGTCGTTGCACGATGCGCTGGCGCCCCAGGATGGTTTGTATACGCTGATGGAACTCGATGCCTCGCCAACGGTGCGGGTCATCGGCGCGATCCGTGAAGTGCTCGTGGCCGCTGCCGATCCGGCTGCGGTCAGCCGCCGGCTCGCTGCCCCCGACACCTCGCTCGTCACCCTCACGGTCACCGAGAAAGGCTACTGCCTCAACGGCGTCGGCGAGCTCGATGTCGATCACCCCGATATCGCCCACGACCTGCGCAATCCCGAGGGACCTCGAAGCGTGATCGGCTGGCTCGTGCGTGGATTGCAGCTGCGGCACGAGCGTGGACTTGCGCCCTACCTCACGCTCTCCTGCGACAATCTCTCGGACAATGGCGCGACGCTGCAACGGGCAGTGCTCGCCTTCGCCGCGCGTCGCGACGCCGCTCTCACCGACTGGATCGGGAAACAAGCCCGCTTTCCCCGCACGATGGTTGACAGCATCACGCCGGCAACCGACGCGGCATTGCGCTCGAGCGTCGCGCAGGCACTTAAGTTGCAGGACGCGTGGCCGGTCCAGCGCGAACGATTCGTGCAATGGGTTGTGGAGGAAACGGACTCTGCGGCACAGCCCGATTGGGCTTCGGTCGGCGTCACCCTGAGCCGTGATGTTTCCGCGTATGAACGGGCGAAGCTGCGCCTGTTGAACGGCGCGCATTCCACGCTGGCTTATCTGGGCCTCCTGGCCGGGCTCGAGACGGTGGCTCAGGCGATGGCCGAACCCGCATTACGCGCATTTGTCGAGCGCCTGATGATTGAGGATATTCAACCGACGCTCAGCGTGCCGCGCGGCGCGGAACTCGCCGCCTATCGAGAATCGATCCTGCAGCGTTTCGAGAATCCTGCGATCCGGCACCAACTCGCGCAAATCGCCTGGGATGGTTCGCAGAAACTGCCGATTCGACTCCTTGGCACCATCGCCGATGCAAGCCGCGCCCAGCGACCGCTTTCGCGGCTCGTGATAGGCGTTGCCGCATGGCTGCACTTCATCCGCATGCGGGCTGCCGCCGCCGTGCCGATCGTCGATCCGCTGCGCGAGCAGCTCATCGCCTGCGGCCAGGGAGCCACGGGCGAATCGCGCCACGACCTGCCGATGTTTCTCAACCTACCCGGCGTATTCCCCGCCGTCCTGGTCCAGAATGCGGCATTCGCACACGCCCTCGGCGCGGCCTATGACAGCATCGCTTCGCGCGGCCCACTGGCCACAGTGGCCTCCGCTTGATGCAGAATTCTCCCGAAAAGAAACGCGTTGTCTTGATCGGCGAGTGCCTCATTGAACTCAACGGCACGCCCTTCGGCGCCCTGCACCAAACTTTTGGCGGCGACAGTCTGAATACGGCTTTGTACCTGTCGCGCCTGACGCGCCCCTTGATCGAGGTGAAGTACGTCACGGTGGTCGGAATGGACGTCTTGAGCGACGGAATGGTGCAGCGCTGGGGCGCCGAGGGCATCAACACCACGCTCACCTTGCGCGACCCCGCCCGTCAGCCGGGACTCTACTTGATTCAGGTCGATGCCCGTGGCGAGCGTACTTTTCTCTATTGGCGTCGGGAGTCAGCGGCGCGGAATCTGCTGCAACATCCCCACTACGATCAAATCACCAACGAGTTGGCCGGGGCAGATTTGATTTATCTCAGCGGGATTAGCCTCGCCATCCTGCCGGATGAGGATCGTTTGAAACTCATCGGTCAATTGCGGCAGCTCGCGGCAGGCGGGACGACCGTCGCGTTCGACACCAACTATCGCCCTGCATTGTGGACTACGGCAGACTCGGCGCGGGCCGCCTCGTTGGCGATGCTTCCGGCGACGCGGCTGCTCTTCGTCACTTATGACGATGAGCAGCAGCTGTGGGGCGATCGCTCGCCGGAGGCTGCATTGAGGCGTTTGCACGGCGCACAAGCCGCAGTCGTGGTGATCAAGCTCGGTGCCGCCGGCTGCCTGTATAGCGACGGCACCACGGTGGTGAAAATGGCCGCCGCGCCGGTCGCCGCGGTCGCCGACACCACTGCCGCCGGCGATGCGTTCAATGCAGGATTTCTTGCGGCCTGGCTTCAAGAGCACAATCCGGAGGCTTGTTGCCGGGCGGCCACCGCGCTTGCCAGCGCGGTGATTCAGCATCGGGGTGCCATCATTCCCGCGAGCGCGACGCCATCGTTGGCGCAATTAATGGTCCATCGCGACCTTGGGCCCTGAACTATGAGCTTGAAAGACAACGAAGCCTATTTTTCGCGCGCCAGGGTCGTGCCCGTCCTGACGCCCGAGTCGGTCGCGAGCGGCATCGCCGTGAGCCGCGTGTTGTTTGAGGCGGGCCTGCGGCTGCAGGAAATCACCCTGCGCACCGAGTGCGGGCTCGAAACCATCGCCGCGCTCACCCGCGAATTGCCCGGATTGATTGTCGGCGCGGGTTCAGTCGTCACGCCGCAGCTCGGCGAGGCCGCAATCCAGGCCGGCGCACAGTTTCTCGTGAGTCCCGGCGCGCATGACGCGCTGCTTGAATTCGCGGCGGATTGCCGCGTGCCGTTTCTGCCGGGCGTTGCCACGGTGAGCGAGTCGATGCGCGCGATGGCGCTGGGGTGCCGCGCGGTGAAGCTCTTTCCCGCGGATGTATTGGGTGGCGCGGCATTGCTGCGCGCGATGGCAGGTCCGCTGCCATCGATGAAATTCTGTCCTTCGGGCGGGATTGATGCTCGCGTCGCCCCCGACTACCTCCGGCTCGCCAATGTCATTGCGGTCGGCGGGTCATGGATGGCTCCCGTTGAGCTGATTCGCCAGAACCAATTCGCTGATATCGGCAAATTGGCCAAAGAAGCCGCGGCGCTCTAAAGAGGCTGCCGCCGACGTCGGGTTTAGCGGCGCCGAAACATATCCTTCAAACTCGAGACCGCGCCGGTGTGAAATGTCTCGTAGTTGTGTTCCTCGTCGAACAGCAACTCTGACGGGTTCACCAGATCGCTGCGCGATACCAAACCGATGAGTTGACGGGTCTCGGCGCTTTGCACCACGGGTATGCGTTCCAGATGATGAACGGCAAGCCGTGTTGCAATGGCTCTACAAGTTTCGTCGGGCAGCGCCATCACCGGTATATTCTCGCCGAACAAGTCTCCGACCAATTTGTCGCCGCTGGAAGCCTTGTGCTTGAGCAGCGCGGCGCGATCCAGCATGCCGACGTAGCGGCCGTCCTGCACCACCGGAAAAGCACGATGGATCTGGCCCGCGCCGAAATACGCGGCCAGTGCAGCTGCGACCGTCGTTCCGGCATCGATCGTTTTCAATTTTTGCGTCATCACTTCCTGCACCGTGTGGCGTTCCAGCACATCGATGCCGTACTCCCGATGAATGTGGCGCCCGCGCCTCGCAATCTTCTCGGTCAAAATTGACCGGGGCATGGTCAACACGGTGAACCCATAGGCGGTAATGCACGCGCTGATCAGCGGCAGCAGCGCGTTGACGTCCTGCGTCACTTCGAACGCGAACAGGACCGCCATGATCGGTGCGCGCATCATGCCGCCGAGCGTCGCGGCCATGAATACCAGCGGCCACAATGCCGGCTCGCCGCCGGGCATGTAGGGGCCGAGCACGACCCCCAAACCCGCGCCCAGCATCAGCAAAGGCGCGAGCACTCCGCCGGAGGTGCCGGATCCCAGTGCCACCACCCACATCATCGCCTTGCACAAAAGCAGACCGAGCGCGACGCTCAAGGCCAGGTGATTTTGCAGCAAGTCGCCGATGACGTCGTATCCGACCCCCAGTGCCCGTGGCTGCAGGTAGCCGCCGACGCCCACCACGATGGCTCCGATGGCCGGCCACCACATCCAATGGATCGGTAGTCGGCCAAAGACGTCCTCCACCTTGTACAGCGATGTCGAGAGCAACCACGACAGGCAGCCGCTCGCAAGTCCCGCGAGAAAACATGGCAGGAGAACCGCCGATGTCACCGCCGCTGTCTGCAGGGGAAACAGCGGTCCGGCGGCGAAGAAATACGGACGCGTGAAACCTGCCACAGCGCAGGCGACGGCCACGGGGAGCAAACTGCGCGGGCGCAGTTCGAACAACAGCAACTCGACCGCCAGCATGACTGCGGCCAGCGGCGTGCCGAATATCGCCGTCATGCCCGCCGTGGCGCCCGCAACCAGCAGCGCCTTGCGCTCCGAGCCGGAGATGCGAAGCTGCTGCCCGACCAGCGAGCCGATGGCGCCGCCGGTCATGATGATGGGACCCTCGGCGCCGAACGGGCCGCCGCTGCCGATGGCAATGCCGGAAGACAACGGCTTCAACAGTGCCACCGTCGGCGACATCCGGCTCTTTCCGAACAGAATGGCTTCGAGAGCCTCGGGTATGCCGTGACCGCGAATCTGCTCCGATCCAAAGCGCGCCATCAGGCCGATGAGCAGTCCGCCCACAACCGGGACCGGGATAACCCAAAGTCCGAGATGATTCAGCGCCGGCGACTGCGGTATGAAGGACAACGTTTGAAAGAAAAACACGTTGGTAAATAGGCGGATCAGGGCGAGCAGTCCGAACGCCGCAGCGGTGCTCACGAAGCCGATCGGCGCGGCGATCGCGGCCATGCCGAGTAAACGCCAATTGGCGGTAAAATCGCGCCGGGTATCGCTCATTTTCGGGAGCCCCCGGCCGGCGCCGGAAAACTGCCGCGAATGGAGCGGAGTTCGGCGCGGTGCAGAGCAGCCAGCTTCGTCAGGAGCCCATCGCCCTTTTTCATCAAATGCACCTGTACTTCGCGGCCGTCGCGGGCGCTCGGCCGCCTTTGCACCAAGCCGCGCAGTGCGCAGCGGGAAATGAGCGCCGCAACGCCGTGAGGCTTGGCCTGCAGCCGTTCAGCAAGTTCCCCCACATTGGCAAATTCACGGCCCGGAAATCCCTTGATATGAAGCAGCAGCAGGTACTGCAGCGGGGTTACACCATTGGCGCGCGACGCGGTCTCTGAAAATCGCTCGAATTTCCGCATCTGGTAGCGGAATTCGGACAAGCCCTCGAAGTCGGATTTTTCCAGTGTCCGAACATCACCTCGGTTTTTCACGCATCAACTCTTGCACTAATTAATGTCACAGTGTGCCATATCTGGCCGACGCGCTTTCGAGATTTTACGGCTACGCCGGGGACTGCACCGGACAGGCGATCACCTGTTCGTACGTGCCCGTACCGAGGCCGCCCGGCCCGAAGATCTCATGCTGCGCAATCCACTCGCGCGAACGATTGAAGGCCTCTTTGGTATAGGGCTCGAATACGATGCGTTCGCCGGGGCCCCAGCGCTTCGTGTCCATCGTTGCGTGAAAGCGCGCCGGAAATTCGTTTTGATAGAAATGCGTGTAGGCTTCCGGCCGCAGGTCAATATCCCGTTGCGCCCGCTGCAAGGCGCGGAAGTACTTGCGCAGCTCGGCCGGTTGCGTGTCTCCCGTGATCATGGTCGCGATCATGAAGGTGGTGTCGATGACCTTGCGGAACCCGAGCTGCTCCGCGAAGTAGTACGGACCGCTGAACAAGGCTGCCGCCGGAATTTCTCCATCGATGAGCAACTGCATGCGCTTGAAGAGCATGCCGTCGTTGAAGGACAAATTGATTTTGTCCGCCGCCAGGTATTGCTCGAGGGACTGGACGCTCGAATAGTGGCTGCCCGACTGGAAGCCCACTGAAATCGGCACGCCCGCCAGATCCGCAGGGTGTCGGATTGCGGAATCCCCCGGTACGAATATTCCGGCCGGCGCCACCGAATAGGCATCCGGGTAGAGTTTGCCCAGCCCGCTGGAGGCGGCGACATTCACGGTCCAGTGGCACGCACAACTCACGTTGGAGTCGCGCCCCGCCTCGAACGACTGATAGGCGCCGACTTTCTGTCCCTTGTCGTGCACCTTGCCGTCCGTCGACTGCACCTCTTCGTTAAATACGTAGTCGAGACCCTCGGCCGTGAAGTAACCCTTGTCGTCGGCCACCCATTCCTGCAACCTGAAGTGCGGTTGTATAACGAATTTTTTCATGATCCGCATTCTCAGCGCCGCCGAAAGGATAGTAAAGTCCCGCCAAAACCGGCTTCTTGACCGCAGCAGCGATTTGCGGCAGTTTAAAGAGACACGACTCGTTCCCCTGCATGGGGATTTAAGGGAACTCGGGTTCAAAGCCCGGGCTGCCCCCGCAACTGTAAGCGGTGTGCCTTACATCGAAAACCACTGGGTCCGCAAGATCCGGGAAGGTGATGAAGGGACTCCAAGCCGCGAGCCAGGAAACCTACTTGTCGTGGTCGCCCATCGAACGGCCGGGGTGCGCCGAACGAGAGGAAAATCCCTAGTGGCGACGGAGTAGGCTGCGCGTGCGCAGGCCTGCGCCGCCACGCCCATCGATTGGGTGGACGCGACGCGAGCCTCGCCCGATGCGGTCGAGGAAAGGTCGTCATCGAGGGAGTCGTCATGGATATATCGTTCCGGCGCAGCGCGGTTGGCTGTCGCCCAAACCAATTCAATTTCGCTTGCGCTGCTGCGGCGCTGCTTCTCACACCGCTGACGGCGGCGTGGGGCGAAACCAGCGATGCAGGCAACGATGCGTTGCAATCGGTGGTCGTGACGGCCACGCGAATTCCCACGCCGGAAATCGAAGTGGCGAGCAGCGTCACGATCGTGGACGCCGAAGAGATCTCGGCAAGACAGGTCCGAACGCTGCCGGATTTGCTGAGGGAAGTTCCCGGATTGAACGTCGTGCAGGCGGGCGGACCGGGCGGTCAAACTTCTGTTTTTCTGCGCGGCACGAATTCCAATCATACCAAGGTGTTCATTGACGGCATCGACGTCGCCGATCCCAGCACGTCGAGTTCCTCGTTCGATTTTGGCCAGTTGCTGACTCAAGATATCCAACGAGTGGAGGTTCTGCGCGGCCCGCAGAGCGGATTGTACGGATCGGACGCCGTCGGCGGGGTCATTAATGTCATCACCAAAAGCGGATCGGGACCTGCCCGGTTCAACGCCGCCATGGAGGGCGGATCCTTCGACACCTTCAACCAGACCGCCGGGGTGAGCGGGTCCGCCGACCGCTTCCACTACGCTGCGAACTTCCAGCACCTGCACGCCGGATCCACCCCCGTCACTCCGTCGGACTATCTGCAGCCCGGCCAGGCGCGAATCAATGATTACGACGATAACCTAACCGGTTCCACCAAGCTTGGCTTCGACGTGACGGATACATTCGATCTCGGTTTGGTGGCCCGCTACACCGACTCGCACTTGCGGCACACAGGCGATAATTTCAATTTTTTCCCCTCGATTCCCGATACGGCCCAGAGCGATTCGAACACCAAGCAATATTATCTGCGCGCGAGTGCGCACTTACTGAGCTTTGGCGGAGCGCTTGATCAGACGTTGGGCGCCGCATATGGCAACGTCAAGTCACACGAAGTCAGCCCGGATGGTCCATCCGAGACCGACAATTTTGGCGCCAAGGTAAAGTTTGACTGGCAAGGCGTCATCGCACTGGCGGCCACGCAAAAATTGGTCTTGGGTGCGGAGCATCAGCGCGACTCCATCACAACGCCGATTTCCGCGAACACCTCCATCGACTCCGGATACGCCGAACTGCAATCGAGCTTCTGGGACAGCCTGTACGACACCGTGTCGGTACGCTATGACGACAATGATCGCTTTGGCAGCAAGGTGACCTACCGTTTCGCGCCGGAATATCTCATTGCCGATACCGGCACGAAGCTCAAGGCCAGCCTCGGCACCGGTTTTAAAGCCCCGACGCTGGTCGAGATGTTTCAAAGCTTTCCGGATTTTGGTTTCTTTGCCAATCCGAACTTAAGACCCGAGACCGACTTGGGTTGGGACGCGGGTTTAGAACAGGCGTTGCTCGGCAACAGCCTGCGTTTCGGCATGACTTTCTTTCGCATCAACATCAGGAATTTAATCGACACCAGTCCCGACGGCACGACTTATGCCAATATCGGCCGGGCGGTTACCGATGGCGTCGAGAGCTTCATTGCCTATCAGCCGATGAAGGCCCTGAGCGTGCGGCTGGATTACACCTTAACGCAGGCCACCGACGAAAACGCGCATCTGACCCTGCTGCGCAGGCCGAAGAACAAGGAAAGTCTGCTGACCGCATGGCAGGCGACAGACCGGCTGCAGTTGAGCACGACCCTGCTGTCGGTCAGCTCCTGGGTGGACGGCAATCGCGATTTTTCGATTCCACGCTTAAATGCATCGCCGTACACCACGCTGGATGTCGCGAGCCGGTACAGCCTGGGCCCGCATTGGACGCTGACTGCGCGCATTGCCAATTTGTTGAACCGTCACTACCAAAATCCGAATGGTTTCGATCAACCGAGATTCGGGGCCTTTGCAGGCATCAAAGCCGAGTTCTGATGGCACCAAAGCCGTCGACAGCGGGTGCTCATGCGATCACCCACGTTCTGGCTCTCCGGTGGCACACGCTTTGCAAATGCAAACCAGATTGCGGGCTTCGGCTGGAATCTCTTTGAGAATGGATTCTGAAATGGTCACCGTGGAGCACCAGCACGGTGTTGCGTCCGTCGCGAGCCCGCAACCGTTTGGTTTTCCGCACAGCGGGCAAATCTCGGCGCGGCGGTTTTCAGGGGATGCGCTCACAGCTATATTGAAGCACATGCGGACCCGTCGGAAACCCAGGCGGAGATTTTGGCTCGCCGCTGCGTGGGCGGCTGCACTGTACTCTGCGGCGGCCGGGGCACAGACACCGCGGCACGTCATGTCGTTGAGCATGTGCACCGACGCGCTGGTGCTGGATTTACTTCCGTTAAATCGCATTGCCTCCATTACGTTTCTTTCCCGGGATCCGGGCAATTTGCTGCTTTGGCCGCAGGCAGCCCAAGTTCCCGTCAATTACGGCAGCGCAGAGGAGGTGTTCGCGGCAAAGCCCGATTTTGTGCTCGCCGGCACGTACACCACCTCGGCGACTCGAATGCTGCTCAAGAAGGTCGGAATTCCGATGATGGAGGTCCCCGCCGCCAACGATTTCGGGGAAATTCGTGCCGCCACTCGCAGCGTCGCTCACGCGCTGGGCCAGGACGCCTTAGGCGAAACCCTGATTGCGAACATGGACGCGACTCTGCGGAAATTGGCAGCAACCAAGCCGCAACGCCTGATTCGCGTCGCCGGATGGAACGGCGGCGGCTCGGTCTCCGGCCGCGGCACATTGTTCAATGCCATTCTCACAGCCGCCGGCGGCGTCAACATTGCGTCGGGCGACGGCGAGAGCGCGGCTGGATTCGATCTTGAACAGTTGCTCAAGGCGCGACCCGATGTACTCGCGTATGGCAGCGATACGAGCTCAGCGCCGAGCCTGCACACCGATGAGGCCTTGCATCCCATCGTCCTCAAGCTCTACGCTGGCCGTCGAATTTCATATCCGAGTCCCCTCTATAGCTGCGGCGTGGTGGAGAGCGCCGATGCGGCTGTCGCACTTCGCGCCAGCTTGGTCAAGGTGATGCAAGGGTCTCAATGAAGATAGACTGAGTATTTTCAATGGCTTACCATGGCACGCCATGACAATTGGCCGGCGAGCCTAGCGGAGATATACTTCATACGTCATACTTTATACTGCAAAGTGATGAGCAGGCACCTAGCGATCAGGGTTCCATCCATATGCAGCCGCTGGAAAGAGCGTCCAAGCGGCAGCAGGATGAAACGCGTTGCGTGTGCTTGCAAAAGTTGCTGAGTGGCGATCGCAATTACAAATCCTAAATTCACGACGCAGCGTATGCGTCATTGCACGCGGGGGTACAGAAAATGAATGCGGCTGTAATAGACACACCCACCCAACCCACTGGATTGAAAAACCGTTGGGCGCAGTTGGTCATGGGAATCATCTGCATGGCGATGGTGGCCAACCTGCAATACGGTTGGACGCTGTTCGTGAATCCAATGCACGATAAGTTCGGATGGACCAAGGCGGCCATTCAGGTCGCATTCTCCATTTTCGTGCTCTGCGAAACGTGGCTGGTTCCGGTCGAAGGCTACTTGATGGACAAATTCGGCCCGCGGCCGGTGGTCCTGGTCGGCGGCATTTTGGCAGGGCTTTCATGGATTATGAATTCTTATGCCAGCTCACTGCCGATGCTGTATTTCTCCGCGGTGATCGGCGGAATCGGCGCAGGCAGCGTGTACGGTACCTGCGTCGGCAATGCGCTCAAGTGGTTCCCGGACAAGCGCGGACTTGCGGCCGGGCTGACGGCGGCCGGTTTCGGCGCGGGGGCCGCCCTGACCGTGATTCCCATCGCCAACATGGTGAAGGCAGGCGGCTACGATAAAGCATTCTTCACCTTCGGGATGATCCAGGGAATCGTGGTCGTGGTGGTGTCGTTGTTCCTGATTCGACCGCCCGTGACCGCGATTGTTGCCGCAATTAAGGGCGCGGTAAATCCGATGGCCCGTCGCAACATTGGGCCGGGCGAGATGCTCAAGACGCCGGTGTTCTGGGTTCTTTACATATGCATGGTTCTGGTCGCGTCCGGCGGCTTGATGGCTGCGGCGGAAATTGCACCCATCGCCAAGGACTATGGCGTCGACAAGATTCCGGTCACCGTTCTTTGGGCGACCCTGCCGCTTCTCACCATGGCGCTGTCGATCGACTCGCTTGTGAATGGTTTGACTCGGCCTCTCACCGGTTGGATTTCAGACCATCTGGGTCGCGAGAACACCATGGTGTTGGTGTTCATTGTCGAAGGGGTGGCCATCTGGGGTCTGATGCAGTTTGGCCACAGCACGGCGGGATTCTTGATCTTTGCACCGCTGATCTTCCTCGGCTACGGCGAAATCTTCTCGCTCTTCCCCGCCGTGAGCGGTGATACCTTCGGCCCGAAGTTCGCTGCGACCAACAACGGTCTGCTGTACACCGCCAAAGGAACCTCTTCGCTGCTGATCCCGCTGGCGAGTGCGTTGAAGGCGTCGGCAGGGAGTTGGGTGCCGGTGCTATGGATTGCCGGTGCCTTGCCGATTACCGCCGCCATACTGGCGATCTTCGTGCTGTCGCCCATGCGGCGGAAAATGCTCGATAAAATGGTGGCGGACCCGGTCGGCCAGCCGCAGACGAGTTAGCGCGATGGCGCGATGATAAATGGGGCGGCATTTGCCGCCCCATTTTTTTTGATCCCAAGGTTGCCGGACATAAAATCCGTATTACTCGTTAGGCGCTACCGCTGGTCCGCCTCGGGCCTCGCTACCGCATGCACAAAGGCAGCCAATTCGTCCGCATCCAGCTCGCCGTCATGGTTTCGATCCGCACGCGCGAATTGCATTTCGAGGAATCGGAATACCTGCTCCTTGGATACCGTCTCGGTTGGCGCTATCGATCGCACATAGTCTTGGATTGCCATGAAAACCTCCGGCCACAAACAGGGCACGTGAAACGAGGCAACCACGCCATCGCGGCTCCATGGACGCCCATCATAACGCGGCGGCACCGGGAATTGGTGCTAAGCCGAACCGATAAGCGCCTCACAATCCGCGCATCGTTTGCAACATTTTTACTTTGGATTTGCGATTCTAGCGGCGTGTCAAAGAACCTCGCCCGAGCAGGCGCCCCCGCCCCGACCTGCTCCCCATCGAAAATCCGCGCGGTCGGGATTGTCATCCCGGCGCGAGATCAAGCAGAAACGATCCACAGGTGCATTGCCAGTATTTTCGCCGCGAACAGTTGCTCCGGCTGGCGCAATTCGCTCTGGATCGTGGTGGTCGCCGACAGCTGTACGGACGAGACTGCCCATGCAGCTCGCGACGCGCTCGGCGCATTCGGTCAAGTCCTGGAAGTCTGCGCCCGATCCGCGCAAGCCGCGCATCAGATCGGCGCGGCGACGCTCTTGGAACATTTTCACGGGGTACCGCGTCACTCGCTGCTATTGGCGAGCGCCGATGCGGCAGCAGAACTGCCGCGCGATTGGATCAACCTGCAGTTGCGGCAAGCGACCGATTGGTGGCTTGCGCACGCCTGACGCCGCTGTCTCTCCAAAGATCGATTTCCCAGGTTAATATGAACCGGCACCTTCAGCCGGCGGTCCTGATCGGCACTCGACGACTACAAGATTCGACGTAGAAGCGGGATGTTGCGCAACACCACTGCGGATACCGAGTAGGTCGCCATGGCTGCGGCAACGGTTAGTAGGGCGGCCTTTACCAAGGGTGGTGCCATGATGCCGTGAAAGGCGATGGCCAGGGCGATAAGCACAGGCGGGTGAAAGAGATAAACCGCGAACGCATTATCGGAAAGGAATTTTTCGGCCGGGCCCTGCCGATCAAGATATCTACGGTAGAGCGCAACAAGGCCAAGGCTCATTCCGATGCAAACGAATGCTTCCCACAGTGACCGAATGGCACTGGCGAGGCCAAAGCCACCCGTGGAGTCGCCATCGTTATGAATCACATAGCGCATTACCAACAACGCCGCGAGTAACGGCATCGAACTGCCCAGAGCCGCAAAAAACCAGCGCCGCGCGAACCTAGTCGGCATCTGGCTCAGCCATTGACCTCGATAAGCCGCTACTCCAGCGGCAAACATCGCAATGTATTGCGGGAAATCACCGGGGTGCATATTGAGGATCGACCTGCCTTCCGGCAGCAAGATACGCGTGATGAAGGTTGTCAGGGCCATCAACAGGACGAAGCTGACAATCGCAGAATTGCCGGGCAATCGCGGTTCGTTCGGCCAATTTGCATGAATCCTGGGCGCCATCCAGGCATACGCCAGCGAAAATAGCAGCAGGGCCGCACAAAACCACATGGGACCGGAGTTCGATAGCCACTCGCCGTCACGCAAATGAACGAACCATTGATGGACAAAGCCGCCCGTGCCCCACGTGTGCGACAGGAAATATTGCGTAAGTGGACCAATCACGAGCATGTAAAGCAGCGTCGGCAGGCCGAGCCGAATGAAGCGATCCTTGGCGAAGAGACGGCCGCCCTTTCGATCAACTGATGGTGCGGCGAAATATCCGGAAATAAAAAACAGCAAGGCCATAAAGAAGGCCTGCAGGAAGCCTTGATAGATCGCAAAAGTGAGAATCGACCCCTCGCCCGCTGTGCCGCGGTCTGTGAAATACCAATTGCCGAATGGACTGTAGGTATCGCTGGCATGCATGCTGATCACCAGAATGATCATGGTCCACCGGATATTGTCGATGTACGCCAGCCTGACAGGCGAACGTGTCGATGGATTTACATGACCCAACCCCCCGCCCCGAACTTGTACCCTCGCCATACAGCAATCCTCAGATGCGCGAGGGGATTGAATCAGGCGGAGGAATGGGCTGCAAGGATTGGCTGAAGTTCGTGAATGAGTGGCAATCCCTTGTCCCGTGTTCACGGTACACGCCGCGGGAATTTCCTGATTACACCGAGGAGGATGTCTTAGACTCCGGGGGTTATGGCCCACTCGGTGCTCATCGTCGAAGACGACTTGCGTTTGCGAGCCGCCTTGGCGCAGGCCATCCGGGGCGCAACCGACCTGAAATTGGTGGGTGAGGCCGATGACCTGCCCGAGGGTCTGCGCCTCCTGGATGCAGTGCAACCCGAGGTGTTGTTGGTGGACATCGGTCTGCCCAGCGGCTCAGGCCTGGAACTCATTCGTCACGCCGCCAAACAGTCGCCCCACTGCAACGTCATGGTGATCACGGTGTTCGCCGAGGAACAAATCGTGCTGGATTGCATCGAAGCGGGCGCCACCGGCTACCTGCTGAAGGGCAGCAGCCCTCAGGATATTGCCGCTCAGATTCGTTCCCTCGTGGGCGGCGGCAGCCCGATCAGCCCCACGATTGCGCGGCGCCTGCTACGACGATTCACGGGCCAGCGAAATTGCGACAACGACGCACCGACCCTGTCGACGCAGGAACAATCCGTGTTGTCGATGAGCGCCAAAGGCTATAGCTACGATGAGATCGCCGCGCTGCTGAAGTTGTCGCGACACACGGTCGAAACATACGTCAAACGCATCTATCGCAAGCTGCACGTACATTCCAAGACTGCCGCCGTCTACGAGGGACGCAAACTGGGCCTGGTCGATGACTAGGAGACAGGCTCCTGGTGTGTTGCGGGTCATGAACCGTCTCTTGGCAGTAACCGGGGCGGCACTGCTCATCACGTTGATCATCGTCCTGCTGGTGCCCGTCGACACCGCAATCCAGGCAACCCGCTTCGACCACGCGAGCCTCTGCCTCGAAGCACCCGTTGACACTCCATTCAGCCAGGCAGGCCTCAATCAATTGTTGTCGGGTCCGCCGGCGCCGGAGTGCGCGCGCCAAGTCTCGCTGCCCTATCGGTCCGAGGCCGATGGCATCCAATTGACGCGCTCCAGCGTTGGACACGTGGCACGGGCGTGGTATCGGATTCATTACGATGTTCCGGCGGCCTGGAAGCCGGACGACCAGGCGCTGATCTACATCCCAAGAGTTTTGGGCATTGCCTGGCAGGCGCGCGTCAATGGCCGGATCGTCGCCGACAGCCTCAATGACTGGCGCATGACGCGCAATCGGCCCATCGTGGTGCGCCTCGGCAGAACGGCTTTTCACCCGAGCGATCGGCTCGATATCGCGGTGGGAATTGCCTTCGAGCCACAGCGAGGGCATGCCCTGGCGCGCATCAGCGTGGGACCCGCAGAGGCTTTGGCGCAGCGCCTCGGCATCAGGGAGTTTTTGCAATTCGTCATGCCGGTGGCGTGCAGCGTCACCCTGCTGGCAATGGGCGTCTTCTTTTTGTTGTTTTGGTGGTCGCGGCGCGCGGAACGCACGCACCTTTTCCTGGCGCTTTCATGCATTGCCTGGTGTGTCTGCAATTTGCAGTACGTGCTGCCGCGTCGCGATGACCCGGTGCTGAATGCCTGGTATTCGGCCGTTGCGGGTTCCTCGATCACCTGGGTGATGTGGCTCGTTTACCTGTTCGTATTGCAGCTCGATACTCGGTTTTCGCGGGTGATCGCCCTGGCCATGCCCACGTTCGTCCTCATCATGAGCGTGCTCGCGCTGCCCATCGTGCCGCTGAATGAAAACGTGGGTGCTCTTTATCAGGGCGTCAATCTGATGGTCGCTGCACTCGTGGCGGTCAGAATCGGTTGGCTGGCCGTTCACGGCGGCAGCCTCGAATTGCGCGTGATTGCCGCCGCATTGGCTGTGACCATGGTCGCCGCGGCGCACGACGTGGGACTGCTTGCACAACGGATCGATCACGAGGGCATCTATCTATTGCCCTACTGCAGCATGTTGATGTTCGGCTCCTTTCTATTTGCGGTGCAACGCCGCTATGCGCACGCCATCGAGGAATACGATCATTTGAGCAGCAATCTGGCGCAGCGCCTCGATGAACGCGAACGCGAGCTGCAGGCCAATCATGCGCGACTGCTCGAGTTGGAGCGCGCGCAAACATTGGCCGGGGAACGCCATCGCCTCATGCATGACATGCACGACGGCTTGGGATCTGCGCTGACCACCTCGCTCGCCATGCTGGAGCAGGGCAATGTCGACGCGGCTGAACTCAAGAGTCTGTTGCTCGACAGCATCGATGACTTGCGCGCGGTAATCGATTCACTCGAACCGCTGGACGGCGATTTGACCTCGGTGCTGGCGATGTTGCGCTTTCGTCTGGGAAAGCGCCTGGAACTTGCAGGTATTGCGCTCGAGTGGGACATGCATGACCTTCCAGCCCTCGGTTGGCTGGGTCCGCCGCAGGCACTGCAGCTGATACGCATCATCCAGGAGGTGCTGACCAACGTCCTGAAGCACGCACACGCGACGCGCATGCAAATCTCGGCAAACTGCAGCGGACCTTTCATTGAGGTGTGCGTAACCGACAATGGCCGCGGGTTCGATGCCGCCACGACGCCCGCCGGCCGCGGCTTGCGTCACCTGGCGCAGCGCGCAGCAAGTTTGAATGGAAGCATCGTGATCGAGTCGCGGCCAGGGAGCGGCACCATGGTTCGATTGCTGCTCCCGATTGCGATCCGAGTGTCAGCGCTGGGCTAGGAATTCCCGCTCAGCGCCGCTGGACTCGCGTCCCAACACTTCGTTGCGATGGGGAAACCGGCCGAAGCGTTCGATGACTTGCCGATGTTGCTCCGCATAGGCAAGCAGTTCGGCCGCTCCGAGCCGGCGGAAAAGCGCCACTGATCGGGCCTGCACTTCCCGATTCTCGCTGTGCATGAACGGCATGTACAGAAAGTGGCGTTGATGCAAACTCAGAGTCACGTCCAGACCGCTGTCGACGCCCGAGGAGGCCAGAGCCAACGCCAGGGGGTCGGTTGCATAAGCTTCGGCGGACTGGCGAAAGAGATTGCGCGAAAATTGATCGAAGACGATCACGGCAGCGACCAGCCCCTCCGCCGCGAGGCGCGCGCCGCTCGGCGGATTTTCCTTCAGTTCATCGCGCAGGCCGCTGAAGCGTTCACGGATTGCTGCATCGATTCTGGGACCGCCTCCGAACCAGTCACCGGGTTTTAGTACGTTGAACCAGAAATCATTTACTGCTTGAATCCAAGCTGCGGACTCGATCCAGGACATCGGCATCCCCTGCCAGTTGAGCGGCTGTCTGACAGACAGAGCGATCCCCAGTTGCTTACATACAGGCATGCGCCACTGGGGCCTCTATCTTTGTGCGGTTGCCGGGGGCGTCGCATGGTTCTACACCGCCACCTCGCCCAGGTCCCTTCCCCCGGTACAAACTCCCTCCGGCGTCCGCTTTGACAAGGCGTTAATCTCTCACGGCGCCGCACTCGCCGCCATCGGCAACTGTGACAGCTGCCACACGGCAAAACGCGGTGCCCGCCTCGCGGGCGGTCGCGGGATTCCAACGCCGTTCGGCACGGTTTACTCAACCAACCTTACCCCTGATGACACTATCTGGGGTGCCGGCGGCGGATGGCCGCCCAGCGGGAATGATGCCCGGCTTCGAGGGCGCAATGAGCAATGAGGACCTGGCGGCCCTGCTGGTGTATTTAAGGACGCGGTTTAGCGACGAGCCAGCGTGGCGCAACGTGGGCAGCACAATCAAGGCGGTGCGGCGTGAGCTGAGGAAGGCCGGTCCATCATGAGCCTGATCCTGAACGTGAACGGCAAGGACCACGAAATTACGGCGGATCCGCAGACCCCGCTGCTCTACGTTCTGCGCAACGATCTTGGGCTGAACGCCGCAAAATTCGGCTGCGGACTCGGCCAGTGCGGCTCATGCACGGTGGTGATTGACGGCAAGCCCGTGACCTCTTGCGTCGTGCCGATCATGCTGTTGCAGGGACGCCGCATCACCACGCTGGAAGGCTTGGGTTCCGCGCACGCGCCGGGGCCGCTGCAGCGAGCATTCATCGACATGCAGGCCGCTCAGTGCGGCTATTGCATCGCCGGAATGATGATGCGCGCGCATGCCCTATTGACGAGCGACCCTGATCCGAGCGATGCAGAGATCCGCGCTGCGCTGGAACCGAATCTGTGCCGCTGCGGCACGCACATGCGAATACTCGCGGCGGTACGGCGCGCATCGCAACTTCTGCTGCAGTCCCGAGCGGTGCGCCGTTGACCGCCAATCCCAACTCGATCTCGCGAAGATCGTTTTGCCTGGCGGGGGGCGCGCTGGTGGTGAGTTTCCCGCTGCTGTTGCGGCCGGGCGCATCGCACGCAGCGGCGTTGCCCGGAAGCCTGTCGAAGGCACCCTATCTTGATGCATGGATCCGCATCGATGCGGACGGCAGGATCTCAGTGTTTACCGGCAAGGCTGAACTCGGCCAGGGCATCAAAACCGCAATCGCGCAGGTGGCCGCAGAGGAACTCAAGGTCGAACCGTCGCAGATTCAGATGGTGACGGCGGACACCCAGCTGACGGTGAACGAGCAATATACCGCCGGCAGTCACTCGCTGCAGGACAGCGGCACTGCGATACGCAACGCCGCGGCGCAGGTGCGAGAAATTCTGCTGGGCGAGGCGGCCGAACGATTTGGCTTGGGCAAGGATCGATTGCGGGTGGTCCGCGGCACCATTACGGCCGACGATGGTCGCTCGATCAAGTATGGCCAACTGGTCGAGGGCACCGTCCTGCATGTCGAAGCGCAGCCCACTTCCCTGTTGACGCCACCCGACCGTTTCACTCAGATGGGCAAGGCGCTGCCTCGGATCGACATACCCGCCAAAGTGACCGGCGGCGCAGCCTATGTTCAAGACATGCGCCTGCCGGGAATGGTCCACGCGCGCGTGGTGCGCCCACCCAGCGGCGGCGCGAAGCTTTTGGACGCTGACACGGCGGCCGTGTCGCGCATGCCGGGCGTGCTGTCGGTGATGCGCGATGGCGACTATCTTGCCGTGGTGGCGCGGGAAGAATTTCAGGCTGTACACGCCATGCGGCGCCTGGCGGGACTTGCGCACTGGCAGGAGCAGCCGCTTCTTCCTGCACAAGGACAATTGGCAGCCTATCTGCTGGGACTCGAGACTGAAGATGCCGTGGTGATCGACCAACGATCGCTCAAACTGCGCCCCGGCATTCGCACCCTCGAGGCGAAATTCACGCGCGCCTATCAATGTCACGGATCCATCGGTCCCTCTTGTGCGCTGGCACTGTTTGACCAGGGTGCCTTGACGGTATGGACCCACACTCAAGGGGTGTTTCCGGATCGGGCCGCGATCGCGGAAATGCTGCGCATGCCCGAAGAAGCCATTCGCTGTATCCATGTCGAAGGTTCCGGCTGCTATGGTCACAATGGCGCCGACGATGCCGCAGCCGATGCGGCACTGCTCGCGCATGCACTGCCGGGCATGCCGGTAAGGGTGCAGTGGATGCGCGAGCAGGAACACCTTAACGAGCCGTACGGTCCGGCGATGGTGACTCGTGCCAAAGCCGTGATCAATTCGGACGGCCTGATCGAGGACTGGCATTACGAGTTGTGGAGCAATACCCATAGCACCCGGCCGGGCGGCGCTGCATCATTGCTGCCCGCGCGCCTGCTGAGCGCTCCCTTCTTTCCAATACCCCCGAATGTGCATATCGCGCCGGAGGGAAGCGGCGACCGCAACGCCGTTCCGCTGTACTCGTTCCCGAACAAAAGCGCGATCTGGCACTTCCTGAAGGAGATGCCGCTGCGGGTGTCAGCGCTTCGATCGTTGGGCGCCTATATGAACGTGTTTTCCATCGAGAGTTTCATGGATGAGCTGGCTGCGGCAGTCCAGGTCGATCCGGTCGAGTTTCGATTGCGGCAGCTGGATGACCCGCGGGCGCGGGAGGTCGTGAGCTTGGCGGCGGAACAATTCGGCTGGGGAAAGCGAATCATCCCGCCGAATCATGGCATCGGGTTTGGCTTCGCCCGCTATAAGAATCTCGCTTCCTATTGCGCGGTGGCGTGCGAGGTTGCCGTGGAGCCTGAGACGGGGAATATTCGCCTGCTGAATGCCACTGCGGCAATTGACAGCGGTGAAATTGTCAATCCCGACGGCATCCGCAATCAGACCGAGGGCGGCATCCTGCAGTCCATGAGCTGGACGCTCTTTGAAGCCGTGCAATTCAACCGAACGCGCGTCATCAGCGCGGATTGGGCCACGTATCCCATCCTCCGGTTTGCGCACGTCCCGGACTCCATTCAAGTGCACGTGATCCCCCGACCGGGCGAGCCTTTTCTCGGCGCCGGCGAGGCGGCTCAAGGACCGGCGGCGGGCGCATTGAGCAACGCGGTCGCAAATGCCATCGGGACGCGGATGCGTGACATACCCTTCACGCCTGCAAGAGTGAAGGCTGCGCTGAATCGCCCGGCGACGACAGGCCGGGATCATTCCGAATAACATGGCATGATTTGCCAACGACAGCCTGTGCGCGAGGAATCCCATGTTCAGAACGTCATGTATTTTGCTGGCCGTGCTCCTCGCGAGCTCGCCCAATTCGGAAGCCCGGCCATGGTCTGTCAGCGACATCGCCCCCTATCTCGCCGGCATCGACACCATCGAGGCGGCCTCGAACGGCGCCGTGCTCTTCAACGATCACGATATCGATTTGAAGCATGATTCGATCGAGCAGACCTGGCTGATCCTCGATTCGAATGGCGCGATTCGCGAGATCCCGCGGAAATTTCAGATCGCCGAACTGCATTGGGCGCCGGATGGCCTCCGTCTCGCTGCCCTGATGGAGGCGAAAGACGGCAACAAGCAGCTGTTCTGGATGGATGCGCGCACTTTTGCAGTCACACGCCTCACACACGGCAACTCGATTGGCAATTTTTCGATTTCCCCCGACGGCACGCACATCGCCGCCATCGAAACAGTCTCGGCCGCTTCCAGCACCGTGCCGCTGTCATTTTGGTTCAGTGAGAACAACGACATGCTGGGGGGAACGCCGCCAACCCGGCAATTGTGGGTGATCGATGCAAAAACCGGTGCGCAGCGTCGCGCGGCGGTGGACAGCTATTCCTACGGCGGCCCCGTCACCGATCACGATCCCGCCTGGAGCCCTGACGGATCCCAAGTCGCAGTGGTCCGGCAACCGACTGCGCTGTACGGAGACTTTCAGGAAGCGCAATACGTTTCAGTTGAGATCGCCGGCGGTACCGTGCGTCGGCTGAGTGACGACAAGATGTTCGCGCTGCCCCAAACTGCGCCGCCCATCTTTTCCGGCGGCGGACGCCTGGCGGCTGTGCACACCTGGGACAATGGGTTCGGCTCGCGTGAAGATCTCTTCGTTGATAATCGCGATTTAAGCGCGGCTTTCGATCATGACTTTTGGTCATGCTCCCAGTCGCGGATGGCGTGGGATGGCGATCGGCTGCTCGCCTCAACCTTGGACGGCGTGGACTTGCGCCTGTATCGCTTTTCGATGGACGGCACCGCGCCGGTGCCGCTGACCCCTGGCGGCGGCAGTGTCAGCGCCTTTTCCACCGGGCCCAACGGATCGGTGTATGTCGCCTATAGCACGCCGGAAAAGCCCGACGAAATCTACCGCCTGGGCGCCGACGGATCCCTGCAGCAACTGACGCACCGGCACGTCTTGCCCAATGATCTCTCGATCGCCCGCACCAGCTTTCCAACCTGGAGCGACGGCCACGGGCACACACTCATCGGACAGTTCACCCACGCCGCGGATCGCAAGCCGCCGCTGCTGATCGAGCTGCACGGCGGTCCGCAGTGCGCGGACACCTCCGCGTTCAATCCGGTCGCCCAGTACTTTGCCACCAACGGCTACAGCTACTTTCGCCCCAGCCCGCGCGGCAGCGATGGCTACGGCGACTGGTCGTACAAGGCCATCGTCAATGATTGGGGCCCAGGTCCCATGAGCGACGTGATGGGGGGTATCGATGCCGTCGTGGCTGAGCAATCGATCGACCCGAAGAGGCTCTTTCTCTATGGCGCGTCTTACGGCGGCTATCTTGCCTCGTGGATGGTGACTCATACCGACCGGTTTCGAGCCGCCGTGGCGGCGATTCCCGTGACCGACATGTTGCTTCACTACACACTCACCCAGAGTCCCAATATCCAACGGCGGTTTTTTGGACAAAAGCCCGTCGCCGACAACCTGGCTGTGCTGATGGATCAGTCTCCGGTGCGGCATGCCGCATCGCTGCACACGCCGCTGCTGCTCGTCGCGGGCCTGAAGGACACGCAGGCGCCTTACACGCAGACCATCGAGTTCTTCAAAATTCTGCGCGAGCAAGGCAAAGACGTGGCCTTGCTCGCCTATCCGAATGCCGGTCATGGTCCTGACAACCCGCTTGGAGCGCTTGATTGGACGGCACACATCGCCGGCTGGTTCGCCGCGCACGGTGGAATTTCGATAAGCGATGCGAAGCTGCCGCCCGGCGATCGTTAGAGACTGGAGAACGCACCGAGCCATGCGAACAGGATTAGATACTCAACGACATCGCTGAAGTTGTGGCCGATGATCGGTGCGACCACGCTCTTGGATTTCTCCAGCCAATAGGCATAGAAAACACCCAGTGCGAAGGCGTAGCACTGCTGCCCCAGCGCCTGCGGCCAATGACGCGAGTCGAAACTGTTGGCGTGCAGTAGCGCGAAGATCACCGCCACGATGATGCCGGCCCAATTCATGTTAAAGCGGCCGATGCGCAGTTTGCCCGGCATGGTCGCCGCGAGATAGGTGACCAGCAGCGAGCGAAAGGGAATCTCCTCGGTGGGTCCGACATAGACGCCTTCGAAGAAAATCCATCCCCAGATGTTGCCGCGCGTGAGCGGAAATCCCGGATCAGGTTTGGTATGCGCCAGCAATTGGGGCGCATAGTCCACAACGGTCATTAACACCCCGAAAAACGTGCCCCACAAAATGGCGGACCATACATAGCTTTTGCCGCGTGGCCGGTGCAGGCCATAGTCGGCCGGCACGAACCGGAATTTGAGAATGGCGATGACGATGAGAGCCACCAGCAGCTGGAATCCATGCTGCGAATACAGCCAGGGCAGCAGCGGCCCGTTTGGCGACGGCGTATGAAAGACTTTGCTGGAATAAAATGCGGCATACGCCGCGATGTAGGGCACGGCAAACCCGAGCACGGCCGTGACCAGGATTGGGATGAGCTTCAGGCGGAAGCGCGGCTCGACATCGGTTTCGGCGACGGTCATGCGTTGATTGGAATGGCTTCGAGCCCGGAAGTCTTGAACGGACTTGCAACACCATGCGGCAAATCGCCCTTACGGGCTGCCGGCACCCAAAATTGGCGAATTTTCAGGAAATCTGGCGCGTCGCGGGACGGGCGAAAAATCGGTACCCAATCGATATCCCTGTTAGCCTCGAATCCGGTACGAAATCCACACTGGACGCGGCGCATGGCAGACAATTCACGTACCCTTTTTTTTTCAAGCGGAGGTTGCGGGCCGTTTCGGCATTCTTCCCAATTTCTTTCGCTCCGCGCATGCGGCGCGCGGGCACGTTCCTCCACTATCCGACATGCACTGGCGCAAATACCTGACAAGGCAGCGCCTCTGCTCGCACTAGACTGACTGCCATGACTTCGCCCTCAATTGGAATGCAACCCCGAGCATTTGACCCCCCGCAAGAACCGGAATGGCATCGAATGATTGCCGAGGCGGCTTACTACCTTGCTCAGAAGCGCGGATTTCTGGGTAAGCATGCGCTTGACGACTGGCTCGCGGCGGAGCAGCAGATCAGGCAGGTAATTTCGAAATGAACTTGCCCACCCAACCCGAATCCAGCGGGCTCATCAGCATTGAAGACGACATCGATGCAATCGCGCGCGAGGCGCTTTTGGAAGCGCGGCGCATAGAAGAAGCGGAACGGTATCGCAACAATCCGGGTCCGGTTGTTCCGCCGCAAAAAGGCATGGTCGTCCCGGGCCCCTTGCAGGCCTAGCAGCCGCCCTCGAACGGCGTAGTATTGTTCGTGCAATGAACCTACCCTCGCTCGATGTCTTCATCGGCTTAGTCACCGTTTATATCGTTCTGGCGCTCACCGTGAGTGCGCTCACCGAAATCATCACCCGATTGGTGGGCCTCCGGAGCATCGGACTGAAGTCCGGGATACGCAGCATCCTGCAGGATCCCAATGTAAAGGGCCTGACCGATGAGACCAAGCGGTTTTGGGATAGCGGAATCATTAAATCGGCGACTGACGGCGATCCTTCCCCCAACTCGCTCGATGCCCTGACGTTTGCCACGGCGACGCTCGTAACGGCCGGCTTGGACGTCGCGCGCAACATTGGCCAGGCGAAGACGATGATTGCCAACGCTCCGATCGATTCGCATCTCAAAGACGTGCTGACGGGGCTGGCCGATCGCAGTCTGTCCAGGGGTACGACGTTGCACGACGAGCTCGCCCAACATTTTGACGCCACCATGGAAAAGATCGGTCGTTGGTACCGACACTGGACTCAATTCATTGCCTTCGTGCTCGCGATCGTCTTCACCGTCTATGTCAATGCGAATTCGCTCGACTTGCTGCACCAATTGACCGCGCACCCGGAGTCGCGCCTCGAGCTCGCGAAAATTCAGTCGAGCCAATCAGTGGACCCCGCCGATCGCGCCCGAGCGATGAGCAACCTCAAGGATCTCGACACCATCATTACAAGCGACTCCCTGAGCGGCAAGGCGCTGCGCTCGGAACTCGCTCAAGACCCGTTCCGCACACTGGTCGGGCTCTTGATCACCATTCTAGCGGTCAGCCTGGGCGCCCCATTCTGGTTCGATGTCCTCGGCCGAATCAGCCCCAAGGCAGGGGGCGCGGATCGGCCGCCTTCCAGCGTGTCGTCTCAGCCGGCTCCTGAAACGTCCAAGCCAGCCCCGGGCGAGAACAAGGTCGGGTGAAATAAGCAAGCGGTCAAACTTCCGCACTGCGTCTACTTCAAACCGAAAGCGCATCACACTTTTAAGGCGGGTCGCTGCCGTACTCTCTGGTCATGTGTCAGCGCTACGCTCTCCCAAACCAGCCGACCGTGGAGCGTGAATTCATGCCGTCGCGGGCTTGGTGGAGCTTTGCCGCCAAGTACAATGTGGCCGGCAGGCAATACGTGCCGGCAATACGCTGGCACGACGGACACTCCGAAGCCGTCATGATGCGTTGGGGATTGATACCGTCATTCGCAGAAGGTCGCGACGTTGAATCACCCACGATGGTCCATGCAGATGCGATCTTGGAATCGACGGTATTTCGCACTCCCTGGCTGGAAAGCCAACGCTGCATTTTGCCCATGTCCGGGTTCTACGTCTGGCAGCTGACCAATCGGCGCTACCGACAACCTTATTTCATCCGCTTGGCCAGCCGCTCGGTGTTTGGCGTCGCGGCCATTTGGGATCGATCCGTGAGTGAGGACGACGATGTGATTGAAAGCTGCTCGATCATTAGCGTGCCGCCGAACGAGCTCATGGTGCGCGTCGCGAACACCGACGGCTGCATGCCCGGCATCTTGCGACGCAAGGACTATGAAACATGGCTGCGAGGCACTCCCGTGGCGGCAAAGGCAACCTTGCGCCCCTATAGCCAGCGCGGCATGGACGCCCACCCCGTCAGTCCACGCATCAATTCGACCGCGCCTGACGATTCCGGCTTGATCGAAGCCGCGCAACTCGTTGTCTAGCCTACCGGGCGCGGGTTAGGCTTATGCCTCGACGATTGCACAATTCGAGGAATCGGCCATGGCAACGACAATCGCTTATCTTCGCCCTGATGGAAAAAAAATAGACGGTCATCTCGCCGAACCCGCGGGTGCGGCAGACGCGCCTGGGATAGTGCTCATCCAGGAATGGTGGGGAGTAAATGATCAAATCCGCGGCGTGGCGCAACGATTGGCCGCCGTCGGCTATCGTGCGCTCGTGCCGGATCTGTACCGCGGCAAGTCCACGGTCGAGGCAGAAGAGGCCCACCACCTGATGACCGGCTTAAATTTTGCCGATGCAGCCTCACAAGATATCCGCGGTGCGGTGCAATTCCTGAAGAAGAGCGGCGGCAAGGTCGCCGTGATGGGCTTTTGCATGGGCGGCGCCTTGACGCTGCTGTCCGCGTGCATGGCACCGGAAATTGATGCCGCCGTGGTCTGGTACGGCTACCCACCGTTGGAGTATATCGACGCGACAAAAATCAAGGCCCCGCTGCAGGCACACTGGGCCACTCAGGACGAGTTCTTTAAAGTAGATTCCATTGATCCGCTTGAACAGAAGCTTCGCGCTGCGAATGTTGGTTTTGAGTTCCATCGCTATCTGGCGCGCCACGCCTTCGCCAATGAGACGGCGGCCGGACCGGGCCGAATTCCCCAAACTCAGTACGATGCCGTCTGGTCCCAACAGGCCTGGGATCGGACTTTCAGATTCCTGGGCCGATCGCTCGGCTGATGCACCAAAAAACAAACTGAACTTGCCGGTGGTACATGAACACTCTGCAGACGAGATGGGGCGGCAGCCTCGAGGAGATGCAGAATTTCTATGCGGAATGTCAGCGCGCAGGCCTGAACGATGCGCAAACTACGGAACTGAAAGGCCTGCTGGCGGAGGAACGGGCTTGGTTGGCCCAGCGCTAAGGATCCTTTGTCACCACCTGTCCCTCGCACTACAATAACGTTTCGGCCTTCGATCGAGCAGTCGTTGCGGTCAACCATCGGAGTCGGGCCATGCAAGGAGCACCAAGAACCTGCTTAGCCGTCTGTTTCGTCATCCTCATCTCTGCTTGCGGCGGCGGTTACGGCGCTGCCCCGATGCAGCCGCCGACCACCGATTATGATTTACAGGCTGGCATGGCCAAAATGGTGACCGACGGCTTGAGCGCAGACGTCGCCTTGAGCGGAACCGCGACCGTCAACGGCACTTCCACCTCGTTCACGGGCTCCGGTACCTTCACCCGGGCGCCGGCGATGAATGCCAGCTTCAACGGCACCGCAGCCTTGTCGCAAAGCACTACCGTCGATGGATCGATAACCGCAGCCGGCCGGTCAGCCCCATACTCGAGCAGCGTCACGGACTACTATGCCGGCGGTGACAGCGCGTTTCTTGGCGAGGTTTCCACCGGCGAGTACGACGTCGCGCAGGCGCCCATTTCATTCCCAACCATGATCTTGGGTGGATCATCAGGAACTTTGGGCACGCTGAGCCGCTACACCGACGGCACCATGAGCGTGTCGCTCGGCACGGCGCAGGTGAGTTACTCGACACTGACGCCGGTGGATCCCGGTAGTCCCATCGGCGTTGTCGTCACCACCAAAATCTACGACACGCAAAACACGCTCATTGAAACCGACGTGACGAACTACACAATGACTTCGAGCGGCATAATTTCGCTCAGCGGCGCCTCGGCACAGAATCAATCCGGCACGCTGAAAATAACAGCCCAGTAACCACGTATTCGTCGCCGCGCTTTCCAGCGCGCGTGTTTCCACACCAGGGGTTGGGGCAGATCGAACGATTCGGCCCTTTATCGCGATATCGACGGCGCCCAAACTGCAGCGGCACCACGTTCGGTGCAACAACGATTTGCACCTGGAGGCATTGTATGCAAGCACGAATGAAAAACCCGCTCATGGTCTTTCCCGACGCACTCAAGGCCTTGCTCGCCTTGGACAAGGCGACAGCGGACGATGGATTGCCCGACATTACGCGCAAGCTCGTTCACCTGCGGGCGAGCCAGATCAACGGCTGCAGTGTCTGCGTGGACATGCATGCCCGCGAGCTCAAGCAGTCAGGAGAGAAGGACGAGCGAATCTTCGCGGTGGCTGCATGGCGGGAGAGTGCCTATTTCACCGATCCCGAACGCGCCGCTCTGGCGCTCACGGAAGTTGCCACCCGCCTCAGCGATCAAACGGACGCGGTTCCCGATGCTGTTTGGGACGAAGCTGCGCGCCACTATGGCGAACGGGCGCTCGGCGCACTGGTGCTGCAGATCGCCCTGATCAATGCGTTCAACCGCGTAAATGCCACCACGCGGCAGATCGCGGGCGCGGGCCTGGAAATCAGGGGTAACGGGCAACGGGCTCGCGCCGCCGGCAGTGAGCGCGCCGCCACGCAGTAATTCGCGCAGCGCCGGATTGAACGACGCCCGCGCTGCAAGCGCGGGCGGTCATTTGTTTTCTTTGATCGTCACCCACGACATCACCAGACCCTGTTCCTTCGGATCGGGGTTGACGCTGCCGCGCGCCGTTACAAACTGATCGGCCGCGATGGGCACCGCATCGCTTACCGTGAAGGAGACATATTTCGAGTCGAAAGGACGCACGATGTAGGAATTGTCTTGAGCGCTGATCCATGCGGCCGCGGCATTGGGCCTTCTGCCGAACAAGGCGAGCGAGTCATCGGCAAGTACATATCCGCAACCTGCCAACGCGTCAAAGTTCGGGATCTGCCTTGGCGGGCGAGCGTCCTGCAGCTGCTCATCGAGCGTATAAAGCGTTGCTCTGCCGTTACGGTAAATGATGACGGATGTTTGGCGGGACTCCACCAACGAGCGCAACTGCACAATGAATTCACCCGCGATCACTCTCTTTGCAATGGTCTCGCCCTTTTCATTGGCGCGAATAATCCTAAAGCTGTCATTGGATGCCCAGGCGGTGAAAACAAAACCGCGGCCGGCGACGGACCCCGCCCTCATGGCGGGCACATTCTCCACCAAGGCCTGCCCTATCTTGACGCCGCTGCCGTCGAGTTGCACCAGCCATACGTAACCATGCGTGCCATCGTTTGCATTCCCCAGCAACAGGATTCCGTCATGCCAGGGGAAACACTGATAAAAATTTGAATGCACAAAATGAGGGTCATCGCTCGGCACTTCGACGCGCCTTTCAACCAGCCTGCCCTTGTGATCGAGAATCACCAGCAGGCTTTCCGTTTGGCCGTCTTTGAATTGGCCGCCGCACAGCAGCGCGCCGCCATTGGCCAGCGGAACCGCTCCGTGAAATTCGGACTGAGGAACCGACTCGCTGCCGGTATTGATTCGGCTGTCTATCGGATCGATAAACCGCCAAAGAAGCGCCCCGTGACTGTCCGTGGCAACCACCCACGCAGTCACGCCGGTTCCCGTGACGACAAAGCCGCCATCGCTGGTTCGAGCAATCGCGTCCACCCGGGGCTTGACGCCGGGAATGAATACTTCGCGGTCGACGGTGATCGATTTGTCATGGTGGCCGCACGCCGTCAGAACCGCCGCAACGGCACCAATACCCAAGCACCAGATAGATCGATTGATCGACATGCTCGTCCTCAAGGATAGGGGCTGCCTGTCATCATGGCATGGTCGGGCGACGCCCTAAAAACACTGCTCCGGTTCACGGATGTTCGCCGAAATTCGTGCATATACTGCCGGCATCGCCCATCCCACATCGGCTCGGATCGCGTCAGTAGGTTTCTTCAATGGCCACCGACGATCCTGATGTCGACCGTCTTGTGAAATGGATGCGCTGGATCGGCGCCGGCCTGCTGCTGGGCCTCGGCTTGTACGCGTTTTATCAGGCAGTGAGGAGCGGCCCGCAGCCCAACGCAGAAGTATGATGATCGCCGCGATATCTATCGGCACGTCGCGTCGAGTTCCTTGTACGGCTTCGAGTTCGCCGGAAATTTGATCTGCTTCTTGCGCATCATCAATTCAAGAAAGGCTCCGCCAGCCGGCTCGCCGATATCCGGATCGTCGCGATACGCGGGATCCGACATCGCATCCGCCAGGCTGATGAAACGCATCCCTTTGGCGCGATACAGTGCCAGCAGCTCCGGCAACATCCGCGCATCAAACGCTCCGACATGCATCAGCAGCACATATTTGACGTCCCGCCCATAGAGCAGCTGCGAGAGTTCTCGAAAAACACCGTAGTACTGCTCCGCCACGGCCAAATAGCTGTCGTGCAACTTCGCGATGGAGGCGTCATCGTGCGTTGCAATGCAGCGCGCATAAGGCTCATTCCAAAGATAGTCCTCAAAATCCATGCTCACTTGCGCGATCTTGTACCCCTGCGCGGACAGCCAAGCCCGGACTGCCCTGCGCTTTTCAACCGTGTCTCCCTCGTGCAGGTACGGATATCGCAGCCAACGCCAGTCCGCCCTGCCCATCAGGCTTTCAAGCAATGGCTCGTTTTTCACCACCTCCGCCTCGAATTGCTCGGCCGTCTCCTTGTTTAAATCCAGGTGCGCCCAAGTATGATTCCCCAACGGCTGCCCCGCCGCTCGCCACGCCTTCAACGCTGCGAGCGTCGATGGATCGTCCCCGAGCCGCTGACCGTTGACGAACCCGTACACCGGCGGCATTTTCTGCCGCTTCAGCGTCGCCAATATCGATTGCGCTATCTGCAAGCGCGTCATTCCCGCCGGCAAGGCGCCGTGCGCGGGCAAATCATCAAACGTTACCGCCATTTCCTGGCCCCATGCGAGACCCGCGGCAAAGATCAACGACACCGCAAGGACACAACCTTTCATTTGGGCAAAAACCGAAGCTTGTGAATTCTCATGCCGACTCCGTGTGCATTAAATTGACGCGCGGATGATGACACATTCCCCAAAGATTGCCGTCCGCCTGGTCCAACAACGCAGCCCCGGTGCGCGTCCCTGCGCTAAGGCGATGCTTCGATAAAGCCTCTCAGCAACGCGGCGATCTCATCGGCTGCCGTATCCAACGCAAAATGGCCCGCGTGGAGAACATGAACCCGGGCGCTCGGTACGTCGCGACGATAGGCTTCGGGTTCCGAAAGTGTGAAAGAGGTGTCGTATTTTCCCCAAATCACCAGGAGCCGGGGTTGATTCTCGCGTAACCATGCCTGCCACTTGGGATACGAATCGACGTTGGTGCGGTAGTCGTAAAAAAGATCGGTTTGAATTTCTGCCTGACCCGGTTGGCTCAGAAATGCAAATTCGTCGGTCCACAGATCCGGATCATAACGCTCGACGTTCGGGTCCCCGCCCAGATGCCGGTTTCGAGTCGTAGCCAGCGACAGCAGGTTTGTGCGCAGGGTCTTTTCATTGGCCGCGCGGTCGGCCCAAAATGCCCGCCGCCCCTTCCAGAGGGGGCCGAGACCCTCGTCGTGCGCGACAGCATTTTGCACGATTAGGGAATTGACCCGCTCGGGATGAGTTAAGACCATGCGAAAGCCGATCGGGCCGCCGTAGTCTTGCATATAGAGCGTGTGGCGAGGCAACGCGATTACTTCGGTAAAGTGATTTATGATTTCGGCAACGCGATCGAACGTATAGGCAAACTCGGCCGCATCCGGCCAATCGCTGTGGCCAAAACCCGGATAGTCGGGCGCAATCAAATGGTAGCGATCGGCAAGCCGTGAAAGCAGCGGCTCATACATGCGCGAGGAGGACGGCAGGCCATGTAGCAAGAGAATCGCGGGCGTATCGGTCGACCCGGCCTCTCGGTAGAAGATCGAGAGACCATCCACCTTGACGCTGCGATAAAATACTTGTGCCGGCATAGGTCGCCCTCCTCACGGCATCTCAATCAACGATGAAAAGTTTGGCGCCCACTTCAGTGAAAGAGCGATGCGGTTCGGCACCATCCGCCACTTGATAGCTCATGCCGGGTTCGAGGGTGAAAGTGCGGCCATCCTCCAGTTCTGTACCAAGCATGCCTTCAATGCATAAGAGAATATGACCCTTGGAACACCAATGATCGGCTAGATATCCCGGTGAATATTCGACCATGCGGACGCGGATTGGTCCGAACATGCGCGTACGCCAATAGGCGATGCCGCGTTCTCCTTTGTGCTCGGACTTCTCGATCGCCGACCATTCTGTGATCCCGAATGGGATGCCTGAAATCTGCATAGGATCCTCGCATACCGGACTCTGCTGTAGTCCATGACCTATGTCGACCGTCGAATCCGCGGCCGCTGTTTCGTTGTAGCCTAGACGGGTCGCTCTCAGACCCACAACGGAGGCGGACAATGGCCAAGAATGTAATTTGTCTTTGGTATGATGGCACAGCGGAGGACGCCGCGAAGTTCTACGCTCAGACCTTTCCAAACAGCGCCGTGACGGCGGTTCACCAGGCCCCGGGGGACTACCCGGATGGCAAACAGGGACAGGTGCTGACGGTCGAGTTTACGGTAGTCGGCGTGTCCTGCCTCGGCCTCAATGGTGGGCCGGCGTTCAGGCACTCTGAGGCTTTTTCCTTTCAGATCGTCACCGACACCCAGGCAGAGACGGACCGCTACTGGAACGCGATTATCAACAATGGCGGCAGCGAGAGCGCGTGCGGCTGGTGCAAAGATAAATGGGGCTTATCTTGGCAGATCACTCCACGGGTACTCCTCGATGCAACGACCGACCCGGACCGGGCAGCCGCCAAACGCGCGTTTGAGGCGATGATGAAAATGAGAAAGATCGACATTGCCGCGATCGAAGCGGCCCGGCGCGGAGCTGCTCGAGCTTAGAGCAGGCGGCTCTTGCCGCATCGGACCGATTCTGCTAGCGTTGATGACACCGGTGTCATAACAATCCGCACCGCTCAATGAATCGGCGGACACGCGTAACGCCGGGATATGCATATGCCATTTGCAGCGGAGAGAATGATGGCGTGTCAAGATTCGAACGGCTCCCCAGCGTCACATTTGCGGAGTCTCGAGCCCGTATTCTTAGTCTCCGGATTGCTACCGGTATCAGAAAGCGAATCTGCACGCCCGCGCGTCCAGGATTCATGTACTTCAGTCTGTAACGAGGAGGGAAACACCGTGCTCTACTCATACAAGTCGATCGTGACCGCTGCGTTCATGCTGTTGGTCGCAAGTTGCATGACAAACATTGCCCTGGCCGGCGACTCGGACGGCAGGAATGACAGGATTTTCGACGCTCCTGCCGGCCAAGAGATGCGCGGCTTGCTTGCGGCAGTGGCCGGCCGCTTGCCGCTGGAATCGCGCATGCCGATCCACGCCTTCATCTGCGCCACGCTGCGGGCTGATCTGACCTCTGGGGCTTTTGCTTCACCGACTACCACTGATCCGGACATCGACTCCATCGCCGCGGTCACGGCAAATCCGGCTGAGTTCCAATCCCGACACAGTGCGGATCCAGGCGGCACTGAACGCGTGTCACAAGGGAGGGGCCGTCAAGCTCGCGGCCACCCGCTTGTACGACGCCTTTTTAACAGGTCCGCTGATGTTGCCCAGTGGCGTGACATTATGGGTAGATTCGGGGGTGACGCTCTATGCGTCTCGAAATCCTGCAGATTACACAGTCGCAGGACTGGTGCCCGGCGATGAATGCGGTAACGCCTCATCGACCACGACGGGCAAGGCCTGCAGGTCATTGATCACCGTGGCGGCCGGCGCCGGCGGCAGCGCGGTGATCGGACTGGGAACCATCGACGGCCGCGGCGGCAGCGCGCTAACCGGTGGACCCAAAGCCGGCGTCATGACCTGGTGGGATGTGGCGTTGCTGAACAAAGTGTCGGGCTTCTCCCAGAACTGCCCGATTTTGCTCGACCTCACCCAGGGCGGCAGCGACTTTACCTTGTTCAAGATCGCGCTGCTCAATTCCCCCCATTTTCACGTCAAGATCGATTCCTACGACGGATTCGTTGCATGGGGTGTTCAGGTGTTGACACCGTCGCTTGCGTACTCGGTCGCGAATTACGCCTGCACCACTCTGCCGAGCACCACCGTCGCCGCGACCAAACCGGGCACCTGCTACACGCCGGACTTCGCCAAGAATACCGACGGCATCGATCCGGGCGGCAGCCGGAATGTGCTGATCGCGTACTCCTACATCAACGACGGCGATGACAACATTGCGGTTACGGCATCCAACAGCAGTAACTGCATCACGACGGCCAACGGATTCTGTTCGAGTTCGAACACGCTGGTGGCGCACAATCACTTCTACTATGGCCACGGGATGTCGGTCGGCAGCGGAACGCAGGGCGGCGTGACCGGTCTGCTCGTGTGGGATCTTTCCATCGACGGTGAGGACAGCTCCAATGGCGTGGGTCTGCGAATCAAGACCTCGCAGGGTGCGGGCGGTGAAGTATCCGCGACCTATGCGAGAGTCTGTATCCAGCGCGAAAAGCAGCCCATCGTCATCGATCCGTTCAACAGCGCGCCGAGCTCGACCACTGAGTTTCAGCCGAACTTGCACGACATCCGCTACTTCGGGATTCACGCCGTCAATCTTCCCGGTGCGAAGTATCCGAGTTCGACAAACTGGAACAATGTGATGAATGGCGTGAGCGAGACCAACCTGTTGACCGACGTCCGGTTGGACAATGTGTTTTTCGATGTCGCGCCGGCCTGGGGCAACTCCAGCAAGGCTCCCTTCACCGGCTCACCCAACTTTGCCAGTTTCGTCATCGGCCCTCAATCAACCAGCTTCGCAATACCGACCACCGGCCTCGACGTTACATTGACGGGTGCTCCCGCCGGCACGGCGACCAGTGAGAATGCCGTCGATTGCAGCAACGCTTTTACACCTTTCCACACAGTGAATGACAAATCACCGATTTGAACAGAAGGCCGCCGAACGCTAATGGCGAAACCTCAGCTGCTCGCGAGCTCTTGCGAGCTTGCGAGCAGACGGGTTGGTTCCAAGTAGAATTCGTACTGCGTCCTGCAAGAACGCAGGAAACTTCGGCGGCTGTGCCCGGCGGTGCGCAAGACGGCGCGGTGCGTCAACCACACCACCGCCGCGACACCCGCAAAAAAGAGCCGGTGTGCGCGACGCGCCGCAGCCCGCCACCGCGCGGCTCGCCCGGCTCGCAGCCTCAGCAACAGCTGCGACTCGAAACCAATATGGGCGAGTTCGTCGGAAACGACGGTTCTGCAGAGCACCTGCAAGCGCTCGCAGTCCGTGACCGAAGCGAGCGCGCGATAATATACATTTCCAATCAGCTCGGCGCAGATGAGAACGGATAAATAGAACTGCAGTCCGGCGAGTCGCCGGGTGAGACGAAAAATCCGATCGGTCCAGTCGGTGCTCTTCGGCGGAATCCGGTGATCCTGCATGAATGCCTGCAACAGCGCTGCATGTCGCTGTTCCTCTCGGATGAGCAGATCAATGATACGAGTCAAATGGGGTATCCCCCGCTCGCGGGCGAAGCACTCCGCCGCCCGCAGAAATGTGTGGCCTTCAGACTGCTCGCCGAGCTGGAAGGTGGCCATGGAGCCTGCAATGAGCTGGCGCTCATCGGCCTTCAGAACATCCGAAACATCATGCGGAGCACAGCGCGGATGCGAGGCGTGATATTCGAAATGATTCAGCCAGATCTGCAGATCTCCAGCACCCATACCGTACTCTCCCGATTGCCCGACACCGAGTGTGGGGGCTCAATCGGGCGGCTCAGTGGAGGAATTCGGGCGGATTGTGGCGACAAGAAAGGGCTGCGCGGTGCCGCGCTCTTCCTGAACCCTACCTTTCAAACACCATGCCCCAATGCCACGGTGATGCGGGCAGGGCTGGGTCCCGAACCCAGCGCAATCCGGCTTGCTCACCCCACGCTCGACATTGCGCAGGTTGCGGCCGGATATCGAGGGGCGGACCTCGCGGTGTGCGGGCATCGTAGATCCAGTGGATCACTCCAACAATTCCTCCGGGACGAAGGACTCGGCGAGCCTCCTTCAAGAGATTCACCGGGGCCTCAATATGCAGAATATTAAATAGCAGGGCTACACCTGCCGTCCCGGATTCTCGGCCGCAACCCTCCGCGACGAAATCCCGCTGTTCAACGACGATGTTCTTTAAACCCGCTTTCAGAATACGCCCGGTGGTTGCGGCGATCATGAGCGGATCAATGTCGAGCGCATAGACCTGGCCCACGGTTCTTTGGGCGAGCGGCACGGTAAATGTACCGTAGCCGCAACCGAACTCGACGGCGTCCCCGCTCAAGTCGCGACAACCCATACAATCCAATACAGCGGCAGCGTTGAAATAGGATTGCCATTGCTCCATCCCGGGCATGCCGCTGTCCCGACCCTTGGACATTTAAGATTCCATCACTCTTAGGCAGCCTTGAGCATGACTTGCCACGCAAAGGCGAGCATGAGGATCCAACCGGCGAGATAAATCATCGGGCGAAGCGGAAAGCGTGCCAGCCCGGAAATCATTCCAATAGCGTGAGCCACTCGAAGCCAAAAGAACGTGACCGAGCACGCGACCGTCACCGGCGTCGATACGTGAGTGACAGCACCAATGAGCACAATGATTGCAAAAGGAACGAATTGCTCCAGCAAATTCTGATGCGCACGAAAACTGCGATGCACCCAAGGCTTCATCTCGCCTGGATCCGGCGGCCGAGCAAATAGCTGTGCCTTTCCCGGAAAGTCTGTAATGTTGACGCCTGCTATGAAAGGAATCCACAGCGACCCGGCCAGCAAAGCGGTGTAGATCAGCCATTTAAGTTCCACGGTCATGGATGGTAGTCCTTTCGAAATGCCGACTGATAGGAAATGACGACGGATAATTATAACTGCGCGCGAGCGGCTGCTACAGCGCGCAGGCTTCGTTCGCCCGTGCCAATTGCCACAGGAGAAATTGATGGCCCATTTTGGTAAAAAAGTGAGTACCTGTATTGCGGTTGCGGCCCTGTTTGCTTTGGCTCCAATGCCGCATGATCAGGCCTTTGCCGGCGCGGCTGATCCCTGGAAGGCATTGAGCTTTCTGGAAGGCACCTGGGAGGCGCATGCGCAGGCAGGGTCAGCCGGAGCTCAGGGCATCGGCACCTATACGTTCAAGCCGGAGCTTAAGCATCACGTGCTGGTTCGCAGCAGCGAGGCCTATGCCGCTTGCAAGGGACCGGCGAATTTCGACTGCGAGCACAGCGATGTACTTTACATCTACCAAGAGGCGCAGGACCAACCGCTAAAGGCGATTTATTTTGACAACGAAGGTCACGTAATTCACTACGACGTTTCAACGCCGGATTCCACCACGGCGATCTTCATTTCCGACGCATCCCCGACCCGCCCTCAGTTTCGCTTGGTATACGAGCTGAAAGATGCGGTGATGTCGGGTAAGTTTCAAATGCGCATGCCCGGACCATCAGAATGGAAGTCCTATCTCGAGTGGAACGGCGCGAAGAAGTAAAGCACTTCAACCCGCCGCACCCGGGCGCGGAGTAGACGGTAGCGTCATTTGTGCGCCCGATGCACGTTCACTGGGACACAGCTTTAATCGCTCGATGAGCAGCCGCAGCGGTGTACGCGGAAATCGCTCCCGACCACAGTCTCATCCGATGAGGCGGTTTGGTCGAAAGAAATCGATGGGCTTGTCGGTCGCTCGCGTCAGCGCGAGGTCCGCGAGAATCTCTCCGAAAATACTCGCAAATTTGAAACCATGTCCCGAGCACGGCGAGGCAAGAACGATCTGGGAAGCGCCTGGGTGTAAACCCAATACAAAATGCTCGTCGGTACTGCGGGTGTAGATGCACACATGGGTCTGCAGGACACGGCCTGCAGCAGCCGGGATGAACCGAGCCATCATGCGCGTGAGGTGCGCCTTCTCTTCATCCGATACGTCCGCCCGAGTCGCATCGGCAGTCGTCAGTTCACCGCAAGATAAGTGCGATCCAACCTTGACGCCGCTGCCTCGAAAGTCAGGAAAGCCATAGATGAGATCGTCTGGAGTGTGGAAAAAGAACACGGGCATGGTCGGCGGCCGCACCAATTGCTTGTCTTGGGGTTCGAACCACATCAATGGCTGACGGGTCAGCCTCATTTTGCTTCCAAGCTCAGGAACCAGGTCCTGAATCCACGGACCGACCGCAAGCACGGCGGAACCCGCTTCAATTGTCTCGCCGGAATCGAGGTGAACTTCAACGTGCTCACCCACTGGCAGCACGCCCGCCACTCGCGTCCCCGATGCGACGGTCGCACCGAGTTCGTTCGCTGACTTTACGAACAAATTGATGGCCTTCTCGGGCTGCAAAATGCCGGCGTCCGGCTGGAAGACGCAATGCCAATCGGGCGGGAGCGAAAATGCGGGGAAGCGCTTGTTCACCTGCCCAGGGAGAAGCACCTCATGAGGGATATTGTGCTCCAGAGCGGAGCGCAGTGATCCCTCGACCAACGCTGAGCCTTTGATCCCGGCCTCGAGTATTCCGGTGACGGTCATAATATTCGCCCCGGTGCGGCTCTCCAGCCGCCCCCAGGCCTCGTAAGCCAATCGCAACAGAGGCACATAGACCGGGTCTTCGTAGTAAGCCATGCGTATTATCCGGCTCTCGCCAAACGAAGAGCCAAGGTGATGTCCCGGTTCAAATCGGTCGATCCCGATGACTTTGCGACCTCGCTGCGCGAGCGCATATAACGCAGCGCTGCCCATTGCGCCCAGGCCGACAACCACAACGTCATACTTACGCATCACGTCGTGATGAGCGGCTCACCCGCTGCTTTTAGCCGGGCATTGAGTTCCACCAGGTCGTGTTTCACGAGTGTCTGCCAGTCTACGAGTGTGGCAGTCAGCATGCGGGAGAGTGTCGCAAAAGAAGCCCGCACATCCGGCCCCGGGTCGGCATCGGCGCCGTCGGCGGCGCCTTCGAGCTGGTCGAAATCGGCCGCGAGGGCTCGCAAGCTGTCGGTGCGCAGGGGTGGGGAATTGCGCGATGCGGAGTGCGCCGGAACGCCCGAAACGCTCCAAGCCTTCGCCCGGAGGCGCACCATCTCCTCGTGCGGTGTTGTGGACTGAGCCAGCCGCGACTCGAGAGCGTCAAGCAGCCGCTTCGCCTGCTCTAACGCGGTCGATGCGCGCGCCGAGGCCGACTCAATCCGCTGCGTCAGCGTAAATTCCCGCAGCAATGCCGCCTGCGATATGGTCACGCGCGGATCTTCCTTGACCTCGAGCGATTGGCGGAACGTTTTTCCGGCGACGCTCAGCTCGATCTCGTATCGTCCGGGCGGTGCCCAGGCACCCTGCGGCGAGGGCTGCTCTGCCGTGGCCGGCTCCGGGCTCGAGTAACGCAAATCCCAGACGAAACGATGCATCCCCGTCGTGGTGGGGAGCACCGCCGGTGGTGGCACCCATTCGGCTGCGAACTTTAACTTGGACGGGTCGGGCGACTCTGTAGGGTCCGTGCTGCTGAAGCGGCGCACGGAATTCTCCTGTGCATCGAGGATGGTCAGCGTCACAGGACCCGCAGCGGCTGCCGGCAGCGCATAGTCGATCATCGCACCGTCGGGAGGATTGGCCGCCAAGGGTTCATCCTTGGGCATGGGCGTGCCGGTGAAATTGGACGGGCGCACACGGATGGCGGTCGCCGGCTTGAACAGGATGGCCTCATCCGGGTGCAGCGCGCCCATCTGCCGCAGCGCCGATACGTCGTCCATGATCCAGAAGCCACGACCATGCGTGGCAATGACCAGGTCATCGCCGTGCACATCGATGTCGCGCACCGATGTCATCGGTAGATTTTGTTGCAGCGGCTGCCAATGCGCTCCGTCGTCCAGCGACATGAACATGCCGCGCTCGGTGCCGGCGTAGAGCAGACCCTTCGCCGCCGGGTCCTCACGTATGACGTTGACGAAGCTGTCGCGCGGAATGCCCGCATCGATTCGCTGCCACTCCTTGCCGCCGTCCTGCGTCCGATAGAGGTAGGGCTCATCGTCGTCCAGGCGGTGACGGTCGATCGCCAGATAGGCGACGGCGGGGTCGAAATGCGAGAGCTCGATACCCGCCACTTTCGACCAGGGGGTGAGCGCCCGCGGCGTGACTTCGCGCCAGTGGCCACCCGCATCGTCGGAGCGCCAGACGAGCCCATCATCGGTCCCGACCCAGAGCGCCGCGTCGGAGAGCGTCGAGGGCGCGATGGTATAGATCACTCCGCGGCGCTTGTCGACGTGATCATCGTCGGCTGCAGTCGGGGCGTCGAGGTTCGAAGGAATTCCCGCATCCGGACGGGTCAGATCCGGGCTGATCGGCGTCCAGTGATCGCCGCCGTCCATCGTCCTATAGAGGCGCTGGTCGGCGAAGTACAGTGCTCTCTTGCCGCGGCGGGAGAACGCGAGGGGCAGTGTCCAGGCGCCGCGATGATGGATCTCAGGATAAGCGAGCGTGGGATCGACATTGCGGGTCTGGCCGGTGCGGGTGTCGAGCTTGTCGACCTTCTCACCGTAGACCAGGTTCGGATGGTCCGGGTCCGGCGCGATCATGCCGCTCTCGCCTCCGGCGCTGACCTCACGAAACTGCTGCATGGTGATGCCGTCGACGCTGTCGGTCCGACTCGGCAGCGCCACCGCGCCGGAGTCCTGCTGGGCGCCGTAGAGCCAGTACGGAAAGCGATTGTCGGTGCTGACATGATAAATCTGTGCGGTCGGCTGGTTGAACCAGCTGCTCCAGGTCGCGCCGCCGTCGAGCGTGACCAGGGCGCCCTGGTCGACGCCGAGAATCTGGCGTTCGGAGTCGGTGGGGTCGATCCACATGGCGTGGAAATCATCGCCGGTGGGATCGCCCTTCAGCGCGATGAAACTCTTGCCGCCGTCCTCGGAGCGCAGCACGATCGTGTCCATGACGTAGAGGCGCTCGGCGTTCTTCGGATCCACCGCCAGCCCGCTGAAGTACCAGCCACGATTGAAGATGCGCGAATCGGCGGACACATGATTCCAGTGCACGCCGCCATCGTCCGATCGATACAGACCACCCTCCCCTCCGGTAGCATCGACGAGCGCATACAGCCGTTCCGGCTGGCTCGGCGCCGCGGCGAGTCCGATCCGTCCCGGGTGCGCCGGAAAGCCGTTGCCAATGACGGGGTTCCAATGATCGCCGCCATCATGGGAGACGTAAAGGCCGCTCCCAGGTCCGCTCGACGGTGGATAGACGCTCCAGGGTGGACGCCTCGTTTGCCACAACGCTGCATAGATGGTATCCGGTGCGCCGGGTTTGAAGGCAAGGTCGATGGCGCCGGTGTCCGGATTCTCGAATAGGACCTTGCTCCAGTGCGCGCCGCCATCCTTCGAACGGAACACTCCCCGCTCGGCATTCGGGCCATATGCATGTCCGAGAGCCGCGACGAATAGCACCTCCGGATCGCGCGGATCGACCAGAATGCGGCCGATCTGCCGGGTGTCGGAGAGTCCAAGGAAAGTCCAATGTCTACCGGCATCGACGGTTTTGTACATGCCCGCGCCGTGCGCGATGTCGGAGCGCATGTCCGCTTCGCCGGTACCTACGTAGAGAGTGGCCGGCGCGGACGGCGCCACCGCCAGCGCACCAATCGAAGCTGCCGCCTCGTTGTCGAAAATCGGCTGCCAGGTCCGGCCGGCATTTTCGGTTGACCAGACTCCGCCGTCGACGGCGCCGAAATAGAAGCGGCGGCTGTCCCCGGCAATCCCCGTCACGGCGAGCACCCGGCCTCCGCGGAAAGGACCGACGAGGCGCCACTGCAGTGCCTGAAGCATCGAGGGCTCGACCGCCGCCTGAGCGCCCAGCGCACTCAGGGCGCTCATCACAGCCAACCAAATCGAAACAAGCAAACTGGATCTGCGGCGCACCGGTGGTCTCCTATTTTCTTTGCATCGGGCGATTGGATCTGCCGCGGCGCAATTTCTCGATAGAATACTGCAGCCGCTGGGTGCATAGCCGGATTTTCTCGAGGCAGCGAGCGCCTTGCGTACGATATGATCTGCTTTCACGCAAGCGAGAGGACGACACATGCAGGCAAGCCATTGGGTGCGCGGGATCGCAGGAACCCTCATTTTTTGCGGCCTCTCCACGGCGCCGCTGCTTGCCGCGGACAAACGGCCCTTCGCCAGCAGTGATTTCACTTCGTTGCGGTCGGCGACGCCGGTAGCCATCTCACCCGACGGCAAGACCATTCTATTTGACGTGCACTTCTTCGATGAAAAAGGGCCCGCCAAGGACGAATGGCGCACTGTCTCGGCGGCCGGAGGTGACGCTCTTAAGCTCGATCTGCCGGAAAAATTCAAGCCCACCGGCTACACCCGGGACGGAGCGCTGTTCGGCGAATATCGTCTTGACGATCAGACACAACTTGCCATCGTGCCCATCGCCGGCGGCAAGCAGCCAACGGTCATCTTCATACTGCCCCGCGGCAGCCACGAGGCAGCCATTTCACCCGATGGCGCGAAAATCGCCGTCCTCGCGGACGCTCGAGCAAAGGACAAACACGATCAGCACAACGTCGTCGAGAACGACCAGGCGAGCCTGTATGTGTTCGATCTGCATTCTCAAGGCGGCGCGTGGTGGTGTCAGGAACTGCGCAGCATCAGCGATTTTGCCTGGTCGAAGGATTCCAGTCGCCTCGCGGTGGTGACGCAGCTGCCCAAGCTGGGCAATCACGATGCGCACTCGATGCTAAACGTTTGCGGCGCGGACGGATCGCATCAGCTTGCCGATGTGCCCACGATCACGGCCGGCGTGGCTTGGTCAGCGGACGAAAGGGAATTGGTGTTTGCCTCGACCAAGACACCGACCTTGACAGCTGAACACGTGTGGACAGTGGCGCTCTCCGGCGGTACCCCGGTGGACCGAACGCCGGATCTCGATGCCACGGCCACCACGGTCAAGAACCATCACGGCGCCGTCCTGGTAGAAGTGCATCGCGGCGTGCGCACCGAAATCGACAATTTCGCGGACGGCAAACTCTCTACGACGTTGCACTGGCCGAACGGCACCACGATCGGCATGCCTGCCGAGAATCCCTTTCCCGATGCCCCGGACGTCTTGGCGGTGGGCGTCGGCGATCCGGATCATTCCAACAATGTCGCCGTTGTGAAGGATGGACAGCTGCAGAAGATCACCTCCGAGGGCGACGCGCAGCTGGCCGGCATCAGTCTGGGTGAGACTAAAGTCGTGCACTGGACCTCAAAGGAAGGTATCAAGTTGGAAGGCATTGCCACCTTCCCGCCCGGCTACACGAGCGCCAAGCGCTATCCCTTCTTGGTGTTTCCGCACGGCGGACCGGAAGCGAACGATCAACTCGGGCTGGATCCGATGGCAAAGTATATCGCCGGCAAGAACTACGTGGTGCTGCAGCCCGAGTATCGCGGCTCTACCGGCTATGGCACGGCGCACTTGGCGGCCATTTACCAGCATTTTGGCGATCGAGCTTACCGCGACGTCGACAGCGCCACTGATTTTGCCATTGCTCAAGCGTGGGCGGATCCCACGCGGCTCGCCATGTTTGGCTGGAGCGCCGGCGGGTTTATGACCTCTTGGACCGTTACGCAGACGCACCGCTACAAAGCGGCGATCGAAGGTGCCGGTATCACGGATTGGCTGAGTTTCATACCCACCAGTGACACCTGGCAGACCGACTACGATGCACGGTTGCAGGAGAAGGATCCGAGCCCCATGCTTAAGTTCTCGGCGGTGATGTTTGCCGACCGAGTTAGCACACCGCTTCTCATCCTGCATGGCAGCGCTGATGTACGCGTCCCGACTTTTCAGGGCTCAGAGTTTTATGCCCTGCTCAAGGAACGCGGCAAGACGGTGCGCATGGTGACCTATCCCGGCTCACCGCATTTTCCGCGCTTGGCCGAGCAACGCCGCGATGTGCTCGATGAGGTCGGTTCCTGGTTGGATCAGTACAATCCTTGAACCTGTTGATCAGGCGGTCACTGCTCGCTCGCCTTCCCTAGCGGAATATAAAGCCGGCCGACAACGCGTCGCCTGGATCGAACCAGAATTCGTTGCGGCCGGTGACGTGCGCGGTACCGCTGACTTCGGGAATGATCGCCCGATAGGGCCCAAAATCCGTTTCTGACAGGGCTTGGACGGTCATCGTGCTGCCGATAATGCTCTCGATCGTAATCTTCTCATTCAATCCGAGCTCGCCCTTGGCGTAATGAAGTGCGGCGCGCGCGCTGACCCCGGAACCCGTTGCTGAGCGATCCACCTCGCCCTCTGCAAAGACGCAGACGTTGCGGCTGTGGTGCGTCGTCTCGCGAGCCCGACCGGTGAAAATCGTCCCGTACAGAAAGCTCAAATCCGGCTCGAACGGGTGCTCGATGCCCCGGTCTTTCATAATCGCGCGTTTGATGTTCCGTCCGGTCTGAACGAGCCGCACATAGTCGGAAGCATCCAATCGCAAGCCAAGCGACTCCGCATCGACGACCGCATAGAATGCACCCCCATACGCGAGATCGAACTTCACCTCCCCGACTCCTGTGACCTGAAGGATTTGATCACGCTGATACAAGAAAGAGGGAACATTGCGAAACTGCGCTCGAACCACTTGACCGCTCTCGATCGTCGCGTTCGCCTCGATTCTGCCCGCCGGAACGTTGAACGAGACGCCGGGTCCTGGCACCCGATTCGATTCGATGGCAAGTTTGGTCAAGGCAATGATGGCATGACCGCACATCGTGCTATAGCCTTCGTTGTGCAAGAAGAACACATCGAAGTCCGCATCCTGGGATGGGCTAATCACGGCACCATACATATCGGCATGACCGCGCGGCTCGAACATCAAGCCGGTGCGCAGAAAATCGTAATGCTCGCGAAAATAGCGCCGCTTCTCGAGGACTGTCGTGCCTTCGATTTTGGGTAGGCCGCCCGTGATCACTCGCAGCGGCTCGCCACCCGTGTGCATATCAACTGTCGAAATGCCAGTCCAATGCTGCGGCGGCCGCCAATTCCAATCGCCTTGTTTAGGATTTGACATGCAATGTCCCCGTTCGGACCCGTTGCGGCCCCTCACGACCTTCGGCTATTCGGCGGCGAGCAACTCGCCGGTCGCCTACTGATACGCCGCATCGTGTGATTCGCGTCAGTGTGCGAGCATGCGCGCGTCAATACCGAGGCCAAGCGTAAACGAAGATCCTACTGCGCTCACGACGGCCGTCTTGCGGCTCAGACCGGTTGCTTCACGTAGGCGATAAGTAGCCTCAATACCGGTGCAGTGACCGGCGAGAAGATTTTCGAGCCGATAAGACTTCAGCTTCGCTCCCGTCCAGGCCAGTGCCTGATCCGTTGCGTCGAACAAGTGCAGCCCGCCGACCACCGCCGATAGGGGCTTGTCGCCAACGATAGTTTGCGCATATTCCGCGATGTTGATGATGCCGGCATGGCCACATCCGGTCAGAATCACGATCCCGTCTTTCGTGTCGAAAACCAAGGCAGAGTCCTCTGGCACGTTATCTTCCACGCGCCCCTGCGCGGTCACAAGCGATAGTCCTGGCGACCAGTTCTTTTCCATGTTCGGTCGGGGCACCGGTCCAGTCAACCAGACTCCAGGATAGAGTTCGGTGGGTTTGTCATGGACGATGAACATGCCGCCGGTGGCGAGGTATTCCGCCTTGATTAGGCGCAGTCCGTTGTGATCGTCGCCGGCGTCGGTTAACCGCGGCTCGAAGATGCGGGCCCCCACATGGACCCTTCTCATGGCGCGGGGGTTGGTTTTCGCAAGCTCGCGGCGAAGGGTCATCAGGCCGCCAACGTGGTCCCAATGATTGTGCGACAGCACGACATCTTCCACAGCAGATAAGTCGATATGCAGGGCCTTGGCATTGTTTAGAACCATATCGGATGAAGCGCCCGTATCGTAGAGAATCTTGTGCCCATCCACTTCGACCAACGCCGAGTACCCCCACTCACCATCTCCCAGATGAGGATCACCGGCAACCATGGTCACTAGCACGGTAATTTTCAACGTGCGCGCTTGATGCGGAGGTTTCACATCCCGCGCAGCGGCTGCCGGCGTCGAACAAGTCAATAGCGCGGCAAGAAAAGCTGCTGCGATGTGGAGCATTCGCGGCACCGCGCGGCGTTTTGTTTTGCTTGCAAACATAATTTCTCCAAGTCTTGCTTCCCAAGCTCGATGATCAACGGCACCCCTGAACAACGCCCTGCATGCGCTTGTGAGCCAGCTTACTGGATGTTGCCAACGGCCGCTTCACGGCACCAAGACCCATCGCGCTCAGCGGCCGTTCCATAGGCCTACCCAGGATCCGCTAATTGTTATCGCGATAGCCGATGAGCGGTTTCTGGTTGGGCGGAATCGCGGTCTCGTAGGTCTTGCCCTGCAACTGGTGGCGAAAGTCCTGTTGGGCGGCGGCGACGAGGCTAGGCGTGAGCAACAGATCGACCGCGGTCAGGGCGAGAGCTTTGGAGGCGACGACCATGCCGTCCTGTCCGATGCTGTTGCCGGCGGAGGCAGCGGCCTGCCAGGTGTGGGCGGCGACACCTGGCACGAAGGTGGCCGTGCCGAAGCCGATCGTCGGGACGTTCCAGCTCACATCGCCGACATCAGTAGACGCGGACGGAGCGTTAGGGTCAAAAGGTTGCAGAGGCTGCACGGTGTGGGTCTCCTCAAGACTCCGTGCGCCTCCCAGGGGAAGTGATTTTTGCAGCTCGGTGGCGAATTTTGTTTGCGCAGGATCGAGCGTGTAGCCGCCGACGAACTCCAAGTTCTTCTGCGCGGCCGCCGCCAGGGGATCGTTGGGGATGATGTTCGCATCGCTGCCGATGTTGCGGATTTCCAGCGTGGTTTCCGTCATCAGCGCAGCACCGTCGGCAATCTTGAGGATCCTGGCCCAAATGCCGTCAAGGGTGTCGTTGTAAGGATTCCGGGCCATTAACTCCAGTTCGGCAAGGTCCGGCACGATGTTGGGGGCAACGCCGCCCTTGGTGATGATGTAGTGAATGCGCGTGCTCGCCGGCACATGTTCGCGCAGAAACTCAAGGCCGTTCCCCATGAGCATCACCGCATCGAGTGCGGAGCGGCCGCGATCGGGCGCCATGGCTGCGTGAGCGGCAACGCCGTGAAAGGCGAATCGGGCGGAGGTGATCGCGAGCAAGCCGCCGTTAGTCACCGTGTTGCGATCCGCCGGGTGCCAGTGCAGGACGATGTCCACGTCCTTAAAGAGGCCGGCGCGCACCATGTAGACCTTACCCGACCCACCCTCTTCAGCCGGAGTGCCGTAGTAACGCAGAGTGCCGGCGACGTGATGTTCCGCCATGAAGTCCTTGACCGCGACGATGGCCAAGGCCGCACCCGCGCCGAGAAGGTTGTGGCCACAGCCGTGACCGGGGGCACCGGGGACGACCGGCTCGCGTGTCGCAATGGCCTGCTGCGAGAGACCCGGCAGCGCATCGAACTCCCCGAGGATGGCAATGACTGGTTTACCCGAGCCGTACGAGGCGACGAACCCGGTGGGTTCGTCGGCGACGCCGGCTTGAACAGAGAATCCGGCTTTTTTGAGCTGGTCCTGGAGCAACGCGGAGCTCTTGCTCTCGTGGTAACCGAGCTCGGCGAAGCCCCAAATCTCCCTCGAGACGCGCTTGTACGGTGCGGCATTGGCATCGACGAGCGTAACGATCTGGATGCGGTCGGCGGCCGTCGGTTCGCCCGACACAGCGCCGGTCAGGACGACACTGAAGGCGACGAAAAGCGGCCAGGCGGTGAGCTGTGAGGGCATGAATGATCTCCGAGATAGGGGCAGGGCAAAAAATCTGTTTACAAGCCACGTTACGAGAAAGCGCAGGACGCTGATCCTACAACGACAATTTGCGGAATGCCCGTAGTGCGAACGGCGACCTTCGACCCTTTGCTGACCGTGGTCGCCTTCGGCTTTGCGGCACTGAAAATTTCAGTGAGAATCATCATTTTTCTACCCGGGGGCTTCTAGGAATTTCCCTGGTATTCGGCAGGCGTGGATTCTTCGTGAACTAGCCTAAAGATGCGACTCAAATCTGCCGTTCTTAGGCAAAAATAAAATCCATCATATTGCTTATTTGAACGATCACTCTCGGGAATCATCCTTTCCTCCACGTGCGCATAATCTACTGCCTTCGCGTAGACGGCGACGGGCTGGGGATACGTGGCATCATGAGAAACAAGTACGCGATCACCGGCGTGTAAAATGCCCTCGCCCCCGCCTGTGTATGGGGCTGCCCATGCTGTCATGTAGTGCACATTGATATCTTGGATCGCCTCGTACACGTCCCCCTTCTTTGGAAATCTCGTCCCTGCTGGAATAAGACAGCGTTCGTAGTCTCTAGCCCAATCGACTTCCGGTGAACCCACAGCCGATCCGGTTTTCTTCGCTTCGTCAGTGAGGTCTTGGATTGTCCTGTTCCAACCTGGCGGTGCGGGCGGCGTTTGTCTGTTCATTGCAGGGGAGTTTACTGCAGATGGCGCTCATCGACCCGAAGCCGACGGTTACCAATGTCCGTTGTCGGGAAGTCTAAGATAAGGGTCGTGTTGGTTGTCCTTCATTTTACAGCGTCTTCGGCGCGTTTTTGGAAACTATGATCGCGCTGCCGGAACGTACGGGTATACTCGGCCATGATCAATCGACTGCTGCAAGTGCTCGCCGTTGTCTTTATAGCTCTAGGGGCGCTTTGGGCGTTGCAGGGCGCCGGCATTGTGCACATCAAGCCGATCTTGTGCGTGGCGAATTGTACTGAGTTACAAGGCGCATCCGGTCAATGGCTGCTGATGGGGATCGGAGCTATCGCGGTTGGTACGGCGCTTTGGTATTTGGCCCGCCGCCGCGCGAAGAAAGTGCGGATCGCCAACTAATCTACAGCGCAGCATGACTGGATCGTCAACGGCGCGTTTCGGACCCGCTGCTTGCGCTCGCGAGCGGCAGGTTTCGCGCGGCTCGTCACGTTCCAATGCGTCAGCGGAATTTAGCCATCGTAATGGGTGGTTTGGTATCCGCAAGTGGTTGTACTTCAGTGGGTGGGTTGCTCCTGCGTCCCACGTCGCCTCACGACCCTCTGCTGCCCATCGCCAACGGCAGCTTTGGAGGAACTCACGGTTTGAGAATGCTCTCGGAAACAAGTGCCGATAACGTCGTAACTTCAGTCTTGGGGAGTCGGCTTTATTGGTCAATGCGCCGGCTTCAGCATGCCATGCATGCCGATCCAGCGGACATAGGAGTCGAACCAGCCGGTGCTGGTCGTCTCCTTCGGGTACATACCGAAACCGTGTCCCCCCTGTTCGAAGAGATGGTACTCGGCCGGGCGTTTCGCCGCCCGCCAGGAATCGATCAGTCCACTTCCGGAATTGCCGAAAATCGGGTCGTCCGCAGCAAGCGCTGCGAACAGCGGGGGCGCATCGGCTGGCACCGTCACTGAAGCCATAGGGCCGTAGATAATCCCGATGGAGGCGGGCTTTGCATCCTGCCCATGGAGCGCCGTCATCAAGGTCAGCGCCGCACCGGCCGAGAATCCAACCATCCCAATTCGATCGGGATCGATATGCCATTCCTTGGCGCGCTGGCGGACCAGCGCAAAGGCGGCGCGCGCATCGGCAATCTGTGGAGCTAGCCGCGTCGCGGCATCGTCCGCGCTGGGCTGCGGCGGCCGGACGGCCGCACCGGAGAACATCCGCTGCATCGAGCGTTCGAAGCCAGGCAGATCGGCCGGCGTCTGATTCAGCCGGTATTTGAGTACGAAGGCCGCAACGCCCTTGACCGCCAGCGCTTTTGCGACATCCCAGCCTTCATTTTCCATCGACAAGCTCATGAAGCCGCCGCCAGGCGCAACAATCACAGCTGCGCCGGTCGCTTTCCCCGGTTGGGGGAGAAAAGGAGTGAGCGTCGCGATCGTCACGTTGCGAGCAAAGACGCTGCCATATTGGCGGTGCCAAGATTCCTGCGCCTTCGCGTCCGGAAGCGCTCCGGTTCCCAGCTCGATCGCATTTGGCTGGGCCGGAATGGCGATCGCCGTCATCTTGTCGCCTTGCGCCTGAACCGGCGCCAGGCTGAACAGAATGGCTATTCCAGCAACGGCGAGACCTACTCCAGATCGCAACATGATCGCGGCGATCGCATCAATCCTTCCCATCGTTTCGTTCCCTTGGGACTATTGTGCGTCATGCTAGTTCGGCCCCATAGCGCTAGCAACACTTTTGTCTGACAATTTACAGCCTACGCGATGCAATGAATTGATCTTGTTGCTAGGAATTGAACGCGCTCAGCAGTGGGGGTCTGGTTCACGTCACCCGTGCGGTTCAAGGCGCGGTGTCTCGCCGCCGCCGGCGCACCCCGTCATTGGCCTTGCAAATCAATCCTCCGCAAAACCAGGCATTCGAAAGACGGCGCAAGCACCCGCAGCTCGGACCCGCATCTTGACTCGATATTTTGCACACGGCGACGGCCAATGTCCGCTATCTTCTTCGCATTATTAGCCCGTCGCTGACGGCTTCTGGCCGACTTGGACTTCCCAGGATTCTGTGGACACGTGAAGCTAACGCCATCACGAGCATAGAGGAAGACCAATGCCGACGAAATGGAGTACCGGGAAGGCCCGCCGTGTGTACAAGTTTATCAAGGGAAATCGAGAACAATACGACGTCAAAATGATGTGCCGGGTCTTGGAGGTTACTCGTAGCGGCTACTACGCCTGGCTGAATGAGCCGATATCGCGTCGAGCTCAGGAAGACGCGAGGCTCCTCCGACTGATCCGCGCATCGTTCGTCGCCAGTCATGGTGTCTACGGTGCCCCACGTGTATTTCTTGATCTCCGCGAATCCGGAGAGACCTGCAGCAAACATCGAGTGGCACGTCTGATGCGCGTTAACAAGATTCGAGCCGTGTGTGGATATCGGATGAGGCACCGATCGGCATCGAAGCCCTCCGAACTTGCTCCCAACGTACTCCAGCGAAATTTCGACGTAACGAGCCCCAATAAGGCTTGGGTAACAGATATTACGTGCGTTCGCACATGGCAGGGCTGGCTCTACCTTGCCGTGGTCATGGACCTATTCTCCCGAATGATCATTGGTTGGCGACTAGGCCGACAATTGGCCGCGAGCTCGTACTCGACGCGATCCTGATGGCAGTGCAGCGGCGACGGCCGAACCGAACGATCATTCACTCGGACCAAGGGTCACAGTATGGAAGCGACGATTGGCGGCGCTTCTGCCGAACTAATCACCTCGAGCCGAGTATGAGTCGGCGCGGCAATTGCTGGGACAATGCGGTTGCCGAGTCATTCTTCAGCAGCTTGAAGAAAGAACGCATCAAGAAGAAAATCTACAGGAATCGCGAGATTGCACACGCCGATATTTCCGAATACATCGAAGCCTTCTACAATCAGACTCGGCGTCACAGTCACCTGGGTGGCGTCAGTCCCGAGGCCTTCGAAGCCGCAGGAAGAAGGCAGCGACGTGTCCACTAAATCCTGGGAACTCCAACTACCAACTACCGCCCGACGCCGGCACGATGGCCGCCCATCGGCTTGTGTCGACCCACAGCGGCCCGATGCCACCGGCCGCTTCGGAGCAATGAAATCAACTCTCCTATTAACGACTTCGGTTTAATCGACACCAAGAGCAACCATTTCTGATTCCTTTTTGGTGGGGTAATACCGCTTTTTCTCGATAAGCTGATAGAAGAGTGTGCCGTGTACGCCTTGTGCGGTGTTTTTGTTTACTGGTCGTTTCCACATTGCTTCCGTGATCTTTCCTGCCACGCTGTCGCCGACTCGCTCAATAAAATCCTCCATGAACTCGATATCTTGAGCATCAGGGAAAATGGCCTCAAATTCCTTGTTCGTTGCAGCAAATAAGCTGTACGTGCAGTTGTCAGCTCCGTCAATAACCTGAATGTTTTTCACAGCTCGTTCACCATGTCCTGCTTCAAAGAAGTCACAAAGTCAGCCATGACGCTCCAACATCAGCGCTGGCGATTACATGAACTAGATTATGGAGAGACACCAAATAAAAGTGCGCCAGTAGCTGAGGTCGCATCATTTGGTACTGATTCAGAGGCTGAGACTCCAACAACCTGAGCAATGGGAACGTCCAAGTCGGATGACTACCGCGTTCCAACTTCGGGAGTGACTGGGCCGCCGGCGCGGCTACGAATCCGCCAGGAGCTTCATCCTCCCCGGCAATGACAATCACATGTGTGAACATTAAAGCGAGAGTACGCGCGGAGCCACGGCTTTCCAAAAAGGCGATGGTGACAGCCGCCTTGCTAGGTGAGGAATAAGAAAAATCAATGTGATCAATCGGGGCGTCGATACCGTCGACAGGCTCCCATCTTTCCGCGTGCATGACTGACCCGTTGAATGACCGAGGTTTCAGCAACAGTGTACTGCGCCAGATGAGTGGCCGCTTTGAGGTAGCGACAATAGCGCGACGAATGTCTCAAAGTGGCCGACTACCGCCCGACGCCGGCACGATGGCCGCCCATCGGCTTGTGTCGACCCGATGCTGCCGGTGGCGAGCGGCCGCTCTAGAGCAAGGTAACGAATACGGACGCGCCCGGCGTTTTTTTCTGTCGGACATGAGACTATAGCGTCATCTTGCGTGCCGATATAACAACAACCGACCTTTTGGACGCTGACTCCCCGTCCACCAATTTGATTCAAGTGAGAGTTCAACGTGCTGAGTGGAGTCACAGCCGCGCTGTTAGATCGCTAGGTTTTTGTCTGCTCGTTGTCTTGATGTGCGGGTGTGCCGATCGCGACCTGAGCGCTGATCCGTATATCGCTAGCCAGTTTATCCACCAGAGGTTTGTGACCCGCCAGGAAGCCATCTTCTTTAGCAGAATGTGCTCGCATGGATTTTATACTTACTGCGACAATGCAATGCCTATCGCGCCCCGCGACATGCCCGTAGATCCGCGCACGGGTTTAGCGCTTTCACCAGCCTTTCCCAACAGCCTTGCCGCATTCGAGCAAGACAAAGCCACATGGGTCGCTCGAATACGGGCATGGGCCGTGAAAGATCAGCCGCGGCTCGCCCGAGACCACACAGAGGTCTATGGTGGCTTGCCGATCGGCACCCTCATTGAAATTGCGCAAGTGGTGAGCGAATTCAACGGGGAAAATGGCAGGGATTGGATCGTATGGGGTGTGATCCAGAACGGCGAGTTCGCGCAGCGGCGAGTCCTCCTGCCCCACGGCGGCGGGGTCCCGCCGGCAATCTTCGATTGGGATTTTCTCGAGCGTGCGAACAGCGCCGCCGAATCGCTCCGGCCTGTGCACGTCCCAGCCTCTTCTCCCTGACGGTTGATCGACTCAACTTAGCTGTTTCTACCGTCCACGGCCGGAATCCAAAGTCCGCTATGAGTCAGGCATTTCAACCGCTGGAACGCCTCTTGATGGCCGAACGGTGCCCGTCATGCCTCGCTACCGCCCGAGTGAGTACTGTCGACCCGTTGTTGACGGTCGCGAGCGTCTGCTCCGCGGCAACGGTTATTATCGTTAGACCTCGACATACGCATGTGACTGCCACAACGTTCCGTCTTCCTTGTACCAACGGTATTCACCAATCCGCTGGCCGCGAGCGAATTCGCCAGATTCCTTCACAACGCCGTTATCCCACCACGAACGATAAGGGCCGTGGAGTTGCCCGCCCAGGTAATGCATCTCTTGAACAAGCGTACCGCTAGGTGTGTAGACGCGCGAAACACCGTCGAGCTTTCCGTCTGAATACTCCGCGGTCGCAAGAAGTTCGCTGTCTTCGCCCAGTATTCGGCGAGTTTCTCTTTCACTCATTCTCTATCCCTTTGTGCCCTATTGAGCCCAAGCTGCCAGTTCAATGCGACTGCTTTCCGGAATCTCGAATTTCGGCTTGCGGGATGCCTTGCAGCCACCAAAGTGTCATGGTTAGAGCCGTTCTTGCCGGAATCGCGACGATTGACACGGCAACCAAGAGTGGTAGGGTCGCCGCCCGGATGTTTTGGCGAAGCACAACAATGCACGCCAGAATAGCGAGCACTGTGGCCCAGAATGCGATCGTCATGAAAGTCAGTGGGTACGGTTCGAAATCGACAAATCGCTTCGGTGTCCACCAGAGCCAGTAGGTGATTCCGGCCAATATGACCGGTGGTAAAACGCACACAAAGTAATGCAGTGACGATTTGGATTTCAAGTCCTCTTCCTCGTGCAACGACGTCCTCTGCCGACCCCCAAGCCGCCGGTCACTACTGCCCGCTTAGGAGAGTCTGAATTTTTCCAAGAAGCTCTTCTAACGGTTGCTGCTCTGGCTGATCTTCGATGGCAATCGTATGTGCGCTCCCGCCGTACACTGGAACAACAGACCTATCTCCATGCGAAAGCTCATAACACTGTCCTTTTTTTGAAACAAATAGAATGTCGACACCGGTCAATTTAGCCAAGTCGTATTCATCGGAGTATTCATCGCGGTGATTGCAGAGGGGAATAATCCCCACTGCGACCGCGTCTTTGCCCTTAAGAATTGACTCAGCTTCGAATCGGACAACGGCGGGAGACTGGTTCGACGCTCCCCTCGCCAACGGATTGAAGTGGCCATAAGCGATGATTTCAGATTTTTTGACGAGCTGAGACAGGCTAACTATCGTCATCTTCGCGTGTGCTGCCGCCGAAACCATAGACAGAAAACAACAAGCCAGAAGCACGCGAATCCGGGAAAGCCGTTGCAAGTACGCGTAAGTCATGGACCGTAGGCTACCGCAAAGCATGAGCGACCGCTTTTCAGCCACGATTTCGGGGCCGTTAATGCCCGCATTTGGCCGAGGCCGTGTGAAAACTCTGTTCCAGAACCGCATCGGGCCGCACATTGGCGGGTAAATTGCGCCGACACAAAAAGGTGCAGCTGAGCCTCAGGCGCGCAGCGCTTCCAAGAGTGCACCGGTTCCCATGATTCGCATCACTCGCTTCAGGTTATACGCTAGAACGTGCAGGCTCATCTCGGCGGAGACCTTCGGCAAGGTTCTACAGAGGAAGTGCGTGGCCCCCATCCAGGATTTGATGGTCCCGAAGGGGTGCTCGGCGGTCTGACGCCGCAGTTGCATTCGCGACGGATCGCGATCCAGGCGGGCCTGCATCTTGTCGAGTACCTGTTCATGTTCCCATCGGCCGATGCGTCGGTACTCGCTGGTTGTGCATTTGGATCTTAAGGCGCAGCGCGGACAGGCCGAGGACCAGTACTTGTAGATCGCCATCCCGTGCTCGATGCTCGTGAAGCGCCGGATGGCGTACTCTCCGGCCGGGCAGCGATACGCATCGCGCCGGCGGACATAAACAAAGTCACTCTTGTCGTAGCGCCCGTCGGCACGGCTGTTGGAGGTAAAATTCTTCGGTATCAGCGGGACGATTCCGGCATCGTCGCACGCCTTGATCTCCTCGCCGCTGTAATAACCGCGATCCGCGATCGCGGTGAGTTTCTCCGTGCCCAACGCCTCGCGAGCGGCATCGGCCATCTTCTTGAGCTGATGTCGATCCGAGCCCACGTTCGTCACTTCGTGGGTGACAATGAGGTGGTTCTTTGTGTCCACCGCGGTTTGCACGTTATAGCCGACGATCCCGGTTCCTTTGCCTTGGCTCGCCATGGAGCGGGCATCCGGATCGACCAGCGAGACCTGTCCATCGGGAGTGGCCTCCATGCGCGACTTCAGAACCCGAGCCGCCGCATCTCCTGCTTGAGCGTTGTGATGCGTTCCTTCAGCCGCGCAGCCTGCCGCGGTGCGCTCGGTGTTTCCTTGCGATCCATCCGATCAAGCTGCGTCAGGTACTCGGCGATGCTCTGCTCGATCAACGCCATCCGGGTCTTCATCTTGCCGCTGGTGAAGTTGCGGTCCCGATGGTTAACGGCCTTGAACTTGCTGCCGTCGATCGCGACCGTGGCTTCGGTGAACAAGCCCCAGCTGCGACAAAGCACGATGAACTCGCGACACACATTCTTAATCGCCGCTGCATTCTCGGCTCGAAAGTCAGCCAGCGTCTTGAAGTCCGGCGCAAGTCGCCCCACCAACCACATCAGCTCGAGATTGCGGCGCGCTTCCTGCTCCAGTCGGCGCGACGACTGGATCCGGTTCAGATATCCGTACAGGTAAATCTTGAGCATCGTCGCCGGGTGGTAACCCGGCCGACCCGTTGCCTTCGGCTCCATCCGTTCAAAACCCAGCCTTGCTTAGGTCAAGCTCCGCGACAAATGCGTCGATTACTCGAACCGGATTCTCGTCGGATACATATTCCTCGACATGTTCCGGCAGCAAAGTCCCTTGCTTTCGATCCGCCTCATCGATGAATCCGCTCATGCGTAGTCCTCGATCACGAACTTCGCTTTATTTTACAATCTTCGCGTGGGGGTTTTCACACAATCTCGGCCGAGAGCGGACAAGTTTCCAGCGGTCGGCGACCCGAAGCCGGCCAACAGCCGGCGCGCGATCCGGCTGTGGCATCCTTGCGTGGATGTTTACGTTTCGAACCCGCAGGCGACGGTGGTGCCTTGGAGCGATCGCCACGGCGCTGGTTGTAAGCCTGGCCGCGCTGTTGCTGAGACCCATGCTCGAGCGCGGCGTGCGAGCGCGGATCGAGTCCGCGGCCGTGCGCCACGGCGCGGTTGCTCGAATCGGGCTGGTACACGTCGGCGTCTGGCCGTTGCTGCGCTTGGAGGGATTCGATCTCAACTTTAGGTCTGGAGTGCAATTGCATGCCGACGTGATCGCGGCCACGTGGCCCGGCCGCCTGCGACTCGCAGTTCGCGCCGGCACTCTCGCGGGGCCAGCAGGCGTCAGGGTCAGCTCGGCGGCCACTGCCTGGGACGTGGCGGGCATTTTCGGCAAGGATCTCCGGCTCGCGCTGGTGGAGCCTCAGGCCGGCCTGTCAATCCACAAGCTGGCGTCTCCGGTGGGCAGCGCGTGGAGTATCGAGGCACGTGGGCTCGACGCCGGACGTCTGCTCGACGTGCGGCGCGATGCCCGCCCGCTGCTCGATGGTGGTATCGTGGACGGCCGCGTGGACCTTCAGGCCAGCACCGATGCGCTCCGTTTCCACGTGGATATGGCAGCGCGCGGCGCGCGCTTGGAAGCGCTGGCAGACAACACCGCCGATGAGCCGCAGCTCGGCGATCCGACGGACGTCAGCATACGATTCGATGGCGCTTGGCGCCGGATCGGAGGCTCGATCGAGGTCCCCGAGGTCCACGCGACCGTGGCCGGTGCCGCCCTGTCGGGCTCGATCACACTGCGCGATCTCGACACCGATCCGGTTGTCGACCTCGCACTCGGCATGCAGCATCTGGACTTCGCGCAACTGCTGGGTGCATCCGGGCTCGCGGTACCTGAAAGCTTGGGAATGGCGCCCGGCGCCGGCCGTGACCTTGGCTCGGCCACGATCGACTTGCGTGTGCGCGGACGCCCGGCGGACCCTGCCTCGCTCTCGGTGAGCCAGAAAATCGACTTCAGGCCGCCACGTCAAATGCCGCCGGCGATCGCGCGCCTGCGCGGCGATTTCATCTTCAGATCCGAAGACGGCCCCGGGCCGCACCGCCCCATCGACGTCTCGCTCGAATCCCCCGACTTCATTGCCCTGCGCGACGTTCCGCCGCTGTTCGTGCGCACTCTGCTGCTTGCCGAAGACGCAGGCTTTTACGGGCATCGCGGCATCGACCTGCGTGAACTACCCGCCGCGCTGCTCACCGACTGGTCGCGCGGAGGCGCCGCGCGCGGAGCGTCGACAATCACCCAGCAACTGGCCAAGAACCTGTTCCTGTCGCGCGACAAGCAGCTCGGACGCAAGCTGCAGGAACTGGCGATCACGTTCCTGCTCGAGGCGGCGCTCGGGAAGGATCGTATTCTTGAGATCTACCTGAACATCATCGAATGGGGACCGGACCTGCGTGGCCTTCGGCCCGCGGCCCGCCGCTATTTCGGTCGCGAACCCCGAGAGCTGACGCCGGCCGAGATGGCCTTCCTGGTCGCGATCATCCCCGGGCCGATCAAGTACCAGAGTTCATTCGCGCACGGCACGCCGGGGCCTGGGCTGCGTTCGCTCATCGACGAGCTGCTGGCGAAGCTACGGTCGGTGGATGCGATCGGAGAGGAGGAATATCGGCGAGCGCTGGCGGAACCGATCGTGGTGGCCGGCGGCAGGCCGGCCGGGTGATCGGTGGCGAATGGAAGCGCGCGGATTGGGGACGGTCAGCGATGGGTTGGTCCGTCCCCGCCGGCCGTCAACGATCGCTTCCGAGACGCCTAGTGCTCCGCTTGAGCGAGCCAGATAGTGTGTCCGCCGCAATTTGGGTCTTCAACAAGATGCGCCAAAAGGCGAAATCCAGTTGATTCCAGCAACGTCCGATACTCCTCGGGAGCCAAGCTGGCGTGATAGAGCGGTTCGCCATGATATGAGCCAATGGCTTCGCCGTATGACCCGCCACTGGTAAACATCAGCGCGGCGCCAGGTGAGGCAAGTCGCTTAAAAATTGGAAACATCCGCCGCTGGTCATCGTGGGCGAGATGGAAAAAGCTGTCCCAAGCGAGTAAGCCATCGAATGTGCGCTCGAGAGCGAGGGTACGCATATCAGCAACATGCCAAGACCGCTGCGGAAAGCGCCCACGGCAGATGGCTATCATTGTTGGCGAGCTGTCCACGCCATCTACCGCGAAGCCCTGACCGATGAGATATCTTGCGATGGGCTCGGCGGAACCGCAGCCAATATCGAGTATCGATGCTCCTTCTGACAAGAGCGCGCTGAATCGATCGAGCCACGCACTTTCGTTCCAGCCCACGCTCCGACGATCTGCGATGTAGTCATGAGCATGCCGCTCGTACAGATCAATGATCGTGTCCGCACCTGAAACCATGGCCTCAAACCCCAGCGCCTAAATCAGGCGGCCTTGGCAGGACTCGCTCGGAAGGCTCGCACTCCTTCGATGAAGGCGTCGATCTGCGGATCGGTCCCGATGGTGACGCGGCACCAGTTCTCGTAAGGTGGAAAACGCCGTCCGACAGCGATATTCCGATGCCGCATGAAGTCGGTGAACTGCTTGATCGGCACGCCCGTGTCGAAGAATACGAAATTGCCATGAGGTTCGGCATACGGAAAGTGCAGTCGCGCCAGTTCGGCGGTGAGGCGGGCGCGGCTGGCCACGATCCGTCGTCGGCAGTCTGCCAGGAACTCACTTGTCACCGAGGCTCGCAAGGGCGCCGCGCACGGCGAATATGTTGGGCGTCGTCATGCGCGACGCGGAGATTTCCTCGATGACCTCGGGTCGGGCGATCCCGTAGCCATACCGAACCCCGGCCATGCCGTGGAGCTTGGAAAATGTCCGCAACACGACGACACGCTTTGGCCCCGTGACCAGGCTCGCCGATGAGGGTGTGCCCTCGACGAATTCCAAATAGGCCTCATCGATGACGGTCGTCACATGATCAGGAAGCGCGGCGACGAATGCTGCGATCGCCGCGGAATCGACCATCGTGCCCGTCGGGTTGTTGGGATTGCAGATGTACACGAGGCGCGTCTTGGCGGAAACCGCCGCGTGCATCGCGCTCAAATCGTGGCGCAGCTGCTTATCGACAGGCACCAACTTCAGGGTCGCCCCGGTGTGCTCCGCGTACTCAGTCAACTCGGCGTAGGTAGGCTCGGCAGCCACGATCTCGCCATGCTGCCGCGCGGCGAGCATCCCGAGGGCGCGCAGCAACTCCCCGGAGCCGGTGCCGGTCACGATGTGATCCGGCCCGAATCCTTCTTTTTGGGCGAGTAAGTTGACGAGCCTTGGATTCTCATCGTCCGGATAACGACAACCGTCCGCTATCGACTGGGAGATTGCAGCGCGGGCAGCGGGCGACGGACCGTAGGGATTCTCATTCCAACACAACAACACCAGGGGCTCGGTGCCGCCGGCTAACGGAGCCGCGGCGAGGCGCGCACCCAGTGGTGCCGAAATGCTGGCTCATAGGACGCATCAGCATGACCGCCGATGCGGTCAAGAGATCACGGCGGCTGAGTTCCATGGATCGACACCCCCAACTTGCGATAAGTCCTTAAGCTACGGACTCGATTTCCAGGACTAGGGTAGCAGATTGCATTTCGCCGAGATCGAGGTCCGCCACGACGCCTCCGCGCTTGGCGAAGCATCAACGAGCGTCGCGTCGGACACGCTGAGATTGCCTTCACTGTGAAGGACAACCCATGACCAATATCTACAACTCGGGTTGGAAGGCGGCGCGCCGTCGGGCGGCAAATCACCTCAGCACGCACGATCCCGCGCCGCAGATCGGTTCGTTGATCGAGGCCTCCGAGAAGGTCTGTGCATCGCGGTCACGCAAGAGTCACGCATTGACGCTCTTGCGAGCGCGAGCAGAAAGCCAAGTCATTGATTTTGGTGGTGAGAGAGGGACTCGAACCCTCGACCTCGGCATTATGAGTGCCACGCTCTAACCAGCTGAGCTACCTCACCACAAAGAGCCGCGGATTGTGTGGAGCTACGCGGTCGCTGTCAAGCCAAACCTGCAAGCGATACTCGCAAAATCAATGGGTTAGCGAAACCGGACCAATCAACCGGGACCACGAATCTAGGGCCTCAATCATCCAGCCCCAAGCCCTTCAAAATCCTTGGCGCATGTTTCTCCACTCGTGCGGAGCGGGTCGTCGATTGTTTCGCCCCCGCGAAATGCAGCAAATACCCCTTCTGTCTTCCCGGGGTGAGGGCATGAAAGGCTTCCGCCAGTTCCGGGTCATCATCCAACCGCATTAGAAACTCCGCCGGCATCTCGAAATCGGCCGCGCTTTTCATCTGCACCTTGGCGCCGGATTTCTCAACGGCAATGGCCTCCACGATATGGCCCTTGACCGCGGTCTTTTGCTTGTTGATATCCGCCAGAGAGGTAAATCTGATTTGCCTCGCGGACTGCACATTCTTGGTTTGCTGCACGAGGATGCCCTTGGGGTCTTTCAGCAAAGCGCCTTTCATGAACAGCAGAGCGCAATAATCCTTGAAGCCGTGGATCAAAACCACTTTGCCGCCATGTAGGTCATAGCAAGCTTGACCCCATTTCAATTCTTCATTGAGGCCAGATGCGAGGCAAAGTTCGCGCAGCGCGGCAAATTCAGCGCTCCAGCGTTTTTCCTTGCCGTGAACTTTGCTGACCAGTTGATTCGCTTTGCTCTTGACTCGATCCATTACCTTCGTCTCGCAGTGACCACGCGGCGAATGCCACATGATGCCATGACACGCGGGTGTCCGACTACGGTTTGGCCGGCGGCGCTCCATCCGGAAACGGCCTTTCCGGCAGACCGTTGGTGTTCTGGAAACTTTGAATCAACCAATGCCCCGCTTTCTTCTGCAGCACCTGGCTCTCAATTCCCTGTCGAGGCTCGGGCATACCGGGAGGAGTCTTCGCGCCGGTCATCGTCCAGCTGACGTGCGCGACCGCAACGGTCGGCGACAAAAAACGCACCGCAGTCTCGGTGATGGTGAGCTGACTGTCATGAAACACAAAGGCGAAGGCGGCCTTGAGCTTGCTTTCGATTTGCCCGCGCCCTTTCCACCACCAGCCCAGGACATTGACGCAGTCGCCGTCTTCGGTGAATAACGCGGCGTAGGCCGCGGCATCATGTTTATTCCAAGCGTCCGCCTGCGCAACCTGCACTTGCCTCACATCGCTTGCATCGTCCGATGCTCGAGCGGATGCACTGCCGTCGAATGCCGCAAAAGAGAGCAGCAGCCACCAAGGATTCCAGCCCGCGTGTTGCTTCATTCGAAACTCCCATTGAGGCGTTGGGCCCAAATCTTGCTCGAAGTTCGAGCCCGACTTTACGGCCGAACGAAGCCTCAGTCGGTAAAAGGATAGAGCGTGAATTGCTCGATGCGGCCGGTGGACGGTTCCGCCCGGACCAGGCAGAGGAGCTTGCGATCGGCGAAGGTGAAAATATATCGCTCAGTGGTGAGACCGCCGCGCAGACCTTTCGTTCCGCGTCGCTCGATTCGCGTGGGTTCGCCCAAGGGTGCGAGGCTGCTGCGATAGTCTCCAATGACCGCCTTGGAAAAATAGAAATTGCCATTGTCGGTGAACTTCGATCGGTCAATTTGGCCGCTGCGCAGCATGCTGAAAACGGAACGCACTTCCTTTGTCTCATCGGCGTCGTCGAAAACGATGGCCTCAATCGCCCCGGCGATGGCGAACTGACTGTTGGAGAACCCGGCATTGATGAAGACGGTGATCGCGGCTCGATCGGCGGGATAAACGCGATTGCTGCTCAGATACGAGGTAAATCCACCATCGTGCTGGATGCGCGGATGTTGGCCGACGGCATCTATTTGTACTCCGAGCCCGTACTGGAGGCCTGCATCAGCGGGCGCGGCATTGGTTTCCTGTTGCTGCCAGCTTTCGGGTTTCAAAACCGTGCGGTCGAGTCGTGCGATGTTCCATTTGGCGAGTTCGCTGGGTGTCATCGCCAGATCTCCGGCGGCGAAGACCCATCCGTCCGATTCGCCGGGCCCGGGGCGCACCGGCCCGAGCGCGTAGCGCGTGGTGCCGCGCGCGTCCGCCGGCGTAAGCCCGGTCGCGGCCAACACGACGTCCATGCCCAGCGGCTTAAATAGGCGCCGCTGTTCGAAACTTTGCAGCGGCTCCTTCGCGACCTTCTCGAAAATCCGTCCCGCTATGATGTAGCCGGTGTTCGAGTACTGCCATTTGGTGCCGGGAGTGTAGTCCAACGGCGCCTTTGCCCAACGGTCAATGATCGCTTCCGGCGTGGTCGGCCTGGTCATGGCCTCAAATTGGAAGTCCTGCGGCCAGTAGTCGCGGTAGCCGGAAGTGTGACTGAGCAGCTCTCGTATGGTGACGGTATTCGCGCCCGTGAGAGTGGGCAAATATTTGGCGACTTTGTCGTCGAGCGACATTTTGCCCTCTTCGACCAGGAGCAGAATCGCCGCGGCGGTGAACTGCTTGCTGACTGATGCAAGCGGATAGCGTGCCGTGATCGTTGCGGCGGATCCGTCGAGGCGTTGATCGCCATAGGCGTGCGCGTAGTCAAGCTTCCCGTCGGTGACGATGGCAATGGATGCGGACGGCACCTCTGTCGCCTTGAGGATCTTGGTCACTGCCGCGTCGATGGCGATTTTCTGCTCGGCCGTCAATGGCTTCGCGATACTTGGAGCGGTTAGAAGTAGAAAGAGTCCGACAAATAACGCGCGTGCCATCACGTTTCCTCTCTGCGGCTGCGCTTGTCGAGCTGGGTCACGACCCGTTGCCGACAAGCTCTTTTCGAATATGGTCGGTAGGATACTTGATCTTGGCGACTGATAGCGGTTATCCCGCGAGCAGCCGGCGATTACACGTTGAAACGAAAATGCATCACATCGCCTTCCTTGACGATGTATTCCTTGCCCTCCAACCGCAACTTGCCCGCCTCTTTGGCGCCCGCCTCGCCTTTGAATTTGATGTAGTCGTCGTAGGCGATGACTTCGGCGCGGATGAAGCCGCGTTCGAAATCCGTGTGAATGACGCCCGCCGCCTGCGGCGCCGTGGCGCCGCCATGCACCGTCCAGGCGCGCACCTCTTTGGGGCCGGCGGTGAAATAGGTCTGCAGGCCCAGCAGCGAGTAGCCGCCGCGGATCACGCGGTTCAGTCCCGGCTCGTCCAATTTCAACTCCGCCAGGAACTCGGCGCGATCGGCCTCGTCGAGCTGGGCGATTTCCGCTTCGATGGCCGCACAGATCGGTACGACGATCGCACCCTCAGGCGTCGCGATCTCGCGCACCCGATCGAGGCGCGGGTTGTTGGTGAAGCCGGCCTCATCCACATTCGCGACATACATGACGGGCTTGTCGGTGAGCAGGTGCAAATCGCGCAGCAAGGCATGGTCATGGGCATCGAGTTTCAGCAACCGAACCGCCTTCGCTTGATTCAGCTGCGCCCGCACTTTTTCGAGCAGGTCCCGTAGTCTGACGGCGTCCTTGTCAGCAGCCTTCGCCGCCTTCAGCGCCTTTTGGTAGGCGCGCTCGACGCTGTCCAGGTCCGCCAGCGCCAGTTCGGTATTGATGACTTCGATATCGCCGGCCGGATCGATCTTCCCCGCCACATGGATGATGTCGTCGTTCTCGAAGCATCGCACCACATGCGCGATGGCGTCGACTTCCCGGATGTGCGCGAGAAATTTGTTTCCCAGGCCCTCGCCTTTCGACGCCCCCGCCACCAGTCCGGCAATATCCACGAACTCCACGGTGGTGGGCAGAATCTTCTCCGGATGCACGATGGCGGCCAGCTTTTCCAAGCGTGGATCCGGCACCGGCACCACTCCTACATTGGGATCGATGGTGCAAAAGGGATAATTTTCCGCGGCGATCTGCGCGCGCGTCAGCGCGTTGAACAGCGTCGACTTGCCCACATTCGGTAAACCAACGATTCCGCAACGGATGGGCATTAAACTTTTCCCGCACGGCTGTGCAATCGGGTCATGGCGCGCTCCGCGCCCTGGTCGAGCAGCAGCGGAATGCTGTCCACGGCAGTGCCGACGGCATCCAAAATCAAATCCTCTTCCGCGCGCGGTGCGCGCGTCAGCACATAATCGATGACCTCGGCCTTGTTGCCCGGATGCCCTATCCCTAAGCGCATGCGCCAGAAGGTCTCGCCGATATGCGCGATGCTATCGCGCAGACCATTGTGTCCCCCGTGTCCGCCGCCCTGCTTCAGGCGCACCGTACCGACCGGCAGGTCGAGCTCATCGTGCGCGATCAGAACGTCCGTCGGCGGGACCTTGTAGAAGTCGCTCAGCTGGCGAATCGATAGACCGCTGCGATTCATATAAGTCGTGGGCTTCAAGAGCACCAGTTCGTTGCCCTCGATGCTGATTTTCGCGGTCTCGCCGGAATATTTTCGGTAATCGCGAAACTCGCCGCCGTGGCGGCGCGCGAGCAGATCCACGAACCAGAAGCCCGCATTGTGACGGGTCACCTGATGTTCGGGACCCGGATTGCCCAAGCCGACGATGATGCGGAGCGGTAAACCAGCCATGAAACGTAAGCCTTTAAAAGACAAGGGCCGTCATACCGACGGCCCTCATGCCACAACGCTCGTGAAAATTACTTCTTCGCGTCTTTCTTTGCCGGTTCCTTTTTGGCTTCCTCTTTCTTCGCAGGCGCTGCCCCCTTGGCTGCGTCGCCTGCCGCTGCCGGCGCGCCGGCTGCCCCAGCCGCTGCCGGTGCCGCTGCCGCCGCTGCACCCTCCGCGCCCGGCGCTGCGGCTGCCGCGGCGGTGGGTTCAGGCTCTTCGGCACGCGGGCTATGGATTGCGACCACTGCCGCATCTTCCTTCGCCAGCTCCACCAACACGACGCCGTCCGGTACCTTCAGCTGCGACAGGTGGACGCTCTCATTCAGTGACAGCCCGGAAATATCGACTTCAATGAATTCCGGCAGGTCCTTCGGCAGGCAGGATATCTCCACCTCGGTGCGCATGTGCGACACGATGCCGCCCTGAGACTTGACTCCCGGCGAAACGGCCGCGCCGCTGAAGTGCAGCGGAATATTGATGCGGATCTTCTCGTTCTCTTCGACGCGCTGAAAGTCGACGTGCACGATCGCATTCTTGAACGGGTGCCGTTGCACATCCTTCAAGATGGCCGCCTGCGACTGATCTCCCACCTTCAAATTCAAGATGGTCGAATAGAAGCGCTCGTTATCGAGCATGATCAGGAGCTTCTGATGGCTCAAGGTGAGAGTTCGTGCGGCCAGGTGACCGCCGTAAAGAATTGCCGGCACTTTTCCGTCATGACGCAGGCGGCGGCTCGCACCTTTGCCTTGCGTCTCACGGAACTCGGCAACGAGTTCGAAAGAGGTTTTCATAATCTTCTCCAGTTTCATCACAAAAACAGCGCCCTGGCATCGCGACCAAGTGCCAGAGCACCGACCTAATCAATATAAAGCGAGCTCACCGACTCCTCGTCGCTGATGCGGCGAATCGTCTCAGCCAGCAATCCCGCGACGCTTAAGGTGCGGATCTTCTTGCACGCGGCGCCCGACTCCGATAATGGAATCGTGTCGGTAACCACCAGCTCATCCAGCACCGATTTCGAAATTCGTTCAATCGCCTGGCCCGACAGCACCGGATGCGTGATGTAGGCCACCACCTTGAGCGCACCCTCATCCTTGAGCGCCTGCGCCGCCTGGCACAGCGTGCCGGCCGTATCCACCATGTCATCCACCAACACGCAGGTCTTGCCTTCGACCTCGCCGATGATGTTCATCACCTTCGATTCATTGGGCCGCGGCCGGCGTTTGTCGATGATGGCCAAATCGGCATCATCCAGGCGCTTCGCCAGAGCCCGTGCGCGCACCACGCCGCCGACATCGGGCGACACCACGATCATGTTCTGGTACTTCTGTTTCCAGACCTCGCCGAGCAGCACCGGCGAGGCGTACACATTGTCCACCGGGATGTCGAAAAATCCCTGAATCTGATCCGCGTGCAAATCCACCGTCAGCAGTCGATCGACGCCCGCGCGCGTCATCATATTCGCCACCAGCTTCGCCGTGATGGCCACGCGCGTCGCGCGCGGCCGCCTATCCTGGCGCCCGTAGCCGAAATAGGGCACCACCGCCGTCACCCGCTTAGCGGAAGCGCGCCGGCAGGCATCGGCCATCATCAACAGTTCCATCAAATGCTCGGCCGGCGGATGCGTCGGCTGCAGGATGAACACGTCGCGCCCGCGTACATTCTCCCGAAGCTCGACACTCACTTCGCCGTCGCTGAATCGATCCACATCGGCGCGTCCCAGCGGCACGTGCAGGTGACGGGTGATCTCGGTCGCGAGCGGCGCATTGGCGTTTCCCGTGAACACCGCGATCGACAACGAGCTGAATTCATTTGTTTGCGACATCGGCCATTTCCAATCGACGAATCATGCCCACCGCAAAAATTGGCTGGGGTGGAAGGATTATTCGGCCCTACGGGCCTCACCCCTCCGGGGCCGCCCTTCGGGCGTTATCCTTCCCCAGCTAACTCGTTCTCCAGGACCACTTGCTGTCGTCAAATCGCTCTCACCGCATAAATCTGGCTGGGGTGGAAGGATTCGAACCTCCGAATGGCGGGATCAAAACCCGCTGCCTTACCACTTGGCGACACCCCAACTTGGAAAAAAACCGACGACCGGCATCACCCGGTCCGCAATCCCTCAAGCAAGGGTGAGTCATTCAGTCCGCGAGCCAGAAAGCCTTCAAACTCTGGCGGCACCTTGCGCATTATTTCTTGTGCAAGACCTTCATTCTCGCAGGCCAAAAAAACACAGGCCCCCGTGCCAGTCAGGCGCGCGGAACCGAAGACCGATAGCCAATCGAGCGCCTGTGCAACTTCCGAATAACGGCGTCGCACTACGCCCAAGCAATCGTTCCTTCCACCAGACGCCAGGAAACCGTGAATTGTGATGGGCGCAGAATTCCTTGTCAATTCAGGATCTTGAAACACCTGGGCGGTACTGACACATACATTCGGCTTTAAAATCAGATAGTTAGCTTCGGCGGGGGCCAGCGGCGGGTACAAGGGTGTCAGGCGTTCCCCCACCCCTTCGGCCCAGGCGGTCCGGCCATGCACAAATACCGGCACATCCGCCCCCAACTTCAGGCCCAGCACCGCCAGTTTTTCCAGCGGCCACTTAAGGCCCCAGAGCTGGTTGAGCGCGACCAGGCAGGTGGCGGCATCGGAACTGCCGCCTCCCAAACCGCCGCCGACCGGGATTTTTTTTAACAGGCTGATATCGGCGCCCATCGAAGACCCGCTCGCCTCTTTAAGCGCCTTGGCGGCGCGAATGCAAAGGTCGGCCTCCGCGGGCAGGCCCGCGATCTCCCGCGTGCGGTGAATCAACCCGTCGGGGCGAACCTCAATGCCGATTTCATCGCACAGATCGACGAATTGAAAACAGGTTTGCAGCTCGTGGTAGCCGTCGGACCGCCGCCCCAAGACATGCAGAAACAGATTCAGCTTGGCCGGCGCCGGCCACGCTGAGCGGGGGGCGATCATTTCGGCCAATTCCAATGATCGATGATGATGCGGACGCGCACATCGCCGGCAGTCAACACCAGGCGCGCCGGCAGCAGGTCCCCTCCCACCGGCATGTACCGATCATAGGCAATGTTCCAACCCGCCTGGCTCAAAACTTTTGCACGGCCCTGGTCATTGCGCGAAAGATCGAAGGTCGACTTGGGATTCGGGACGCCGAGCAACCAGTAGTGCAGATTCTCGATCGGCAGATCGAATCCCAATTTCTCCTGGACCGAGGACACGACCGCATCGCTCGGCGGCGCGCCGTTCAACGACAGGCCCTGCGGAGTCTGCTTGAGCACCAAGGCGCCGATGCCGAAGGGGCCGGCCAAATGCACTTCCGCGCCGTTGTCTGTTTGCCGCCAGGAAAGCGTGGCCTGCCAGCCCTGCTGACCCAAAGCCACCGCGGCCCGCCCGTCCAGTTGCCAGTCGCTCGCAAGCTGCAATTCGCCGGCGCGCTGCTCCCACGCAGTCGAGGGCGGCGGGACGGTGCGGGTGGTCGCGCACGCAGCCAGCGCACAACAACCGATCAACGTCAACGCGCGCCGCATGGTGAATCAGTTTGCAGAGGTGAAACGGTGCCGCGTCGATTTCAGCAAATGATTGTCGGCATCCAGCGCGCTGGCCTCGCTCCAGATTCGCTGCGCCTCGTCCTGCTGTCCCGTTTGCCACAGGACCTCACCGAGGTGTGCCGCAATGTCGCCATCGTGATCATCCGCATACGCCGCCTTGAGAAAAGGCAGCGCGTCGGCCGGGCGCCCCTGACGGTAGTACACCCAGCCCAAACTGTCCAAAATCGCGGGATTTTTAGGAGCCGCGGCGTGCGCGCGCTCGATCAGCTTGCGCGCCCGCGCCAGGCTTTTGGTGTGATCGGCGAGCGTGAACCCCAGGGCATTCAAGGCCGCCGGATCGTTCGGCCGAGCCTTGACCACCAGGGTCAATTCACGCAGGGCCTCGGTCACCAGGCCTTGCTCTTCATAGACGGAGGCTCTCGCATAGCGCAACTCAACGCTGTCCGGATAGTCCATCTCGCCTTTTTCCAGCACCGCAAACGCCTTCGGCAGTTCGGCCGACTGCACGTACATCCTCGCGCGGGCCGTCAAGATCTCCGGCGCGCGCAGCGGTTCGTCCTCCTGAAGGCGGTCGAGCAGCTCGTCGGCCGCGCTCGGCGCGCCGTGCTTGTGCAGCAGGGTGGCGGCGCGCAGCAAGGCGGGTACCACGTTCTCGCCGTTTTGCACCTGCGAGAAAAAGCGCAGTGCGCGCTCAGGATCACCGTTGCGATCCGCCATCAACGCCAGATAATAAAACGCATCATCGGGAAACTTGCCGGTGTTCAACAACTGGCGGAATTTTGCCGATGCCGCGTCGTAGTGTCCCTGTTGAAACTCCAACAATCCCAACAAGCGCAGAGCCACGGCGGTCGACTCCGGATTGCGCGACAAAATTTCCAATTGTTCCGTGGCTTCCGGCAGTCGCTGCGCGGTCATGAGCAGTGCCGCGTAATTGAATCGATTGGTCGGCGAGGCATCCGCGTCGAGCTGCGCCTGCGCCGCCCGCAATGGCTCCTCGACATCGCCGGCCAGAATCCGCGCGCGCAGCAGCGTCTGCGCCAATTCTTTGTGCGCGGCCTGTTTGGCGTCCTGGCCGCTCGCTTCGATCGCCAGCGCGCCGCTCAAGCTGTGCACCGCGGCGGCCGGATCGTCCGCGCGCATCGCCGCAATGCCCTGGATGCGCAGTGCCGATGGCGAGGTCGGAAAGTACGACGCCAATCGATCGGCCAGCTGATGCGCACCGAACACATTCTCATCGGACCCCAGATCCGTCTCCACCTCGGCGAACCCGGCATCCACTCCCGCGGGGGAATTCAACAACACGACCCGGTAATGCGCCGCGGCTTCATCAACTTTGTCGAGCGCCAACGCGGCTCGGGCTGCCGCGCGTTGCGCCTGCAGCGATTTGGGATCGACAGTGAGCCAGCGTGCTGCAACGCCGGCCATGAGGGAGGGCTGCAGCGTTTCGGCCGTTACTTCCGTCGCACGCAGCAGGAGCGCAGGATCCGTTTCATGCGCCGCCGCCGTCGCGTACTGAATCGCAGCCACCCGCGGTTGCTGACGCGCTAAGGCTATCTCACCCGTGACGGTATAAAATGACTGCGGCGCCGGTTCGGACTTGGAATGCGTCGCCGCGCAGGCGCTCAAAATGAGCACGCTCAAGCCCAAACCAGCCCTTGCAGTGATGGAAAACGAGAACACGGCCGCACTATAGCGAAATGAATAACCCGATGCCGCGGATTCATCCTTGATCTGGCGGTGCGTCATACACCAGAATCCCTTAAAACTCGGGCCAAAGCGCTTCCATGGCAGTCAATATCCTCGGAATCAATCATAAGACCGCGCCGGTCGCGTTGCGCGAAAAGGTGGCGTTCAGCGAGGATCGGCTGGTTGCGGCATTGCTGACCTTGCGCAGGGAAATGGGCGTTGCCGAGGCGTTGATTCTGTCGACCTGCAATCGCACCGAGGTGTACTGGTCCGGCACGGCCAGCGGCCCGGAACTGTCGCAGTGGTTGGAACGGCATCATGGCAATAATATCGACCTTGCCGCCAGTCTTTACGTTCACCAAGAATCGCGCGCCATCGAGCACACTTTCAGCGTGGCCTCCGGGCTCGATTCCATGGTGTTGGGCGAGGTGCAAATCCTCGGGCAATTGAAGGACGCCTATCGAATCGCGCAGGAAAGCGGCAGCACCGGTCCGATCTTGAACAAATTGTTTCAGGCCGCTTTCTCGGCCGCCAAACGCGTGCGCACCGAAACTCGCATCGGCGCCAACGCCGTGTCGCTTGCCTCCGCCACGGTCAGCCTGGCGCGGCGCGTGTATGAGGACTTGAGCGTCCACAACGTGCTGCTGGTCGGCGCCGGCGACATGAATGCGTTGACGGCGCGGCATTTCATGAGCGCAGGCGTCAAGCGCATGGTGATCGCCAACCGCACCCTGAGCAGGGCCGAAGCGCTGGCGGCCGAACTCAAAGTCCATGCCGCGCCCTTGACCGATTTGGACCGGGAGCTGGCCGAAGCGGACATCGTCATCAGCTGCACGGCGAGTCCCGAACCTGTGATCAGCAAGCCGGCGGTCGAAGCGGCCATTCGCGCGCGGCGCCGCCGGCCGATTTTCATGGTGGACATGGCCGTGCCGCGCGACATCGATCCTCGGGTCGCCGAGTTGGAAGACGTCTATCTTTTCTCCATCGATGACCTGCAGCAGCTGGTAAACGAGAACATTCAGCAGCGCGAGCTGGCCGCGGGCGGTGCGCGGCTGCTCATCAATGAAGAGGTGGCACGTTTTCTCGCCGAGTCGCGCGCGCAGGATGCAGGCCCGGCCATCCGTGCGCTGCGTCAGCAGGCGGAGGGGATTCGCCGGCAAACCGTGGAACAGGCGCGGCGCATGTTGGCGGCGGGTAAATCCACCGATGAAGTCATCGAATACCTGGCCAATACCCTCACCAATCGGCTGCTGCACGCACCCACTCAGGCGCTGCGCCAGGCGGCCGAGCTCACTGATTTGGCTTTGGCGGAGACCGTTACCCGCCTTTTGACCGAAGAACGCGACCGGAACTGAGCCTGACTTGAGATCGGTTCCCGGCCTCCAAGGCCGCTATAATCCGCGCCCATGAAAGACTCCATCCGGCGCAAGCTGGAAAGACTTGACGAACGCTTCGAGGAAATCAGCCGGCTGCTGTCCGACGCGGGCGTCATTTCCAAGCAAAATCAGTTCCGCGAGCTCTCGATGGAATACTCGAGGCTCGAGGACCTGGTTGGCCGCTATCGGCGCTTTCTGGCCCTCGAGGGGGACGCGGCGACGGCGCGGGAACTGGCGGCCGACAAGGATCCCGCGACTCGCGCCATGGGCGAGGAGGAACTCGCTGACTTGAATCCGCGGCTGCTCGGCGAGGAACTCGAGCTGCAGCGCCTGCTGGTGCCCAAAGATCCGCACGATGACAGCAACATCTTCCTGGAAGTCCGCGCCGGCACCGGCGGCGATGAGGCGGCCATCTTTGCAGGAGATTTGTTTCGCATGTACGCCCGCTACGCCGAATCCAAGGGCTGGGGCGTCGAGGTCTTGAGCGAGAGTCCCGGCGAGCACGGCGGCTACAAGGAAATCATCAGCCGAGTCATCGGGCGCGGCGCCTACTCGTTGCTCAAATTCGAATCCGGCACCCATCGGGTGCAGCGCGTGCCGGCCACCGAAGCCCAGGGGCGCATTCACACCTCGGCGTGCACGGTCGCGATCTTGCCGGAACTGGAGGAGGTGGAGGCGGTCGATTTGAATCCCGCCGAACTGCGCATCGACACCTATCGATCATCCGGCGCCGGCGGCCAGCACGTGAACAAAACCGACTCGGCCATACGCATCACCCACTTGCCCAGCGGGATCGTGGTGGAATGTCAGGACGAACGCTCTCAGCACAAGAACCGCTCGCGCGCCATGTCCTTGCTCAGAGCCAAGCTCCTGTCCGCGGAACGGGAAAAGCAGCAGAGCGCCCAGGCGCAATCGCGCAAGCTGCAGGTGGGATCCGGCGATCGCTCCGAACGCATACGCACCTACAATTTTCCGCAGGGGCGCGTCACGGACCATCGCATCAATCTCACCTTGTACAAGCTCGATGACGTGATGAACGGCAACCTCGACGAGTTGGTGCGCGCGCTCAATCAGGAACATCAAGCCGAAGAGCTGGCGAACCAAGTCGAATGACTGCCATGGCCACGATCGCACAAGCCGTGAAAACCGCCGAGTTGACCCTGACGCCGCACAGCGAGTCGCCGCGTCTCGATGCCGAATTGCTGCTGGCCACGCTGCTCGGTCTGCCGCGCTCGGCGTTGATCGCGCGCGGCAATGAGCCCGTCGCGTCGAACCACGAACGCGCCTATGCCGAACTGATCGCCAGGCGCGCCGGCGGTATGCCGATTGCCTACCTCACCGGCGGCCGCGAATTTTGGTCGCTGCCGTTCACCGTTTCGCCAGCGGTCCTGGTGCCTCGACCGGAAACCGAGGTCTTGGTCGAACGCGCCTTGAGCCTGCTGCCTCGCGAAGCGGTCTGCTCGGTATTGGATCTGGGCACCGGCAGCGGCGCGATTGCCCTGAGCCTCGCTCACGAGCGCCCGAACTGGGCGATCACTGCGGTCGATATTTCACCCGCAGCGCTCGAAATAGCTGCGAAAAATGCGCAGCACTTGCAGCTTTCGCAGGTACAGTGGCGTCTGGGGCGCTGGTTTGACCCCGTGCCGGGCGAACGCTTTCATTTGATCATCGCCAATCCGCCCTATCTTGCGGCGAACGATCCGGCGCTGGCGGCGCTGCGCGCCGAGCCCGCCGCGGCATTGGTCGCCGGCCCCACCGGGCTGGAGGCGCTCGGCGAAATCATTGCGCAAGCGCCCAAGCACCTGCATGCGCGCGGCTGGCTGGCGTTGGAACATGGCATCGGCCAGGCACCCGACGTTGCACAGTTGCTTCAGCAGCGGGGGTTTGATTCGATTCGTACTTATCCGGATTTTTCAGGCAGGCCCCGCGTGACGCTGGGCGTTCACACACAACACTAGGAATTCCCATGATCCGTTTCGAAACCAGCCTGGGCGACTTCACCATCGAACTGTTTGAGAAGGAAGCGCCCGAATCAGTAGCCAATTTCACGCGTTACATCGACGAAGGTTTCTTCGATGGCACCATTTTCCATCGCATCGTTCCCGGCTTCGTCATCCAGGGCGGCGGCTTCACGGAGGACATGACGCAGAAGAAGACCAAGCCGCCGGTCAAGAACGAAGCGGACAATGGCCTGAAGAACAAGCGCGGCACCTTGTCGATGGCGCGCACCAACGACATCAACAGCGCCACCTCGCAGTTTTTCGTGAATCTGAAAGACAATGACTTCCTCGATCATTCGCGCGGCAATTTCGGCTATGCAGTGTTCGCCAAGGTGACCGAGGGCATGGATGTCATCGACAAGATTGCCGCGGTCGAGACCGGGCGCAAGCGCGGCTTTGACGACGTGCCGGTGGCAGCGGTGACCATGAAAAGCGTGCGCCGGGTGAAATCCTAACCGGCGTGGCGCAAAAGAAATCATTCTTTCGACGGCTGGCGTGGTCGATATTCGGGATAGTCTTCTTTTGCATCGCGGCCAGCGTCATCGCCGTGCTGCTGCTGCGCTGGATCAATCCTCCCTTCAGTGCCTACATGGCGGAGGTCCAGCTGGCCGCCTGGTCCAAGCACGATCGCAGCTATGTGTTTCGCCATCGCTGGGTCAACTTGAATCAGATCTCGCCCAACCTGCCCCTCGCCGTGGTTGCCTCGGAGGATCAGAAATTTCCTGAACACTGGGGCTTCGATGTGGAGGCCATCGAGAAGGCCTACGAGATGAATCAGCACAGGCATCGCGTGCACGGTGCGAGCACCATCAGCCAGCAGGTTGCCAAGAATCTTTTTCTCTGGTCGGGGCGCAGCTACTTCCGCAAGGGGCTGGAAGCCTATTTCACGGTTTTGATCGAGGCCTGCTGGCCCAAACGGCGCATCTTGGAGATTTACCTCAACATTGCGGAATTCGGCTATGGCGTCTACGGCGCCGAGGCGGCTGCGACGCGCTTCTTTCATACTTCAGCCGCCCGGCTGACGCGCAGCGAGTCGGCGGTGCTGGCGGCGGTGTTGCCGAATCCACAGCGGCTCATCGCCGCCGCGCCCTCGGCATATGTTCAGCAGCGCCGCGATTGGATCCTAGGCCAGATGCAGGCGCTCGGCGGCCCCGAGATGCTGGATGAAATCGACGCCTACCCGGACCGGCGCCGCTAGAATTCGCTCCAGAATTTCCGGGATCTCGAACACCGCCCGATTCTGAATCCGCCTGACGCCGGCGCGATACAGGTCGATGTGATCCGCAACTTGCGCCACACCTGAGCGAATGTCCTTGAACGAATCCAGCACGACGCCGGCGCCCTGTTCCTGCACCCATTCGGTGTTGTAGCGCTCCTGCGGCATGGTCCAAGCATTGCGCACCACAACCACGGGCAGGCCCTGCTGCACGGCCTCGCTGATGCTGCCGGGGCCCGGCTTGCCGATAAAGAAGTCGCTTAATTGCATGTAGCGGCTGATCTCACCGGTGAACCCCACCACCAGGCGGGGCGCCGCGGCACGCAGACCGCGCAACTGCTCCGCAAGCACGGCGTTGTGTCCACACGCCAAGATCAGCTGAACATCATCGAGGCGCCTGGCAATGCCGCGCATCACCCGCGATCCATGGCCGCCGAACATCACCATGCCTGTGGGCCGATCCGGGTTCAGCTTGAGCTTGAGCATTTCGGCGCGCCGGCTAAGATTCAAGTTGCGGTAAAAAGCCGGATTGATGATCATTCCCGAAGTCTCGTGAACGCAGGCCTCGTCGCGAACGGCGGCGCGTGCTTGGGCTCCCGCGCGCGGCGTGCCGCAAATGAAATGCTGCGCTTGATCGGGTTCAATCCAGAAGTGCGGCGGGAAATCCGCCAGATCGGTGAGAAGGGTGGCATACGGGACTTGCTGGTTGGCGAGCTTGGCGGCCTGATACATGGCGCGGTTAAAATTGGGGACCATGGAGACGATCAGATCGGGCTGCGTTGCCTGCCAATGCCGGCGTAGCTGTTTGACCAAGGATTTGTGGCTCAAGCGGATCAGCATCTGCAGGATGCGCAGTTCCTGGGCCAATCCTAAAGTCCAGCCGCGCGCGAGGCGCACGTTATAGTAATCTTCCGGCTTGACCCCGGTGGTTCTGCGAAATATGTCTTGCGGATCGAGGACCTCGAACAAATTGACCAGCCTGACCTGCCAGTCTCGGAATCGCTCGCGAATCGCCGTCTCGAGAGCGAGGGCGGCGGAGCGATGTCCTCCTCCCGCATTGACGTACACGAGATCAATCGTTGTCATTCGCCTTCATTCTGCGCGGCAAGTGTGACCAACCGATGAAAACCTGGCTGTTGGTCGCGGCGTTGGCGTTGTTCGGCGAGATGGCCGCCGCCGCTCCCACGCATTTGAGCCACGGGCGCTTCAAGGATCTGCTGATCTACAGCCCGCCCGCTGCAGGGTCGAGCTTTGTGCTGTTCCTGTCCGGCGATGAAGGCTGGAACAAACGCGCCGATGCCCTGGCGCTGCAGCTCGCGCAGCAGGGCGCCATGGTGGTGGGCATCGATCTTGCGAAGTTCAAAGCGATGCTGGAAGCGGACGGCGACACTTGCGAGTTTCCGGCCGGCGATTTCGAAAACCTGAGTCACTTCGTGCAAGCCTATTTTCACAGCTCGACCTACCGTGCGCCGCTGCTGGTCGGACTCGACGACGGCGGCAGCATGGCTTACGCGATCTTGGCGCAGGCGCCGCCGGGCACCTTTGCCGGCACGCTCAGCGCCGGTTTTTGTCCGCACGTGTATATGGACAAGCCGCTGTGCAAGGGCTCCGGACTCGAGCTGACGCACGGTGCTCGCGGCTCAGGATTGAACCTTCAGCCCATCAAGTCCCTGAGCAATCCGTGGGTGGTCCTGAAGGACTCGAACAGTCGCGACTGTGCCGTTGCACAAGCCCAGGATTTTGTCGCGCAGGTGCATGGCGCGGCGATCGCCGTGCTGCCGGGTTTGAGCGGGCGGCCATTCGAGGCGGCTTTCGACAAGCTGGCAACGGCGAACTCCGATCGCGGCGTCGCACCGCCCGCAGCCCTGGGTGATCTGCCCGTGGTCGAAGTACCCGCGCAGCCCAATGCGCCCCCCTCGGATGCCTTTGCCATCATCATGTCCGGCGACGGCGGTTGGGCGGGGCTCGATCGAGACGTTGCCGCGGCGCTCAGTGCGAAGGGTATTTTCGTCGTGGGCTTGGACTCCCTGCGCTATTACTGGACCAAGCGCACGCCCGAGGGAGTCGCGGCGGATACCGACAAGATGATCCGTTACTATCTCTCGCATCTGAACAAGAAGCGCGTGCTCCTCATCGGCTACTCGCAAGGCGCCGACGTGCTGCCTTTCGCCGTGAATCGTCTGCCGCCGGCGAGCAAGTCCGCGGTGTCCCTGATCGCGATCTTGGGGATGTCCGAGCATGCGCTGTTTGAATTTCATGTCAGCAGCTGGATTTCGGATGACAACTCGGGCCCGGAGACGTTGCCCGAGGTAAACCGGATCACGGGCATTCCGGTGCTGTGTATTTACGGCGAGGACGAGCATGACTCGCTGTGTCCGAGACTGGACCCCGGCAAATTCAAGATTGTGAAAGTAAAGGGCGGCCATCATTTCGACGGCAACTATGCCGCCCTGGCCGATGACATCCTGTCGGCTGCCAAGCCTTGAGCGTCACACTCGGACAGGCTCCTAGATGCGGCCTTCCGCCACCATCCAGTCGTAGCAGTCCTTCACCATCTCCTTGAGCGGCACGATTCGATAGCCCAGTTCGCGTTGCGCCTTGGCGGAGGAGGTGCTGACTTGGCGGCTCATCAGGCTCGCCATTTCCGGCGTGATGGGCGGCTCCTTGCCGGTGAACCGGCTCGCGAGGTCGCCCACCACGGCGACCACGCGCAGCAGCGCCATGGACGTTTCTTTTTGCGGCGCCGGCTTGCCCACCAACGTGGAGATCTCCTTCACCAAATCCATCATGGTTCTGTTTTCGCCGCCGAGCAGGTATGAGCCGCCGTTCTGTCCCTTGTCGGCGGCGGCAATATGCGCCGCCACGACTTCCCGCACATGCGTAAAGGTCAGCGAGGACGGTGGGACGCCTGGAAGTTTGTCGTCGCGCACCATCACGAAAAGCCGGGACCAGGTCCCAATATCGTAAGGACCCATGATGGCACCGGGCTGCACAATGACGACTTCAAGACCCTTGGCCGTGGCGGCGCGCGCCAGCTCCTGCGCCTGCCACTTGGTTTTCTGATAGTTGACGCTGGCATTCGCCGCGAGGCTCGGCGTCTCCTCGGTAATCTCGCCATCCACCGGGCCATACGCGGAAATCGACGAGGTCACCACCAGTCGTCGCACGCGCCGCGCCAGGGCGGCCTCGATGACATGGCGCGTGCCATCGACATTGTCGCGGGTCTGGCGCGCATTTCCGCCGCGCCACATGTTGGTGTTGCCGGCGACATGGAACACGGTGTCGGTACCCGGCGGGATTGCGGCAAACAGCGAATTCGGCGCACTCAGCTCGCCGACCGCGAGCTTCGGCCGGAATCGTTTCAGCAATTTAAGGTCGGAGGAAGGACGATGCAGCGCGGTGACATCCCAACCGCGAATCATCAGCTCCTTGACCAGATTGAGGCCGACAAAGCCGGTGCCGCCGGTGACGAAGGCCGCCCGTCCGGCTTTAGGCGGCATCCGCCGCGTCTCGCACTTCGGGCTCGTAGCCCAGAAGCGGTGCCAACCAACGTTCCGCCTCGCTCATTGTGAATCCCTTGCGTTGCGCATAGCTCAACACCTGATCGCGGTCGATTTTGCCGACGCCGAAATAGTGCGCCTTCGGGTGGGAAAAATAAAACCCGCTCACCGCGGCTGTGGGCAGCATCGCGAACGATTCCGTCAAATGTAAACTCGCGTTGCGCTCCGCATCCAGGAGCCGCCAGAGCAGCGCTTTCTCGGTGTGGTCGGGACAGGCCGGATACCCCGGCGCCGGCCGGATGCCTTGATATTCCTCACGAATCAGACTGACTTGGTCCAATTGTTCCCGCGGCGCGTAGGCCCAAAATTCCCGTCGCACGCGCTCGTGCAGCCGTTCCGCCAGCGCCTCCGCCAGGCGGTCCGCGAGCGCCTTGAGCATGATGCTGCTGTAGTCATCATGCTGGGCTTCGAATCGCGCCACGTGTTTGTCGATGCCGATCCCGGCGGTCAGCGCAAATGCACCGATGTAGTCGGCGCGGCCGCTCTGCGCCGGCGCGACGAAGTCGCTCAGGCAAAGTTGCGCCTGATCCTGCGGCTTGGATTTCTGCTGACGCAAATAGTGCAGGCGCAGCTCGACGCTTTGCCGGCCCTCGTCCTTGTACACATTGACGTCGTCATCGCCGACGCTGTGGGCCGGGAAGAAGCCGATTACGGCGCGAGCTTTCAGCCATTTTTCGGCTATCAACGTGTTCAGCATGCGCGTCGCGTCCGCGTACAGGCTGCTCGCCGACTCGCCCACGATCTCGTCTTGCAGGATATCCGGAAACTTGCCCGCAAATTCCCAGGCATTGAAGAACGGCATCCAGTCGATATACGGCACCAACTCCTGCAATGGATAGTCGTCGAATGTTTTGGTGCCGAGGAAGGTGGGCACCGGCGGCGCATAGGCCGGCCAGTCGATCTTGAATTTCTTGGCGCGCGCCTGGGGCAACGCCAGCTGCGGCGCCTTCGCGCTCTTGTTGCGATGCTGCTCGCGCCGCCGTTCGCTGTCGGCCTTGATGCCCGCGACATAGGCGGCGCGGGAGCTCTCCGTGACCAGTTGCTGGCACACGCCTACCGAGCGCGAGGCATCCTTGACGTACACCACCGCGCCTGCGTATTGCGGATCGATCTTCACCGCCGTGTGCGCCGGCGAAGTGGTCGCCCCGCCGATCAGCAGCGGCTGCTGGTACCCCAGGCGCTGCATCTCCTTGGCGACGTGCACCATTTCGTCCAGCGAAGGGGTGATGAGTCCGGACAGGCCGATGAGGTTCGCGCCTTCGCGCGTCGCGGCCTCGAGAATTTTTTCGCACGACACCATGACCCCAAGATCGACTACTTCGAAGTTATTACATTGCAGCACCACCCCGACGATGTTCTTGCCGATGTCATGCACGTCGCCCTTCACTGTGGCGATGACGACTTTGCCGTTGGAGCGGCTGGCGCCGGATTTTTCCTTTTCAATGTACGGAATCAACACCGAGACGGCCTTTTTCATCACGCGCGCCGATTTCACCACCTGCGGCAGGAACATCTTGCCGGCGCCGAACAGATCGCCGACCACATTCATGCCGTCCATCAAGGGACCTTCGATGACATCCAGCGGGCGCTTGGTCTGCAGGCGCGCCTCTTCCGTGTCCTCGAACACAAATTCATCCAAGCCCTTGATCAAGGCGTGCTGCAGACGCTCGGCGACCGGCAGCCTGCGCCATTCAAGGTCATCGCCGCGCTTTTGCGCGCTGCCGCCCTTGTAGCGCTCCGCGATCTCCAACAGCCGCTCGGTCGCATCCGCACGGCGCGCGAGAATCACGTCTTCCACGCGCTCGCGCAGCTCTTTGTCGATGTCCTCGTAAATGGCGAGCTGTCCGGCATTGACGATGCCCATGGTGAGCCCGGCGCGGATGGCGTGATACAGGAATACCGAGTGCATGGCTTCACGGACCCGATCGTTGCCGCGAAACGAGAACGACACATTGCTGACGCCGCCGCTGCAATGCGCCGCAGGCATGCGCTCTTTGATGGCCGCGACCGCTTCGATGAAGTCCAGACTGTAGCGGTTGTGCTCTTCGATGCCCGTGGCAACCGCAAAGATATTCGGATCGAAAATGATGTCTTCCGCCGGAAACTGGATCCGTTCAGTCAAGATTCGATAAGCGCGCCCGCAGATGCTCACTTTGCGCTGGATGGTGTCGGCCTGGCCCTGCTCGTCGAAGGCCATCACCACCACGGCCGCTCCATAGCGCAAACACAGCCTGGCATGCGTCAGAAACGCCTCTTCGCCTTCCTTGAGGCTGATGGAATTGACGATGCCCTTGCCCTGCACGCATTTCAGGCCCGCTTCGATCACCGACCATTTCGACGAGTCGATCATGATGGGCACGCGCGCGATATCCGGCTCGCCCGCGATCAGGCTCAAGAATTTCACCATGGCGGCCTGCGAGTCCAGCATGCCCTCGTCCATGTTCACATCGATGATCTGCGCGCCGTTGGCCACCTGCTGACGCGCCACGTCGACCGCCGCCGCGTAGTCGCCCGCTTCAATCAGCTTGCGGAACTTTGCCGAGCCGGTGACGTTGGTGCGCTCGCCGACATTGACGAACAGGCTGGAGGCATCGATGGTCAGGGGCTCCAAGCCGCTCAATCGGCAGGCCGATTCGATGCTCGGGATGACGCGCGGCGCAAGACCCTGCACCGCGTGTTTGATCGCCGAAATGTGCTCAGGCGTGGTGCCGCAGCAGCCGCCCACCATGTTGACGAAGCCGCTGGCGACGAAGTCGCGCAGGGTCTCGGCCGTTTGCTGGGGCGTTTCGTCGTACTCGCCGAATGCGTTGGGCAGACCCGCGTTGGGATACGCGCAAACGTAGGTTTCGGCGATGCGCGAGAGTTCCTCGATATAGGGCCGAAGCTGTCTGCCGCCGAGCGCGCAATTCAATCCCACCACCAGCGGCTTGGCATGACGGATGGAATTCCAAAATGCCTCCGTGGTCTGTCCCGAGAGGGTGCGGCCCGAGGCATCGGTGATCGTGCCGGAGACGATGATGGGCAGCTCCTCGCCCACTTCGTCGAACACTTGGCGGACCGCGAACAGGGCGGCCTTGGCGTTCAGCGTGTCGAACACGGTTTCGATCAAAATCATGTCCACGCCGCCCGTCATCAGCGCGCGCGTGACCTCGGAATACGCCGCCACCAGCTCGTCGAAATTGATGTTGCGAAACCCAGGATCATTCACATCGGGCGACAGCGAAGCGGTACGATTGGTGGGTCCTAAGGCCCCCGCGACGAAGCGCTGCACGCCGCTCGCGGCGCTGCACTCGTCGGCGACCCTGCGCGCGAGGCGCGCCGCTTCCAGATTCAGCTCGCCGACCAGCGCTTGCATGCCGTAGTCCGCCTGCGAGACCGAGGTGGAATTGAAGGTGTTGGTGGAAATCACATCCGCGCCCGCAATGAGGTAGGCGCGATGAATGCTTTCGATGATGGCCGGCTGCGTGAGGCTCAGCAAATCGTTGTTGCCGCGAAGATCGCTGCGCCAATCCTTGAATCGCTCGCCGCGAAATTGCTGCTCGCTGCAGCGATGACGCTGGATCATGGTGCCCATGGCGCCGTCGAACATCACGACACGCTGCTTGAGCAGCGCGGTGAAGCTGATCGTGGCTGACCTGTTGTGGGGCATCACGCCACCCGCGCTTCTTTGATGCGCGGCCTTAAGCCCAAGGCATGGCAAATCGCATACGCCAATTCGGCGCGGTTCAAGGTGTAGAAATGAAACTCGTCCACGCCGTGCTGGCGCAGGCGTTGAACCTGCTCGATGGCCACATTCGCGGCGATCATGCGGCGGGTATCGGGGTCGTCATCCAAGCCGTCGAACCGGCTGCGCAACCAATCGGGAACCGAGGCGCCGCAACGCGCCGCGAAGCGCAGCAATTGCGGGAAGCGCGTGATGGGCAGGATGCCCGGGACGATGCTGGCTTGAATTCCGGCGGCGGCACAGCGATCCCGGTAGCGCAAAAACAAATCCGTTTCGAAGAAGAACTGCGTGATGGCGCGGCGCGCGCCCGCATCGACCTTGCGCTTCAAATTTTCCAAATCGGCCTCGACGCCGCCGGATTCGGGGTGCCCTTCCGGATACGCCGCCACCGATACTTCAAAATCGCCGGCCTGTTGCAGGCCGCGCACCAAATCGGAGGCGTAGGCGAAGCCGCCGGGGTACGGCAGGTAGCGTCCATCGGCGGACAGATTGGCCGCCGGCGCATCGCCGCGCAACGCGACCAAGTGCCGCACGCCGAGCTGCCAATAAGTCTGCGCAATCTGCAGCACTTCTTCGCGCCCCGCGCCCACGCAGGTCAAGTGCGGCGCCACCCGCAGGTCGGTTTCCTTGAGCACGCGCTGCACGAATTCGTGCGTGCGGGTTCGGGTCGATCCATCGGCGCCGTAGGTCACCGACACAAAGCTTGGGCAGAGCGGGGCCAGCCGCTGGACCGACTGCCACAGCTGCTGGGCCATGGCCTCATCCCCGGGCGGGAAAAACTCGAACGAAACCGCTGGATCGGACACGTAAAACCCTAAATGGCAGTGACTCGACATTAAGCATGCAAGAGCCTAGGATTTGATTCAATCTCATTATTTTAATAGCTGGAATGAATTAGGCTCATGTCGTCCGCGGCGCTCGAAATCAGGCATTTAGAGACCTTGTTGGCCCTGGCGGAGTGCGGCAGCCTGTCAAAAGCCGCCGCCCGGCTGTTTTTGACCCAATCGGCGCTGTCGCATCAGCTCAAAACGCTGGAAAGCCACTATGGCGCGGCGCTGGTGGAGAAAAACATCCGGCCGCTGCGCTTTACGGCCATCGGTCAACGGCTCCTGACCCTCGCTCGCGCGGTGCTGCCGCAAATGGCGGAGGCCGGCCGCGATGTGGCGCGCCTGGCCCAGGGGCACGCGGGCCCCTTAAGGGTTGCGGTCCAATGCCACAACTGCTTCGACTGGCTGATGCCGGCGATGGATGCCTATCGGACACTGTGGCCCGAGGTCGAACTCGACATCATTTCGGGATTTCTCAAAGATCCCCTGCCGCTGCTCGATCAGGGCGAGGCGGAGCTGGCCATCATTCACGACCCGCAGGAAGCCCACCCCACCGTGGTATTCAGTCCGCTGTTTCGCTATGAAAGCGTCGCCCTGATGAGCCCGCGACATCGACTGGCCGCCAAACCGTGGCTGCAGGCCGCGGACTTCGCCGCCGAAACGCTCATTACCTATCCTGTGCCGGACGAGATGCTGGATGTGATGAAACACTGCCTGACACCGGCCAATATCAACCCGAGACGGCGCACGGCGGAATTGACCGTGGCTATTTTGCAGCTGGTCGCGAGCGGGCGCGGCATTGCGGCGCTGCCTTCATGGACGGTGGGTAATTATATAGAGCGCGGTTATGTGGTCTCACGCCCCATCGGCGAATCGGGATTGCGCTGCGAGTTGTACGCCGCGACCAGTCATGCCGGCGCGGAGGCCGCTTATATAAGAGAGTTCATCGCCCTGACCCGGGCGCAGAGTTTGACGACCCTTGCAGGGGTATCGGCGCTGTAGCGCGGACTGGCGGCGCCGGCCCGGCCGGCGCTAGCCCGGCTGGCGCTAGCCCATGTGCAGGCCGCCGTTCACCGAAAAATCGGCGCCGGTCGCAAACGCGGATTCATCCGAGGCCAGCCACGCGACGATCGAGGCGATTTCCCCGGGGTCGCCGAGCCGTCTGACCGGAATGGACGAAACGATTTTTTCCATCACCTCCGGCTTCACCGCCCGCACCATGTCCGTGCCGATGTAGCCCGGCGAGACGGAATTGACCGTGACGCCGCGCGCTGCAACTTCTTGCGCGAGCGCCATGGAAAATCCATGGATGCCCGCCTTCGCGGTCGAGTAGTTGGTCTGGCCGAACTGGCCCTTTTGACCGTTGACGGAGGAGATGTTGATGATCCGGCCCCAACCTCGATCCACCATGCCGTCGATGACTTGCTTGGTGACATTGAACAAGGAATTCAAATTCGTGTTGATCACCGCGTCCCAGGAATCCTTGGTGAGCTTGCGAAAGGTGCCGTCGCGCGTGATGCCGGCGTTGTTCACCAAGATATCGATCTCGCCCACTTCGGCGCGGGCTTTCTGAAATGCCGTGGCGGTGGACTCCCAATCGGCGACATTGCCCTCGGAACAATGCACGTTGTAGCCCTTCGCGCGCATCTCGCTGATCCAGCGATCCTTACGCGCGGAATTGGGGCCGCAGCCCGCAATGACGGTATATCCTTCCGTGCACAATCGCTCGCAAATTGCCGAGCCGATGCCGCCCATGCCGCCGGTTACGTATGCAATTCTTTTTTGCTTGCTCATGATCGCACCTCGAATTTCTATCGCTGCAACACGTACTCGCCCGGCGCATCGCCGAGGACGTTGTAGCCTTTTTCCGGATTGCCAAGTGTAGGCGGCGGCGCATTTTGCGCGCCGGAATGTGCCGCGAGCCATTGCTGCCACCACGGCCACCACGAGCCTTGATGCAATTCGGCCTTGTCCAGCCACTCGGCAGGCGCCAGAGTCGTGGTCGCATCCTGCCAGGTCAACTCGCGAAAGCGCCGCCGCGGATGCACCGGACCGCAGACGATGCCGGCGTTGTGCCCACCGCTGGTCAATACATACGTGTAGTCGCTGGATCGCGTCAGCCCGCGCGCCTTGTAGGTCGACTTCCACGGCGCGACATGATCGGTCTCGGTGCCGAACACCACCATGGGCAGTGCAATGGACTTCAAGTCAATCGGCTTTCCGTTGATTTTGAAAACGCCCGCCCGCCAGATCGTTCTGCAAATACAACTGCTGCAGGTACTCACTGTGCATGCGCCACGGCATGCGCGTGCCGTCGCTGTTCCAGGCCATCAAGTCATTGAGCTTTTCACGCTTGCCCTTGACGTAGGTATTGATTGCCGGCGTCCAGAGCAGATCGTTGGAACGCAGCAGGCCGAATGCGGCGCCCATCTTGTCGCTGCTCAGCACGCCGGACTTGTGCATCACGGCTTCGAGCATCGCCAGCTGGCTCGGGCTGATGAAGAACGACAATTCTCCCGGTTCGCTGAAATCCATCTGCGCCGCCAGCAAGGTCATGGACGCCAATCGATGATCGCCGTCCCTCGCCATGGCGGCGGCGGCGATCGACAACAGCGTGCCGCCGATGCAATAACCCACCGCATGAATTTTTGCGGTGGAAACAATGGCGCCGACCGCATCGATCGCGGCGCGGATGCCCTTGTCGTGGTAATCATCCATCCCTAAATTGCGATCGGTCTCATTGGGGTTTTTCCACGAGATCACGAACACCGTGTGGCCCTTCTCAACCAGGTATCGCACGAAAGAATTCTGCGGCGACAGGTCGAGGATGTAGTACTTCATGATCCACGCCGGGACGATGAGCACCGGCTCGGGATGCACCGTCGCCGGTCGTGGGCGCGTACTGAATGAGCTCGATGAGCTCGTTGCGAAACGATGACCTTGCCCGGCGTGACGGCCACGTTGACGCCGACCTTGAAGTTTTCCGTGCCGACCGGCTGATCATGTTTCAAGGTACGGCTCGACGTCCTCGAGCCAGTTCTGAAAGCCGCTCACCAGATTTTGCCCGGATTGCTCACGGGTCATTTCCAACAGTTCCGGGTTTGACATCAAGTGATTGGCCGGAGAGGTCGCGTCCAGCATTTGCCGCGTGGAAAATCCGATGAGATCGGCGCTGCGCGGCGCCATGCCCGGAACGTTCGTGGTCGCCTGCTGCATCACCTTGGCCCAGTTCAGATAGCCCCGCGCCATCATGTTGAAGGGCCACTGCTTCCACGCCTCCGAGGAGAATCGCGCGTCATCGCTCACCGGCGCCAGCGCTTGACCGGTCGAGGCCTGCATGGCGAAGGAGAAATTATCCATCATGGCTTTGAAAGCCGTGTGCGCGATGTCGGTTTGCTTTTGCGGTGCCTGGGCGATATTGAGATACCAATCCCACCACGCCTGGGCATAGTCCTCCGGCGCCAGGCCGCCGGTAATCGCCGCCAACTGGGCGCGCATTTCGCGGCTCAATTGTTCTTGGGTGCTCGAACCTTCAGATTCAGCCATAAACCTCTTCCGCCGTAAGGATTCATGATGGCACGCGCGATAGTGCCTGTAAAAAAAAGGGCGACCGAGTCGCCCTTTTGTTCGATGCGCCAAACTTGGAAGTTAGGCGGCTTTCTTCGCTTTCTCAGCAGCCTTGGCGCTGGTTTCGTCCATCCACTGCGTCACCGCCCCCTGGGTCTCGGTGGCAATCTTGCTGAACTCTTCCGCGCGGGCGCGCAGCTTGTCGCTCAGGGACAAATTCAGCGAGGTCTGCTGGCCGATCATATCCGCGGCCGATTTCGGACCGACGCTCGCCTTGGCCTGGCCAAGCTCCATTCCAGGTAGTCACCGGCGACGGCGAATTGGTAGTGGGCGAGCCGCTCGAGGGTCTTCAGACCTTCTTGCTGCGCACGATACACGGGCGCCATCGCGGTCTTGTAGGTCTCGAACAGGGTGCTGAAATCAAACGTGGGCTGGGTCATGGTGGTTCCTTTAATCTGGCAACAATTAACTTGATGGGCACATTATACAGAGAAAAGTATGCAGTGCAAAAGGAATTTAAATTTCCTGGATATGATGTGCTGTATCTATATAACTGATTGATTATAAGCAATATTATTAATATTAGACAATTAACATAATGTCATTAATCATCGGAATTAACGCGTTGCGGTAGAGCCGCCGGACTTCTCTGACTGATTGTCCCGCCTCCCCCGATCTGCCAGGATCAGGGCATGCGGCTGCAGCACGTCATCGACGTCTTAGAAGATTTTTCCGCTCAGCGGGGCGTCGCGGTGTCCCGCACCCTGCTCCACCCTTTGGTGGTGGGCCGCATGGATAAGAGGCAGATCGTCCTGCGCAGCGGCTTGAGCAAGAAACAGCAGTTGCTGACGCTGGTCCACGAGCTGACGCATTTCCTGGCGCACCGGCCCGAAGCAGAGGTGAATCGCACGGTATGCGAGTACGAAGCCGAAGCGGTGGAGAAATTAGTCGCCGCTCAATTGGGCCTCGAGGAATTGGGCACCCCCGCCGATCTATCCACGGTCACGGACGATCTCTTGGCGTGCTCCGTGACACGCGTGCGCTGGGTGGCGCGAACTCTCCTGGCAGCTGTCCAAAGCGAAACCCCCGGGGCAGGTACCGGCGAAAATCGGCTACAGGCGCAGCCCGCCGTCGAGATCTAGACAGCGCCCGGTGAAGAAATCGTTTTCAATGATGAACTGCGCCGCGTGCGCGATTTCATCCGGCTGCCCCAGGCGCTTCAGCGGCACCGGCGCGATGACCTTCTCGAGCACTTCCGGTTTCATGGACGCAAGAATGTCGGTGTGCGTAAAGCCGGGCGCGATGCTGCCGACGCGTATTCCGTAGCGCGCGAGTTCCTTCGCCCACACCACCGTCATGGAGGCGACGCCGGACTTCGCGGCCGAATAGTTCGACTGACCCGCATTGCCGTGGCGCGAAATGCTGGAGATGTTGACGATCACCCCGCCCTTGGCGAGCTTGATCATGCGTTCGGCGGCTTCACGCGCGCACAAGAAGACGCCGGTGAGATTCACATCGATCACTGCCCGCCATTGCTCGAGCGACATCTTGCCGACCACCTCCCCGTCCTTGACTTTGATCAGCAGCGCGTCCTTGACGATACCGGCGTTGTTGATGATCACATCCAAGGATCCGAAGTCCGAGACCACTGCATCCAGGGCGGCCGCGACTTCGGCTTCGCGCGATACATCGACCGTGTACGCTTTGGCGCGCACGCCGAGTTCGATGCATTGGGCTGTGGCCGCCGCCAGATCCGCCGCGTTCAGATCCAACAGCGCGATGTGCGCGCCTTGCGTGGCGAAACGGACGGCGAGTGCGCGCCCGATGCCGCGTCCGGCGCCGGTGATCACCATGGTCTTGTCTTTGATCTTCATGCTTTGCTCCCGTGATTCTTCGGCGGCTGTTCCTTTTCCGGCTCAGGCTGCTTGGGCGTGGCGCCCGCAAATGCCGACATCATGGAGGCCTGGATCTTTGACCATTGGTCCATGTTCTGGCGGGCGAATTCGGCCAGCGGCGCCATCGGACCCGCCAGGGCCTTGGTCATCTCAGCGCGCATGGTCTCCTGCTGGCGCACCAGGGTGCCGACGCTCTGCTCCATGTACTTGGTGAGCATTTCCTGCACCGGATTTCCATAGAAGCGGATGATGGCTTCCAGCAATTCGGTGCTTAAGACCGGCGTGCCGTATTGGTCCTGTTCAGCGATCACTTGCAGAAGTACCGCGCGGGTCAGATCCTCGCCGGACTTGTCGTCCACCACCTTTACTTTTGCACCCGAGACGATCATTTTGCGAATGTCTTCGAGGGTGACATGTCGGCTTTCGGTCGAATCGTATAGGCGCCGATTCGCGTATTTCTTGATGATGCGTTCGTTTGACATATTGTTAATCGCCATTCTTTGGCCATCCCTCAAGGCCTAAGCATAGCGCCATCAGTATGCAATGCACAATTGCCAAAAACTGGGATTTGACCCATAAAACTGATGAAAATAATGCATTGCATAGAACATTGATATGAGCACCCAAGGCCCTTTCTCAATCCCCCCGCCGCTCCTCGCGCCCTGGAAGGATTTCGTCGACCGCATGGGCATGGGCGGATTCGACCCCGCCCAGATGTTCCCCGGAGCGCCGGCTTTAGGAGTGTCCCGGGAGTATCAAGAGATCGCGGGACGGCTCCTCGATCTGAGCAAGCAATTTCAACAGCGCTACGCCGAATTCGCGCAGCAGAACACCGCCATCATGCAGGATGCATTTCAGGTGTTAAAAAAGCGCCTTGTCCAGACGCCGTCGGTCTCCAAAACGCCGGCAGAGCTCTACGATGCGTGGATCGACTGCGCTGAAGGCACCTATACCCAGGCAGCGCACAGCGAAAGCTTCGCGCGCCTGCTCGCCGAGCTCTGCAATATTTCGAGCGCCTTCAAGATTGAGCGCGGCAAATTGACCGAACAGATCGCCCGGCATCTCGATTTGCCCAGCCGATCTGAAGTCGACACCCTGCATCGCCAGGTGCGTGCGCTCAATGAGGCCATCGCGCCGCCGCAGCGCCTCCCGCCGCAGCGAACCCCGCCTCATCACGCCCCGCGGCGTCGCGCCCGGCGGCATCGCGCGCGGCGAAGGCTTCCAAAGCGCCGCGAGCGCCGCGCAAGCGCGGAAAAAAATGAGCGCCGCGTCGGACCCGTTGGCGGACATGCTGCAAAGTGCAGCGGCCATGCAAGAGAGCGGGCGGGCGGTGTTGCGCACCCTGCTGGGGATGGGCGACGTCGAGGTTGGCACAGCCGAGAAGCACTGCGTGTACAGCGAAGACAAAATTCGCCTGTACCGCTATTCCGCCCTGGCGCGATCCGCAAACTTAAAGCCCGTGCTCATTTGCTACGCGATGGTGAATCGGCCCTATCTGCTCGATCTGCAGCCGGACCGTTCGTTCATCCGCGAGCTGCTGCTGGCCGGACTCGATGTGTATCTGCTCGATTGGGGATATCCCGACGGCGCGGACCGATTCACGGGGCTCGAGGCCTACGTCAATGGCTACCTGCGCCGCTGCGTCGAATTCGTATTAAAAGAGCAGGCGATCGATTCGCTCACTTTGCTGGGGGTCTGTCAGGGCGGCACGATGAGCCTGTGCTACGCCGCGCTCTACCCTGCGCAAATTGCCCAGCTGATCACCATGGTCACGCCGGTCGACTTCAAAACCCCCGAAAACCTGTTGTCGAAGTGGGCGCAGCACATCGATGTCGCGCTGCTGACGCAATCCGGAAATGTATCCGGAGATTTTCTGAACCTGGTGTATTTGTCGTTGATGCCGTTTCGCCTCACGCAGCAGAAGTATGTGAATCTGCTGAAGCTGCAGGGCGATCGGGTGCAGCTGGAAAATTTCATGCGCATGGAGAAATGGATCTTCGACAGCCCGGATCAGCCGGCCGCCGCGTTTCGTGAATTCATCCAGTGGTTCTTTCAGGAAAATCGCCTGATCCGCGGCGAATTGACCCTGGCCGGCCGGCCGGTGCAGCTTAAGAGCGTCACCGCGCCGGTGCTGAACATTTTTGCATCGAAGGACCACCTGGTGCCGCCGAGCGCCAGCATTCCTCTGGGCGCCCACATTGGTGCGAAGGATTACCAGGCCTTGGAAATTGACGCGGGACACATCGGTTTGTATGTCGGCGGCAAGACCCGCAAGAGCGTCCCCGCTGCCGTCACGGCGTGGCTGCGGGCGCGGCGCTAGAGAAAAATCTCACCATCTCGCGGCTGGCATCGGGTCCCGCGGAATCCGCAAAGCTCCCGGCCGGCCCGCCGCCCGACCAGGCATGTCCGGCGTCGTGCACCAGCCAGTTCTCTGCCGTGGTGTGGCCCGCGCCATCACGATAGCGCGTGCGTGTGAAAGCGCGGCCATTGCCTTCACCGGCCTGCGCCGTCGAGATGTCCTGCGTTCCGTCGGCAGCGGCTCCCAGCCATTGGGACACGAGCTGCTCGCCATTGCGCGAATTCACCATGACGTCCTGGTCCCCGTGAAAGACGATCAGGGGAATGCGCTTGGACGGCATCCGCGCGCCGATCGACGCGCCATTCTTCATTGCGGCGATCGCAGCCACTAAATTCTGGGCTGCGCCATAAGGCATCCCGGAATGTATTCCAACCGCGGCGTACAGGTCTGAATAGGTCGCGGCCATAATGGCGGCCATGGCGCCGCCCGCCGACATCCCGGCAATGTAGACGCGCCGCGCATCGATGTTGTAGGAACCGAGCAACTCGCGCGTCATGCCGGCGATGATCGACGGCTCGCCATGGTCCCTTCCCTGATTGGCGGCGTTGAACCAATTCCAGCATCGAGTCTGGTTTGCTGCCTCGGATTGCTCGGGATACATGACGAAGATGCGCTGCTCCTCGGCGATTACATTCATCCGAGTGCCGAGCGCGAAATCATCGGGATCCTGCAGGCAACCATGCAGCATCACCAGCAGGGGCAGCGGCTTTCCCGTGTGGCGGGATGGAATGAACAGCTTGTAGCGCCGCGATCCGTGGCTGTTCGCATAAGATCCTTCGGTAAAGGACCCAGGGGGCTGCGATGAGTGCACAGGCGATGCTCCGCTAGCCGATCCGTGCGCTTTGGCCGCCATCCACGGGCAGCGCCACGCCGGTGATGAATCCCGACTCGTCGGAATGCAGGAACAGCGCCGCATACGCGACATCCCACGCCGTTCCCATTTTGGCCTTGAGCGGCACCCGCCTGTCGCGTTCCGCGCGCAACTCTGCTTTGGGAATATTGCGCGCCTTGGCGTGTCCTTCGATCGCCATCGGCGTGTCCATGAGGCCGGGCATGATGGTGTTGACGCGAATGCCGTACTTGGCGTTGCCGAGCGCCAGCTGCTGACCCAGCATGTTCATGCCAATCTTCGATAATTTGTAAGCGGTCAAACCCGGCGCATAGGCCACTGCGGCGAGCGATGAAATATTCACGATCGTGCCCGATGACTGTTCGCGCATCATCGGCAGCACCGCTTGGCAGGACAGCAGGCAGCCCTTCAAATTGATTTGCATGATGCGATCGAAGGCTTCTTCGGCAATGCTGTCCGGGGGTCCGTCGCCCGTGCCGCTGCCGACGTTATTGTGCAGAAAATCGATGCGCCCCCAGGCGGTGACGCAGGCCTTTGCATAGGCCTTGCAGTCGGCAGCCCGGGTCCAATCGGCGACCATGCACCTCGACTCACCGCCCTCCTTCGCGATCAACGCCGCGGTCTCCTCGGCACGCGCCAGGTCGCTATCCACCAGCAGTACCTTGGCCCCTTCGCGCGCGAACAGCAGCGCCGCGGCGCGTCCGTTGCCGATGGTGTCTCCCGGCGTTTGGCCGGCGCCCACCACGATGCCCACCTTGCCCGGGAGCCTCACCGCTGCGCTCCCGGCAGATAGTCATCGAGCGGCACGCCAAGACTATTCAGCGCCCACGAGACCAGGTTGTACTGGCCGATGGTGAATACCAGGTCGATCATTTGCTCGATGGAATATTTGTTGGCCAGGGCGGTCCACGTGGCTTCGGACACCACGGAGTTCTCGAACAGATCATCGACCGCCTGCAGCAAAATGGCATCATCGGCGCCCCAGGGACCCGCCGGCCCCAGTTTGACGGCCTCGATTTCCGCAGCGCTGATGCCTTCCCGCTTGGCGATCTCGACGTGCTGCGCCCATTCGTATTCGGCTTGATTCAACCAGCCGATCCGCAAGATGAGCAGTTCACGCTCGCGCGGCGGCAAGGTTTGCTTGCGCAGCACGTGGCCCGCGAACACGGTCCAGCGCCGCACCAGGTCCGGGTGATTCATCAATACCTTGAACAGATTCAAGTCGCGGCCGTTAACGCGATGCTTGGCGGCCGTCTCGGCATCTTCTGCGGACAATTGCGAAAGATCGCGCATTGCAATGCGCTGTTTGCGCCTGATCATGCCTTCTCCCTTGTCTTCACTGATAGCCATCCGACAGCGTCCGCAAGAAAGCTACGATATCTTCGATGTCCTGCCCGCTCAAGGCCGGCGTATCGCCTGCGTGCCGATCAAATGGAGCCTGGGTATCCAGATTGGCGAGGTAGGCCGCGGGCAGATCATCGAACTTCAAAATTCGGCCATCCGCGGCGCGCGGGTACCACTGCTGCGGCTTCGCATCCCGTTCCGCGTAAAACCGCACCACCTCGCTCAAGGAATGAAACACGCCGTTGTGCAGGAACACCGGCCGGCGCGCGACGTTGCGCAGCGAGGGCGTGCGAAACAACCCGCAATATTCGTGCCGATCCGCAAGATCCGTGCGCAAGGGCCCGCACAATCCGAGATCGTGGTAGCGGCGGTCGGTGTTGGCGGGAATACTTGCGTTGCGCGGCGCCCCGATCGCGGCGAAACCAAAATCGGTGAACTGCGGAAACGCGCCTTTGATCTTCGCGCTCGGGTGGCAGCGGGCGCAGTTGCCCTTTTCGGGGTCGTTGAAGGCGGCCAATCCGCGCAATTCCTGCGCGCTCAACGAGACCTCATGCCTAAGGTAGGCGTCGTACTTGCTGCTGTAGGGATAGAACTCCGCGGGGCTTTGTTGATAGGCCTCGAGCGCCATGAGCACCCCCTTGAACGCCAGCGCCTTGTCGCCAAAAATCTTGTCGCCGAAGACTGCGCGAAATTGCGCGTCGTGGCCTGCCCGCACTTTCACCAGCACGGCATCTTCGTCCTTGTTGGCCATCTCAAAGGATGAGAACAGCGGCAGGCGCGCCTGGTCGTGATAGGACTGGGATCGTCCATCCCACATGCGGCCGCCGGCAGGCCCCTGATCGACGCTGTCGTCGCCGTCGTCGTCGACAAAGTGCTCGGTGAATGGCGGCGTGTTCTGGGTGTACTTGAGCGAGGGCACGGCGCGGACACCAAAGCTGCGCCCATCCGCACCGCCGCGCTGCACCGCTTGCAGATTCGCCGGCCCGAAGTCGTGCTCTGGATCATGGCAAGTTGCGCACGCGATTTTTCCGGATGCGGACAGGGCGCGATCAGAAAATAGTTGCCGTCCCAGGGCGGACAGTGCGGAAGCAGTGGGCATCGGCTCAAAGCTGCGGGCATAGAAAGGTTCATTGCCGAGGTTACGGCCGCTGTCTTCCGACCGGGCGATGCCCATCGACACGGCGCCCGCCAGCGCGGCGGCAAGGAGGAGCAACTGTGCCCGCGTCGCCGTAATCTCGCGCGTCGCCGATCAGTGCACGCGCGTGGGCGCGCAACCGCCGCTGTCGGCGGCAACCGGGGCCTTGAACAGCTGCTCGACATCCACCGCATCGAACAGGTAAGCGCGATTGCAGAAGTCGCAGTGCACTTCGACCTTGCCGCGTTCGGCGATCACGCTGCGCGTTTCGGCCTCGCCCAGGCCCTGCAGCATGCCGGCGACGCGCTCGCGGGAGCAGCGGCAGCGAAAATAAACCGGCGAGGGCTCGAACAGGCGCAGATCATCCTCGTTGAACAGCCGGTGCAGGATCTCCGCATCGGCCAGGGTGCGCAGCTCTTCCGGCGTCAGGGTATCGGCGATGAGCTGCACGCGCTGCCAGGCGTCCTCGATCAGCGCCGCGTCGGCCGCCGGCAGCGAGCCTGAACCGGGAAGTTTCTGCAGCAGCATGCCCGATGCACCCGAAACGTCCGCGCGCAGCCAGAGCCGCGTCGGCAACTGCTCTGAATTCTGAAAGTAGGCCTGCAGGGAGTCCGCCAGTCGTTCGCCCTCGATGGGCACGATCCCCTGGTAGCGCTGCGCGCCCTCGTCGGTTTCCAGGGTGACGGTGAGATTGCCGTTGCCGATGAGCTCATTGATCTTATGCGCCGCGCCGGCGCCCTCGCGGTAACGCGCCAGACCCCGCACCCCTAAGCCGCTGGTGCACTGTGCCAGCAGCAAATGCATCGGTCCGTCGCCCTGCAGCTGCAAGGACAATACGCCCTCGAACTTGATCGTGGCCGCCAGAAGAAGCGAGGCCACGACCGCTTCGCCCAGGGTTTCGCGAATCGCGTCCGGATACTGGCGATGCTCGATCAATGCGCGCCACGCGGCGTCTAGGTGAACCAGGTGCCCCCGAATCGGGAAGCGTTCAAAAAGGAAACGATGCAGCGTATCGCGGTCATGCATTTCCGCCGCCCAGCTTCGATTTGAGCAGCTCGTTGAGCTGCGCGGGATTGGCCTTGCCGCCTGTTGCCTTCATCACCTGGCCGACGAAGAAGCCGAACAACTTGTCCTTGCCCGATCGATAGTCCGCCAGCTGCTTCGGATTCGCGGCGATGACGGCATCGATCACGCTTTCAATGGCGCCCGCATCGGTGATCTGGCGCAGACCCTTGGCCTCGATGATGGCGTCCGCCGGTTTGCCGTCGGACCACATGGCCTCGAATACTTCCTTGGCGATCTTGCCCGATATCGTGTTGTCCACGATCCGCTTCAACAGTCCTGTCAGTTGCGCAGGGTCGACCCGCGAGTGTTCGATATCGACGCTGTCTCGATTGAGCGCGCTCGACAATTCTCCCATGACCCAATTCGCAGCCAGCTTCGCATGGCCCGCACCCTGTGCCGCGACCACCGCTTCGAAATAGGCGCCGAGTTCGCGGCTGGCGCTCAAGACGCCGGCGTCATAGGCCGACAGGCCGAACTCCCGCGCGAATCGCGCCGCCTTCTGGTCCGGCAGCTCCGGCAGGGTCGCGCGCACCGCCTCGATGAACGGCTCGTCGATTTCGACCGGCAACAGATCCGGGTCCGGAAAGTACCGATAGTCGTTGGCCTCTTCCTTGGAGCGCATCGAGCGGGTCTCATCCTTGTCGGAGTCGTACAGCCGGGTCTCCTGCACCACCTTGCCGCCGCTCTCGATGAGTTCGACCTGCCGCGCCACTTCGAACTGGATCGCCTTCTCGACGAATCGAAAAGAGTTCAAATTCTTGATTTCGGCGCGCGTGCCGAATTTTTCCTGGCCGCGGGGGCGCACCGACACATTGGCATCGCAACGGAACGAACCCTCTTGCATGTTGCCGTCGCAGATCTCCAAGTACCGCACCAGCGTGTGGACTTTCTTCATGTACGCGACGGCCTCTTTGGCGGATCGCATGTCCGGTTCGGAGACGATCTCGAGCAGCGGCGTGCCGGCCCGATTCAAATCGATTCCGGAGGCATGCGCCAGGCCCTCGTGCAGCGATTTGCCCGCGTCCTCTTCCAGGTGCGCGCGCGTAATGCCCACGGTCTTGACGGCGCCGTCGTCCAGCATGATTTTAAGCGATCCTCCCGCGACCACCGGCAATTCGTACTGGCTGATCTGGTAGCCCTTCGGCAGGTCCGGATAGAAATAGTTCTTGCGCGCGAACACCGAGCGGCGCGCCACCGTCGCGTCGACCGCCAGGCCGAACTTCACCGCCATTTGCACGGCCCGGGCATTCAATACAGGGAGCACGCCCGGATACGCCAGGTCGACCAAATTCGCCTGGGTGTTGGGCGGCGCGCCGTACGCGGTCGCGGATCCTGAGAAAATCTTCGACTTCGTCGCAAGCTGTGCGTGAATCTCCAGGCCGATGACCACTTCCCAATCGCTCATTGCTCGTACCCGCGCGGCGCGTGCCGGTGCCAATCCGTTGCCTGCTGGTACTGATGCGCCGCATTCAACAATTTCGCCTCCGCGAAATGCGGCCCGATGAGCTGCAAGCCCATGGGCAGATCGTCGACGAAACCGCACGGCACCGAGATGCCGGGAAGCCCGGCGAGGTTGGCGCCGATGGTGTAGATGTCATTCAGATACATGAGCACAGGATCATTCATCTTCGCGCCGATATCGAAGGCCGGCGTCGGCGTGGTGGGGCCGATCACCAGATCCACCTTCTCGAATGCCGAACGAAAGTCATCCGTGATCAGGCGGCGCGCCTTCTGCGCTTTCAAATAGTACGCGTCGAAATAGCCCGCGGACAACACATAGGTGCCGGTCATGATGCGCCGCTTGACCTCGGCGCCGAAGCCCTCGCCGCGCGAGCGCTTGTACAAGTCCATGAGGTCTTTTGGATTGTCGCAGCGGTAGCCGAAACGTACGCCGTCGAAGCGCGACAGGTTCGAGGAGCATTCCGCGGGCGCCACCACATAGTACGTGGGCACCGACAGCGGCAGATGCGGCAGGCTGACTTGCAGGGTTTCACACCCTAAGCCGGTGTAGATATTCAGGGCGTCCTCGAGCAGGGCCGCGTTGCGCGGCTCCAGGCCTTCGAAGAATTCCCGCAGCAGGCCGATCTTCATCCCTTTGAGCGGCTGACTCAAGGTTTTGGAATAGTCCGGCACCGGCACATCGACGCTGGTCGAGTCGCGCGGATCGAACCCGGCCATGACTTGCAGCGCCGCGGCCGCATCCTCGGCGCTGCGCGCGAATACGCCGGCCTGGTCGAGACTGGAGGCGAAGGCAATCATGCCGTAGCGCGACACGCGTCCGTAAGTAGGTTTTAGTCCGGTCACGCCGGTGAGGGCGGCCGGCTGGCGAATCGAACCGCCCGTGTCGGTGCCGGTGGCGAAGGGCGTCAGGCGGGCGGCGGTGGCGGCGGCCGAGCCGCCGGAGGAGCCGCCGGGGACCTTGCTGACATCCCAGGGATTCTTGACCGGCCCGTAGTAGCTGGTTTCATTCGACGAGCCCATCGCGAACTCGTCCATATTGGACTTGCCCAGCATCACCGTGCCCGCCGCCTTGAAGCGGGCCACCACCGTGGCGTCGTAGGGCGCGACGAAGTTATCCAGCATGCGCGAGCCGCAGCTGGTCTTGACCCCGTCCGTGCAGAAAATATCTTTATGAATGAGGGGGATGCCGAGCAGCGGACCCCGCTCACCCTGGCCTAAACGGGCGTCGGCGGCCGCCGCGTCCGCCAGCGCCTGTTCGGCCGTCAGCGTGATCATGGCGTTGAGCGCGGGATTCAAGCGCTCGATCCGACCTATGAAGTGCCGGGTGAGTTCCGCGCTGGAAATCTGCCGCTTGCCAAGGCGGTCGGCGAGTTCGCCGATGAAAAGGTTATGCAGCATCCGTCAAGAATAGCCGTTAATTTACTCAAGCACCCGCGGCACCACGTAGAGCCCTGCGGTTACAGCCGGCGCATTCCGTTGGTATTTTTCATGGTGGTCGCTCTCAGAAACCGCATCAGGTCGCATGCGTTGGTGCTGACCATCGAGGGGATGGGCCATGGGCAGCACGCCCTCGGTGTCCGCGCGCGACAACTCATCAACGAAGTTGACGATGCTCGACAAGCTGTTCACGTACACCGGCATCTCCTGCGCGGTGATGGACAGCCGCGCAAGGTGCGCGATTTTTTCCACGTCTTGACGGGTGAGGCTCATAGGGTTGGTGCTCAAAATGCGCAGCAACTCACGCAAATTAAGCTTTAGGGATGATACACGTTGCCTTGTGATATGTCGTGTCGGTTGTTACATTAGCCGATCTTTTTTTAACCCCATAAAGCCACGAAAAATACCCCATGTTCAAACGCCTTAGAGGTTATTTCTCAAATGACCTCTCAATCGATCTTGGCACCGCCAACACCCTCATTTACGTCCGCGAGCGCGGCATCGTTCTGAACGAACCCTCGGTGGTCGCGGTGCAGGATGAACCCACGCGCGGCGGCAAAATCATCGTCGCGGTCGGGGTCGAAGCCAAGAACATGCTGGGCCGCACTCCGGGCCATATCACGGCGGTTCGGCCGATGAAGGACGGAGTCATCGCGGATTTCACCTATACGGAAAAGATGCTGCAGTACTTCATCAAGAAGGTGCACGGCAACCGGTTTTTGAGCCCCAGCCCCCGAGTCTTGGTGTGCGTACCCTTCGGATCCACCCAGGTCGAACGGCGCGCCATCAAGGAATCGGCCGAGGGCGCCGGCGCGCGCAGCGTGGACATCGTCCCCGAACCGATGGCCGCCGCAGTGGGCGCCGGGTTGCCGGTGCAGGAGGCACGCGGTTCCATGGTCCTCGACATCGGCGGGGGCACCTCGGAGGTCGCGGTCATCTCCTTGAACGGCATCGTGTACGCCGCCAGCGTGCGCATCGGCGGCGACAAGTTCGACGAAGCCATCACCAATTACGTGCGCCGCAATTACGGCATCCTGATCGGCGAAGCCACGGCGGAGCGCATCAAGCTGGAAATCGGTTCCGCCTATCCGGGTCAAACCGTGCGCGAGATCTCCGTCAAGGGCCGCAATCTGTCGGAAGGCGTGCCGCGCAGCTTTACCTTGAACTCCAATGAAATACTCGAAGCGTTGCAGGAACCGCTGCAAGGCATCGTCGGCGCGGTGAAGCAGGCGTTGGAGCAGACTCCGCCGGAGCTCGGCGCCGACGTCGCAGAACGCGGCATCGTACTGACGGGCGGCGGAGCGTTGCTGCGCGACGTCGACAAGTTGCTCATGGAAGAAACCGGTTTGCCGGTGGTGATCGCGGACGACCCTCTCACGTGCGTGGCGCGCGGCGGAGGGCGGATCCTCGAGCTCACCGAGGAACACGGGCCCGGCATTTTCGGACTGGAGTAAAGCGACGAGGGACTCTTCCGCCCATGGTCGCCTTTCGTAGCACCGACGCCTCGGGTCGAATCACGGGACTGCTGTTCCGCTGCGTTCTGTACTCCTTGCTTGCCCTGGCGCTGATCATTGTCGACAAGCGCTACGATCACCTGGGAAAAATCCGCCGGCTGCTTTCCGTGGTTGCGTATCCGGTGCAAATTGCGGTCGCCTCGCCTTTCGAGGGCTGGCACTGGTTTCGCGACAGCATTACCACCCGCGACGCGCTGCGTGCCGACAAGGCCAAGCTCGAAGCGCAGCTGCGCGTCGCGGATTTCAGGCTGCAGCGCTACGAGGCGCTGGAAGCGGAGACGCAGCGGCTGCGGGCATTGCGCGAAAACACCGCCGGTGTCACCGATCGCTTCCTCATCGGCGATGTCATGAATGTGGATTTGGACGCTTTTCGCGAGCGGGTCTTGGTGGACAAGGGTGCGAGCGACGGCGTCCATGTAGGACAGGCGGTGCTCGATTCAGGCGGCGTGTTCGGCCAGGTCGCCCGAGTCGGGCAACTCACCAGCGAGGTGATTCTGGTCAGCGACGCGGCGCATGCCATTCCGGTGCAGATCAATCGCAACGGCTTGCGCACTGTGGCAGTCGGAACCGGCGATACCAACCGGCTGAAGCTGCCCTACCTGCCCACCAGCGCGGATGTGGTGGCGGGCGATCTATTGGTGACCTCGGGTCTCGGCGGCGGATTTCCGGCCGGCTACCCGGTTGGCACCATCGCGGAGGTCAAGCGCGATCCGTCACAATCGCTGGCCGACATCGACGTCAAACCCGCGGCGGCGCTCGATCGTTCCAGGGAACTTTTGTTCGTCTGGCTCAAACCCCAGGCAGCCGAGTTGCTGCCGCCGCTTAAAGCCGCCCCGGTGCCGAAGAAATGATGCGCGAAACGCGAATCCGGCGCATGCCCATGGCGCTGTCTGCGCTGGTTGCACTGGCGCTGGCCGTGGTGCCGCTGCCCGCCGTGCTCGATGCGTTCCGTCCCGACTTTCTGGTGTTGGTGGTGTTTTATTGGTGCATCGAATCGCCGCGCGCCGGCGGACTCTCCCTGGCGTTCTTCTCGGGGTTGGCGCTCGATGTGATCAACGGCGTGGTCTTGGGGCAGCATGCGCTCGCGCTCACGCTCATGGGCGCGTGGGCCACCAATCTGCGGCTGCGCATCCGGGTCTTCTCGACGCTGTCGCAGTGCCTCGTGGTGTTCGCGCTGCTCACCGGCTATCAATTCGTGCTTTTCTGGGTTGACGGCGCCACCGGCAATCCGGTGACGACCTTCAGCCGTTGGCTCGCGCCCTTCATCGGCGCGTTGCTGTGGCCGGTGCTGACCAGTGTCATGGGCAAAGTGCATGAGCGTTAACACATGATCTACGATGAATTCTCGCCCTCTCGAACGCGCCGCACGCTCACCGCCGGGGGCCGCACCCTGCGCGCGCTCGGCTTGGACGGCCCCTTGACCGGTGTGTTGGCCATCATCGTCGTGATCGGCATCTTGGTGGTATACAGCGCCTCGGGTCAGAACTGGAAAATGGTGCAGCACCATTTGGTGAACATCGGGATCGCGGTGGCAGCCATGCTGGCGCTCGCCAAATTCGCGACGCCGCAGTACCTGCGCATGTTCGCGCCGGTCGCCTATGTGATCGGAGTGCTGCTGCTGATCGTGGTCGATGTGACCGGCCACGTCGGCAAAGGCGCGCAACGCTGGCTCGACATCGGCTTCATGCGCTTTCAACCTTCCGAAATCATGAAGCTCGCGGTCCCGATGGTCTGCGCCTGGTATATGCACGAACGGCCGCTGCCGCCGACCTTTTTGGACCTGATCGTCATGGGGACCCTGATCGCCATTCCAACGGCGATGATCGTGACGCAACCGGACCTGGGCACCGCCCTGTTGATTGCAGCATCCGGACTCATCGTCATGTTGCTGGCGGGACTGCAGATTCGCCTGATTGTCATCGCCATTCCGCTGCTCGGCGCGGCCGCCTGGGGCGCGTGGCATTTCATTCACGACTATCAGCGGCAGCGCATACTGACCTTTCTCAATCCGGAGACCGATCGCTTAGGCGCCGGCTATCACATCATTCAATCGCAGATCGCCATCGGCTCGGGCGGTCTCTTTGGCAAGGGCTACATGAACGGCAGCCAGGCGCAGCTCGAGTTTCTGCCCGAGCGCTCCACCGACTTCATCTTTGCGGTCATCGGCGAGGAGTTTGGGCTGCTGGGACAGCTGCTGATTCTGTCGCTATACGGCGTGGTGATCGGCCGCGCGTTGTACCTGGCCATGCAGGCGCAGGGGACTTTCGCGCGCTTGACGGGCGGGGCCGTGGCCTTGAGCTTCTTCGTGTATGTGTTCGTCAATTCCGGGATGGTCAGCGGTATCCTGCCGGTGGTCGGCGTTCCCCTGCCACTGATCAGCTACGGCGGCACCTCCATGGTCACGCTGCTGGCCGGCTTCGGCATCCTCATGTCGCTGCATTCGCACCGCAAGCTGATCGGGTCGTAGGGCATGCGCATCCCCTTTGCCGCGATCTGGTTTCTGTGCGCTGCGCTTCCGGCGCTCGAGAGCGAACCCGCCGCGGCCCTCGACATCAAGCGCCCCGAGGTCAAAGAATTCATCGCGCACATGTCCAAAGCCTATGGCTTCAAGAAACACGGGTTGCGCAAGCTGCTCAAATCGGCGGACAGCCAGCCGGCCATCATCGACGCCATGTCCAAGCCGGCGGAAAAGGCCAAGCTCTGGTACGAGTACCGGCCGATCTTCCTCAACGAGCGGCGCATACGGGAAGGCACGGAATTCTGGATTGCGCATCGCCAGGCGCTCGATCAGGCCAGCATCAAGACCGGCGTGGCGCCGGAATATCTCGCGGCAATTCTTGGCGTTGAAACTTACTACGGACGCCTCACCGGGACCTACCGGGTTCTTGACGCGCTGGTCACGCTGTCGTTCGACTACCCGCCGCGCGAGAAATTCTTTCGCGATGAACTCGAGCAATTTCTGCTGCTGACGCGCGATGCACATCTCGATCCCAAGGCCTTGAAGGGATCCTACGCCGGCGCCATGGGCGCGCCGCAGTTCATGCCCTCCAATTACCGCCGTTACGCGGTGGACGCGGATGCAAACGGCCACATCGATCTGTGGAATGACTGGCCGGATGTGTGCGCCAGCGTCGGCAACTACTTGAAGGAACACGGCTGGAATGCCGGCGAGCCGGTCCTGGAAGAGGCCACGGTCCTGCCTGAGAAGGCCGGCGAGCTCGATGGCCGCAAATTGGCCCTGTCCGAAACCATCGGCTCGCTTACGGCGAAAGGGGTCAGCTTCGATGCACCCCTGCCGCCCGAAGCGCCTGCGATACTGATCGCCGCCGACGAACCGGACGGCGTTCACTGGCGCGTCGGCTACAACAATTTCTTCGTGATCACCCGCTACAACCACAGCGCGCTGTACGCCATGGCCGTCTATGAACTCGCGGCCGCGGTGAAGCAGCGCATGCTGGCCAACGATGCCGCGCCCGTGGTTGCACCGGCGGTGGCACCGGCGGCCGGCGCGCCGGCTGCTCCCGTAACCACGCCAGTGACCGCACCGGCAGCCGCGCCGATGGCCACAACCGCGACACCGCCGTGAGATTGACGCGGTGGCTGGCGCTGCCGCTGTGCGCGGTGATCGCCGTCGGGATGAGCGCATGTTTCAGCGCGCGGCCGCGCGTCGAAGCTCCCAGCACCACGCCGCTGCCGCTGCCGCAGCCGCAGCCGACGGAACGGCCGCCGTCACCCGATTCCGTACCCGACATGGTGCCGCGCTACGAACCGCGCTCCCGGAATGGCAATCCGCCGTTCTACGATGTCATGGGCAAGCGATACTTCGTGCTTTCCTCGAGCTTCGGCTACGTGGAACGCGGCGTCGCGTCCTGGTATGGACCCGGCTTCCACAAAGTCCGGACCTCCACCGGCGAGCCCTACGACATGTACGCCATGACCGCGGCCCACAAGACCCTGCCCCTGCCGGCTTATGTGCGCGTCACCAATTTGCAAAACGGACGCAGCATCGTGGTGCGCGTCAACGATCGCGGACCGTTCGTGGGCAATCGCATCATCGATCTTTCGTATACCGCGGCGTACAAGCTCGACATGTTGCGCAACGGCACGGCCATGGTGGAGGTCCGCAGCCTTACCGCGACGCCCTTGACCGCAACGCCCCTCACCGCGGCAGCGGAGACGCCCCTGCCGGCGCCGGCGTCTGCGCCGTCGCCAGAAGGCAATTCGGATCCAAGCGGCGGCGCGGCCACGACCGTTCCGGTCCCGCGCGCGCTTTTTATTCAAGCAGGCGCCTTCAGCGATCCGAAGAACGCCGAGCGCCTGCAGGAAAAATTGCGCGGCGGCGGCTATGGCAAAGTTTTTGTACGCGACAATGAAATTGCGGGCCGCAGGATGTACCGGGTGCGCATCGGTCCTGTTCCGGACGTTGCCGAATTCGATCGCATCGTCGCGGCTCTCGAGCGCGACGGCATCAACGATGCGCATCTGGCGCTGGACTAATCGCTATTGCCGGGCGGCGATACTCCTTTAAACTAGCCCGCCTTCATCAAGGTAATCGTTAACTATGTTTCGTTCTGTTCTGGTCAGCTTAATCCTAGCCGCAGTTTTCAGCGCAACCTGCTGGGCGGCCAAGCCTCACCATAAACATGTCGCGGCAGCCGCGCCGCCCCGCTCGGCCGCGCCGTCCGCGTCGAGTCCGGCCGTATCCGCACCGGTGGTCGCGGGAATGGCCATTCCCGGGCCTCCCCAAGTCGATGCGCGCGCCTACATTGTCGCCGATTATCAGACCGGCAAGGTTCTCGCGGCGAGCAATGCGACGGAACGGATGGAGCCGGCCAGTCTCACCAAGCTGATGACGGCCTACATCGTCTTTCACGAGCTTAGCGTGGGCAAGCTCAAACTCGATGACATGGTCACGGTCAGCGAGCATGCCTGGCGCTCCGAGGGCTCACGCACCTTCATCGAGCTGGGAAAGCCGGTGTCCGTGAACGACCTCATTCTCGGCATGATCGTGCAGTCGGGGAATGACGCGACCATCGCCCTGGCTGAACGCATAGCGGGTACCGAGGATACCTTTGCGCAGCTCATGAATTCGACCGCCAAGAGCTTGAACATGGTCGGGTCGCATTTCGAAAACAGCTCGGGACTCCCTGCGCCGCAGCACTACACCACTGCGCGCGACATGTCCTTGCTGGCGATCGCCATGATTCGCGACTATCCTCAATACTATAAGTATTATTCGGTGCGCGAGTTCGAGCACAACGGCATCAAGCAGCAGAATCGCAATGGGCTGCTCGAGAAGGATCCGAGCGTCGACGGCCTGAAGACCGGGCACACCGATTCCGCCGGCTTCTGTCTCGTCACCTCGGCGCACCGCGAAGGCATGCGCCTGGTATCGGTGGTGCTCGGCTCCGGCAGCATGAAGGCGCGCGAGAATGCCAGCGCCGCACTGCTGGGCTACGGCTTTACCTTTTATGACACCAAGCTCATCGTCAAGGGCGGCACGACACTGGCCAGCACGCACGTGTGGAAGGCCGCCAGCCCTTCAGCCGACATAGGGATCAAGGATGACCTCTACATGACGCTGGCACGCGGCCAGTCGGATGTGAAAACCAGCGTCGAGGTGACGCCGAAGCTGATTGCGCCGCTGGGATTGGACGCGAATGTGGGCACCCTGCATGTGTTCAACGGCAAAGAGGTTCTGGCCACCCTGGCGCTGCACCCTCTGAAACCGGTGGCGGCCGGCGGCTGGTGGCGGCGCCTCATCGATACCATTCGTCTCTGGTTCGCATGAGCGGTCCGCTGCCCATCTGCTATTTGAACGGCGCATACCTGCCTCTCAGCGAGGCCAGGGTGTCGCCTTTTGATCGCGCCTTTCTGTTTGGCGACGCGGTGTACGAGGTGGTGCCCGTGTACGGATCGCGGCCGTTTCGATTGCGCCAGCACCTGGACCGGTTGAATCGCAGCCTGTCCGGCATTCGCATGCAGCCCGCGATGTCGCATGGCGACTGGGCGCACATCTGCCAGGAATTGATTTCGCGAAACTCGGCGGACCAGGGACACCTTTATATGCAGGTGAGCCGCGGCGCGGAATTCGGCCGCAATCATGCGTGGCCGGAGGGACTGAAACCGACGCTGTTCGCCTACTGCACCGAGCTGGATCCGCTGCCGGATGCGCTGCTCGAAAAAGGCGTCGCCGCCATCACCGCAACCGAGACCCGCTGGGCACGGCGCGATATCAAGTCAACGGCGTTGCTGGCCAACATCCTGCTGAAGAAAATGGCGGCCGATGCCGGCGCATTTGAAACCATCATGCTGGAAAATGGCGATCTCACCGAAGGCTCTTCCACCACCGTGCATGTGGTCAAAAATGGCGTGATTCAAACCCCGCCGAACAGCCATCACATCCTGCCGGGAACCACCCGCGATGTGGTCACGGAACTCGCGGATCTGCTGTCGGTGCGCAACTCGAGCGCCGCGGTTTCCGAATCGGCGCTGCGCAATGCCGATGAAATTTGGCTGGCATTCTCGACGCGCGGCGTCCTGCCGGTGACCAAGCTCGACGGCGCCCCCGTGGGCAACGGCGTACCGGGACCGCTGTTCAAGCGCATTCACCTCGCCTTTGCCAACTACATCCGCGAACTGGCGAAGGCGCCGGCGCTATGAGCAGCACGCCCCAGGATTTTCCCAGTGATTTTCCGATCAAGGTGATGGGACGCCATGACAGCGATTTGCGCGCGCTCACCCAGGCCATCGTCGAGCGCCACGCCGGACCGATGCCTGAATCGCGCATCAAGACGCGCACCAGCGGGGACGGCAATTTTCTGGCATTGACCTACACCGTGCACGCCACCAGCCGCGAGCAGCTCGACAAGATCTATCGGGAATTGACCGCCTGCAAGTCGGTGCTGATGGCGCTGTAGGGCGCGGGCAGCGGTGCCCCGGAACCTGGCCGATAGCCCAGTTGCCGCAGCAGATGCGGCAGCAGCTCCTGCGCCACGGATTCGACGCCTGCGACGACTCCAAGATCCGCGAGCCGCGTGACGCGCAGATCCTTGTAACCGCACACATTGATCCGTTCGAAGGGCCGCGGGTCGAGCGACACGTTCAGCGCCATGCCGTGATAGCAGGCGCCGCGGCGAATCCGCAGCCCAACGCTGGCGAGCTTCGCACCCGCGACGTAGACGCCGGGAGCCTTCCTCGAGCCCGATGCCGCAATACCTACGCTCGCCGCATAGGCGATGACGGCGTTCTCGAGCGCCACCACCAGAGCACGCACGCCCAGCTTGAGCCTTCGCAAGTTCAGCAGCGGATAAATCATCAGCTGCCCGGGTCCGTGATAGGTCACCTGGCCGCCGCGATCGATTTGCACCACGGGGATATCGCCCGGCGCCAGCAGATGTTCGCGGCTGGCGTTCAACCCCAGCGTGAATACCGGCGGATGTTCGACGAACCAGATCTCATCGCGCATTGCATCGTCGCGCTCGTCGGTAAATTTCTGCATCGCCCGCCAAACCGGCTCATATGGCGCCAGCCCGAGGCGGCGAATCAACGGAGTGTCGCTCACCTTCAGGCACCCGCGGCCTTGACCGCAAGCTTGGCATTGTCCAAGCCCGCGTTGTTGCGCGCCAGCGCCTGCTCGGCACGATAGCTGGAGCGCACCAAGGGACCGGAGACGCATTCGAGAAAACCGAGACTGAGCGCCGATTCGCGGTAGGCATCGAATTGCTGCGGGGTCACGAATCGCTCCACGTTGAGATGATTCGGCGTGGGGCGCAGATACTGGCCCAGCGTCAGCACGTCGACGCGCGCCGCGCGCAGATCCGCCAGCGTCTCGAGAATCTCCGCATCGGTCTCGCCCAATCCCAGCATCAGGCTGGTTTTCGTCAGCACATCGGGCTTGTAGACCTTGGCCGCGCGCAGGACCTCGATGCTCTGCTCGTACCCTGCGCGAGGATCGCGCACCGGATGGGTCAAACGCCGCACCGTTTCTACATTTTGCGCGAACACGTCCAATCCCGAGTCGAGCACGGTCTGCACATCCGCCATGATGCCCTGGAAATCCGGCGTCAGGGCTTCGACCGCGGTCTCCGGATTCAAAACTTTGATGGCGCGGATCGCCGCCGCGTAGTGCGCCGCGCCGCCGTCCGGCAGATCGTCGCGATCCACCGAGGTCAACACCACGTATTTGAGGCGCATGAGCCGCACCGACTTCGCCACATTTTGCGGCTCTTCCGCATCCAGCCAGCCGCGCGGGTTGCCGGTATCGACGGCGCAAAAGCGGCACGCGCGCGTGCACACCGCGCCCATCAACATGATCGTCGCGGTACCGGCGTTCCAGCATTCGCCGATGTTCGGACACTTCGCCTCTTCGCACACGGTGCTCAAGGCGTGCTCGCGCACGATTTGCCGGACCGCGCCAAATGCCGCGCCCGTGGCCAAGGGCGCGCGCAGCCAGGGGGGCTTGCGCGGATTCGAGGCGGCTGCATGCGCTTGCTTGATGCCGTCCTTGATGGCGGTAAAGCCTTGCGGCGTCGTGTATTTTTGGCCGCTGCGCGTCGGGCGTTGCTCGGACATGCCCCAATTGTACTCTAGCGCGCGCTTATCCAACGCGGGTGTCCTAACGGCGATTCTTAAGGCCTGGCCCCGTTGAGCGCGGCGAGCCGCTCGGGCGTCCCGACATCCTCCCACGGTCCGCTATAGAGCTGCGCCGAACACCGCCCCGCCGCCATGGAGCGGCGCCACAGCGGCATGATGGGAAACACCCCCTCATGGCAGCCGGCAAAGAATGCCTGGCGATACACGGCAACACCGCCGAAGGTAAATAACTCAGTGGCACCGGCCAGCGCTTTGCCGTCTTGCAGGCCAAAGTCGCCTTGCAAATAGCTGGGATTTGGCACCAGCACGAGGTGCGCATCGAATTCAGAATCGATCGCCAGCGTCTCGAATGGAAAATCCGTGTAGCAGTCGCCATTGACCACCGCGAACGGTCCGGGCGAGAGGTGCGGCAGCGCGCGAAAGATGCCGCCGCCGGCATCCAGGGCGCACGGCGCTTCCTCACTGTAGACGATCGCGGCGCCAAAGCGGTCTCCCTCTCCAAGGAAGTCGCGGATCTGCCCGCCGAGCCATGCAAGATTGATGACGATGCGTTCGATGCCGGCGCGCACCAGGCGCTCCACATGCCGTTCGATCAAAGGCTGTCCGTGTATCTTGAGCAGCGGCTTCGGCGTCGTGTCGGTCAACGGCCGCATGCGCTCGCCGCGCCCCGCCGCCATGATCATCGCCGCCCGCGGACGTTCACGCGCCATGTTCAGGAGCCTGTCTCCCGGACCAGCGTGCGCTGCTGCGCGGCCTTGAATACCGGGTCGATGCGGCTGATGATGAATTCGGCAAAGTCCGCGGTTTCGGGATAGCTCAAGGCCGCATCGCGCGCATAACTGAGCACGCGCGGCAAATCGCGGAGATATTGGGACTTGCCGTCCCGATAAAACAGCCGCGCGAAAATGCCCAGCACCTTGATGTGCCGCTGCAGGCCGGTCAGGTCGAACCAGCGCATGAACGCCGCCGCATCGGCCTCCAGCTTGAATCCGGACTCGAGCAGACTTTCGCGATACTGAAGCGCCCAATGCCGCACGCGCGCCGGCGGCCAGGCGATGTAGCAATCCTTGAGCAGCGATGCCAGATCGTAGGTCACAGGACCCCATACGGCGTCTTGAAAATCCAGGATTCCGGGGTTGTTGTCAGCCGTGATCAAAAGATTGCGCGAATGATAGTCGCGATGCACGAAACAGGCGGGCTGCGAAACCGCGGCTTCCACCAGCCGTTCGAACGAGTCGCTGAGCATCGCGCGCTCGCGCGCCGCAATCGTCAAGCCCAAGTGGCGGATCAGGAACCATTCCGGCAAGAGTTCCATTTCGCGCAACAGCAGCGCCCGATCATATCGAGGCAGGCTGCGTGAATAGCCGGCGTCGGCGTTTTGCATGGTGCGCAGTGCCTGCAACGCATCGGCGTACAACGGGTCCGCGGCACCGTCCAGGGGCAGCGCATCGAGATATTGACGCGAGCCCAAATCGGAAAGCAGCAGAAATCCGCGTTGCATGTCGCGCGCGAGGACGATGGGGACATTGAGATCGAGGCTTCCCAAGATTCTGGCCACTTGCAAGAACGGGCCCGAATCTTCCTTGTCCGGCGGCGCATCCATTGCAATGTAAGAGTCCGCGCCTCGGGTCACGCGAAAATATCGGCGAAAGCTCGCGTCCACCGACGCGGGTGCGAGCGCTGCGCCGGCAAATCCCAAGTCCCCGATCACCCATTGCGTCAGGTTCGCCAGGCGGGAATCGCTTGCATCCGATACATTCATGCTTGACCATTCGAGAGACCGCAAATGCGGCGATTTAAGTATACCGATTAAGGCGACGCATTTTGTCCAGCGCTTCTCAGTTCCAAGCCGCAACGGTTTTCTTCTGCCTCGCCGGCGCTGCGAGCCACGCCGCAGACGTCTGTCCCGCCCCGCCGAAGTTTACCTACACGCGGCCGCCGGACGTTGCGGCCGACGATCATCGCATCCACATCGAGAGCAACAACGCCGAACTGCAGCTCGGCGCCGACTTCAATGCCGTGCTCACCGGACGGGTGACCGTGACGCAGGATCTGCGCAGCGTCTCGGCTGATTCGGTCACCTATGACTACAACACCGACAAATTGAACGTCAAGGGCAAGGTGGATTTTCTGGACCCGAAGCTGCGGGTGCGCAGCGACAGCGGCAGCTACGAAACGGCCGGGGGCGCCAATTTCAATGAGGCCTTCTTTCAGCTCATGGACCGCAACGGCCGCGGATTTGCCAAGGACATCGAGGTGCATCCCGACGGCAAGGTGGCTTTGGATGATGTCCACTACACCAGTTGCCCGGTCGGCCACGAGGATTGGAGCCTGAGCGCCTCGCAGATCGATCTCGATACCAAGCTTCAGGAAGGCGTCGCACACCACGTCACCATGCGCTTCAAAGATGTGCCGATTTTCTACACGCCCTATATCTCCTTTCCGTTGGGAGACGAGCGCAAGAGCGGCGTGCTGTTTCCGAGCTTTGGCCACTCGGGGAGCAATGGCTTCGATGTGGAGGTGCCCTATTACTTCAATCTCGCGCCCAACTACGACCTGACCCTGACGCCCGCCGTGCTGACTGCGCGCGGCGTGCAATTGGCGGAGGATTTTCGTTATTTGACCGCCGGCTCGCATGGCCAGCTCGACGCGACATTTCTACCGAACGACAGGCAGCAGCACGACGATCGCAGCTATGTGCACTACACCGACGTGACCGACATCCGCCACGGCCTGCGTTTCGACGCCGACGTCGCGAGCGTCAGCGACAGCAATTACTTCCAGAGCTTTGCGGTGGGAACCGAGCAGACCAGCGTGACCTACCTCGAGCGCCGCGCGGACCTGCTCTATTACGATGACGCGTGGCGCATCCGGGCGCAGCTGCAGAACTTTCAAACCATCGACACCTCCGTGCTCGATTCCGAGCGGCCCTATTCGCGCGTGCCGCGCATCGAGGCAAGCGCCCTGTATCCGATCGCCAACAGCAATTTCGAATTCGCATTCGACAGCGAAGCCGTCAATTTCCTGCGCGGGATCGGGCCCACGGGGGTGCGATTGAACCTGTCGCCCGAAATCCGCTGGTCGAGCCGCGGCCCGGGTTATTTTTTTGAGCCGGCGGTCGGCTATGATTTCACTCAATACGACCTGCAGGATGCCGGGCTTGGGCTGCCGGGCACGCCGACGCGATCGCTGCCCTATGCGCGGCTCGACACCGGATTGGTGTTCGAACGTCAGGCGGGCTCTCAGGGGCAGCGCACTCAGACTTTGGAGCCGCGGCTGGTGTACAGCTTCGTGCCCTATCGCAATCAAAATGAATTGCCGATCTTCGACAGCGGACTGCCCGACCTGAATTTGACCGAATTATTTCGCACCAATCGTTATGTCGGGTCGGATCGGATCGGCGATGCCAACCAACTGGCGTTGGCCGTGACAACCCGGTTGTTCGACACGGTCTCCGGGACCCAGTATTTGTCGGCGACCATCGGGCAAATCCGTTATTTTTCGATTCCGCGCGTGGGGCTGCCCACCGATCCCTTGGCTCCCGGCGCCGCGCTGCCCGGCCAAAACATACCCCTCGTCAACCCTTTGGAGTTGCCCGGCGATGCGCTGTTGATCGCGCACGGTCAGCCGTTCATCCCGTACTACCCGGGCGAGCCGCTCTACGGACTCACCCGCAACGGATTCGCGCAGCCGCTCGGGCTGACCCCGCAGAATCCCGGCGCGTTCCCGGCCTCCGACATCGTGGCGGAAGTGGCACTGACGGGCTACAAGCACCTGGGGGTGAATCTGGACTACCAGTGGAACCCCTATACTTCCCAGACGGAGAAATCGGAAATTTCGGTGCAATACCGGCCTGATCCCAGCCATGTGATCAATATCGGCTACCGCTTCCAGGAGGGTATTCTCAAGCAATGGGACGGCTCGTTTGCCTGGCCGATCGCGGAGCATTGGAACACGGTGGGACGGTGGGTTTATTCACTCCAGGACCGGCAGACCATCGAGCAAGTGGCGGGCTTTGAATACAAAAGCTGCTGTTACAAGATCCAGCTGGTGCAGCGCCGCTACTTGAGTATCCGCCCCGGCACCACCACCTCGGGGGGCACACTCGACACCTCGATTGCATTACAATTGGAACTGACGGGCTTAAGTTCGGTCGGAAAGCGTGAGGATTCCTTCCTAGAACAGTCGATCCGCGGGTATTCGACCCGCGACCCGAGCACCCAGTAACTAGTTTAGGATTTTGACCTATGCGTAAAGTGTTCCAACTCTGTGCGATTGTCATCGCGCAGGTGCTGCTGCTGTCGCCGTCCCACGCCCAGACCCGCGACCTCAGTGTTCATGGCGAACTGCTGGACCGGATCGCGGCCATCGTCAATGACGGCTTGGTTCTCAAAAGCGAATTGGACGAGCAGATGACGTCGGTGGAGAAGCGGCTGCAGGAACAGAAAGTTGAACTCCCCTCGCAGAGCGTGCTGCAGCAACAGGTGCTCGATCGTTTGGTGCTGCAGGAGATTCAACTGCAGCGCGCGAAGCACGTCGGCCTGACGATTACCGATGAGCAATTGAATGGCGCACTGCAGGAAATCGCCGCGCGCAACAAAATCCCTTTCGACCAGCTGCCCACGGCCCTGGCGGCGCAGGGGGTGGATTACAAGCAATATCGCGAATCGATGCGCAAGGAACTGACCTTGAGCACGTTGCGGCAGCGCGACGTGATCGCTCACATCACTGTCTCGCCGCATGAGCTCGAGCAGTATCTGGCGCGCGAGCAGAATGCCGCCGCGAACGATGAATTCAATGTCTCGCACATCCTGCTGTCGCTGCCGGCCGCCGCCACGCCTCAGCAGCTCGAAGATATCTCCCACAAGGCGCAGGATGTGGCCTCGCGGGCGGGCAAGGGCGAGGATTTCGGCCAACTGGCCATCGCCAACTCCAACAGCCAGACGGCCTTGGAGGGCGGTCAATTGGGATGGCGCAAGGGCTCGCAGCTGCCGCAGTTCATTCTGGATCTGGTCGTCAAGATGAAGCCGGGCGAGGTGAGCGCACCGGTGCGCACGCCGAGCGGCTACCACATCGTGAAGCTCAATGAACGCCGCAGCGGCGAAGCGCCGGTCATCATCAATCAGATCCACGTGCGGCACATCTTGATGAAGCCGAACGAATTGGATGACGATGCGACCGTGCGCGAGAAGCTTGCCAAGCTGCGCGAGCGGATTCTCAAAGGCGAGGATTTTGCCGGCATTGCCTCGACGGCGTCCGAGGATCCGGGCTCCGCGCCCGATGGCGGAGATTTGGGCTGGAGCGGTCCGGGGACCTTTGTGCCTGAATTCGACAAGGCAATCGCCGACCTCAAGCCCAACGAAATCAGCGAGCCCTTCAAGACCCGCTATGGCTGGCACATCGTGCAGATGCTGGGCACGCGAACCTATGACAGCACCGACGATGTGCGGCGGCAAAAAGCGTTTGCCGCGATCCGCGAGAGCAAGGCGGATGAAGAGACAGAATTGTGGTTGCGCCGCTTGCGCGACGACGCCTTCGTCGAAACCAAGATGTAGGTGTACATACCGCGCATCGTCATTACGTCGGGGGAACCCGCCGGTGTGGGACCGGATGCCTGCGTCAGTTTGGCGCAACGCGACTGGGAAGCGGACCTCGTGGTGGCCGCCGACGCGGACCTGCTGATCGCCACGGCCGAGGCGCTTGCGTTTCCCCTGACTCTCGAACGCTACGACGCCACGCGGCCTCTTAAGGCGCATCGCAACGGCACCCTCCAGGTCATGCATATCCCGGCGCGCTGCCCGGTTGTGCCGGGGCATCCGGACGCGCGCAATGCAGCCTACGTGATTGAAATGCTCGATCGAGCCTGCGACGGTTGCACCAACGGCGAGTTTGCGGCCATGGTGACCGCGCCGGTCCAGAAGAGCACGCTCATGGACGCCGGGTACCGCTTCAGCGGTCACACCGAATATCTCGCCGAGCGAACCCGCGCAGCGCTGCCCGTGATGCTCTTGATCAATGATCAATTGAGGGTGGCATTGGTCACCACTCATCTGGCCTTGAGCGACGTGCCGCGCGCCATCACGCGCGATCGGCTGCGCGCCACCTTGCGCATCGTGAACATGGATTTGGAGCGGCATTTCGGCTTGCAGCCGGCGCGAATCGCGGTATTGGGCCTCAATCCGCACGCCGGCGAGGGCGGGCATTTGGGCAGGGAGGAATTGGACATAATCGAGCCGGTGATTGCCGAACTGAAGGCCGAGGGAATGAACCTGCAAGGACCCATCCCCGCCGACACCGCATTCACGCCTCGATTCTTAAAGACCGTCGATGTCATCCTCGCCATGTATCACGACCAAGGACTTCCGGTCATCAAGCACGTCGGCTTCGGGAATGCGGTGAACATGACCTTGGGATTGCCCATCCTGCGCACCAGCGTGGATCACGGCACGGCGCTCAAGTTGGCGCGGTCCGGGAAAGCGGACAGCGGAAGTTTGAGCGCCGCTGTCGCACTTGCCATCGATCTGGCGAGCGCGCGTAGTGACCATGCCGGTTCGTAAGCGCTTTGGTCAGCACTTTCTGCACGATCCTGGCGTCATAAGACGAATCCTCGACGCCATTTCACCCGCGCAGGAAGACCGCGTCGTGGAAATCGGCCCGGGGTCCGGCGCCTTGACCTGGGGGCTTTTGCAGCGCGTTCGCAGCCTGGACGTCATCGAGATCGACCGCGACCTGGCGCGAGCGCTGCAAACCGACGCGCGCGCCGCGGCCGGGCTGCGCGTGCACGTTGAAGACGCCCTGCACACCGACTTTGAGCGCTTGCGAGGGCGTGGCGCCCGGCTGCGCATCGTCGGCAACCTGCCTTACAACATTTCAACGCCGCTGCTGTTTCGGCTGCTGTCCCAGCGGGCCGCAATTGCCGACATGCATTTCATGCTGCAAAGGGAAGTCGTCGACCGCATGATCGCGCAGCCCTCGAACAAGACTTACGGCCGTCTGACCGTCATGTTGGCCGCTGTGGCGGAAGTTGAAAAACTTTTCGATGTCGGGCCCGGTGCGTTCAAGCCGCGGCCCAAAGTCTGGTCAGCCATTGTCCGCCTGCGGCCGGCGCTCGAGCCCCGCTTCGACATCGGCGCTGACGGCGTGCTCCGCATGCTGGTCACGGCCGCGTTTTCGCATCGGCGTAAAATTTTGAGCAACGGTCTGAAAGGCTTGCTCACGCCGGGGGAAATTGAATCTTGCGGGATCGACTCGCAGCTTCGGCCGGAAGCTTTGACGCCCGCCCAATTCGGCCTGCTTGCCGCCCACCACTCTCGGTTATACTCAAAGGCGCATGGCGGACTACAAGAAAATCTTGGTACTGTTGGATCTGACTGACGCCAGCGAACAGATCGTGGCCGCGGGCCGCGACATGGCCGCGCATTCGAATGCTGCAATGGTGATGCTGCACGTGGTCGAATTCGTGCCGGCCGAACCCATGGGTGAAACGCTGATGCCGACGGTGCAAATTGAAGAGGATTTGGAGCAACGCGCCAAGGTGAAGCTGAACGAGCTCTCGGCGAGCGCGGGATTGTCGCGCGTGACCACACGCGTGGAGGCCGGCAACAAAAAAACCGAGATCCTGCGCGTTGCAAAGGAAGAAGCGGTCGATTTGATCGTGCTTGGCAGCCGCGTGCGCCACGGCTTGGGGTTTCTGGTCAACTTCACCGAGGACACGGTCCTGCATGCCGCGCACTGCGACGTGCTTGCGGTCCGCCTGCGCTGAACCATGCGAATCCGGGTCGAGGTGGAAACCTCCTATATCGAGGAACAATCCGATCCTCGCGACAAGCGGTTTGTCTTCTCCTGCACCATCACGATTCGCAATGAAGGGCCGGTGCCGGCTCGCCTGCTCACGCGCCACTGGATCATCACGGATGCGAACGGCAATGTGAAGGAGACTCGTGGCGACGGCGTGGTCGGCGAGCAGCCGTACTTGAAGCCGGGCCAGGGATTTCGCTATTCCACCGGCGCCGTCATCGAAACCCCCGTCGGCACGATGCAGGGCAGCTATCAAATGGTGGCCGATGATGGCGAGCAGTTCGATGCGCCCATCGCTCCATTCCGGCTGGCAATGCCCGGCGTACTGCACTAAGGCGCCTGTCTGACCATTCCTCGTAGCTGCTGATGGCGCTGTACGCGATCGGCGATGTGCAAGGATGCGACGCCGAGCTCGGCGCATTGCTCGGCATCCTGAAATATTCCGCCGACCGGGATTCTCTCTGGTTCGTCGGCGATCTGGTGAATCGCGGCCCCGATTCGCTCAAAGTTCTGCGCCGAATCCGCGCCTTGGGCGATGCCGCCACCGTCATTCTCGGCAATCACGATCTGCATCTTCTGGCGGTGGCCTACGGCGGCGCGCCGCTGCGCAGCGATGACACGTTGGATGACATTTTAAGCGCGCCGGATCGCGCCGCACTGCTCGAATGGCTGCAGGAACGGCCGCTGCTGCATGAGGATACCGATCTCAACGTGTGCATGGTGCACGCCGGGCTCCCGCCGCAATGGGACTTGAATCTGGCGCGGGACAGCGCCCACGAACTCGAGAGAGCCTTGCGGCGCAATCCTGAAAAGCTGTTCGAGCACATGTATGGAGACCAGCCGGATCGCTGGGAACCGTCTCTTCAAGGCGCGGAGCGGCTGCGCTTCATTGCGAACTGTCTCACGCGTCTGCGCTACATCGATGCGGAAGGCCGCCTTGCACTGCGCGCCAAGGGTTCGCCGAAAAAGGCGCAGACAAAGTCGCTCATTCCTTGGTTCGAGGCCCGTGATGCGCGCTGGCGCGGCGCAAGAATCGTTTTCGGCCACTGGTCAACGCTGGGCTTTTTCAAAAACGCCGATGTCACCAGCCTGGATACCGGATGCGTCTGGGGGGATCATCTCACCGCCCTGCGCCTCGATGTGCCTGACGCCAAGCCCGTACAGGTGCCCTGCGCGGCGGCGCAAGCCCCCGACAAGGAATCCTGAAAGCCCGGGCGATTCTCCGCGGCGGTGCGCGCAACCGAATTGCCGGCCACGCTCCTGACCGCCCGCAAGATCTCGCCGCGAACCAAGAAACGGCTGCCGCTCGCCTGATACGGCACGCAGGTAATGTCCTGTTTTACATTTCTCGTGGTCAAGTGCGGCAGAATCTCGCGCGTAAACTCCTCGACGAGTTCGCAGTCGCCAACCCCGTAATTTCGAAACGCATCGCTCGTCAGGGTGAATGGTTCGTAGCGCGCGTCCACCGCCGCCAGATCCCCGGGGTGGACGGGTTTGGCGGATGCGTCCGGCAACGCCGGCGAAGAGAAGGTCAGGCTCAAGCGAGGGCCGAGATATCCACGGCCCAACGGGGCCGATTCGTTGCACCCTACCAATGCAACCTGCAAATCACGGCGTGCGCCCAAGTCCAGGAGCAGCGACAGCATCTTGTCGCGCAAGCCCTGGCAGGAATAGCGTGCCGTGCGGCCCATGTAGGAGAAATCCAGATGCTGCTCCTTCCACACCGCCGGGAACGGGCTGCCAATGACCGGGATGGCCGCCCACGACGGCAGCGCAAACAACATTCCCAAGCCCGCAGCCGCCCAAAAAGCCCGCATTCTGCCTCCAACAGCTTGGACCGCGCCGAACGCAATGAAGTTCATCGCCTATAATGGCGTCATGCCTGCGATTCCGCCCTTCAATCTGCACCGATGGATCGAGCAAAACCGCGACCTGCTGAAACCACCGGTCGGCAACAAGCTGCTTTTTGAGGACAGTGCCTTCATCATCATGGCGGTCGGCGGACCTAATTCACGCAAGGATTATCACCACGATCCCAGCGAGGAATTCTTCTTCCAGATCGAAGGGAACATGGTGCTGAAAACCGTGCAGGACGGCCGCTTGGTGGATGTGCCCATCAAGGAGGGCGAGATGTATCTTTTGCCCGCGCGCGTGCCGCACTCGCCGCAGCGTCCGGCCGGCAGCGTGGGGCTGGTCGTCGAACGGCGCCGTAGCCCGCAGGAATTTGACGGCTTTTCCTGGTACTGCGAGAACTGCGGCCATCAGCTGTATCTGGAGCGCGTCGCAGTCGGCAATATTGAAACTCAGCTGCCGGAGATTTTTTCGCAATTTTATTCCAGTTTGACGCATCGCACTTGCAGCGTTTGCGGCACGGTCATGCAGGCGCCCGCCTGACCGCGCAAGATCCACAGCGTACGCAAGCCTGCGCGCTGGATGCGGCGGATCCGCTCGCCGCTTTTGCGCAGGAGTTTCACCATCCGTACGATTCGCAAGGGCGCAGGCTGCTGTACTTCGGCGGCCATTCCTTGGGGCTGCAGCCCAAGTCCGCCGCTGCGATGATCGAACAGGAGCTTCAGGACTGGCGGCGCCTCGGTGTTCTCGGCCACCACGAAGCGACGCGTCCGTGGATTCCCTATCATGAGCGGGCCGCGCCGGCACTCGCCGAGTTGGCGGGCGCCATGGAAGGCGAAGTCGTCGCCATGAACTCCTTGACGGTGAATCTGCATCTGATGATGGTCAGCTTTTTTCGGCCCGACGCGACGCGCAATACCGTGTTGCTTGAAAGTTCGGCATTTCCGTCGGATCGCTACGCCGTCGTTTCCCAGCTCGAGTTCCATGGCCTCAACGCTTCGCAAAATTTGATCGAAATGCAGCCGCGGCCCGGCGAGCGCACTTTGCGAACCGGCGATATGATCGAGCACATCGAACGCGAAGGCAGCCGCTTGGGTCTGGTGCTCCTGCCGGGCGTGCAATATCTCACCGGCCAGTTGCTGGACATGCAGGCGCTGATCGCGGCGGCGCGCCGGGTCGGCGCCAACGTCGGCGTCGACCTCGCGCACGCCATCGGCAATACGCCCCTGCAATTGCACGACTGGAGTCCCGACTTCGCCGTCTGGTGCAGCTACAAGTATCTCAATGCCGGCCCCGGGGCTGTCGGCGGCTGCTTCGTGCATGAGCGCCACGCCCGGAATTTCAGGCTGCCCCGGCTTGCCGGCTGGTGGGGCCACAACAAAGCGGAGCGGTTTCTCTACGATCCCAAATTTGATCCGATCGCCGGCGCTCAGGGCTGGCAAATCAGCAATCCGCCGATCCTGTCCACGGCGCCGCTGCTGGCATCGTTGGAGATTTTTCGGCGCGCCGGGATGCATGCCTTGCGTGCCAAATCCATCGCGCTCACCGGCTTCATGCAGAAGCTCATCGAAGAGCGCCTGGCGGGTCTGGTCGAGATCATTACCCCGGAGCAGCGCGGCTGCCAATTGAGCCTGGCGATAGCGCGCCCCGCCGCGGCAGCCAGACGCTGTCGGGAAGCGCTCGCTGCGGCGGGCGTGATCGGCGATTGGCGCGAGCCCGACGTGCTGCGCCTCGCCCCGATCCCGCTCTACAATTCATTCGCCGATGTGCTCGCCGCTGTCGACATTCTGGCGCAGGCATTGCGCGGAACCGGCCTGTGATCCGCATTGTCGGCGCGGGGCCGACGGGCGCGTTGCTCGCGATTCTCCTGGCGAGGCGCGGACGGCAGGTCGAGTTGTACGAATCGCGTCCGGATTTAAGACAGTTGCCGGCCGGCTCAGGCCGATCCATCAACTTGGCGCTGGCCGATCGCGGAATACACGCGCTCAAGGCGGCCGGGGTTTTCGGCGCAATGAAATCGGCCCTGCTGCCCATGCGGGGCCGGCTCATACACTACGAGAACCGGGATACGGTGTTTCAGCCCTACGGGCAGCGCTCCAATGAGGTGATTTATTCGGTTTCCCGGCATCGCCTCAACCAAGCCCTGATCGAAGCGGCCGCCAACGAAGCAGGCGTGCAGCTGCATTTCCAGCATCGGCTCGAGAGCGCAGATTTCGCCGCGAATACCGCGCAGCTTCGCGACCTCAAGAATGATCGGGTTCACGCCGTGCCGATGCAGCCCATGCTGGCCACCGATGGCGCCGGCTCGGTCATGCGCCGCGAGATGGCGGCGCGCAAGCTCATTCAGGCCGGCGAAATCGATCTTGAGCACGGCTACAAGGAATTATCCATTCCCGCGGGGCCGCACGGCGCCTTTCGCATGGCGAACGATGCGCTGCATATTTGGCCGCGCGGCAACTTCATGCTGATTGCGCTGCCAAACGCCGGCGGCAGCTTCACTGCCACGTTGTTTCTGCCGAAGCTTGGCGCGGTGAGTTTCGCGTCGCTGCGCGACGCGCGCGGCGTGGACGAGTTTTTGACGCGCAATTTTCCCGATGCGCGCGAACTCATGCCGGATGCGCCCGCGGAATTCAGCACCCATCCGGTGGGATTCTTAGGAACGGTAGCCGCGCAACCGTGGCACACTCAAGGCCAGGCGACCCTGATTGGCGACGCCGCGCATGCCATGGTTCCGTTTCATGGTCAGGGCATGAATTGCTGTTTCGAAGACTGCATCGAATTCGATGCCTGCGCCGCACGGCATGCGTCCTGGGAGACGGTATTTGCGGAATTCGGCGCCGCCCGCAAGCCCAATACCGATGCGATCGCCGCCATGGCGCTGGAAAATTACATGGAGATGCGCGAAAGCGTCGCGGAGCCTGAATTTCAACTGCAGCGGGCGCTGTCTTTGGAACTTGAGCGGCGCTTTCCGCGGCGTTTCATTCCGCGCTATTCCATGGTGATGTTCCACCATGAAATTCCCTACCTCACCGCGCAACGGCGCGGAGCGGCGCAGTCCAAGATCCTGTCCGACCTGACCCGCGGCACGGTGAAAGCGCTGTCGCAGGTCGATTTCGGGCGTGCGGAGCGTGAGATCAACGCCAGCCTGCCGCCCCTCTAGTCTGCTGAGGGCGCCGCGCTTCGGCTGGCGCGATCCAGGGTGAGAAAACTGTAGGCGAAGGCATTCTTTTCATCGGCCTCGTGCCGCTGGCGGCCCGACTCGGTCCATTCCGGACCGCGCCAGGCGCTGAAAAACGTGTCGCCGCCCGCGACCTGCGTGTGCACCAGCGTGAGGTGAATGCGTGCTGCTTGGTCCAGGCAGAGCCCATAGATTTCCGCGCCGCCGATGACCATCAGCGGCCCTTCGCTGCCGACGCCGAATTGGCCTTCCGACAATGAGCGCACCACCTTGCAGTCCGCCGGCGCGAACTCGCCCGAACGGCTCAAGACCCAGTTGGTTCGGCCGGGCAGCGCCTTGCCGATCGACTCGTAAGTCTTGCGGCCCATCAGAATGTGATGCCCCAGGGTCAGCGCTTTGAAGTGGCGCAGCTCCGCCGGCAGGCGCCACGGTAGTTGGTTGGCGCGTCCGATGACATCGTTTTCGGAAACCGCCACCACCAATTCCACAGCGGCATTCGTCATCCGTCTCTCTTGAAAAAGCAAAAACGGATTTATACGCTGCCCGACACCATCTAGCCAGCGCCGGTCAATGCCGCTCAGCGTGCGCCGAGCGTTGCCTCGGGGCCGTCCGCCGGCGCCGCGGTCAGCGCGACATATTTACGCGACGCGGCATTCGCTCAAGATCCAGCGCGTCAGCTCCTGCAGGTCCTCGCGCGCGCGATCCTCCGGCCGGTGCAGAAGGTAGTAACTCTCATTGGTGGTCAGCTCGGCTTCGAATAGCTTGATCAGGCCGCCGGCGCTGAAGCGGTCGGCGCTCAATCGCGAAGGCACCAGGGCAACTCCCACTCCCTGCTCTGCAGCACGTACCACTGCCGACATGGTGTCGAGACGCACGAGCCGATTGGGCTTGATGGGTTCGATCCCAAGGCCGGCCGCCCACTTCTCCCACGCCTCGCGGCGCTCTTCGTGCAGCAACAAGGTTTTGCCGTTGAGATCGGCATAGGTTTCAATCGGATTGTCCGACAAGAACGCCGGAGAGCACGCCGCAATGAAATTTTGCGCAAATAATTCGTGCACCACCAGGCCGTCCCAGGGTCCGGCGCCCACGACGATGGACAGATCCGCTTCCGGCGGATGGGTCTTCGGCGCGGAAAAGGTCGTTTCAATGCGGATGTCGGTTTCTTCGCGCGCCTGCGAAAACGAGGCGAGGCGCGGCAGCAACAACTCGTTGGCAAAAAAGGACGGCACGTTCAGCCGGATGATGGTGCGGCCGTAACGGACCTGGAGCTGCTCCGTGACCGATTCGAGCTTGGAAAAGATATCGTTGATATGCTCGAGATAATTTCTGCCGGCATCGGTCAGCGTCAGCGTGCGCACGCCGCGTTGAAATAAACCCACGCCCAGCTGCTCCTCCAGCGCCTTGATCTGATGGCTGATGGCCGATGGCGTGACGAACAATTCCTCGGCCGCGGCCTTGAAGCTCTGCAGCCGCGCGGCGACCTGGAAGGTCTTCAGAAATTTGAGCGACGGTAAGCGCATGTGCAAGGCCTATGGCTAGAGCGCCTGTGATTGCATCGCGCCCGCGCGCTCGGCGCTGCTGAGCACGTGCGGATCTGCAACGGGCTTTGCACCTTGGAAAAACGGCGTGCTCTTATAGTCGCCATTGACGCGCGCCTTGAGAATCGTTTTCGTAAACCACCAGATTGTCGTAAACATTCCAACCGCCTTCGGTTTGGGATTGCCGAACGCTCCTTGTGGATTCGCGTAAGTGCGGACGGCGCCGAAGGACTCCTGCAATGAATGCCCTGGAGCCTCCAGACAGTTGTGGAGCAGGCCCACGAAGGAGATCTTGTAATTTTCCAGCGTATTGCCGATCGGAGTTTTACAGCAGCCGGCGTACCAGCGGACCATTCCCTTTTCCGAGAGCCGCAGGCAGGCTAACGCGTCGGCGCCCTGGGTAAAGGTCACATTCTTGGGCAGCGTCTGCACGACATCCGATCCGCCCTGCGAGTCCAGGGTTTCGCTGGCCTGTCCCAGGAAGCGTGCAAAGGCCTGACAGTCTCTGCAATAGCACACCACTCGATTCGCGCTCTGGGGATCGCTCACCCAGCCCTTGATGGTGCCGCACCGACATTGCAGAGGATGTTGCATGGTTCTCTCACTATACTGACTCCGCAATGACAGTCGTGAGTGTGCTGATATTTTTAATACAATCAATTAGTTATGCATGCCGCCGAGTCCCGCACGCGCACACGTCATTGCGACCATTGTGCGTGAGCCGCGCGAGGCAAAGGCCTTCGGGTTATGGCGGGCGCGCTCTGAACCAACCGCTGATGCTCAAGCGCTCTGCGCGTGCCTGCAGCACTTCATGCTCGCGCCCCGCCGTCAGAAAACAGACCAATCTTCCGGCAACGGGTTCGACGTCGATGAAACCGTCATCCGTGTCGTGAATTCTCAAGACCCCGCCATCCGCGGACTGCCACCCCGGATTCAAATACAGCACCAAGGACAGCTTGCGTTGCGAGTTTCCCGGCGGATGATCGACATGACGGCTGTAGGCCGCACCGGCCGGATAGCGCGCGTAGTGCAGTTCCAGCTCGAACAGTCCCAGGAACGCATCGCGGTTCAATTGCAGACGCAATTCTTCCATGCGCTGCATCAGCAGGCGTTCCGGCGCCAGCAACGGCTCGCTCAGCCAGCAGGTGAAATCGCCGCGGATGTGGTCGATGCGCCGCGCCGCGCCCGGGCCGCCGACGCGCGCCGGCGCGAAGTCGCCGCGCGCCGCGCGCTTTCGCGCACACTCCCGCAATTCCAGAATCTCGCCGGCGGAGACAAACTGATCTCGAATCGACACCCCGCCTGCAGGAAGCTCGGCGCCCAAACTCGAGCCGCCGCGCCCGCTCACCGCGGCCGCTTGCACTGCGTCGGACGCTTTTTCGGGCGCGCCACCAGCATGCTGCCGCGGCAATGGTTCGCGCCGCACAGGCAACGAAAAATGACATCGATATCGGCAGGATCGTCGGCGTCGCGCTGGATCCTGTAGTCGTACGCAAGTTCCTCGCCCGGCCGGATCGTACGCAGCGCCTCGATGAAAATTTGCGCATCGATCTGCACCGTCTGGCAGTTCGGATCGCAGCCATGATTCACGAAACGCGCCTCATTGCCGCCGACTCCCGCATCGATGACCGTCTTGCCATTCACGGTAAACAGGAACGTGTGGCCGTCCCTGGGATCCTTGCCGGCATAGCGGGCATCGGCAAGCTCAGGACTCACGCGCTCGCCGAGGTATTCGATGATGTGGGTGCCTTTGCGGATTCGCCGCAGCGCGAACACGCCATCGCCGTGAACACGCGAGTGGCGAACCTCAAAAAGAGGCGTGGTTGGGCGCCGCCCGGCCTTTTTCATACTGCGATGGGCGCTTTGATCGCAGCATGATAGCGATAGTCGGTGATTTCAATATCTTCATAGCGGTATTCGAACAGGCTGTCGGGTTTGCGCAGCAGCTTCAGTTGCGGCAGGGCGTACGGCGTGCGCGAGAGCTGCAGATCGGCCTGTTCCAAATGATTCAAATACAAATGACAATCGCCGCCCGTCCACACGAAATCGCCGACCTGAAGGCCCACCTGCTGCGCAATCATGTGCGTGAGCAGCGCGTAACTGGCGATATTGAACGGCACCCCGAGCAGGGCATCGGCGCTCCTCTGGTACAGCTGGCAGGATAGTCGCCCGTCAGCTACATAGAACTGGAACAAGGCGTGGCACGGCAACAACGCCATGCGATCCAGTTCGCCCACATTCCAGGCGCTCACCAGGATGCGGCGCGAATTCGGGTTGGCCTTCAGCTGCTCGAGCACCAAGGACAGCTGGTCGATATTCCTGCCGTCTGCCGCCGGCCAGCTGCGCCACTGCTTGCCATAGACGGGACCCAGCTCGCCGTTCTCATCGGCCCACTCATCCCAGATGCTGACGCCGTGTTCCTGCAGATATTTGACATTGGTTTCGCCGCGCAAGAACCACAGAAGTTCATGGATGATGGAGCGCAGATGCAGTTTTTTGGTGGTCACCAGCGGGAAACCGGCATTGAGATCGAAGCGCATTTGGTAGCCAAAGACGCTCAATGTGCCGGTGCCGGTGCGGTCGCCCTTTGCGGCGCCGCGTTCGCGGATGTGGCGCAGAAAATCGAGATACTGCCGCATTACGCCTTCGCAACCGCCAGATTGCCCGTCGGCAGGTTGCGCCGGTAGGCATGAATCATGATCGCGGCGCCGATTACGATCATGGGCATGGTCAAGAGCATGCCCATGGTCAACCAATCGCCGGCAAGATAGCCGATATTGGCATCCGGCAGCCGCACCCATTCCACCGTGAAGCGCGCGCAACCGTACAACAGCAGGAACAATCCGGTGGGCGCCAACCGCGGCCGCGGCCTGCTCGTGTACCAGAGAAGAATCAGGAACAGCACCAGGCCTTCCAGTGTTGCCTCGTAAAGTTGCGAAGGATGCCGCGAGATCAATACACCCTGCGCATTCGGCACGCCGAATCCCCACGGCAAAGTTGTCGGTTTGCCCCACAGTTCGCCGTTGATGAAATTTCCCAACCTTCCGAAAAACAATCCGATGCCGGGCAGCGGCGCGACGAAATCCAGCACGTCCGCAATTCTCTTGTGCTTGACGCGCGCAAAGACGATGCCGGCGACCAGCACGCCCGTCATGCCGCCGTGAAAGGACATGCCGCCGTCCCAGATGTGAAAGACATTCAGCCAGCTTTCCGCGATCACATCGTGACCGTAGAAAATGCACCAACCCAGCCGGCCGCCCACGATGACGCCGATCGCGCAGTAAAAAATCAGGTCGTCGATTTCGAGCGCCACCCAGGTCGAGCCGGGACGGCGCGCGCGATATCGCGCCAGCCACCACGCACCGACGAATCCGATCAAATACATGATGCCGTACCAATGCACCTGCAAGGGTCCCAGGCCGAAAACGGGGCCGATGGACACGGCAATGGGATTGATGTGCGGGTAGGTGAGCATGAGCGCTACTTTAAACTCTCATTGATGCGACAGAAATAGGCTTTGAGATATCGAGTCTCCGGGATCGCGGGGTGCACCGGATGATCCGGCGCCTGGCTGCCCATTTCAAGGATCTGCAGATGCCTGTCGGCGCCGCGAGCGGCCTTGGCGATGGCATCCTGCAAGTCCTCCGCGCTGACATGAAATGAGCAGGAGCAGGATACCAAGATGCCCTCGGGGGCGATCACTTGTATGGCCAGCTGATTCAGCCGCTTGTATGCCGCCAGTGCCTTCGGCAGATCTTTCTTGCGTTTCGCAAATGCGGGCGGATCGACGATGACGACATCGAAGCGCGTACCCTGCCGGGCGAATTCTTCGAGCACATCGAAGGCATCGCCTTTGCGCGTGAACAGCTTGACGCGATTGCGTTGTGCGTTCGCGGCCGCCAGCTCGAGCGCGGCCGCGGAGCTGTCGACGCAGGTGACTTCGCTCGCGCCCGAGTGCGCCGCACGCACCCCCCAGGCGCCCACATAGCTGAAGACGTCCAGGACGCGGCCACCGGGCGGCACGTATCTCGTCAGGGCGCGGCGATTGGCGGCCTGATCGAAGAACCAGCCGGTCTTCTGTCCTTGCAGCAAAGGCGCGTGAAATTCAAGGCCATCCTCGATCACCAGCGCGGGCTCATCGAAGCTGCCCTTCACGGCCTCCACATAGCTCGGCAAGCCCTCCATTTCGCGCGCCGCGCTGTCGTTCTTGAAGAGCATGGCATCGCAGCTTAAAACCTGGCTCAACGCTTCCTGTATTTGAGGCTTGAGCTGTTCCATGCCGGCCGTGCCGATCTGCGCGACGCAGCGCGTCCCATAGCGGTCGACGACCAGCCCGGGCAACCCGTCGGATTCTCCGTACACCAGTCGATAGTAGGGTTTGGGGTACAGCCGCTCGCGCAATGTCATGGCGGTGCGAATACGCGCGGCCAGCCACGCGGTGTCAGGAACCTTCCAGGTCTCGAGCATGCGCGCAGCAATGAGCGATTTGGGATTGACGTAGGCCAATCCCAGGGCGCGATCGTTGTGCGCCAGCACGCGCACCACTTCGCCGGCCGTGAACTTGGGCAGCGGCGTTTGCGCGGTATCGACCTCGTTGCTGAAGATCCAAAGATGTCCGGCATGCAGGCGGCGATCTTCGTTGCGCTTGAGGCGCAGGACGCGCAGCTGCGCCGCTTCACGGGATTCAGTCATGGAACATTCTTCGGCTATAGTGAACATCATTCTACCCGACCCGGAGCCGAGGCCGTGAAGATGCTGCGCAATCATCTCGCCGAGGAAACCAGCCCGTACCTGCTGCAGCACGCTGACAACCCGGTCGACTGGTATCCCTGGGGCGAGGCGGCCTTGCGCCGAGCCAAACAGGAAAACAAGCCCATTCTTTTGTCAATCGGTTATTCGGCCTGTCACTGGTGCCATGTCATGGCTCACGAGTCGTTCGAAGACGAGGCCACTGCCGTGCTCATGAATGAGCTGTTCGTCAACATCAAGGTCGATCGGGAAGAACGTCCGGACCTGGACAAGATTTATCAGCTCGCGCAGCAAATGCTGACGCACGGCAGCCGGCGGCTGGCCGCTGACCATGTTCTTGACGCCGCAGCAACAGCCGTTTTTCGGCGGTACCTATTTCCCCAAGGAGCCGCGCTATGGCATGCCGGCATTTCGCGATCTGCTCCAGCGCGTTGCACAGTACTACCGCGAGCAAGGCGCCGAAATCGCCGCGCAGAACCGAGCAGCTTCAGGCCGCGCTCGCCGCCTGGTGCCGCAGCCGGAACCGGGTGCAATGCTCGACGATTCCGCGTTGACGCGGGCGCGCGCGGCGCTCGAGAAGTCCTTCGATGCCGACCTTCGGCGGCTTTTCCGGCGCGCCGAAATTTCCGCATCCGACCAGCATCGAGCGCTGTCTGCGGCAGTGGTACGCCACCGCGGCGGGCACGAGCGCCTGACCTGAAAGCGCTGTACATGGCGAGCCTGACGCTGACGCGCATGGCGGAAGGCGGAATCTACGACCAGCTGGGCGGCGGCTTCGCGCGCTACTCGGTGGACGGCGCCTGGATGATTCCGCACTTCGAAAAAATGCTGTACGACAACGCGCAGTTGCTGTGCGAGTACGCGCGCGCGCATCTCGCCACCGGCGAGCCCTTGTTCGCGAAGGTCGCGACATGAAACCGCCGATTGGGTGCTGCGCGACATGCGCTCAGCCGCGGGCAGCTTTTTCTCCAGCCTCGACGCCGACTCCGAGGGACACGAGGGAAAGTTTTATGCGTGGGACCGCAGCGAGGTGCAGTCGCTGCTGACGCCGCGCGAGTACGGCGCCTTTTCCGCCGCGGTTCGGCCTGGACCGCGCCGCCAATTTCGAGGGCGCATGGCACCTGCACACCCAAGCCTCGCTCGACGCCATTGCGGGCGCGCTCGACGACTCCGCGCAGGCGGCGGCCGGCCTGATCGAGTCGGCGCGACGCAAAGGTCTTGCAGGCGCGCAACTTGCGCGTGTGGCCGGCGCGCGATGAAAAGATTCTCACGCTCGTGGAATGCACTCATGATCAAGGGTCTGGCCATCGCCTCACGGGTGCTGCGAGCGGCCCGACCTGGCGGACGCCGCCGGCAAGGCGGTCGATTTTCGTGCGGCATCATCTGTGGCGCGACGGCCGCTTGCTGGCCACCTATAAGGACGGCCGCGCGCACTTGCCGGCCTATCTCGATGACTATGCCTTCCTTGCCGACGCCTTGCTTGAGCTGTTGCAGACCCGCTGGCGCAGCGGCGATCTGGAATTCGCCTGCGCAGCTGGCGGACGTGCTGCTGGAGCAGTTCGAAGATCAGGAGAGCGGCGGATTTTTCTTTACCGCCAAGGACCACGAACGGCTCATTCATCGCAGCAGGACATATGGCGACGATTCGGTGCCGTCGGGCAATGGCGTCGCGGCCTCCATGCTCTGCCGCTTGGGGTTTCTGCTGGGCGAGACCCGTTATCTTGATGCGGCGGAGCGCACCTTGCGCGCCGCCTGGGCGGCGATTCAAGACTATCCGCAGGCGCACATGAGCCTGATGAACGCCCTGGAGGATTTTCTCTCCTCGCTGCAAATCGTGGTTATTCGCGGCGAGGCCGCGAGCGCCGCGCATTGGGCCGACGTGCTGGGCAGGTTGTACGCGCCGACGCGCATGATTTTCGCCAATCCCGAACGATGCGCCGACTGCCGCCGCATTGGCGGCGAAGCGCCCCGGCGACACGACGGTGGCATACCTCTGCACCGGCATGACTTGCACGGCGCCCGTGACGAATCTCGAGGAGCTCGCGCGCACGCTCAGGCTTCGGGTCCCAAGGAGCCTGTCTGAGTAGCCGCGACCGCGGCATAACGCTTGCGCAGCTCCATGCCGACCCGGCGTTTGAAATCGCCGTGCAGGGCATCGGAGTACAGGGGCGCGGCGTTCCAATCGAGCGCCCAGGGCTGGGCGGTGCGCGTGCTTTCCGGTTCCGCGCTGTCGCGCGGAAAGATGTGCGCGTGCAACGCAGGATCCACATTGCCGTAGATCGCGTAGTTGATGCGTGCCGCCGCCGTGATGAGCAGCAGCACATCGCCGACCAGCGCCATGTCGAACATGAATTGCGCCCGCGCGCCGGCATCGAGCGCATTCAAGTGCGGCACGACCGGATCAGGCAGCAGCAGGCAGTAACCCGGCAATACCTGACGTTCGCCCATGATCACCCAGCCCGAGGGCAGTTTGGCGATGGCGGCCGGCAGCTTTGCGTCGCGGCAGCGATCGACCAGCGCATGGATGGTGGTTGCGGCCATTTATTTCTCGCGCGCCTTTGCAATCAACGCCGGCGTCACCGGGGGCGCGGAGTTTCCAAAATGCGCTCGGATATGAGTCAGTAAGGCAGCCGCGTCTTCGTTGCTCATCCAGCCGAACAGCAGCATTTGAGTCGGATAGCGGCCCGCAGGAATGCTCGCCGGCCGCTTCTGGCTCAAGACCCATTGCGCGAGTTCGATCGGATCGCCCAGCACGGCAGGCGATGCCGGACAGGCTTGGGAAGACTTTCGGCACGCCCTCGCCGTTTTCGCGATGGCAGGGTACGCAGTTTTGGGCATACAGCGCCGCGCCTCGATCGGCGCCGCCGTCTGCCGCGGCAGCCGCGCCCTTGCCCGGGCTCGATTGCTGACAAGCCGTGAGGAGCAGCATCAGGGGCAGCAGCCGGCGCATTTGGAGGCCTGTCTGAATGGACATGCTCCTAGCCGCGCCAGGTACGAAACGCACCGGTATCCAAATGCACGAAATTCGACGCACGATAGTAGCCCACCCCTCCTCGCTTCATGGATTCGGCACGCGCCGCCAAATCCCGACAATCCACGCCGCTCATGCGCACATCGATCGCGCGGCCCTGCATATGCAGACTGTGCTGCGACACGCCGCTGCTGCGCTCGTGCAGCCGCTCGTTGGTCTCCGGCGAGCGGTAGCCGGAGATGACGCTATATGCCGGCGGCACGCCGATCAGTGCGGCCACGTCGACCAGGTAGTCCATCAGCTTCGGGTCAATGGCGTGCCTCGCACCGTTGCGAAAATCTCGCAGCAGCACCTACGAGAGAAGCCATCGCCTCGGGCACGTAAGAGCCGTCCCGGAAGTATTCGATATCCTGCCGCTCGCCGGTGTGCAGGTTCGCGAGCGCAATTCGCCGTGCGTCTGGATTGGGCGCGGCGATCAGGGTTTCCGGCCACAATGCCGCCGCGCCGGAGAGCGCCGCTGCGCCGGCCAGCATGCGGCGTCGGCTGATCATGCGCATGCGTCCTCGAGCAGGCGCCCGTGGTCCAGCGCCAGGACCGTCGCCTTGGGAAAGAAATTGAATTCGGAGGCCGAGGCCCAGGTGTAGGCGCCCATCATGCGGCCGACCACCAAGTCGCCGATGCCGAGCTTGGGCAAATCGAGTTTTTCCCGGATCACATCGATGCTGTCGCAGGTCGGGCCGGCGAGCACGGATGGGAAGGTCTCCGTGCTTGGGCGCAGGGCTTCGACCGGAAATATCGAGTGGTCGTACATCTGACCGCTATAGCTGCCGTACAGGCCGTCGTCGAGGTAGTACCACCAGCGGCCGTCGCGCAGGGCGCGGCCCATCACCGAGGCAACCGCGACTGCCGCGGGCGCCGATATGAAGCGACCCGGCTCGGCGATTACGCGCACATCTGCCGGCAATTTCTTGAGCGAGGCGTTGATGGGTGCGCAAAACTCTTCGATGGACGGCGCCGGCTGCAGATATTGCACCGGAAACCCGCCGCCGATATCAAGAATGTGCACCGGATGACCCGCGGCGGCGGCGCTTTGCAGCAGCCCGCGGCACACCTCGATGGCCCTGACGATCATCGCGGAGTCGGCATTCTGCGAGCCGGTGTGAAATGACAGGCCGTCGATTTTTATGCTCAGTTCCGCCGCGAGCCGCAACAAATCCTCGACGGCTTCGGGATCACAGCCAAATTTGCGCGACAAATCCACCTGCGCGTCCGGGCTGCGAAATGACGCGCGAATCAACACCGAACAGCGGCTGCGAAATTGCACAAACTTGCGCAGCTCGTCCGGGTTGTCGATCACGAAACGAGTGACGCCGAAACTCAAGGCGGTGCGAATGTCGCTGTCGCGCTTGATGGGATGCGTGTGAATGCAGCGCTTCGGGTCCACCTTCAGGCGGCGCACCAGTTCGACTTCGCCATTGGTCGCCAGGTCGAAAAAAGCGCCCTCCCCCACAAGTGTCGTGATCAGCGCTGCGTGCGGCAGCGGCTTCAGGGCGTAGTGCAGATCGACGCCCGGCAGGGCCGCCTTGAGGCGCCGGTATTGTTGACGCACGCGCTCGGCATCAATGACAAGCAGGGGCGAGCCATAACGAGCCACCAAATGTTGGATCGCCTCTCGCGAGAAGGGATCTTGCTTCGGATCGAGTTCCATCGGGGTGGGAGCCTGTTCTAGCTGACGCTCAGCTCCAAGGAATCATCGCCCAGGCCGCTGGCGCGCTGCAAGCGATCGAGGATCGCCGCCCAGCGCTCATCCTGCGGCAAACTCTGCACGAAAATCTTCACGCATCCCACCCGATCCAGCGTGCGCAGATGGTTGTATAGGTTGTGCGCATAGGTATCGGGCTTCTTGCCGGCATTGATCCATGTCATATGCCGTTGGGTATGCAATGGCGGGCGCATCGCCAGCACCGCCACCTTCTCGTCGCGCGCCACGATTTCGCCGGCCCGCACTTCGAGGTCGTCCGAGTCCACGATCTCGAGGGGCGTCGAGGGCGCATAGTGCAGGGCGCGATCGCCGGGCGCGCGGGGGACAGCTCCGCCGACCGCCATGGGCCCGACCACCCGTTCGAGCTGCGAGCGGGTGATGAATCCCGGGCGCAGCAGCCGGGCTTGATTGTCGAGGCAGGACACGATGGTGGACTCGAGTCCAATGGGCGAATCGCCGCCATCCAGAATGACTCGAACCGCATCGCCGAACTCATCGCGCACGTGTTCCGGCTTGGTGGGACTCAACCGGCCATACCGGTTCGCCGAGGGTGCAGCGATACCCCCGCCGAAGGCATTCAGCAGCTGCTGCGCCATGGGGTGCGAGGGGATGCGAATGCCGATGCTGTCCTGGCCGCCGGTGACGATTTCATTGACGTTTTCAGCCTTGGGTAAGATCAACGTCAGGGGACCGGGCCAGAATCGATTGGCCAATTCTTCCGCGACCGCCGGCATTTGAGAAACCCAGCGGTGCAAGTAGCGCGGATCGTCCAGATGAACGATGACCGGATGATCGGGCGGGCGGCCTTTGACTTCAAAAATCTTGCGCACGGCCGAAGGGTCGGCGGCATTCGCGCCCACTCCATAGACGGTTTCGGTGGGAAACACCACCAACTCGCCGGCGCGCAATGCCTCGACCGCCGTTTCAATATCTGTCTGTGTAGCTCTTACCACGCGCGCATGATAACAAGACTGTGCTGCGAGCAAGCGCCGCTTGTATTCAAGCAGGCGGTTTTACAGTTGTTAATTACTTTGTAGCAGGAAGGCGACACTCCAGGAACACCAGATCGAGCCAGCGGCCAAATTTGAATCCCACTTCATGAAAATGCCCTACCTTGATGAATCCCAGGCTTTCATGCAGCTTGATGGAGACGATGTTGTCCGCGTCAACGCCGGCGATCATGACGTGCTTATGCATGCCCGCCGCCAGATTCATGAGCTCGATCACCAGCTGCCGGCCTATCCCCAAGCCGCGGCGGTCGGCTCGGACATGAACACTGTGCTCCACACTGTGCTGGTAGCAGGGCGGCGCGCGAAAATTGCCGAAAGTCCCAAACCCTGTGACACCCGACGCATCCTTGGCGACGATGAAGGGAAAACCCGTGGCGCATTTGGCATCGAACCAAACCGCGCCGCGTTCCGCGCTGAACTCGATCTCCATGTATACGGCCGTCGAAGTGCGGATCACGTCGTTGTAGATGCTGAGGATTTCGGGCAGGTCTTGGCGCGTGGCAGGACTGATCGTTCCGGTCAATCGAGATACCCCGGTGGTTTCGGCAGCGCCTGAAAATCCTTCGGGTCGTGCTGCACGATCAAACGCCCGTGGGTGTTCCTCAAGATGGTTTCGATGCGGCTCATCGAAGCCAGCGTGTCGGCGCGATCCGAGTTGTACACCGGCACCCGCTTGAAAAGCCGGTTGGTCCGCAAATGATAAAGATCGCCGGAAAGAATCACGGTGCCGCTCTTCTGCAGCTTGAGCTTCAAGACCTGATGCCCCGGCGTGTGTCCGGGGGCGCGCAATATCATCACAGTGCCGTCGCCGAACACATCGTAATCGGCGTCAATCGTCTCGTTTTTGGTGTTTTTGTAGGCGCTCCAGGTTTCCGGCAGCACCCCTCCCGGCGGCGGTAAAACCAGCGCCCAGGCCAGCTCGGTCTTGTTCATGATCCAGGTCGAATCGGGAAACTCGTTGGCATTTCCGGTGTGATCCCAATGCAGGTGCGAGAAGGCAATGAAATTGATGTCCTTGGGGGTCAGCTTCAGAGACTGTAATTGCGCCAGCAGCGTGACGGGGACCGTGACATGCACGCCCGGCGCCGCATCGCTGCCCTCCTTGGGATAGTTGTAGTGATCTCCCAATCCCGTGTCCCATAACAGATCGCCCTTGGGATGGCGTATCAGGAAACACGGCACCGCGATTTCACCCGCTTTGCCGTCATATTCGCCGGTATCGGAAAAGCCGCCCATGTCCTTGAAAGCGGCATGGCCGCAATCGAGGACGTAGAGCCTTAAGGTCGCAGCCCGAGCCTGGCAGGGGGCTGCCAGCAACGCGCACAAAAGCATGAGTGCCACTGCCGGAAGCGTAGATTTAAGATACGCGTCATTCATGAGACTGGCCCTCCTCAAGCCCCCTATACTAGTCCAACCATGAGCGAACACGAACATCACCATCATGAGGAGCACGCGATGGACCGCGCGCCCAGTGCGCTGGAATTGCGAGTTCGAGCATTGGAGGCCCTGCTGACCGAAAAGGGTTATGTCGATCCGGCCGCGCTCGATGTCCTGATCGATGAATATCAAACCAAGATCGGGCCCCGCAATGGTGCACGAGTCGTGGCGCGGGCCTGGTGCAATCCCGAATTTCGCCGCTGGTTGCTGCAGGATGCGACCGCCGCCATCGCCTCCCTCGGATTCACGGGCCGTCAGGGCGAGCATATGGTCGCAGTGGAGAACACGCCTCAAGTGCACAACATGGTGGTGTGCACACTCTGCAGCTGCTATCCGTGGTCGGTGCTGGGACTGCCGCCGACCTGGTACAAGAGCGCGCCGTATCGCGCGCGCGCCGTCAAAGATCCCCGCGGCGTTCTCGCGGAATTCGGCGTCGAATTGCCGCCGGCCACCCAAATCCGCATTTGGGATTCAACCGCCGAGGTGCGCTACCTGGTCGTGCCGCAGCGGCCGGCGGGCACGCAACAGCTGAGCGAGCACGAACTGGCGGATCTGGTCACGCGAGATTCCATGATCGGCACCGGCTTGCCGAAATCAGCGGCGTGACTTACCGCTCTCACGCCGACTTGGGCGGCCAGGATGTGCCGGGAGCCATCGTCCAAGAACCCGAGGGCGAATACTTTCACGCGTCGTGGGAGTCGCGGGTGATGGCGCTGGTGGTCGCCATGGGACCGACGGGGATGTCGAACATCGACTTGAACCGCGCCACGCGCGAAACGCTGCCGAACTATCGGGAGTTGAGTTATTACGAGATCTGGCTGACTGCCTTGGAGAAGCTGGCATTGCAAAAGGGCGTGCTCAGTGATGCGCCCCCCAAGCCTGTGCAGGTGCTGCGCGCACAGACTGTGATGGCGGCCATCAGAAAAGGCTTCTCGGCATCGCGGCCGGCGGCGCGCCCGGCCCGATTCTCCGTTGGAGATCGAGTCCGCACCGCCGCCGTGCAGCCGGATCACCACACGCGGCTGCCGGCCTACACGCGCGGACGGGTGGGTGCGATCGAGCGGGTCCATGGCGCGCATGTGTTTCCCGATACCAACGCTCGAGGATTGGGCGAAGCGCCGCAGTGGCTCTACACCGTCGCTTTCGACGCGCAGGAACTCTGGGGCGAGACCGCCGGATCGCGGCACTCGCGCATTTCAGTGGACGCATTCGAGCCGTATCTGGAACCCGCATGAGGCACGAGGGGCTCAAGGACTTGCCGGGCATTCCAATGGATGCCGGCAGTCCCGTTTTCAACGAGCCGTGGGAGGCGCGGGCTTTTGCCATGACGCTGGCGCTGCACCAGCGCGGCGTTTTCACGTGGCCGCAGTGGGCGGATGCCCTATCGCGGCAGATCGCCCAAGCGCGCGACGCCGGCGATGCCGATCTCGGCGACACCTACTACCAGCATTGGCTGCGGGCGCTCGAGTCGCTGGTCTCGGCACTGTGAAATTGACCGGCCCGGTCCGGATGGCTTACGGGGCCTTTAGCGGAATCGCTCAATGTCACGATGCTGGTGCCTTCGGGCCTTGAGTCTTCTTACCCTTCCCGACGAACGCTACCGGTCAAAATCACTGGGCCGAGCTACTAGGGCCGCAGCGACGCCGTCACGTCCGGCGGATCGAGCGAGGTTCTCACCCAGGTGCCGTCTTCCTGCCGATTGAGTTCGTACGCCGGCCAGTAGTGCTTGTCGAGCTTCAGCGTAATCACGTCCGTCTGGCCGTTCCAGCTGATGGTCTTCAGCCGCAATGAAGCGCGATCGGGCTTGCCGCTGACCGCCCGGATGAAGGCATCGAGATCGGGTGTCGGCTGACCGTCCACTTCCGTAATGCGCCGGCCTGCATACAGTCCATAGTGCGTCGCCGGCGATCCATAGAAGAAAAACGACACGAACACGCCATACGGAGCAATGCCCCGTTGTGCCGCCATGGCGCGATGCGGCGCCTGCAGTGTCGCGCCGGCCCAGATCAACACCCGGTCGACGTCGCGGCCATTCAACGCCACGGTTTTCATCTGCAGGGTTTTTTCGGCGCCATCGCGCCACACCGTCACGGAGACCGCGGGGCTCTGCACCGCGCGCTCAACTTCGCGAAACCGGTTCACCACCTTGCCGTCGATCGCCAGCAAGAGATCGCCCGGTTCGAGCAGCGTTGCGGCAGGTGAGCCCGCAACCAGCCGATTGATGCCGAGCACCTGGCGCCGCTGCGGGTTGTGTTCCTCGAAGCGTCGCACCCATTCGTCCGGCAGGCCCAGTTCGCGGGCGCCGGCCAGGGATTGCACGTCAAATTCCGCTTCGAAGGAATAGAGCGGCCGGCCGTCGGCGACCACACCGATCATTTCGCTGACCAGGTCGGACGGAATCCCGCGGTTGATCTGCTCCAGTTCACGCTGCGACTCGAACGCAAAGCTCGACCACATCGCGAGTACATCGCCCTTCTCATCCGTCAGCACGCCGTCGTAGTCGGTCGGCGGATTGATGAGGCTGATCACTTCCAAGTTGCTGTCGCGGAAGCGCAGCGTGCGCGACAGCGGAAACGAGACCACATCGACGCTGGAGATTTGCGTCTTCTGCGATTGTATTTTCGAGTCCGCGCGCTGGCCGACCACCCACACATCCTCGCCCGGGGTCAATGGTCGCGTCACCAACGTCGCGGCGCGCACCGGCGTGTTGCCGATCGATTTCGGATCGTAGGAGATCACGGCCAGATTATGCAGAGGATGGATGAACACCACCTTGCCCGGCACTTCCACGGTGCCGGCGAAAGTAATTCGCACATCGCCCATCGCCACCGGCACGGTGTTGCGGTCGATCGCCACCAGGCCTCGCTGCGCATCCACGATCACGCCGGTGCCGTGGTAGTTCTTCTCGGTCACGCCCGAGGTCGAATAGGGCATGTCGAAATTGACCAGCACCAGCGAAGGCGCCATGCGATCGATGCGCGGATCGCCGGTCTTGGCGAACTGCGTCGAGGCGGGCTTGACGATGGAGGGAGCCGGACCGGGCGCGATGCTGATGCAGGGCCAGGTACCGAGCGTATCGTCGCGCTTGCACTCGCGCGCCGGAAACCAGCGACGATCCATGCGGATCACCTTGAGCTGCACCGCGCGCGGATCCTCGATGGTGACATAGCGCACCGGCGCCCGCGCCCCATCGGCCAGCTCGGACAGGGCCGCGGCGAAATCCGCCAGGTTCTCGATCTTCTTGCCATTGAACGATGAAATCAGCGCGGCGCGCGGGATGCCGGCGGCACCGAACACATAGCCGGGGTTGGCGATATACACGCCCTTGATCGGCACATTGAAATGCCGCGCCTGCTGATAGGACAGCGTGTGCACCACCGCCTCGCCGAACTCGATGAACTCGTCCGGAGTGATGGCGCTCAAGGACTGCACATCCAGATCGTGCTGCAGGGTTTCGCTGCCGCGCCGCACTTCGACCTTGACGCGGCGGCCCACGTGATTGTCCAGCACGTCCTCGAGCGAGAAGAACTCCGGAATGGGCTTGCCGTCGATCGCGACCAGGATATCGCCCGGCGCCAGAATCCCATCGGCGCCGGATCCCGGCTGCACGTCATCGACCACCAGCATGCCGGTCAGCTTGGGATACCCCTTGCGCATGCTGGCTTCGGTGCCGGCATCGAGGCCCAAACGCTTCAGCTCATCGTAAGGCGTGTATTTGAAGACGGTTTCAAGCGTGCCGCGCGGCACCGGCTTGCCGACCTCCAGAAATTTCAGCGCGCGCACCACTGCCGCCAGCGGCAGATAGAAACTCGAGGCAGCGCCGGTGGCGCCGCCGGCATTGAGGGCGACCACCCGGCCCTCGATATCGATCACCGGCGAACCGGAGGAACCGCCCGAGGTGCTGGAAGCCGCTTGATAATAGAAGGTATTGAAGTCGTTGTACTTGCCATAGCCGTATTCAGGCGCCTCGCGATCCAGGCGCGCCAGCGTGCCTGCGAGAATCGACAACTGTTCGCCGGCATCGTTGCCCACCACGCGGATTTCGCGGCCGATGACGGCACCTTGTGGATACAACGGCAGTTCCGCCGGTTGAATGAAATGCAGTTTCGCCGGGTCGTAGCGATAGATCCCGAAGTCGTGAATGGGATCGCGATAAATCGGATACAACTGCACTTCTTCGCGGTTCAGAAAGATCGCCTGCGCGGTGACAGGTCCGGGCGTCACCACATGCCGATTGGTCAGGATATACCCGCGCTTCGCATCGATGACAAAACCGGTTGCCTGTGCGGTGGTGTTCCATTCGGTATCGAACGCCCGGGTGCTGTCGATTTGTATGGTGACGACGCCCGTCGCGATGCGCTCCAGAGTCTGCGCCCAGTTGGCGGGCGTGTTCGGAATTCCAGGAGCCTTGGTCGGCGTCGGCGGAGCGGTGAATGCGGGAGAGGCCAAAAACGCAAACAGCGGCAGAAACAGCGAAATACGGGTCATGCCGATCCTAGGATTGGTAATTCTTGAGTGCCTTCGGATCGGACATCGTCAAGCGCCGGCCGGTTCCTCCCGCCGCCCCTTCCAGATCAGGTCGAGCTGCTTCGCCGCGCGCACATCATCCAATCGTCGCACCGGCATTGTATGCGGCGCTGAGGTGAGTTTCTCAGGATCATGCTGCATTTCCTCGCGAATCGACGCCAGGGCATCGCAAAACCGGTCCAGATCCTCCTTCGCCTCGGTCTCGGTGGGCTCGATCAGCAGGCATTCGGGCACCAGCAGCGGGAAATAGGTCGTGGGAGAGTGGAATCCATAATCCAGCAGGCGCTTGGCAACGTCCATCGCCGAGACGTGGTAGGCCTTCTGCTCCTGCTTCAGGGTAATGATGAACTCGTGGCTGGCGCGCCGCTTCGGGTAGGCCGCTTCGAAGCCGAGCGCCTGCAGCCGCTTCATCAAATAGTTGGCATTGAGCGCGGCGAATTCCGCCACGCGTACCATGCCTTCGCGGCCCAGCAGGCGCATATAAATATAGGCGCGCAAGTTCACGCCCGCATTCCCCATGAATCCGGACAAGCGTCCGATGGATTGCGGCAGGTCGCGTTCGGTGAGCCAGCGGTAGCGTGCGCCGTCCTTGCCGACGATCGGCAGCGGCAGAAACGGCTTCAGACGCGTGCTCACGCCGACCGCGCCGGATCCCGGTCCGCCGCCGCCATGCGGCGTCGAGAAGGTTTTGTGCAAGTTCATATGAATCACGTCGAAGCCCATGTCCCCGGGCCGCACCTTGCCCAGGATGGCGTTCAAATTTGCGCCGTCGTAATACAAGAGGCCCCCGGCATCGTGCACGATGCGCGCAATTGCAACGATCTTGCGTTCGAACACACCGAGCGTGGACGGATTCGTCAGCATGATGCCCGCGGTTGCGGGGCCCACCGCCGCCTTCAGCGCCTCGATATCCACATCGCCATTGGCGTCGCAGGGAATTTCCTTGACGATGAATCCGCACATGGTCGCCGTCGCGGGGTTGGTGCCGTGCGCCGCCTGCGGCACGATGATTTCGGTGCGGGCCGTATCATTGCGCGACCGGTGGTAGGCACGGATCATCGCCACGCCGGCAAACTCGCCCTGCGCGCCGGCCATCGGCGTGAGACTGACCGCCTGCATCCCGGTGATATCCTGCAGCATCTCCTGCAGCTCGTGCATGCACGCGAGAAAGCCCTGTGGTTCCGGGCCCAACGGATGTCTTCCCAAAAATTCCGGCAGCATCGCGTAGCTGTTGCAGGCCTTCGGGTTGTACTTCATGGTGCACGAACCCAGGGGATAAAAATGCGTGTCGATGGAGAAATTCATCTGCGACAGGCGCGTGAAATGACGCACTGCCTGCAGTTCGGAAACTTCAGGCAACGCCGGCAGGCGTTGGCGGCGCAGATTGGCGGGCACTCTCGCCGTGCCGGCGACCGCCGGCGGGAATTGCGTGACCGCCCCGCGCCCGGGCTTGCTCAATTCGAATATCAATGGTTCGCGCAGCTTGAGTTGCATGTCGTCTCCTAGGCCGCCGCCCGCGACGCGCTCAGCACGTCGGCCAAGGCCGTGGCGTAGGCGTTGATGTCGGCATCGAGTTTGGTTTCGGTGGCGCACACGAGCACGGCGTGGCCCAATTCCGGGTAGCGCTCGGAGAGATCCAGCCCCCCTAAGATTCCGCGCCGCGCCAGCGCCGCCAGAATTGCCGCCGGCGGGCGATCCAGCAGCAATACGGCCTCATGAAAGTGCGGCGCCGTGAAAGCGCGCTTCACACCCGGCATCTTGCTCAAGGCGCTGACCAGATCTTCAGTCCGCTGCATGCTGGCCTGCGCCACCGCCTCCAAGCCGCGCGGCCCCAGAAGACTCATGTAGATTGTCGCCGCCGTCACCATCAAACCTTGATTGGTGCAAATGTTGGACGTGGCCTTGCTGCGGCGGATGTGCTGTTCGCGCGCCTGCAGCGTCAGGGTGAATCCCGGTCTGCCCTCCACGTCCACGGTGCCGCCGACGATGCGTCCCGGCATCTGACGCACGTACTGCATGCGGGTCGCCATGAAGCCGAAATACGGGCCGCCCGAGGATAGCGGCACGCCGAGCGCCTGGCCCTCGCCGCAAACGATGTCGGCGCCGCGCGCGCCGTCCAGGACCCTGCCCCATTCGCCCGGAGCTTTCAGCACCGCCAGCGAGGTGGGATTGACGACCGCGATCAGCATGATCTTGTTGTCGTGCGCCCAATCGGTGAGCTCATCCACCTCTTCCAGGCTGCCGAAGAAATTCGGCTGCTGCAGCACCAGCGCCGTGAAGTCCTGACCGCTGAAGGGCTTGAGCGCTTCCAGCGCCATGCGGCCGCTCGACCGGTCAAAATCCACCGGCACGAAGCTGATGTCTTGATTGCCGGCGATGGCCTGCGCGACTTGCGCGTAGGTGGGATTGACGCTGCGGGGCATCAAAATGCGCCGCGAATTCGAGGCGCGGTTGGAGCGCACGGCCATGAGACACGCCTCCGCCAGCGCCGAGGCGCCGTCGTACAAAGAGGCATTCGACACTTCCATGCCCGTCAGCGCGCACATCATGGATTGGTATTCATAGATGAGCTGCAGCGTGCCCTGACTTGCCTCCGCCTGGTACGGCGTGTAGGCGGAATAAAATTCGCCGCGCGTGGCGATGGCCCACACCGGTGCCGGGATGTGATGCTCGTAGGCGCCGGCGCCGATGAAATTCAAAGGACGCCCATCGATCGCCGCACGCTCCGTCATGAGCCGTGCAATCTCCATCTCGGAGAGCGGCGCGGGTACGTTGAGGACGCCGGCACGAAGGTCCTTTGGGATCTCATCGAACAGATCGTCGATCGAGCGCGCGCCGATGACCTCCAGCATGCGGGCGATATCGTCAGGCGTGTGCGGTATGAATGCCATGCGCGTCCCCTACTTCGATTCTTCCGCCAGGAAATTCTCGTAGGCGCTCGCGCTCATGAGGGACGCGGCATTCGCGAGACCGCTGGCTTCCAGCCGAAACAGCCAACCGGCGCCATAGGGATCCTCGTTGAGCAGTTCGGGCTTGGCAATGAGAGCGCCGTTGTTGGCAACGACCTTTCCCGCCACCGGACTGTAGACATCCGATGCCGCCTTGACCGACTCGACCACCGCGCAAGCTTCACCCGCGCTCAAGGTGCGGCCGACGTCGGGAACCTCGACGAAGACCAGATCGCCGAGCGCGCTTTGCGCGTGATCGGTAATGCCGATTTCCAAGGTTCCGTTAGGCGCCTCGCCGTGCGCCTGACGCACCCATTCGTGGCTCCTGGTGTATTTCAGATCGCCCGGTATGTTGTTGCTCACGGTAGTACCCCCTTTGCTGTGTCGATCAATGCCTTGCCATGACGCACGAATGGCGGCTTGACGATGCGCGCCGCGTGCAATTTGCCGCGAATGTCCACCTGCACGCCGGGCTGCGATGTTTTGGGCACGCGCGCCAGCGCAATGGACCGGTTCAAAGTGGGCGAGAAAGTTCCGCTGGTCACTTCGCCCGAGATGCCGGCGGTGGTGGCGCCGCCGACCAGAACTTTTTGGTGACTGCGCAGCACGCCGCGATCCTCGAGAATGAGGCCCACCAGTTCGCGGCCGCCCTCGCGCTGCGCACGCTCCAATGCCTCGCGGCCGATGAAATCCCGGTCCTGGGGTTCGAAGGCGACGGTCCAGGCAAGGCCGGACTCCAGCGGATGAAAGTTCTCATCCATGTCGTTGCCGTACAGGTTCATGCCCGCTTCCAAGCGCAGCGTGTCGCGCGCGCCCAGACCCGAAGGCTGGACTCCTTGCTCGCGCAACCGGTTCCAGGCGTCCGCGGCATCCGCGGCCGGAATCAGGATCTCGAAACCATCCTCGCCGGTGTAGCCGGTGCGCGCCACGAACCAGGAGCCGAACGCCGCGCCGAAGAACGGCTTCAATTCGAGCACCGCCGCCTGTTGTTCCGGCAAGAGCAGCTGCGCAGCCTTGTGCCGCGCGTTCGGACCCTGCACGGCGATCATCGCCAATTCCTTGCGCTCCACGACATCGACGGCGAAATCCGCCGCGTGCCGGCGTATCCACGCCAAATCCTTGTCGCGGGTGCCGGCATTGACCACCATGCGATACCAGGTTTCCGACATGTAGTAGACGATCAGATCGTCGATCACGCCGCCGTTCGGCAGCAACATGCAGGAGTAGAGCGCCTTGCCGGGGGTCTTGAGGCGGCCCACATCGTTGGCCAGAAGCTGCCGCAGGAATTCGCGCACGCGCCCGCCGGTCAGATCGACGATGCACATGTGGGACACATCGAACATGCCGGCATCGCGGCGCACCGCGTGGTGCTCCTCAATTTGCGAGCCATAGTGCAGCGGCATGTCCCAGCCGCCGAAGTCGACGATTTTGGCGCCTTGCTGGACGTGGGTATCGTATAAAGGAGTCTTAAGGCCCATCGCAACCTCGCTGCGAACGAATACAGAGACGCAAGCACCTTTCGTGCTTCGCCCCTCTGTCCTTAAGACCTGAGAGATTGCGCGCCAAAGATCAGCGCTGCTCCCCTTCGGTGGGCCGCCTGATGCGACCGCTCTCCAGAGATCGCGAGAGTCTGCCGTTCATGTGCCTGAGCGTTTCCGGGCGGTTGCGCCTTCGGCGGTCCTATTAAAAGGACTCTCTCCAGACAGCTCTTATCGCGAGTGGGGCGGCATGATACAGAAGAGCCTCCGGGGATTGAAGCGCAAATCCTCATATATCTTGGCGCTTGACAGCGCTGACCGCCTGGCCGTGCTAGCCGCCCGACCGTTTCGCCGGCCAACCCAGTTTGATCAGCTCCGCGACGATTGTGTCGCGATGATCGCCCTGGATTTCAATGACGCCGCCGCGCACCGTGCCGCCGGAGCCGCAGCGCTTTTTTAGCTTCGTCGCGAGCGCCTCGATATCCGCGGGGGACAAGGGCAATCCCGTAATCGTTGTTACTCCCTTGCCCGCCCTGCCCTGGGTTTCGCGCGCAACCCGCACGGCGGCCGGCTTCGCCGCACCGGGAGCGCTTTTGGGGCACACGCATTCCCGGACCGCGCGGCGGCAATTGGGACAGAGACTGCCGATGCCGGTGGAGTAAACGATTCGCGAGCTCATGTCGGCTACATGTAACAATACTTATTGAATACCTCAAGCGAGCAACACCGTGCGCAAACTTCTGATCGTCGCGTTGACCCTCAACCTGCCCTGCCTGGCGCTGGCCGACACCTTCACCTACTCATTCATTTCCGGCGAAAAGAAAGTCGGTCACTTGACCGCTGAAACCAAGGGCGGCCAAACCACCGTCGACTTCGACGTCAAGAATAACGGCCGCGGTCCGACCATTACCGAGTCGATCACGTTGGATGCCGCCGGCTTGCCCACGACATGGAACGTCAAGGGCAGCACCACATTCGGCAGCAAGATCGCCGAGCATTTCAGCCGTAAGGGCGCGCGCGCCGAATGGCAGGATTCCACCGGCAAAGGTCATTCGACCACCCCCGGCATTTACCTGGCGCAAAGTTCCAGTCCCTGGGCCAGTGGAGTTTATGCACGCGCGCTTTTAAAGACCGCGGGCCTGCAGCTGCCGGCTCTCCCCGGCGGCGAAGTGCGCCTCGAAAAAGGCGAGACTCTCAACGTCCAGGGCAGCGGCGGCCCGGTTGCGGTGACGCGTTACGATGTGATCGGCATCGAACTCGATCCGGAAATCATCTTGCTGGACGCGGCGAACAATTTGTTTGCCGACGTCGATGCCAGCTCCATCCTGGTGCGCGCAGGCTATGAAGGCGAGGAGAAGCGGCTGCGCGACATGGCTGCCGGCTGGTCGAAGCAGCGCTTCGTGAAAATCGAGCGCGACGTCGCGCACAGTTTCGCGGGGCCCATCCGCATTCGCAACGTCAGGTTGTTCGACCCCAAGAGCTCATCGCTCACGCAGGCGTTGTCGGTGCTCGTGCGGGACAAGGTGATCGCTGCGGTTGAATCCAACGACAGCCCGGCCACGCCGGGTGAGACCACCATCGATGGCGCGGGCGGCACGTTGATCGCGGGCATGTACGAAATGCATGCACATTTGGGCCAAAGCGATGCCCTGCTGAACCTGGTCGCGGGCGTCACCACCGTGCGCGACATGGGCAATGACAATGCGGTGCTCGACGAGCTGATCCAACAAATGGACAGCGGCGCGATCGGCGGACCTCATGTCATCCGCTCCGGTTTCATCGAGGGCAAGAGCCCCTTCAGTGCCAACAACGGCATCGTGGTCGACAGCCAGGAGCAGGCCATCGATGCGGTGCGCTGGTATGGCGCGCGCAACTACTGGCAGATCAAGATCTACAACAGCATGAATCCCGCCTGGGTGCCGGCGATGACCAAGGAAGCCCACCTGCTCGGCATGCGGGTCGCCGGCCACATACCCGCCTTCTCGAATACCGACCAAATGATCGAGGCGGGCTACGATGAAATCACCCACATCAACCAGTTCGCGCTCGGCTGGGTGATTCAACCCACCGAGGACACCCGCACGCTGTTCCGTCTCACCGCGCTGAAGCGCCTGCCCGCTTTGGATCTGCAGAGCCCGAAGGTGCAGCACACCATCAACATGATGGTAGATCGCAAGATCGCCATCGACCCGACGCTCGGCATTCACGAGCAGTTATTGCTGCGCCGGGACGGTAAGATTCCGTCCGGTGAGGTCGACTATTTCGACCACATGCCGATCGGCTGGCGCCGCGACAACATGAAAGCATTGGCGGACACCTCCGCACCCGGCGATGATCAGGCCTATCGTCAAGCTTTTGACAAGCTGGTCGAGGTGGTGCACATGCTGCACGACCGCGGCGTGTTCATCGTCTTCGGCACCGACACGGGCGGCTCCTTCACCTACCATCGCGAGTTGGAGCTGTACCAGCTCGCGGGAATGACGCCCGCGGAAATCTTGAAGCGCGCCACCTTCGACTCGGCGCGCTACGTGAGCCAGGATCAGCGCTTAGGTTCGATCGAAAAAGGCAAGCTAGCGGATTTCTTTCTCATCCCCGGCGATCCGATCAAGAATTTAAAGGCGATCAAGACCATCAACATGGTGGTCAAGGACGGCACCGTCTACTTCCCGAGCGAGGTGTATCCGAAGTTCGGCATTCAACCATTTGTCGGCGCGCCAAAAATCGTCGAGGCCGCCTCGGCGAAGCCGCAAAGCCCAGGTTAGGTATAATGCAAGGATGAGATCACGTCGACATTCGCTCACCGTCAAGGTGGGCTCAGTCTCCATCGGCGGCACTTCGCCCATCGTGGTGCAATCGATGACCAACACCGACACCGCCGACATTGACGGCACGGTGGCACAGGTCAAGGCGCTGGCGCGCGCCGGATCCGAATTAGTGCGCGTCACGGTCAACAATGACGAATCGGCGGCCGCGGTGCCGCACATTCGCGAGCGCCTGGATGCACAAGGCATCAGCACACCCCTGGTGGGTGATTTTCATTTCAACGGCCATAAGCTGCTCAAGGCGCATCCGGCCTGCGCGGAGGCGCTGGGCAAACTGCGCATCAATCCGGGCAATGTCGGACGCGGTTCCAAGCGCGATCCGCAATTCGCGGAAATGATCGAGACAGCCATCAAGTTCAGGAAGCCGGTTCGTATCGGCGTCAATTGGGGCAGTCTTGATCAGGATCTGCTGACCCGCATGATGGATGAGAACTCCAAGCTGCCGGAACCCAAGGCGGCGATCGACGTCATGCGCGAGGCCATTGTGGTCTCGGCTCTGGACAGCGCGAAACGCGCGGAAGTCTTGGGGTTGGAGCCCGACATGATCGTCATCAGCGCCAAAGTGAGCGGCGTACAGGATTTAATCGCCGTATACCGCAATCTGGCGGGTCGTTGCGCCTACCCCTTGCACCTAGGCCTCACCGAGGCCGGGATGGGCAGCAAGGGCATTGTGGCCTCAACCGCGGCCATGGGCGTGCTGTTGCAGGAAGGCATCGGCGACACCATCCGCGTCTCCTTGACGCCCGAACCCAACGGCGATCGCACCCAGGAAGTCATCGTCGCTCAGGAAATTCTTCAAACCATGGGCCTGCGCGCATTCACGCCCATGGTGATAGCCTGCCCCGGGTGCGGGCGCACCACCAGCACCTATTTCCAGGAACTGGCGCAAAAGATCCAAAGCCATATCCGGCATCGCATGCCGGAGTGGCGCAAGCAGCGCACAGGCGTGGCCGACATGACGGTTGCCGTGATGGGTTGCGTCGTCAACGGTCCCGGCGAGAGCAAGCATGCCAACATCGGCATCAGCCTGCCCGGTACCGGCGAACACCCGGTGGCGCCGGTATACGAGGACGGCGCGAAGACCGTGACGCTCAAAGGCGATCGAATCGCCGAAGAATTTCAGGATCTGGTCGAGCGCTACATCGAGCGCACCTACGCCAGAATTCAGACATGAAGGATTTATCGGAAAAGAAGTGCGTGCCCTGCGAAGGCGGCGTCAAACCCCTGACCCCCGCCAAGGTCAAACTTCTCGCCAGGCAGCTGCACAAGGACTGGAAGATCGCCAAGGACTCCAAGAGTCTGAAGCGATCGCTGAAATTCAAGGATTTCTACCGGACGATGAGTTTCGTCAATGCGCTGGCGTATATCGCCAACAGCGAAGACCATCATCCCGATCTCGAGGTGGGCTATGACTACTGCCGTGTCACCTACTCGACGCATTCGATCGGCGGGCTGTCGGTGAATGACTTCATTTGCGCGGCAAAGTTAGACCGTCTTTAGAAACTCCGGCACGTCTCCCGCTATCCCTAAGGCGCGTCGTGCAAAGCCGCGCTTGAGAAACGGCAGCTTCGCCACGGCGCGGAAGCCCGCAGTGCGGGCGCCGACGCTGAATGCATCCGAATTGGAAAACAACCGCTCCATTCCATCGAGCGCGGCCGCCGCGATGACGTTCTCGCTGCGCCGCCAGCGCTCATAGCGGCGCAGGTGTTGGTAGTCGCCGAAGTTGGCGGCGCCCCCGGCCTCGCCCAATACTTCCGAGAGCGACGCACAATCCAAGAGCCCTAAGTTCAATCCCTGGCCGGCGAGCGGATGAACCACGTGCGCCGCGTCCCCAAGCAACACCGCCCGCGGCCGAACGTAGTCAACGGCGTATTGCAGCTTCAGCGGGAAGCTCGCCAGTTTGGAGGCGAGAGTGCACTGACCCAACGCGGCGCCGCTGGCCTCGGTCAGGGCTTCCCCAAAGGCCGGAGCATCCATGGCTCTCAAAAGATCCGCCTTGGGCCGCGTGACGCTCCAAACAATGGAGCAGCGTCCGTCGTTGAGCGGCAAAAATGCAACAGGTCCGGTGCTCAGGAACCGTTGCCATGCGGTATTGGCATGATCTTGAGCGGTCTGCACGTGCGCCACCAAGGCATCCTGGTGATAGGCGTGGCCGGCCGTTTCGATGCCGAGCAGTTCGCGCGTGGTTGAATCCGTTCCATCCGCTGCCGCCAGCAATATCGCGCGCAATTCGCGTCCGTCGCTTAAGGCAAGCGACGCCGCGTCATCGCCCGCGGCGATCGCCTCCACCGTGCCTTCGATGAACACGGCGCCCGCGGCGCGGGCGGCTTGCAGGCACTGCCATTGCAATGCCTTGCCATCCACGATGTAGCCGAGGTTGGGCTCGCCGAGTTCGGCGCAGTCGAAGGTCAGCGAGCCTAAGCCGCTCGGGCCGCCGGCATCAAAGACGCACATGCGCTCGTAGGGAAACACCCGCGTTGCGGGCAGCGAGTTCCACACGCCGCACAGCTTGAGCAGGCGCTCCGAGGCGCGGCTCAATGCGAACACGCGCAGATCCCAGTCCGGAATGGTGGGCGCGGCGGTAAATCGATCGGCGACTATCGCCACCCTGCCCGCGGTGCTCAATTTGCGCGCCAGCAGCAGGCTCGCCATCACGGCGCCGATCACGCCGGCGCCGACAATGATCACGTCGAATTCCGGCGATCGCCCGCGGTTCATGTCAGCGCCACGCCGCGCGCCAGTTTGGGAACACGTCCGCCCCCGCCCGTGCTGAGGCGCGACAGTGCGGCTTTTGCCGGAGGCAACAGATCGAACGCCAGCAGGCCCAAATTGCGCAGGCGCCGCACCGAGCTCAAGGGATTGGAAAACATGCGCACCAGTCCGTCGGTAAAGGCGATGACGCCGCCGCGGTCCGCGCTGCGCCAGGCGTCGTACTCGCTCAGCAGCTTGGGCTGGCCCGGATCGGCATCGCCGCGGGCGTTCTCCGCAATGAGTTCCGCGAGGCTGGCCACATCGCGCAATCCCAAATTGAATCCCATGCCCGCGACCGGATGCAGGCCCTGCGCGGCATTGCCGATGATGACGCAACGCCGCGCGCTGGTGCGGTCGGCCTGAGTCAATGAGAGCGGATACGGCACGCGGCGTCCTGCCTTGAGAAATCGGCCCAGACGAAAACCAAAGCGGCGCTGTACTTCGGCAAGGAATTCAGCATCCGACCACGCCAGCGCCGCCTGCGCGCCATCCTTGGCCTGAGTCAGCACCAGCGTGCAGCGTCCCCCGTCCAACGGCAGCAAAGCCAGGGGGCCTTCGGGCGTGAAGCGCTCATAGGCCACGTTATCGTGGAAACGCTGCGGCAACACGGTGGTGATCAGCGCTGTTTGGCCGTAGTCGCGCACTTCCGCAGCGATGCCGAATGCGCTGCGCACGACCGACTGCGCGCCATCGGCGGCGACAATCAGCTTGGCTTCGATTGCGGTCTTGGCGCCCGCCTCGCTGATCTCGATCTTAACCGCCGCGTCGCCGGCCTCGATTTGAGACACTTCGGCCGGACAGAACACTTTTATTCCCCGGCTCGACAGGCGCGGCCAAAGGGCGCTGCCGAGTGCCCGGTTCGGTACGACGTAACCCATCGCGGGGAGGCCCTGTTCCCTGGCGTCGATCCGCGCAAAACCAAACCGTCCCTGCTCCGACACGTGAATCTTGACGATGGGCGTCGCCACCGCGTTCAGCCCGGACCACACTCCGATGGTCTCCAAGATCCTGCGGCTGCCGTTCGAGAGCGCCGTGGTGCGTTCGTCAAAACTGGGTTGTGCCGCCGCGTTATGTGCAATCGCCTCGATGAGGGCGACGCGCAGATTCAAGGGCGCGAGCGCTGCGCCCAAGCTGGCGCCCACCATGCCGCCGCCGACGATGGCGACATCAAACGTCATCGCAGCGCCTCGATGGCGTCGGGTGTTTTCTCCAGCGCGCCGGTCAGCACCTCCGGCGCTCCCGCCGTTACCAGCACCTCATCCTCGATTCGAATTCCGATGTTCCAAAATTCCTTGGGGACCTTGGGCGAGGGCCGGATGTAGATCCCCGGTTCGACGGTGAGCGCCATCCCCGGTTCCAGCACACGCCACTCGCCGCCCACCTTGTAGTCGCCCACATCGTGCACATCCAAGCCCAGCCAGTGGCCGGTGCGATGATTGAAAAACGGCAGGTAAGCCTGGTCCTTGATCAATTTGGGTGTCGATCCCTTGAGCAGGCCGAGTTTGCTGAGGCCCTGCGTGACAACTCGCACGGCGGCTTCATGCGGTTCATTCCAATGGTTGCCGGGACGCACCTTGTCGATGGCCGCCACTTGCGCCTCCAGCACCACTTCGTAGACCGCGCGTTGCACTGCGCTGAATCTGCCGCTGACCGGGAAGGTGCGTGTGATGTCCGAGGCATAGTAGTCGTGTTCACAGCCCGCATCGAGCAGCAACAGATCACCGTCGCACAAGGGCTGATCGTTATCGCGATAGTGCATGACGCAGGCATTGGCGCCGCCACCCACGATGGGCTGGTAGGAAATGTCGGCGTTGTGCGAGCGGAATTCGTGCAGCACTTCGGCCATCACCTCGTATTCCATGCGGCCCGGCCGCGCAAAGCGAATCGCCCGACGATGGGCGCCAACCGCGATCTGCGCTGCGCGCCGCAGACTGGCCTGTTCCGGGCGGCTCTTGTACAGACGCATGTCATCGAGCACATGGTTCAGCGCCACGAATTCCTGCAGGCCGCCCGCGCCCTGGCGCGACTGCACCCGCAGGCCGTTCACCCAGCTCAAGATGCGGGGGTCGAAATCCAGATGCGTTCCCATGGAATAGAAGATCTGCGAGCGTTGCTCCATCAGTCCGGGCAGAATTTCATCGATGTCCTCGATCGGGAAGGAATCGTCCGCACCGTAGCGCTCGACCGCCCCTTCGGTTCCGGCACGCGCGCCATCCCAGGATTCCCGCAGGGCATCGTGCTCACGCACGAACAAGAGGTACTCCGCCTGCGGACGGCCCGGCACCAGAACGGCGACCGCGTCCGGCTCGGGAAAGCCGCTCAGATAGTAAAAATGGCTGTCCTGGCGATAGGCGTATTCGATATCGCCGTTGCGGTGACGCACCGGGGCCGCCGGCAGAATGGCGATCGCATCCTTGCCGATGATGCGCATGAATTGGCGCCGGCGGCGTGCGAATTCCTTGCGATCCATTGAGGTCGGCGCAGCCGCTGCCAAGGTTCAGTGCAGCCGCTGCTGCGCGGGATAGACCTGCCTGCGCAGCGGCAGTAGTTCTTCGAACACGACCTGGGCCGCAACCCGGATGAATTCGACCAGTTCCGCATACGCCTGCTCGTTGGACTCGTCCCCTTCCGCATCATCGCCCGTGGCGCGGGAGATTTCGGTGAAGTCCCGGACGATTTCACCGACGTCCCCGCCCAGGGCTTCCAGATCGGAGATCGACCCGGTACCCAGGCCGTAGAGAAATCCGGTGCACCATAATGCAAGAGCGTTGGCGCGCCCATTGAGCGGCTGTTCGTCATCAGGCAGCAGGGGTTCGAACTCCATCCCCTGCTCTCCGAAGGATGTCGCCGTGGCGGCGAAGACTCTCTCGATCATCGCCGAGGACTCGTCGCTGAGCGCGGCCCCATCCGGCAGGATCTCGTTGATCCAATCCTGCATTCTGTAAGGCGAGACCGAACACAGGGCGCCGCACAGGGACCCATGGGCCTCGGCGGCATCCGCCAGGCCGCCGGCGGTGGCCAGCACATCCTCGAAATCCTTGAACCGAATATCGGACATCATGATTGGGCGAATAATAGCGCAGTGTGGGCCTGCACCGCCCTTTGCATTGCGCTTTGGCCCGCTCTATATTGGCACCCCATGAATGAAGCCAATTCGAAGTCAGCGGTCGAACTCGAGCTGAAGCGCTTGGAAAAGCGTCTTGAAGATCTCATCGTAACCGTCAGTCATATCAAGGAAGAGAATCGCGCGCTGCGGCAGCGTCAAGATACCCTGACGTCCGAGCGTGCGACGCTGTTGCAAAAGAATGAACAGGTGCGCGCGCGGGTCGAGGCCATGATCGGCCGTCTGAAATCCATGGAACAGGCGTGAGCGACAATCAGGCGCGGGTGAGCGTGCGAATACTCGAAAAGGAGTATCACATCTCCTGCCCGATCGAGGAACGTTCGGACCTGCTCGATTCGGCCGAGTTCCTGAACATGAAAATGCGGGAAATCCGCGACAGCGGCAAAGTCGTCGGTCTGGATCGCATCGCGGTGATTGCGGCGCTCAACATGGCAAATGAGCTGATTCGATTCCGCAATCGTGACACCAATCTCGATTCCGACGTCGGCGGACGCTTGCGTATCCTGCGTGAGCGCGTAGAGTCGGCCTTGGAGAAAGGTCAACAGCTCGAGCTCTGAGCGGCCTTTCTCGACATTTAAATTTGGCGCTGCCTGCGGTGTTCGATGCGGATCGGGTTACCTCCTGACCCTAATTTTGTAAACCCCAGGGGCCAATGCTTGCTGGCAACATTGTGCACGTCCGCCGCCCTGAGCGGAAAGCCTTAAGTGCCGCAGTCGGCCCCACCTGTTGCTCAGGTCGGGAGCAACGGTCCAAAACGGCATTTGCGGGTGGCGCCATCCCCTTTCAATGAAGGCAACTCTTCGTCAACAATTGCGTGCCGAGCGCCGAGCCCTCCGCGAGCCGGATCATTGGCATCGCTCCTGCGCCGCCGCCCGGGCGGTCGCCCGACTCCGATCCTTCCGCGCAGGCTGTCGCGTCGCGCTGTACCTACCCTTCGATGGCGAGCCGGACACCGCGCCGCTGATTGCAGCCGCGCGGCGGCGCGGCGTGAAAGTGTTCGTGCCGGTCATCAGCGATCGGCGCCATCGCCGCCTGCGCTTCTACCCGCTCACCGGCGTTACAGCGCCCGGCGAGTTTGGGATTTTGGTTCCACGCCGGTGCTTGGCCCCCATCGCGCCTCAGTGGCTTGATCTCATCGTCATCCCCTTGGTGGGCGTCGATGCCGCGGGCAGACGGCTGGGCATGGGGGGTGGGTACTATGATCGCGCCCTTGCGTTCCGCCGGCGACGGCGCCAGTGGAAGGGTCCGCACCTGGTCGGGCTCGCCTTTGACTGCCAGCGCACCGAAGTAAAGTTTGCGGACGAGTGGGACTTACGCTTGGATTCATTGGCAACGGAATCGGGATTGGAGCATTTTCTATGAACTATTGGCTGTTCAAATCGGAGCCCGCCACCTTCAGCATCGATGATCTGGGCAAGGCTCCCAAGCAAACCACGGCGTGGGACGGCGTGCGCAATTACCAGGCGCGCAACATGCTGCGCGACTCCATAAAAAAGGGTGATTTGGCATTTTTCTACTACTCCAGCTGCGACGTACCCGGAATCGCCGGCATCGTCAGCATCGCCCGCGAAGGTTATCCGGATGCCAGCGCCTTCGACCCCAAGAACCATCACTACGATCCCGATTCCAAAAAGGACGCACCGTCCTGGTACGTCGTCGACGTGAAGTTCGTGCGCAAGTTCAAGCGCATCATCACGCTCGACGAGTTGCGGACGCACGCCGATAAGAAGCTCAAGGATTTTGTTTTGCTGCGCCGTGGGAATCGTCTATCGGTCATGCCGGTGACGAAGAAGGATTGGGATTTCATCCTCGCCCTTGAGTGACGGCGCTCACATCGCTAGCACATAGTGGTGCGCCAGCGCGAGCTATTGCTTGTAAATTAATTATTCGTGTATATACTCGGACCCCGGACTAACCCGATAACGGAGTTTCTATCATGGCAGCGAAAGCAAAGAAGGCGAAGAAGAAGGTAGCTAAGAAAAAGGCCGCTAAGAAAAAGTAAGCCTTCGAAAGTAATCAACTGTGCCCGCGTAAGCGGGCACAGTTGTTTCTGAAGCCAGGAAATCGCGAGTGTCATCGGACCCGTCAACGGAAAAAAAACGCCGCGCCGCAGAAGCCGCGGTCCGCTACATCGAAAGCGGCATGGTGCTGGGTGTCGGCACCGGCTCCACCGTCAATCAACTGATAGAAGTGCTGAAAGACCGCAAAATACAGCTTTCCGGCGCAGTCTCGAGCTCGCGCCAAACATCCGAAAGGCTGCGCGCCGCGGGGATTCCGGAACTCGAATTGAACACCTCGGGCGATCTGAATCTTTATATCGACGGCGCCGATGAGGCCACCGCCGACGGCGCGCTCATCAAGGGCGGCGGTGCCGCGCTGACGCGCGAGAAGGTGATCGCCGCCGCCTCGAAGCGCTTCGTCTGCATCATCGACGACTCCAAGCTGGTGCCCGTGCTGGGCGCCTTCCCGCTCCCGGTCGAAGTCATCACCATGGCTCGCTCCTACGTCGCGCGCCAGCTGGTGAAGCTCGGCGGGCAGCCGGTATGGCGCGAGGGCGTCCTTACCGACAACGGCAATCCGATCTTGGATGTGCACGCTCTGAAGATCACCGACCCCAAAACCTTGGAATCCGCCATTAATCAAATTGCGGGAGTCGTGACCGTGGGATTGTTCGCCCGGCGCCGCGCGGATGTGCTCATCATCGCCGGGGATGCCGGCGTCAGGACCTTGGAGCCTGGCTGAGCATTCGGACCGGTTCCTAAATCTCCAGGCGGGTGCCAATCTCGACCACCCGGTTGTGCGGCAAGCCGTAGTAGTCGCCGATCACCTGCGCGTTGCGCGCCATCTGCATGAATGCGCGGCGGCGCAGCGGCGGCAGATCGGAGCGGCGGCCGGGAAGCAATTCCTCCCGGCTCAAGAAATACGTGGTCGCTTCCGGATCGTATGGCACACCGTGGCTTTCCGCCTCGCGCAAGATGGCGGTGATGTTCGGCTTCTCCATGAACCCTACCTGGGCGACGACCCGGACGATCCCTTCGCAAACGGGTGTGACGGTCAGGCGCTTCGCCGCGGAAACGCGCGGCACTTCGCGGGTCACGACGGTCAGCAGCACGACGCGCTCGTGCATGACTCGGTTGAACTTGATGTTGTTGAGCAGGGCGCGCGGAATTCCCGACGCCTTCTGATCGAGGAAAATCGACGTGCCCGCCACGCGCACCGGCGGATCCAGCTTCAAATCCTCGATGAAGTCGCGCACCGGCTTTTGTTCGCGCAGCAGCCGTGCCATGAGCGAGGCTCGGCCGCTTTGCCAGGTCTGCATCAGCCAGAAAATCGTCAGCCCGGATACCAGCGGCACCCAGCCGCCGTCCTCGAGCTTGGTCAGATTGGCGAGCAGGAAGGCGATGTCGACAATGAACAGCAACGACAATCCGGTGCGCAGCAGGCGGCTGTTCTTGCCCGTCCGGGACTTGATGAGACTCAAGGTCAACGGGGTCACGATGGTCATGGCGCCCGATACCGCCAGGCCATACGCCCCGCCCAACGCCGCCGAGCTGCCGAAACCCACGACCAACGCCAGCGCCGCCACCATGAGGATCCAATTCATGGTCGGCACATAAATCTGACCGACAACGTCCGCCGAGGAGTGCTCGACGCGCAGGCGCGGCAACAGTCCCAGGCTCACCGCCTGCGTGGTCACTGAGAAGACCCCGGAGATGACCGCCTGGGAGGCGATGACGCTGGCCGCCGTTGCCAAAATCACCAGCGGCCACAACGACCACGCAGGCGCCATCAAGTAAAACGGGTTGCTGATGGCGGCCGGATTTTCAATCAGCATCGCGCCCTGACCAAAATAATTGCACACCAGCGCCGGCATGACGATGCACATCCAGCCGAGGCGAATCGGCGCCTTGCCGAAATGGCCCATGTCGGCGTAGAGCGCTTCGCCGCCGGTCACGCACAAAAATACCCCGGCGAGCACGGCGAGCGACCCGACCTGATGCTGCGCCAGCAAGGCGATCGCGCGCGTCGGATCGATTGCCAGCAAGACACCGGGCTCGCGCACGATCCAGGAGACGCCGAGCACCGCCAGGACCGCGAACCAACAGAGCATGACCGGACCGAATACTTTTCCAACCGAACCCGTGCCGTTTTTTTGAATGATGAACAGCACGATCAATACAAACATGGTTATCGGCAGCACCGGAATCTGCGCGTCCGGCGCCGCCACATGCAGGCCTTCGACGGCGCTCAATACCGTTATCGCCGGCGTGATGGCGCCATCGGCGAAAAACAACGAAGCGCCGAGGATGCCCAAGGTTGCGTAGATTTTTCGGCGCGGACTGGCCCGCACCGTGTTCACCACGAGGGCGGTCAGCGCCAGCACGCCGCCCTCGCCTTTGTTGTCGGCATTCAGCACCACCAGCACGTACTTGAACAGGATGACGACTACCAACGACCAAAAGATCAGCGAAAGCACGCCGAGAACATGGTCGGGGGTGACGGCAATTCCGGGGCCCACAAAACAGGCCGACACGGCATACAAGGGGCTGGTGCCGATGTCGCCAAACACAACGCCGAGCGCCGCAAGCGCCATGGGCGCGAGCCGTTGACTCGAATTGTGCTCGCCCGACATCTAAATGCTCAGCAAGTCCGTGGCACCGTTAAGAAAAGGGCCCACACCGGTGGGCCCTGTTTGGCTGGGGGACTAGGATTCGAACCTAGGTAAACGGTGTCAGAGACCGTTGTCCTACCACTAGACGATCCCCCAAATCCGATCGACCGTTTAGCTAGGAGGCCGAAAGCGCTCTCGTGATTATCGTTTGGAGAACTGGGTGCCGCGGCGCGCCTTGCGCCGGCCGACCTTCTTGCGCTCCACTTCGCGTGCATCGCGCGTAACGAAGCCGGCTTTGCGCAATGGCGAACGCAACGTCTCATCATAGGCCATGAGAGCGCGCGTAATCCCGTGGCGAATTGCACCGGCCTGGCCGGTGATTCCGCCGCCTTCGACGTGGGCTTCGACATCGAACTTGCCATCGAGCTGTACCGCGCCAAAAGGCTGCTGCACGATCATGCGGCCGGTTTCTCGGCCAAAGAATTCAGCCAAGGATCGGCCGTTGATCAGCACCTTGCCGGTGCCTTGGCGCAGGTAAACCCGCGCGCTGGAAGTTTTGCGGCGGCCGGTGCCGTAATAAGAGTTGGCGGCTGTATTTGCCATTGATTGTCCTAGAACTTAAATTTCCAGCGCCTTGGGCTGCTGTGCTTGATGGGGATGATCTTTGCCGCCGAATACATGCAGCTTCTTATACATGCGACGGCCCAGAGGCCCCTTCGGCAGCATGCCTTTGACCGCGAATTGAATCGCGCGCTCCGGGTGCTCCTGCAGAAGCTTGCCCAAGGAGATGCTCTTCAAGTTGCCGACGTAGCCGGTGTGCTGGTGATAGAACTTGTCGGTGAGTTTGGCGCCCGTGACGCGCACCTCGCCGGCGTTGACGACCACGATATGATCGCCAAGGTCTTGATGCGGCGCGTAATTTGGCTTGTGCTTGCCTTTCAAGCGATGCGCGATCTCCGAGGCCAGGCGGCCCAGGGTTTTGCCTGCGGCGTCGACCAAGTACCAGTCGCCGCGAGTTTCTTCAGGCTTTGAGAATACGGTATACATGGAGTGCTCAACAAATAGGGTCTTGACGAAAGGCGCGAAAGTGTACAGAACAGCGCGGGCAGATGCCAGCCTTAGAATCCGCTGCGATACGCACCTATAATATAATGTATCCATGGACACACGCAGGCTAGGGGCCTTGGACCGCGCAATCGGCGAAATAGACAAGATAATCAAGACCTTGACCTTATCACCGCGGCCCTCCCGAGGGATTCCGCAGGCCTTCTCCGCGGAGGGACTGCCGGAAGCTGAGCGCGCCGAATCGGTCCGTCTGATGCGGGTAAATCACGCCGGGGAGGTGGCCGCCCAGGCGCTGTACCAGGGCCAGGCGCTCACCGCGCGCGATCTTAAGGTCAAAGCCGCAATGCACGAGGCCGCCGCCGAGGAAATCGATCATTTGGCCTGGTGCGAACAACGCCTGAAGGAATTGAAAGGCCGGCCCAGTCTTTTGAACCCGCTGTGGTATGTAGGATCGCTGGCGCTCGGCGCCCTGGCGGGCGCGCTCGGCGATCGCGCGAGCTTGAGTTTCATCGCAGAGACTGAAAAACAGGTCGAATCGCATTTGCGGGATCACTTGCAGCGCTTGAGCCCGCAGGATCACCGCAGCCGCGCCATCCTGACCCAGATGACCCACGATGAGATGAAGCACGGTGCAAAAGCCGCCTCGATGGGAGGTAAACCGCTGCCGTTTGCAATAACATTGGCGATGCGCGCGACATCGCGGCTGATGACCCGCGGATCGTATTGGGTCTAGCGGCTTGCCTTTAGTGCTTGCGATTCCGGGACTTATGTAATAAAACGTGCGCCAGCATCGGCGTTTAACCGGCGAAAAAACCAATGGGAGCGAAAATGGAAGAAGGGGCAAAAGCCTTAAGCGATATCCCAGCGATCAATCGTTTCTTGAGCTACTGCCGCATCCGGACAGTCCCTTCAAAGACCGTGATCATCCACGCCGGCGATCTGCCGGACATTCTGTACTACATCATTTCCGGTTCCGTCGAAGTCATGATCGAGGACGAGGACGGCAATGAAATGGTTCTTGCCTATTTGAACAAGGGCCAGTTCTTCGGCGAGATGGGCTTGTTCTACGAACAGCCGACACGCAGCGCATGGGTGCGTACGCGCCAGCAATCCGAACTCGCGGAAATGACCTATCCGCGCTTTCGCCAGATCGCCGCTGAAAGTCCCGGCTTGATTTTCGAATTGGCGACGCAGTTGGCAACGCGCCTCGACCGCACCAACCGCAAGCTCGGTGATCTTGCCTTCGTCGATGTCACCGGCCGCGTGGCGCACGCCATCATGGATTTGTGCGGTGAACCCGATGCGATGACGCATCCGGAAGGCATGCAGATCAAGGTCAGCCGGCAGGAACTGTCGCGCCTGGTGGGCTGTTCGCGCGAGATGGCCGGACGCGTGCTCAAGGTATTGGAAGAACAGGGGTTGCTGCGCGCCACGGGAAAAACCATCGTGGTGTTCAACGCGCGACCCAAGGTCAAGACGCGTCCGTTGATCGTTCCTGTCAAAGCCGGTGCGAACATGGGCGCCGCCAAGAGCACGCGTACCGAGCAGCCCGATGACGAAGACGATGAGGATGACGAGGACGACGAATAAGCGCCAGGGGCTTCCCTGCGATTTTTTGGCTTATTTTCCGCCCGATTCGATCTGCGCGCGCATGGCCTTGATGGTGCGCGCGTAATCCGCGCTGCCGAAAATCGCCGATCCCGCGACAAACGTATCGGCGCCCGCCTTGGCGATGCTCGCAGCGTTCTCGACTTTCACGCCGCCGTCGATTTCCAGACGAATGTCCCGTTTCGCGGCTTTGATCCGCGCACGCGCTTCGCAAAGTTTCGGCAGAACTTCCGGGATGAATTCCTGACCGCCAAATCCGGGATTCACGGACATCAACAAAATCACGTCGATTTTGTCGATCACGTAGTCCAGCCAATTCAACGATGTCGCCGGATTGAACACCAGGCCCGGCCTGCAGCCCGAATGGCGGATGAGCTGGATGGTGCGATCCACATGCTGCGTGGCTTCCGGATGAAAGCTGATGTTGGTGGCGCCGGCCTTCGCGAAATCCACCACCAGAGGATCGACCGGCGACACCATGAGATGCACATCGATGGGCGCCCTGACTCCGGCCTTGCGCAACGCCTGGCAGACGATGGGTCCGACGGTCAGATTCGGTACGTAGTGATTGTCCATCACGTCAAAATGGATCCAGTCCGCGCCGGCAGCCAGCACCGAATTGACCTCTTCGCCAAGTCGCGCGAAGTCCGCGGACAGAATCGATGGTGCAATGATGATGCTCATGGACAGGCTCCTAGCGCATGCCGCGCGCCGCGCGTATGCCCTCGTAGGCTTCCTGGATCCGCTGAGTTTTCTCTTTTGCCATTTGCGCCATTGACTCCGGCAGGCCGTTCGCCACCAGCTTATCAGGGTGATGCCGGCTCATCTGGCGCCGATACGCCTTGACGAGCTCCGCATCGCTGATGCCGGCGTCGACCTCGAGCTCCGCATAGCATTCTGCCAAGTTATTGGTCCGGGCGCGCGGCCCATTCTGCCGCGCGCGCAAGGACGCCTCCATGTTCGCAAACTCGGGCTCCGAAAGCCCGAGCCGCTGCGCAATTCGCTGCAGTATGCGCCGCGCCGGGGGCGAAATGCCGTTGCCGGCCAGCGCCGCGCGCAGCTGCAGATCCACGAATGTGCGCAGCAGATCGTAGCGCAAGCCGCACGACTCGCGCAGCCGCTCAATGCTGAGCTCGGCGTCGTAGCCGGCTGACTTGCCCGTTGTGAAGCAGGCAATGGCGGTGCTGATATCGGCAGGTCCCAGTTGCAGTTCCTGCATCACCCGCCGCGCCGCATCGATCTCAGCCTCGGATACGCGGCCGTCCGATTTGGCAACATGGCCCATGATCTCAAAGGTGGTGCGAAAGAATTCGCTGGAGATCGAGGCCGCGCCATTCGGGGCGGCAAAGCGGATTCCCGCCTTGGGAACCAGCATATAGCCGATGATGGCGCCGGCCACCGCTCCCCAGGCGCTCCGGGTGAGCAGAAAACCAATCATTGCCCCGAATAGAATGCCATTCCAACTCATTCGCGTTGACCTGCACGCCCTGTCCCGCCACAATCGCCGACCTTCAATGGTAGCAGTCGCGAGCGCTTGCACATGGAACAGGTTTCGCATTCGGCACCGCTTTTCGAGACGCACCTGCGCAGTCTCAAAAAAATCCACCAGGGAAAGGTGCGCGATATTTACGATGTGGATGATCAGCACCTGCTCATCGTCGCCACGGACCGGTTGTCGGCGTTCGACGTGGTGCTGCCCGATCCGATTCCCTTCAAGGGAGAGGTTCTAACCCAGATTTCGCTGTTCTGGTTCGGCAAGACAGCCCACATTGCACCCAACCATCTCTCGGACCTGCGCGTCGAGGATGTGGTCGGCGACGCGCAAGAGCGCAAGCAGCTCGAGGGCCGCGCCATGGTGGTGAAGAAGCTCAACGCCCTGCCGCTCGAGGCAGTCGTGCGCGGTTACCTCATCGGCTCCGGCTTCAAAGACTACAAGTTGCACGGCTCGATCTGCGGCATTCCGCTGCCCGCCGGGCTCACCATGGCGGCGCGCCTGCCCGAGCCGCTGTTCACGCCCGCCTCAAAAGCGCCGGCCGGATCCCACGACGAGAACATCGATTTCGATGCCATCGTCAAGCTGGTGGGCAAGCAATGCGCCGCCGACATCCGGCGCATGGCGCTCGATGTTTATCGATTCGCCGCCGAACACGCGCGCGCGCGCAACATCATCATCGCCGACACGAAATTCGAATTCGGAGTCGACAAGGCGGGCAGGCTGTTTCTCATCGATGAGGCCTTGACGCCGGATTCTTCGCGGTTCTGGCCGATGGCTTCCTACAAGCCTGGAATCAGTCCGCCGAGCTTCGACAAGCAGTTCGTGCGCGATTACCTGGAATCATTGCACTGGAACAAGAAGCCGCCCGCGCCGCATCTGCCGCCGGAAATTTTGGCGCGCACCAGCGATAATTACCGAGAGGCGCTCAAGCTGCTCACGGCGTAAGCTCGAGACATGTTCAAGTGGCTCGAGGGCATCGAGGACAGCCTGTTCACCGGCTCGCGCAGCAGGCCGCCGCCCTGGGGTCCCGTGCTGCGCGTGGTGCGCTATCCCGCGGCGCTGATACGCGACTGGTTGCGCGGCGAGATCAGCGTGCGGGCAATGAGCCTCGCCTATACGACGCTGCTGTCGATTGTGCCTCTGCTGGTTTTCAGTTTCGCCATCTTGAAAAGCCTCGGCGCGCGCGGCGACCTGCGCTTCATCCTTTCGCAATTCTTCGCGCCGATGGGCGGTGCGGCGGATCAGTTGACGGAGAGCGTCCTGCAATTCGTGCGCAATATGCGCGGCGATCTGTTGGGCTCGATCGGCCTGGTCTTCCTGGTTTACACCGTCGTGACGACGATTCAGAAGGTGGAAAAGAGCTTTAATTTTCTCTGGCGGGTCGACCGGCCGCGCAGCTTCGTGCGGCGCTTCACCGAATATCTGGCGGTGATGGTATTGGGGCCCATCCTGCTCGCCGTGGCGCTCGGCCTGCTGGCAAGCGCGGAACGCAGTCCCTTCGCACAGTGGGTCAACGGCATCACGCCGCTGGCCTGGACCTTGAGCGCCGTCGGCAAGATCCTGCCGTATGTGGTCGTCACCATCATCTTTACCTTCATGTATGTCTTCATCCCCAACACCAAGGTGCAAATCCGCGCCGCGCTGACCGGCGGCATTACCGCAGGCGTGGTGTGGGCGCTGGTCGGCAAGGTGTTCACCGCGTTCATCGTTTACGCCTCCTCGATGGTGGCGATCTACACCGGCTTTGCCATCGTGCTGACCACGCTCATCTGGGTTTACTTGAGCTGGCTGATCCTGCTCATCGGCGCGCAGCTCGCCTTCTACCTGCAGTTTCCGCAGTACCTGCGCCACGGCCAGGAATCCTTCGAGCTCACCGGCAGGGATCGCGAGCAGGTGGCGCTGTCGATCATGTACCTGGTGGGGCGTGATTATTCGGCCGGAAAGGCCTCATGGTCGGCGCACTCGCTCGCCACGGAACTCGACATTCCCAGCATCGCCCTGGCGCCGGTGCTGCACTGCCTGGAACAGAACGGGATGCTCCTGGCAACCGAACACGAACAATTCGTGCCGGGCCGCGAGATTGCGGCGATTAGCCTGGCCGAAATTTTTGAAGTCGTTCGCGCCCTGCACAGCGGCCGGCTGGCCATTGCCATCCACAGCGTGAGTCCCGCAGTTGCGCTGTTGAACGAAGTGGAAGGTTCGATGGAAGAGCCCTTGAAAGGCCGCACGCTCAAGGATCTGATCGACACGAAGTTCTAGGAGTCTGTTCTGTTATCCGCACGGCCGCGGCTCATTCCCCGGCAATGGTCATCTCCTGCACCAATATCGAGCCGACGCGCACGCCGCCGCGGGCATCGATGTCATCGCCCGCCGCCGCAATCCCTTCGAACATCGTGCTTAAGTTTCCGGCAATGGTGATTTCCGCCACGGGGAATTGAATCGCGCCATTCTCGACCCAGTACCCCGCCGCGCCGCGCGAGTAGTCGCCGGTCACGGTGTTTACACCCTGTCCCATCAATTCGTTGAGCAGCAAACCGGTTCCGAGACGTGCCAGCAACGCGGGAACGCCGCCGGCCAGGGTCGGGGCCACCAACAGGTTGTGCGCACCCCCGGCATTGCCGGTGGTCTGTAATCCCAGCTTGCGGGCCGAATAGCTCGACAGAATATAGCCGCTCAACACCCCGTCAGCGATCAATTCGCGGTCGTGAGTCGCGACACCCTCATCATCGAACGGCGCGCTGCCCATCGCCTTGGGTATGTGGGGCCGCTCAGCGATGGAGAATCCTGCGGGAAATACCCTTTGTCCTACAGAGTTGAGCAGAAAGGACGCCTGCCGGTATTGGCTGCTGCCGCGGATTGCCGCGACAAAATGCCCGATGAGACCCCGTGCCAGCTCAGGCACGAACAGCACCGGCGCTCGGCGGGTGCTGATTTTCCGCGGCCCGAGACGGGCAATGGTGCGCCGCGCACTTTCCCGCCCGACCGCTTCCGCGTCCTGGAGCTCGCGCCAGTCGCGTGAACTGCTGTACCAATAATCGCGCTGCATCTCCTCCCCGCTTCCGGCGAGGACGACGCAGCTCAAGGTGTGCGAGGTGGTGGGGTAGCCGCCGACAAACCCGTGCGTGTTGCCATAGACATGCAGGCCTTGGTGGCTGCTGACCGACGAACCCTCTGAATTGTTGATGCGCGAGTCGAATGCCAGTGCCGCCGACTCGCAGGCTTTCGCGATCTCAATGGCCCGGTCCGCGCTGACATTCCAGGGATGAGAGAGATCGAGATTTGGCGGCGAGCGCGCCATCAGCGCGGCATCGGCCAGGCCGGCGCTCTCGTCCTCCGCGGTAAAGCGGGCGATGCTGCAGGCCTTGGCGACGGTCGCGCGCACGGCTTCCATGGAGAAGTCCGCGGTGCTCGCCGAACCCTTGCGCTGACCGAAATACACCGTGACGCCCATGCTGCGATCGCGCTGGTGCTCCAGGGTCTCCACTTCGCCCAATCGCACGCTGACCGACAGGCCCGTATCCTGGCTGACGGCCGCTTCCGCCTGGGAAGCCCCGCGCGCCCGGGCCTCCTCGAGCGCGCGCTCGATAATGGACTCCAGGTCGGTTTGGGTGAGTCGCACGGGGGTTTGGGTTGCGGTCATGAGGTGATTCTACCGGCCCGAGTGATAGCATGGGGAATATGAGCAGCGAGAATGACGTCCAGGATTCGGGCGAATCCGAGGAGCAGCGGTTAAGCAAGAGCGCCCGCAAGCGGGAAGCCGCGTCTTTGCAGGAATTGGGCGTGAAACTGTCCGCCCTGCCGGATCAAGAGATCAAGGCTCTCGATTTGCCGGAGAATCTGTTTGTCGCGTTGCGCGACCTGCGCCGCCTGCCTTCGCACGGTGCGCAAGTCCGGCAACGGCAGTACATCGGTAAATTGATGCGCAACATCGATCCGGAACCGGTGCTCGCCAAGATGGCCGAGCGCAAGCAGCGCCACGATCTGGAAATTCGTCAGTTCCAGCAGATTGAGCGATGGCGCGATCGCTTGCTGTCGGAACCCGCGGTGGCCCTGGGTGAATTGCTCGAGGAGTATCCCAAAGCCGATCGTGCCGCCTTGAGCAAATTGCTGGAAAAGGCGGAAAAAGAACGCGTGGAACAGCGTTCGCCGGTCGGCGCGCGGGAACTTTTCGCGTTTCTGCGCCAGTTGCTCGGATAGCTTGGTAAACTTGGCTACGATGAAACCTGTGGTCGGAGTCATTATGGGGTCGTCTTCCGACTGGGAAACGATGCAGGCTGCGGCCGACATTTTGACCCGCTTAAGTATTGCGCACGAAGTTCGCGTGATCTCGGCGCATCGCACCCCCGATCTCTTGTTCGAGTATGCCGCTTCCGCGCGTGAGCGGGGCTTGAAAGCCATCATTGCCGGTGCCGGCGGCGCGGCCCACCTGCCGGGGATGACGGCGGCCAAGACCTCGGTTCCGGTGCTCGGCGTACCGATTCAATCCAAGGCGTTGAACGGCCTCGACTCGTTTCTTTCAATCGCGCAAATGCCGAGCGGCGTTCCGGTCGCAACTTTTGCCATCGGCGCGGCCGGCGCGGCCAACGCGGCTCTGTTCGCGGCCGCAATGCTCGCCAATGAAGATGCCGGCGTCCGCGCCGCCTTGGATGAATTTCGCCAGGCGCAAACCGCGGCAGTCATCGCCAGGCCGGATCCGCGCCGCTCTTGAAATTGGTGCACGTCGGCATCGTCGGGGCCGGACAGCTGGGGCGCATGCTGGCGCTGTCCGGATATCCCATCGGGGTGCGCTGCCTGTTTCTGGACCGCAGCGCTGACACACCCGGCGCGCAGGTCGCGCCCAGCCTCGTGGGCGATTTGGAGGACGCGGCGCTGCTCGGCGAATTAGGCAGGCGCAGCGATGTCGTCACCTTTGACTGGGAAAACATTTCGGGCGGCGCGCTCCAGCCTCTCGAGAAAATCACGCAGGTTCGGCCGCCGCGTGTTGCGCTCGAGGTATCGCAGGATCGCCTCGCGGAGAAAGCGCTGTTTACCCGCCTCAAAATACCGGTGGCCGCGCATTGCGCCATCGACAACCGCGAGGAATTGGTCCGGGCAACTCAAAAAATCGGGCTTCCCGGTGTTCTGAAAACGCGGCGTTTGGGCTATGACGGCAAGGGGCAATACGTGCTGCGCACGGCGGCGGATCTCGACCAGGCTTGGGCCGCCATCGGCGCCGCGGGGCTGATCTACGAAAAATTTCAGGATTTCTCGCGCGAGGTGTCGCTGGTGGCCGCTCGTTCGGCGCGCGGCCACACGGTGTTTTATCCGCTCTCCTGCAATACGCATGGAGGCGGGATTTTGCGGCACAGCTTTGCGCCGTTCGTCAATGCGCGGCTGGAGAAGAGCGCGCGGCTGTTTATGAAGCGCGTCATGCTCGCCCTCGACTACATCGGCGTGCTGACCATAGAGTTCTTCGTGGTGCGCGCATCGCTGATCGCCAATGAGATGGCGCCGCGGGTGCATAACTCAGGGCACTGGACCATCGAGGGCTGCGTTACCAGTCAGTTCGAAAATCACCTGCGCGCCGTATGCGATATGCCGCTCGGCAGCACGCGGGCGCTGGGACACACGGCGATGATCAATTTTTTAGGGCAAATGCCGGATCGCGAACGTTTGCTGGCCATCGACGGATTGGCCTATCACGACTACGGCAAAACCGCGCGCCCGGGCCGGAAATTGGGCCATTGCACCATCCTCAAGCGCCTGCCCAAGGACCGCAATACTGCCCTCGCGAATACACTAAAATTGATCGAATGGGCCTAAATTGCCTTAAGCTGGGGCGGAATCAACGCTTTTAATCGACGAACACATGTATTTAGAACTCTTCAAATTGCATGAATTGCCGTTCCGCCTGAGTCCGGACCCGCAATTTTTGTATTTGAGCAAACAGCATGCGCGCGCCAAGGCGTACATGGAGTCGACCATCTGGTTCACCGACGGTTTCGTCGTGATCACCGGTGAGATCGGCGCCGGCAAGACCACCTTGATCGAGACATTTTTGCGCGAGTTGCAAAGCGACGCCATCGTGGCGCAGATCAACCAGACGCAATTGTCGCCCACCGCGTTTCTGCAAAGCGTCCTGGTGCAATTCGGCTTTTCGCCGTTCAACATGAAAAAGCCGGAAGTGCTGGCGACGTTGAATCAATTTTTGACTGAACAGTACAGCAACGGGCGCAAGGTGCTGCTGATCATCGATGAGGCGCAGAATTTGAGCAACCGCGTGCTCGAGGAAGTGCGCATGTTGTCCGGCGTGGAGACCACCAAGGAAAAGGTGCTGCGCATCATTCTGGCCGGACAGCCGGAACTGAACGACAAGCTGAATTCTCAAGAGCTGGTTCAGCTCACGCAGCGTGTCCGGCTGCGCTTTCATCTCACCGCCCTGAGCAAGGCGGAAACCAACGCCTACATCGACCACCGTCTCGAGGTCGCCGGTTCGCAAGGGCGGCGCATTTTCGCCGAGGACACCTACGCCACGATCTACAAATACACAGGCGGGGTGCCGCGCCTGGTCAACACGCTCTGCGACACCTGCCTCATGGCGGCGTTCGGCAAGGACAAGGACAGCGTGGGCATGGAGGAGCTCAATGCGGCGATAAACGAGTTGCAGTGGGTCGAATTCGCCGCGGGCACCAATCGCATGAGAGTGCCGAACATGGAGCACGCGCCGTCGCCGCACTCGGAATCTGCTCAAGTGGTCGGGCGGATCCTGCTCGCCAGCGAAGGCAAGACCGTCGTGGAGCGCGAACTGAAACCGGGGCGGCTGGTGATCGGCCGTACGTCGGACAATGATTTGCAGATCGACAGCAAGTTCATCAGCCGGCATCACTGCCAAATCGTGACGCAGCAGGACTCCTGTCTGATCGAGGATCTGAACAGCACCAACGGCATATTCGTGCAGTCGAAACGCGTGCGGCGCCACAACTTGAATGACGGCGACGTCGTGCAGGTGGGTCAGCACGAAATCATGTACATCGATGAGCGCACGCCGCGGGTGAGAAACGCCCTCGAAGCCGTGGACGCCGCCGTGGTGACCGGCGTCGCCGAAAGCCCTAAAATCGGTTCGAGCGGCTAGCTAGTTGTTGAGATTCGACGGCAGGTCGATCGTCTCGCCGGTGTATTCGCGGCTCAATTCGCGGCAGTCCTGGCGCCGCAGAAACAGCGTGAGCGCCGCGGTCTCGGCGAAAACGCCGATCAGAAAGGCTGCCTTGCCGGCAAATCCCAACGGATTGATGTAGAAAAGAAAGATTGCGGCCGCGCCGATCAGCATATAAATGAACGGCAGCCCTTCATAGACAGGACGAGCAAGGCGCATGGGTTTTCCCTCCCCTAAGGCGCCATCATAATGCGGATGCCCGGAGGGCAGCCAGGCTATTTGACTTAAGGCTGGACTTTCGGGCCGCCGCCTACCCGCTTGGGGTGGCTCATCCTACGCGTCTTGCTAGTCGAGGCCGACTAGCTTTTCCACGAGGCGCGACAACCATGAATTGCGCCAGCCCTCGACATGCAGTCGATCCGTTTTCGGTTTGCTGCGCTTGGCTTCGGACAAGAGATCCTGAGGGATCCGAAACGTGCCCGTCATTGAATTGTCGGCCATGGAAACTCCGTCGTGTGATGTCGGAGTGCAGACTACCGAGTCCGCCGTCGTGGCTGATGAGACCTGGCGCACGCTCCGCCGGATTCGCACGCCTCAACTCAGCGGCGCGTCGCGGAGAAGCGACGCATTCGCCGCTTCCCAGGTTATGACATCACATTATGTCAGCGCGCAGATCTCAGTTAGTGCGCCAGCTCGCGCAGGCGAGTCGCCTCGAACTCGTCTCCCGGCAGCCAATTCACGGTGCTCTTCGCCAGCATCGCCTGCCAGCCCAAGGCAAAGCCGAATTCAGCCATTGCCGCATCGCTGGTGAAATCCATCGTCGGGCTGAATTCGTCGCTCGGGCGATGGTAATGTTTTGCCGTGTATTCCTCGTGCTGCGCCCTGCCCCACTCCGCGGTATGCCCCGCAAATTTCACGCCCGTGTTGATCGAGAACGCCGGCACACCGGCTCGCGCCATGCTGAAGTGATCGGAACGATAATAATGACCGGCGCCGGGTTCGGCGTCCGCTTGAATCTCGAATCCAAAAGCGGCCGCGGTCTTTTCAACGGTGGGATAAAAAGACGTGCGCTCTGCGCCGGTCACCGTGACCGATTGCGGCATGCCCATCGGCAGAATGGCGTCGTAGTTCAGATCCAGCGCGATTTTGGCAGCCGCAATGGGCAGATGCTTGCCGAGATAATTTGAGCCCAGCAGACCCTTCTCCTCGGCGGTCACCGCGGCAAACAGCACCGGTGAGGGCGGCCGCGCGGCGGAGGTGGTGAAGGCATGCGCCACTTCCAGCAAGATCCCGCAACCCGTGCCGTTATCGACCGCACCGTTGAAAATTTTGTCGCCGCTCAATGCCGGATCGATGCCGAGGTGGTCGTAATGCGCCGAATACACGACTGCCTGCGCGCCCGCTTGCATGCCCGGCAAGAGTCCCAAAACGTTGTTGGAAACGAATTTCCGCACCGTGCTTTCGACGTGCGCCTTGAAATGCACCGGCAATTCCCGGGCTTGAAATTGCCGGGTGCCGGCCGACGCAATCATCTCGTCCAAGTTGAGATTGGCCGCGCTCATTAATTTTCGCGCGACCTCGAGCTGAATCCAGGCCGCAGCCTTGAGCTTCGGATCCCTGTCATTGCCCAGCGACACCTGCTCAGCGCTCCACGAATTGCGCACCACGTCCCAGCCGTAGCTCGCGAGATCGGTGCGGTGAATGATCAACGCGCCGACCGCTCCCTTGCGCGCGGCCTCCTCGTACTTGTAGGTCCAGCGGCCGTAATAGGTGAGCGCGTCGCCATTGAAGAATTTCGGATCCTTCGACGGCGGTTCATTCACGATCACGAGCACCACCTTGCCCTTGACGTCCACGCCCTTGAAGTCATCCCACTTGTATTCAGGCGCTTCGATGCCGTAGCCCACGAACACGATGGGCGCATCGACGTCGGCGCTCTTGGTCTGGGTTTGGTTGCCGGCCACATAGTCGTCCCCGAGCTTCAGCTCCATGGCGGCGCCGTGCGCCGGCTGCAGGGAGGCCGTGGTGCCCGGCACGGTCTTCACGCCGACAAAATCGACCTTCTGCAGATAGCTGCCGTTGTCGCCCGCGGGTTTCAGGCCGTATAGCGCAAATTGAGCGGCGATGTAGTTCGCCGCGATATCCCCGCCGCGCGTGCCCGTGCCGCGGCCCTCGAGCAGATCGCCGGCGAGGAATTGGACATGATCGGCGATGCGGTGCGCATCGATGCCATGCATCGAAGCCATGACATCGCGCGGCAGTCCCAGCTGCGCTGCCGCCTCGGCGCCCTCAGCGGCCGACCACAATCCCCCGCTCAAGCCGAAAATCAGCGCCGCCAGCCGGTAGAATTTCATCTTGCCCCACCTTTAGCAAAGCCCCAATGTTAACCGGTGCCGCCCACCGTGAGCGCATCGATGCGCAGGGTCGGTTGGCCGACGCCTACGGGGACCGATTGCCCTTCCTTGCCGCAGGTCCCGACGCCGCTGTCCAGTTTCAGGTCGTTGCCAACCATGCTGACCCGGGTCAGCACATCGGGACCGTTGCCGATCAGGGTTGCGCCTTTGACCGGCGGTCCGACCTTGCCGTTCTCGATCAAGTACGCCTCGCTTGCGGAAAACACGAACTTGCCCGAGGTGATATCGACCTGGCCGCCGCCAAAGTTCACCGCATACAGGCCCTTGTCCACGGAGGCGATGATCTCTTCCGGTGCGCGCGAACCGGCGCGCATGTAGGTATTGGTCATGCGCGGCAAGGTCATGTGCGCAAAGGATTCCCGCCGGCCGTTGCCGGTCGGTGTCATGCCCATGAGCTTGGCGTTCATCTTGTCCTGAATGTAGCCGCGCAGGATGCCGTTCTCGATGAGCGTCGTGCATTGTGTCGGCGTGCCTTCATCATCGACGTTCAACGAGCCGCGGCGCCGATTGAGGGTGCCGTCATCGACCACGGTGACATCGTCGGCGCCGACTTTCTGGCCGATGCGATTGGAGAATGCCGACGTGCCCTTGCGGTTGAAGTCGCCTTCCAATCCATGACCAATCGCCTCGTGCAGCAGAATGCCCGGCCAGCCCGGTCCCAGCACCACGGTCATGGAGCCTGCGGGCGCGGCCACGGCTTCCAGATTGACCAGCGCCTGGCGCACCGCCTCGCGGCCGTGTTCAAACGGGGCATTGCCCTGCAGCAGTTCATCGAACCCAAAGCGCCCGCCGCCGCCGCTATAGCCTTGCTCGCGCCGGCCGTTCTGTTCGACGATGACCGACACGTTGATGCGCACCAAGGGCCGCACATCCGCCGTCAGCGTGCCGTCGCTCGAGGCGATCAGCACGATCTCATGCACCGCGGCCAGCGAGGCCATCACTTGCTTGACGCGCGGGTCGAGGCGGCGCGTATCGGCGTCGATGCGCATCAACCAGGCGACTTTGTCCTCGTCTTTTATGGCATCGAGCGGATCGATGGGCAGATAGAGCCGGTGCGTCGCGGGCCGCTGCCAGGCTTTTACGCCATTCTTTCCGCCGCTGCGCGTGATCGCCCGCGCCGCGTCGGAAGCCTCGAGCAACGCGGGCAACAACACTTCGTCGGTGTAGGCAAAGCCGGTTTTCTCGCCGCTGATCGCGCGCACGCCCACGCCCTGTTCGATGCTATGCGCACCGTCCTTGACGATGCCATCCTCGAGCGACCACGACTCCTCGCGCGACAGGGCAAAATACAGGTCCGCGTAATCCACGCCGCGGCTCATGACGGTGTCGAGCACCTGGCTCAGGCGCCGCTCATCGAGGCCGGAAGGCGCCAGGATCATTTTCTCGGCTACGGCGAAGCTCGGCTGAATCAATTCGGCGCTGCGTGCGTTCATGCCGGCACCGCCGCACCGGAGACGCCCAGCTGGCGATTGTCGAGCGCGGGGAAACGCAGCCGCGATTCCGCCTGGCTGGCAAGATTGATGTCCGCCGTGATCAGGCCGGTTCCCCTGGCCAGGCGCGACAACACCTGTCCCCAATAGTCAACGATCAGCGAATCGCCGTATGTCTCGCGTCCGCTGGTATGCAGGCCGGCCTGAGCCGGCGCAACGACATAGCACAGATTTTCGATGGCACGCGCCCGCAGCAAGGTTTCCCAATGGGCGCGTCCGGTCGGCACCGTGAAGGCCGCAGGCATCGCCAACCATTCTGCTCCCCGCGACACCAGCTCGCGGTAGAGCTCCGGGAAGCGCATGTCATAGCACACCGACAGGCCAAGCTTGCCGACCGGCGTATCCGCAATCACCGGTTCGCGGCCGGCCAGCACATGCGCGGATTCTCGATACTGCTCATTGCGCCCGGGAATGGTGACATCGAACAAGTGAATTTTGTCATAGCGCGCCACGCGCTTCCCGGCGGCATCGATCAACAGCGAGGCGTTTGCCACGCGGTTGGCATCCCGGGTGCGGATCACGATCGTGCCGCCCAGGATCCACATGTTCAATTGCTTTGCGGTATCACTCAAAAACGCCTGGACGGCGCCGCTGCCGTCCGCTTCCGCGACCTGCAGCTTGTCCACGTCCTTGAGGCCGATGAAGGAAAAGTTCTCCGGCAGGCAGGCGATCAGCGCTCCGGCTTCCTTGGCCTCGCGCAGCAGCGCGCCGGCCGCGGCGAGATTCTCGGCCACGACATGGCTCGAGGTCATTTGTATTGCGGCGACGTTGCCCATTTATTTCGGTGCCTCGGCAGTCGCGGCGGCGGCGTCTGCGCTCTTGATGCGTTCGACGGTGGGATTATCCCAACTGCCGGTGATGCGATAATACCCTCGCGCCAGCCCCTTCAGCGGCTGTTTGAACACCTGCGTGAACAACAGCACGGCCGCCCCGACAACCGGGCCGCCCACCAGGGCGCTGGCCACGGGAATCGAGAGCGAATTGCCGACGCTGCCCGTTACTACAGCAGTTTGGTCGTAATCCTTATTTTTCAAGCCGACCCGGCCAATCAGTCCGATTTCGGCCGCGGGTCCCTTTAGCAGCACGTCGTCGGTGTAAGCGTTGCCGTCGCGTAAATCGAAGTCGCCATGAACGCTGTCAAATGCCAGCCCTTTGTCGGTCAAGTCGCTGAAATCAAGCGCCAGCCGCCGCGGCAGAGCGGCGATGCTCGCCAGCCCCAGCACCCGGCCCGCTCCGGGCTTGAGCCCGACGACCTGACCCTTCTCCAGCGACAGCTGCACGCGGCCGACGACTTGGGCGAGCGCGGCCGCCGTCGGCGCGCCGAGCCAAGTTAGGTCAAATTCGAGCCTGCCGCCCTTGGCCTGAATCACATCAGCGTAGCCCAAGTCCTTCAGGGTGCCCTGCACATCGGTGCTGGCCAAGGTGCCCTTGATCCGGCTGACACCGGAGTCCTTGGCGAGCCATGCGCCCTGCGCGCTGACGGTGAAAGTGGGCGCCGAGACGCTCAAGGACTTGAGGGCGATGCCATCCTCCTGTTTTGCCAGGGTCGCGGTCACGTCGCCGAATTGTCGTTCGCCCCAAATCAATTCCTTGGCGTGGAAATTGACGGCCGGGATGGCGCGCGGATCGGCATCCTCCGGGATGCTCTCAGTGCTGCTCGACGCCGCCGCATCCGTCGCACCCGCATCCGTCGCATCCGCATCCGCACCCGCCGCTTCGAAGTGCAGGCGGTCAAACTGCAGGTTCCAGGCTTCGGTGGAATTCTCGGCGCTCGGAATCGTGATCGCGCCGCTCACGTTGGGTCCGCCGACCGTGATGCGCCAGCTGCGCTCGCCCACCAGGAGATCGAGCGACACATCGCGAAACGCCAAACCCAGGTAATCCAACTCGGCCACATTGAGTTTGGCGCTGCGCATGTAGTACGACAACGGCTTGGCATCTTTGCCGGTCGCGCTCAAGCGCAACCAGCCGCCCAGGTCCAGGCGCTGCACCGAGCCGCCGATGTTCAAAATCTGCGCATCGCCGGCGCCGGATTCGCTGGCGCCAAAACTCATTGATGCGTGCGCGAGATGCATGCCGCCGGAATCGGGCTCCATCGCATAGGAACTGCTCACCAAGGAGCCGAGCGCGAAGCTTCCCTGCGGTCCTCCCGTTTCCGGCCATTGGATCTCGAGCCATGAAGGCAGCGGTGTGGCGGCGTTCTTGTCCAAGGGCGCCGGCAGCTTCATGTCGAAGCCCACCAGCGTGCTGCTGATGCGCAAGGAGCGCTCGCGCGCCGGCTCTGGGGTAATCTTCAGGACCGCGCGCCAGTCCGTTTGGCCGCTTACCACCAAGGACGCCGGCATGCCGAGCGCCGAACGCACGGCGTCGGCCGTGACGGTGCCGCGAAATTCAAGCTGCGTGCGCGTGAGCGGCTTGTTGCGCGGCGTGCGCGCCTGCATTTGGAAAGCACCGCCCAGCAGTTGTCCGCGAAGATCGGCGCGGGCGACCTGGCCGTCGTCGATATCGAACTCTCCGGCCACATCGGTGGCCATCGTGGGCGACCCCGTCCGGTTGACGCTGGCGCCGTCCAAGCGGCCATGAATCAGCACCCGGCGATGCTCGAAATCCCTGAAAGGCAAAAATAGATCCACCGAGCCCTTCAGCGGCCCACGCGCTTCGACGCTCGAAAAGGCATGTTCGGCGAGCGCATCGAGCGGTGTCGCGCGCAAATAGCTCAAGGCACCGGCCGCATCGCCGTGCGCATTGGCATGAATTTTCAATTCGCCGCTGCTGAAATCGGGAAAATGCGCGTCGCCCGATTCCAGCATCAGATCGCCGATGTGCGCGCCGGACAGGCGTGCGCTCATTCCTTGATTGCGAAATTCGGCCGTCGCGGTCAGATTTTCCACCGGCGCCCATCCCTCGCTGTAGTCCAGGGTCATTCCCTCGATCAGGCAACGCGCCAGGAATATGCCGCCGCCCTGGCGAAACGGGAAATCGCGCACCGGACCTTGAAACAAAACGCTCGCGTGCGCCAGACGGCCGGCGACAAAGGCGCGATTCAGCCACTCGAGCGCCGAGGGCGCGATCAATCCCCTGGGCAGATAATTTCGCGCGTTGCCCGCATTGCCATTTTGAATGGTGCCGACCAAGGTGAGCGCCGGCGATGAACCATCGGCAGGCTGGTGCCACGCCGTTTGACCGCGAATGTCGCCGTCGTGAGTTTTCACTTCCCAGGCGGGCGAGGCGATCAACAGTTCCTGCGCCGTTCTTTTCCAGTACACGTTCGCCTGCAGGCGCTCCAGCTCGAGTGGATGCGGAAATTGCGCCGGCCAGTGAAAAATCCCCGCACGCGTGTCGATGATGACTTGTCCGCCGCGCTCATTGCCGGCGATCGATCCGGCGATGCCGCGCAGTCCCGGCACGCCGTTCACCGCGGCATACCCTGCATGCTGAAATTTGGCCTGAACGTGCATGCGCCAGGGATCGGTAAGCTGGGCGCGCTCCAGGGCGATCGACACGTCGGTCCACTCGCCGCTCGGCGCAATTTCGCGCAGGCGGTCGCGCAGCGCCTTTTGCGGCAAAAATCCCGTCAGCGGCAGCAATGATTCGGCGCGCAGATAGTTGGCGCGGCCGCGCACATTGAGCAACCCCCCTGGCGTTTCCCGCCAGGCGGCGTCGAATGCCGACTCCGGCTCACGGCGTCCCACGCGCACCCGCCGCCCGCTCAAGCTCCATTGATCGCCCGTATGAGTCAGGGTTAAAGCGCCGCTCATTTGATCGAACTTGTCCACCGGTCCCTCCGGCAGCTGCATCACCACATTGGTTGCCTCGAAGGCAAGATCGGCTCGAGCCAGATCCGCCCCTTGGCCGAGCGCGGAAATCTCGAAAGCACCGCTGCCGGAATCCAGGTTGCTCAAGGTTTCCGGGAGAAACTTGTGCCATCCGGGAAAGGAAACGGCGCGCACCTTCGCCAACGCGTCCCACGCCAGACTCTGCAGCGTGCCGCTGCCGCGCGCATGTCCCTCGAAGCTTACGCTGCCGCCGAGGGCGGGCGGAAGTTGCGCGTTGAACTTCAGCGCCAGCTCGCGCGCGTCGCGCCGCACGTCTATATCCACGCCTTGCAGGGTCAGCTGTGGCAGCTGCGTGTTCCAATGATCCAGGCTGAGCACGGCGTGCCGAATGACCAGCTTGCCGGCCGGCAAGTCGCTCAGGCGCAGCGAACCCAGCGACGAGTCCTCGCCACCCAATTGAATTTCCGAGGCAACGGCAAAGCGGCCCGGACCCAGGCGCACCACCGAGATGACCGGCGAATCCACTTCGATGCGGCCCGCCAGCAATTTGCCGCTGCGGATCAGCTGCCAGATGTCCGCGGCGACGCGCCCACCCTCGGCGCGCGCGAGCACGCGCTGATCGTCCTTGGAGCGCAGCTCCAGCCGGTCGAAGTAAAGCTCAGGGCCATACCAGCGAAAGGCCGGCGAGACATGCGCGAAGGCGACGTGGAAGCCGGTTTGCGCATGCAGCCATTCCTTGATTTCGGCCTGGTATTGGGGCGCGCGATCGAGCGCGAGCTTGACACCCAGCATGCCGAGCAGCAGCAGAAGCAGGAGCCCTCCGATGCTGAACGCCAAGACCTTGCCGAGCTTGCGCATCGTGATTTACATCAGGACGACGTCGTACTGCGCCACGGTGTAGAGCGCTTCGGTCTGCAGACGGATGGGTTTTCCCGTGACCAATTCGAGCTCGCCCAACGCCGAGGATTCCTCATCGAGAAGGCGCTCGATCACGTCTTGGTGTGCCAGTACCATCAATTGCCGGCATTCGAACTGGCGTGCCTGGCGGACAATCTCGCGAAATATCTCATAACAAACCGTTTCCACCGTTTTGACGAATCCTCTGCCCTCGCACGTAGGACAAGAGTGGCATAACAGATGTTCCAGGCTCTCGCGTGTGCGTTTGCGCGTCATTTCCACCAGGCCCAGCGGCGACACCGAGGAAATGTTGGTTTTGACGTGATCCTCATTCAACGCACGTTCCAGCGCTTGGATGACCTGGCGGCGGTGTTCGGGCTCGTCCATGTCGATGAAATCGATGATGATGATGCCGCCGAGATTGCGCAGCCTAAGTTGCCGCGCGATGGTGACCGCCGCCTCGAGGTTGGTTCGAAAGATGGTCTCCTCGAGATTGCGGTGGCCCACGAAGGCGCCGGTGTTCACGTCAATGGTGGTCATCGCCTCGGTCTGATCGATGATGAGGTGACCGCCGGATTTCAGGGACACTTTTCGTTCCAGCGCCTTTTGGATCTCCTCCTCGACGTGATGCAGTTCGAACAGCGGACGCGCCTCGGAATAGAGATCGATTCGCGGCAGCGCCTCCGGCATGAATTCCGCGGCAAATTCCCGCATCTCGCGATGCGCGTTGGGCTGATCGATCAGCACCTTCTCGACATCCGGACGCATCAGGTCGCGCAGCACCCGCAGGTGCAGCGGCAGATCCGCATGCACCAGATTGCCCGGCGATGTGCGCAGGCCCTTCTGGCGCACGAACTCCCACAGCTTGCGCAGGTAAATCATGTCCGTGCGCAATGCCTCCTCTGCCGAGTCCTCGGCGGCGGTGCGCACAATGAACCCGGCACTCTCCTGCGGCAGGACGCCCGCTTCGACGGCGGCTCGCAGCCGTTCGCGTTCGGCTTCTTTCTCGATGCGCGCCGAGACGCCGACGCCGCGGCCTTTGGGCATGTAGACCAGATGCCGGGAGGGCAAGGTGATGTAGGTGCTCAGGCGCGCGCCCTTGGTGCCCAAGGGGTCCTTCACCACCTGGACCAGGATCTCATTGCCTTCCGCAACCAGCGCGCGAATGTTTTCGGTGTGCGGCGGCTCAATGCCGGTATCCGCGTGACGCGGATCGAAGATATCGGAGGCATGCAGGAAAGCGGTGCGGTCCATGCCGATGTCGATGAACGCCGCCTGCATTCCGGGCAATACCCGCGAGACGCGGCCCTTGTAAATGTTGCTGATCAAACCGCGCCGGCTGGCGCGCTCCAGGAATACTTCCTGCAGAACGCCGTTTTCCACGACGGCGGCGCGGGCCTCGTGCGTGCTGGCATTGATGAGAATATCGGTGCTCATCGGTGCCAGCAGGTTATGCCGGCTGCGTTGAGCAGCGCCGCGGTTTCGAACAGTGGCAGTCCCATCACGCCGGAATAGCTGCCCTCGAGATCGGCGATGAAAATGGCTGCGTATCCTTGGATGGCGTAGGCGCCGGCCTTGTCCGCCGGTTCTCCCGTTTCCCAATAAGCACGGGCCTCATCGGCATCGATTGATCGGAATGTGACGGTGCTGTGACTGACTTTGACCTCGAGCCCGGCCGCCGTGCGCAACGCGACGGCGGTCATGACCTCATGAGCGCGGCCGGACAGCCGAAGCAGCATCGCGATTGCATCGTTCCCATCCGCAGGCTTTCCCAAGATTTTCCCGTCGAGCACCACGGCGGTATCGGCCGCGAGCACCGGGACGCCGCCGCTGTCGCGGCTGCGCTCCCATCCCGCTGCAGCCTTGGCCTGCGCCAATCTAGACACGTAGGCCAACGGCAGCTCGCTCCGCAGCACCGTTTCGTTCACAGCGGCGCCGACCACCCGGAAAGACACGCCGATTTGCTCGAGCAGTTCGCGCCGGCGCGGCGAGCCTGAAGCCAGGATGATGGGAGTTGAGGTTTTCACGCGCGGTGGTAGGGATGGCCGGCCGCCATGCTCATGGCCCGGTAAATTTGCTCCGCGACCACCACCCGCACGAGCGCGTGCGGCAGCGTCAGGGGCGAGAGCGACCAGCGTTGATCAGCCCTCTTAAGCACCGCCGGCGCAAGTCCGTCGGGACCCCCGATGAGCAGCGCCAAAGGCCGTGCATCTCGCAGGCGCTCGGCCAGCCAAGCGCTCAGCTGCTCGGTGCTCATCGCTTTGCCGCCGATCTCCAGCGCGACCACATAGTCGTCCCGGCCGATGGCCGCCAGCATGTCCGCGCCTTCGCGCTGCACGGCGCGCTGCGGACTCTCGCCCGCGCTGCGCGTGGCGACGGAAATCTCCTGCAGCTCCAGAACCAGCGGGGTGCGCAGCCGCTTCTGATATTCGAGGAATCCGCTGTTGACCCAGTCAGGAAGACGGGTACCGGCAGCGATCAACCGGCATTTCATGACAGGATCAGGCGCGCGCGGCGCGCTTCGTGACGGTCATGTCCCACAGCTTCTCCAGCCCGTAAAACTCGCGCACGCGCGGCAACATCACATGAACGATCATTTCATTGAGGTCGATGAGAACCCAATCGCCGTCCTGCAGACCCTCGACGCCGTGCGGCCGAAAACCCGCATCCTTGGCCTTTTCGACCGCGCGCTGCGCAACCGAGCGTACGTGACGATCGGACGTACCGCTCGCGATCACCATGAAATCGGCTATGTCGGTGAGGCCCCGAACGTCCAGAAACTTCACTTCCAGAGCCTTCATGTCATCGAGGGCCGCGAGTATCACGGTCTTGAGGGAAGGTGCTTTCGGCGTCCGCGCTGTTTTGGGAGGGGCGACGGCCTTTTTGGCGTCTCGAAGCTTGCGGGTCGAAGTCTTTTGCTTTGCTGGCACTACGTGGTCCGGTTCCTGGAGTAACAATGGGTGTCTAGGATCAGTTTACGCACTGGATCGGGCATGAGGAAGCGCGGATCGCGTCCCATCCCGATCAGCTGTCTGACTTCGGTGGAAGAGATCTCGAGCTGGGTCACGGCGTGGATGAAAATGCATCCCGACCGGGTCTCGTGCAAATCGTTGATGCGGCCCGTGCCTCGATCGACCAGCAGTTCCCCAAGCGGACCCATGCCCGGCGCCCGCCAGCCAGGACGGTGGGCGACCACCAAATGCGCCAGTTGCAACAGTTCCTGCCATTGATGCCATTTCGGCAGGCTCAAGAAAGCGTCCATGCCGACGATCAGGCAGATGCTGCGGTCCGGATACTCATGCCGCAGTTCGGCCAGGGTTTCCACCGAATAGGAGGGCCCCGCCTTGCGCACCTCGCGGTCGTCGACGACAAACCCCGGCTGGCCTGCGGTGGCCAATTGCACCATTTCCAGGCGCAACTTGGCATCGGCGATGGGTTGGTCGCGGTGGGGCGGATTTCCCGCGGGCAGAAAGCGAATCTCTTTGAGGCGCAGCGCCTGCTGAAGTTCGAATGCCGTGCGCAAGTGCGCGTAGTGGATCGGGTCGAACGTGCCGCCAAAAATGCCCATTGGGTTCATTGGGTTACCCTGCCTGAATCTGCACCGGCTTGCAAAGCGCCGGCCAAAGCCCCGGTGAGCCCGGTGAGTGCGCTCCACGCATCGCCGGCCGACAATCCTTTGATGATGCGGTCGGCATGGCTGGCTTGCAGCAGCAGGGGCGCCAAGGGGAGCTTCTTCAACCGTGCGAGCGCGCGCCCAGACGGGTTTGCCGCCAGGTTCCAGCCGCTGCCGCGCGCCGCGGAGCGCAAACGGTCGCGCTCGCGCGCCTGCCACATGCCGCGCAATTCCCGCACCAGCGCCCACAGAATCAGCGTCGGTTCGACTCCCTCGCTTTTCAGTCCCAGCAGCACCCGCAACGCGCGCGCCGCATCTCCGGCCGCGGCCGCCTCCGCGAGCTGGAAGACATCGTAGCGTGCGCTGTCGCCGACGGAGCGGCGCACCAGATCAATGCCGATGGACTCGCCGTTCGCCAGCAGTCCCAGTTTCTCGAGTTCCTGCTGCGCGGCCAGCAGGTTGCCTTCGACGCGATCGACGATCAGCTGCGAGGCCTCGGCATCGATTTCAAGCTGCAGCGTTTTTGCACGGGCGCGCAGCCAGTCGGGCAGCGCAGCTGCTTCGACCGGGAAGATCGGCACCCAGGCGCCGTGTTTTTCGATGGCCTGTACCCAGGGCGAATCGCTGACTTTTCTGTCGAGCTTGTCGGTGATGATGAGGTAGATCAGGTCGGGCGCCGACTGCGCGGCGAGCTCGGCAAGCAGGGCGGCGCCCTTGTCCGGCTTTCCGCTCGGCATGCGCAACTCAAACAAGCGCCGCTCCGCAAACAGCGACAGTGACTGGCTGGCAAGACGCAGCTCGTCCCAACTAAAGCTGCGATCGATGAAAAACACCTGCCGGTCCGCGTATCCGGCCGCGCGCGCAGCGGCGCGAATGGCATCCGCGGCTTCGCCGACCAGCAGCGGCTCATCGCCGGAAACCAGGTAGATCCCGGACAAGCCTCGCGCCAACGCCGCCGGCAATTGTTCGGCGCGTATACGCAACTAAGAGCCTGTCTGAGTATTCAGCGTGAGCCGCGTTGGCTGCGCGAGGGAGCGGATGCAAGGCGCGCGGCGCGGGCCGTGGCGATTAATAGTCGAAGCTGGCGCGTGCTGCCGCATATTCGCCCTCCATGCGCGCCACCAATGCCTCCACACCCTCCACCTCGTGAATGCCGCTGACGCTTTGGCCGGCGCTCCAAATATCGCGCCAGGCTTTGGCCGCCGTATTGCCGCCCGTGCCGAAATTCATCTTGGTCTTGTCCGCTTCGGGCAGATGGTCGGGATCGAGACCCGCACGCGCAACGCTGCCGCGCAAATAGTTGCCGTTCACGCCGCTGAACAAGGAAGTGTAGATGATGTCCTCGGCAGCGCTGTCGATGAGCATTTGTTTGTACTCGGGCGGCGCGTTGCCCTCTTGCGTCGCGATGAAACGCGTTCCCAAATAGGCCAGATCCGCGCCCAGTGCCCGGGTCGCCAGCACATCGGCGCCGCTGCTCATCGCGCCGGAAAGAATAATGGCGCCCGCGTAAATCTCGCGGATTTGCTTGACCAGGGCGAACGGACTCAGCAATCCCGCATGACCGCCGGCGCCCGCGCAGACGGCGATGATGCCATCGACGCCCTGCGCTGCCGCCTTTTCCGCGTGACGTAGATTGATGACATCGTGAAACACGATGCCACCGTAGCCATGCACCGCAGCCACGACTTCGGCGGGCGGCCGCAGGCTGGTGATGATGATCGGCGCCTTATGCTTCACACACAGCGCGACATCCTGTTCCAAGCGATTGTTGCTGCTGTGCACGATCTGATTGACCGCGAAAGGGGCAACCTTGCGATCCGGGTTGGCCTGCCGGAACGCCGCCAGCTCTTCGGTTATCTGCGCCAGCCAGTCGTCAAGTTGCGATGCCGGCCTTGCATTCAGCGCGGGGAACGAGCCCACGATGCCGGCCTTGCATTGCGCCAGGACCAAGCGGGGAGTGGAAACGATGAACATCGGAGCGCCGATGACCGGCAGGCGCAAATGACCGCGCAAAATTTCAGGGATGGGCATTGATTTTAAGACTTCTGCATTTGAGGCTTCTCGATGGCCAGTCTGGCATTATGGCGCACTCCGGCAAACAACAGCAGATGGGACAATAAATTGAAACAATTAGCTCTGACCTTGGTATTGGCCGCAACCGCCTCTGCATTGCCCGCATTTGCCGGAGCGGCCTCAGCCGCCCAGCCGCCGATCATCGATCGCAATCTCTTTTACGGCGAGGTTGCCATCGCCGGCGCGCAGATCTCTCCGGACGGACATTATCTTTCGTTCCTGAAACCCTACAAGGGAACCCGGAATATTTGGGTGAAGGGAGCCGATGAGCCGTTCAGCGCCGCGCGCCCCGTGAGCGCGGAAGCAACCCGGCCGATCCGCAGCTATTTCTGGAGCCGCGATTCCAAGTACATCCTGTACGTGCAGGACTCGGGCGGCGACGAAAATTTCAATGTGTACGCGATCGATCCGAAGCTGCCGGCGGACGCGAAGAGCGGCGTGCCGCCGACCCGCGCCCTCACGAATCTCAAGGGCGTACGCAGCGAAATCTTCGCCGTTCCCAAGGCCAAGCCCGACATTCTGTATATCGGGCTGAATGACCGCGATCCGAAGTGGCACGATTTATACGAGCTCAGCATCTCGAGCGGCGAGAAAAAACTCCTGCGCAAGAACACCGATGAAATTGCGGCCTGGCAGTTCGACGACACCGGCACCCTGCGCCTCGCGGTCAGAACCACCAAGAGCGGCGACACCGAAACCTTGCGGGTCGATGCCGATGGATTCAAGCCCCTGTACAGCTGCAGCGTGCTGGAAAATTGCGGCGCGTTCGATTTCGATGCCGGCGGCAAGCACGTCTACTTCGCCACCAACAAGGGCGCCTTGGACCTGACTGAATTGGAAATGATGGACATTGCCACCGGCGCCACGACCAAGGTCGAGAGCGACCCGAACGGCCGCGTCGACCTCTACAGCGTCGAGATCTCGCAGCTCGATCATCGGATTCTTTTTACCGAATACGAAGATGACATGTTTCGCCGCTACTTCAAGGACCGGCCCTTCGAGGCGGACTATCGCTGGCTGCAAACGAAGCTGCCGGGGCTGGAAATCAGTTTCGGTGCGCGCTCGAGCGATGAGAACATCTGGATCGTCAGCGCCCACAGCGATACGGAACCGGGCATCGTTTATGTTTGGAACCGCAGCGCAAAGACTCTGGCGCAACAGTACCGCGTGCGCGAGGAAATACCGCGCGAAGCGTTGGCGCATCGCAAGCCCTATCATTACAAGTCCTCGGACGGCCTCGACATCCCGGCCTATCTGACCCTGCCGAAGGGCGTGCCGGCCAAAAATCTGCCGCTCGTGGTGTATCCGCACGGCGGACCCTGGGCGCGGGATTCATTCGGCTACGACACGAACGCGCAATTTCTCGCCAACCGCGGCTACGCGGTGCTGCAGCCGAATTTCCGGGCTTCAACCGGCTATGGCAAGAAATTCCTCAACGCCGGCAATGGCGAGTGGGGCCGAAAAATGCAGGACGACATTACCTGGGGGGTCAAGGCGCTCGTCGCTTCAGGAGTGGTCGATCCGAAGCGCGTCGGGATATCCGGCGGCTCATACGGCGGATACGCCACGCTCGCCGGCGTCGCATTCACTCCCACGGTTTACGCGGCTGCGGTCGCCTATGTCGCGCCGTCCAATCTGATCACTTTGCTCGATGCCGTCCCGCCGTATTGGGAGGCGGCCCGCAAGCAAATGTATACCCGCATGGGCGATCCAACGACGCCGCAAGGCAAGGCGCTGCTGGTTGCGGAATCGCCGCTGACGCATGGCCAAGGCCATCGTCACGCCACTGTTGGTGGTGCAGGGAAAGAACGATCCGCGCGTCAATGTCAGGGAAAGCGATCAGATCGTCGCGGCAGTCCGCGACAACGGCAAGCCGGTGAAGTACATCGTGGCGCCGGATGAGGGCCACGGCTTCGCGCGGCCGATCAATACCCTGGCATACGTGACGGCGATGGAAGATTTTTTCGCGCAATATCTCGGCGGGCGCAGTCAGAAGGAGGTGCCCGCGGATGTCGCGGCCAAGCTCAAGGACATCACGGTCGATCCGAAGACGGTGAGCGGCGCGGTGAGCCTCAAGGGCGCGCTGGCGCCGGGCGCGGCCGGCGCGCCAAGTAGCTGCTTGCAGCTCTCAATTGCGTCGGCCGATTTTCGCCACGGGCACGTTGATTTCGATTGCGATGATTGCGATTTCGATTGCGGCACGGACGACGACTCGCGTGCCGCAGTTGTCGCAACCCCCGCACGCAGCCTGAGCCTTGCCGGATGCCGCCGCGAGCCGTTGCGCAGCGCCCTGCAGTCCGAAGAAAGACGGCGCCGCTCCGAGAATCGGCTCAAGTGCCGAAGAATCCGCGGCGCAAGGTTCGCGGTCCGAGCTTGGCCAGGGCGTAGCCGCAGCTCACCAGCAGCACCGCGCCGACGAGGAAATTATCGAGTACGGCGTTCATGGCTGGAGCGTCAGGTTAGCGCGGTGGCGATGCGATACGTGATCCATGATCCGACATAGGCCATCGCAAACAAGTAGGCCGCCATGATGATGGGATAGCGCCAGGAATTGGTCTCGCGCTTGACGGTCGCCAGGGTCGAGAGGCACTGCGGCGCGAACACGTACCAGGCGAGCAGCGACAGCGCGGTCGGCAGGCTCCAGGATTGCGTGATGAGCGGCGTCAGGGCGCTGCTCATGTCGTTGCCGGTCGCGGACAGCGCGTAGACGGTGCCCAAAGCGCCGACGGCGACCTCGCGCGCGGCCAGCCCCGGCACCAGCGCGATGGATATCTGCCAATTGAAGCCGATGGGCTTGAACAGCACCGCGAGCCAGGCGCCCAAATGCCCGGCAATGCTGTACTGAATCGCCGGACCCGTCGCACCCGGCGGCGGCGCGGGAAAGGAACTCAAGGCCCACAGAATCACCATCAGCGCAAGAATGATGGTGCCGACACGGCTCATGAAAATTTCGACGCGCTGCCATAGGCCGATGCCCAAATTGCGAAAATTCGGCCAGTGATACGCCGGCAACTCGAGCATTAGCGCTTGAAAGCCGCCGCGCCTGCCGAAGCGTTTGAGCACGAATGCCACAGCCATCGCGCTCGATGACGCCGATGACATACAGCGCGAACAGCACGACGCCCTGCAATTCCAGACCGCCCCAGATGCTGCGCCGTGGAATGAAGGCGCCGATGATCAATGCATAAACCGGCAGGCGCGCGGAACAGGTCATCAGCGGCGCAATCATGATGGTGGCCAGCCGATCGCGGGGATTCTGAATGGTGCGCGTCGCCATGATTCCGGGGATGGCGCAGGCAAAGCTCGACAGCAACGGAATGAAGGCGCGTCCCGACAAGCCGACACTGCCCATGACGCGATCGAGCAGAGAAGGCGGCGCGCGGCAGATAGCCCGAGTCCTCGAGCACCAGGATGAAAAAGAACAGGATGATGATTTGCGGCAGAAACACCAGCACGCTGCCGACACCGGCCAGCACGCCGTTGATCAGCAAATCCTTGATCAGAGCTGCCGGGCAGCACCGCTCCCAGCCAGTTGCCGAAGGTCGCGACACCGAGTTTGATCTCATCCATGGGCACCTGCGCCCACGCAAACACCGCTTGAAACACCAGGAACAGGATGACCGCCAGAATCACCGGCCCGAGCACCGGGTGCAGCACCAATGCATCGAGCCGGTCGCTCAAGGTCACGCCGTCGAGGCGATCGGCGCCGACCAAGCCCAGAATTCTGCGCACCTCGGCTTGATCGTGCTCGATATCCGTTCTGCTCAAGGGTTGCCAGGCAGAGCTCGAGCCTGCGCGCTCGGGTATGGCCGTTGAGTCGAGCACCTTGATCAGGGCTTTGACGCCGGTCGTCTTGACGCCGACGGTCTCGACCACCGGCACTCCCAATTCCAGTCCCAGGCGATCGACATCGATGACGATGCCCTTGCGGCGCGCGATGTCGGTCATGTTGAGCGCCACCACCATCGGCAGCCCCAAGCGCTTCAGGCTCAACACCAACCGCAAGTTCTGGCGCAGGTTGGTCGCGTCGGTTACGCACACGACAAAGTCCGGCGCGCTCTCGCCGGCGCGGCGTCCCAGCAGCACGTCGGCCGTGACTTGTTCATCGGGAGTCAGCGGGATCGAGGCTGTAGGCGCCCGGTAAATCCAGGATACGGATCCGCGCGCCTGACGGAGTGAGAAGCGAACCCTCTTTGCGCTCGACGGTGACGCCGGCGTAGTTGGCGACTTTCTGGCGGCTGCCGGTGAGAATATTGAACAGCGCGGTCTTGCCGCAGTTGGGATTTCCAACCAGGGCGATCAGAGGACTCGGAACGCTGCGCGCGACGTCCATGGAGTCAGGCGCCCCAGAGCCTTAGGGGAGCTGCGGCTGCTCCGGACAAACGCGGATACAGGCAGCCTCAAAAAGTCGCAACGCAAAAGTGCCCGTTCCGATACGCACGGCGATCGGCGCCCGCGCCAACAACCCTCGGGCCACGATGCGCACCGCCTCGCCGGGCAGAAAGCCCAACTCAGCCAGGCGCCGGCCCACCTCAGCCGGTGCCTTGGAATCGGCCCCCGAGACCGAAACCACGCGTGCGGACGCACCCGGCGGTAAGTCCGCGAGCGGAATATCGGCGCTCACCGAAGAGGCAAGGGGCATGGGGAGTGCGTCCAACATGAACGCAATTCTACATGAGAATCGTTCCCATTACTATTACGGGGTCACATTCCTGCCCTTCACCCGTGGCAGTTCCTGATAGTCTAAAGGTCCCCGGAATCATCGGAGGCGTATGAAATGCCTACGCTTTTTGAGAAGATCATTGCCGGCGACCTGCCGGCGACCGTGCTCTACCGTGACCCGCGCGTGATCGCGTTTTTGGATATTCGTCCCGCGGCGCCGGTGCATATACTCATAGTCCCGAATAAACCCATACCCACAGCCAATGATATCGCCGACGAGGATGAAGCGCTGATCGGCCACATGTTCATGGTGGCGCGCGACCTTGCGCGGCAGCAAGGCATCGCTGAGAGCGGCTACCGGCTGATCATCAATTGCAATGCACATGGCGGCCAGGAGGTGTATCACTTGCATGTGCATCTTTTGGGCGGACGGCCGCTCGGGCCGATGGTGGCGCGAGCATAAACTAAGTAAAGAGGATCAGTGATGAAGAAGAAAAAGGCTGTGCGCGCCAAATCGCGCGCCTCCGCTAAAGCCGGCCGCAAAAAGGCCATCGATCAGCGCCGCCAAATCCACGCGCGCCATGAAAGCGCGGGAAATTTCCCGCCCCAGTCCGCGCAGCGCGCCGCGCCGCGAACTTTACCCGGCACTCGAGCCGTATCGGCACGGCTACCTGCGCGTCTCGGACATTCACGAGATTTACTACGAGGAGAGCGGCAATCCCGCCGGAAAGCCCGCGGTTTTCCTGCACGGCGGTCCTGGGCGCGGGATCGGACAAACGCGCGCGCCAGTTCTTCGACCCGCGCCACTATCGTATCGTCGTGTTCGATCAGCGCGGCTGCGGCCGCAGCCGTCCGAGCGCCAGTCTGGTCGAGAACACGACCTGGCACCTGGTCGCCGACATCGAGCGCTTGCGCAAGCATCTGAACATTGAGCGCTGGCTGGTGTTCGGCGGATCATGGGGCAGCACGTTGGCGCTCGCCTACTCCGAGGCGCATCCGGAGCGCGTCAGCGAAATCGTATTGCGCGGAATATTTCTGCTGCGCTATGCGGAAATCCGCTGGTTTTATCAGCACGGCGCGTCCGAAATATTCCCCGATGCCTGGGAAGCCTATCGCGACGCGATCCCGCTCGATGAACGCGATGATTTCTTGAGCGCGTACCACAAGCGCCTGACCGGCACGGATCAGCGCGTCGCCTTGACCGCGGCCCGCGCCTGGTCCGTGTGGGAGGCCGCCTGCAGCTTTCTGCACAGCAACCTCGATAACATCAAGAAATGGGGCGAGGACCAGTTTGCGCTGTCCGTCGCGCGAATCGAATGCCATTACTTCGTGAATCGCGGGTTCTTGCGCAGCGAGAGCCAGTTGCTCGACGATGTGCCGCGCATTCGATATATTCCCACGACCATCGTGCAGGGCCGCTATGACGTCGTTTGCCCCGCGATCAGCGCGTGGGATTTGCACCGTGCCTGGCCGGAGGCGGACCTGCGGATCGTGCCCGATGCGGGCCATTCCGCATTCGAGGCCGGCAATACTCACGAGCTGGTGCTCGCCACCGATCGATACCGCAGCCGCTAGGGGAAACACGTGTCTGAACTGGCTTACATCGGCCTGGCACGCGCGACGGACGCGCGCGAAATCGCGGAAATGTCGCGCGACCTCATTGAAACCGGATTGAGCTGGTCATGGACGCCGGCGCGCGTGCAGCATTTTATTTCGGGAGCGGAATCCTCGGTTGTGGTCGCACGCCGCGAACAGCGGATCGCGGCATTCGCCATCATGCATTTCGGCGACGACGTCGCGCACTTGAATCTGCTCGCGGTCGCGCCGGAACATCGCCGCCAGGGCTTGGGATCGCAGCTCATGGACTGGCTCACGCGGACCGCCGTCGAGGCCGGCGTATTTCGCATCAATCTTGAATTGCGCACGAACAACGATGCGGCGCGAAGCTTCTACGCGCGTCTGGGGTTTGGTCAGCTTGGAATCGTCCAGGGCTACTATCAAGGCCGCGAGGCGGCGCTGCGCATGTCGCGGCATCTGGCAAAAATTTAGGGTCCGGACGCGGAACGTACCGTCGCATTCTTGAGATCGCCGTCCGGATCGGTCCGCCGGGCCGCACGCCTTGCAGGTCCCAGCGGGAAAACCACCGTCACACGGCAACCGCGGCCCGGGCCGGTGTCAACCGTCATTTCACCCGCGGCGTCCCGCACCCGGTCGGCCACGCTCCATAAGCCGAAGCCGTGCGCACGCGGCTCAAACAGGCTCAACTGCCATTCAAACCCCGAACCGCGGTCTTCGACGACGGCGCGCAGCTCATCCGGGCTGCGGGTGATGGTGACGGATGCGACCTGCACGCCGGAATGCTTGACGACGTTGCGCAGCAATTCGCGGATGACCTTGAACACCAGCACCCGTAAATCGATGCCGATGGTTGCATCGTCCGCCGTCACTTTCAGATCCACCTGCAGATTGTCCTTGCTGCGCATATAGACGCTGAGCCACTTGAGCGCCGGCTCCAATCCCAGCTCGTACAACCCCGGCGGACTCAAATCGGCGATGACCCGCTGCGCGATTGCCTGCACCTCACGCACCGTGTTGGTCGCTTCGCTCAGCAACAGCCGGATTTCAGGCGGCGAACGCGCCACCAGTGCGTCCAGCGTCATCGACAAGCCCACCAGCTGCTGGCCGATGCCATCGTGCAGATCCACCGCGGTGGCGCGCCGCGCGCGCTCCTCGGCGCCCACCAACTCTCTCGCATAGAGCTTTAAGCGATCTTGATTCTGGCGCAGCCGCTCGTTCAGATCGACCAGCTCGGTGACATCGCGTGCGACGCCCCACACCCGCACCAGGCAGCCCTGCTCGATTACGCCGCGAAATCCGGTGATGTAGGTGCGTGCGTGCGCGTTGGCCGACACGGAGAACTGGATTCCATCCATCGCATAGGCCTGATGCGAAGCGGCGCCCAGGTGCTGGATGAACATGGCAAACCACGGCATGTCGGCGCGCCACTGCCGCGCTTCAGTCTCCGACAAGCCCATTTCGCGGTTCATGCGCAAATAGGTCAGATTGCTCTCGGCGACGTAGGCATGTGTCTGCAGCCACGCGATCTGATCGTCCACCGGCAGATGCGGATCCATCGGCGAGGACAACTCGACGCGCCACACGGCCTCCGAACTATTTTCAATGAAATTGCGGTAGCGCTCATCGCTGGTGCGAAGCAGCTGATAGGCGCTTCTTTTTTCGAGCAACACCACGGTGAGCAGGAAATTGATCACGACCAGGGTCGCGAGATACAGCTGCACGGCGCCCACCCGGACGAAAGGATTCGGATCGCCTGCAAAGGGACCCAATCCCCGGCTCGCGAAGTAGGACACCAAAACGGCGGTCAACGCGGCGAGGATGGTGGACCAGCGCGGCGGCATGCGAAATGCCGCGACCACCACGAGGGCCAGCAGCACGAAGGGCATATCCAGGATCGTGGTGACGCCGCCCGGCGGCGCGGAAAACACCCAGCTGGTCATGGCCAGCATCGCGAACCCGATCAACATCATTTCGACCGCCGGACCCGCCGGCGCGGAATGCTGGCGGGCGTGCCAGCGCACCGCCCAGCCCATGACGATGGGCGCGATGCTCAGGGATCCCAGCCAATTGCCGGCCCACCAGATCTGCAATTCGCTCACGTACTGCGCGGTGCCCACCGTGTGGGTGGTGGCAAATGCACCCACGAGCGCGCTGGCCGCGGCGCCTACGGCAACCGAGGCGAAAAACAGCAGCACATTGCGCATCTGCGGAGCTCTTGGCGCCTCGATCAGCCGCGAGGCTACGAACGCTCCGACCATGCCGTCGATCGAGTTGGCTATGATAAACGGCACGGAAAACCCGAAGCTGAAGTGTTCGAGACGAATCGCGCTGACGGACAGCTCGATGACCACCTGTACGCCTAAAATCCAAATCCAATTGCGGCGCGGCGCAAGCCACAGGGCCATGAACAGCAGGCCGGCGGAGGGCCATATGATGGTCAGCGCCTCGGTGTTCTCGTGCAGCTTCAGACCGAGCAACACCAACAGCAAATAGAGTGCCCCAAAGACGGCAAGAGACCGCACGCCTTTGGCAATTCCGTCGCGCGTAAAGTCCCACTGAAGCCCTGGCGGCCGGTCTGCGGGCGCGGTCGGCGTCGACACGTTCAAGACCTCCCTGTTGGGCGATGATTGTGCGCCAGTTTGTTGTAATACTCCAAACCCATGGCTGCTGAAAACACCAAGCGTATGTTCGGAACCACTCGACGGCAGGTCGCAAGCGTCGGACAGGGAACATGGAAAATCGACGCTTCGGCGGCCGACGCCGCCATCGCGGCGTTGCGCCGCGGGCTGGACCTCGGGCTGACGCATATCGATACGGCGGAAATGTACGGTTCCGGCCTGTCGGAAAAAATCATCGGCAGGGCCGTCGAGGGACGGCGCGACGAGGCGTTCCTGGTCTCCAAAGTGCTTCCCAATCATGCGTCGAAAAGCGGCACCCTGGCCGCGTGCGAGAAATCGCTGACACATCTGCGCACCGACCGGCTCGACTGCTTCCTGCTTCATTGGCGCGGCAGCGTGCCGCTCGAGGAAACTCTTGCTGCATTCGAGCTATTGGTGCGCCAGGGCAAGATCCTGGCGTGGGGCGTGAGCAATTTTGACGCGCAGGACTTGGCCGAGGTAGCTGCCATCGCCGGTCCCGGCCATCCAGCCTGCAACCAGGTTCTTTATCATCTGAAGGAACGCGCGATCGAGCACGCCGTTCTGCCCTGGTGTGCCAGGCACGGCAGCGCCGTTGTTGCCTACACGCCGTTCGGCCAGTCCCCCGGCATCTATGCGGGCACATCGAAGGCCGGCCGGGTGCTGCGTGAGATTGCCGATTCACACGGCGCCACGCCGCGGCAGGTTGCGCTGTGCTTTCTGCTGCGTCTCCCGGAAGTCTTTGTCATACCCAAAGCATCGGATTCGGCGCATGTGACCGAGAATGCCGGCACCTACAATCTGAAGCTCAGCGATGCCGAGATCGCCAAGATCGATGCCGCGTTTCCCCTCGGCACGGCGCCGCACGAGCTGCCTATGATCTGAGAATCTGCGGTCCCACCGCATCAATGCTCGAGGTCCCGGTGAGCGCCAAGGTCACGCGCAGCTCATTGCGCATGATCTCGAGCGCTTTGATCACGCCGGCTTCGCCCGCGGCCGACAAGGCATACAGGAACGCCTTGCCGATCAGCGCGCCTTTCGCACCGAGCGCGAGCCCCTTGGCGATGTCCTGGCCGGAACGCACGCCGCCGTCGAATAGAACTTCGCAGCGTCCGGCAACGGCCGCGACGATTTCGCTTAACACCGAGATCGATGACGGGGCGCCGTCCAGCTGCCGCCCGCCATGATTGGAAACGACAATCGCGTCGGCCCCGGTCGCGACCGCCAGCCGCGCGTCTTCGGCGTCCAGCACGCCCTTCAATATCAGCTTGCCCGGCCAGCGGCTGCGCACCCATTCCACATCGCGCCAATTCGCCGACGCATCGAATTGAGTTGCGATCCACTCGGCCAGCGTATTGATGCCGCTCGAGCCGCCGATCCGGCCAACCAAGTTGCCGAACGTGCGGCGCTTGCCGAACAGCACTTGCAGCGCCCACGTGGGCTTGGTCGCGACATCCCAGGCGTTGCGCAGCGTCAATTGCGGCGGGATGGTCAAACCGTTGCGCGGATCGCGGCGACGTTCGCCGATGACCTGCAAATCGAGCGTCAGCATCAACGCCGAACAGTGCGCGGCCGCGGCGCGGTCGATCAGCTCTTGGTTAAAGCCGCGATCTTTCATCAGGTACTGCTGAAACCAGAAGGGTTCCTGCGTGGCCCCGCGCACGTCCTCGATCGAGCAGATCGACATGGTGCTCAGGCAGAAGGGAATGCCGCAGGCGGCGGCGGCCCGCGCGCCCAGTATTTCACCATCGGCATGAAACAGTCCCGCAAGGCCGGTGGGACCGATCGCCAGAGGCATCGAGGCCGGCGTGCCGAGCAACGAGGTGGCAAGGGATATTTTCGAGACATCGACCATGACCCGCTGCCGGAAACTCATCGCGTCCAGATCCGCGGCATTGCGCCGAATGGTGCGCTCGTCATAGGAGCCGCCGTCGGCATAATCGAAAATCGCCTTGGGGATTCTGCGCTTGGCAAGCTGGCGGAAGTCGTCGGTGCTTAACAGTACTGCCATGGCCGCGAGTTTACGGGCGCGAACAGCCGCACAGCAAATGAGGCACGGCCCGGAATCTTCCGGGCCGTGAATTCGAACACGCCAAGAATTCAGCTTACTCGGACAGGTCGCTTACTTGGAGAGGTCGGCTTCCTTGGCGCGATCAGCCTATAGGGAAAGCCAAACGTCGATCCCGCCGTGCTTGGTGCAGGCGTGGTTCCGATCGCGCGTGGTTGTGAAAAAGCCGTCGTGGCAGCGCGCCGAGGAGTGCGGATGGTCGTGCCGGTAGCGCTGAACCTGATCATCACCCCTGTTGTCATCACGGCTACGGTCGTCGCGGTGGTCATCTCGATGCTCGTCTGCCTTCATGACGTGATGCTCATCCGGGCGCCGATCGTCCGGTCGATCTTGAGCGCTCGAGAGGACCGGGGTCAGTGCGGTGATCGCAAGAGCCGTTAAGGCAAGTAATGTCGGTTTCAAAAAGTGCTGGCGCATGTGCTTTCCTTGTTCAGAGTTGAAGCGGGCATGCTAGGGCTGTCCCAAACGATCGACAATTCCCCGCGGCTGCCAGCTTGTGTCGGCGCGAGCCTACGCCTGAAGTGCGGAAAGTACCCATCGAACCCGATGTTAGCTAAGCTCTTGGGGGCCCTTCGGGAGATCGACCTTGCTGACAAAATCATATTGGCGCGGCGCCGCGCTGGCCTGGCTGGGGTGCCCGGGGCTTGGGCTGGCCGCGGCAGGCGGTGCGGGAAATGTGGATACGCAGCGCCTCGAGGCCGCGGACTCCGAGCCGCAGAACTGGTTCACGGGCGGCCGCGACAAGGACGGCAGCTACTTTTCGCCCTTGACGGCAATCGACGCCGGCAACGTCAAGCAGTTGGGTTTCGCCTGGAGCTACGATCTGGGAGAGCCGCAGCGCGGCCAGGAGGCGACGCCGCTGGTCATCGACGGCGTCATGTACACCTCCGGAACCTGGGGTTATGTCTACGCGGTGGATGCGGCCAGCGGCAAGGAGCTGTGGCGCTACGACCCCAAGGCCGATTCCTTCATGGGCAGAAATCCCTGCTGCGATCTCGTCAATCGTGGCGTCGCCGTGTGGAAGGGCAAGGTTTTCGTCGCATCGGTGGACGGGCGCCTGCATGCGCTCGACGCCGCGACCGGCAAGAAGTTGTGGGAAGCCGACACCATCGTCGATCGCAAGCTGCCCTATTCGAGCACCGGCGCCCCGCAAATTGCCGGCAGCGTGGTTGTCATCGGCAATAGCGGCGCCGACATGGGCCACGGCGCCGTGCGCGGCTACATATCCGCCTACGATCTGGAATCCGGCGCGCTCAAATGGCGTTTTTTCACCGTCCCGCCGGCTGTCGGCCAGCCCTACGAAAATCCGGAGCTGGCCGCAGCGGATAAAACCTGGGATCCGCACCGTAAGCCTGAATTCAAAGGCGGTGCGACCGCCTGGGACGGCTTTGCCTACGATGCGAAGCTGAACTTGCTGTACTTCGGTACCGCCAATGCGGCGCCTTATGATCTTCGCCAGTTGGGGCCCAAGCCGCTCGACAGCCTTTACGCCACCTGCATCATTGCGCTCGATGCCTCCACGGGACGCATGGCGTGGTACTACCAGGAAACGCCGCATGACAGCTGGGATTACGATGCGGTCCAAAAAATGGTGCTGGCGGACATCACGATCGACGGTCAGCCCCGCGCGGTCATCATGCAGGCCTCCAAGAACGCGTTCTTTTATGTGCTGGATCGCAAGAGCGGGAAATTGCTGTCGGCCAAGAACTATGCGTTCATGAATTGGGCGACGCACGTGGACATGAAAACCGGCAGGCCCGTGACCACCCCGCAGTCCGATTGGTACAACACGGCCAAGCTCACCTACCCCTCCTGGTTTGGCGCTCACACCTGGAATCCGATGTCATACAGCCCCCGCACGCGGTTGGTCTACATTCCCGTGATCGACGTTCCCACGATCTGGGTTGACCTGCTGCACAACGGCGCCAGGGTGAAATATGTCGAGGGGTTCTTTACGGTGCAGGGAATCATTCCCGACGACACCTACGACGCGAAGGATTCAACCCGCCTGTTCGGTCCGGTGCCGGACGAGCAAGCCGTCAAAGCCGCCCGCCACGTCAAGCCGGTGCGGGAATTGATTCGTGCCTGGGATCCGCTCGCAGGAAAGGTGGTGTGGGAGCACGAGACCTCATCCGGAATCCGCGGCTATGACGGCGGCGTGATGTCGACCGCGGGAAATCTCGTATTTCAGGGCCGCGGCAGCGGGGAGTTGTGGGTCTACGCGGCCGACACGGGCAAAGTGCTCAAGGTTTTGAAGACCGGCAGCCACATCATGGCCGCGCCGATGACCTACGCGATCAACGGCGAGCAATATGTTGCGCTTCAAGTGGGCTACGGCGGCACCGCAATCACGGTTGCGCCCATTCCACCCAGCAGCGCCGCCCTCAAATATCAGAACACCAATCGAATCATCGCCTTCAAATTGGGCGGCGGCGCCGTACCGATGCCGCCCGCGCGCACCGATCCGCCCTTTCCGAAGCCGCCCGAGCAAAAGGCGACTCGAGCGCAGATTGACGCGGGCGAGGTGACTTTCATCGAGCAGTGCACGCGCTGCCATCAACTCGGTCCCAGCACCACGCCCGATCTTCGCAAGCTCAATGACGGGCTCCACATGGAATTCAAGGACATTTTGTTGCGCGGCGTGCTGGCGCCGGCCGGCATGGAACGCTTCAACGATATTTTGAGCGAAAAGGATGCCGACAACGTGCATGCTTACCTGATTGAGCAAAGCTGGATCGCCTACCGCGCGCAGCAAAGCGCCGCCGCGCACAAATGACGATGCTGCAGCCTGGACTCATGATGGATCGGCCGCTGCTGATCTCCTCGATCCTCGAGCATGCCGAGGCGCAGCACGGCGAGATGCAAATTGTTTCGCGCGAGACCCACGGCCCGGTATTTCGCTACACCTTTGCGGAATGCGCGGCACGCGTCAAAAGACTGGCAAACGCCCTCTCCGACCTCGGGCTGCCGGCGGGCGCCGCGATCGGGTCTCTCGCCTGGAACAATCACCGTCACGTGGAGATTTATTACGCCGTGTCGGGCAGCGGCCTGGTCATCCACACCTGCAATCCGCGCCTGCATATCGACCAGCTGATTTACATCATCAATCATGCGGAAGACCGGGCTTTCTTCTTCGATTGCACTTTTGCGCCATTGATCGAAAAGATCGCCGCGGCCTGCCCGAACATCGGGGCATGGATCTGCATGACCGATGCGGAAAACATGCCGGCGTTCGAGACAGTTGCCGATGTGTATTGCTACGAGACGCTGATTGCGGCGCAGGAGGAGGAGTTCGAGTGGCCGCAGTTCGATGAACGCTCGAGTGCCGCCATCTGCTACACCTCCGGCACCACGGGCAATCCCAAGGGGGCGTTGTATTCGCATCGCGCGATCGTCCTCGACGCCATGACCATCTGCATGCCCGGAATGCTGGGATTGTCTCCTCGGGAATGCATGCTGCCGGTGGTGCCGATGTTTCACATCAATGGTTGGTGCGCGCCGTATGGGTGTCTCATCGGCGGCGCGAAATTGGCGTTGCCCGGCCCGCGCCTGGACGGTCCCGGCCTGTACGAAATGATGGAAAACGAGCAAGTGACGGTGAGCGCGGGCGTGCCGACTGTGTGGCTGGCGCTGCTGCAATACGCCGAACAGAACAACTTGAAATTCTCCAGCCTGCAGCGGGTGCTCTCGGGCGGCTCCGCCGTGCCGCTCGCCCTGATCGCAAAGTTCGACGAGCGCTTCGGCATTGAAGTCAGGCAGGGCTGGGGAATGACCGAAACCACGGCGGCGGCGACCATCAGCTGCTTGACCAGGGAACAGCTGCAGTGGACGCCGGCGCAGCGCCATGCGGCTGCCGCCAATTGCGGCAAGACCGTGTTCGGCATCGACATCAAAGTCGTCGCGGAAGACGGCACGACCTTGCCTCGCGACGGCAAATCCCAAGGCGAGCTCATGGTGCGGGGGCAGTGGATCGTCAGCGCCTATTTCAAAAATGCCGTATCGCCGCTGCGCGACGGTTGGTTTCCCACCGGCGATATCGCAACCATTGATCCCAACGGCGTACTGCAGATACGCGACCGCGCCAAGGATCTGATCAAGACGGGCGGCGAGTGGATCAGCTCGATCGATTTGGAGAATACCGCCATCGCGCACCCTGCCGTGGCGGCCGCGGCCGTCATCGGCGTCAAGCATCCCAAATGGCAGGAACGGCCCCTGCTCTTCGTCGTTTGCAAGCCCGGCCACAGCCTCGAATCCGCTGACATTCTCGGCTTTCTCGCCGCGCGCATGGCAAAGTGGTGGGTGCCCGAGGACGTTATTTTCTTGGAATCCCTGCCCGTCGGCGGCACCGGCAAGGTGCAAAAGACGCTGCTGCGGGAAAAATATGGGAATGTTTTTGACTAGCGCTGCTGAATACTCATGAAAACTCGTCTGCTCGCTGCCGCGTTCAGCGTGGCGCTGTTGCCCCTGCTGACCGTGCATGCCGCGGACGACCCGCCCGCTGACCCGTCCCTTGCAAGAGATCAAGCCAAAGCAGTAAGCGAAACCGTGAAGCACGATGCCAAAGCGGTCGCCGCAGCCGCCAAGGCCGGGGCGAAACAGGTGGCTGAGACGGCCAGGGCGGTCGCCCATGAAGTGGCGGCGGCCTCCAAGGAAGGCGCCCAGGAAGTCGCGGCGACTGCCAAAAAAGGCGCTGCGAGGGCCAAGGCGGCCGTCAAGGGCGAGAAGAAGGCGGATCCGCCGGCCAAGCCCGCGGAAAAGCCACCGACAACTCGGGACAAGACGCCAGCCTCATAAGATTCTCGCTGCGGCTGCATCCAAATGAACGGTGAGATGCATCTTATGTGCACCAATCACAGTTCTTGAGGAGAAACCAATGTCTATCGGCTTCGGTGCATACCTGGTCGGCGTGGCTTTCTGGATGTTCATTGGCGCGATCTGCGTCGCGGGAATCATTGCCGACTATCAGAAACGGCGTTTGAACGTCGACCTGCTGCGCACCCTCATCGAGAAGGGCCAGGCGCTCGATCCGGCCGTCGTTACCAAATTGATATCGCCCAACGCAGTCGTTGAGCGCACCGATCCCACCGACATCAAGCTGGCTGGAATCATTGTCACCGCCGTTGGTATCGGCGTATTTTTGATGTCCTTCTTTATCGCCCGGATCGCGCCGGTGGCCCTGTTTCCGATCATGGCCGGCGGCGTCGTGACATTTTGCATCGGCATTGGCCTGCTCGTCGGTGCCAAGGTTGTGGCCGATGCTCGCGAGCGGGAGCTCCTGGGCAAGTCGGCGCCGTGACCAAAGCGTTGCCGGCCGGCGCGTTGGCCGCGGCAAACGAGATCTCAATCGTGCTACTGGCGATGCATGGAGACGATGCGGCGTACGCCGAATTGGTGCGTCGCAGACAGGACGCGATAAGAAATCTATTGCGGCGGCTGACGCGCGATGCGCCGCTGGCGGATGATCTTGCGCAGCAGACCTTCGTCCACGGCTGGCAGTCGATTCGGCATCTCAAATCGCCCGGCGCATTCGGCGGCTGGTTGCGCAAAATCGCAGTGAACTTCTGGCTGCAGCATGCACGCAACTCAAGGCTGGAAGTGGCGCTGGAAGAAGATTTGCGCGCCGAACATCCGGTTTCGACCCTGTCCCGTCAGTTGGACCTCGACGCGGCACTGGCACAGATTCCGCACGACGTGCGCCTGTGCATCGTGCTCGCCTATAATGAAGGTATGAGTCATGGCGAGATCAGCCAGACCACCTCATTTCCCTTGGGAACGGTGAAATCCCATATCACACGCGGCTCCGCGCGACTGCGCGAGCTGCTCCAAGCTTACGGTGATGCGCATGTCGAATGAAATCGATGACCGGCTGGTGGGCCTGTTTGCAGAGGCGCACGAAAGCTTGCCGAGCGCCGAGTTCATGCAGTGCTTTCTGGCGGGAATGCAGCGCGCGCGCCGCGCACAAAGCATGCGGCGCATCGCGGCGGTCGTGTTCCTGTGCGTTCTCGCGGCATGGTTCATGCCCTCGGTACTGGCGACCACGGCCAGCGTGGCGCACATCGCCGCCGAGCGGTCGCAGTCCTACGGTGCGCTCATCATTACGCCTGCGGGATGGGCGGTCTCGATGCTGATCGGCTTCCTCGTGCTGCTTCGCAGCGGTGCGTTGCGCCGCTGGTAGGCGGCGCAACGCCGTCCTCAACCCAGCGCGTACAAATATTCCACGAAAGAAGCGACGGCTCCGTCCAGACCCTGAATTTTTGGATTGGTCGATTCGATCAAATAGTATTCATCCGGCGCATGCGCGCCGGTGCCGTGGCCGAGGCCAAAGTGGCCCGCCGCCAGGCTCAAGGGGGCATCGGTAAAGACATACCCCGGCCAGGATCCCGCCGAGCGCGGCCAGAGCTGCGGATCGAGTCCGAGCTTGCGATAGATCGCGAGCTGAGTCTTGATCAATTTGCTGTCCGGATCCGTTTGCGTCGGGTTGTAGCCGCCGCTCATGTTCACTTCGATGTCGCCGAAACCGTGTTTGGCCAGGTGCGCCTTCAGCTTCTCCAGGGTGTCGGCCGCCGTCATGTCCGGCACGAGACGCATGTCGATTTTCGCCACGGCCTTGTGCGGCAGCACGGTCTTGCCGCCGGGACCCGTATAGCCGGCCACCAATCCCTCAATATTGATGGTCGGACGCGATTCCAATAGCATCAGCGAATCCACCCAATTTTTATCATGGATCCAGTGCTGCACACCGAGCGCCTTCTTCACGGTGCTTTCCGCGGTCTTGGCGGCATGCTCCCTGATCATCTGTTCTTGCGCGGCGCTCAAGGGTTTCGCCTTTTCATAGAATCCTTCGACCGCGGGAGTGTGTCCGTCTTTCTCCACCAGCGTGTTCAGCGCCTGGACGAGATGCCAGGTCGGGGAATCCACCTGCGCCTCGAGGCTCGAATGCACATCATGAGCGGGCCCGCGGCCCCATTTTTCACCGCTTGAAATCAATTCCAGCTCGACCACGCCCTTCGCACCCAGGGAAACTTGAACGCCGCCGTCGCGATCCTGGCCGGCTTCGGGCATGAAGACGCCCACGCACTTCTTCAGCTCGGCCATGACCTCGGGATTTCTCACGACTTCCTGGAAATGCGGCGACGCAATCTCTTCCTCTCCCTCGCAGACCAGGACCAGATTGACCGGCAATTGCCGGCCCGCGGCCTTGAAGGCCATCAAGGCGCTGAGGAAGGAATTTTCCGGCCCTTTTTGATTGACGGCGCCGCGCCCCATGCAGACCGTGCCCAGTCCTTCCTTTTGTACCAAACGCGCTTCGAGCGGCGGCGAACTCCACTCCTCCGGCACGAATTGCTTTACGTCGTACATGAAATAAATCGCCATGGTCGTGCGTGCGCCGGCATCGATCTTGCCGAATACGCCGGGTTTGCCCGAAGTCGGGATGAGTTTCACGCCGCTGAAGCCCGCCTCTTGTGCGAGCTTCGCCATATGCTCCGGACCCTGCGGATAGTTCCTGTTTTCCGCGGCGATCGAGGGCAGCGCAATCCACTCCTGCAGCCGCTTGATGTTCGCGGCATGCATTTTGGGAATCTGCGCCAGCACGGCCGCTTTGTCGGCGTCCTTTGAGGCGGCGGCAAAGACCCCCATCGGCATGGCTGCGAGGGCGGCGCCGGAAACAGCCCCATGCACAAAATTACGCCTGCTGAACTGAAGGTTCGGGTCGTCGGCCATTCGCTTCTCCTTTTATGAGCGATTCACGTGGGGGAAGAAGAATACCAGCCCCGCCTCAAACAGCGTGCAATTGATTGCGGTAATACGCACCGCGCTCGGCGTAGTTCGCCGCGACCTTGAGCAAATTTCCCCGCTCTTCCGCGCTCAGCTGACGCACGACCTTGGCGGGGGCGCCCAAAATCAAACTGCCGTCCTCAAAAACCTTGCGCTCCGTGATGAGCGCACCCGCACCGACCAGACATCCCTTGCCGATGACGGCGCCGTTCAACACGATCGCCTGAATGCCGATCAACGTGCCCTCGCCGATGGTGCAGCCATGCATCATCGCCTGGTGTCCGATCGATACGTCGGCTCCCACGCTGAGCGGAAACCCTGGGTCAGTGTGCAACACCGCGCAATCCTGCACGTTGCTGCCGGCGCCGATGCTGATGATTTCGTTGTCGCCTCGCAGGGTGGCGCCAAACCAGACCGTGGCGTGCGCCGCGAGGACGACTTTGCCGATCACGGCGGCATTCGGCGCGACATAGGCGTTCTCCGCCAGCGCCGGCGCATGCTCTCCCAATCTATAGACGCTCATTGTTGACCTCCGATCAGCACTTGCAAGTTATGATCTTAAGCCATGGATGACATTGAGTCCCTGAATCAGCCGCCGGACCCCGCTCCGGCTACATCTGCACCTATCCCAACACCTACAACTGCGGCGGCCGCTGCGGCGGTGGCGGCCGCGAATCCACGGCAATCCGTGATTGGCCTTCTGCAATTGTGGACATTGAGAAGAGGTACAGCCAACTTCGGCGTTGCAAAAGGCGTCCTGATTGGCTTGAGTTTTATCTGGCTATTGCTGTGGGTGGCAATTGATTGGTGCGAAGCGCTGCCGGATCCGCAATTTCTCATCGCCGGAGTGCCGCTGCTTCCCTGGTATGCGCTGGCAATACTGGCGTTGGCGGCACTGCTTCGCAGCCTGTCAACCCCCAAGCCTGCTTTTGCACAGGCATTGTTGTTGTCGCTGGGATTGGTGCCGCTGCCCCTGTTGCTCGCAGCGCTCGCCGTGCCCTTTTTCAGCCTTGATTGGCGAGTCGCGGCCTTTGTCGTGTTGATTCACTCATTTATCTTCCTGGTTCGCGGCCTGCGCGCCTTCACGGGCGGGTGGCAGCGCCGCGCCGTATTCGGCGGCATCCTCTTTCTCATGGCATTCCTATGGCTCACCGACGCGCTCGAGGTGATTCCGGATGTTTGGGCGGCGCCGGAGGTTGCCGAGGCGGCGGACGGCGGCGATTCGCAAGCCGACGCGGAAGCGTTGCTCTTCGAGCAATCCAAGCGCATCGATCAAGCGCTCGCGGCCATCCATTCCGACGCTTCGTCCAACCCGAAGGCATTCTTTCTGGGATTCGCCGGAGTCGGCGAACAAAAAGTGTTCGCGCAGGAAATCGGGCTGGCGTCGCGCGTGCTGTCGGAACGCTACGGCATGGAGAACCGCGCACTCTCGCTGATCAACGATCAGCGCGACCTGGAGCGCGCGCCCCTGGCGAGCGTCTCGGGATTGAAGTACGCGCTCCGGGGTCTCGCCGACCGTATGAACTTGGGCAGCGACATATTGTTTCTGGTCATTTCCTCGCACGGTTCGAGTGAGCCGGCGATTGCGGTTTCCAACTCGGACCTGCCGCTCAATGACATGACGGATGAGGATCTTGCCGAGGCGCTGAATGATTCGGGCATCAAGTGGCGCGTGATCATCATATCCGCCTGCTATGCGGGAGGTTTCATCGATGCGTTGAAGGATCCGCGCACCATTGTGATCACCGCGGCCGCCGCCGACCGCACCTCGTTTGGCTGTTCGAACGACCGCGATCTGACCTACTTCGGCGAAGCGTTCTTCCGCGATGCGCTGCCGGAGGCGCGCTCGCTGCGCGATGCCTTCGACAAGGCAAAATCAGCCATCGCCCTGCGCGAGCGCCGTGAGCGCGTCGACGCGTCCAGGCCGCAGGCCTATTTCGGCGCTGAAATGGAAGCCAGGCTTGCTGCGCTGAAGGACCATGCGCCGCATCCCTGATACGCTGTCGGCATGAGCGAGCCAACGCACCGCAGCCTCGAAGCCAACGGCATCCGCATCCATGTCGCCGAGCAGGGCAGCGGACCGCTGGTGCTGCTCTGTCATGGATTCCCGGAGTCTTGGTATTCATGGCGCCATCAGTTATCCGCCCTGGCGGCCGCAGGGTTTCACGCCGTTGCGCCCGACATGCGTGGTTACGGCCTGACGGATCGCCCGGCCGAGATCGAGCGCTACACGCTGTTTCACCTGGTCGGAGACATGGTGAGCGTGCTCGATGCGCTCGGCGAAAGGACGGCCGTGGTGGTCGGACATGACTGGGGTGCGCCGGTCGCATGGCATGCGGCGCTGCTGCGCCCGGATCGATTCCGAGCAGTCGTGGGACTCAGCGTTCCGTATCGGCCCCGGGGCAGCATCGCACCGACCACCGTGATGCCGCAGAACGCCGAGGCCAGTTTTTATCAATTGTACTTTCAAACACCGGGCGTCGCGGAAGCGGAACTCGAGGCGGATCCAGGGATTTCGTTGCGCAAGATATTGTATTCAGGATCGGGCGATGTGCCGCGGCGCAATCCGGGAGGCCCGGGCGCGGCAGTCGGCATGGTGCCGCGCGCCGGCGGATTCCTCACGCGGATGCCAAGCCCCGAAACGTTGCCCGCCTGGCTCACGGACGCGGATCTGGACTTCTATGTGCAGCAATTCAAGCACTCCGGATTTCGCGGCGGCCTCAATTGGTACCGCAACATCGATCGCAATTGGGAATTGATGGCACCGTATGCCGGGGCATCGGTGACGGTGCCCGCGCTCTACATGGCGGGCGAGCTGGATCTGGTGGTGTCCTTCCCTCGCATGAAAGAAGTGATCGCCGATTTGGCGCGCTATATCCCGCAACTGCGCGGCACCATCATGCTGCCGGGCTGCGGGCATTGGACGCAGCAGGAGCGCGCCGGTGAAGTCAACAAGGCTCTGATCGAGTTCCTGCGCGGCTTGTAGATGCGGCGCATGACTCGTCGTAAGTTGCGTAATATAGGGCTGGTTTCTCCGGGGGCCGCTTAATGACTCAGCCAATCATTTCCGATCAGTCAGACCCGACTCGCCAGCTCAGCCGATCGCTCAAGGGCCGTCACCTGGCGATGATCTCGATTGGCGGGATCATCGGTGCCGGACTGTTTGTCGGCAGCAGCACCTCCATCAAGGCAGCCGGCCCGGCGATCTTCATCAGCTACGCAATCACCGGCGTGCTGATTCTCATGGTGATGCGCATGTTGGGCGAGATGGCCACGGCCCTGCCCAACGTGCGTTCATTCACCGAGTTCGCGCGCGCAGGCTTGGGCGAGGGCGCGGGCTTCGTGGTGGGCTGGCTGTATTGGTATTTCTGGGTGCTGGTCGTACCGGTGGAGGCCATTGCGGGCGCGAAGATTCTGCAAGTCTGGATGCCTTCCTACTCTCAGCTGCAGATCGGCCTCGGCTTGATGACCATCATGACGGGCGTCAACCTCATGTCGGCCCGGTCCTATGCCGAGTTTGAATTCTGGTTTGCCTCGATCAAGGTCGCGGCGATCCTGGTATTCGTGGTCATTGCGGCTTCTTTCGCGTTCGGCTGGACTTCGCCGTCGGGTCCGTCCTTTGCCAATCTCGTTAACTATGGCGGCTTCACACCGAACGGCTGGATTGCCGTGATCGGGGCGGCGCCGACGGTGTTCTTCGCCATGACCGGCGCCGAGATCACGACGGTGGCGGCGGCGGAATCGGCGCAACCAGGCCGCGCCATCGCCAAAATGACCTCGACGGTGATATGGCGCATTCTGATTTTCTACGTTGTGTCGGTTTTCTTGATCGTCTCGGTGGTTCCCTGGAATACGGTGCGCTCCGGCGAGTCGCCGTTTACCTTGGCGCTCAACACGATGCACGTGCCGGGGGCAAGCATCATCATGAGCGTCATCATCCTCACGGCGGTTCTGTCCTGCTTGAATTCGGCCTTCTATGTCAGTTCGCGGGTGCTGTTCATCCTGGCTGAGCGGGGCGATGCCCCTCAGGCGTTGGTCAGGTTGAATAAGCGCCGCGTGCCGGTGGTCTCGGTGTTGATCGGCGCGGCGGCCGGATTTCTCGGCATCATTGCGGCAACCCAAGGTGCGCAAAGGGTATTCGACTTTTTGTTGAGTTCCTCGGGTACGCTCATGGTGTTTGTCTACATGATTACGGCCGGTGCGCAAATTGCCCTTCGCCGGCGGCGCGAACGCAGCGGCGAGGCGCCGCCCGCGGTCCGCATGTGGCTATTCCCTTATCTGAGCTACGCCACCATCGCCTGCATGCTCGCGGTGTTGGCCGCGATGGCCTTCACCCCCGGCCAGCGCCAGGACTTCAACGCCAGCTGCATTACGCTCATCGTCGCCGTGCTCGCTTATTGGATCGTGCGTCGTATCCGGCAACCCCGCGCTGCGGCCTCGCCCGCGACCTGACTCGGCGTGCGACTAGAACTTCGGCGCCTAAGGTCCTGATCGACGGTTATTGGGGCGCTATTAGGCTTGCCGCATGAGGACGCGCGCGGTAGTTATCCTAATAATATCAATGTCTTATGTTGCAATAGCACGAATTGTGTATTATGACAAATGATTAAAATTTAATCGTCCCATACAACATGTACGTTTCTCTCCTGGGGGTTTTTGGCAGGATGGATCTCGAAGTTTAAGAGAACCTCGCGCCGGCAACCCAGCCAACTCCCCCGCTGGTGCGAATTCCTAGCGGCGTGGCCTCAAAATCCACGCCGTTTTTTCTCCAGTCTCGATTCTTCCCCCTCCTGCTCTGGAACTTATCTCCCGCGTCTGTTATCACACTAATACCTCGTCCGCCGAGGTATGGGGAGGAACACCAATGCAAGCGAGTTCATCGCTCATGTCGGGCATCTCGGAGCTGCTGCTGCTGCGCTTGTTGTCGGAACGCCAGATGTACGGCTACGAATTGGCGCGGGCGATACGTACCACGACGCGCCAGGCGATCTCTGTGGGCGAAGGGGTTCTGTATCCGGTGTTGCATTCGCTGGAACGGCGCGGCTGGCTCAAGGCGCGCCGCTGCACCGTCAACGGCCGCACCCGGGTTTATTACGCGCTGACGCGGGCAGGGCTGCGGCACCTCAACAAGATAACCCAGGAGTGGCGCCGCATTTCCGGCGGCGTGGACGCCGCGCTTCTGGATGCCCGCTATGCGTAGGCAGCGATCGTACGCGCGCGAACAACTGATCGAAGCGGGAATCGCTCCGCGACGCGCGCGCAGAATTTTGCGCGAGTTCGCCGAGCATCAGGCCGATGTCATTGCCGAGCGCCTGGGGCTCGGCGACAGTTTCTCCGATGCACAGCTTGCCGCCGGCGCGCGCCTGGGTTCGGAGCAACAATTGGTTGCGACTCTGTTGGCGCGCCCGGAATTGCGCTGCTTCGCGCATCGCCGCCCAGGCATCGCCTTTGCCATCGCCCCGCTGTTCTCATTTGCGATTGTATTCGTTGGCTCGCTTTTGGCGTTGGTCTCGCTGGTGGAGTGGCGCAAAGCCCATGGCGATTTATTGGGCGCCGCTTCGCCCGTGATTCAATGGATCGGCACCTACGGCAGCATTTATCTTCTGTGGCTCCTGCCCTGCGGAGTTGCCGCATTGCTCGCCATCATGGCGGCGCACCGCCGCGAGGCGTCGATCTGGCCCTGCATCGGCATCGCCGCGGTATGCTTCGTCGGCGCACTGACCAATTTCTCCGTCTCGCTTCCGCCTGACGCGCCTTCGATGGGCGCCGGCATCGGCATTGGCACTGACCGCCTGGGAGCGATACTCCTGCGCGCCGGCAGCACGGCGGCGCCGGTGCTGCTGCCGTTTCTGCGCGCGAGGCGGCGGCAGCGCGTAACAGCGCTGCATGTGAGCTAACTGTGGCCGCCTACGCAACCCGCATGTATGAGCCGCCGCAAACAGCCGGGCCGCCGCTGCTTCGGCCCATCATCTTCGCTCTCATCGCCGCGCTCCATGTCGCGCTATTGCTGATGGCATCGCGTTGGCAGACGCATCTCGATCTGCGCATTGAGGAATCGCTGGTGTTTTTGCCGCTTCCCGCGCACCTGCAATCGGCCGAGGAGGCGCCGCCGCCGCCCAGCTTGCAGCGCAAGAAGCCGCTCCCGGCGCATGACACCCAGCTGATCGTGATTCCAACCCCGGCCGAACCGCCGCCGGCCGAGCAAACGCCCGCAACCGTCGATTGGAACGCCGAAGCGGCGCTCACGGCCAGGCAGCGGGCGGAGTCGACCCTGGCGCCGCAGCCCCGCGCCTTGGATAAACATGCTCCCGGCGCGGATTTCGATGGGGGTCTCGGCCCGGACCAAGCGCCTGCGGCTGAGTTTGGCTGGGACCACGCCCATACGCATCGTGTTGAAGCGATGGAGGGCGGCGGCTCGATTCTTTGGATCAACGATCGATGCTTCATCGTGATGTACGGGATGATTCCATTTCCCATGTGCGGTATCGGCAAGATTCCGGTGCGCGGCGATCTGTTCGATCGCATGCGCGATCCGCAGACGCGGGAACCCAATGCGAATAACACCGCCCCTTGAGCGGGCCGCGCGCCGTGGCCGTGCTGGTTAGTTTCCCGGCGCCAGCCCCTCGATCAATCTGCAGGCGCGGGCAACCGCATCCATGGAATCGATACGCGCGGCGTAATCCGCGCGCCGCTGCGCCGCCGTGTCGTCGCCCAGAATGCTCTCGATCGCGCGCACCACGCGGGCCGCCCGATAGCGGCTCTGCGGAATGCTCCTTCCCAATCGAAGCTGTTCAATCCGCCAGCCGCTGTCGAATTGATCATAGCCATGGGGCACCACCAGTTGTGGAATGCGCGCCTTGATTCCCTGCGCCAGGGTGCCGACACCGCCGTGATAAACCAGCAGCGCTGTCCTCGGCAGCACCTGGCTGAAAGGCAGATAGCCGAAGACTTTGATGCTGGGCGGAAGGTTCGGCGGAACCTGGTCCTTATAATTGGTCACCAGCATGGCGCGCAGACCCAAATGCCGCGCCGCCCGGACCGATTCCCTGAAAAATCGCTGCATCGTCGACCCTGCCGATCCGGGTGTGAACACGATGGGCGCCGGACCCGCGCTCAAGAATTCCTCGGCCTCGGCGAGAGGCGCCGCTTCGCCATCCGCGTCCCACAAAGGAAATCCGACCGCGTGGGTATTGGCCGGCCAGTCCGGCTGCGGCGCCGCGAACCAATCGGGAAAGAATGCGATTACCAATTCGGGCGAGTGCATCCAGCGGTGCATCACGCGATCGACGGGCGCCAGGCCGAGCCTCGCGCGAAGCTGGTTTAACGGAGCCTTGAGACGGCGATCGAGAATCACGGCGTCGATGACGCGAAACAATCCCTGCTTGAACCATCTCGGCCGCGATGCCGAGAGCCGGATATTGCCCATCATTCCTTGATCGGCGAACGTGCGGATAACGCTGGGTTGCAAATGCACCGAAGCGCTCGGCACACCCAGCTTTTCCTGTGCGACGCGGGCGCCGAACGCCAAACTCGAGAATGCCACCACGGTGCGGGAATCCGCGTGTTTCTCGATCAGTCGATAAACTTCCGCGATCGCCGGCACGATCACCTGGGCAATGACCTTGAAGCCCTTGCGCAGATGCCACAGTTCAGGATTGGCGATGGCTGCGTTGGCCTCCGCGGCGCTGCCGACTGCAATGAATCCGATGCCCTGAGCCTCGATCAGCGCCTGGAAGATCGGATTGGTCAGAATCGTCGCCCGATGACCGCGAGCCTGAAGCGCCGCACCGAGCGCGATGAAGGGATGCACATCGCCCGCGCTGCCCATGGTCGGCAACAACACGTGAAGCGGGGAATTGCGATTGCCGTTACCGTTGGAAGCGTCGCTCAATCCCTTCACCGCTCGAACTTGGTCGACAGAATGATTGACGAGTTCGTGCGCTCCACGCCGTCGAGCGCGCCGATTTGATCGATGACTTGATCCATTTCAGCCACCGAAGCCGCAACCGCCACCGCAATCATGTCCACGTCGCCGCTGACGGAGTGCAGCAGCCGTACCTGGGATATCTCACGCAAGGCGGCGGTCACGGCGCGGGTTTCCTTCGGACCCACTTTGATCATGACGTGCGCACGCACCGCACCCGTTCCGTGTTCCGGCGCCAGCCGAACCCCGTAGCCGGTGATGATGCCCTGCTTCTCCAGCCGCTCGATTCGGCTCTGAACGCTGGTGCGCGAGCGCCCTACCAGCCTGGCCAGCATCGCGGTCGAGGCGCGGCCATTCTCCCGCAGCGCCGACAACAGCTTCTCATCGATGGAATCCATGGCAATTCGCAGCTTTATCCTTTCTTTATGTAGGATGATACCTTAAAAATGACTAAAACAACCCTACCATCTGCCATGGGATCAGGCAAAAATGACGGCCCCAAGGGAGGCGGCATGAAAGACATTGTCATCGTAGGCGCAGGCAAAATCGGCTCCATGATTGCGGAGTTCTTGGGCAGTTGCGGCGACTACGCCGTGACCGTGGTCGACCGCTCGCAGGCGCAGTTGGATCGGCTCGAGACTTCCGCGCCGGTCGACAAAACCGCCATGGACATCACGCAAGGGGATGCCCTGCGCAAATTGCTGACGGGTAAATTTGCGGTCCTGTCTGCCGCCCCCTACCACGCGACCCGGCTGATCGCCGAAGCTGCCAAGAGCGGCGGCGCTCATTACCTGGATCTGACCGAGGATGTCGCCAGCACCCGGGCGGTCAAGCAGTTGAGCGCGGGCGCGCGCACCGCCTTCATCCCGCAATGCGGCCTGGCGCCGGGTTTCATCACCATCGTCGCGTCCGAACTCGCGTCGCGATTCGATGAGCTCAACGATGTGCGCATGCGAGTCGGCGCGCTGCCGGAATTTCCCTCCAACGCGCTCAACTACAATCTGACCTGGAGCACGGACGGGGTCATCAACGAGTATTGCGAACCATGCGAAGCCATCGTCAACGGCCAGCTGCGCGAGACGCAGCCGCTGGAGGAGCTCGAAGAGTTTTCGCTCGACGGGATCTTGTACGAGGCCTTCAACACTTCAGGCGGACTTGGCACGTTGTGCGAAACGCTGGCCGGCAAGGTGCGCAACCTGAACTATCGCACCATCCGCTATCCCGGCCACGCCGCCATCATGAAGGCCCTGTTGAATGATCTGCGGCTGCGCGACCGGCGCGAGCTGCTCAAGGACATCCTGGAAAATGCGGTGCCCATTACGCTGCAGGATGTCGTCATCGTATTCGTCACCGTGAGCGGCATGCGCGCGGGTCAACTCATGCAGGAGACCTACGCCAACAAGATCTACGCGGCCCCGATGGGCGGCAGAGTGCGCAGCGCCATCCAGATCACCACCGCCGGCGGCATTTGCGCGGTGCTCGACATGCTGAGCGCCGGTGAGCTTCCCCAGTCCGGACTGATTCGCCAGGAAGAGATCGGTCTGAAGGCCTTCCTCGCCAATCGCTTCGGCCGCGTGTACGCGATGGCGCCATCGGCCGCCGCCCACGCGGCTTAAGAGAGCAGCGCTTCAGCGCCCTCCGCACCCGGACTGACGAAAGCTTTGACATCGATCAGCGTCGGCGCCCTGCCGCGCAACAGCGCGGTGAGTGCCGCCACGGTGTCGGCATGCGAACATTTGGCATATAGCTTCAGCGTCACCGGCACGCCCAATGCCCGCAGCGCCGCTGCCAGATTGCGCGCATTCTTCGGCTTCACCGTCTCATCATTCAGGCCCTGCATCAACAGCATGGGCGGCGCATCGGCGCGCACGAAATTGATGGGCTGCGACTGCGGATAGAGCGGCGGCGGACCAAACATGTCTTGGTCTTCGGGCTCGAGCAGCGGTAAAAAATCGTACGGTCCGGACAAGCCGATGACACCGGCGATGAGTGGCGGCGCTTGCCCGGCGGCCGCGAAATAGCGCGGATCCAGCGACAACAGCGCGGCGAGGTGCGCACCCGCCGAATGGCCCATCAGGTAGAGACGCTGTCGATCGCCGCCATGCTCATCCGCATGCGCCGCGGCGAAGAGCGTGGCGAGCGCCGCATCCTGCATGAATCCCGGCATTTTGACTTCCGGATAGTGGCGATAATTCGCCACCAGCGCCACATAGCCTGCTTCCGCCAGGGCGGCGCCGACAAATCGATAGTCTGACTTGTCGCCGTAACGCCAACGTCCTCCGTGCCAGAATACGATCACGGGCCGGCGCGCCGGGGCGCGGCTGCCGGGCACGTACACATCCAGACGCTGCTGCGGGTGCGGCCCAAACGCGATGTTCGCGTACCGCTTATACGACCCGAACGCCGCCGGCACATTGGCGGCAAGAAACGCCAGGCGCTCGCATCCAGCCAGGAAAAGTGCGCTCACCCCGGCGAGCACGCTCCGGCGCGACATACGATTCCCGCTATCGACAGGCATAGGTGGGGCTGCCCGATTCATCGAGCATGCCGTGCGTGATCAGCCAGTCGCGCGCATCGTCGGCGTCGCGCTCGAACCATTCCGCCGCGCTGCCAAGGCGGAATGTATAGCCCCACGCGTCCATGTCGCGGCACATTCGCTGCCGGCCCACGTTGGGCAGCAAATCGGCCAGAATGATTTGCAGATAGCAAACGGCGTTTTCCTCCGCGTGATCGCCGCCCGCGTCGGTGTGCAGGCCTGCACGCCGCTCCGGCGTCATGCAGATGAAGTGAGCGCTCTCGTGCAGCACCGAATGCAGCGGCGTATCGAGGCGGGCAAATATTTTGGATCCCATCAGCCCGGCCTCGCGTTCGCCCCAGTAGGAGCCGGGGATGACTTCGTCCGGCGCCACCAACTGCAGCGCCAAGCCATAGCGGTCCAAGAGTAGCTGCAGGGAGAGTCGATCGATGCCGTTGACGAGGAGCACGTTGCGAGCGCGCGCCGGCGTTACTTCAAGCTCGTGAGCCGGCGCATGGTGATGGATACCAGATCCCGCGCCATTTGCTGGCGCAGGATGTCGGCTTCGTGCTCCTTGGCAAGCTGCAGCGTCTCGTCGAAGCTGAAATCCTTTGAAAGGCTGATGGTCTGCGGCGCGAGCAACTCCTTGCCGCCGCCATGCACGCTGAAGGTCACGGTGTAGGTGAGTTCGTATTCGGTGGGAATGTTTTTAGCCGAGACCGCGAGCGTGCGCTGCTCGACCGAGTCCTTGGTCACATCAACGGTCGCCGTGGCGCCTTCGCGGTGGAACTGCAGCGTGGCCCCCGAGGTCTTGAGCTGATGCTCGAATTCGCGCGAAAAGTCGGTGTACGGATCTTTCAGCGACAGGTAGGGCCGCGCCATGACGGCGGGCAGCGGATCGCTGCCTGCCAGGCGGAAGCCGCAGGCGGACAGCGCGCAGATGCCCATCAAAACGACATATCCGGTCCTGGCCACGCAGCATTACACCACGATGTTCACGAGCTTGCCCGGCACGATGATCACCTTGCGCAGCGGCGAGGATCCGATGAATTTCTGAACATTCGGATCGGCCAGCGCCGCGGCGCGCACTGCGGCTTCATCCGCGCCGACCGCAACCGTAATATGCGCCCGCAGCTTGCCCTTCACCTGTACGACCATCTGCACCGTGGCCGATTGCAGTGCCTCCGCATCCACCTCGCGCCAGGGTTCGTCGATCAGCGCGGTGCCAAACCCCAGGCCAAGCCAGAGCGCGTGGGTGACATGCGGAATGATCGGCGAGAGCGTCAGAACCGCAATCTCCAATGCCTCCTGCGTAACGCCGCGATCCTGCGCGCCGGCTTGCGGATGCTTGGCCACGGCATTCAACAGTTCCATGACCGCGGCGATCGCGGTATTGAAAGTGCGGCGGCGGCCGATGTCATCTGTGACCTTGGCGAGGGTCTGATGCGAGTGGCGGCGCAGCGCGCGTTGCGCCTCGCTCAGCGCGGCCTTGTCGAGCGGCGCCGCCGGACCGTGCGAAACGTGGTCGTACACCGCTTTCCAGAGCCGCTTGATGAAACGAAACGCGCCCTGCACGCCTTCGTCGGACCATTCCAAGGTTTGCTCGGGCGGGGCGGCAAACATGATGAACAGCCGCGCGGTGTCGGCGCCGAATTCGTCGACCAACACCTGCGGGTCCACGCCGTTGTTCTTGGACTTGGACATCGTGACCACGCCGCCCGATTCAACCTGCCGGCCGTCGGCGCGCAGAATGGCGACGCTGCCCTTGCCGCTCTTATCCTGAGTCACCGTCACGTCGGCCGGATTGAAGTATTGCAGCCGTCCCGAGCCGGTTTTGCGGAAGAACACCTCGTTCAGCACCATGCCCTGGGTGAACAAGCGTGCGAAGGGTTCCTTGAAGGAGACCGCGCCCATGTCCCGCAAGAACCGGGTCCAGAAACGCGCGTAGAGCAGGTGTAGGATGGCGTGTTCGATGCCGCCGATGTACTGATCGACGGGCAGCCAGTATTGGACCCGATAGTCCAGCATGGCCTGGTTATTGTCGGCGCAGGCGAAACGCAGGAAATACCAGGACGAATCCACGAAGGTATCCATGGTGTCCGTCTCGCGGCGCGCCTCCGCGCCGCACTTGGGACACTTCACCTTCAGAAATCGCTCATCCTTCAAGAGCGGATTGCCGCTGCCGTCGGGCACCAGGTCCGTGGGAAGGATCACCGGCAATTGATCATCCGGCACGGGCACTGCACCGCAGCCCTTGCAATGAATGATGGGAATCGGGCAACCCCAGTAGCGCTGCCGCGAGATTCCCCAGTCGCGCAGCCGCCAGGTCGTTCGCTTCTCGCCCAGGCCGACGGCCTGCAAGTCCCGGGCGACCGCATCGACGGCGGCTTGATATCCGAGGCCATCATACGGGCCGGAATTCACACAGCGGCCATGATCGGAATACCAAGGCTGCCACGCCGTCAAAGAATAGGCCTGTCCCGGGCACTCGATCACCTGCTTGATCGGCAGGTCATATTTCTTGGCGAACGCGAAATCCCGCTCATCGTGTGCCGGCACGCCCATGACCGCACCGTCGCCGTAGCTCATCAGCACATAGTTGCCGACCCAAACGGGTACGGATTCGCCGCTGATGGGGTGGCGCACGTGCAGGCCGGTCGGCATGCCTTTTTTTTCCTGAGTGGCCAGTTCCGCTTCGAGCGCCGGACCGCGCTTGCATTCCTCGATGAATGCCGCCAGTTTGGGATTTTCCTGCGCGGCGAATTCAGCCAGCGGGTGCTCCGCCGCCACGGCGCAAAATGTCGCGCCCATGATGGTGTCGGCGCGGGTGGTGAACACCCACAGCGCGCCGCCCTCGCCGACGTCGTGCGGAAAGCCGAGACGCACGCCCTCGCTGCGGCCGATCCAATTGGCCTGCATGACCCGCACTCGTTCAGGCCAATCGGGCATGCGGCTCAATTCATCGAGCAGATCTTCGGCATACGCCGTGATCTTCAGGTAGTACATGGGAATTTCGCGCTTCTCGATGATCGCGCCGGTACGCCAACCCTTGCCGTCGATGACTTGCTCGTTCGCGAGCACCGTCTTGTCGACTGGATCCCAATTGACGACGCCGGTCTTCAGATACGCGATGCCCTTTTCCAACATGCGTAGGAAGAGCCATTGATTCCAGCGGTAATATTCGGGCCGGCAGGTCGTGAGCTCCCGTTTCCAATCCAGCCCGTAGCCCAGGGATTTCAGCTGCGCCTTCATGTGAGCAATGTTGTCAAGAGTCCATTTCGCCGGCGGAACGCCATTCGCGATGGCGGCATTTTCGGCCGGCAAGCCGAACGCGTCCCATCCCATCGGCTGCAGCACGCTGCGCCCATGCATGCGCATGAATCGCGTCAGCGCATCGCCTATGGTGTAATTGCGCACGTGTCCCATATGCAAGCGGCCGCTTGGATAGGGAAACATGCACAAGCAATAATATTTCTCGCGGCTGTCGTCTTCCTTGGCCTCGAAGCTATGCTGTTGGTCCCAATAGTGCTGTGCCTCCGCTTCAATGGCGGCGGGTTCGTATCTTTCTTGCATGATTGGGCCTCAGAATACCCGAGATGATAGGCGTCCGCGAACTGCACTTAACCTAAAGGTCCGATGCGAAACTTGAATTTCTACGGTGCGTTGACTTTAAGCACCCTGAGCGGTTGCCTGTGGTTCCTTGCCGTTACGCCGTTTGATTTCTCGGCCCTTGCCTGGGTGGCGGCGGTCCCGATGTTCTTGGCGATAGAGCGCACGCCAAGTTTTCGCCGCGCACTTTTTTTGGGCTGGTGGGCCGGACTCGTGGAGACCGCCGGCGGATTTTACTGGCTGATCGATGTCATGAGGCGCTTCGCCGACTTCCCCTGGATCGGCGCGGCGGCGGTCTTTCTGCTTTTCTGCGCGACCCGCGCCATCATTTTCTTGTTTTTCACCGCTGCCGTGCTCGCCATCCGCAGGCGCATCCGCGTTCCGATGACCGCACTCGGTCCCATCGCCATGGTGAGTTGCGAGTTGCTGGTGCCGCAACTATTCCCTTGCGGCCAGTGGATCAGCCAAGCCTGGAATCCGCTCGTGATCCAGGTGAGCGAACTCACAGGCCCGCTGGGCGTCACGGCGCTGCTGATGATGATCAACGGCGCCCTTTACGATCTTTGGTTGGATCCGCGCGCCGCGCGCTACCCGGCCATGGCCTCCGTTGCGCTGCTGGGAGCCGCGCTCATCTTCGGCGCCGTGCGCATGCGTCAAACCGACGCCATCGCGGCGCGCGCACCGCGCCTTGAGGTGGGCCTGGTGCAGCCTAACTTTGCCTACACCATCGACGGAGAATTTTCACGCGACGCGGCGCTGCGGCAGCTGACCGCCCTGCAGGAGCAATCGCGCCGCCTCGAGCACGAGGGCGCGCAGCTGCTGGTGTGGAGCGAAGGGAGTTTTCCGGTTGCCGTGCCGCGGAATTTCAGCGCCGATTTCTCGGCGGATTCTCTGGCGATGGTTCGCCGCGGCTTCAGCGTGCCCACGCTGATCGGCGCCGAGATGTACGACGAAGCCCATGAGGATGCGTTCAATTCGGCGATTCTGCTCGATCGCCATGGCAAGGTCGCGGGCCATTACGACAAAGTGCGTCTCCTGGCATTTGGCGAGTACGTGCCCGGCATCGAAACATTTCCCTGGCTGCGAAAACTTCTGCCGGCGGGCGCCGGACGATTCACCGCTGGCAAAGGTCCCGGCGTGATCCCGCTTCAGGCACCGAATGGCGAAGCGTGGCGCCTGGGTCCGGTCATTTGTTACGAGGATATCTTGCAGGGTTACATACGCGGTGTCGGACAGTTGCATCCGGACTTGCTGGTCAACTTGACCAGCGATTCATGGTTTGGCGCGGACACGGAGCCCTGGGAGCATCTCGCGCTCGCCGTGTTTGCCAGTGTGGAGTTGCGCGTCGGCATGGTGCGCGCGGTCAATTCGGGCGTGTCCGCCTTGATCGATCCGAACGGCCGCGTGACGCAAAAGACTTACGCCGATGATCCTTATCGCCATCCGCGCGGCGCCGACGGTATCGTGGTGGCGGCACCGAAAATGCCCGGAGGGCACACGCTGTTCGTTGCCGTGGGCAATCTGTTCGCCTATCTCTGTCTGGCCGGCACGTTGGTGCTTTTAGCCGGTGCGTGGGTTCGAGCTCGCCGGCATCGCGCGGCGTAATTTTCCTTTTCTTGCTGCACTGCAGTAGTGCTATTGTGATCGCGGAGCCTGCCGGTTGCGCGCTTCAAAAAAATCTAAATAATTGCTTATTGCGCAGCAACAGGAGCGCCGCTCCTCCAGGTCATCTCAAGGTATGGCATCAGAACGAAAGACGGCAGCCTCGACCGCCGCCTTCCTCGACGGCGGCGGTGCAGTGGGAAAACTCATGCGAGCCCAGCGCTGGCAGGACACCCCGCTTGGGCACCCGGATACATGGCCCCAAAGCCTCAAGACCGTCGTTCGCATCCTGCTGTCTTCGCGCTATCAAATGTGGATGTGTTGGGGTCCGGAACTCACCATGTTCTACAACGATGCCTATGGCCCGACACTCGGCGTCAAGCAGCAGTGGGCATTGGGTGCCTCGGCGAGGGAAGTGTGGAAGGAAATCTGGCCGGATATCGGCCCGCGAATCGAGCGTGTTCTGCAAAGCGGCGAGGCCACCTGGGACGAGGGGTTGCAGCTGTTCTTGGAGCGCAGCGGCTACCCGGAGGAGACTTATCACACCTTCTCATACTCACCGCTCGCCGACGACCACGGCCGGATTGTGGGAATGCTGTGCGTCGTTACCGAGGAGACCGAGCGCATCATCGGCGAGCGCCGGCTATTCGGCCTGCAAGAGCTGGCCGCAGGCATCGCCGGCAACAATACAGTGGGAATGGTGTTCCAGGCGGTCTCTCGACAGTTGAATCGCAATCTCAAGGACCTGCCGTTCACGTTGACTTATCTATTCGATGAGCTGGGCAACGCCTGCCTCGCGTGCAGCAGCGGCGTCGACTCGGGTCATCCGATTGCGCCGGCGCGCATCGATCCGAAGGACCCGAACGCCACCTGGCCGGCCGAAGAAATTCTGGCACGCCGCACCGCGTTGAACTTGAGCGACCTCAAGGATCGATTCTCCGCCTTGCCAACGGGAGCGTGGGACAAGCCGCCGCGCGAGGCCATCATCGCGCCCATCGCGCAGCAAGGGCGCGAGTCGCCGGCAGGTTTCCTGATCGCCGGCATCAATCCGTTTCGCCGCATGGACGATGCCTACCTCGGATTCATCAATCTGGTCGCCGGACAGATCTCTTCGGGGCTCGCCAATGCGCAGGCGTACGAGGAGACCCAGCGCCGTGCCGAGGTGCTGGCAGAACTCGATCGCTCAAAAACGGCTTTTTTCTCCAACGTCAGCCATGAATTTCGCACCCCGCTCACCCTGATGCTCGGTCCGCTCGAGGATGTATTGAGCCGGCCCGACGCCGACTCCTTGAGTGGACATCGCGACTTGGTGCGCGTGGCCCATCGCAATGGCGTGCGGCTGCTGAAGCTGGTCAATACCTTGCTGGACTTCTCGCGCATCGAAGCCGGCCGCGCACAGGCCTATTTCGAGCCGATCGAGCTTGCCGCCTATACGGCGGAACTGGCCTCCAATTTCCGCTCGGCCATCGAAAGAGCCGGCTTGCGGCTCATCATGAATTGCGAGCCGTTGCATGAACCGGTCTATGTGGACCGCGACATGTGGGAAAAAGTCGTGCTCAATTTGCTGTCGAACGCATTCAAATTCACCTTCGACGGCTCCATCACCGTCGAGACGCGGCGCTCGCGCGACGGCGGGTGCGCGGAAATCATCGTGGCCGATACCGGCACGGGAATCGCGGCTGCCGAACTTCCGCATCTGTTCGATCGATTCCGCCGGGTCGAAGGCGCTCGCGGCCGCTCCATCGAGGGCAGCGGCATCGGCTTGGCCCTCGTACGCGAGCTGGTGACTCTCCATGGCGGCACGATCAGCGTCGCGAGCGAGCTGGGGCAAGGAACCGTTTTCACCGTGGCATTGCGCTTCGGCAGCAATCATTTGTCCGCCGACCGGATCGGCGAGGCGCGCGCCCAGAACGCCGGCGAAACGCGCGCGCAGGCTTATATTGACGAGGCGCTGAGCTGGCTGGGGGATGCAGCGCAGGTAGGGGAGCAGCCGATCCCGGGTGCGGCGGAGGTCGGTCCGATTGCGCCCGTTCACGGCGCCGCCGGCCAAAGAGTGCTCATCGCGGATGACAACATCGACATGCGCACCTATCTGCAGAAGCTGCTGCAGACCGCGGGCTTTCAAATCGACGCGGTGGGCGATGGTGAACAAGCGCTGCTCAGGGCGCGAGAACACAAGCCGGACCTGATTCTTTCCGACGTGATGATGCCGAAGCTCGATGGCTTTGGATTGATCGCGGCGTTGCGCAGCGATGCGGGCCTGCGCGACGTGCCGGTGCTGCTCTTGTCGGCGCGCGCCGGTGAGGAAGCCAAGGTGGAAGGTTTTGCTGCCGGCGCGAATGACTATCTGGTGAAGCCTTTCAGCGCCCGCGAATTGGTCGCACGCGTAAGGGCCAACCTGGACCTTGCGACTCTGCGGCGCGAGTCGCAGGAGGCGTTGCGCCGCCTCAATGAGTCGCTGGAACAGCAGGTTGTTGAACGCACGGCTGACCTGGGCGCCAAGGAGGCGCGCTTGCGCACCATTTTCGCCACGAGCTACACCTATCAAGGCTACATGTCCACGGATGGCACCTTGCTCGATGCCAACGCGACTTCCCTCGCCGGCATCCAGGCCGAATTGCAGGACGTCGTGGGCAGGCCGTTCTGGCAGACACCCTGGTTCACCAGCACGCCTGGAATGTCGGATCTCGTTCGCGACGCCGTTCCGCTGGTGGCCGCCGGCGAGGTCGTGCGCCGGGAAATTCATGTCAACCTGCCGCAGGGCGGCTGGCGTTGGTTTGATTTTCAAATGCGCCCGGTTCGCGACAGCCGCAACGATGTGGTGGCCATTGTTCCCGAAGCGGTCGAAGTCAGCGAGCGCCGGCGCGCCGAAGAGGCGCTCCGGCAGGCTCAAAAAATGGAAGGCATCGGTCAGTTGACCGGCGGCGTGGCGCACGACTTCAACAACCTGCTCACCATCATTGTGGGCAGCCTCGAAACGGTGCGCCGCCAGATCCAGTCGGGATTCGACTCCGCCAATATCGAGCGTTTGATCGACAGCGCCATGCGTGGCGCGCAGCGCGCGGCCTCGCTGACCCAGCGTCTCCTGGCGTTTTCACGGCAGCAGCCGCTCGACCCCAAGCCGGTCGACGTCAGCCGTCTGGTAACCGGCATGTCCGATCTGCTGCATCGAACGATCGGTGAGCAGATTTCCATTGAAACCGTCATGTCGGCCGGTCTGTGGCGGACCAACATCGATGCGAACCAGCTGGAAATGGCCATCATCAATCTGGCGGTGAATGCGCGGGATGCCATGCCGAACGGCGGCAAGCTGACGATTGAGACCTCGAATGTGTCGCTGGATGAGCGCTACACGGTCGACCAGGAGGAAGTGATTCCCGGCCAGTACGTCATGCTGGCCGTCACGGACAACGGCGTCGGCATGACTCCTGAAACCGTGGCCAAGGCTTTTGAGCCGTTCTTCACCACCAAGGATATCGGCCATGGGACCGGCTTGGGTTTGTCTCAAGTCTATGGCTTCGTGAAGCAATCGGGCGGTCACGTAAAAATTTACAGCGAATTGGGTCAAGGCACGTCGGTCAAAATTTACCTACCGCGCCTGCATTCGAATGAAGCGGCCGCCGCAGCCGAACCGGCGCCGAGAATTGCCAGGGGGCGCGGCGACGAGACGATTCTCGCCGTCGAGGATGACATCGATGTCAGAGCGCACACCTGCGGAATTTTGCGCGAACTCGGATACCGGGTGCTGGAGGCCGCCAAGGGCACCGCCGCACTGGAGATCCTGCAAGCGCACCCCGAGATCATCTTGCTGTTCACCGATGTCGGGCTGCCGGGCGGCATGAACGGGCGTCAGCTCGCTGGGGCGGCGCGCAAATTGAACGGCAAGCTCAAGGTATTGTTCACCACCGGTTATGCCCGCAATGCCATTGTGCACGAGGGCCGTTTGGATCCCGGCGTACAGCTGATTACCAAGCCATTTACCTACGCGGCATTGTCAGGAAAGATTCGGGATATGCTGGATGCGCGCGCCGCGCCGCCGCGCATCCTGGTGGTGGAGGATGAGGACCTCATTCAAATGCTGCTGGGCAGCCAGCTCGAGGACATGGGCTTCGAGGTGGAGATCACCGGTTCGGCGGCGGCGGCGAAGAACAAGCTGATTCTATTGCAGGGTCAGGTGGATGCGGCCATCGTGGATCTGGGACTTCCCGACGCGAGCGGAGACTCCCTGGTACGGGAGCTGCGCACGCTGTATCCGGCGCTGCCGATCGTCATCTCGAGCGGCTATGACAGAGCGACGCTGCGGAGCCGGTTTCCGACCGAGCGGTCCATCGAGTTCCTGAGCAAACCCTTTACCGCGGAGCAGCTCGAGGCTGCCATCCGCGATCTCGGGATCAAGCTATAACGTTTATCTTCAAGGCCGCCGCGCTGCCGGTCGATGCGGCCGGATTGGCTGCCGCCGGCACCGCCCGCGCGCCGATGATCTGCTGCAGTGAGTTGAACAGGCTGCCAAAGAGGTTCTGCGTGGAACCAACCGGAATTTGAGCGGCCGTGCCGCTAGCTGAATCGTCGCTGGGGTCGAGCACCGAGCCCTTTTTATGGCCGTGCCCATGAGGGTGGATATTCACCGCAGGCAGGGTGGACGTGACGGCAGAGGGAATGGCAAGTGATGACATGGGCTATCTCCTGAAGAATGAATCAGTGTCGAGCGGCAACAATTTGCCGCGGCCGGTTGGCAGCGGCGTAACCTTGCCGCCTTCGAGGCTGGCAAAGCCGCTTGAAGTGCGCACGATCAATTGAATACAGCATAGGCAACTGACTCAAAGCAGGTTTCATGCCAAACAGAGTGCCGCCGAAGGCCGTCATCACCCCGGTTTGCGGAATCGGTAAACAATCTGATCGGTTCGGCCGCGGATGCCGGCGTCGAACACCGATGATTTGTGATCATCCAAGCGGTTGCGCAGCACGCTGCTCTCTGCATCGAATACGAAACCGGCGGCTTCGATTTCCCGCCGCAGCTGCTTAGGATCGATTCGGTGCAGCGACTCGGTGTCCCGCAGACCTGAGCCCGCTTCGGCGGCATGGTCGATGACCACATAAATCCCGCCGGGCTTCAACGCCTCGAAAAATCGTTTGTTGAGCGCCGCCACATCCGCCGGACCCATGAAGGTGTCGTGCAGGTCGTGATAGTTCTGCGCCGTCCAGATGAGATCGAGCTTTTCAGGCACGTGGAAGTCTGCGGCCGCATCGCTCACGACCGACACGTTCGCATACCCTGGATCATGTTCGATCAACCGCGTGCCGGCGACTTCCTGCGGGGAACAATGCGCTAATTGCTCAGTGGGCAGAAAGGCGTACACATGCCCTGTATCGCCCACCACATCGCTCATGATTCGCGTGAAGTAGGCATTTCCGGGCATGAAATCCGCGATTCGGTCGCCGCGCTTCAGCCGCGCAAAGCTGATCAGCTGCGCGGGCTTGCGCGCCGCATCGAGATGCAGCTGCTGTGCCGGGCGGCGCGGATCCGCCAAAGCACGGGCCAGCGAATCCGCCGTTCGCGTGTCAGCATGCGCCGACATAAAAATCAAAAATACTGAAAACAGCAATGCGCCAAGATGGGGAACTGATTTCAACATGACGGGTCCCTCAATTGCCGGACTCGAAGCATACGAGTTAAAGTTCAGTTCAAGTCAAGCATCCTAGGAGACCTTCGTGGGACTATTGATTGGCGAAGTCGCGCGGCGCGCCGGTCTGTCGACCTCTGCGCTCCGCTACTACGAAAGAGTTGGGCTGTTGCCGCCGCCGGCCCGCGTTTCAAAGCGGCGAATCTACGATTCAAAGGTAATCGGCCGGATTCGGATCATTTTACTGGCCCTGGATGCCGGTTTTACCGTGAAGGAGACCAAGACCTTCCTCAGCGGCTACCCGCTCAGCACCACGCCGGCGGAGCGCTGGCGTGCGCTGGCCGTCAAGAAGCTCGCCGAGTTGGACGCGCAAATCACGCGGCTGGCGCAAATGAAGTCGATTCTCAACGACAGTTTTCAATGCCGCTGCATGCGCATCGAGGACTGCGAGAAATACATGCCTCCTTCCAAGCGAGTTGCGCAATGACCGATGCCGGCGTGATCAAGGACATCAAGCTGGGCGAGCACGACATTCTATTCTTCCTCCGCCCCGACTCGTTGTGGGGCGCGCTGATTTATCTGGTCTTTTTCGTACTGCTGGCATTGCTGCTGTCGCGCATATTGCGCGCCGGCGTGCATGCATCCCTGACCCGCAAGGGCCACTTCGATCGCACGACCATCGGCTTCTTGCAGCAGTTCGGCACGGTCTTGGTCTGGGTGGTCGTGATAATTCTTTATGCGCACCTGATACCGATGCTGCGATCGATGGGCACTGCGTTATTGACGGGCGCGGGAGTCGTGTCGGTTGTAATCGGCCTTGCGGCGCAAAGCACCCTGGGGAACCTGGTGGCCGGGATCTCGATCGCGATTTATCGTCCATTCCGCTTGGGCGATACACTCCAAGTCACCGCGCCCACCGGCACGGATATCGGCGTGGTGGAACTCATTTCACTGGGATACACCACGCTGCGCGCGCCTGAAGGCCACATGATCGTGCTGCCGAACGCCATTGCGGCCAGCCAGGTCACGATCAACTTGAGCACCAACTACGCGCCCTGGCCCATCACCATCACCATTCGTCTGAGCCGCGATGCCGATATCGAGGCAGCGCGCAAACTTGCGCTCAGCGTCGCCGCGGAAATCGCCGGGGAGGCCCAGGTGGTCGGCTGCTTCCTGACCAAGGTTGATGCCGCCGCGATCACCTTGGAGCTGCGCTTCAAAGCGGTGGACGCCGCCGGCCGCGATGCGGTGCGTTCCAAAATGTTGACCGCCCTGCCGGTTCGATTTGCGGAAGCGAAAATCGGATCCTCGGGTACCGAGCTGCCGGCTTTTTCCTAGGGCTTCTTAAAACGGCAGCGGCTTCAAGTCAGGTTCCACCCAGTTGCGCCTCGCTTCGGCCGAAAACAACAGCGCCCGGCTCCAGTAGCCGAGCAGCCAATCCGATTTGCCCAGGGGCGATGCCACCAATGCATTGCAGGTCATGAACAGGCTCCGCTGCGGACTGTCCTGCAGAAAGCTGCGCGCGGCGCGCAGTGAGGCCTGTGTGATGGTCTCGTGATAACCGTCCGTGTCGGTGTTGGCTACGCCGGTTGCCTCGTTGTAGGCACGAATGAATCCCGGCATCGCCCGCGATGCGTCCAGGTCCCGGCGGCAGGAAATCAACCACAGTGCGGCGGCAAAGTGCGCCGCATGCGTCCATCGCGTTTTCGGCAGCGACAACTCAATCACACCGCGGCCGATTGCGGCGATTTCTGCGTCTGAGGTGAACGGGATGAATGGATGAGCGGACATTTGGCCATCCATGTTAGCTTTGGCGCGGCAGTTTGGGAAAATCCTATGAGCACATCGACCGACAGCAAAGTCAGGCTTTACGAACTCGCCCTGGCGGACGGCCGCTCCGCGAGTCCTTTCGTGTGGCGCATCCGCTATGCCCTGGCGCACAAGGGGATCCCGTTCGATTCCGTCTATGTGGGATTCACCGAAATTCCGACGGTATTCGGCGGAAAATTCAAGACCGTACCGATCCTCGAGCACGCGGGTACCGCGCTCGCGGAAAGTTGGGACATCGCCGAGTACCTGGACCGCGCCTTTCCGCATCAGCCGCTGCTGTTCAACACGCCCGCGGAACACTCTCTGGCACGCTTCATGGAAGCGTGGTTCATGAGCGAGGTGTTGCGCAAAATGTTCAGGGTCTATGTCAAGGATGTGCACGATGCCGCGCGCCCCGAAGACCGCGCCTACTTTCGCGAAAGCCGCGAGAAGAACATGAAGGGCAAGACCTTGGAAAGCTTCACGGCCGACCGGGCGGCCCATCTGCCGGCCATTCGTGCGTCTCTGGCGCCGCTGCGTACCCACCTACAGAAGTTTCCGTATCTCGGCGGCAGCTCACCGAACTACGCCGACTATATCGGGCTCGGCGGCTTTTATTGGGCGGCCAGTGCCGGCACGTTGCCCTTGCTGGAACGCGACGACTCCTTGCGCGATTGGCTGGATCGGGGCTTCAATCTCTACGGCGGCATCGCGCGCGACCCGGGAATCAAGCCTCTGTTCGAGTAGCCGCGGCGTCGGCGCCAAGCGGCAACCGCGAGCAGCAGGAAACTTCCGATCACCACCGGATAGTTGCCGACCCGCGCATAGGGGGTCAAGCCCAGCAGGGGCTGCACCTCGGCGCGCAGCACGCCCTCTTGGAACTGGGCCAGGCGCGCGGCGATCTTGCCCTCCGGATCGATCACCGCAGTGATGCCGTCATTCGCGTCACGCACCAGAAACCGACCCGACTCGAGCGCACGCATGCGCGCGATTTGCAGATGCTGATGCGGCGCGGTCGAGTCGCCGTACCAGGCATTGTTGGTCACGTTGATCAACAAGCTGGCCTGCCTCAATTCCTTGAGCTGCAGGCTGCCGAAGGCATCCTCGTAGCAGATGCTCAAGCCGAGCTTTTCTCCGGCGGCGCTCAAAATGGGCTGATGCGCCGAACCCGCGGTGAAATCATCGTATGGAAGGCTCATCAGGCGCAGCCAGCGACGCACAAAGGCCGGCACCGGAAAGTATTCGCCGAACGGCACCAAGTGCTGCTTGTAGTACCAACCATCGCCGGCGCTGCCAAGCACGAGGATGCCGTTGAAGTATTGCTTGGTGGCCGGACGGTAGTCGACCAAACCAATCGCAAAGTCAGCGGCGTGCGCGCGTCCCAGCTCCTTCAGTCGATGCAGATACTCCGGGATATCGGTCGACAGCACCGGCAGCGAGGCTTCCGGCCAGACAATGAGCCGCGCGCCCCACGCTTCGCCGGTCAGCTTCAAATAGCGCTGCATCGTGAGGTCGCGATTTTTCGCCTGCCACTTTTGATCCTGCGGCACCGCGCCTTGCACGGCGGCAATCGGGACGGGCGCTGCGGACGGATGCGTCCAACGCACGTGCGTCAGCAACCCCGGCACCATAAACGACAGCGCCACTGCACCGAGCGCCAGGCCACGCCGCCAACGCGGCACACCCGGCATGAGCGCGACGTTGACCCCAACGGAGATCAACACCGCAGCCAAGGTCACGCCATACACGCCGAGCAGCGGCGCCCAGCCGGCCAACGGTGAATCGATCATCGCGTAGCCGGTCGAAAGCCACGGAAAACCGGAGAGCAGCCAGCCCCGCAGCCACTCGAGCAGCACCCACAACGCCGGCAGCACCAACCAGTCGCGGGTCACACCCGGTTTGAGCCAGAAGCGATTCGCCAGGTAGCATAGTGCGGCGAAATACAGCGACATCGCCGCCACCAAGACTGCCTGCAGCAGCAAGGTCAGCCATACCGGCACGAGGCCAAAAACGTGCAGGCAGGTGTAGAGCCAATAGGTGCCGAATGCGAACAGCCCCAAACCGAATGAACCGCCCGTCCAGCCGGCGCGCCGCGGCGGCAGTCCCCGGATCAGCGCGAACAGCGTCGCGGGCGCGGCCAGGGCAACGAACCACCAGCCAAAAGGTGCGAACCCCAGATTGAAACTCGCGCCGGCGGCAAACGCGGCAAGCAAACGCACCAGAACCTGTTTCAACTGCGCGGTATCTGCGCCGCGCACGGTGACGTTCAAGCGCTCGACTCGTTGGCGGCGGGGGGCTCGATGTCGAAGGGGACCGTGACACGCAGCAGATCAATCCGGCGCCGATCGGCGCGCAGGATGCGAAACTCCAGAGCGCCGATCTTGATGGTTTCGCCGCGGCGCGGCAGCCGGCCGAACTCCTGCATCAGGAGACCGCCGATGGTGTCGTATTCTTCATCGGAAAACGCGGTGGAAAAATATTGATTGAAATTGGCAATCGGCGTCAACGCGCGCACCGTGAATTCGCGCGGACGCTCCTTGCGTATGGTTTGGTCATCTTCGACGTCATGCTCATCATCGATCTCGCCGACGATCTGTTCGATGACATCCTCGATGGTGACCAGGCCGCACACACCGCCGTATTCGTCGACCACCATCGCAATGTGATTGTGGCTGCGGCGAAATTCCTTGAGGAGCACATTGAGACGCTTGCTTTCCGGCACGAATACCACCGGGCGCATGTATTCGCGTATCTCGAAGTCCTCGTCCGCCGCGGCCTGCAGCCGCAGCAAATCCTTGGCGAGCAGAATTCCCAGAATCTGGTCGCGGTCCTCGCCAATGACCGGGAAACGCGAGTGGCCTGACTCGACCACCAGCTCGACCAGCTTGTCAGGGGACTCGTCGCGCTCGACGAAGACCATTTGCGAGCGCGGCACCATGATATCTCTCACCTGCATGTCCGCGACGGCCAGGACGCCCTCGAGCATGACCAGCGCATCGCCGTCGAAGAGTCCGCGTTCACTCGCCTCGCGCAGACTTTCAACCAGTTCGGCAAGATCCCGCGGTTCGCCGGACATGGACTGGGTGATGCGTTTTAGCCAGCGGCCGGTCGAGCCACCGTGAGGCTGTTCTGACATGGGGCAAGAGCATACCGGAATCAGCGGTAGGGGTCTGAAAACCCAAGCCGATCAAGGATTTGAATCTCGCGCGCGGCCATTTTCTCGGCCTCCTTGGCGCGCTCGTGATCGAAACCCTTGAGGTGCAGAACGCCATGGACGACGAGATGCGCCCAATGAGCAGGCAGCGTTTTACCCTGAGCGCGCGCTTCGAGCGCGACCAGGGGGGCGCAAATCACCAGCTCGCCCAGGAATGAGCGTCCATCGGGAGCAAGTCCTGCGCCGCTGAAGGACAGAACATTGGTGGGCTTGTTCTTGTGCCGATAGTACGCGTTCAAACTGCGGCTGCGCTCCTTGCCGATGATGCGCACCGACAAGTGGCAGGGGCCTGCAGCGGGCGCGAGCGCCGCTTCAGCCCACCCCGCCAGGCGCCGCGCGCTGGGCACCCAGGGGCAGCGCGACGCATAGCTCACATCGAGTTCGAGCCGCCGCGTCACTAGGAGCCGTCTTTTGGGGAACTCGCCTCATAGGCTTGCACGATTCGCTGCACCAGGGGATGGCGCACCACGTCGCGCGAGGTAAACATCGTGAAGGCAATGCCGCGCACGCCGCGCAAAATATCGATCACGGTGCGCAAGCCCGATTGTTTCGAATTCGGCAGGTCGATCTGCGTGATATCGCCGGTCACCACGGCCTTGGAGCCGAAGCCGATTCGGGTCAGGAACATTTTCATCTGCTCGTTGGTGGTGTTCTGCGCCTCATCCAGGATCACGAACGAATCATTCAACGATCGTCCGCGCATGAAGGCCAGCGGCGCGACTTCAATCACATTGCGTTCGATCAGCTTGGCAACCCGCTCGAAACCCAGCATCTCGTACAGCGCGTCATACATCGGCCGCAGATACGGATCGACCTTTTGCGACAGGTCGCCGGGAAGAAAGCCCAACCGCTCGCCCGCCTCGACTGCGGGCCGGACCAGGACGATGCGCCGCACTTTTTCCGATTGCAAAGCCTCGACGGCACACGCCACGGCAAGATAGGTTTTGCCCGTGCCCGCAGGACCGATGCCGAAGGTCAGGTCGTGCGTGCGCACGTTGTTGAGGTATTCGGTCTGATTGGCGCCGCGCGCGCGAATGGCGCCGCGCGCCGTGCGCACTTTCAGGTCCTCCGACTCCGTTTTGGATTCGGTCTGGCCGTCCATGTCCAGCGCCTGCAGCGCGATGTGCACGCGCTGCGAATCCACCGGTTCGCGCTGTGCACGCGCGTACAGGTCCTGCAGCACGGATTCCGCACGCTCGATCGCGGGGGCCAGGCCCACCAATTGAAATCGATTGCCGCGCCGTCTCACCTCGACGCCCAGCCGCGACTCGATCAGGCGCAGATGTTCATCCAAGGGACCGCAAAGCTCGACCAGGCGGACATTGTCCGCAGGCGCCAACAGCACATCCCGGGTCAACGGAACCGTACTCATGCCGCCCCAACCACGGCAAGACGGCCGCGAAGCGAATTGGGCATGGCCTCGGTGATGACGACGTCGGTGAATCTGTTCATGAGCGAACCCGGATTATCGCGCGGACCGTCGAAATTGACCCAGCGATTGTTGTCGGTGCGCCCGGCCAGCTGCGCGGGGTTGCGCTTTGCCGGCCGCTCGACCAGCACGCGCTGGCGGCTGCCTACCATGCGTTCTGAAATCGCGCGCGCCTGGCCGTTCAGCCGCTGCTGCAGCAGTTCGAGACGCTGCTGTTTGACCTCATGCGGCACCTCGTCAGGCAAAGCTGCGGCCGGCGTGCCGGGCCTGCGGCTGTAGAGAAAGCTGAATGACTGATCAAACTCCGCCTCAGCGACCAGATTCATAGTCGCCAGAAAATCCTCATCGGTTTCACCGGGGAAACCGACGATCAAGTCGGTCGATATGCAGATATCCGGGCGCACCGCGCGCAGTTTGCGCAGCTTCTGCTTGTACTCGAGCACCGTGTGTCCGCGCTTCATGGCGGCGAGAATGCGGTCGGAGCCGCTTTGCACCGGCAGATGCAGGTAATTATTGAGTTGCGGGACGTTCGCGTAGGCTTCGATCAAGCTGTCATTGAATTCGAGCGGATGCGAGGTTGTGAAGCGAATGCGCTCGATTCCGTCGATGGCCGCGACGAAATGGATCAGGGTCGACAGATCCGCCAGCATGCCGTCCAACATGGGTCCCGCGTAGGCGTTGACATTCTGACCCAGCAGCGTGATCTCACGCACGCCCTGACGGGCCAGATGCAAAATCTCGGCCAACACCTGCTCGAATGGTCGGCTGATTTCCTCGCCGCGCGTGTAGGGCACGACGCAAAACGTGCAGTACTTGCTGCAGCCCTCCATGATGGAAACAAAGGCGGTGGCGCCGTGGGCGCGGGCTTCCGGCAGGCGGTCGAATTTCTCAATTTCAGGGAAGCTGATGTCGATCTGCGCGCGGCCGGAGTCTTTCAGCCCTTGAATCATGGCCGGCAGGCGGTGCAAGGTCTGCGGCCCGAACACTAGATCCACGAAGGGCGCACGCGCGGTGATGCCCTCGCCTTCCTGGCTCGCCACGCAGCCGCCCACCCCGATTACGACATGCGGGCGTTGCTGCTTGAGGAGGCGCCATTCGCCCAACAGCGAGAACACCTTTTCTTGGGCCTTTTCGCGCACCGAACAGGTATTGACCAGCAAGACGTCGGCCTGCGCCGGGTCATCGGTGCTTCTCATGCCATGCGCAGCTTCGAGTACATCCCGCATCTTGCCGGAATCGTATTCATTCATCTGACAGCCGAATGTTTTTATGTATAAAAGGCCGGGCATCTTGAGACATGGGCTCGCGAGGAAAAGGCCGCTAAGATACTAGGAACCATGGCAATACGCGAAGTTCTCAAAATGGGCGACCCCCGGCTGCTGGCGATCGCGCGGCCGGTGGCCGAATTCGGCACGCCGGAGCTTGAAAACCTGCTGGCCGATATGCGGGAGACCATGCGAAATCTCAATGGCGCGGGGCTTGCCGCACCGCAAATCGGCGTGGGCTGGCGCGTCGTGATATTCGGTTTCGAGGAAAATCCGCGCTATCCGGAAGCCGACCCGGTGCCCTATACGGTGCTCATCAACCCCGAACTCACGCCGCTGGCGGAAATTCAGGATGAGGACTGGGAGGGATGCCTGTCGATTCCCGGCATGCGCGGGCTGGTGCCGCGCTATCGCGAACTGCGCTATACCGGATTCGACGCGGCCGGCTTGCCGATCGATCGTACGGTCAAGGATTTTCACGCCCGGGTGGTTCAACATGAGGTCGATCACCTCGATGGAATTCTCTATCCACGCCGGATCCGCGACTTGAGCCAGTTCGGCTTCAACGATGCGCTCTTTCCAGGCGAAAACCTGCGGGACGACTAGCATCTCGGCGCTGTGAATTTGATGGTCGGTAGCGCTCGGGCCGGTCAATTTCACATGTCGGCGCTCGGCGGACCACAACTGATTTTTCACCCTAGGAGTGGCTGTAAGGTGTACCAGCTCACGGTCAATCTAATATGTGATGTCTGGTTTCCGGACCCATAGCAGCCGAATGCGAACGACGGGTATAGGGGTGCGGAAGAAGACAATTTCCAGGGTTGGAACGCAGAAACGGCGGTTGCACAAAGGTTCCTTGCCCTAGCCTGCTTAGTCCTCGATAAGCGACTGGCCGCGGCGCCTCAAGCCTTCAATAGAATCCAACCTTGCCTGAAGCACATCGGCGGGATGTCCGACCCAGTCATCAACCACGCCGATGACTTTGAGTGGCTCTCGTGTGCGATAGGACTTGGTCAGATTGCCTGGGAAGCGCTTGTTAGTGAGATTGGGATCATCCTCGAACGTCCCCGTCGGCTCGACAATGTAGACGCGGCCACGATCTCCTAAGTTCGAACGCGGCATTGCGAGTTCCGCGCCCCAGACGGCGGCTTCCAACACCGCAGAGAAGTAGACGTTGTTGGATTTTCTCCCGTCCTCAAAATTGGAAGAGTAGCCAGCAATCAGCAAGTCGCCTACGGCCAAGTCGGCCTTTGTGCCGTGATAGAAGGGACCCCTCACGCTCTTGCAGTTCTCGAGTGTGACCGGCACCCATTCAGCGTTACTCATGTGCAAATCAGCCATCTCGTCGCTCCAGATTTATTTCATTTCGACAGAATGACGATGCTGCGCCACGCGCGGGATCTTGCCGCAAGCCCCCCTCTGTTGTATAAATTCATAGTGGGAAGGCGCGGCGCGTCTCCTATTTTTCTGTGCCGCCTTGGGGCCTCCATGCGGCTCGCCAAATCAAATTTCCCCGAGTCTTGCGACAAGCAGGGAATCTCCTCGACTATGAGGCTTGGCTTGCGAGTCGCATACGACTGCTGCGCATTGATTTCAGAAGCGCGGCGACCCAGTGCACTCTTGAATGACAGGTAACGGGCAAGCTAACTCGGAAGTCCACTGACCGGGTTTGGCCGACTGGAGCCGAGTTCTTTTCACACAGCCTCGACCCGAAGCCGACAGTGATTAGTGTCGGCTTTGCGGCGTCATCTTGGTTCAGCGCGCAGTTAAGAGGCTCCGCGAAGCCTGGTCTGTTGAGAATTCCTAAGCGGCACTTGCGCGAAAGAACGTCCATCGCGCGACCAGGCGATTTAAGCCGCAGGATAGGACGTTTCCTATAGTGATTGTGGAAACCAAAGGCTGTTTTAGCGTGCACTCAGAGAATACTGTCCAACGAGGCTGACGCGCAGTTCTAACGTTAGGCTCCCATTCATCTGCGCCGGGGGCTCGTGGGGTTTCTCGAGGCAACAAACTTTGACAAAAGGGACAGAAGTCGGCGCCATCGACAGCTTCTCGATGCGAGATATCCGGGCTGTGGGCAGCCTTGCCGTTCGAACGCAACGCGGCACGTTTACTCATGCAACTGCGTTGCTAGCTCTTGTCCTGATCCCATCGCTTAGTTCAGCGGCCATTTATAAATGCACCGCCCAGGATGGCGGCATTACTTATACCGACACACCGTGTCCCGCAGATACGACGACGCAATATATCGATCCAGCGGCGACCTCCTGGCTAGGCGAGTCATCGCAGAATATAAATACTACCCCGGCGCTTCCAGACGCAACGTACGAATCGCAGCCTGAGATCCTCGCCATCCTCTGCGCCAATGATGAATTTAAAGTGTGGCTCAAGGCGCAGCGACGTGGCTTGCCGGAACGGGACGTCAGAACAGCGATATTTATCCGCTTCAGCAACCTTTGCCGAAGGGCTCTCCACCTCCGAGTTGAAGCGGCGCCGATTCGCCCAATGCCCCTGAAGCGCGTTGGCCAGGAGATGTTGCGGCAGCCGATACTCTCGCGGAACTAGAGAAGCGGTTCGGTCGAGGGTTGCGGAAAAAATCCTCGCACTGACCTGCCTTGACCCGACGCGGCCCGAGGGCAGTGTCCGTGCGGTGCACTGCTAAGTTTAGTAGGGCTATCTGCTGGTTTTCTACGAGCTCCGCGCGACTCCTGACTACCGTGGAGCCTCTGTCTGCGCACTGCTCACCTGAACGGGGAAACGCGCCCAAGCACTATTATACTCGGTCATCGGAATCATCAGGGCGAGACCAGCGGAGCCGCCATGGCCATTTACGATTAGCTCGCCTGGCGTTCGATAAAGATCGATGGCATCCGTTCCTACGGCGGCAATGTTTTGTCCGCTTTTGTCTCCGCCCTGGGAGATTCGCAAAACTCCGTTCAGGCAGGCGAATTCATGTTTCGATCCGTCGAATGACCATTGATGATAAGCGCCCATTGCGCCGAACGTTTTCACAGTGAGGCGCGCGCCATCAAATTCGAGCGTAACGGTCTCCGCGCCAAAGAGATCCTTGTCGATTCCCCGTGTGGTCGAGTTCCTTGGGAACAACCACGTGCTTAAGGTAACGACTGAACCGTCGCCCCGATTTCCCTTATTGCCATAGCTAGCTGGAAAAGACGCGCAATTATCTGATGGTGTCTGGAGTGTGAGGTCTCCCCATGATGCGGGGGGGGGTGTTCGCTGTGAACGCAGGCGGCCATGCAAATCGCTCCAAAAGCGACTGCGAAATGCGATGCCAACCTGTTCTTCGGAGGTACACACATACTTATTGTCTAGTAGGTTAAACCACGAGTGTCTGCTAAGAGGCAATCCGCCCAGGGTACTAAGTGACCGGTAATGGCATCGACTTAGGCAGATTGGTTCGAACCGAACGTGCAATTACCGGTGTAACGGAAGGTCGGATTGCCATCCGCATCCGGACCGGTTCCGACCACATGCAGCGTGCAGGCGACTTCGGGCCCGGCGAGATGATTCAGCAAGAACACGTCTCCCGAGACCTCGCCTGTCTTAAGGTTGGCTTGAAAGCGAAACTTCGAATCGCGGAGCATCACTGGATCAGATCCGACGATACTGCCAGAAAACACTTGATCTCCCATGTTGACCAGCGTCCCCTTCACGGCGTCGATCGTTGTCGTGACATGGTACAGAACCTTTCCCGTGAGGTCGCCTCTGAGGTCAATGATCACGGTGCTCTTCCGGATCGTCCCCTCGGGCGTCTCCTTCGTGGAATGGACAATGGCACCATTCATGAAATCCGTCCCGGTGCCGGACACTTCGACTGATCTGAGCATTGGTGGTCCTCGCTAGCTGAAGTCGAACCCATGGTGGAGACAATCCAATCTTCTTAGGACGAGACTATTGCCATGCGGCGCGCAAGCCAAGATGCCGGCAGGTAAGATGACCGCTTATGACCCACTTTGGCCCGCCATGACAGGTCAGAATCGGCGACAGGAGGGCTGCTCCGACGCGATCCGAGCTAAGAGTGCGGATCGGCTGGATTCGTGGAAGGAGATTGCCACGTACCTCAATCGAAGCGTCCGCTCCGTCCGCCGTTGGGAGCAGACAGAGCAGCTCCCCGTGCATCGGCACGTGAATGTGAAGCTCGGGCGCGTCTTCGCCTTCACGGAGGAACTGGATGCCTGGCGTAAGTCGCGCGCGCTTGCTCCCGCGTTCGTGCGGCCTTCCGGCAGCGAGGCCGGCGCCAAGTCACGCTCAATTGCCATACTTCCGTTCCAGACGCGCGAGTCAGCCGAAAATTCTGATACCTACTTCGCCGAGGGGCTGACCGACGAGGTAACCACTGCTCTTACAAGGGTTGGTCAGTTGCTAGTCACATCTCGCCGTTCCGCCATGGTGTCCGCCAACCGAGCCGGTACCACGAAGGCTGTCGCTACCGAGCTGGGTGTTCGCTATCTGGTCGAGGGTTCGGTGCGTTGGTCCGGTAGACGATTCCGAGTGTCGGCGACACTCATCGATGCACATGTCGATGTTCAGCGATGGGCGGAATCCTTCGAGGGCAGTCTTGAAGATGCGTTCCTGGTGCAACAAGAGATCGCTGGGAGGATCGTCGCCGCCCTCGAATTGCAGCTCTCCCCCGACGAGGCGAACCACCTCCACGACCTTCCGTTGCGAAGCATGCCCGCCTATGAATGCTATCTGCATGCACGCCACGACATGTGGCGATGGAATCGCGACTCGATTGACAATGCCGTACGACTGCTGCACGAGGCAATTTCGCTCGAAGGAGAACACCCCCGCCTGTACGCGGCACTCGGAGTCGCTCATCTGCAGTATCGGGAGGCGGGAATCGATCTAACGGATGCACCACTCTCGGAAGCAAACAAATGCGTAGCCCGGTTGCTCTCTTTAGACGAGCATTCCGCATCTGGGCGGCAATTGCGTGGTTGGCTCTCATACTCTCGCGGTGACATCCAGGGGGCCGTTCGCGATCTGAGAGTTGCGCACAACCTGGAGCCGAGCAACTGCGACACGTTGCTGTTGCTTGCCAACTGTCTGCTAATCTCCGGCAGGAGTGCACTGGCTCAACCGCTCCTCACAAGGGTACTGGCCATCGATCCTTTGACCCCGATTACGCGATGCATGCCCGGATACGCAGCAGTTTTGGGAGGTGACGCCGAGGCTGCAATTGACCCCTACCGGCAGATGTTCGAAATGGACCCGTCCAATCCGTTGGCACGCCTGTTCTTAGCGTGGGTTCTCACGCTGAACCGTCGAGACAGTGAGGTTGTCCATCTGATGCAAGGGCTGCCCGCGGATCAGAGGGGTACCATTCCTGCGCGGCTGCTGTCGTTCATGGGCATGATGGCCGCAGGCAGCCAACAGGAAGCCTTGTCGGAGCTGACTCCGGGGATCGATGCGTTTGCGAGCGGTACCGACGTCTTCCCCAGATTGCTGGCTGAGGTATTCGCACTCGGAAACCTGCGAGTTCAAGCGGTACGCTGGTTGAGGATTGCCATCGAGCGTGGATTCATCAACTACCCCTATCTCGCTCGCACCGGCAATGCATTCGCGCAAGTCCGTGACGATCCGGCGTTTCTCAACTTGCTCGAATCGGTTCGGGAGCGGTGGGAACGCTTCGACGCATAGCGTTGCCTGAGCGAAGTGCGTGGAGAAACAGAGTTCGGTTTCGCCAGCAACATTGCCTGAGCGCGCCGCCGCACAGGAATATCGCGCCGCAGTTGAACGTCGGGTGTTGAGCGGCCAGTTCAGCTGCTGATTGGCTGGTTGTGGCCGGCTCGATCCGACTTCAGTTTAGCCGTCTCGCAGCCATCACCTGCCTTGGTATTACGCCTCAGCGGATACGGCGCCGACGCGCCCCATCATTTCCCGTACTTCAGCGTTGAATCCGGGGCCGCTGCGAATGACTCGATACAACTGATTGGGCGCTCGGAATATCGTCCGGCGACCCCAATAAAGATCTGGAATGTCGACCTGCCACTCTCCTCGGGTAGAGCTCAACTTAAGATGGGCGTTTCCCCAAACGTCATAGCTATAGTCCACGAGCTGCAGCGAAGAATCCACTTCATGCATCATTCCAACCAGGACACTTTGATTCTGTGATGCGACGATCGACATAATTAGGGCAATGATCGAACTATAAGCAACCCCCACACCGAGTAATCCAATTCCCAAACTGCGTCCGCCAGGCACGGCGACGCCACCGATGACTACAATGGCAAGGACTGCGAGAGGCAAGCGCCAAAAGCCTCGGATCGAAAAGTATCCGCCGCTCGCTGCCGGTATCGAGCGGCGGCTTTGCGGAAGCACGACTACATCACAGAATGACGTCTGTCGCTTTCGAACTAATGCGACGTCGCCGGTTTCTTCTGTAGAGCGGCACTATTGCGACATTGACCCTGCTTGTCGATGCAGCTTCTCTAATCCTTCCTCCTCGAATCTCAGGAACATTTCCAGATTTACGAGCCGACCCTGCGCCTCCATGGTCTTGCCGGCGAGCTCATCAAGATCGTGCTCGTTGAGCTTCTCCGGCGGTGCGCTTGCGGCGATTGCACCCCCAATATGCAGCGTGATCTCAAGTGCGTGCATCGATTCCATGATGGACGTTAAGATTCCGTGAAACCACGCATAGGTCTGCAGCTCCTCATGGGGCATCAGGTTGAGCGAACCGCTCTGTCGCACCGCCTGCCAGGGGCCGTCGCGCGCTGCGTAGAAGCCTACGGAGTATTCAAACTTTCCGTCGCCTACGGGTGCGTGTGAACGCACAGCCTGAATCAGTCTCAAATCTGCATCGAGTTCTTGTTGGACTCGAGAAGCCTCGGTCACATTTATCGCCCAGGAACGCCGGTTCTCGGCCACCTCCATTGCCAGCTCGCGCCGCGCTTCTGTCAGCTGATGGCGCTCGTGGACATATTCGGCAAGCTGTTCGAGCGCAAGTGCCAGCAGCAGCCCAATCGCGATTGCCGCAATGTGGACCAGGAAGCCCTTCCACGTATGTACGGTCTGATGAGGAGCATGAACCTCGAGCATGGAGACCTCCGCGGTGGAAGATGTTTCCGCAATTGGGGACAGCGCGCCTTTCGGACCATCGGCGGGTCCTTCAGGTACTTCTGGTTCGAAGCGGTCGGCCATCTAGGGGCTCTTCATTAGAGTTTCTCCAGCCTATCCTAAACTGTGAAGAGCTGTTACCGGGCGACGCTTCCGGCACCCTGACAGTGGGCTTGTGGCCGATACCGGAAGTCCCTCCTAACCCCGGCGAATGCCAGGACAACCTAAGACAATCTGAGACAACCAAACTCGCCGGAAATCGACGCAGATTCCCAAATCCTTCCCAAGTCGCGATCGATTTAGGCTTGGGCGAGTTGTCCTGGGTTGTCCAGCGTGGTCTTAGAGTGGAGCGGGCGATGGGAATCGAACCCAAACGGATGGCTCTTAAAAGCCTATAAAACATGGCGTTTCGCGATTTAGAGAAGCACCGCGTGCGATTGGCCTGCGAATTTACGCGTTCTGAGGGACAACGTAGGACTACGTGAGACAACTGCTCCGCTTTCTAGCAAATTTTCGCTGTCGGACTCTAACCCGTCTATTGGGAACGGCAGGTATCGGGCAGCTCCTACAAGCGGGGCGCGGGGCGCCGTTCGATAGAGGAACTCGCTGAGTGCTGGTCAGGCGGGCACAATGTCCACGCCGAGACCTTTTGCCGCTTTCCGCACTCGATCATCCAAACTGAGAAGCCCGAGCCCCCGGACGGCTGAACGACCCACCATGAGTGAGGCGAGATGAATCGCATCCAGAGTTCGAATCGGCTCGCCCGGAAACGGCTGACGGGCTCGATCGACGATCTCTGGGGCGATCCGCAGGATTTGCCAGTGAGCAGCGGCGGTAACCAGGTGGGCGCGCCGGTCAGCAGCCTCGGCTTCGGTCAATTCTTTGAGCGCCACCGCGCGCAACAATACGCGGTCGCATTCAATCAACGCGAGATCTGAGCTGACAGTGATCTCAGAGGAACCGAGGAGTTGCCGAACCGTGGCCGCTGATGGCTCGTCCAGAAGCCACGCGAGGACCGCGCTTGACTCGGCATAGAGATTCACCGAGGGCCGCGCTCCTCATCGAGCAACTGCGCCGCACTGCGCCGCCGTGTGCGATGTGCACGCGGCAACGCCGGATACAGATCCGGCGCGCCCGGCGCGCCCAACGACACCAGACCACGTTTGGCGAGCGCCAGCAACCCCGCTGGCGCAGACAGATCCGTTTGTCCCTGTCCAGGCGGCAACAGCTCGGCCACGACTTCCCCCCTGTCGGTGACCAGCACGCTCTCGCCCAAACGCACACGGCGAAGGTATTCGCTAAGTCGATTCTTCAGTTCCCGGACACCGACGGACTTCATGAGATCAAATGTAGCCACAAGAAGCTACATTTGTCAAGAAGCCGCGCGGTTTCAACGTATTGTGAGCCAGGTAGCGACGTCAGGCCGTCGCTGTGCGACCCGGAGGTGTCAGTGAGGAACGGCAGGCTCCAATGTAGGTTACTTAGAATCAATTTCACCGTGCCGAGGCAGAGCTTCAAGCGGCATCGAAAATAATGACTCCGCGTCCTTGCATGCCCGCATTCAGATCCGCAAAGGCGCGCGGTGCCTCGTCAATCGAATAGGTCCGCGTTATGAGCTCGTCGAGCTTCAGGCGCCCGCTGCGATACAGTCCGATCAACCGCGGAAAATCCAGCTGCGGGCGCGCCGATCCGTACATGCTGCCGGTGAGAGTTTTCTCGGTTGTCGCGACCTGCTGCGCACCCAGGACGATTTGGTCTTTCGGGCCTGCAATTCCCACGATGACCGCGGTGCCGCCGCGCCGCAAGACTCCCCACGCCATTTCCGAGCTCCTGCCGTTCCCGACACAATCAAAAGCATAGTCGGCGCCGCCGCCGCACAGCTTGTAAAGATCCTTTGCGGCATTTGCTTGCCCGGTGATGTTATAGCCGTGCGTCGCGCCGAACTGCTTCGCCATCTTGAGCTTCTCGTCGCTGGTGTCGACCGCGACGATCACGCCGGCGCCGGCGATGGCGCAGCCCTGGATGGCATTCAATCCCACACCGCCGCAGCCGATGATGACTGCGATCGAACCTGCCTCGACCTTGGCGGTGTTGACCGCCGCGCCGACACCCGTCATCACCCCGCAGGCAATCAACGCCGCGCGGTCGAGCGGCATGCTCGGGTCGATCTTGACCACATTGCCCATATGCACGGTGGCATAGTCAGCCATGACACCGCAGCCGCAGAACACGTTGAGATCCTTGCCCGCCGCATCGCGGGTGCGGACCGTTCCGTCGGGCAGGGTGAACAATGACTTCAGCGACTGAACGCAAAGTTGCGGGCGCCCCGTCTGACAGTAATGGCAATGTCCGCACATGCTCACGAATGAGCTGACCACATGATCGCCGACCGCAAAATTATCCACGCCATCGCCGACGGCAACGATCACTCCCGCACCTTCGTGGCCCAGGACGAGCGGCAATGGATAATTGATGGTGCCATTGGTCGCCGACAGATCGCTGTGGCAGACGCCGCAGGCGGCGATGCGCACGCTCACCTCGTCATGCTGAGGTGCTGCGACTTCGATTTGTTCAACCAAGACCGGCTTGCCGACTTCGCGCGCTAGAACTGCCTTCGCCAATTGAGCCATTGAGTGTTTCCTATTCGCGGGTGAGCGCAGCATAGCGCTGCAAATGTGTGTCGCTGTCGCCGAACATCAATTCGGCCGCGGTCAAGCGTTTGAACCAATGGCTGACGATGAGTTCATCGGTCATGCCCATGCCGCCGTGCAGCTGCACCGCCTGCTGGCCGACGAATCGCGCGGACTGACCGACCAGAGCCTTCGCCGCCGACAGCGCGCGTCGCCGTTCGGGAATGTTTGCGCTCGCGCAGCGAAGTGCGGCCAGGTAGCTCATCGAGCGCGCCTGTTCCAGGTGAATCAGCATGTCGGCGATGCGATGCTGCAAGGCCTGAAATCGGCCGATCGGCACGCCGAATTGCTGGCGTGACTGCACGTAGGTCACGGTGGCGTCGACGAGGGCCTGCATGGTGCCGACGGCCTCGGCGCACAGCGCCGCGAGCCCGATATCGAGCGCCGCTTCAATCATCGGCAGTGCGCCGCCCTCCGCACCCAGCCGATTGCCGGCCGGCACCTCGACGCCTTCTAGATACACGTCCGCGGCGCGCTGGCCATCGATGGTGGGGTACAGGTCCAGTTTCAACCCTTTGGCATCGTGAGGAATCCGGAACAGCGAAATGCCTTCTGCGCTCGCCGGCTCGCCCGAGATGCGGGCCGAGACGAGCAATGTGTCGGCGGCGCCCGCGTGCATGACCACGGCCTTGTGGCCATCGAGCTTGAAAGTATCGCCCGATCTGGCCGCGCGCGAGGTGACCCACTGAGACTCAAAGCGTGACCCGGGTTCATAGTGAGCGAGCACCGCAATCGCAGCGCCGCTCGCCATGCGCGTCAGCAATTCTGCGGCCGCCGGATCCGCGGGGCTGGCGCGCAGAACCGCCGTCGCGATCACTGCGCTGCTCAAGAACGGCTCGAGCAGCAAACTTTTTCCGCAGACGTCCATGACACTCAGGGTTTCGAGCGGGCCATACCCGAGGCCGCCGTGCTCCGCCGGCACATTGAGCGCGAGCACTCCGAGTTCGCCCAGTCCGGCCCAAACTGTCTTGTCCCAGCCCGCCGCGGACGAGTTGATCGTGCGAAATTTCTCGAACGTGTATTGATCGGTCAGATAGCGCTCGACGGTGTCGTGCAGCTGCTGCTGCTCGTCGCTGAATTCGAAGTTCATGGTGCGGGTCTCAGAAACCTAAAGGCCAACGATCATCTTGGAGATAATGTTTTTTTGAATTTCGTTGGTGCCGCCGAAAATCGACAGCTTGCGTTGATTCATGTACGCCGCGGCCAGGGTCGAGGCGTAGCGCGGCCCGGAGGCCGCGTGCGTCGCATCCGCCTGCCAGCCCGCCGCCATGGCCTCGCGGCGAAACGGCAACGCGTAAGGACCCACCGCGCGCATCAAGAGCTCAGAGATTCGCTGCGCGATCTCAGTGCCGCGGATCTTGAGAATGGAGGCCTCCGGTCCGGGGGCCTTGGAACCACGCTCCTGCGACAAAACCCGCAAATTGGTGATTTCCAGCGCCCATAGGTCGATTCCGACCTGTGCGATTTGGGCGGCGAACAAGGGATCGTCGCTGAGCGGGCGGCCGTTCTTGTGTTCGCCGGCCGCGATGCGCTTCAGCCGCGAGAGCTCGCGCTTGGCGCCGCCGACGCCGGCGATATTGGTGCGTTCGTGTCCGAGCAAAAACTTGGCATACGTCCAGCCTTTGTTTTCCTCGCCGATGCGATTTTCAACCGGCACCTTCACATTCTCAAACCAGATCTCATTCACCTCGTGGCCGCCGTCCAGGAGAGCGATGGGCCGCACCGTGATGCCCGGACTCTTCATGTCGACCAAGAGAAAACTGATGCCCGCTTGCTGTTTGGCGGCCGTGTCGGTACGCACCAGGCAGAAAATCCAATCGGCATATTGACCGAGCGTATTCCAGGTCTTCTGTCCATTGACGATGTAATGATCGCCCTGCAAAACCGCGCGGGTCTTCAAGGAAGCCAGATCGGAGCCCGCGCCCGGCTCCGAGTAGCCCTGGCACCACCATTCGGCGCCGGAACTGATCGGCGGCAGAAATCGTTGCTGCTGGGCTGCGTTGCCGAACGCCATGATCACGGGCGCGACCATCTTGGTGCCGAAGGGAATGAGGCGCGGCGCACCCGCCTGCGCCGTCTCCTCATCGAAAATATATTGCTGCACCGAATTCCAGCCCGGACCGCCGAATTGCCTGGGCCAGCCAACGCCGCCCCAGCCCCGCTCGTGCAGAGTGCGTTGCCACAACACATGATCCTCGCGGCTCAGTTCGTACCCGTTCAAGACCTTGTCGCGGATCGGCGCAGGCAGCTTATCCCGCAGGAAGGCGCGCACTTCCTCGCGGAAAGCCTGTTCCTCATCAGTAAATTCTAGACGCATGGGGGGTTTCCGTTTAAGTTCTATTCTGCAGAACAGAACTTAATTCTGAATTAGTGCAAAATTATGGAGAGGGGGATGAGGGGTTGTCAATGTTGCTGACCAGAAAGCCGAACATATCCGCAGTGACGGCAGCCGCCAAAGCCGACCGCCATTTCGTGACCGCATTGGGGCGCGGCCTGGAGGTTCTCGCCTGTTTTCGTCACGGTGATCGCATGCTCGGCAACCAAGATATCGCGCGCGCCTGCGGTCTGCCGAAGTCGACCGTCTCGCGACTCACCAATACGCTCACCAAGCTCGGTTACCTGGTGTATGTCGAGGACAGCGCCAAGTACAGCCTGGGAATCGCCACCTTGAGCCTGGGCAGCGCCATGCTCGCGCGCCTGGACATCCGCAAGCTCGCGCATCCGCGCATGCAGGATTTGGCGGAATTCGGCCAATGCATGGTGAGCCTGGGCACGCGCGACCGGTTGTCGATGTTGTACATCGATGTGGTGCGCGGCTCGGGTGCGGTGACGTTGAGCCTGGATATGGGCGCGCGCATCCAGATCGCGACCTCCGCGATGGGACGCGCCTACATGACCGCGGTATCTGAAACCGAGCGAGGCGAGATCATGGAACGGGTGCGCGAGCTGGTGGCCGATGATCGCTGGCTGGAAATCAAAGCGGGCGTCGAGCGGGCCATGAGCGACATCCGCAAGCTCGGCGTTTGCTGTTCATTTGGCGAGTGGCAGAAGGATGTCAATGGCATCGCCGTGCCGGTGCGGCCCGGGGGCGGCCTGCCGCCCATGTCGATCAATTGCGGCGCGCCCGCCTATATGGTTTCGAAAGACTTTTTGCTGGAAAAAGTCCGCCCCAAGCTCATCGCGCTGGCCAACGAATTGGAAACCTCGCTCGGCACCCTGACCTGACCTTAAGGCGCTGCTGCTTCACGTTCAACGCACACCCGCGCGCCAGTCCGTCGGTGATTGCCCGGTCCAGCGGCGAAATGCCCGCGTAAAGCAGCTTCCCGCGGAGAATCCGAGCAAATAGGTCACCTCGCTGACACTGTGCCGGGGCGCGCTCAGGTAAGCCAGCGCCAATGCATAGCGCGTGTCGTCGAGTATCTCTTTATAAGTTGTGCCGCATTCGCCTAATTTTCGCTGCAAGGTGCGCGCGCTCATATTGAGAATTTCCGCGACGTCCTCTTGCGAGGGCTCGCCGTGCGCCAATCGCTGCGTCAAAACCTCTCGCACGCGCACTTCGATATTGTCGCGTTCCAGCTGCGACAAATATTGAAGCGCAATCGCGTCATTGTGCCGCGCTAGTTCCGGGTTGCCGCCGTCGAGACGTCGCTCGACGCTTTCGCGGTCGAACACCAGGCGGGTCTCGGGAGCATTGAACACCAAGGGCGCGCGCAACAAGTTCACGAAATCATCGAGCCTCGCCGGCGGCGAGCGCCGAAATTCAATGCGCAGCGGCGAATATTCCCGTCCGATCAGCGAGCGGCACATCCGTAAATAGAGCCCGACCACCGCATCGATGGGCGCATCGCCCAGATCGGTGGTGGGAGAAATGATGAAGTGATATTCGGAGCCGCGCAAAAAGAACTGATAATCCACCGCATCGCTGACGATGTGACAATAGCGCTGTGCCCGTTGGAAGGCTTCCTTCAAGGTGGAACTCGCGGACATCCCGTAGCTCATGGCGTGGAAGCTGGTCGGCCGGATGTAGCTCGCGACCTTGAGTCCAAACCCTGGATCGCCGGTTGCGGCGAGCGCGATCTTCCAAAGCCGCAGGCTGTAGGTTACCGGGCAGCGCGCGGTCGGGCAGTCGAGCGATTTGGCATCCAAGCCGGCTTCGGCCAGCAACGCCGCGCTATCGCATCCCGCGGCATCCAACGCACGGCAAATCGCCTTGACCCAGGAACAGAGCGTGGTTTTGCCGCTACCCGAATCAGCCGCCGGTATCCGCACTGCTCTTGCGCCCAATTAGCCCCCCAACGCTTAGAACGGAATGTCGTCGTCGAATTCCTCTTTGCCGCCGGCCGGCGCCGGTGATTGGTCATAGTCATCGCGCGGCGGCGCCGCGGCGGCGGCACCGCGTTCAGCGCCGCCTGAGGTGCCTGAGCCGCCCGAGCCACCGGAACCGCCTCCGCGGCCTCCCAGCATCTGCATATTATCGGCGATGATTTCGGTGGTAAATCGGTCGTTACCCTGCTTATCCTGCCATTTACGGGTACGCAGCTTGCCCTCGACGAAGACTTGCGAGCCCTTGCGCAGGTACTCGGCGGCGATTTCGCCCAACCGCCCGAACAGCGCAATGCTGTGCCATTCGGTGCGCTCTTGCTGGGCTCCGGAGGCCTTGTCCTTCCAGGATTCGCTGGTGGCGATCCGGATGTTGGTCACCGTCATGCCGCTCGGCATGGACCGGGTTTCAGGATCGGCACCCAGGTTACCGACCAGAATCACTTTGTTTACGCCACGCGCCATGTCCTTCCCCGAGAGTTCAAGTGCCGCATATTGTACACGGCGAACCCAGCCCCAATATTGAGCTTGAGGCGTGCAATAGCGCAGATATGCGCCGCTTTGCCGTTCCCAGAGAGGTGTTTTACCCGCGCTGGACGCGGCGCGTATAGTAATCGGTTAGATGCAAAATATCCGAATCCGGGGGGCCCGGACCCACAACCTGAAGAATATCGATCTCGACCTGCCGCGCGATCGGTTGATCGTATTCACCGGCCTGTCGGGGTCCGGCAAGTCCTCCCTGGCCTTCGACACCATCTATGCCGAGGGTCAGCGCCGTTATGTGGAATCGCTCTCCACCTACGCCCGTCAATTCCTGTCGATGATGGAAAAACCCGACATCGACAGCCTTGAAGGGCTCTCGCCGGCCATTTCCATCGAACAGAAGTCGACTTCCCACAATCCGCGCTCCACCGTCGGCACGGTCACGGAAATACACGATTATTTGCGTCTGCTGTTTGCGCGGGCCGGCACGCCGCGTTGTCCCGATCACCATATTGACCTGGCCGCGCAAACCGTGAGCCAGATGGTGGACGCCGTGCTCGAGCACCCGGAGGGAACGGCCTTGATGCTGCTGGCGCCGGCGATCGCGGAACGCAAGGGCGAACACGCCGAACTCATCGAAGAACTGCAGGCCGGCGGATTTGTACGTGCGCGCATCGACGGCAAGGTGGTGGAACTCGACGAAGCGCCCAAGCTCGACGTGCGCCGCAAGCACACGGTAGAGGCGATTGTCGATCGATTTAAAGTGCGGCCGGATTTGGGGCAGCGGCTGGCCGAGTCCTTTGAGACGGCGCTGCGTTTAGGACAGGGGGTGGCGCGCATCGCCTACATGGACGAACCGGAGCGTCCCGAGCTGGTGTTCTCCGACAAATTCGCCTGTCCCATCTGCAATTATTCCTTGAGCGAGCTCGAACCGCGGCTGTTTTCGTTCAACAGCCCCATCGGGGCCTGCCCGACCTGCGACGGTCTCGGCACGCAGGAGTTCTTCGATCCCGCCAAGATCGTCGCCAATCCGCATTTGTCGCTGGCAGGCGGTGCGGTGCGCGGCTGGGATCGGCGCAATGCCTACTATTTTCAATTGATCCAATCCCTCGCCCGCTACTCGAAGTTTGACATCGAGGCGCCGTTCGAAACCCTGCCGCAAAAAATTCAGGACCTGGTGCTGTTCGGCAGCGCCGATCAGCAGATTGAGTTCAAATATCTGGATGGCAAGGGTGGCACGGTTTCGCGCCGGCACACCTTTGAAGGCATCGTCCGGAATCTCGAACGGCGCTACAACGAGACGGAGTCCGTGGCGGTGCGCGAGGAACTCGCCAAGTACCGTTCGGCCAGGGCCTGCCCCGAGTGTCTGGGAACGCGGCTGAACCGCGCCGCGAGAAATGTTTTTGTGGACGGCAAGAGCGTTCCGGATCTTTCGGCGCTGTCGGTGGAGCGCGCGTTGGAATTCTTCGGCAGACTCAAACTTGCGGGCTGGCGCGGCGAAATCGCGGTGAAGATCGTCAAGGAGATCAACGATCGCTTGGGGTTCCTGGGCAACGTCGGGCTGGGGTATCTCACGCTGAATCGCAGCGCCGACACCCTGTCGGGCGGGGAAGCGCAGCGAATTCGGCTCGCGAGCCAGATCGGCTCGGGATTGGTCGGCGTCATGTACATTCTGGATGAGCCGTCGATCGGTCTGCACCAGCGCGACAATCAGCGTCTGCTCGACACGCTGGTGAATTTACGCGATCTCGGCAACACGGTGATCGTCGTCGAACACGACGAGGATGCCATCCGCCAGGCTGACCATGTGGTCGATCTGGGGCCCGGCGCGGGAGTGCATGGCGGCAGGGTCGTGGCGCAGGGAACTGCAGCCGAGGTGGCCGCACACCCCGACTCGATCACCGGCCAGTACTTGAGCGGCCGGCGGCGGATTGAGATCCCGGCCTTGAGGCACGTGCCTGATCCGAAGCGGATGCTGCGCGTCCTTGGCGCCACTGCCAATAACCTGAAGAAAGTCACGGCAGAATTTCCCCTAGGATTGATGACCTGCGTCACCGGCGTGTCGGGTTCGGGCAAATCAACCCTGATCAATGACACGCTGTTTCGCGCGGTTGCCACGCAATTGAACCACGCGTCGGCGGGCAGCGCGCATTTCGATCGCATCGAGGGTCTGGAGCACATCGACCGCGTGATTGAAATCGATCAGAGCCCGATCGGGCGGACGCCGCGCTCCAATCCGGCCACCTACACGGGATTGTTCGCGCCGATCCGCGAGATATTCGCCGCCGTGCCCGAATCGCGCGCGCGCGGCTACGAAGCGGGTCGCTTCAGTTTCAACGTGAAGGGCGGCCGCTGCGAGGCCTGCCAGGGCGACGGCGTCATCAAGGTCGAAATGCATTTTCTTGCGGACGTGTACGTCCCTTGCGATGTCTGCAAGGGAAAACGCTACAACCGCGAGACCCTGGAAATCCGCTTCAAGGGCAAGAATATTCAAGAGGTTCTCGACATGACGGTCGAGGATGCGCTGCCGTTTTTTTCGGCGGTGCCCACGGTGCAGCCCAAGCTCAAGACCCTCCTCGATGTGGGTCTGTCATACGTGCGCCTGGGCCAGAGCGCGACGACCTTGTCGGGCGGCGAGGCGCAGCGCGTTAAGTTGGCCAAGGAACTCTCGAAGCGCGCCACCGGACGTACGCTGTACATCCTCGATGAGCCCACCACCGGTTTGCACTTCGCGGATATCGCCCAGCTGCTGGTGGTTCTGCAGCGCCTGCGCGACGAGGGCAATACCATCATCGTGATCGAGCACAACCTCGATGTCATCAAGACGGCCGACTGGGTGGTGGACTTGGGGCCTGAGGGCGGCGATAACGGCGGACGCATCATTGCCGTCGGTACGCCCGAACAGGTGGCGGCCAACAAGGCGTCCTATACCGGTCGCTATCTGCGCGCCACCCTGGCGGCGCCGAGCAGTTTTGAGCGCAAGCGCGCATGAGTGCGGGGGCCTGGGCCTAGTGCGCGCGCCCGGCCCCTATGCGCCGCTATTCGGCATACTGATCGGGGCTTTGGGCGGTGCAATTTATTGGCTGGCAGTGCAGATTTGGCCTTCGAGCGTCGCCGTCATCTTGTCGATGGCCGCGACGGCGCTCCTCACCACGGAGTTTCGCGCACTGCCGGCCACCCGGCTGGATCTCCTGGGCCGCGTGTTGTGTCTGCTGGTCAAGTACAACGCCCTGATGGCCTTGTCCGCCGCCAAGCTGCCCTTTTCCGCTCCCCCGAACCTTCCACTGGCTTTGATCATGATTTGCGGCTATGGCGCCAGCTTCGCGCTGCTCGTATCCGTCATGGCGACGCGGGCCGGTCAGTCGGCTCCAAAGATCGGGCACGGCTCCTTGAGCCTTGCTTTGTTGCTTGGATTCGCACCCGCAGCGCTCCTCGGCATTCCGGGTCTCATGGGACTTGCGGCGGCCATTCTCGTAGGTCTGGGATTCATCGCCTTCTTCAAATACAAAAGGATCAGCGCCTCGGGCGAGAGGCTCGATGCGACGCAGCTGGTGACGGAGGCCTGCTTTTATCTGGGCGCTCTGGCAACGTGGAAGTACGTTTGAGCGGCGCGGCCGCCGCCATGGCGCGGGCCGCGCTGCCGCTGCTCCGGCGGCTCGATCCCGAGCTCGCGCATGATCTGGGATTGGCGGCTTTAAAATGCGTGCAGCCGCTGTGGCCGGCCTTGCCGGTTCCGGCATCGCTGGCCGTGCAAAGCCTGGGATTGCGCTTCTCGCATCCATTGGGACTCGCGGCCGGGTTCGATAAGAACGGCGATTATCTCGATGCGCTCGGCGCGCTGGGATTCAGCCACATCGAGCTCGGCACGGTGACCCCGCGTCCGCAGCCGGGCAATCCCAAGCCCCGCATGTTCAGAATTCCAGGCAGCGACGCGCTGATCAACCGCATGGGGTTCAATAACAAAGGGGTCGATCACCTGGTCTCTCGGCTCGCGCGTGCCCGCTATCGCGGAATTCGCGGCATCAGCATCGGCAAGAATTTTGATACGCCCATGGAGAAAGCGCACGACGACTATGTTGCCTGTCTGCGCAAGGTCTACCCGCACGCGGACTACGTGGCGATAAATGTCTCCTCGCCCAACACGGAGCGCCTGCGTGAACTGCAGGCCCGCGAGGGGCTGCAACGCATCCTGGGCACGTTGCTCGAGGAGCGGCTCATGTTGCAACAGCGATTTGCCCGACGCGTTCCCCTGCTGGTGAAGATCGCGCCCGACCTGAACCCGGAGCAGCTCTCCGCCCTGGCCCACGAAGTGCGCTCGATGCAACTCGACGGCGTGATCGCCACCAACACTTCGACCGATTTGAGCGTGCTGCAACCGCCGCCGGCGACGGCGCAGCAGGGGGGATTGAGCGGCGCGCCGCTGCACGCCGCCTCGGTCAAAATCATCTCCCGGTTGCGCGGCGAACTCGGCGCCGACTTTTCCATCATCGGCGTCGGCGGCATCATCAGCGCGGAACACGCGCGCGCGAGCCTGCGGGCCGGCGCGAATCTGTTGCAGATTTATACCGGCTTTGCCTATCGGGGTGCGGCATTGATCGAGGAAATAGTGAACGCGCTGCCGGCATGATTGATCCTGCCCTCATAGAACTGTTTCAGCACGACGGCGCGGTGTGCATTCGGCAGCTTTTTGGGCAAGACGAGATCGCCACGCTGCGAGCCGGCATTGACATGAATCTCGCGGCTTTGAGCCCGCGTGCCATCCTTGCCAGCGCCGCGGATGACCCGGGTCGATTCGTCGAAGATTTCTGCAACTGGCGGGACAACCCGCACTATCGCCGCTTTATTTTCGATTCCGCTCTGGCCGAAACAGCCGGCCGGCTGATGCAAAGCTCAACGGCGCGGTTGTATCACGATCACATGCTCACCAAGGAAGCTGGAACGCGGCAGGCGACGCCGTGGCATCAGGATCAACCCTACTACAACATCGAAGGCCGGCAGAATGTGAGCTTCTGGATTCCGGTGGATCCCGTGTGCCGGGACTCCACGTTGGAGCTGGTTGCGGGCTCGCACCTGGGGCCGTGGTTGATGCCGCGCACCTTCATGGACGCCGAGGCCCGGTGGTTTCCCGAGGGCACGCTGGCCGACTTGCCGAACATCGACGCGGCGCGCGAGAAGTTTCCCATCCTCGGCTGGGACTTGCAGCCGGGCGATGCCGTGTGTTTCCACATGCTGATGCTGCACGGCGCACGCGGCGTCTTAGGGCCGCAGCGACGCCGGGTTTTCTCGGTGAGGTTCCTCGGCGACGACATCCGGCACACACCGCGCCGTTGGAAAACATCGCCGGAATTCCCGGGGCTGACGCACGAGTTGCCGGCCGGGGCGCCGATGAATCATCCTCTTTTCCCCGTGCTATGGTGCTCGCAATCATGAATAAAATACCCTGGATCGCATTCGCGCTGGCGCTGCTGTTCGCGATTTTTTATTTCTCCAATACCTTGTCGAGCATGCCGCCCATGGTCGCTTCGCATTTCGATGGTGCGGGCTTTCCCACGGCCCATACGACGCGTGCGCTCTACGCCAAATTCGTGTTCGGCATGGGAGTGGGTTTCCCCATTGCCATGGTAGCGCTCCTGAGCGCGGTTTATTCGAAAGCCAGCGACATGAAATTGCCGAATCGAGAATACTGGCTGGCGCCGGAACACATCGCGCAGACGCGAGCCCTGCTGGTTTCACACGCCGTCTGGTTCGGCTGCCTCATGGTTGCCATGGTCTGCTACATGCACTGGCTGCTGTTGACCGCGTATCGCAGCATGCCGCCGCGCCTGTCCAATCAGTTGGTCATGGGCGGCCTGCTTGTGTTCATGGGGGTCGCCGTGGGCTGGATTATCGGCCTGCTGCGCACCTTTCGCCGGCCGCGGCTCGTCACATGAGCGCAGGATCCTAGCGTAACGTAGCCGTCAGCGTGATCTCCGGAACGCTGGCCAACGCCTTGGATAATGGGCAATCCTGTTTCGCTTTGGCGGCAATTTTCTGAAAAGCCGCTTCATCGATGCCCGGCACGCTGGCGTCGAGCTTGAGAGCGATGTGCTCGATTGAGAAGCCGCCGCCCTTCAACACCAAGCGCACCGCGGCTTGGCAGTCCACTGCCGTCGTGGAAAATCCTGCCGCATCGCAACCAAAGGAAAACGCCATGGTAAAACAGGCCGCATGCGCCGCCGCCAGCAACTCCTCGGGATTGGTGCCGCGCCTGTCATCCTCGAACCGACTGGCGAAGCCGTACGGATAGCCCTTCAGCGCCTCGGTTTGAGTGCTGATCTTACCCGTGCCCTGCTTGCCCCGGCCCTCCCAGTGCACCGTTGCGGTTTTGTCGCTCATAACAGCCCCCAAATGTAGCCAAGAAAAAATCAAGATTCATCGTGTCCCCCCGCGTCAGTCCGCAGGCAGTGGGATGAATTCCGTTTCGCCCGGCACCGGCGGAAATTCATGATTGGCCCAGCGCTCTTTGGCACGCTCGATGCGTTCCTGAGAAGAGGCCACGAAATTCCACCAAATATGCCGCGGCGTGGGAAAGCGATTGCCGCCCAGCAGCATGGCGCGCGTCTCGCCATCGGCGCGCAGCTGGATCTTGTTTCCAGGCGCGAGCGCGGCGAGCTGACCCTCGACAATTTCGCCGGCATCAACCGCGAGTTCCCCGTGCACCACGTAGACGGCACGCTCTTCGTGCTCCGCAGGGATCTCCAAGACCGCGCCCGGCGCCAAGCGCACGTGCACATACAGTGTAGGCCAGACCGTGAGCACGGGTGAGCGCAGTCCGAAGGCATCCCCGGCGATCACCGAGAGCGTCACGCCGTCGAGCACGCGCTGCGGAATCACGCTCGAAGGATAGTGCATGAAGTCCGGCTCGCCGTCCTCGTGGCCATCGGGCAGCGCCACCCAGCTTTGGATGCCGTGGATTTGTTCGCCTGCGGCGCGGGCGAGGCGTGGCGTGCGTTCCGAATGCGCGATGCCGCGGCCGGCAGTCATCCAGTTGACATCCCCGGGTCGGATCTCGCGCACATTGCCAAGGCTGTCACGATGCTCGAGCGACCCCGCGAACAAATAGGTCACCGTGGCGAGCGCAATGTGCGGATGCGGCCGTACGTCAATGCCGTGACCCGGCTCGAATTGGGTTGGACCCATATGATCAAAGAAAATGAATGGGCCGACCATCTGCCGCCCTGCGGCGGGCAGCACGCGGCGCACGACGAAGCCGCCGAGATCGCGCTGCCGCGCGTCCACCAACTGTAAAATACCCATGGTCCGCCGCTCGCGTGTAGTCTTCGCTCCGATCATTATGGCATTGGGCCGGACTTACGGTGTCGGTCGGTGTGTCGTTAAACGCGGACATGGACCGCGCGTTCTTGAGTGATTCTTGATGATATGTTCGTATGGCTATGGGAGTGCTTGGGTCTGGAGCAGACGATGACCGAGACCGAGATCTGGACGAAGTGGGAGAGCCAAGTTGTCAACGGCGCCTTTCCCCTACGCCGCTTTTTGGGCCGATCAAACCACAGCGTTGTATTTCTTACCGAATGCCGGGCGCAGAACCTCGCCAATGCCGCCATTAAGATCATCCCGGCGGCGGACCCGGCGCGCGCGGAATCGCAACTCTCGCGCTGGGAACTGGCGGCCTCTCTGTCTCATCCGCGCCTGATGCGCCTGCTCGAGGCGGGGCGCTGCAAGCTTGGAGGGCACCCCTTTCTCTTTGTCGTCACGGAATATGCCGAGCAAAACCTGGCGCAAATTCTTCCGCATCGGGCTTTGACGGTTGAGGAAGTGCGGGAATTGCTCATCCCCACTCTCGACGCCCTGGGCTTCCTACACCGCCAGAACTGGGTGCATGGCCACCTGAAACCGCCGAATTTTTTGGTCGTGAATGACCAGCTGAAGTTGGCGAGCGATACGATTCACGCCGCAAACGATGCCGCCGACTTGGCCGCGGACATGCGCGGCCTCGGCGCGACCCTCATCGAGGCGCTGACTCAGATCCGCCCGGCGTTTAAGACCCCCTCGGAGACGCCTTCCTTGCCGGCAGGTCTTTCGCCGGGGCTCGCGGCCGCCGTGCAGCGATGCTTGAGCCCGGAACGCGGCAACCGTCCCACGGTTTCCGAGCTGCGGGAACTTCTCGTCGATCCGGCACTCGAGGCGTCGCCGCTCGCGCCGCCCGAACCCGCAATGCCCGCACCTGCGGAATCCGTGCCAGCGGTGGCTGTTCCGGCGGTGCCCGCTCCGGCGGTGCCCGCTCCGGCGGTGCTCGCACGGGCAGCACATCCGGCTGCGGTGTCCGTGCGGCCGAAGACGACGGCTGCCGCTGCCATAACGGGCGCGTCAGTCTTACTCATGCTTCAACGAGCGGCGGCCATGCTCAAGCCGCGGACGCGCTGGCTCGTGCCCGTTGTTGCAGTGGGGCTGGTTTTGCTCGCGCTTTGGGGCGGCAGCCGGGCATTGCGCAGCCATGCCGGTCCCCCACGGCCAATTTCACAGGCGGTTGCCGCGCAGCAAATTGTCGCACCCGCGACGCCTTCTTCGGTGAACGCCCCGCCCCCGGCATCGTCGGTGGTGCACGACGAGATTCCGTCCGTGTCGCACAGCGCGCGAGATTCCATCCATGGTCAAATCAAGGTCGCGGTTCGCGTAACCGTTGATCGCGCCGGGAACGTCGTCGCCGAGAACCTGGAGGTCCACGGCTCAAGCCGGTATTTTGCGCGGCTGGCCAGCGATGCCGCCAGGAAGTGGAAATTTGCGCCGGCCGACAATCAGTCCCCGCGCGACTGGCTGATTCAGTTCGAATTCTCGCGCGGCGGCGTCACGGGATATGCGGTTCCGCACGTCCGGCAGTGATGGCCGCAGTTATGGTTGCTCGTAGTCGAAGCTAGGCTGCTTCTCCTTCTTGCCGCTGCCGAACGAATAGACCAGGCCCAAATAGAAGATGCGGCCCCTGACCGTACGTTGATATTCCTGGGTGAAGGTGGGCGTGGTCGCAAATCTCTGGAAGCGCTGACCGTCGAAGATGTCGGAGAGGGTTGCGACGGCTGACACGCCGGTTTTCAGCTGACGCTTAATCCCCAGGTTTACGAGATTGATCGCGTCCACATACCCCTGCGGCGTCAAGCGCTTGTCGGTGCGCGTCAACGTCAATTGCGCGGAGTCATCCGCGGTTGGCCGGTAATCGAGTTTGACTTTGGCATTGAGCCCCGTGGTCGATTGCAATCCCGAGATTCCCAGCGCGCTTGCATCGATTTGGCTGTAGAACAGGTTGCCGCTGACATTGTAAGTCAGCTTCGGCAACAAACGGCCGTTCAAAGTGAATTCGACGCCGGCGGAATCATTCCTCGGCAGGTTGGTCGTTGTCGTGAGCGTAAAGCCGTTGCCGAGATATTCGGTCACGCCCGTGAAGCTGTCGCGGTTGAGCCGATAGTAGGCGGTTGTAGCGTAGCTGAATACCTGGCCTTCAAAGGCATGCCCGAATTCAAAGGATCGGGTGAACTGCGGCTTCAAGTTCGGATTTCCCGCGGCCAGGTTCGGCGTGTATTCGTGATCGACGTAGGGATCCAGGTTGCCGGGATCAGGGCGAACCACACGGTAGCTTGCGCCGAATGACAAGGACGACCTCTCGGTGAGAATGCGATCCACGTGCAAGCTTGGATAGAGTCGAAAGTAGCTTCCCGGGGTTGAGATGTTGTCGGTCGGCTGCCGCGCGTCGGTGCGCGTCAGCTCTGCCCGCAACCCGCCCAGCCAGGTCCACGCGCCGAGGTCTGCCTGATAGCTCGCGTACGCCGCATTGATTTGTTGCCGAAACTTGAAATCGTTGCTGAGGGATGGGTCGATGACTTGCGCCCCGGTGACCGGATCCACATTATTGCCCAGATTGCGAAACGCATAATCATCCTGTTCGAACGCATACCCGGCCTTGAAGGAGCGCGCCTTTGACGGCGCCGAGACGTAGTCGGCGCCGAATTCGGTGGTTTCCCGATCTTCGTGAAAATCCAAATTGTTGTAGAAGGTGGCTGCCGGGGGTATGAATGAGTCGTTGGTGTAATCGTAATGCTCGTGTTGATGCGATGTTGATCGATGCAGCGAAATATCCAGCGTCTCGTCAGCTCTGAGTTTCTGCGAAAATCCAAGCTTCTCGTCGAGATCAATCTCCGGGTCGTGGCCTGAACTCAGGCGCTGCGAGCTTGCGGTGAGCACGCCCGCCGGGTCAGCGCTGTCGTTCAACTGCGTGTACGTGCGCAAGCCGCCGCGATCGGACCAATTCACCGAGGCGTTCACGGATTGGCGTTCGTTCAATGCGTAAGCGGCAGACGAACCAACGGTCGGCACTTCGCGTCGAAGTCTTTCATTGATTGAACTGCGGCTATCAGTCAAGGCGGCCGTCGTCGGATCCGCCGCTATCACCGTCGACTCTATGAGCCGCTGGCGGTAATCCTGTCTGTAACCTGCGCTCAAGGATGCCGCCAACGGACCTGAGTTATAGCTGCCGTTGGCGCCGGTGACGTAGCGCCCGCCGCTGCCGAGGCTGGCCTGCGCCGACCCCGAGACGCCCTCCGGGTGTTTCTTGCGCATGATGATGTTAATGACGCCCGCGGCGCCGTCAGCCTTGAACTGCGCGGGCGGAGTCGTGAGCACTTCGATGCGCTCGATGTCCGCCGCGGGAATCGATTGCAGATTGTCTCCTGCCGCGGAACCCGAGAGCTGGGTGGACGGCTTGCCGTCGATCAGGATCAACACATTGGTGTCGCCGCGCAGGCTTACGATGCCGTCGGGGTCCACGTCGACCGAAGGAATCACGCTCAAAATATCGCTGAGGCTGCCGAAATCGCTCTGCACGTCGTCCGGCTTGTAGACTTTTCGATCTATCAGCGTTTCAACGGATAGCTTCTTGGAAGTGACCACGATGCTTTCCACCTTATCAACGGACGGAGCCGGCGGCGTGTCTTCAGCGATGGCCGCCGATCCCGCAAAGATGCTCGCCAGCGACAGGCCGATTGCGCAGCGGACATACGGCGCACGCATTTTTGAAGATCCGTCTTCATGCGGCAAGCCGCGCAAGGCTAGGCTAAGCCTGCAGCAAAACGATGTCCCATTGATACGCCATGACTCCGGACTCCGCGCTCTCGACGGACTTGCAAGTGGCCAGCGCCGGATTTCGAGCCCGTCCCGGCATGGTTGAAATCAACAAGTCCTTTTCATTGAGCGGTTCGCCCGGAAAATACATTTGCGTGACGAGACGATAGTCGCCCGCGGTAACGTCGAAATGGATATGCGGCGCGCGCATTCCGCCGGCCGGATCGGGATAAGGACCGGGCTTGATGCTGCGGATGCGGTAGGCTCCGTCCGCGCCGGCGCGCAGCAGCGCCACCCCTTTAAAGTTGGGATCAAGCGGTGCCGGATTTCTGTCCACCGGGTTGATGTAGCGGCCCGCGGCGTTCGCTTGCCAAATTTCGATCATCGCTTTCGCCACGCGGGAGCCGTCGGTACGTAGGATGTGACCCGACAGTTCGATGACTTGGCCCTTGGGCCGGGCGTGGCGGCCGCCGACGCGCGTCAAATCGAAGCCATGCTCCGCCGGTGTGCGCACCGGAAAGAATGGTCCAAGCGTCTCTTGCGGTGTCGGCGCCAGGGTGTCGGCGACAGCGGCGGCAGGGACCGCCACGGCGCCGGCGAGACACTTGACCAGCGTCCTGCGGGATAGCGACATGTAGTCTCCTCTCATATTATTTTGCGCCTGCAGCGCGCAGCGGCTTCAGCCGCTCGACGCGGGCGGCCACCGCCTGAATATAGTCCAATGCCTGCTGCTTGGTGCGGCCGGCATTGACGGCATGCGGCATCAACTGCCCGTGCGTTGCGTCCATTGCAAACGATGGGTGGGTGACCGCGACGGGCGGCAGCGGCGTGGCCGCCTTCATGGATAGATCGAGACTCATTGCGATTCGCGAGAACGCATTGGTCGAGTGATCCGGTGCTGCGGAGGATGGTGCCGTGGGCACGGCGGCCGTAAGGGCTGCCGGCATGGGTTGCCCGAGCATCGAGGCAATCGCGTCGCCGTCGGTTCTCATCGTGGACAGGGAACAAATGGATTCGATGGAATTGGCCGCTTGCTCGCGCTTCCCCAAGCTTGCGCTGACGCCAAACAGGTTCATCACCGTTTTGATGATCGAAGTGTGATCGAAGACTTTGCCGGGGAAAGTTTGACTGCCGAGTCCTCCCTGCGCAATCCACGGCGAGATGGCGATCGCGGGGACCCGAACGCCCAATCGATCGAATGCAAAATTCTGCGGATTCTCGGCCCGGCCGTGGTTCTGCATGCCGTCATTCGGCGCAATCGCGGCCGGGGGCTCTTGATGATCGAAGAAAGCGCCGTGTTCATCGTAGGTGATGATCAGCAGGCTTTGCGGCCAGATCGGTGAATTCCGGATGGCTTCGTAGACGTATCGGATGAAGGCTTCGCCTGCGGCCATGGATCCGATGGGATGCTGACAATTGCCGTTTTCGAATCCCCCCGCCGCCAACCCGTAGTCGGGTTCAATGAAGGTGTAATCGACATCGAAGCCGGCCGCCAGATCGTCGACGAAGAACTGCTGTTCCCCGACCTTCAGCCAGGAAAACTGCCCGGTGTTCAGCCGAAACGGATCGATCATGTCCTTGATGGCGAGCACCTGCGGGAACAGGTCGTCGTGATAGATCCGCCAACTGCGATTCGCTTCCTGCAAGCGCGTATACAGGGTGCCGTTCGGAAAGCTGAAGCTCAACGAGTCGACCGATTCACTCTCGATGGTGGTGGCCGCGGAGGGGCTGTTGTCGAGTCCGCCCGAGGAACCCGCGTGCACGAAGAATCGATTCGGCCAAGTAGGCCCCGGCATCGATGCATACCAGTTGTCGAATAGAAAGTACTGGCTGGCGAGCGTGCGCAAAATCGGCAAGGTATCCGGCGCGAATCCCTGCCGGGAGATGTTCCAGTAGGTTTGCTGCGCGAATCCGCTCATGGGCGGAGTTCCGCCGGTTTGCGCGGCCACGTCTTCGAACTCGTGCGGCGGATCGAGCGGCACGCGGTCCGGCGCATCCGCTGTCATGCCCCAGCTTGCATCGGCCGGAGACAGGCCATTTCGGCCGGAGAAAGCGAACAGGTGATCGAACGATCGATTCTCGAGCATGAGCACAAAGACATGCTTTATGTCTGCCATTGGACCTCAAGCATTCCCATCAGTGAGACGATCATACTCGCAGCGAAAATACTTTCTCGACTTTGCAGATCGTCGCGATCGCCGCCTTTCATGCGGGCTTGGGGTCGAAATACGGTTCCGCGACCTTCGCGAGGCGCGTGAGCGCGAACAGGCTCAACGCAGCGAAGAGCACCGCCTGCGCGAGATGAATCCAAAACCAGATGTCCGCTCCGCCCTGCGAAATCGGCAATCGGTCCTTATCGCGTGGCCAGATTACGCCAAAGAATATGAACAAGCCGGCGGCGTGGACGAGCACGCCTGGGCGAATCGATTTGGTGAAATAGGCCAGCGCACCGAGCATGGCATCCACCAGAAGATAAAATAGCAGCGTCGGCCAAACGAAGCCCTGGGTGAGCGCATGGATGGGCGCCATCAGCAGGGCCGTGCAGAGAATCGCCGCGACGCCGAAACCCGATCGTTCCAGCGCGCCCTGAAAAAAGCCGCGAAATCCGGCTTCCTCCGACACCGCGCCCGACGCACTGGCCACCGCCAATATTGCGATGACCGTGCTCAGCGGCAGCGCCGAAAAATCCGGCAGCTTGTTGCCCGGAACTCCGGCCACCTGCTCCAGCACGATCCAAAACCCTGCCAGAAAAATCAGCCACAATAGACCGGTGGCCAGGGCCCAGGAATAGACACGCCGGGGCAGCGGCGCAGCGCGCAGGGATTCGCGCCGGGCCCTGCGACTTTTCATGGGCCCCCATTTCCCATTCAAAAAGGACCAAAGGGCCCATAACATCAGGCCCATGGCGAGGCTGGACCACGGAAATGCCGGGGCGTGCGCGAGATTGGTGAGCAGCAATCCCGCCCAAACCCCCGATACGATCGCGGTCATGGCGATCGCCAACGCCCCGCTCAACAAAATGCGCACGGTTCAGCCCGCCGGCGTGGTCAGCGCCTTTAAGAACTGATAGTAAAATTCGACGCCCGTGAAGAAGGCGTCCGTCTTGAGACGCTCGTCCCTGCCATGTGCTCTATCATCGGCGCGTTCGACCGCCACGCCGCTGATGCCGTAGCTCGGGATTCCGGCATTCATGGTGTAGATGCTGTCCGACGCTCCGGCTTCCATGATCGGCAGCACCGTGAAGCCCGGCCATAACTTGGCAGACACGCTGCGCAGTGAATTCATGACATCGTCTCGCAACGGCGGCGGTGCCATGGCCTTGCGGTCCGATCCATGGTCGGTCAATTCTCCGGTGTCGCTCCGATAGCGCACCGTCAATTTCGGATCATTGAAGAGCTTGAGCAGCTGCAATCGAATCTGCTCCTGCGAATGGCCGGGGAAAATGCGGCAATTTACGTTGGCTTCGGCCCGCCCCGGCAGCGCGTTGGGTGCATGGCCGCCGCTCAACATGGTCGCGACGCACGTGGTGCGCATGACCGAGTTCATGTGCGTATCCTGGGACAGCCGCTCAACCGCCTTCGCATCGGGCGGCTCGACCAAGATGGCGCGTAGATCGGCGGCCGTCTGCCCGGTCTCGATCTTGGCCATCTGCGCGAAATACTCACGTGTGACCGCATTCAATTCGAAAGGAAACGTCCACTTCTGCAATGCCACGAGTGCGTTGGCCACGTGATAGATCGCGTTGTCGGGGGTCGGCAGCGAGCTGTGACCGCCCGGGTTCGTCGCGAGCACTTGAAAATCGCCGTACAGCTTCTCGGTCGCTTCAAATCCCACGATCGACGGCTTGTCGGGCCTGACGCCGCCGGAGTCGGGATTCAGTGCATATTCTGCATCGATGAGCTCGCGATGATTCTTGAGCAGCCAGTCGACGCCATTGGACTTGCCGTTTTCTTCGTCCGCGGTCAGCGCCAGGATGATGTCGCGGTCGGGAACGTATCCTTCTTTCTTCAGGCGGATGAAGTCGGTTACCGCGATCGCATCGCTCTCCTTCATGTCCTGGGTGCCGCGGCCATAGAAGTAGCCGTCTTTCTCGATGAACTGGAATGGATCGGTGCTCCAATCCTCGCGCTTCGCCTCGACGACGTCCAAGTGTCCGATGATCAGAATCGGCTTGAGTTTCGACCCCGCTTTGCCGCGATATCGGGCCACCATGTTGCCCTTGCGGTCATTGGGACCCAGCACGACCACGTCCGCCTTGGGAAATCCCGCCTCGAGCAGGCGTTTTGCCATGGCCTCCGCCGCCACGGTGGTGCTGCCCACTGAATCGGTGGTATTGATTTCAATCAGCTGCTTAAAAATGTCGTGCGCGTTCTTGCGCGTGACCGCATCGACTTCCGCATTTGCGGAGCCCGCCGCGTGCACGCACAGGCCGAAAAGAATCGCGGCAATGCCGCCGGCGGCAATACGATATTTCAAGAGTTATTCTCCACTGGACACGAGGGATCGGGCCTCAAGCAGCCATGCTATCTTATGCGGCGCCTTGGCGCGTGGCGCATTGGAGATTCGCGAATGGCTAAGAAAAAGAACGTCAGAGTGACCCGCAACGCCGCGGAAGCAGCGGTGCAGACCCTGTTGCGTTGGGCGGGCGAAGACCCGCGGCGCGAGGGTTTGCGCGAAACGCCGAAACGGGTCGTGAATGCGTATCGCGATTGGTTCTCCGGTTATTCCAGCGATCCCGGCGCCTACCTGCGCCGCACTTTCGAGGAGGTCGAGGGCTACGACGAAATGGTAGTGCTGCGGGATATCTCGTTCGAATCCTTTTGCGAGCATCACATGGCGCCCATTATCGGGCGTGCGCACGTCGGCTATCTGCCGAGCGACCGGGTGGTGGGCATCAGCAAGCTGGCGCGGGTCGTCGACGGCTACGCGCGCCGGTTCCAGGTTCAGGAAAAGCTCACCGCGCAGATCGCCGGATGCATCAATGACGTGCTCAAGCCCCGGGGAGTGGGCGTGGTCATTGACGCTGTTCATCAGTGCATGACGACGCGCGGAGTCCACAAGCGCGGAGTGTCCATGGTGACCAGCAAAATGCTCGGCACCTTCCGCGCGGATGCCAGTACGCGCGCGGAGTTCCTGCGCTTTATTGCCATTGAAGGCAGCAATCAAAAGTAACGGCAAGCTCGATCGGGCCGCTAATTTCTCGGGGGCGGCACCTTGGGCAGGGCGCGCACGGGCACCAATTCGACCGAGAAACTGTACTTGTGCCGCTCGCCCGGCTGAAGCGCGCCGACACCGACAACCTGGCGCGTGATCTTTTCGCCCTTTTCGTTGGTAATCGCGATTACCACGCAGTATTCGCACTGCTCGCCGCGAGCGGGGTGATGAATGGTCCCCTCGATTCGCATCGCGGACACGGCCTGTGCCGCCGGTTCGGCGTTGACGGTGTTGAAGCGCAGGTGGTGGTGGCACCCCGGGCAGATGTTCGCACTCTGTAAAACCGTGGCCTTACAGTGCGGACATACCCGGGTCGCGCCGAGTGTGCTCTGGCGAGCGACGCTCATGACACGCTCCTCTAGCTGGCCAGGCTCTTAATTTTCCCTTTCTCGTCTTCCCAACCGAACTCGACGTGCCCGCGCATGCGCGAACCGGCCGCAACCGTGATGGAGCCGGCCTTGACGTCGCCGACGATGACGCCGCCCTCGAGCACATCGACCCGCTTGGCCGACTCAATATTGCCCTGCAGTTCGCCGCCGACGACCACGATGCCCGCCAGCACTTGACCGGTCAGGTGCGCGCCGCTGTCCATGGTGAAGTTGCCGTCAATCCGCACATCGCCCTTGAAACGGCCCGCCATCCGCACATTTCCCGAGCCTTCGATCTTGCCTTCGATGCTCAGGTTCGCCGCAATCACCGACTCTCCGCCCTCGACGGCGGTTTTCGGAGTGGGGCGGCGCGGCGAGACGGCGAGTCCCGGATCGTTGATGGCACGTTCCGGCGGGCTTCTCTCGGGCGCCATCGCCGATGAGGGAACGGATGAACCCGCAGGACCGGGCGTGGGGTTTTCTTTCCAAAGCGCCATAAAGTAACTCTCCCGCTATTGAGTGGCTAAAGCGTACACGCTAACCCCGCCAAATGTCATCGGCCTACTGTCTTTTATTGGAGACGGTAAGATCGCGGTGCTCGCGCCGACGATATAATGCTCGGCAATCAAAGACTGGGGTATTAACTTTTGTTTCAGAAACTCGAGCGGCTGGTATCCGATTCCATTCTCGGCTTGATGGCGAAATATCGAGCAGATCCTTTCAAGCATAAGGTCGACCTCGGGGTGGGGGTTTACCGCGATCTGTCAGGCAATACGCCCATCCTGGAGTGTGTCCGCAGGGCGGAAAAGGAGGTTCTGGCGGCCCAAACCACCAAGGCCTACGTGGGCGCCGCCGGACGCGAGGAGTTCAACAGCGCCCTGGAGGAGCTGGTGCTCGGCGCCAATCACCCCGCTCGCCAAGACCGTCGCGCGCGGACCCTCCAGTGTCCGGGCGGCTGCGGCGCGCTCCGGGTGGGAGCGGAACTCATCAAAGCGGCCGCGCCGAATGCCGTGGTGTACCTGAGCGACCCCACCTGGGGCAATCACGCGCCCCTGTTGGGAGGGTGCGGACTCAAACTCGAGCGCTACCCCTACTACCAGCCTCAAGCGCATGAACTGCGCTTCGACGCGATGTTGCAGCGCCTCCAAACGGCCTCCGAGGGCGATGTTGTGTTGATCCATGCCTGCTGCCATAACCCCACCGGCGCGGACCTCAATGCCGAACAGTGGCTGGCCCTCACTGAACTCCTGCTGCGCCGCCGGCTGGTCCCTTACCTGGATCTTGCATACCAAGGATTTGGTGCCTCGCTTGACGCCGACGCCGCCCCCATCCGCATGGTCGTCGAACGCGTGCCCGAAGCGCTCATCGCTGTATCGTTCTCCAAGAATTTGGGTCTGTACCGCGAACGGGTCGGCGGCTTGATCGTCGTCAGCGAGGATGCGGCGCGCGCGGATGCCGTGCAAACCCACATGCTGCATATCGCGCGCAGCATTTATTCCATGCCGCCTGATCATGGTGCGGCCATCGCCGCGCGAGTTTTTGCCGAACCTTCCCTGAGGCGTCAGTGGATACTGGAACTCGATGCCATGCGCACGCGAATTCAAGACATGCGGACCCTGCTGGCCAACCGTCTGCAGCAGGTGACGGGCGGCGACTCTTTTGATTTTATTCGCGAGCAGCACGGCATGTTTTCCTTGCTCGGGGTGTCGCGCGATGCGGTCGAGCGGCTGCGCGAGAAGCATCACATCTACATGACTTCCGACAGCCGCATGAATCTCGCCGGCATCATGCCGGACAATGTCGGCTATGTGGCCGAGGCGTTCGCCGCGGAAAGCGCGGTGGTTGAAGCCTCGGCCTAGTGATTCCAGCCTACGAGGGCGCTAGTTTCCCAGCGCCTGACTCAACGCCGTAACTTCCGCCGCCGAATCCTGCATGACGCTCAGGGTCTTCGACTGATTCATCCCGAGCCGCTTCGCGGCGGGCAGTTCTTGCAGTGTGGCTTCGAGGCCCGCAATGTCAGTGCCGTACGAAACCATCAAGATGGCCACGCCGACGACGTCGGTCAGATCGGGCGGCTCGAGTTCGGCACGGGAAAAATCCTCCTGTCCCACGGCCCGGGCCATGGCCTCGGAGAACTTCCAATTCTCCAAAATCGCCTTGCCGATCGAGGGATACCAATCATTGATGATGTCATTGAGCACGTCCTCGCTGGCGAATAGCTCCGGATGCCCGGTCGCGCGGGTCAGGATGTACAGCTTGCCGATGCCATGCATCATGCCCGTCAGCATCGCTTCATCCGGGTTCACCCGGGTGCAGGTCCGCGCGAGTACAAAGGCGTACGCTGCGACGTAAGTGCTGCGCTCCCATAGATCGTTCAAATGCGGCGCGAGACTCGCCAGCTTGTTGGCCTTGCGGATTTGATTCATCGAGAAGGAAATCGACGCGCTGCGCACCATGTTGTGGCCGATGCGCGCAATGGCCGTGCGCAAGTCGGTGACGTTTTTGCCGCTGCGATTGATGGCGGCGGAATTCGCAATCCGCAGCAGCCGCGCGGCGAGCGCCGGCTCCGATCCCACCACCCGCACGATTTGTTCAACCCGCGTATCGGGATCGGACAGGATCCGCCTGACCTGCAGGGCTATTTCAGGAAACGACGGCAGGTCGACATGGCCGCCGGAAAGCTCCTCGGCAAGGCTGCGTATGAAATCAAAAGCAACGTTGGATGGTGACTGCACAGGACTTAATGGATCGGCCAAATCGCCTCATTCTTGAGGGGCATAATGCCTCAAAGCCGCCGGACTCCCTACTTCTTTGACGCCGAAGGCCGGGTCGCAAAGCGCTGCTGCACCTCGCCATTGCGCGAACTTTCCGTGAAACGCCCCGCACTGTAGCGTGCGACCACGTGGCGCCAGAAGGCCACCGAACCGGGGTGGCGCATGTATTCGACGATTTCCCAATCGCCGGCGAATCGGTCGAAGATCAGTGTTGCCGCGTCGCGGCCGATACCCGCGCGGCGGTATTGCATCCTGCACGAAGAATTCCGACATGCGGTAATCCGCCGCTTTCTCGCCGGCCTTCGGAATGCGCGGCCGCGTGACCAACGCGAATCCCACCGAATCGCTTCCCTTGAGAATCAGCAGCGGGTGCGACTGATCGTTGGAGAACCAATTGGCGAAGATCTCCGCTTCGTGCGGATTGTTCGCGCCGATGACGGAGAACAGGCCGGTATTCAAATCAGCGAGGGACTCGATGTACTCGCCGTAGACACTCTGGATCCACTGGCGATCCTGTTTCGAATGTCTGACGTCGCGAATGCTGACAAGCAACGAAACTTCATCCTCGATCTGGAAAAAGACACAGCCCGGACGAACGTGCCTGATGGCAGCCCGCCCGGGCTTGTGGGATCAGCTAACTCCGAAGCGTATTACTGCTTCGCAGCGGACGCTGCGCTGGCAGCCGCATCGGCGGCGGCGCTCGCAGCAGCAGCCGAATCAGCAGCGGAAGAGGCAGCGGCATCCGCAGCAGGTGCAGCCGCAGGAGGAGGAGCAGCGGCCGGGGCAGGAGCCTCGGTCTTGCTGCCGCAAGCACTCAGCATGAATGCAGCGACAAAGGCGGTCAGAGCAAGTTTGGTCTTCATCTATCGATACCCCAGAAATTTTGAAGGTAAAAAATTTAGGCCGAGCGTGTTGTTTTTGGGCTATACCCAAATGTCACCGCCGATTTTAGAGTGTTTTGGCGCAATTTCATATCACTTTCGCCTACACAGTCACGCCTTTAACGCAGGATATCGCGGCCGGGGTTAAGCTATGAGCGCGTGCCGGCGCATAATTCACGCGATATCTAAGCTCGGGAGGTCAGGTGGGCGATTCCAGTATCGATCAGCTCTACGCCGCTCACATGGGCTTGATCATGAGCCGTACCGATCGCGCGCTGGCCGCGACCGGCTTTGATGCTTTAGTGGTACACGCAGGGCGACCGCCGCTGCAATTTCTGGACGACCAAGACTACCCCTACAAGGTCAACCCCCAGTTCAAGGCGTGGGTCCCTGTGGTGGACAATCCACGCTGCATCCTGGTCTATAAACCCGGCGCCCGTCCCACGGTCCTGTTCTATCGGCCCAACGACTACTGGCACAAACCGGCGAGGCTGCCCAGCGCTCCCTGGACTGCCGCGGTCAACTTGATCGCCATGGAGGACGATTCAAAGGCTGCGTCGCATTGGGACAAATTGGGCCGCGTCGCCTTCTTGGGCCCCGAAGGATCGGCAGCCGGCGTGGGTCCGGAGTGTCTCAACCCCAAAGCATTGCTGGCGCTGTTGGATTACGAGCGCGCCGTCAAGTCGCCTTATGAGCTGGCCTGTCTGCGCAAGGCCAGCGAACTGGGCGCGCGTGGCCATACGGCCGCACTGGCGGCGTTTCAGCGCGGCGGCTGCGAATACGATGCGCATATGAGCTACCTCGCGGCATGCCAACAGCGCGAGGAGGAAATGCCCTACAACAACATTGTGGCCTATAACGAGAATGCGGCGGTCCTGCATTACCAGCATCTGGAGCGGACCGCACCGTCGTCCTTACGCTCCTTCTTGATCGACGCCGGCGCCCAATATCGGGGTTATGCGGCGGATATCACGCGCACGCACGCGCGGGGTGCCGGCCGCTTCGCCGAGCTGGTCAAGGCCCTGGACAAGGCGCAGCTGGGCCTCTGCGACGAGATCGTCGCCGGACGGGATTACCGCGATGTGCACCTGTCGGCGCATCGGGTTCTGGGCGATGTGATGCACAAGATCGGGCTCACCAAACTACCGGGCCAGGCGGCCCTGGAAACCGGCGTGACCGCCGTGTTTTTTCCCCACGGGATCGGGCATCTGCTGGGGCTTCAGGTTCACGATGTCGGCGGGGTCATGGGTACTCCTCAGGGGCAGGAGCGCGAGCGGCCCAAAGGGCACCCCTATTTGCGCCTGACCCGCATGCTCGAGCCCGGCGTGGTGGTCACGGTGGAACCTGGGATCTACCTGATCGACTCATTGCTGGCCGCGGCTCATGCGGACGAGCGGCGCGCCCATATTGACTGGGCGATCGTCGATGAACTGAAGCCTTACGGTGGAATCCGGATCGAAGACAATGTCGCGGCGACCGCCGGGAAGCCTGAAAACATGACTCGGGACGCGTTTGCGCGGGTCGCCGCCGCGAAAGGCGCGGCGGCGTAGGCAGCGGCCCCAGGGCTCAGGAGCTTCGGATCAGGCAGCCGCTTTCTTCTTGCGGCGCTTCGGTTTGGCTTCCGCCTCGCTCTCGTCGGCAGCCGCGGCTTTCTTGGCTTTGGTCTTCTTGGGCTCCGCCTTCGGCGCCTTGGCGGCCTTCTTGTCATCTTTCTTTTCAGCCGCGACCGGGGCGGATTCCACCAACTGCATCAGCGCCATGTCAGCCGAATCGCCGGGACGCGGTTCCATCTTGAGAATGCGCGTATAGCCGCCGGCACGCGCCTTGAAGCGCGGCCCCAAGTCCTCGAACAGCTTTACGACCACGGCGTCATCGCGCAAGCGCGAGTGCGCCAGGCGGCGCAAACCGATCGTGTCCACCTTGGCCATGGTGATCAACGGTTCTACCACGCGGCGCAGCTCCTTGGCCTTCGGCACGGTGGTGCGGATGGTTTCGTGCTGCAGCAGTGAGGTCGCCATATTGCGCAACATCGCATGACGATGGGAGGCATTTCGCGATAGCTGACGGCCGCTGTTTCTGTGACGCATAGTCTTCTCTCAACCCTTCATCGCTGGTTCAAATACCGTCGCGCTCGTCGTCGCGCTTCAATCCCGGCGGCGGCCAATTGTCGATCCGCATGCCCAGCGTCAAGCCATGGCTCTCCAACACTTCTTTGATCTCGGTCAAAGACTTTTTTCCCAAGTTCGGCGTGCGCAGCAATTCGACTTCGGTGCGCTGCACGAGATCGCCGATGTAGTGGATGTTTTCCGCCTTCAGGCAGTTGGCGGAACGCACGGTAAGCTCCAGCTCATCGACCGGGCGCAGCAGGATCGGATCGAACTGCGTTTCGGTGGCCTTGGTGGTCGATTCATCCTGGCCCTGCAGATCGACGAACACCGACAGCTGATCCTTGAGAATGCCGCCGGCGCGGCGGATCGCCTCTTCGGGATCGATGGTGCCGTTGGTTTCGATGTCGAGAATCAGCTTGTCCAGATCGGTGCGCTGTTCGACGCGCGCGCTCTCGACGTTATAAGTGACCTTGCGCACCGGGCTGAACGATGCGTCCAGCTGCAGACGGCCGATTGCACGCGTCTGTTCTTCGAATGCCATGCGCTGTGCCGCGGGGCGATAGCCGCGTCCGCGCTCGACCTTGAGGGACATCGACAGCTCGCCCGCCTTGGTCAGGTTCGCGATGACGAGGTCCGGGTTCAGAATCTCGATGTCGTGATCCCCGGCGATGTCGCCGGCCGTCACGGGGCCGGGACCCTTCTTGTGCAGGCGCACTTCGGCAACATCACGCGTGTGCATGCGGATCGCCACGGCCTTCAAGTTCAGCAAAATGTCGACGACATCCTCTTGTACGCCTTCGATCGCGGTGTACTCGTGCAGCACGCCCTCGATTTCGATCTCGGTGATCGCCGCCCCCGGCAAGGAGGACAGCAGCACCCGGCGCAGCGCATTGCCCAGGGTGTGGCCGAAACCGCGTTCAAACGGTTCGATCACGATGCGGGCGTGGCGCGGCGACACGGGCTGTACTTTGACGACCCGCGGCTTCAAAAACTCATTGATCGATCCCTGCATGGATTTCACCTACGTTGACTAAACCGGATACGACGCAGCGAAGCGCTGCGTCGCATTACTAATGCCAATACCTACTTGGAATACAACTCGACGACCAGGCTCTCGTTGATGTCCGGCAGAATTTCCTGGCGGTCTGGAACGGATTTCAAAATTCCGGAGAACTTCTTGTCGTCGACTTCGACCCAATCGGGAAGCCCGACCTGGGTCGCGATCGTCAGAGCCGCGGTCACGCGCGTCTGCTTCTTGGCGCGTTCGCGCAAATTGATCACATCGCCCGCCTTGCACTGATAGGAGGCGATGTTGACGAGCTTGTCGTTCACCGACACGCCCTTGTGACTCACCAACTGCCGGGCCTCGGCGCGCGTGGCGGCGAACCCCATCCGATAAACCACATTGTCCAGGCGGCATTCCAGGAATTGCAGCAGAGTCTCGCCGGTTGCACCCGGACGGCCCGCGGCCTTCTGATAATAGTTTCTGAACTGGCGCTCCAGGACTCCGTACATGCGTCGCAGCTTTTGCTTCTCGCGCAGCTGCAAACCGTATTCCGACAAGCGCTGCTTGCGCTCGCTCTTCACTCCGCCCGGCGGCACCTCAAGCTTGCACTTGGACTCGAGAGGCTTCACGCCGCTTTTCAGGAACAGATCGGTTCCCTCGCGACGGGAGAGCTTGCACTTCGGACCGGTATATTTTGCCATTGCGAACCTTTTAGACGCGACGCTTTTTGGGCGGACGGCAGCCGTTATGCGGAATCGGCGTGACGTCTTCGATGTTGGTGATCTTCAAGCCGCAGCCGTTCAAAGCTCGTACCGCGGATTCCCGGCCGGGACCGGGGCCCATGACGCGAACCTCGACGTTCTTGACGCCGTGCTCCTGAGCCGCGGTGCCCGCACGCTCGGCGGCGACCTGCGCCGCGAACGGCGTGGACTTGCGCGAACCACGGTAGCCGCAGCCGCCGGACGTTGCCCAGGACAGGGTGTTGCCCTGCCGATCGGTGATCGTGATGATGGTGTTGTTGAACGAGGCATGCACGTGTGCAATCGCGTCGAGCACGTTCTTGCGCACTTTTTTGCGCGCAGGTTTTGCACCTGGTGCGGCGGCCGCGGCGGCCTGCTGCGCGTTTTGCTTTTGATCAGCCATTAATTGTTACCTTTAGACCTTGCCCGGCGGCGCATTCATCTTGACCGCTTGCTTACGCGGGCCCTTGCGTGTGCGCGCGTTGGTGCGCGTACGCTGGCCGCGCATCGGCAGGCCCTTGCGATGCCTGATGCCCCGATAGCAGCCCAAATCCATCAAGCGCTTGATGTTCATCGACACTTCGCGGCGCAGGTCGCCCTCGACCGCGAACTTCGCAACCTGCGAGCGCAACGACGCCACTTCGGCGTCGGTCAGATCCTTCACTTTGACGTGATACTTCACGCCGGCGGCATCGCAAATGCGCGTGGCCCGGCTGTTGCCGATGCCGAAAATGTGAGTCAGGCCGATGACGACATGCTTGTTCATCGGTATGTTGATGCCGGCGATACGCGCCATCTACTTCTCCACCTGCGCCCTCGAAAAAAAGCGCGCTAGTATATTAGAAAACCCTATATAAATCAATCTGGCGGGCCCTTATAGGCGCTGTGCGCGAAGACAATCACGCACTTAGCCCTGCCTCTGTTTGTGACGAGCATCCGAGGAACAAATGATGTAGACGATGCCGCGTCGCCGCACGACTTTGCAGTTCTTGCAGATCTTTTTGACCGAAGGACGAACTTTCATTTCTTAGCTCCAATGCCCCGAAGGCTGGCCTTTTTCATCAGGCCCTCGTATTGCTGCGACATCATGTGAGACTGCAGCTGCGCGACGAAATCCATGACTCCGACCACGATGATCAAAAGCGAGGTGCCGCCAAACTGAAACGGGATGGCCGGATTCACCATGCGAATAATTTCCGGCAGCAAGCACACTGCCATGATGTACAAACCGCCCCACAGCGTCAGCCGGGTCAGTACCTTGTCCAGGTATTCGCCTGTCTGCAGGCCCGGACGGATGCCCGGAATGAAGGCGCCGGCCTTCTTGAGGTTCTCGGCCGTGTCCCGGGCGTCATACACCAGGGCGACGTAGAAAAATGCGAATCCGACCACCAACAGACCGAACAGCACAACGTGCAGCGGTTGACCATAATTGAGGATGGCGGCGATCTTTTGCAAGGTCCGCTGGATGACATTCGGGTTGGGGCTGTTGCCGAAAAACTGGGCAACCGTGGCCGGAAAAACCAACAAACTCGAGGCGAAAATCGGCGGAATGACGCCCGCCATGTTCAATTTGAACGGCAGATGGGTGCTCTGTCCCTGCATCATGCGCCGCCCCACCTGGCGCTTGGCATAATTCACTTGAATCTTGCGCTGCGCGCGCTCCACGAACACGCAAAACAGCGTCACCAAGCCCACTACCACCACGATGAGCGCCACCACCAGTGCATTCATTTCGCCCGTCCGGACCATCTCCAGCGTGTTGCCGATGGCGCGGGGCAGCCCGGCGATGATGCCGGCAACAATGATCATGGTGATGCCGTTGCCGATGCCGCGCTCCGTGATCTGCTCACCCAGCCACATAACGAACAAGGTGCCGGTGGTGATCGAAATGGTGGCCACGAACAAGAATTGCGGTCCGGGACTCGGCACCAGATTGCTGCCGGAATTCTGAATGGCCAGTGCCGCGCCGAATCCCTGAAAGGCAGCGAGGCCCACGGTGCCGTAACGCGTGTACTGCATCAGCTTGCGCCGCCCGGATTCGCCGTCCTTGCGGATCTGGTTCCACGGCGGGTACACCATCGAGGCCATCTGCACGATGATGGACGCGGTGATATAGGGCATCACATTCAGCGCGAAGATGCTGAATCGCTGCAAAGCGCCGCCCGAGAACATGTTGAACATGCCCAGCAGCGTGCCGTTCTGGGTGGAGAAGAAGGCGGCGAATTTGGCCGCGTCGATGCCCGGCACCGGAATGAAGGTGCCGATCCGATACACAATGAGCGCGCCCACCAGGAACAACAGCCGCTTGCGCATTTCGGCAAAGCGAGTGATGTCCCCTAAGGCGGCGGCAGGATTGGTAGCGGATGTAGCCACGGGTATGCGCTCTTAGCCTCTTAAGCCTCGAATTTGCCGCCGGCGGACTCAACGGCGCTCTTCGCACCCTTGGTCGCAGTGATGACCTTGTCCTTGATGGTGAACGGCTTGGTGACCTTGCCGGACAAGATGATCTTCACGACCTTGGTGTTTTCGGACACCAGATTCGCTTCGATCAGGCCCGCCAATGTCACTTCGGTGCCCGAAACGCGCATCAGATCCGACAGCGTCAGTTCGGCGCGCGAGGCCTTCATTGCCGAACGAAAGCCGATTTTCGGCAATCGCCGCTGCAAGGGCATCTGGCCGCCTTCGAAGCCAACCTTGTGGTAGCCGCCCTTGCGCGCGCGCTGTCCCTTGACGCCGCGGCCGCAGGTCTTGCCCTGGCCGGCCGATGCACCCCGGCCCACCCGCAAGCGGGTTCGTTTGGAGCCGGCGCCCGGCTTGATCGTATTTAATCTCATCAGACCTTCCCCAGTGCCGGCTCAACCTTGAGCATGTGGCTGGCCCTATTCACCATGCCGCGGTTGGACGGCGTGTCCGCCACCACCACGCTATGACCGATGCGGCGCAACCCCAAACCCTTGACGGAATTGCGGATATTGGCGAGTTGCCCATAAACGCTCTTGACCAAGGTCACCTTGATCGTCTTTTCCCCGTTCGCCTTGTGCGCGTGTGCTTTGCTCGCCATGATTAACTCACGATTTCTTCGACGGACTTGCCGCGTTTGGCGGCGATGTCATCGGGTGTGCGCAGCTTGCCCAAAGCGTCCATGGTGGCGCGCACCACATTGATGGGATTGCGCGAGCCGTAGCTCTTGGCGAGCACATTGCGCACGCCGGCGCACTCGAACACCGCGCGCATGCCGCCCCCGGCGATCACGCCCGTACCGTCCGCGGCCGGCTGCATATAAACCCGCGTGGTCCCATGCTTGCCTTTGACAGCGTAAAACAAGGTTTCGTTCTTTAACGAGACCGTAACCAGGCTTTTGCGGGCCTGCATCATGGCCTTGGAGATCGCGACCGGCACTTCACGCGCCTTGCCGTACCCGAATCCGACGCGGCCGGCGCCGTCGCCCACCACGGTGAGCGCGGTAAAGCCGAATTGCTTGCCGCCCTTGACCACCTTCGCCACGCGATTGACTGCGACCAGCTTTTCGAGCAGGTCATCGCCGGACATGGGTTTTTCTGTTCTCGCCATAAGTTGCCCTAAAGACCTTTAAGTTAGAACTCGAGACCCGCTTCGCGAGCGGCCTCTGCCAGCGCTTTGACGCGCCCGTGGTACATGAAACCGGAACGGTCGAATGCGACCTTGTCGATACCTAAGGCCTTGGCGCGCTCCGCAATGGCGCGGCCGACGGCTTTGGCGGCTTCGATATTGCCGGTGGCTTTCAATTCCCCGCGCACGTCCTTCTGCAACGTCGAGGCGGCGACCAGAACCTTGTCGCCTTCGGGCGCAATGATCTGGGCATACATATGCTGCGGCGTGCGATGCACCGACAGGCGCATTGCGGCCAGCTCTTTGATCTTTACTCGGCCGCGCAGCGCGCGGCGCAAGCGGGTGTCTTGCTTGGTCAATTTCATGATTACTTCTTCTTCGCCTCTTTCAGCGAAATCTTCTCATCGGAGTACTTCACGCCCTTGCCCTTGTAGGGTTCGGGCGGCCGAAAACCGCGAATCTCCGCGGCGGTCTGGCCGACGCGCTGCCGGTCGATCCCCTTGACGATGATCTCGGTCTGGCTCGGCGTCTCGATGGTGATGCCGTCCGGAATCGCGAAATTGATCAAATGCGAAAACCCAAGCGTCAGGGTCAGGCTCTTGGCCTGAACCGCGGCGCGATAGCCGACGCCTACCAGTTCGAGCTTCTTTTCGTAACCCTTGGTCACGCCCAAGACCATGTTGGCGAGATGCGCGCGCGTCGAGCCCGCGACCGCATTCATGCCCTCGGCCGTGGTGTCCGCCTGCACTTCCAATTGCTTGTCCTGCTGCACGACCTTGATGCCTACTTTAAGCGGCAGCGTCAGCGAGCCTTTCGCGCCTTTCAGCGTCACGGCTTCCGCGCCGATCGTGGCGGTCACGCCTTGCGGCAGGTCGACCGGCATTTTTGCAACTCGAGACATAGTTAACCCTACCTAGCCTTATTGAACGACGAACAGCACTTCGCCGCCGGTGCCGGCCGCGCGCGCTTGTTTGTCGGACATGATGCCCTGAGGAGTGGAGACCACGGCGACGCCCAAGCCGCCCAGCACCTTGGGCAGCTCATCCTTGCCGCGATAAATGCGCAGGCCCGGTCGGCTGATGCGTTCGATGCGATCGATGACCGGCCGGCCGTCGTGATACTTGAGTTCGATGGACAAGGTGCTCTTGGCGCCTGTGCTGTCGACGCCGAAGTCCGCGATGTAGCCCTCGGCCTTCAGCACCTTGAGGATCGCCACCTTCAGCTTCGAGGCGCCCATGCCTACGGTCGGTTTGCCCGCCGATTGCGCATTGCGAATGCGCGTCAAGAGATCTGCAATTGGATCAGTCATGCTCATTGTGCGCGCCTCACCAACTCGCCTTCGACAGGCCTGGAATCTCGCCGCGATTGGCCGCTTCGCGCAGCTTGGTGCGCGCCAGGCCGAATTTGCGGTACACGCCGCGTGAGCGGCCCGTGATGGAGCAGCGATTGCGCTGCCGGGTAGCGCCTGCATCGCGCGGCTGCTTCTGCAGTGCCACTTGCGCGGCTTCGCGAGCCTCGTGCCCGGTCTTCGGGTCGCGGATCAGCTCTTTGAGCTCAGCGCGCCGCTTGGCGAATTTCTTCGCTATCTTGAGGCGTTTCTTCTCGCGCATGAGCATATTCGTCTTGGCCATGGGCTACCTACTTACGGAACGGAAAGTTAAAGGCTTCTAACAACGCGCGCCCGTGCTTGTCATCGCGCGCCGACGTGGAAATGGTGATGTCCATGCCACGAATTTGATCGATCTGGTCGTACTGAATCTCGGGGAAAATAATCTGTTCTTTGACCCCTAAGCTGTAATTGCCGCGGCCGTCGAAAGAACGGGTGCTGATGCCGCGAAAATCGCGGATGCGCGGAATGGCAATGCTGACCAGGCGGTCCAGAAATTCATACATGCGATCGCCGCGCAGCGTCACCTTGCAGCCGATTGCCTGGCCGTCGCGCACCTTGAAGGTCGCGACCGACTTCTTGGCCTTCGTGACCGCCGGCTTCTGGCCCGTGATCTTCGCCATGTCGGCGGTGGCGGCGTCCATGACCTTCTTGTCTGCCACGGCCTCGCCCACGCCCATGTTCACCGTGATCTTCAGGATCCGCGGCACTTCCATGGTGTTCTTCAGCTCGAGCTTTTTCTTGAGCTCCGGCACGATCTTTTCGTTGAAAATTTGTTTGAGTCTGGCTGCCATAAATTACCCGTTATTTCGCGTCGACCATTTCTTTGTTCGACTTGAACAGGCGCACCTTGCGGCCGTTCTCGAGCGACTTGAACCCGATCCGATCGCCCTTCTGGGTCGCCGGATTGAAAACCATCACGTTCGACACATGCAACGGCGCCTCGGTCTCGATGATGCCGCCCTGCACGCCCAACTGCGGATTGGGCTTCTGATGCCGCTTGGACATGTTGAGTCCCTCGACGCGCAGGCGGTCATCCGCCAGCACTTCAATCACCGCGCCTTTGCGGCCTTTGTCCCGACCGGCGATCAAAATCACCATGTCGCCTTTGCGAATCTTTTTCACGTCACAACACCTCGGGTGCGAGCGAAATAATTTTCATGAACTGCACATTGCGCAGCTCCCGCGTCACCGGTCCGAAGATGCGCGTGCCGATGGGCTCGAGCTTGTTGGTCAGGAGCACCGCGGCATTGGTATCGAAGCGGATCAGCGATCCATCGGCGCGCCGCACGCCGCTCTTGGTGCGTACCACCACCGCGTCGTACACCTCGCCCTTCTTCACTTTGCCGCGCGGGATCGCGTCCTTGACGCTGACTTTGATGACATCGCCGACCGCCGCGTAGCGGCGCTTTGAGCCGCCCAGCACCTTGATGCACATCAGGCGCTTGGCGCCGCTGTTGTCGGCCACATTCAAAATTGTTCGCATTTGAATCATTGGGGCTGGCCTCTCATTCCGAGCGGGCGCGATTTACAACGCGCACCAACACCCAGGACTTGCGGCGCGACATGGGCCGGCACGGTTTGATCGAAACGGTGTCGCCTTCCTTGCATTCATTGCTCTCGTCGTGCGCCAGCAGCTTGGTGGTGCGGCGGATGTACTTGCCGTAGGTCGGATGCTTGACCAGGCGCTCGACCGAGACCGCAATGGTCTTGTCCATCTTGTTGCTGACCACTTTGCCCGTCAGCAGGCGCTGTCCCGGGACCGGCGCGGCGCCCGGCGCCGCTGCTTCAGTTGATTGTGCTTCGGTCGACATCACGCCTTACCTCCGGCTGCCTTCGATTGGGCCAGCACCGTCTTTACGCGCGCAATGTTCTTACGCACCTTCGAAAATTGATCCGGCTTTGCCGCCTGTCCCGTGGCGCGGGCCATGCGCAAATTGAACTGTTCACGGCGCAGCTTGAGCAGCTCCTCGCCGAGATCTTTGGGCGCCTTCGCGCGCAAATCTTTCGCCTTCATGTACGCACCTTCATGTTCGGACCTGGCGCTTGACGAACGCGGTCGACACGGAGAGCTTCGCGGACGCCAGGCGGAACGCCTCGCGCGCGATGGTCTCGCTCATGCCCTCGATCTCGAACAGCACCTTGCCGGGCAGCACTCGCGCCACCCAATACTCGACGTTGCCCTTGCCCGAACCCATGCGCACTTCGAGCGGCTTCTGGGTGATCGGCACATCCGGAAATACGCGGATCCAAATGCGACCGCCGCGCTTCACGTAGCGCGAAATGGCGCGGCGCGCCGCCTCGATCTCGCGTGCCGTCATGCGGCAGCGGTCGGTGGCCTTCAGGCCGAACTCGCCGAACGCCACGGTATTGCCGCGCTGCGCACTGCCGGAGATCTTGCCCTTGAATTGTTTGCGGAACTTGGTCCGCTTCGGCTGCATCATGCTTAAATTACCTGATCAAGTCGCGGCAGGTGCCGCGGGTTCAGTGGATTTGGCAACTGCTGCCGCCGCTACGGCCTCGGCCTCGGCTTCCACAGCCTCTTCTGTCGGCTTGTCGAACACTTCGCCCTTGAAGATCCAGACCTTGATGCCGATCACGCCATAGGTGGTCTGCGCCTCGGCCAGACCGTAGTCGATATCGGCGCGAAACGTGTGCAGCGGTACCCGGCCCTCGCGGTTGGTCTCGGTACGCGCGATTTCCGAACCGTTCAGGCGCCCGGAAATGCGCACCTTGATGCCAAGCGCACCGGAACGCATGGTGTTGGTCACGGCACGCTTCATGGCGCGCCGGAACATCACGCGCTTTTCCAATTGCTGCGAGATTCCCTCGGCCACCAGCTTCGCATCGAGTTCGGGCTTTCTGATTTCCGCGATGTTCAAGCGCACATCGTTCATGCCCATCCCGAGGATCTTGGCGACGGCCGTGCGGAGCTTCTCGATATCCTCGCCTTTCTTGCCGATCACGATTCCCGGCCGTGCCGTGTGAATGGTGATGTTCGCGCGCCGTGCGGCCCGTTCGATGTGGATGTTGCTCACCGACGCATCGGCCAATTTCTTGTTCAGGTACTTGCGCACCAGGAAATCGGTGTGGATGTTCGAGGCAAAGTTCTTCGAATGCGCATACCACTTCGACGACCAGTCGCGCGTGATGCCTAGACGAATACCAATTGGATTTACTTTCTGACCCATTAGGCCTCTCGCTTACCGTCGGACACTTGAACCAGGATGTGACTGTTGCGTTTGGCGATGCGCACGCCGCGGCCCTTGGCGCGCGCGTGGAAACGCTTGAGCATCGGCGCCGGATCAACCTCGACGCGCGTCACTTTCAGATCATCAACATCGGCGTTGAAATTGTTGTAGGCATTGGCGATCGCGGAATCCAATACCTTGAGCACGATCTTCGCGCCCTTCTTCGGCATGAATTTCAGCGTATTCACCGCGAGCGTGGCCGACTTGCCGCGAATCGTATCGACTACCAGACGGCATTTCTGCGGCGAGATGCGGGCGTAGCGTAAAATTGCTTTGGTCTGCATGGCTATTCCGCCGCCGTGACTTTCTTGTCGCCGGAGTGCGCCTTGAAGGTGCGCGTGGGAGCGAACTCGCCCAGCTTGTGGCCGACCATGTTCTCCGACACGAGCACCGGCACGTGCAAGCGGCCGTTATGCACGGCAATGGTCAGGCCGACCATGTCGGGAATGACCATGGAGCGTCGCGACCAGGTCTTGATCGGTCGGCGATCATTCTTTTGGCTGGCGGTTTGCACCTTCTTGGCGAGGTGCAAATCCACGAACGGGCCTTTCTTGAGCGAACGAGGCACTTTAAGTCTCCAGTCTAGATTCGTTTGTTCTTGCGGCGCTGAACGATCATGCCGTCGGTGCGCTTGTTACGGCGCGTCTTCTTGCCCTTGGTCTGCAGGCCCCATGGACTTACGGGATGCGGATTTCCTTGACCGGACTTACCTTCGCCGCCGCCGTGGGGGTGATCGACCGGATTCATCACGACACCGCGCACCGTCGGGCGAACGCCGAGCCAGCGCACCGCGCCGGCTTTGCCGAAGACGCGCAGGTTGTGCTCATCGTTGCCGACTTCGCCAATCGTTGCGCGGCAATCGACGTGCACCTTGCGCATCTCGCCCGACTTCAAACGCAGGCTCGCATACACCCCTTCGCGCGCCGCGAATTGCGCGGAAGCACCGGCGCTGCGCGCCATCTGCCCGCCCTTGCCGACTTTCAATTCGATGTTGTGAACCGTGCTGCCCACGGGAATGTGCCGCAATGGCATGGCATTGCCGGGCTTGATGGGTGCGTCGGAACCGGACCTGATCTCGTCGCCGGCTTTCACGCCCTTGGGTGCCAGAATATAGCGGCGCTCGCCATCCTTATAGAGGACCAATGCCAGATGCGAAGTACGGTTCGGATCATATTCGAGACGTTCGACGACGCCGGGAATTCCGTCCTTGTCGCGCAAGAAGTCCACCAAGCGATAGCGCTGTTTGTGGCCGCCGCCGATGTGGCGCGTGGTCTGCCGACCCGAGTGATTGCGGGCGCCCGTGCGGTTTTTCTTGGTGGTGAGGGACGCGATCGGTCCGCCCTTGTGCAGGTGCGAGCGATCGACCTTGACTACGAAGCGCGTGCCCGGTGAGGTCGGCTTCATCTTGATGAGTGCCATGGCCTTAAGGCTCCTATTTCGCCGAGGCGCCGGTGAAGTCGATGGTCTGGCCGCTGGCTAAGCGCACGTAGGCCTTTTTGAAGCCATTGCGCTTGCCGGGCATGTTCTTGAAGCGGCGCGTCTTGCCGGGGCGGTTCAATAGATTCACGCCCTCGACCTTGACCTCGAACATCAGTTCGACCGCGCTCTTGACCTCGGCTTTCGAGGCATCATCGCGCACCCGGAACACGTATTGATTGGCTTTCTCAGTCACGGTCGCGGCTTTCTCAGAGACATGCGGCTGAATCAACACAGTCATCAGTCGTTCTTTGTTCATGCCGCGCCTCCGAGACGCTGGTCCAGCAACTTCAAGGCACCCACGGTGGCAACGACCTTGTCGTGCTTGACCAAACTCAAGGGATCGAGAGCCGAAACGGCCATCACTTCGACGTGCGGAATGTTGCGGGCCGCCAAAAACAACTTTTCTTCGTACGCCTCGACCAAAATGAGCGCGCGGCTCAGGCCGAATTCGGCCAATTTGCTGATGAGCAGTTTGGTTCGGGGCGCGGAAAGCTCGATCGACTCGACGGCGACCAAGCGATCGTCACGCAGCAACTGCGACACCATGGTTTGCATCGCGGCGCGATACATCTTGCGGTTGACCTTTTGCGAGAAATCGCGCGGCTTGGCCGCGAAGGCGCGCCCGCCGCCGACCCAGATGGGGCTGCGAATCGAACCGGCTCGCGCCTGACCGGTGCCCTTTTGGCTCCACGGCTTCTTGCCGCCGCCGCGCACTTCGGCGCGGGTCTTCTGCGCCTTGGTGCCGGAACGGCCTGCGGCCATGTAGGCGGTTACCACCTGGTGCACCAGGGCTTCGTTGTAGACGCGCCCGAAGGCCGCATCCGACAACTGAATCTCGCTGGCCGGCTTGGCGTTTTTTAGCTGGACTTTCATGAGGTCTACTTCTTCTCAGCTTTGGCTGCTCCGGCCTTGGGAGCAGCAGCGCCGCCCTTAGGCTGGGGAGCGCCCTTGGCGGCAGCGGGGGCTTTGTTCGGCATCAACTTCTGGCGTCGGGCCTGACCTTTCGCCTTGACCGACGGCTTCACGATGACGCGGCTGCCCTCGGCGCCCGGCACGGCACCGCTGATGAGCAAAAGGTTCCGCACGGCATCGACTTCAACGATGCGCAAGTTTTCAATGGTGCGATTGCGCACGCCCATATGTCCCGACATACGCTTGCCTTTGAATACACGGCCCGGGGTCTGGCGCTGGCCGATGGAACCAGGCGCGCGGTGCGACAAGGAGTTTCCGTGGGTTTTCATGCCGCCGGCGAAGTTATGCCGCTTCATGGTGCCCTGGAAACCTTTGCCCACGGTGGTGCCGGTGACATCGACGATCTGCCCGGCCTTGAACATGTCGACCTTGAGTTCGCCGCCGGTGGCCAGCTCGTCGCCTTCACCTTTGTTGAGGCGGAATTCTTGCGAGGTATACCCGGCGGCCACATTTGCTTTGGCGAAGTGGCCGGCGAGCGCCTTGGTGACGCGCGAAGGACGGCGGCTGCCAATGGTGACTTGGACCGCGCGATAACCGTCGGCTTTATCGTTTTTGACTTGCGAGATGCGATTCGGTAACGCCTCGACCACCGTCACGGGAACGGTAACACCGGCGTCGGTGAACACTCGGGTCATGCCGCATTTGCGGCCAACCAGACCAATGGACATTGTCAATCCTCATACAGCGAGAGCTTCAGTGAGCCTCGCATCGTTGCGACAGATCAGCGGTTTGGACACACGGACCCCAAATTCCCTTGAGAATGTGGCGTCGGCGCCCACGCGCTCCGACCTCTAAAATGGACGCGGGAGTATAGGGATCCTAAACGCCCCACGCAAGGGAGCCGATGCGGCCCCGCAGCAAAAAACCCCTTAATTCAACTTGATTTGTACGTCCACGCCGGCCGGAAGCTCGAGCTTCATGAGAGCGTCCACGGTCTTGTCCGTGGGGTTCAAAATGTCCATGAGACGCTTGTGGGTGCGGATTTCGAACTGGTCCCGGGCGTCCTTGTCGCCGTGCGGGGCCGTCAAAACCGTAAAACGCTCCATTTTGATGGGCAGCGGCACGGGACCCTTGACGGTCGCACCGGTGCGTTTCGCGGTATCGACGATCTCGCGGGCCGACTTGTCGATCAAGCGATGATCGAAAGCCTTCAGGCGGATGCGGATATTCTGATTAGCCATGTTTATCTAGTTTCCAGGCGCTGCGCGCCAACAATTAACGGGGCCGAAACCGGCCCCGCCCGAAAAAGGGGGTGGATCTTACCCTAATTAGGGCGCTTTCGCGCCAAAAAATCGATCAAGCGATGACCTTGGCGACCACCCCTGCGCCGACGGTTTTGCCGCCCTCGCGGATGGCGAAACGCAGCCCCTGCTCCATCGCGATCGGGGCAATCAGCTCCACCACGATCTTGATGTTATCCCCCGGCATCACCATCTCGGTGCCCTCCGGCAGCTCCACCGCTCCGGTCACATCGGTGGTGCGAAAGTAGAACTGCGGCCGATAGCCCTTGAAGAAAGGGGTATGTCTGCCGCCCTCCTCCTTGCTTAAGACATACACTTCGGCCTCAAACTTGGTGTGCGGGGTGATCGAACCGGGCTTGCACAGCACCTGGCCGCGCTCCACTTCCTCGCGCTTCGTGCCGCGCAAGAGTACCCCGACGTTATCCCCGGCTTGGCCCTCATCCAAGAGCTTTCGAAACATCTCCACGCCCGTGCAAGTGGTCTTCTGCGTCGGGCGAATCCCGACAATCTCCACCTCATCGTTGACCTTCACGATGCCGCGCTCAATGCGCCCGGTGACCACCGTGCCGCGCCCCGCGATCGAGAACACATCCTCCACCGGCATCAAAAAGGCCCCTTCCACCGCGCGCTTCGGCACCGGAATATAGTCATCCAAGGCCTTCACCAGCTTGATCACCGAGGGTACGCCAATCTCGGAAGCATCCCCCTCCAAAGCCTTTAACGCAGAACCGGTGATGATCGGGGTCTTATCCCCGGGGAATTTGTACAGGGTCAGCAAATCGCGCACCTCCAGCTCCACCAGCTCTAGGAGCTCCGCATCATCGACCATGTCCGCCTTGTTCATGTACACCACGATGTAGGGCACCCCGACCTGGCGGGCGAGCAAAATGTGCTCGCGCGTCTGGGGCATCGGCCCATCGGCCGCACTGACCACCAGAATCGCCCCGTCCATCTGCGCGGCTCCCGTGATCATGTTCTTCACATAGTCGGCATGCCCCGGGCAGTCCACGTGCGCGTAGTGGCGCGCCTCGGACTGATACTCCACGTGCGCGGTCGCAATCGTGATCCCGCGCGCCCGCTCCTCGGGGGCCTTGTCGATCTGATCGTAGGCCTTGAACTCCCCGCCATGCTTCTCGGCCATCACCTTGGTTAAGGCGGCCGTCAGGGTCGTCTTGCCATGATCCACATGCCCAATGGTCCCCACGTTCACGTGCGGCTTCGTTCGCTCAAACTTCCCCTTCGACACAGGCCTTACCTCGCAAAAAAATAAATGCGTTTGGGATCTTAAGAAGCTTTCTTCATCACGACATCGGCCACGTTGCCCGGCACTTCCTGGTACTTGGCGAACTCCATGGTGTAGTTCGCCCGGCCCTGGCTCATGGAGCGCATGGAGGTCGAGTATTGAAACATTTCGGCGAGCGGCACCTCGGCGGTGACCACTTTGCCGGAGGGACTGTCTTCGGTGCCGACGATCTGGCCGCGACGCCGGCTCAAATCGCCGACGATGTCGCCGTAGTAGTCCTCCGGCACGACGACTTCCACTTTCATGATGGGTTCCAGCAGGACCGGCTTGGCCTTGCGGAATCCTTCCTTGAATCCGATCGAGCCGGCAATCTTGAAAGCCATTTCGTTGGAGTCGACGTCATGGAAGGAGCCGTCGAATATCGTGACTTTCACATCCACGATGGGATAGCCCGCGATCACGCCGGTCTGCACGGCTTCTTGAATGCCTTTATCCACGGCGGGAATATATTCGCGCGGCACCGTGCCGCCGACGATGCCGTTGACGAACTCGTAGCCCTTGCCCTGCGGCAGCGGCTCGAGCTTCAGCCATACATGTCCGTATTGGCCGCGGCCGCCGGTCTGACGGATGAACTTGCCCTCGGACTCGACCGTGCTGCGCAGGGTTTCGCGATAGGCCACCTGCGGCTTGCCCACATTGGCGTCGACCTTGAACTCGCGCTTCATGCGGTCAACGATGATTTCGAGGTGCAATTCCCCCATGCCCTCGATGATCGTCTGGCCGGATTCGGCATCGGTGTGCACGCGAAACGAAGGATCCTCCTTCGCCAGGCGCTGCAGGGCGAGGCCCATCTTTTCCTGATCGACCTTGGTTTTCGGCTCGACGGCAACGGATATCACCGGCTCCGGGAAATCCATCTTCTCGAGGATGATGACCTTGTCTAAATCCGACAGGGTGTCGCCGGTGGTGACATCTTTCAATCCCACTGCGGCGGCAATGTCGCCGGCATGCACTTCCTTGATCTCGGAGCGGTCGCTGGCATGCATTTGCAGCAAGCGGCCGATACGCTCGGTGCGGTTGCGATTGGGCACGTACACCTGATCGCCCGATTTCAACGTGCCGGAATACACCCGGAAGAAAGTGAGATTGCCGACGAAAGGATCGTTCAGGATCTTGAATGCCAGGGCGGCGAACGGTTCGGCATCGTCCGCTTTGCGGGTCATCGGTTCGCCGCTCTCGCTCTGGCCTTTGACGGGCGGCACTTCCGCGGGCGAGGGCATGTATTCCACGATGGCGTCGAGTACCGCCTGCACGCCCTTGTTCTTGAAAGCCGAGCCGCAGGTCACCAGGCAGATTTCGTTTTTGATGGCGCGCTGGCGCAGGCCCTTCTTGATTTCCTCGTCGCTTAGGCTGCCGCTCTCGAGGTACTTGTTGAGCAAGACCTCGTCGCCGTCGGCGGCCGCCTCAATCATCTTGCCGCGCCATTCCTCACATTCCTTGCGCATCTGATCGGGAATGTCGCGATATTCGAATTTCATGCCCTGGGTTTCATCGTCCCAAAAGATGGACTTCATCTTGACCAGATCGACCACGCCGGTAAAACCTTCCTCGGCGCCGATCGGCAATTGAATCGGCACAGGATTGCCGCGCAGCCGGGTTTTGATCTGCTCGACGCATCGCAGGAAATTCGCGCCGGCGCGATCCATCTTGTTGACGAAAGCGATGCGCGGCACGCCGTACTTGTTCATCTGGCGCCAGACGGTCTCTGATTGCGGCTGCACGCCGGAGACCGCGCAGTACACGGCGACCGCCGAATCCAGCACGCGCAAGGAACGTTCCACTTCGATCGTAAAATCGACGTGTCCCGGGGTATCGATGATGTTGATGCGGTGCTCGGGGAAACTCTTGTCCATCCCCTTCCAGAAGCAAGTCGTGGCCGCGGCGGTGATGGTGATGCCGCGCTCCTGCTCCTGTTCCATGTAGTCCATCACGGCCGCGCCGTCATGGACCTCGCCGATTTTGTGAGACACGCCGGTGTAAAACAAAATACGCTCGGTCGCGGTGGTTTTCCCCGCGTCGATGTGAGCGGAAATACCGATATTTCGGTAGCGCTCGATGGGCGTAGTGCGTGCCATAACTTTCCATGCGCTTCGCGCAACTGTTAACGGGGCCGCTGCGGCCCCGTCCGATAGAACTTTATATGTGGCCGGATCGGCGCAATTCCAGCCGAGATAAACCTACCAGCGGTAGTGGGCGAACGCCTTGTTGGCATCGGCCATGCGATGGGTGTCCTCGCGCTTGCGCACGGCGGCGCCGCGGTTTTCGGCGGCCTCCATCAGTTCAGCGGCGAGGCGATGGGCCATCGACTTCTCGCTGCGGGCGGTAGCTGCTTCAATGACCCAACGCATGGCGAGAGTCTGGCGGCGGTTCGCGCGCACTTCAACCGGCACCTGGTATGTCGCACCGCCGACTCGGCGGGATTTGACTTCGACCACGGGCTTGACGTTATCGAGAGCCTGCTGCAGTACAGCAATGGCCTCCACGCCGGCTGCACCGCTTTTCTTTTCGCTGATGCGATCGATGGCGCCATAGACAATCTTTTCGGCTGCGGACTTCTTGCCGCGCTCCATCACCATATTGATGAACTTGGCCAGCATGTCATTCCCGAATTTGGGGTCGGGAAGAATGGTGCGATGGGGGGCTGCTGCTCTGCGGGACATGGAAAACCTTCTTAAGCCTTCGGCTATTTCTTGGGACGTTTGGCGCCGTACTTGGAACGCCCTTGGCGACGATCGCTGACACCGGCGCAATCGAGCGCACCGCGTACCGTGTGATAACGCACGCCGGGGAGATCTTTGACGCGGCCGCCGCGAATCAACACCACCGAGTGCTCCTGCAGGTTGTGGCCTTCGCCGCCGATGTAGCTGGAGACTTCATAACCGTTGGTGAGGCGCACGCGGCAAACCTTGCGCAGCGCGGAATTAGGCTTCTTCGGCGTGGTCGTGTACACACGCGTGCAGACACCGCGCTTCTGCGGCGAAGCGGCCAGGGCCGGAACCTTGGACTTCCAAGCCGGCTCATTGCGGCCGGTCCGGATTAATTGGGTCGTCGTCGCCATAAATACCTTTAGAGGACCGTCCGGATGAATAGAGGTCCCTTGATGCAAAAACTAACTGTTCCGGGTCTTAGGGTGCCCGAGAGACAAAGGCCGGCGATTGTAGGAACCGGCCGGGCGGGTGTCAAGGCAAATGCTGTGCTGCAGCATAGATTACGATGGCCATCGGTCGCGAAAACTAAACTCTCAGGGGAAAAACCATGATCAAACGGAGCTCAGAGACTTACAGGACAAGGACGCAAAAAAATAGCGTTTCAGGGCGCGTCGATTTCATAGCCTTTCGCGCGCAGCTGGTCCAGCAGGCCGCCGCGCTCGAGCAACAGGTCCAGGTTGACCACGGCGATCGTCGTGCCGGCAGAATGCAGATATCTTTCGATATTTTCCATCCACGTCTGGCGAATGCGGCCGATGACATCGACGGCGCCCTGGCCGGCATCCAGGGCGTTGCGGCAGGCGTCCACCTCCTTGAGCTCGGGCAGGTTTTCGATGCGCTCAACATTCCCGCTGGACCACGCCTGCGCCCGCTCCACCAGCCGCGGCAAGCCGCTTTCCAGGGTGGTGAGAGAGGCCTCCACGCAAGTTCTCTCGGTCGCCGCCGGCATGGTCTTGAGTGCTTCCAGCATGTCGCTCACACCGGCAACCTTGATCTCCTCGACACGCACCCCGTGCTTTTTTGCCAGGATGCGCAGCGCCGCGCCCAGATCGAGCCGCATCGATAAGTTGACTTGATGAAAAGTGGCTTGCTGCAAAAATGCGGCCGCAATGATCGGACGGTAGCGTTCCCATTTATCTGCATCGTCGCCCACCTTGCTGCGCAGCGCGGCGAAGCGCGAGTGCAAGTCGGGCGGCAGCACATCCTTCAGCCTTTTCCCGCCGCTTACCATCAAGTATTTTCGGTCGGCAATCAGCATCCACAATATTCGCGGCACGCTTATTTCAATCGGCTTCTGCACCAGCACCTGACTGGTGCTTTCCAGCACGGACTCGACTTGTTTTGAACGCCAGGTTATGTCGCGCGGCAGCGGCGATATGCTTCCCAGTATCCAGACGTTGGCATCGGCGCGATGCACGTGCCACATGCCCGGTCCAGCGCGTTCGGCGGTGACGATGATTTCATCGAGCGCGGCAGGGGCTTGCTCGGCGCTGCCGGCTGCGGCACAGGATCCGGTCAGCATCATTGCCGCGAGCGTGGCTGCAATTCGCATGCAGCCAAGACTACACGGTTTCGCCGCGAGCCTCGGATGGGCTCCTACGGTTTCGCCTGCGACATGATGCCGAGCGGACGCCCTTCAGGATCTTTGAGCATGGACAGCCATTCTTCAGTGCCATCGGCGTGCCTGTGCACCATATGCGGAGCGTTGATGAATTCGACGCCGCGCGATTTCAAGAGTTCATATGTCGCGCCGATATTGCCGACGCGCATATAAAGTATGGATTCCGGAGCCACCGCCGATTCCTGGCTCAACATCAACCGCGTTCCGTTGCAGTCAAAAAATGCAAGATTGCCGAAGGTGTAGAGATGCGGCAGCCCCAGCACATTCTTGTACCAGGCTTCCGCTTGCTTGATGTCTTGCACCGATCTTGCGATTTGCGCGATGGATCCTAAGGCGGCTTGCGAATTCATTGTTTTATCCCTCAGGGCACTGTCTTTGGGCGCGCGGTGCCATTGGCGCAGTTCTTTGCGATTGGCGACACCCAGCTTCGCGAGCGCGTTGGCAATATGGAACTTCACGGCATCGATGCTGATGCCGCGGCGCTCCGCAATTTGCCTGCTGGTCAGGCCGTGTTTGACCGCATGCACGGTGCGCCATTCAGCAGGCGTCAGCAGATCATCGTGCGGCGGCCGGCCGCGGCGGGATGGAATAGCCATGCGCGCATCTTATGCCGCGCAAAGCCGAATTTCCCTCCCCCTTATGCGGCCATGGCCGTGCGAATTTTGCCTCGATACACAACCGCAGCGAGGGGCTTGCCGCCCAGCCCGTAGCACAGTTCCGCGGGCCGGCTGATGCGCCAAAACGCCAGGTCCGCGCGCTTGCCCACTTCAATCGTTCCCACCTCGTCAAGCATGCCGAGTGCCCGCGCCGCTTGGCGCGTCACGCCGGCCAACGCCTCCTCCGGGGTCAGGCCGAACAACGTGCAGGCCATGCTGAGGGTAAGCAGGATTGAGGTGCAGGGCGAGGTCCCGGGATTCGAGTCAGTGGCCACCGCCAGCGGCACGCCCGCGCTGCGCAGCGTTGCAACCGGCGGCGGATCGGTCTGCCGCAAAGTGAAATAAGCCGTCGGCAGCAGCACGGCGACGGTGCCGGCGGCGGCCATCGCTTGCACGCCCTCCGCGCCGAGGTATTCCAGGTGATCGGCCGAGAGTGCGCCCCATTTCGCGGCAGCTTGCGCCGCGCCGATGTCGCTCAATTGACCGGCGTGCACATGTGCGCGCAATCCGAGCTGCTTCGCAGCCCGCAGAAACTGCTCGGTTTCCGCCACGGAGAACGCGATTTTCTCGCAGAAACTATCGACTGCGTCGACCAGTCCCTCCGCGGCCAGAGCGGCGAGCCACGGTCCGCTCACCTCATCGACGTAGCGCTGACGCTGCGCGGCGAATTCCGGCGGCAGCGAGTGCAAGCCCAAAAATGTTTTCCGGACCGATACCGGCAGATTCTCGCCGAGCTGCCGCGCCACCTCGAGGATGCGGCGCTCCGTCGCCAGCTCCAGCCCATAGCCGGATTTGATCTCGACCGTCGTGATGCCCTCCGCCATCAAGCACTTGAGCCGCGCCGCCGCCGACTCGTACAGGGACTCCCGGCTCGCGGCGCGCGTTTCGCGCACCGTTGATTGGATGCCGCCGCCCGCCCGCGCGATATCTTCATAGGATGCGCCGCAGAGACGCTGCTCGAACTCCGCGACTCGATCGCCGCCGTAGACCAAGTGCGTGTGACAGTCGATCAGACCGGGCGTGATCCACTGGCCGCGTGCTTCGTGTAGCGGCGCGCCCTGCGCCTGCGCCCGCTGCCGGCCTTCGTCGGCCGGGCCCAGCCATGCAATGCGCTCGCCTCTTACCGCCAGCGCCGCGTTCTGCATGATGCCGTAGGGCGCGGTGCCGGCCATGGTCGCAATGCTTGCGCCCGACCACACCTGATCCCAATTGTCGGAAAATTTAGGCACCCCGTATGATACCAAGATGACCATTTACCGTTTGCAGTCCGCCTATTTGCCGCAAGGCTGGGCTCGCGATGCGCTGATCACGGTATCCGAAGGGATGATCACCGCGATCGAAACGAACGCGCCCCCGGTGCCGCAATCGGCGTGCGCGGAGCAGATCGAGCCGCTCGATGGCATCGTGGTGCCCGGCATGCCCAATGCGCACAGCCATGCCTTCCAACGCGCCATGGCCGGAAATGCGGAATATCGAACGAGTGCGCGCGATAGTTTCTGGACCTGGCGCCGGGCCATGTATGCGCTGGCGAGCCGCATCGGGCCGGAAGAATTGCAAATCGTCGCCACGCAGTTGTTCGTCGAAATGCTCAAGTCGGGCTACACCTCGGTCGCGGAATTCCACTATTTGCATCGCGCGCCCGGCGACCCGCGGCACTCGGGCGTCAATCCGATGTGGGAGGCGGTCGGCAATGCCGCGCGCGCCGCAGGCATTGGTCTGACGTTTTTGCCGACCCTTTACCAGAGCAGCGATTTCGGCGGCCGGCCGCTGAAACCGGAGCAGGCGCGGTTTTTTCTGGACACCGACGAGTTCTTGCGCGCGCTCGATCAGCGCATCGGCGCGGAGCGCCGCGAAAGCAACCGCATGCTGCGCACTGGCGCGGCTTTCCACAGCCTGCGTGCCGTTCCGCTCGATCACCTGCGCCGCGCCGCGCTGGAATTGCGCAGCCTTGATCCAAGCATGCCGGTGCACATCCATGTCGCGGAGCAAATTCTCGAAGTGCGCGCCTGCGAACGGGCCACCGGCCGCCGGCCGATCGAATTGCTGTTGGATCAAGAGCTGCTGACGCAGCATTGGTGCGTGGTTCACGCAACTCACGCCACCCCCGGCGAACTTGCAGGGCTGGTTGCCGCCGACGCCGTCGTTTGCGTGTCCATCAGCACGGAGGCCAATTTGGGCGACGGCTTTTTCGACGCGGCCCGCTTTGTGAATATGAACGGGCGGCTGTGCGTCGGTTCCGACAGCCAGTCGACCGTGAACCCTGCCGAGGAGCTGCGCTGGCTCGAATATGAAGCAGCGTCTGCGCAAAAAGCGCCGCGGCGTGCTGGCCGCGAAGTCCGAGCCTCACGTCGGCACCCGGCTCTGGCGCGACGCTGCCGAGAACGGCGCACGCGCGCTAGGCCAGCCCGTGGGCCGCATCGCCGTCGGCTGCCGAGCGGACTGGCTGGTGCTGGACGCCCGTCATCCTTCGATGGCGGGAGCGTCCGCAGATGCCGCGTTGGATCGCTTGCTGTTCGCCGGCGCGGACCGGGCGATCCGCGACGTCATGGTCGGCGGCCGCTGGGTGGTAAAGGACGGCCACCACGCCTGCGGACGAGCGCTTGCGAGCCGACTTTGGCCGGACCATGAGCAACTTGAACGCAGGTTGACTGTACCTGTCTATACAGCTTAATCTGCGGCCTATGAGCAAGGCCGCCATGTCATTGCAGCCCCTTTACCTGCAGGTCAAGCGCCACATTCTGGACAACATCGGGTCCGGCAAGTGGGGCGCATCCACGCGGGTGCCTTCCGAGAACGATCTGGTCAGGTCCTTCGGCGTATCGCGGATGACCGCCAACCGCGCGCTGCGCGAATTGCGCGACGAAGGCGTGCTGGTGCGCATCGCGGGAGTCGGAAGCTTTGTCGCCGACCGCCACGCGCATGCGCATCCTCTGAAGATCCGCGGCATCGCCGATGAGATCCGCGAGCGCGGTCACGTGCACCGCGCCGAGATCGTTTCTCTGGAGCGAATTCGCGCCGTCGCCGAACTTGCGGAGGACTTCGGCATCGCCCCGCGCAGCGAGCTGTACTGCTCGCTGATCGTGCACTTCGAGAATGACCGCCCCATTCAACTCGAGGATCGGTATGTTCTGCCGAAGCTGGCGCCCGATTACCTGAACATTGATTTCATGCGCACCACGCCGCACGACTACCTGGTGAAGGCTGCGCCGCTGCAGGAGGCGGAACATCTATTGCGCGCCGAAATGCCCGACGAGCGAACGCGCAAATTATTGACGATGAAGCGCGACGAGCCCTGCTTGGTGGTGATCAGAAGAACCTGGACCGCCGGGCAAATTGCTTCGGTGGCACGCCTGTACTATCCCGGATCCCGATATGAATTGTCGGGCCGCTTTCGCCCTTAGAGGAATCAGCATGCTCGCCCCTCCCAAGCCCAGAATCATCCGCGCGCCGCGCGGCAACACCTTGAGCGCGCGCACCTGGATGACCGAAGCGCCGCTGCGCATGCTGATGAACAACCTGGACGCCGAGGTCGCGGAGAATCCCGCCGAGCTGGTGGTGTACGGCGGCATCGGGCGCGCCGCGCGCGATTGGAATTGTTATGACCGCATCGTCGAGACGTTGAAGTCCCTGACGCGAGGAGGAAACGCTGCTGGTGCAGTCCGGCAAACCGGTGGGCGTGTTCCCGACCCATCCCGACGCGCCGCGCGTGCTCATCGCCAATTCCAATCTCGTGCCGCATTGGGCAACCTGGGAACATTTCCATGAGCTCGACCGCAAGGGACTGGCGATGTTCGGCCAGATGACCGCCGGCTCCTGGATTTACATCGGCAGCCAGGGCATCGTGCAGGGCACGTACGAAACGTTTGCCGAAATGGGACGGCGTCATTTCGGCGGAAGTCTCCAGGGCAAGTGGATTCTCACCGCGGGCTTGGGCGGCATGGGCGGTGCGCAGCCGCTGGCCGCGACCATGGCCGGCGCCAGCCTGCTGGCCGTCGAGTGTCGTCCGAGCCGCATCGCCAAACGCCTCGAGACCGGCTACATCGATGCGCGAGGCAAGCACATTGAATGAAGCGCTGACCATGCTCGAGACCGCGAAGAAGGACGGCAGGCCGCTGTCGGTGGCGTTGCTCGGCAACATTGTCGATGTACTCGCCACGCTCCTTCGAGCGGGGAATCAAGCCGGATGCGCTGACCGATCAAACCTCCGCGCATGATCCGGTCAACGGCTACCTGCCGCAGGGCTGGTCGGTCGAACAATGGGACGAACGACGCGTAAAGCGATCCTGCAGGCACCGCCGCCGCGGCGTCGCGATCGATGGCCAAGCACGTCGAGTACCTGCTGCGCTTCAAGCGCATGGGATTGCCGGTATTCGACTACGGCAACAACATCCGTCAAGTGGCCTTCGATGCCGGCGTCGCCGAGGCCTTCGATATTCCCGGTTTCGTGCCCGAATACATTCGGCCGCTGTTTTGCCGCGGCGTCGGGCCATTCCGCTGGGTGGCGCTCTCGGGCAATCCGGAGGACATCTACAAGACCGACGCCAAGGTCAAGGAGTTGATTCCGGACGATCCGCATCTGCATCAATGGCTCGACATGGCGCGCTCGCGCATTCAATTCCAGGGATTGCCGGCGCGCATTTGCTGGGTGGGCCTGGGCCAGCGTCATCGCTTGGGACTGGCTTTCAACGAAATGGTGAAGACGCGGCGAGCTTTCCGCGCCCATCGTGATCGGCCGCGATCACCTGGATTCCGGTTCGGTCGCAAGTCCCAATCGCGAGACCGAAGCGATGAAGGACGGCTCGGACGCGGTTTCAGACTGGCCGCTGCTCAACGCCCTGCTCAACACGGCTTCGGGCGCGACCTGGGTATCGATTCACCACGGCGGCGGCGTCGGCATGGGCTACTCGCAGCACGCCGGGCTGGTCATCGTCTGCGACGGCAGCGATGCGGCGGCCAAGCGCATTCGACGCGTGCTCTGGAACGACCCCGCCACCGGAGTCATGCGTCATGCGGATGCCGGCTATGAAAGCGCGATCGCCTGCGCCCGGGAACAGGGTCTCAAGCTGCCGATGATCGAGCAGCTCTAAGTGAGCAACACCCTGACTTTGCAGGCCGGCACGCTCTCGCTTGCGGCATTGCGGCGAATCTACGAGCAACCGACCGTGCTGCATTTGTCGCCGCAGGATCGCGGCCGCATCGCAGCGGCCAACGCCTTGGTGGACAAGATCGTCGCGAGCGGCGATGCGGCCTACGGCATCAATACCGGATTCGGATTGCTCGCGCAGACGCGCATACCCAATGAGCAGCTCGAGCTGCTGCAGCGGAATCTGCTGCTCTCGCACGCCGCCGGCGTCGGCGATGCCCTGCCCGATGCGGTCGTGCGGCTGATTCTCGTGCTGAAGATCAACGCATTGGCGCGCGGCCACTCCGGCGTCACCCTCGGGCTCGTGGATGCCTTGCTGGCGCTGCTCGAGCACGAGGTGTATCCGCTGATCCCGGCACAAGGATCGGTCGGTGCGTCCGGAGACCTGGCGCCGCTGGCGCACTTGAGCGCAACGCTGCTCGGGATCGGCCACGTGCGCGTCAACGGCGCCAGACGTGCCGGCGGCCGACGGACTGCGCAGGGCGGGATTGCAGCCCATCAAGTTGCACGCCAAGGAAGGCCTCGCCCTGATCAACGGCACGCAGGTTTCCACGGCGCTCGGCCCTGGCCGGCTTGTTCGGAGCCGAGGACCTGTTCGCCGCCGCCATCGTTGCCGGCGCGATGTCGGTCGATGCCCTGAAGGGCAGCGATTCGCCCTTCGATGCACGCATTCAGCAAGTTCGCGGACAGCCCGGTCAGATTGCCGTGGCGCGCGAGTATCGGGAATTGATCGCAGGCAGCGCCATCCGCGCCTCGCATCTGGATTGCACGCGCGTGCAGGATCCCTATTCCTTTCGCTGCCAGCCTCAGGTGATGGGCGCGTGTCTGGATCTCATTCGCAACTGCAGCGCGACGTCTTGAAGATCGAGGCCAATGCGGTGACGGATAATCCGCTCTTGTTCACGGAGACCGGCGACGTGCTGTCGGGCGGAAATTTTCACGCCGAGCCGGTGGCCTTTGCCGCCGATACGCTCGCCCTGGCGATCGCGGAAATCGGCAGCCTGTCGGAGCGGCGCATTGCCGTGCTGGTGGATCCGAAAATGAGCGGCTTGCCGGCCTTCTTGGTGAATAACAGCGGTTTGAATTCCGGGTTCATGATCGCGCAGGTCACGGCGGCCGCGTTGGTGTCCGAAAACAAGACGCTTGCGACGCCCGCAAGCGTCGATTCGATTCCGACTTCCGCAAATCAGGAAGATCATGTCAGCATGGCCACCCATGCGGCGCGTCGCTTGCTGCGTCATGGTCGACAACGCCGCCGCGGTGGTCGGCATCGAGTTATTGGCGGCGGCTCAAGGCATCGATTTTCACCGCCCGGCCAAATCCTCGCGGCGCCTCGAGGAGGTTCACGCGGGTATTCGCCGCGACGTGCTGTTTTATTCAGCCGATCGATACTTCGCGCCTGATATCGATGCGGCGCGTTCTTGGGTAAAATCCGGACGCTTCGGCAGCCAGGTCAACCGAGTCTTACCGTCAAGGTCCGATCCATGAAAGCATGCGGCGCAACTGTTCTTTGTCTCTGCTTTTTTGCCGGCGCCGTCCACGCCGCGCCGGTCAATCTCGCCACCTTGACCTGCGTGCGATATCAAAACGAGGTCATTGCACCGCCGGTGGCCGCTCCGGGCGCTGATGCGATCAATACCATGATGTGGTTGTTCGGCTATTCCGTGGGCAAGTCGGGCGCGCATGTGATGTACGGCGATGCCCTGGCCGGCTTCGGATTCGCGCTCGATGCGGAATGCAAGAACAACCCCACGGAAAGCTTGCTGGACGCGCTCGCGAAGATCAAACCCGACACCAAGAATCCGATGGATTTAAACGGATTGGAATGCGAGACATTCGCGTCGCGTCACTTGGAACTTCTGCAATCGGACCGCGAGAGCGCGGATACCATCATGATGTGGTTGTTTGGCTTCGCGGTCGCCAAGAGCGGCGGCCACTTGTTCGATTCGAGCGGTCTTAAGGACTTCGAAGCCTCGCTGATGGCCGACTGCAAGAAGAATCCGGGCCGCAGTCTTTTCGACGAACTGACCGCGGTTAAATTCCCGACCCCTAAAAATTAGACGCTGTGCGCGTGAATTGGTCCGCGAGACTCACATGCGCCGGGAAGTACGGCGGCGTGGCAGTCTCTTGCAGCCTTCCAGGATCCGGCCGACTCTTTCCGGCGTGCCCAGGTCGGTCCAACCGCAATGCGGCACCGTGATGACCTTGAGCATGGATTCGCGGCCTTGCAGCACGTCCTTGGAAAAATCCATGGTTCGCAAATTCTGGTAGAGCGAATCAAGATCGGCGCCCTCGAAGCCCCGCATCCTGGCAATCGTCGACGGCGAAATCGTCCGTCGAACAGACTGAGCAAGGTCCGTACCGAGGCCGCCATGATGAAGACATTCCATAGCGCCCCCTCATCGAGCAGCACCCGCGCGCCGGGCGGCATTCGGTTTCTCGACGAAGCGCAGCACCTCCGCCGCACCTTCCGGTCCGCGGGGAGAAGGCACGATGTATCCCAACTCGGTGTCGGGTTCATTCGGCTCGACCCCCAAAAGATAGATCGAACCGGGGTCGGCTTCCGCCAGGACCGCGGCGCGGCGCAACGCTCCCGCCATGACTTTCTCGTCGCTCAAATAATGATCGGCCGGCAGCAACACCACCGTTGCGTCCGGATCCCGGTCGAGGATACGCAGCAACGGCAGCAGGATGCCGTATGCCGTGCCCTTGTTTTGGGGCTGCGAGATGACATTCTGCTCCGGCAGGTAGCTCAATAGCGGCGACCACCATTGCCGGTGCTGTTCTGCGACGATGCTGCAGATCCGCTGCAGCGGTGCAACCGATGCGGCACGCTGCAGTGCCTCCTGCAAAAGGCATGGGCCGCCTTGCAGCGAGCAGAATTGCTTCGGCAAAATGACGCCCTGCTCGTTTCTGGTCAGGCTTTGCAGCCTGCTGCCCTCGCCGGCGGCGAGTACCAGCGCCCAGGTACCCAATCGATGCTCCATAGGAGCATGCTGGGCTCTGCGAGGCGGATGCGAAAATGGCCTAAGTCCTGAAACATTGTAGGAATCGGCCGATAGCAATTTGCTAAGACGTTTCCTACGGGCGGTCGCACGCCCCACCGAATGCGGTAACGGGCGCTTCGTGGTCAACTGTCAACATGGAGAGGAGCTTAAAAACAAGGACGGTGACGGCGGCGCTCCAGATTGGTGCCCTGTTCCTGCTGGCTTCCGGCGCTCTTGCGGCGCCGCCACAGGGACGGATGCAGCCGCGCATTCAGGCACCCGCCGCCCAGCGTCTGGACCTTCACCTGGATCTTCGCGCCCCTTCACACGCGATGGAGGCGGCGAACCTCGCGGGGAAATCGCCGAGCGCCTTTCCCATGGTCCGTCGCCAGAATCCGGCCCAGGAACGGATCGAGCTTCCCCTGCTAGGGTCCGACGGCATGCGTGCGCGCCCCACGATTCAGGAATTCGTACACAAGGTGCATCAAGAAGGCCTGCCCATCGCGCGTCTGTTCGAGACCAAGTCCGCGCTGGTGCATCTGGGTTTGAGCCCGCGGGGCAAACCCGGGCTATGGCTGGTGCAAAAGACGCATTGAAAATACTCTACGTCGAGGACAATGCGCTCGTGCGTGAAGTGACGGCCGAGCTGCTGACTCAAGAGCAACGACAAATCGTCGCCTGCGCCGACGCCGAGGACGCGCTCGAGGAGTTTGGCAAGAATTCCTTCGACCTCGTCATTACGGACGTGAGTCTGCCGGTCATGTCGGGGATTGAGTTCGCACGCAGCCTTCTGCGCATCAAGCCTCGCCTGCCCATCATCATCGCGTCGGGCTATTCGCTGGATTTCGGGCTCGAAAACTGGGGCGCCAATGTTCGCGCCATCATCAAGCCGTTCGAGGCGGCCGAGATCGAGGCGCTCATCAGCGATCTTGTCGCGTTCCGCAGGACAGGCTCCGTTCGCGGCCCGCGGCAATCGAATGTGAAAGGCGGTTTCTCCGTCGCCGGTTTTCACATCCACGTGACCGTCATGCGCTTGGACGATCTGCGAAACAATGTAGAGGCCCAGCCCCAAGCCGTCGCTGCGGCCGGAATGACGCTGTGCCGCCGCGGAACGGATCGAAGAGATGCGGCAGGATGTCAGGCGGTATCGTGCCGCCGTTTTTCACGGCCAGCGTGACGTGATCGCGCTCGCTGCCGTCCAGGCGCACGTCAATTACCCCGTCGCGGCTGCCGTGCTTCAGGGCATTACCGATCAGATTGGATGCCACTTGTGCGATGCGCTCCGGATCCCAATAACCGGAGAAGTTTCCGACATAGCTGGCATCGATCTGCCGCTCGGGCGCGGCCGCCTGATGCTCGCGCAACGATCGCTCCACCAGGCCCTTGAAATCCGCCGCTTCGCGCTTGACGATGATTCCACCGCCGAGCCGCGCGCGCGCCAGATCGAGCATGTCTTCGATCATTCGCGCCATGCGGTTGCCGCTGGCGACGATGCGCGCCGCCGCCTCGAGCGCGGCCTGGTCCTGCGTGCGGCGCTGCAGTAGACGCGCCGACGCCAGCATCGCGCTCAACGGACTGCGTAAATCGTGCGCAAGCAGGGCGCTGAACATTTCGTTGAGCCGCAGCGTTTCGGTTCGATCATTGAGTTCGACGGACAGGGCTTGGCGCTGCCGATACAGCTCGAAGAACACGTCGGCCTTGTTCTTGAGAATGTGCGGCTCTATGGGTTTGTAGATGAAGTCGACCGCACCGGTCTCATATCCCTTGAATTGCCGATGCTGCTCGCGCGCGCCCGCAGTGACGAAAATCAGCGGTATGTGGCGGGTGCGTTCGCTGCCGCGCAGCAGCTCGGCGAGTTCGAAACCGTCCATGTCCGGCATCTGCACATCCAGAAACGCCAGCGCCACATCGTGCACCAGCAGCAATTCCAGTGCTTCGGAACCCGAGCGGGCCGTCAGGATTTCGACGTCGGCGCGCGCCAGGAGGGCCGACAGCGCGAGCAGATTCTCTTCGAGATCGTCGACCAGTCAAGCACTTGATGGGAGCAAGCGTCGAGGTATCCATATTCAGTTCATCCGCGCGGCAACGGCACCGGCATCCAAGGTGCGCAGCATATCGGCGATCTCCTCGAGCGGCAGCACGCAGTCCGCGGGCCGCAATTTCAGCGCGGACAATGCCATTTGCGGCGCGCGCGCCGTCTGCGGGGATTGTACGACGGTGACGCCACCGGCGTCATGAATCGCGGCGAGACCGGCCGGCGCCATCATCGTTCGCGCCGCTGAGGATGATTCCCAGCAGGCGTTCGTTATAGATCTCGGCCGCCGATTCGAACAGCACGTCGATCGAGGGCCGCGAATGATGCACCGGATCGTCTGCCGAGAGCGACAGTTGCGGGCCATTGTCCACCAAGCAGATGATAGTTATTCGGCGCGAAATACACGGTACCGGGCTGCCATCGGTTCCTTGTCTTCCGCTTCGCGGACCGGCAATGCGCACTTTCGCGCGAATATCTCAGCGAGCACGCTCGGCTTGTCGCGCGGCAGATGCAGCACGATCAATACCGGCGGCTCGCAGCCCGGCGGGAAGCGCCGGCAGCAGCACGGTGAGCGCTTCGATGCCTCCGGCGGAGGCTCCGATCACGACGGCGTCTATGCGTCCCGCAAGATTCATAGCTCGGCCCGCTTTTGAAATATCCGCTCCGCCGGCACGAAATCCAGGAAGGCGCCGGCGTGGGCGGAAAAGCGTATCGATTCCTTCGCACCGACGCCGAGGAAGCCCTGGCGGCACAGATGCGTCGCGAAACAGCCCGATCGCACGGTCCTGCAGCACACGATTGAAATAAATCAGCACATTGCGGCAGGACACCAGCTGCATCTCCGCGAATACGCTGTCGGTGGCGAGGCTGTGATCGGAAAAGACGATGTGATCCTTGAGCGATTTATCGAAAACCGCCCGACCATACGCGGCCGTGTAGTAGTCGGAGAGCGAGGACGCGGGCGCCCGATTTATGATGATTGGCCGTGAATCCCGGCGATGCGCTCCACCTCGTAAACTCCCGCCGCCGCCTTCTGCAGCGTTCCCGGATTGATGTCGGTGGCATAGATGATGGTCTTGGACAGCAGGCCCTCCTCCCGCAGGAGAATGGCGAGCGAGTACGCCTCCTCGCCGGCGCTGCAGCCGGCGACCCACACCTTGAGGGACGGATAGGTGCGCAGCAACGGCACCACTTGTTCACGCAGGGCGCGAAAATAGGCGGGGTCGCGGAACATCTCGCTCACTTGCACCGTGAGAAAGTCCAACAGCACCGGAAATACCGTTGCATCGTGCAGGACCTTGTCCTGCAGCCGCGACAACGTGCCGCAGCCGAATCGGCTCATCGCCGCCTTCAATCGACGCCGCAGCGAAGCCGCGGAGTATCCGCGGAAGTCGTAGTGATACATCTGATAAATGGCATCGATGAGGAGCTTGAACTCGATGTCAAACTCCCGTCCCGCGGCGCGCGCGCCGCTTACTTCGGCATCCACACGCGCACCAATGACAGCAGCTTCTCCACGTCGAGGGGTTTGGCGATGTAATCATTTGCGCCGGCCGCGAGACTCTTGTCGTGATCGTCCGCCATGGCCTTCGCCGTCAGAGCGATGATGGGCAGATTTTTCCATTCGCCGCGCTTGCGAATCTCGCGCATTGCCGTCAGGCCATCCATCTCCGGCATCATGATATCCATCAGCACCAAATCCATGCGCGTCGCGGCCTGCTGCGAAGAGCTCGCCAGGACATCGAGCGCTTCGCGGCCGTTGCGCGCGATGGTCACCGTGATGCCTTTGGGCTCGAGCACGCTCGACAGGGCAAACACATTGCGCACATCGTCCTCCACGATCAGCACCCGCCGGCCCTCGAGCGCGCTTTCTCGATCGCGCGCCGTTTTGAGCATCTGCTGATGCTCGGGCGGCAATTTAGCCTCCACCTGGTGCAGAAACAGCGTCACCTCGTCCAACAGCCGTTCCGGCGAGCGAGCGTCCTTGATGATGATCGATTTGGAATAGCGGCGCAGCCGCTGTTCCTCCTCCCGGTCCAGGGCGCGTCCCGTATAAATGATCACCGGCGGAAAAGCCACGTCCTCCTGCTGCGACATCTTTTCGAGCAGGTCATAGCCGCTCAAATCCGGCAGGTTTAAATCGACCACCATGCAATCGAACGTGGTCGCCTTCAGGTGATTCAGCGCTTCGCCGGCGCTCGCCACCGCCGTGATTTGCACATCGCCGTTGCTCAACAATTGGCGCACGCTTTCCCGCTGCCGGGGGTCGTCCTCGACGATCAAGAGCCGCCGCACGCTTTGCGAAAACTTGGCCTCCAGGCGCCGCAGCGCCTCGACCAGTTCTTCGCGCTTCGCCGGCTTCAATGCGTAGCCGACCGCGCCCAGTTCCATCGCCTCGCGCTTGTAATCGGAAACCGAAATCATGTGAACCGGGATGTGCCGCGTGCGCGGATCGCGCTTCAAGGCGTCCAGCACGCCGAGTCCGGAGTGATCCGGCAGATTCACGTCCAGGAGGATTGCGCTCGGCAGATACTGTTTCGCAGCCGTCAGGCCGTCATTGGCCGATGCCGCGGCGACGCACTGAAATCCCATCTCGTGCACCAGATCGCGCAGAATCATCGCGAAAGCCGGATCGTCCTCGACCAGTAGAATAACCCGCCCGCCGGGCGTGATGGCGTTGCGGTCGTCCGCCACTGACGCCGCCGGCGGCGGCGCGGCATTTTTCGGCACGGCTTCGGGCCTGGCGGCGGCCCGCGTCTCCGCTAGCTGCAGCACCGAATCCAGCGCCGGCGGCAGCGTCAAGGTGAAGACGCTGCCCTCGCCGAGGGCGCTTTGCACGGTGATGGCGCCGCCCAACAGGGCCGCTAAATCGCGCGAAATCGACAGGCCGAGGCCGGTGCCGCCGAACTTGCGATGAATGCTGCCGTCCGCCTGGCGAAATGCCTCGAAAATCACGTCTTGCTGGTGAGGCGCGATGCCGACGCCGGTGTCGCGCACTGCGAATGCGACGGCGCCGCTTTGCGGCGTGAATACCCGCAACGCGACCTCGCCTTTCTCCGTGAATTTGAACGCATTGGACAGCAGATTCTTGAGAATCTGGCCGAGCCTTTGCGGATCCGTCTCGATCTGCTCCGGCACGCCCGGTTCGACCGCCCAGGAGAAGCGCACATGCTTCTGATCGGCGGTGGGTTGGAAGGTCTTCACCAGCGCTTCCACCGTTGCCGCAACCGCCACTTGTTCGGGCGCCAGCTCGACCTTGCCCGCTTCGATTCTCGATAGGTCCAGCACATCGTTGATGAGCGCGAGCAGATCATTGCCCGCGGAGGTAATGGTCTTGGCAAACTTCACCTGCGCCGCGGTCAGATTGCCGTCCTTGTTGTCCGCCAGCAGTTTCGCCAGTATCAGGGTCGAATTGAGCGGGGTGCGCAACTCGTGGCTCATGTTCGCAAGAAATTCGCTCTTGTATTCGTTCGCCCGCTGCAGCTCGTCCGCTCTGTCGCTCAAGATCACCTGAGTCTTGGCGAGCTCTTCCTTCTGGTGCTCGAGCAGCTGCGCCTGCTCTTCGAGCTGCGCGTTGATCTGCTCGAGTTCGGATTGTTGCACTTCGAGATGGGCTTGCGATTCTCGCAGCGCACGTCCCTGCTCCTCGAGTTCCTCGTTGCTGACGCGCAGTTCCTCCGCGCCGGCCTGCAATTCCTCGGCCTGCTGCTGGGTTTCCTGCAGCAATTCTTCGAGACGTTGCCGATCCTTGGCGGCCCGCACGGCAACCGCAATCGATTCGGCGACGCGCGACAACAATTCACGCTGATCGGCATCCGTGGCGCCAAAGAACCCCAGTTCCAAAACCGCCTGCACCACGCCGTCAATGCCCGCCGGGACCACCACCAGCTCATTGGGCGTGCCCTTGCCGATGGCGGAGGAAATCGGCAAATAGCCCGCGGGGACATCCCGGACCCGAAGCGCGCGCTTGTCTTTGGCGGCCTGGCCGACCAAGCCGTCGCCGGGTCGCACGGTGTCCGAGTCATCCGGAGAAATGGCATAGCCGGCGAAGCGCCGATAATGGCCGGATTCGGCGATGTATACCGCGGCGACTTGCGCCTGAACGAAACCGGCTAAAAATCCGAGCAGGTTGTTGCCCAATTTTTCGAGCGTCTGGTCCCCTTGCATCTGCTCGCTCAAGCCCATTTGACCGGATCGGATCCAGGCCTGGGCCTGCCGCGCGCGGAAATCGCGCGACGCGACCACGGCGGCGCCGGCAATCAAGAACATCAACAGACCCGACCCGCCCAACGTCACCGCCAGCGATATGGTCGCGGCGCTGCGCGACTGTTGCACACGCTGCGTGACCAACTGCCGCTCGGCTGACTCAATCTCGGCCGCCGCGGCTCGAATCCGATCCATGTAGATCTTGCCCCGGTCCGTGTGGACGATGGCCATGGCAGTTTCGATCTTGCCTGCGCGTCGCGCGGCAACGGTGGACTCCAGCTCGGCCATTTTGAGGTTTGCGAGCGACTCGAGCCCATCGAGACGCCGCCGCTGCTCGGGGCGGTCGGCGAACAGCCCCCGCATCGCCTTGATCTCATCCGGCAGCGCATCCTTCGCGTCGGTGTAGGGAGCCAGGTAGCTTTCCTCGCCGGTGAGCAAGTATCCGCGTTGCCCGGTTTCTGCATCCTTTAACGTCGAAAGCAGGCTTTCGAGCCGTCCAAGCACCTCGACTGTTTGTGTCAGACTCGCGGCGGTGGCCGTGGTGGTCTGTAAAGACTGATAGGAGAGAAGCGCAATGATCGCCACGGCGATTGCGGCCAGCAAGAATCCGATCAGGGTTTTGGGCGGCAGCGGCAGGCCGCTGCGTGCTGCGCCGATCGAGCTCTCAGAAACGTTGCTGGAATCCATGGCAGTGCTCGAATGGCGATCCGAGAAATTCTACGTGAGAACCGCAGGCCTGCCTGTAGGAAACGGCTGACATGCACGACATCGCTTGACATAGCGCCGCTAGATCTTGCTGATGGCGCCCAGCGCAAAGTATGCCGCGCAAATTGGACCGCGGCGTCGCGCGCTAATTGCCAAGATTGAGCAGCGCCGCGTTGCCGCCCGTTGCCGTGGTATTGACGGTAAGCGTGCGCTCGTTCGCGAATCGCGTCAGATAGTGCGGCCCCCCTGCCTTGGGGCCGGTGCCCGACAGACCATTGCCGCCGAAGGGCTGCACACCGACGACCGCTCCGATCATGTTGCGATTCACGTAAGTGTTGCCGATCGACGTATCGGCAAATACCTGGCGCCAAAACGACTCCAGTCGGGTTTGCACGCCCAGCGTCAAACCATAATGGCTGTCGCGAATCGCCTCCAGCACCTGCTGGATATCGCTCGACCGATAGCGCACCACGTGCAGAATCGGTCCGAATTCCTCACGCGTCAGCTGACCCGCGCTTTTCAGTTCGATCGAGCTGCGGTGCAAAGAAGCTGCCGTGCGCGTGCGCGTCGCCGAGTTCGCAGGCTTTCACGATGCGCGCCTCGCTCCGCATTGTTGCGGCATGCTGCGCCAACCCGTCCCGCGCCGCCGCGTTGATGACCGGACCCACGTCGGTCTGCAGGTTGGACGGATCGCCAATGACCAGTTCATCCATCGCGCCCGCGATCATCTCCAGCACCGCATCGGCGATTTCCTCCTGCAGGAACAACAAGCGCAGCGCCGAACATCGCTGTCCGGCACTCATGAATGCCGAACTCACCACATCATCGACCACCTGCTCGGGCAGCGCGGTCGAATCCACGATCATGGCGTTCAAGCCGCCGGTTTCGGCGATCAGCGGCACGATGATTCCGCCGCGCGCGGCCATCGCACGATTGATCGTCAGCGCGGTGGCCGTCGAGCCGGTCATGGCCACGCCGGCGAGCGCCGGATGCGCCAGCGCAATTTCACCGAACAAGCGTCCCGGCGTCGGCACCAGATGCACGGCTTGCGGCGGAACACCGGCCGCGTGCAGCAGGCGAATGAAGCGCGCGGCAATCAGGGGCGTGGGTTCGGCTGGTTTCGCGACCACGGCGTTGCCTGCCGCCAGAGCCGCCGTTACCTGACCTGCGAAAATCGCCAGCGGAAAGTTCCACGGACTTATGCAGGCGAACACGCCGCGTCCCTGCAGCGTCAGCTCGTTCGTCTCGCCTGTGGGACCCTCGAGGACGTCGGCGGCCGCAAATTGCCTGCGCGCCCGCAATGCATAGTAGCGGCAAAAATCCACCGCCTCGCGCACCTCGGAAATGGCATCCGATATGGTCTTGCCCGCCTCGCGCACCAATAGCTCGTGAAACGCCGCGCGCTCCGACTCCAGCAAATCCGCGGCCTTTTCCAGACATTGCGCGCGCGCATCGCCGCCGTTGCAGGTTCCATGCGGGCTGGGCCGCGGCGCCGGCGTCGAACGCCAGCTTGATTTCAGCCGGTGTCGCGTCGCGCGTGACGCCGACCTGTTCGCGGCGGTCAGCCGGATTGGTCACGGCGTGCGTGTTCCCCTGACAGCAATTGGCCATTGATGATCGGACCCGCGCTCAGCGCGTCGGACCTGCCCGCGCGCAGCGGCGAAATTTCGGCTCGCAACGCATCAAGCTCGCGCGGATCGCCCAGATCGATCCCGCGGGAATTGCGGCGATCGGAATACAAGGCGGCCGGCACCGGCAGGCGCGGATGGGCATACGACATCCAAGCGCTCCAGTTCCGAGATCGGATCGCGGACTATCTCGACGACCGGAACCTGATCATCCATGAAGCGATTCACGAACGACGTGTTGGCGCCATTTTCGAGCAGGCGCCGCACCAGGTATGCGAGCAGATCCTTGTGTTCTCCGACCGGCGCATACACGCGCACCCGCGGGAAATCGGCGACTTCCCGCGCGGCCTCTGCATACAGCAGCCGGCCCATGCCATGCAGCCGCTGAAACTCAAAGTTCGCATTCGCGGGCGCGAGTTGCAGCACCGCCGCGATGCTGTGCGCGTTATGCGTTGCGAATTGCGGGTAGATCAGATCACTGTGTTTAAACAGGCGTCCGACGCAGGCCAGATAGGACACATCAGTGGTGACCTTGCGGGTGTAAACCGGATAGCCCTCGAGTCCCCGCTCCTGCGCGCGCTTGATCTCAGAGTCCCAATAGGCGCCCTTGACCAGACGCACGGTCATGCGCCGGCCGTTGTTGAGCGCCGTGGCCGCAACCCAGTCGATGACCTCCAGGGCGCGCTTGCCGTAGGCTTGCACGGCGAGCCCGAGCCCCGGCCACTCCTTGGTGACCGCGTCTTTCGCCAGCGCCTCGATGACATCGAGCGAAAGATCGAGCCGATCCGCCTCCTCGGCATCGATGGTCAGTTGAATGCCGAGTTGTGCCGCGCGCCGCGCAAGCTCGAGCACCTGCGGCACCAGGCGGCGCATGACGCGCTCATGCTGCAGCAAGCTGTAGCGTGGCTCCAACGCCGAGAGCTTGATGGAGATGCTCGAGACCTCGTGAACCGGCGCGACCCGCCGCCGTCGATCCGATGACATCGATGGCATGTTGGTAGGAATTCAGGTAGCGCGCCGCGTCCTGCAGCGTGCGCGCTCCTTCGCCCAGCATGTCGAAAGAGCACAGTCCCACTTCCGCTTCGCGCGCGCTGCGCGCCAGGGCTTCTTCGATGCTGCGTCCCACCACGAACTCGCCGCCGATGATCTTCATGGCCCGGCGCACCGCGAGACGCACCAAGGGCTCGCCCGCCTTGCGCGTCAGTTTGCGCATCCATCCGGCCGCATCCGTCTTGATCGACGGATCCAGATCGAGAATGCCGCCGGTGAGCATCAAGCCCCAGGTCGATGCATTGACAAACAGGGACTCCGATTGGCCCGGAATGAGCCGACCAGTCGCCTGCGCTAAGCTTCTCGGCGATCAGCCGATCTGCCGTGACATCGTCAGGAATGCGCAGCAGCGCCTCGGCGATGCACATGAGCGCAATGCCCTCCTGGTTCGACAGACCGAATTCCTGCAGGAAGGCATCGAGAAAGGGGCGCTCGTCGCGCCGCGCGCGGGCACCTTCGACCAGCTTCATCGCCACAGCGACGGCGCGATGCCGCGCGCCGCCGGTCAGTTCCAGGCTATGCAACAGCCGGTCTACGGCCGATGCCTCCGGCCATGTGCCATGCTCTCTGATTGTCCGGCGCAAATCCTCCAGTCGGGCGTTCGAAGCAGGCGGTTGTGGATTGGCGGCCATATTCTCTAATTTTAAGGGCTAATCGTCGCAATAAACACTGCGCCGGCGCTCGAGTCCGCGCCGGGGGCGCTGATTGCTCAAATGCGCGCTGCAGCCATTGAGGATAGCAAGATCCCAGGGCTCCAAGCGCGCAGATTCCCCCGCGCGCTCCAGATACAATGGGTGCTGAATACCAAATATCAAAGTCGTTTCGCCATGCCTGGCCGTCAGCCATTTGGGCTCGCTCAGGCACTCGATGCGCGCCGCGGTCCGCAGCGATCGGGACACCATGAGGTTTAAATCCTCACACGGTCCGTCGAGCAGCTCGCAATATGCAGCCGCAGCGCCGTCGAAGGCCAGCCAATCACCAACGTTGCGCAACACCTGGGGTTCCGCGCTGCCGAGCTTGAGCGCGATTCCGCGGCCCCGCAGCAACACCATGGTGCGATCATATCCTGCGAAATCCGAGAACGGGCCGGACGAATCGATCTGCGCCACGCTCACGCGCCAAAGAAACGGATCGCCGCTGGAGGGCACGCGCAACGCCTCATGGGTGATGCCGCCGCCATTTTTCCACGGTGTGCGCTTAAAGGATGACCTGCGAATAATCTGCATCGAGCGTTCTTCTCATTTTCCCAACTGGGCTACATAAGCTGCCACATCCCGGATCTGCGCGAACGTCAGGGCGGCAGCGAAGGGCGGCATATTGTTCTTTCCCGAAATCACGGTGTTCGCAATCAGCTCGGGCGCCTTGACCTTGGTGATGTCGGGACCGCCGCCATGACCGCCCCTGCCCTCCTCGCCGTGACACGCGGCGCAAACTTGAGCGAACACCCGCGCACCGGCTTCGGCATTCCCGCCGTTCAGAGAAACCGCGGTTGCTCTCGCGGCGAGCGCCTGCGGCGGATCGGAGGGCGGCAGGTTGCCTTGGAGCGAAAACAGCCACAGGCTGTCGCCGGCGGGACTGCCGGCGAAATTATTGCCGGCTGAAACGATCGCGAGTTTTTCGTGGCCGCCAAACTGGAATACGCTGGCCGTGGCATTGACGCCGGCGCCGGTTTGAAATTCCCATAGCACATCACCGTTGCGGGAATCGAGGGCCACGAAGCGCCCATCGTTCCGGCCGGTGAATACCAGGTCGCCGGCGGTCGCCGTGGAACCGCTGTAGCAACTGTCTTTCCAGCGTTGACGCCAAACGATCTTGTTTGTGCGCACATCAACGGCCGCAAAGATGCCGTTGAGCGGAATGTCGGAAAAACCGAACAGACCCTGCGTATAAGGGTTCCCCGGCTTCGGTTCCTGGGAGGGTCCGACCAAAAATCGGCCCATTTGATCGTTCGCGCAAACAAATAGATATCCCTGCCGTGGGTCGTAGGAGCTGGGAGGCCAATTGGTGCCGCCCCAGGGGCTCGGTTTTGCAACCACAGCCTGGTCCCAGTAAGGCGTAAATATCTGTCCCCCGTTCACCAGGCGAAATCCCGCCGGTGGGATGTCGATGAAATGCGGGACGACCGCATCGCCCCGTGGAAAAGGTTGCGTGGCGGCGGTGTTTTGACGGACTTCTTGCGCGACCGGCATTTCGTCAATGCCGATCAGCGGTTTGCCCGTGATGCGATCAAGAATATAAACCCACCCTGTCTTGCCGATCTCCGCGATGGCCTCGCGAAGCTGACCGTTGTATTCCAAATCGAACAGCACCACGGGGCTCGGAGAATCGTAGTCCCACAGGTCATGATGCACCTGCTGAAAGTGCCAGCGGTACTTGCCGGTCTTCGCCTCGATGGCAACGATCGACACGGAATAGAGGTTGTCGCCTTTGCGCAGGCTGCCGTTGAAGTCCGGCGCTGCATTGCCGGTGGAGAAATAAATGAGGCCGCGTTGTGCATCGGCGGCCGGCGTTTGCCAAACCATGGCGCCGCCGTATTGCCAGGAAGAATTGTCCTGCGGCCAGCTCTCGTGACCCGCTTCTCCGGGTCCGGGCACCGTGTAGAAGGTCCACAGGGGCTTGCCGTCCCGGGCTCTGAATGCCCGAACGCGTCCGCGCGACGCCAGTTCGCCGCCGGCAAACCCGCTGATGATCATGCCATCGAAATACAACGGCGCACTCGTAATGGTGAAGCCTTCCTGCCAGCGCTCTGCCTGGACCGACCAAATCTGCTTCCCGGTGCGCTGATCCAGCGCGACGATGGCGCCATCGAGCCTCCCCAAAAAGATTTTTCCCTCCCCGATTGCGACGCCGCGGCTCGTCCAGCCGCAGCACACCGTGGAGATGGTTTTTTCCAGGTGCGCTTGATAAACCCAAAGCTGCTTGCCGGTCTCGGCGTCTATGGCGAACACGTCGTCTGCACCGGTGGGAACAAAAATCACGCCATCCGCTACGATGGGTTGAGCCTCACCGGAGAAAGGCGGCCCCATGCCGGAGCCATTCAAATGGGTTTGCCATTCGGCCTTCAGTTTGCCGGCGTTGCCTGCGGTGATTTCCGTCAGCGGCGAATAGCGTTGGTTATAAAGGTTGCCGCCGTTTGTGAGCCATTCGCGAAGCGGCAGCGCAGTGAGCTGTTTGGCCGTGTACGCCGGCGATTCTGCGGCGTGGCCGTGAGCAGCCCATAACAACATGACGAGCGCATGCCATCGACGCATAGTTTTATAACTCCCTTGCAGACCCGCTATGCTAACCGGAAACAGACCGGCGGGTTTCGGCCGGCCCGAAGGGAATGCTCATGCGTTCAGTCAGAGTTGTGCTTGCTGCAGCCGCGTTGCTGGCCGGGTTGCCGACGGTTGCCGCGCCTGAATACGGTCAGGTCGAATTCGCCAATTCCGGCTCGGCGGCCGCCCAGGCCGACTTTCTCGAAGGCCTGGCCCTGCTTCACGATTTTGAGTACGACTCCGCCGCGGCCGCCTTTCGCCGCGCCGAGTCGGCGGACCCCTATTTCGCGATGGCGTACTGGGGTGAGGCCATGACGTTCAATCATCCGGTCTGGATGCAGCAGGATCTCAAAGCGGCTCGCGCCGCCTTGAACAAGCTGGCGCCGTCGCCGGCGCTGCGTAGCTCCAAGGCACAGACGCAGCGGGAGAAGGACTATCTGGCCGCGATTGAAATTCTCTACGGCGAAGGCACGAAGGAGGATCGCGACCTTCGCTACGAAGACGCGATGGCGAGACTCCATGCACGCTACCCGGACGATGTCGACGCGGCGGCATTCTACGCCCTGTCGATCTTGGGCAGCGCACACGGCGGGCGCGACGTCGCGACCTATATGCGATCGGCCGCCGTGCTCGAGGAAGCGTGGATCGGTCATCGACAGCATCCCGGGCTGGTGCACTACCTCATTCACAGCTACGACGATCCGGCGCACGCACCCCTGGGGCTCCGGGCCGCCCGCCTTTACGCCAAGATCGCCCCTGACGCAGGTCATGCTCAGCACATGACATCGCACATTTTTCTCGCACTCGGCATGTGGTCGGCTACCGTCGAAGCCAATGTCGCCGCAATCGCCGACGTCAACCGCGCCCGGCTCGCCGCAGGGAAGTCACCGGTGGGTTGCGGGCACTATCCCAGTTGGCTGGAGTACGCCTATCTTCAGCTCGGGGATGCGAAATCCGCGGGGAGAGCGCTTGCGGCGTGCCGCGTCGCGATGCAGGCGGCGCTTCCCATGGAGCACCCGGCGCATTCGATGGACCCGGACGATAGTGTGATCGGTTCCTACGCCAATATGAGATTGCGCTACCTGCTCGAGACGGGCGATTGGAGCGGTGAAGCCGCCGGCTGGGTGATGCCGGCGAACGCCGGACCCGGTGCGCGGCTCGACTTCGCTTTCGCACGCGCGCTGGGGGAGATCGCGCAGGGACATGCCGCTGCCGCGCGCAACGCCGTGGCCGAACTCCAAACCATCAGTCGCTCCGTTGTCGAGTTAGAAACGCAGCGCAACGATCCCGATCCGACCGACCGTGTCCGGCCCGAGATTCTTCTCGATGAGGCTCAAGGTCTGATGGCCGAGCAAGAGAATCATTTGGCGGCGGCCGAAAAGCTGTTGCGCCAAGCCGTCGCCCTGGAAGCAGCGCTGCCGGTCGCCTTCGGTCCGCCGACGATCGACCAACCGACGCATGAGCTATTGGGGGCGTTTCTGCTTCGCCATGGCCAGCGGCCGGCGGCGCGCGCGGAATTTGAGCATGCCCTCGCGGCGGCGCCCGGGCGCCGGATGGCGGAAAGAGGGCTCCGAGCCGCGTCGGTCGGCGCGGAGGACCTTGGCAAACGTTGACCCGAAACCTTTCTGGAGAGGGTTGGGATGGAAGGGGAATCGCCGAAGCCAGCGAGTGCACCGTCGGGAGCGGTGTTCTTAAGCTACGCCTCACAGGATGCCGAGGCGGCCATACGTATTTGCGAGGCACTGCGCGCCGCCGGCGTTGAGGTCTGGTTTGACAAGAGCGAGCTACAGGGTGGAGATGCCTGGGACCGCCGGATTCGGACTCAGATCCACGAGTGTCAGCTATTCATTCCCATTGTCTCGGCAAACACCGAGGCGCGGATGGAGGGCTACTTTCGGCGCGAGTGGAAGCTCGCGGTCGATCGCACTCATGACCTATCGGAACGGGCGGCATTCCTGGTGCCGGTGTGCATCGACTCGACCTCGGAACTGAACGCGGACGTTCCAGACGCATTTCGCCACATCCAGTGGACGCGCCTGCCGGACGGAGAAACGTCATTGGCATTTGTGGAGCGGGTGCGGCGTCTGCTCGTACCCGGGGCAACCAGTCGTGCAGCAGCAAGTGCCGCGGCCGGGCGCGCGCCCGCGGGGCAACAGGTCCCGCCGCACGGGTGGTCAAAGCGCGCACTGGCGCTGACAATCACCGTAATGGTGCTGGGCGGCGCCTACCTCGCCCTCGAGAGGCTCCGGATCCCAAAGCCTGCGCCGCCGGCTGCTTTCGTCCCGCCGCCTCACTCAATCGCAGTACTCCCGTTCGTGAACCTGAGCGGGGACAAAGAGCAGGAGTACTTCTCCGACGGGCTCACCGAGGAGATCCTTAATTCCCTCGCGCAGATCAATGCCCTGCAGGTGGCCGCCCGCACCTCCTCCTTCTCCTTCAGGGAGCAACCAGACATCGTCACCGTGGCCCACAAGCTCAACGTCGCGGCGGTGCTCGAGGGGAGCGTACGCCGCTCCGTGCACACGGTGCGGGTCACCGCGCAGCTCATCAATGCGGTCACAGGATTTCATCTTTGGTCGAAGTCCTATGACCGGGACTTGGGTGATGTCCTGAAGCTTCAGACCGAAATCGCCACGGATGTCGCCCAGGCAATGAAGATCACATTACTGGGCGACATCAGCCAGAAAATCGAACTCGGCGGCACGCGCAATCCGGCCGCGTTCGATGCCTATCTGCGTGGCAGAAGAATTGGGCGCATGGGCACTGGCGCTGAGTGGGCGCAGCAAGCCATTGCAGCCTACTCGGAAGCCATCCGCCTCGACCCGGCGTTCGCGCTGGCGTTTGCAGATCGGTCCCTCGCGCAGATCAACTACGCGGAAGAGGTTCGCGGTCCGGACGCTGCTCGCGAAGCGTTTGAAAGCGGCCTGAAGGATGCGCGCACCGCAAACATTCTTGCGCCGGATCTGGCGGAGGGATATTACGCTTTGGGTGTGGCGCTCAGCGTAGGTTCAGGCAAGTTTGCCCAAGCCGACCAGGCATACGCACGCGCTGTCGCGCTGGCACCGGGCAGCGCAAGAATTCTGGCGTCGTATAGTCGGCGGGCGGCGGAAATCGGCCTTAGCGCCGTGGCAATTAATGCCGGCCGTCGAGCCGTCACACTGGATCCTTTAAACTTCGACGTGCATCGAACGGTTGGAATCGCTTTGCTTCTTGCGCGTCAATTCCCGGAGGCGCTTGCCGCCTTCCAAACCGCGATTTCTCTTCAGCCTGACTTTACGCGGGATTTCATTCTGCTGGGTCAAACGCAATATGAGATGGGTGACTACGAAGCCGCTCGCAAGTCGTGCGCAGTCGCGCCGGATGACGATTTGGCTCAGGTGTGCTTGGCGATGACCTACCGCAAACTCGGCAGGAATGCCGACGCCGAGGCGATATTGCAGAAGATAAAATCGAATCTGGGCGACGATGGTGCATACCAATACGCTGAAATCTACGCGCAGTGGGGCGACTTGCCGACGGCCATGGAATGGCTCGAGATGGCCGTGCGCTTGTCCAGCTCGGGGCTCGAGGAGTTGAAAGTCGAACCCGACTTTGACCCGCTGCGCAAAGAGCCGCGTTTCCAGGACATTCTGCGTGCATTGAAATTTCCCGAGTGAACGTAAGATGAGGCGGCCGCGCGGCCACAGCGGTTGTACTAAAATGTCCGGCGGTCGGGGCGACTCGTCAACTCGTGGCACCAGGTGAGCAAAAACAGATTCGGTTTGGTCATCTTCGATTGCGACGGCGTGCTGGTGGACAGCGAACTGATCACCAATCGGGTATTCGCCTCAATGCTGAACCAGTTGGGGCTCGCGCTGTCGCTCGAGGACATGTTCGAACGATTTGTCGGCCGCTCCATGCCGCAATGCCTGGAGGTCATCACGGAATTGCTCGGCCGTCCGGTTCCGCATCAGTTCGTCGAGGAATACCAGACCCGGTCGGCGGCCGCATTGAGAGCGGAACTGAAGGCGGTCCCGGATATCGGGACGGTGCTGGCCGCGATACGCATGCCCTATTGCGTGGCGTCCAGCGGAACTCATGAAAAAATGCAAACGACCTTAGGGATAACCGGGCTGTTGCCGCAATTTCGCGGGAAAATGTATAGCGTCACGGAAGTCGCGCAGAGCAAGCCCTTCCCCGACGTGTTCTTGCATGCAGCACGTCAGCAGGGAGTCCTGCCCGGGGACTGCGCCGTCATCGAGGATACGCCGACCGGCGTCCGGGCCGGCGTTGCGGCCGGCATGACCGTATTCGGCTATTGCGCGCTCACACCCAAACAGCGCTTGATCGAGGCGGGTGCGCACCATACTTTCGAGCGGATGCGCGATCTCCCCGGTTTGATATCCGGGCCCGCATGAAACACTCGCCTGGGCAAAACGCTCCCCTGCGCAGTTGAACGCAAATATCGGGCCTTGGGGTCAGCTCTTCCAGAAAGTGACGAGCACGAAGACGATGGCGATGATGGTCAGCCCCACATGCCCGAGGGCTGCATGCGACTCCGCGAGCAGATCATTGGCCTCCGGCTCACGGGGAATCAGGCGGGCAAAGGCGGAAAGAAACAACATGCGCCAAGAATAATGGCGCCCAGGGATAAAAACGTGATTCGAATCACGTCTCTTTAGCGCAAAAGCTCTGACTTGCGAAAAGTGCGGACTTCGGTCAGCTCGCTTCCTCATCGGTCCCATCGCCCTCAGGATGGCCGAGGGCATCCTCGTCGTCGACCGCGAATTCCTCCGGAGCTTCGGTTTTATCGCTGGTCTCGCGAATCGACGCCTCATTTTCATCCGGCCGTTCATCCTCCGGCTCATCGTCATCATCCACCGTGCCGGTGGTTTGCGGCGCAACCGCGTTTAGCTCCGGAAACGGCGGTAGTTCGAGCAATTCGGGGTCTTCTACTTTCATGGCAACAGCCTTTTTTGAGTGTTGAGGCCAAGGCTGCGCCTATATCATGCAGCGATCTGTCGGAGGATGGGGGGACTTGCCCGGTGAACACTCTTACACGAATGACCGCCGCCGCCCTGGCCGTCATTTCTCCCACCTTGCTATCTGCGCAAACCGCGCCGGCCCCGGCGCCGGCGGCAGTCGATGAATTTGCACGGCTGCAGGGGGAGCTGCGCCGCACGCACGACAGCAAAGATGCGGCGGCCTATCTCTCAACCGCTGAGTCAATGTATTCATTTCTCAACGGCTCGCCGCGCGCCGTGCTGCAGCTGATGAGCGCGGAAACCTTCGCGGGAAAGCCGAATGAGGCGCTGCGCAGCTTCGCTCAATTCTTGGCAATGGGACAGGCGAACGAAGCGGTTCTGAAAGCCAAATCGTTCGATCCGCTGCGCAGTCTGCCCGAATATCAGAACCTTTACGCCCGCATGGCCGCGAATGCCGCGGGCACATCGGTGGCCAGCCAGGCATTTCGCTTGGAAAGCACGGCGCTTATCCCGGAGGACATCGACTACGATCCTGAAACCAGGCACTTCTACATCAGCGCCGTCCTCGGAAAACAGATTCTCGAGGTGGACATGGCCGGCCGAACCAAAGCGTTCGCCGGCGCGCCGGATCAATGGCCGATGATGGCCTTGAAAATCGATCCGCAGCGCCGCGTTCTTTGGGCGACTGAAGTGGCCTTGGATGGCTTTGCAGCCGCCGCAAAGGAGGATTGGGGACGATCCGCCATCCTGGAATACGACCTGCGCTCAGGAAAGCTGTTACACCGCCTGGAAGGACCGCCCAAGGCCGCATTGGGCGACATGGCACTGGCAGCGAACGGCGATCCGATCGTCTCCGACGGCGAGCACGGCGGCGTGTACCGGGTCAACGGCGGCGCCGAGCGCGTCGAGCGCATCGACGCCGGAGATTTCGTATCGCCGCAAACGCCCGCCATTCTGCCCGACGGCAAACACATCCTTGTGCCGGACTATGTGCGCGGAATTGGCGTGCTCGATCTCGATACCAAACATGTGGTGTGGATGGCCGCCGCCAACCACGCCCTGAGCGGCATCGACGGGCTTTACGCGCTCGGCAACACGCTGATCGCGACGCAGAACGGCACGTCCCCTGAGCGGGTGGTGCGATTCACTCTGAATGCCCCAAAGACCCGCGTGCTGTCCGAATCCATCATCGAGCGCGCCACCGCGACCCTCGGCGATCCCACGCACGGGGTTGTGATCGGCGACTACTTCTATTACATCGCCAATTCAGGCTGGGACAGCCTCGACGAGCATGGCCTCGTCAAGGAAGGTGCGAGAATGTCCGCGCCCCTCATCATGCGCACAAAAATAAAGGCCTCGAACCCTTGAGAGTCCGAGGCCATATTCTTTGGATGCTTCTTTTTGTTTTATTCTGCCGCTTCTGTGTCCCCCGCCGGTACTGCGTCGTCCGAATCGCCCATTCCGCCGCCGACATCCATGAAACTGCGGCGACGGCTGTCGTCCGAGGCGCGTCGACGCCGCGCATGATACGCAAAGCCGGTTCCTGCGGGAATGAGGCGTCCTACGATGACATTTTCCTTCAGGCCGCGCAGGTCGTCCTTCAAGCCCCGTACCGCCGCCTCGGTGAGGACGCGGGTGGTCTCTTGGAAGGATGCCGCCGAAATGAAGGATTCCGTCGCCAACGACGCCTTGGTGATGCCCAACAACAGCGGTTCCCAGGTCGACTGGTGCTTGCCCTCGGTCTTTTGTCTGGCAATGACGTCGAGCAGTCTGCCGCGATCCATCTGTTCGCCGCGTAAAAGCGCTGAGTCGCCGGCATCCAGCACTTCGATCTTGCGCAGCATCTGCCGCACGATGACTTCGATATGCTTGTCGTTGATCTTCACGCCCTGCAGGCGATACACGTCCTGGATTTCGCGGACCAGGTAATTGGCCAGCGCCTCGACGCCTTGCAGGCGCAGGATGTCGTGCGGGTTGGGCTCGCCGTCGGCGATGACCTCGCCCTTCTCCACTTGTTCGCCTTCGAACACGTTGAGATGCCGCCACTTTGGAATCAATTCCTCGTATTTATCCGTGCCTTCGTTGGTGATGATCAAGCGGCGCTTGCCCTTGGTCTCCTTGCCGAAGCTCACCGTGCCTGAACGCTCCGCGAGAATCGCGGAATCCTTCGGCTTGCGGGCTTCGAACAGGTCGGCCACGCGCGGCAGACCGCCGGTGATGTCGCGAGTCTTGGAAGACTCCTGCGGGATACGCGCAATGACATCGCCCACCGACACCTTGGAACCGTCTTCCAGGCTGACGATCGCGCCCGCCGGCAGCGCGTACACGGCCGGAATATCCGTATTGGCGAAGGTGACTTCCTTGCCCTTGGCATTGGTCAAACGCACCACCGGCCGCAGATCCTTGCCGCCAGAACCGCGCTGCTTCGGATCCAATACGACCGTGCTGGTCAAACCCGTGACATCGTCCACCTGCGACGTGACGGTAATGCCGTCGACGAAGTCGGAGAACTTGATCATGCCGGCCACTTCAGTGACCACCGGATGGGTGTGCGGATCCCAGTTGGCGACCGCTTGGCCCGCCGTGACCACGTCTGCATCGTTCACCGTGATGGTGGCGCCATACGGAATCTTGTAGCGCTCGCGCTCGCGGCCGAACTCATCCACAACGCCCAATTCACCCGAGCGCGACACGGCGACCAAATGCCCCCTTTCGTGGCGCACCGTCTTGATGTTGTGCAGGCGAATCGTGCCCTTGCTCTTCACTTCAACGCCGTTGGCCGCTGCCGCTCGCGAAGCCGCGCCGCCGACGTGGAAGGTACGCATGGTCAGCTGAGTGCCTGGCTCGCCGATCGATTGCGCCGCAATGACGCCGACCGCCTCGCCCATGTTGATGCGATGCCCGCGGCCCAGATCGCGGCCGTAGCATTGCGCGCAAACACCGTAACGGGTTTCGCAGGTGATGGGCGAACGCACCATGACCTGATCGACGCCCATTTTCTCCAGCAACTTGACCAATTTTTCGTCGATCAATGAGCCGGCCTTGACCAGCACTTCGCCGCTGGAGGCGACGGCCACGTCCTCGGAAACCACGCGGCCCAACACACGCTCGCCCAATCCCTCCACGACATCGCCGCCTTCGACGATCGGGGTGATGGACAATCCATTGACAGTGCCGCAATCGATCTCGGTGACCACCAGATCCTGAGCCACGTCGACCAAGCGACGTGTCAGGTAACCGGAGTTGGCCGTCTTCAACGCGGTGTCGGCCAAGCCCTTGCGCGCGCCGTGAGTCGAAATGAAGTACTGCAGTACGTTCAACCCTTCGCGGAAATTTGCCGTGATCGGTGTTTCGATGATGGAACCATCGGGCTTCGCCATCAGGCCGCGCATGCCCGCCAGCTGACGAATCTGCGCCGCGGAACCGCGAGCGCCCGAATCGGCCATCATGAAGATCGAATTGAACGACTTCTGACGAACCTTGTTGCCCTTGGAGTCAGTGACCTCGTCGGTGCCCAGTTTTTCCATCATGGCCTTGGCCACTTGGTCATTGGTACGCGACCAGATGTCGACCACCTTGTTGTAGCGCTCGCCGTTGGTGACCAATCCTGAGGAGTATTGCTCCTGGATCTCCTTCACCTCTTTTTCGGCTGTCGCCAGGATCTTGAGCTTCTGCTGCGGCACGACCATGTCGTCCACGCCGATCGACACGCCCGAGCGCGTCGCGTATTGGAAGCCGGTGTACATCAACTGATCGGCGAACACGACCGTTTCCTTGAGACCGACGGTGCGGTAGCAGGCGTTGATCGTTCCGGAAATGATTTTCTTGGTCATGTCCTGGTTGATGGCATCGAACGACAGGCCCTTCGGCAGGATCTCGGACAGCAAAGCGCGGCCGGCGGTGGTATCGACCACGCGGACGTTCTTGACCAACTGGCCGCCGGCATCGCGTATGTACTCAACCAGACGCACTTTGACCTTGGCCTGCAGGTCGATATTGCGGCTCTCGTAGGCGCGATGAACTTCGCTGACGTCGCTGAACGCCATGCCCTCGCCTTTCGCGCCGACCTTTTCGCGGGTCATGTAGTAAAGACCGAGCACCACGTCCTGCGACGGCACGATGATCGGCTCACCATTCGCGGGAGAAAGGATGTTGTTGGAGGACATCATCAGCGCGCGCGCTTCCAGCTGCGCCTCGATGGACAGGGGCACGTGCACGGCCATTTGGTCGCCGTCGAAGTCGGCGTTGAACGCCGTGCAAACCAGGGGATGCAGCTGGATCGCCTTGCCTTCGATCAGCACCGGCTCGAAAGCCTGAATGCCGAGGCGGTGCAAGGTGGGCGCGCGATTCAACAGCACCGGATGTTCGCGGATCACCTCTTCCAGGATGTCCCACACTTCCGGTCCTTCGCGCTCGACCAGGCGCTTCGCGGCCTTGATGGTCGAGGCTTCGCCGCGCAGCTGCAGCTTGGAGAAGATGAACGGTTTGAACAGTTCCAACGCCATTTTCTTCGGCAACCCGCACTGATGCAGGCGCAGAGTCGGACCGACCACGATGACGGAACGACCTGAGTAATCGACCCGCTTGCCGAGCAGGTTCTGACGGAACCGGCCCTGCTTGCCCTTGATCATGTCGGCCAAGGACTTCAGCGGCCGCTTGTTGGTGCCGGTGATGGCACGGCCGCGGCGGCCGTTGTCGAGCAGTGCATCCACCGCCTCTTGCAGCATGCGCTTTTCGTTGCGCACGATGATGTCCGGCGCGTTCAGCTCGAGCAGCCGGCGCAGACGGTTGTTGCGGTTGATGACGCGGCGGTACAGATCGTTCAAATCGGAGGTCGCGAAGCGGCCGCCGTCCAACGGCACCAACGGACGCAGATCGGGCGGCAGCACCGGCAGAACGGTGAGCACCATCCATTCCGGCTTGTTGCCCGATTCCATGAACGCCTCAATGAGCTTCAATCGCTTCGACAGGCGCTTGATCTTCGTCTCGGAGTTGGTGTTCGCCATGTCCTCGCGGACCTTCACCACCTCGGAGGGTAGATCCATGGACTTGAGCAGCTCATGCACCGCTTCGGCGCCCATGCGCGCATCGAATTCATCGCCGTGCTCTTCGATGGATTCCAGATACATCTCGTCGGTGAGCAATTGGCCGCGCTGCAACGAGGTCATGCCGGGATCGACGACCACGAAGGCCTCGAAATACAGCACGCGCTCGATTTCGCGCAACGTCATGTCCAGCATCAAGCCGATGCGCGAGGGCAGCGACTTCAAGAACCAGATGTGCGCAGTCGGGCTCGCGAGCTCGATGTGGCCCATGCGCTCGCGGCGCACCTTGGACTGGGTCACTTCGACGCCGCACTTCTCGCACACCACGCCGCGATGCTTCAGGCGCTTGTACTTGCCGCACAGACACTCGTAATCCTTCACGGGTCCGAAGATCTTCGCGCAGAACAGGCCGTCTCGTTCCGGCTTGAAGGTGCGGTAGTTGATGGTTTCCGGCTTTTTCACTTCGCCGTACGACCAGGAGCGGATCATGTCCGGCGAGGCAAGACCGATCTTGATCGAATCGAAATTCTCGACCGGTACTTGCTGCTTGAACAATTTGAGTAAGTCTTTCATTGATTAGGCCTCGCTCTCTAGTTCGATGTTGATGGCCAGGGAACGTATCTCCTTGACCAAGACATTGAACGATTCCGGCATGCCGGCTTTCATTTCATGGTTGCCGTCGACAATCGCCTTGTACATCTGCGTGCGTCCGTTCACATCGTCCGACTTGACGGTGAGCATTTCCTGCAGGGTGTACGCGGCGCCATACGCCTCCAGCGCCCACACCTCCATCTCTCCGAAGCGCTGGCCGCCGAACTGCGCCTTGCCCCCCAGCGGCTGCTGGGTGACCAGGCTGTAGGGTCCCGTGGAACGCGCATGCATCTTGTCGTCGACCAAGTGGTTCAACTTCAGCATGTACATGTAGCCCACCGTGACCGGGCGCTCGAACTGCTCGCCGGTGCGGCCGTCGTGCAGCGTGGTTTGCCCCGAGGTCGGCAGGTCCGCCAGGGTGAGAAGATTTTTGATTTCTTCTTCGCTGGCGCCGTCGAACACCGGCGTCGCCATCGGCACGCCCTTCTTCAGGTTGCTGGCCAACTCGATGACTTCGGCGTCGCTCATGGACTTGATGTCTTCCTTCTGGCCGCCGGTCTCGTTGTAGACCTGACCTAAGAACTTGCGCAGTTCAACGACCGCGTGCTGGGCTTCCAGCATCTTGCCGATCTTGGCGCCCAAGCCCTTCGCCGCCCAGCCCAGGTGAGTCTCGAGGATTTGCCCGATGTTCATGCGCGACGGCACGCCCAAGGGATTCAGCACGATATCCACCGGCGTGCCATCTGCCATATAGGGCATGTCCTCGACCGGAACGATGGAGGAAATCACGCCCTTGTTGCCGTGACGTCCGGCCATCTTGTCGCCCGGTTGCACGCGGCGCTTCACCGCGAGATATACCTTGACCATCTTGAGCACGCCCGGAGCCAGATCATCGCCCGCGGTGATCTTCGCCTTCTTCTCCTCGAAGCGCTTTTCAAACGCCTTGCGCTGACCCTTGAGGCGCTCGGAGACCGTCTCCAGCTGCGTGTTGACATCTTCTTCCTTGAAGCGGATCTCGAACCACTGTTCCCGCGGCAGATCCGCCAGATACGCGTCGTCGATTTGCGTGCCCGATTTGATCTTCTTCGGGCCCGCCTCGGCAGCCTTGCCTTCGATCATGCCGCGCACACGCTGGAACAAATCGTCTTCCAGAATGCGCTGCTGATCGGCCAGGTCCTTGCGTACCCGCTCGAGCTCCGATTTCTCGATCGCCAGGGCCCGCGAATCCTTCTCGACCCCGTCGCGTGTGAACACGCGCACGTCGATCACCGTGCCGTCCATGCCGGGAGGCACGCGCAAGCTTGTGTCCTTAACGTCCGACGCCTTTTCGCCGAATATTGCCCGCAGCAGCTTCTCTTCCGGCGTCAGCTGCGTCTCGCCTTTCGGCGTGACCTTGCCGACCAGAATGTCGCCGGCGCGCACTTCCGCGCCGATGAAGGCAATGCCGGCCTCATCGAGCTTCGCCAGCGCCGAATCGCCCACGTTCGGGATATCAGCCGTGATTTCCTCCGGCCCCAGCTTGGTGTCGCGAGCGACGCAGGTGAGTTCCTCGATGTGAATGGTGGTGAAGCGATCTTCCTCCACCACGCGCTCGGAGATCAGAATGGAGTCTTCGAAGTTGTAGCCGTTCCAGGGCATGAAGGCGACGAGCAGATTCTGGCCGAGCGCGAGCTCGCCAAGATCCGTCGAGGGGCCATCCGCCAGCACGTCGCCGCGCTTGATCGAGTCGCCGGCATTGACCAGCGGACGCTGGTTGATGCAGGTGTTCTGGTTCGAGCGCGTGTACTTGGTGAGCGAATAGATGTCGACGCCCGGTTCGCCGGCGGTCGTTTCATCGTCGTTCACGCGCACCACGATGCGCGAAGCATCGACCGAGTCGACGCTGCCGCCGCGCCGCGCCACCACGGTGACGCCGGAGTCGATCGCGACCGCCCGTTCCATGCCGGTACCCACCAATGGGGTTTCCGAACGCAGCGTCGGAACCGCCTGGCGCTGCATGTTCGATCCCATGAGCGCGCGGTTCGCATCATCATGTTCCAAGAACGGAATCAGCGAGGCCGCCACGGAAACGATCTGCTTAGGTGAGACGTCCATGTAATTGATCTTGTCGGCCGAAGAAAGTGTGAACTCGTTCTGCGTGCGGCAGGAGATCAAGTCGTCGACGAACTCGCCCTTGTCGCTCAAGGTCGCATTCGCCTGCGCGATCATGTACTGGCCTTCTTCAATGGCCGACAGGTAATCGATCTTGTCCGTCACCTTGCCGTTGGCGACCCGGCGATACGGAGTCTCGAGGAATCCGTAGTCGTTGGTGCGCGCGTAGACGGCCAGTGAATTGATCAGGCCGATATTCGGGCCTTCGGGCGTTTCGATCGGGCACACCCGCCCGTAGTGCGTTGGGTGCACGTCGCGAACTTCGAATCCGGCGCGTTCGCGCGTCAGGCCGCCTGGGCCAAGCGCCGAGACGCGGCGCTTGTGCGTGACTTCCGACAGCGGATTGTTCTGGTCCATGAACTGCGACAGCTGCGAGGAGCCGAAAAATTCCTTCACCGCGGCGGCGACCGGCTTCGCGTTGATCATTTCCTGCGGCATGATCGGCTCGCTTTCGGCAATCGTCAGCCGCTCCTTCACGGCGCGTTCGACCCGCACCAAGCCGATACGGAAGGCATTCTCGGCCATTTCACCGACGCTGCGCACGCGGCGGTTGCCTAAATGATCGATGTCATCCACGTGGCCATTGCCGTTGCGGATGTCGATCAGGGTCTTCATGACCTCGATGATGTCTTCCTTGCTCAATACGCCCGATCCGGTGATTTCATCACGGCCCACGCGGCGGTTGAACTTCATGCGCCCCACCGGCGACAAGTCGTAGCGCTCGCCGTTGAAGAACAGGTTTTGAAACAGGTTCTCGGCCGCATCCTTGGTCGGCGGCTCGCCGGGACGCATCATGCGATAGATTTCCACCAGCGCCTCGAGGCGCGTCTTGGTGGGATCAATGCGCAGCGTGTCCGAGATGTACGGGCCGCGGTCCAGGTCGTTTACATACAGCGTGCGAATCGAGGTGATGCCGCTCTCGATGAGCTTCGCGACCGTCGGTACGGTGAGAATTTCATTGGCCTTTGCCAGGATCTCGCCGGTTTCGGTATTGACGATGTCGTGCGCCAGCACCTTGCCCTGCACGTATTCGGTGGGCACGGGGAGGCGCTTGACGCCGGCTTCCTCGAGTTCCTTGACGTGGCGCGCCGTGATGCGGCGGCCTTCCTCGACAATGACTTTCTTGCCGACGCGGATCTCGAACGCCGCGGTCTCGCCGCGCAGACGCTGCGGGATGATTTCGAATTCGATTTCCTTCTTCGACAAATGGAACACGTTCTTCTCGAAGAAGATGTCGAGAATCTGCTCCTCGGTCAGACCGAGCGCGCGCAGAATGATGGTCACCGGCAATTTGCGGCGGCGATCTATGCGCGCGAACACGCAGTCCTTCGGGTCGAACTCGAAGTCCAACCACGAACCGCGATACGGAATGATTCTTGCGGAGAACAGCAGCTTGCCCGATGAGTGGGTCTTGCCGCGGTCGTGATCGAAGAACACGCCCGGGCTGCGATGCAGCTGCGACACAATGACGCGCTCGGTGCCGTTGATGATGAACGTGCCGTTCTCGGTCATGAGGGGCAATTCGCCCAGGTACACTTCCTGCTCGCGCACGTCCTTGACCGGCTTCTTCGCGCCGCTGGCCTCCTTGTCGAGCACCACGAGACGCACTTTGACGCGCAACGGCGCCGCGTAGGTCAGGCCGCGCAGCTGGCATTCCTTGACGTCGAACACCGGTTCGCCCAGGCGATAACTCACGTACTCGAGCGTCGCATTGCCGGAGTAGCTGGAAATGGGGAACACGCTGTCGAAGGCGGCGTGCAGGCCGATCTCATCGCGTTTGGATTCCGCGGTATCCGCCTGCAAGAATCGCCGGTACGAATCCAGCTGGATTGCCAGCAGGTACGGCGTGCCGAGGATGCTCGGCCGCTTGCCAAAGTTCTTGCGGATGCGCTTCTTTTCGGTGAACGAATAAGCCATGTGAGGATCACCCTTGTTCCAGTATCGACAGGCGACGCGCGCCAATTAACGGAGCCTTAACGGCCCCGCCTTAAATCAACTCAAATCAAAGGCGCAGCCGATGGCTGCCGCGGTTTCAGCGGCAAGCATCGAACTGCGCATATCGGCAATAATCACTACTTGATAGCAGCCTTGGCGCCGGCGGCCTCGAGCTTCGTCTTGATCGTCTCGGCATCCGCCTTCGGAATGCCTTCCTTGACCGTTGAAGGCGCGCCTTCGACCAGGTCCTTGGCTTCCTTCAAGCCCAACCCCGTGATTTCACGGATGACCTTGATGACGCCCACTTTGTTGGCGCCGAATTCGGTCATGGTCACGGTGAACTCGGTCTGCGCTTCGGCAGCCGGAGCCGCCGCACCACCGCCGCCCGCCGCGGCCGCGGCTACAGGAGCGGCAGCCGTGACGTTGAACTTCTTTTCCATGTCGGCAATCAGCTCGACCACTTCCATGACGGTCATCTTGGAAATTGAGTCGAGGATTTCATCTTTCGTAACAGCCATTATCGTCTCCAAATAAATATGGGTTTGATAAACCCGAATCAGGATTAATTCGTCGCCGCCTGCGCCGCGCCGCTCTTCTTGGCTTCAAGAACAGCAGCGAGCGTCCGCACCAACTTCGAGTTGGGAGCAGCCAACGTACCAACTAACTTCGCAATCGGCGCTTTGAGCACACCTAACATCTGCGACAACGCCTGCGCGCGCGTGGGCAATGAAGCCACCCGCTCGAGCGAATCGGCCTTGAGCAGTTGACCGCCCAGGGAGACGATCGTCGTCACCAGTTTGTCGTTGTCCTTGGCAAAGGCCTTGACGATGCGGGCGGCAGCGCCCGGATCGTCGTTGGAAAATGCCAGGACAATCGGTCCTTTCAACGCCGGAGAAATGCACTCGAAAGCGGTGCCGGCAACGGCCTTGCGCGCGAGCGTGTTCTTGACGATCCGCAGATACACCCCTTCCTTGCGCGCCTTGGCGCGAAGGTCGGTCATCTGCGTCACGGTCAAGCCACGGTTCTCGGCGCCCACCACGGACAGGGCTTTCGCCGCGACCGCGTTGACTTCTGCCACCACGACTTTCTTCTCTTCTAACTTGAGTGCCATCTTTGGTTCCCCGTAGAGAAGCGTCACACAACAGATGCGAACGCCGCCGTCCGCATCCACCCTTTGAGTACTTGAGTACTCATTGGTGCGACCTTCTCAGGCATTCCTGATTCCGGTCCCACCATCTGCGCAGGCTGCTTTTAAGAGCTTCTGAAGGTCCCAATGAACCTTTCATGCTCGCCTGCGGTCTTCGACGGTGGGTGCGGAAAGCGTTAACTTCCCGCAGCCCTCCATCAATTCTTTCCATGCGCTCACGCGCATGTCTTCATGCGCTTCGCGCAACAATTCCCGGGGCCGATGCGGCCCCGTCCTTTAAATTTTGATCAGACCCAAACTCGACTGATCGACCGCGACGCCCGGCCCCATGGTCGAGGAGACGGTCAGCTTCTTGAGGTAGACACCCTTGGAAGTCGCCGGCTTGATCTTCTGCAGATCGTTCACCAGCGCCAGTAAATTTTCCTTCAGCGCGCTCGGCTCGAAATTCGCGCGCCCGATTTGTGCGTGCACGATGCCCGCCTTATCCGTGCGGTAGCGCACCTGCCCGGATTTCGCATTCTTCACGGCTTCAGCCACATTCGGCGTGACCGTGCCCACCTTCGGGTTCGGCATGAGGCCGCGAGGTCCCAAGATCTGTCCAAGCTGACCGACGATGCGCATGGCATCGGGACTGGCTATCACCACGTCAAAATCGATTTGTCCGGCCTTTACCTTCTCGGCCAGATCCTCGAAACCGACAATGTCGGCGCCCGCCGCTTTGGCGGCCTCAGCATTCTTGCCCTGGGTAAATACCGCCACGCGCACCGTCTTGCCGGTGCCGTGCGGCATCACCGTCGAGCCGCGCACTTGCTGGTCCGACTTGGTGGCATCGACGCCCAAATTAACCGACACGTCCACCGATTCATTGAATTTGGCGGTGGCGAATTCCTTCACCAATTTCAGCGCATCGTCGATCGGATAAGACTTGCCCGGCGGCAGCTTTTCTTTCCAGCTCTTGGTACGTTTGACTACGGCAGGCATGTCACACTCCCTCCACGTCAACGCCCATGCTGCGGGCGCTGCCGGCGATGGTGCGCACGGCCGCGTCCAAGTTGGCCGCTGTTAAATCAGGCATTTTCACCTTGGCGATGTCCTCGAGCTGCTTGCGGGTCACTTTCCCCACTTTCGCCGTGTTCGGCGTGGCGCTGCCCTTGGGGATGCCAAGCGCCTTGGCAATGAGCACGGACGCGGGCGGCGTCTTCATGATGAAGGTAAAGCTGCGATCGCTGTAAACCGTAATCACTACTGGGGTCGGTAATCCTTTTTCCAAGGCCTGGGTCTGCGCATTGAACGCCTTGCAGAACTCCATGATGTTCACGCCCTGTTGGCCCAATGCAGGACCGACTGGAGGGCTGGGGTTGGCTTGGCCTGCAGGGATCTGCAGCTTGATATAGCCGGTGACTTTCTTCGCCATCTAACGCTCCTGTGGGTACAAACGCCGCCCTTGCGGCTCCCCTTGTTAGGCGCTTGCGCGCCGACTTCCTAGGCGCTAACGCGCCGACTTCCTAGGCGCTAACGCGCCGACCTTTCAACGGCGCCAAAGCGCGCCGTCCCAAAATCAACCCTTCTCGACCTGCGAGAAATCCAATTCCACGGGCGTCGAACGCCCCAGGATCTGCACCGCCACCTGCAGCCGGTTTTTCTCGTAATTCACGGACTCGACCACGCCGTTGAAATCATTGAACGGCCCGTCGGTCACTCGCACCACCTCGCCGGGTTCGAACAGCACCTTCGGCTTCGGCTTGTCCACGCCTTCCTCGACACGGCGCAAAATCGACATCGCTTCCTTGTCGGTGATGGCAGCCGGCTTGTCGCTGGTGCCGCCGATGAAACCCAGCACCTTCGGCACTTCCTTCACCAGGTGCCAGGTGTCCTCGTCCATTTCCATCTGCACGAGCACATAGCCCGGGAAGAATTTGCGGTCGGACTTGCGCTTCTGCCCGTCGCGCATCTCCACCACTTCTTCGGTGGGCACGAGAATTTCACCGAACTTCGCATCGAGACCCGCGCGTTTGACGCGCTCCTTCAGCGACTCCGACACCTTGTGCTCGAAGTTTGAATACGCGTGAACCACATACCATCGCAAGGACATAAAAGCTCCGCGTCCGCTAACCCGTCGTGCCGCCCAAGAAGCGGGTCATCCAGGTGAGAATCCAGTCAAGAACGAAGAAAAACAAACCCATCAAAATCGCAAATCCGATCACCACATAGGTGGTTTGAAAAGTCTCGGTGCGGCTCGGCCACACCACTTTGCGCAATTCGATCCGCGCGGCCTGTGCAAACTGGACAAACTCCCTGCCGTAGGTGCTCAGCCACAAAAGACCCGCGCCCGCGGCCAGTCCGAGAACCACCATGCCGACGCGCAACACCAAGGACCGCTCGTCGAACCAATAGAACGCTGCGATTCCGCTTAAGATCGCAACGATCGAAAAAATCAGCAGTGCGGTGTCCTTGGGCGACGCGACCGCGGGTGTTTGCACTTCAGCCATGTACTTACGCTATTCCTACCGGCGCGCATCAATGGCAGGGCAGGAGGGAATCGAACCCCCAACCTGCGGTTTTGGAGACCGCCGCTCTGCCAATTGAGCTACTGCCCTGTTCATGCGCTGCGCGCAACCATTAACGGGGCCGCTGCGGCCCCGTCCGTTAAAAATAAGATCAAGCAATCACTTTTGCGACGACGCCTGCGCCGACGGTTTTGCCGCCCTCGCGGATGGCGAAACGCAGCCCCTGCTCCATCGCGATCGGGGCAATCAGCTCCACCACGATCTTGATGTTATCCCCCGGCATCACCATCTCGGTGCCCTCCGGCAGCTCCACCGCTCCGGTCACATCGGTGGTGCGAAAGTAGAACTGCGGCCGATAGCCCTTGAAGAAAGGGGTATGTCTGCCGCCCTCCTCCTTGCTTAAGACGTACACTTCGGCCTCAAACTTGGTGTGCGGGGTGATCGAACCGGGCTTGCACAGCACCTGGCCGCGCTCCACTTCCTCGCGCTTCGTGCCGCGCAAGAGTACCCCGACGTTATCCCCGGCTTGGCCCTCATCCAAGAGCTTTCGAAACATCTCCACGCCCGTGCAAGTGGTCTTCTGCGTCGGGCGAATCCCGACAATCTCCACCTCATCGTTGACCTTCACGATGCCGCGCTCAATGCGCCCGGTGACCACCGTGCCGCGCCCCGCGATCGAGAACACATCCTCCACCGGCATCAAAAAGGCCCCTTCCACCGCGCGCTTCGGCACCGGAATATAGTCATCCAAGGCCTTCACCAGCTTGATCACCGAGGGTACGCCAATCTCGGAAGCATCCCCCTCCAAAGCCTTTAACGCAGAACCGGTGATGATCGGGGTCTTATCCCCGGGGAATTTGTACAGGGTCAGCAAATCGCGCACCTCCAGCTCCACCAGCTCTAGGAGCTCCGCATCATCGACCATGTCCGCCTTGTTCATGTACACCACGATGTAGGGCACCCCGACCTGGCGGGCGAGCAAAATGTGCTCGCGCGTCTGGGGCATCGGCCCATCGGCCGCACTGACCACCAGAATCGCCCCGTCCATCTGCGCGGCTCCCGTGATCATGTTCTTCACATAGTCGGCATGCCCCGGGCAGTCCACGTGCGCGTAGTGGCGCGCCTCGGACTGATACTCCACGTGCGCGGTCGCAATCGTGATCCCGCGCGCCCGCTCCTCGGGGGCCTTGTCGATCTGATCGTAGGCCTTGAACTCCCCGCCATGCTTCTCGGCCATCACCTTGGTTAAGGCGGCCGTCAGGGTCGTCTTGCCATGATCCACATGCCCAATGGTCCCCACGTTCACGTGCGGCTTCGTTCGCTCAAACTTCCCCTTCGACACAGGCCTTACCTCGCAAAAAATTTAGAACAACTCTGGAGCCCACGAACGGAATCGAACCGTTGACCTCGTCCTTACCAAGGACGTGCTCTACCAACTGAGCTACGTGGGCCGCATCCATTTGGAGCGGGTGATGGGAATCGAACCCACGTGATCAGCTTGGAAGGCTGACGTTCTACCATTGAACTACACCCGCACTCCGCTAAGCCAATGGCACGACCCCACATCCTTCGCTGGTGGAGGGGGTAGGATTCGAACCTACGAAGGCATAAGCCAGCAGATTTACAGTCTGCCCCCGTTGGCCGCTTGGGTACCCCTCCCTAAAATGAGCCGCGTATTTTGCGGTGCGCGCCACCGGGTGTCAATGCAAACTCGGGGCCAAACTCGATGTCCCCCAACCCGTCGGTCGGAATCTTTTTTAGTATTGACATTATCGTAAGATAGTATTATCGTAAGATATGTCTTAAAACATATCGAGAGATAGATGCATCATTCCCCATTTCATTGCATCGGGCGGCATCGCGGACACCACGGGTTCGGTCCCTTCGGCTGGGGATTCATGCAAGGCGGCGGCCTGGGCGGCCGCGGATTTGGCATGGGGCGAAAGCTGAGCTCAGGCGACTTGCAGCTCCTCATTCTCAAGCTGCTGGACGAAAAATCGCGCTACGGCTACGAAATCATCAAGGAGCTCGATGATCGTTCCAAAGGCTTCTACGTTCCCAGCCCCGGCATGGTGTATCCGGCGCTGACCTATCTCGAAGAGATCGGCCACGCCACCGTGACCGTCGATGGCGCTCGCAAGCTGTATAGCATCACCGAATCCGGCAAAGAGCAGCTGGCCAAGAACCTGGCCACTGCCGATGCGCTCTTCGCACAATTCGGCCGCGTGGGCGAGCGGATGGACCGGGTGCGCCGGGCACTCGATGCGGATGAAGCCGGCGAGGAGCCGGACCAGGAGCGGCGCGGCTCACGCGAACTGCATCGGGCGCGGCGCGATCTCAAACTCGCGCTGGCCGACAAATGGCACAGCTCGCGCGAGGAACAGCAGCGTATCGCCGCGATACTCGCGCGGGCGGCCGCCGAAATCGCGGCCAAGTAAGCCGCTGCGGCGCGGCGCTGAGGGGACGCGCTACTGCTGTCTCAGGTTGGACTCGAACAGCCGAAGGATTCTCTTGTATTCGTCGAGCCATGAATCGGCGTTGGTAAATCCATGCCGGTCCAGTGGGTACGCCGACATGCTGAAGTTGTCCTTGTGCAATTCGATCAGGCGCTCGTACAGGCGCATCGAATCTTCGAACAGCACGTTGTCGTCGATCACACCGTGGCAAATGAGCAGCACATCTTGCAGGCCGCCCGCAAATTCTATCGGCGAGGAACGCTCATAGGCTATCGGGTCGACCTGCGGTTCGTTCAAAATGCCGGACGTATACCCATGGTTGTATTGCATCCAATCGGTGACAGGCCGCAGCGCAGCGCCCGCCGCAAACTCCCCCGGCGCGCGAAACAGTCCCATCAACGTCATGAAGCCGCCATAGGAGCCGCCGTACAGGCCGACATGTTTCGGATCGACGGCCGCCTGCTCGACCAGCCACTTCTTGCCGTCGAGCAGATCCTCCAACTCCGGATGTCCCATCTGGCGGTAAATGGCGGTGCGCCAGTCGCGCCCATAGCCGGCGGACGCGCGGTAATCCATGTCGAGAACCACGTAGCCTAAGTGGGCGAGGAGATTGTTGAACATCTGCTCGCGAAAGTAATACGAATAGCGCAGGTGCACGTCCTGCAGATAGCCCGCTCCATGAATGAACAGCACCGCGGGTTTCTTGCCGGTAGCGGCGGCGCCGGCGTCGCGATACAGCTTCGCGTAAATCACGCCGCCAAAATGCGTGGATGGAACCTTCACGATTTCCGGCTGGATCCAACTCATGGACTTGTATTCAGCCGTTCGCGTGTCCGTCAGCTGGCGGGGCACGCCGGACCCGTCGGCTCGCGCCACCGAGATTTGGCTGCGCATGTACGGCGTCGAATGGGTCAGCAACAACTGTTTGCCGCTTCGATCCACCTCGGCTTTTTCGATTCCTTCAAGCTTGGTCAGGCGCTGTAAAACCCCGCCGCCGCTGGGGACGCGATACACGTCATACGAATAAGGTGCGACTTCGTTGCTGAGCACATAGAACCAGCGGCCGTCCTCGGACAGCTGCGGACTCGACACCTCGAAGCGCCCCTGGGTCAGTGCGCGCGGCTCGCCGTTCAGCGCCTTGGTGTACAGATGAGCGAAACCCGACTCTTCGGATTCGTACCAAAGTGTGCGATTGTCATTGAGCCAGCCAAACTCATTGAATGACCGGTCGATCCAGGCCGCATCGCTCAAACGGTGCTGCGGCACCAACGCCGCGTTGGCCAGGTCGACGCTGACAATCCACCGATCCTTATGGTCAATCGCATAAATCGCGATGCCGAGCGCACCGCCATCGGCGCTCCAGACAATGCCGGCGTTGATCGCATCGGGCTCACGGTTGATCACCCAGACGCCGCGCGCCTTTTTGTCGCCGATCGCCTTGGTGTCGCCGTTCGACTTTTGCTCGCCGCCTGCGGCCGGCTGCGGAATCGCCGGCGGATTGGCCGGCGGGTGCGCCTTGGCGTTCTCCTCGCGCACAGCGTGCAACGGATCGTCGTAAAGTCCGGGCAGCTTCTCCATGGAAAGTGCATGCATGGTGTGGTCGGTGAGATTGAGCAGCATCAAGGATTGGGGCGCGGGTGGATTGCGTCCGACACGCAGCCGCTCCTTTTCGAATTCCTCGTAGCCTGATTCGGTGACATAGCGAGTGAGCTGACCTTCCCGGCCCCTGGCGTGGGACTTCGGTTCGGTGACGACCAGCAGCCAGCGCCCATCAGGCGACAGTTCCGATCCGCGAATGACCACCTCATCGCCCAGATAGAAAGGCAGCGCCGCGCGCGTCGCATCCCCTTTTTGCAGCTCCTCGTTGTGTTTGCGCAGGATTTCCTTGTCGTCGTGCAGCTTCTTCAGGGTGGAAAAGGTGCGCAATTGCATTTCCCGCAAGTCATCCGCGGGCGGCGGCGCATTCGGATCCTTCTCCGCCTTGACGATGGCGGCAGGCGTTGTCACGCCGCTGCTTAAATCGTGCACGTACCAGTCGTTGTCAATGCGGAAACTCAACAACCGCCCATCGAGCGAAAAATGCAGGTGACTCTTGGCCGGCGGCGTTCGTGTGACCTGCGTCAATCGGCCGCTCGACAAATCGCGCACGAAAATATCTCGATTGCGGATGAAGGCCGCACGCTTGCCGGCGCGATCGTAAACCGCAGGTCCGTCCGCGCTTGCCATGGCCGCGGCATCCACAACTTGATCCTTGCCGCTGGCCGGATCAACACGATGCAGATCTGCAATCGGCGAGCCGATGCGCTTCAGCGAGTAATACACCGCTTTGGAATCGGCCGACCAATAAGCGTCGCTGACCGGCGGCCCGATCCAGTCCGGATCCGCCATGATCTTTTCGAGCGACAAGACCGTCTGCGCCGGGGCGCCAAATGCAACCGGGCCCGCAATAACCGCCGCCACCGCAATCACCCGCAAGAAATGTTTCATTGATCTCCGCCTAATTGAGCTATTTTTTTAAAGCAGCAGGATTTCCGGCCGGCGTAGCCCGCATTTGGCCTTAGAGATTCAACAGTGCATTGGGCGGTATGGTCGTGACCAGGGGATAGTCGGAGCTCGGTCCGGCGCGCAGATGCACCGCACCCTGAGTGTAGGCATTGGCTGCCCAGGCCGAAGAGCCGAATCCAATCGCAACCAGTCCGGCGAGCAACAGTGACAGACGCTTCATGACTCCCACCTATGTGCGTTTCTTTTGCCGCATAAGTGTGAGCCCATTGCCGCAGCCCTGCAACGGCGGCGGCTTCGGGCGCTTCGCGGAATACTCGGGGCGTGGCTCCGCTAAGCGATTTTTTTTCGCCCGTGCAATCGAGTCACCAAGTCTGCCTCGGCGCGGCTCAATCCGAATTGCTGCGTCAACTTGCCGGGGTCGCTGCCGCGGCGCGCAAAGTCGATTGCCTGATCAAAGCACTGCGCAGGACCGCGAAGCTCCACCGACTCGATGCGCTCGGCAACGCCCGAGTATTCACGCTCGATGCGATTCACACGCCTGCCGGTGCGCAGGCTGATCGAGGCCATGACTTCGAGTTCGCGGCGCATCGCCGCCACGCTTGATTCGACCGCTGCGCAGCGTCTTCGCCAGCGGCGCGTCGAAAAGGACAGGGCGACGACGGCGATGAGCGCGCAAATTGCCAGCGATGCGGCGGCAAGTCCCAGAATCGCATTGACACTGAGGGTAATCATGTCAGGCGTACTCATCTATATGTGATTTCGGCGGCCGCGGGCCGCCGCTCGATTCTTGGATGTCGACGGGCTTCGCGGACGGCTTGTCCGGACCTTGGTCCGAGCGTTGGCGGCGCTCCTTGTCGTCCTTTGACGATCGCCGATCTGCGATCGGCAGGGCGGGGAAAAGGCCTGAATTGCTTAAGCGGTCAACTTCACTCATTGCGTGACCTCGCTCATGGGGATTGGGGTGATTCGGTCGCTGTCGGTTTCACTGGTTTCATCAAAACAGTCTTTTCGAGATCGGCGGGCGCCACACGCACGAGCTCCCGATTGGTGGCGCTGCCGGCATCGGCCAATTCGACTCCGGGGGCAACGGTCTGCGGCGTATCTGTCGTGATGCGCGCCGTCGTGGCTTCCGCGGGAGTCACCGCCTCCAGCACCAGCACGGCGACGCGCCGATTGGCATTGCGCCCCTCTGCGGAAGTATTCGGCTGGCGCGGATGAAACTCGCCGAAACCGACGATCTCGAGGCGCAGCGGGTCGATGCCCTGCTGCGTGAACTGATGCACGACGCTCGCGGCCCGCGCCGCCGACAGTTCCCAATTGGAGGGAAATGCGGCGGTGTGAATCGGTCGATCGTCCGTATGACCCTCGACGCGGATCGGATTGGGGAAGGGCTTCAGCACCTCTGCCAGCTTGTTGAGCACCGGTTCCGCGGAGCTCGAAAATGCGCCCGAGCCGCTCGAAAACAGAATGTCCGTGTTGATCTCGATTTCCAGCCACATGCTCTCGCGCTTCACCGTAATGAGCTTCGCGTCGATCAATGCACGCATCGCGTCCTGTACCGCGCGCTCCATGCGAATCAGCGAACCCGGAACATCCGCCGCCGCCGGCTTCGGTATCGGAGTCACGCTGTTCTGGCTCTTGATCTTGATGAGGGCGGTCGGGGTAATGCCGACCAGCGGCTTCTCGCCGCCCTTGCCGGGTTCCGGCTCGCCCATGTTTACCGGGCGCATGCTGCGCGGCGCTCCGTTGAAAGCCGCGATCATGGCATCGGACAGAACGCGAAACTTTCCTTCGTTGACCGACGACATTGCATACATCACGGTGAACAGCGCGAACAACAATGTCACCAGGTCGCCGTAGGGAATGGCCCAGGCTTCGTGGTTAACATGATCTTCGTGCTTTTTCTTGCGTGCCATGGCTTAAGAGCCCGTCTCACTAATGGTGAAAGTACCCTTGCAGCTTCGATTCGATATTGCGCGGATTCTCGCCCTGCGCGATGGCAATGAGCCCTTCGATCACCATGGTGCGTACCTGCGACTGTCCGTGAATCACCGCTTTCAGCTTGTTGCCCATGGGCAGGAACAACAGATTGGCGAATGCGATGCCGTAGATCGTCGCAATGAACGCGGCGGCGATGCCATGACCGAGCTTCGACGGGTCATTGAGGTTTTGCATCACCGCCATCAGCCCCATGACGGCGCCGATGATCCCCAGGGTCGGGGAATACACGCCCATGGATTCAAAAACTTTGGCGGCTTGGGTGTCGAAGTGCTCCATCGTGTCCAGTTCGATCTCCATGCTGGAGCGAATCGCGTCCGGTTCGCCGCCATCCACCAGAGATTGCAGGCCCTTCTTCAAGAAGTCGTCCTTCTCGCCCTCGACCGCCGATTCCAGGCCGAGCAATCCCTGCTTGCGCGCAACGTTGCTCCACTCCACGATTTTTTGGATCATGCCGGCGGGATTGTTGGCCGGCGGCTTGAACACCCATGACGCGATTTTCCAGGCGCGCAAAAAGGTTGCCATGGGGGTTTGCACCAGGCTCGCCGCGAGCGTGCCCACCACCACGATGACGAAGGCCGCGCTGCCGACCAACGCGCCGGCGCTGCTGCCCTTCAAGATTGCGCCGCCGATGATCGCGATCAGCGCCAGCACGATGCCGATGATGCTTAAAATGTCCATATCAGTCCGGCGACAGCCACTCTGCCAATCGCGCGCGCAGACGCACTAAAGCCTGGCCGTGGATCTGGCAGACGCGCGATTCCGAAACCTCGAGCACCTCGCCGATTTCACGCAGGTTCATGTCATCGTCGTAATACAGCGAAAGCACCAGCCGCTCGCGCTCCGGCAGCACGTTGATGGCCGCGCTCAGGGCGCCGCGAAATCCGGCGTCCTCGATATCCTCCAGCGGACCCGGCCCGTCGTCGCGCGCATGATCGGCGGGACTTGATTCGTCCTCGCTCGAGCCCATCTGGTCGAAACTGAACAGCCGGCAACTCGCGGCATCCTGCACCAGCTTGTGATATTCCTCGATGGAGACCCCGAGTCCCTCGGCGATGTCCGTCGGCGTGGCGTCCTGTCCCTTGGCGTTCTCGATCTTGCGGATCACATCGGCCATCTCACGCATGTTTCGATGCACGGAGCGCGGCGTCCAATCGGATTTGCGCACCTCATCGAGCATGGCGCCGCGTATGCGGATGCCGGCGTAAGTCTCGAAGTTCGCGCCCTTGTTGGCCGAATAATGCTTGGCCGCATCCAGCAGTCCGATCATTCCGGACTGAATCAAGTCGTCGACCTCCACATTCGGCGGCATGCGGCTGACCAGGTGATAGGCAATACGCTTCACCAAATCAGCGTGCCTCAGCACCAATTCGTGCTGCGGCACTTGATCGACCGGAGTGTGATCTTCGGTGGCCGGTTTCGCGCCGCGTTTTTGCGTGTTCGAGTACTGTGTGCTTGCTCTCATTGCAATACCGTCGACGGGGCAATCCTGGCCCCGACCATTCGTTCGACAAAGAACTCCAAATGACCCCGCGCCCCTTGGGGCACAGACCACTTATCGGCCTTGGAAGCGAGATTCTTGAGCGCTATGGAGGAAATAGATGCCGGGTAGGCGTCCACAACGGCCGTCTGCCGCTGCACCGCGCGCCGCAGATAGTCGTCAAACGGTATCGAACCGGCGAACTCCAGCGTCACATTGAGAAACCGGTCACAGACTCGGCTAATTTTCTGGAAAAGCTCGGGTCCTTCGCCGGACCGGCGGGTCTGATTCGCCAGGACCTGAAATCGCTGCACGCCGTGCTCGCGGCTTAAGACCTTGATGAGCGCATAGGCATCGGTGATCGAGGCCGGCTCGTCGCACACCACCACGACCACATGGTGCGCCGCCTGGCTGAAGGTCATGACGCTGTCATGCAGGCCGGCCGCCGTATCGACGACGAGCACTTCGATCTGGTGGTACAGGTCGCTGAACGCGCGGATGATCCCGGCATGCTCGGCCGGCGACAGGGTCGCCATGCGCTTGATCCCGGAGGCGGCAGGTACGATTTGCAGTCCGTGCGGACCGGTGACGATGGCGTCCTCCAGTGCGCACTCGCCCTGAATCACATTGCCCAGGTGAAAACGGGTGTGCAGGCCCAGCACCACGTCGACATTGGCCAATCCGAGGTCGGCATCCACCAGCATCACGTCGCGGCCCGATGCGGCGATGGAGACCGCAAGATTGGCGGACACCGTGGTCTTGCCCACCCCGCCCTTGCCGCCGGTCACGGCGATGACCTTGACGGGACGCGAAGAGTTGAGCTCGGCCAGGGCTTCGGCTCGTTGCGGCGACAGTCTGAAATCACGCATGGGCGGCGGCTCGGCCGAACGCACGGGCCAGGGATGCCTCGTTGCGCACCCGCGGAGCGCGCTCCTTCAGCTTGAGCGCGGCGCGGATCAGCCACACTCTTTTCTGATGGGCGGCGTGCAAGTCTTCCGGCACTCGCTGTCCGTCGCATACATAGGCGACTCGCAGCTTATGGCGCAGCACCGCGGAGATCGCTCCGCCCAAGCTCGCGGCCTCATCGACCTTGGTCAGAACGCAGGCGGCGGGGGTAATGCCTGCGAAGGCCCGCACGATTTCTTCCAATGCATGGCACTCGCCTTGCGCCGGCAGTGCCAGCAACACCCGCGCCCGCGCGGCGCCCAATTTGAGCGCTGCGAGCTGCTCGGTGAGCCGAACATCGCGCGGTCCCATGCCCGCCGTATCGATCAGAATCAATTTTTTTGACTTGAGCCGCTGCAGCACGCGGCCCAGTTCCTGGCCGCTGTTGGCGGCGTACATCGGTGCTCCGAGGATGCGCGCGTAGGTCATCAATTGCTCGCGGGCACCGATTCGGTAGCCATCGGTGCTGACCAACGCCAGGTCTTGGCTTCCATGCAGCATGCACCAGCGCGCCGCGAGCTTCGCAATCGTCGTGGTCTTGCCGGCGCCGGTGGGACCCACCACGGCTGCGATGCCGCCGGTGATGCAGGTCGTGTCGTTGATCACCGGCAAATGCTTGACCAGCAGCGCGAGCGGAATATGCGACGGGTTGTCGAGGTTGGTGCGCTGCGGCGTCAAGCTCGCCAGGGCCATCGCAACATCGGGCGCAATGTCCAGGGCCGACAGTTCCTCCAGCACCCGCGCCTGCAGGGGTTCGCGCAGGCGCTTGTCGCTCCAGGTCATGCCGGCGAGGCCGGTCTCGAGCAAGCGGCGCAAGTCCTGCAATTCGCGCTGCATGGCGCCGTACCCTTCTGCCGTGCCCGCGCCCGGACGGGGCGGCGCGAATTGCGCGGCGGAGATCGGCGCGGGACGCCGCGCTGCCGAGGCCATTGGTGCTTTCGGCGGCGCGCTGCTCGGCGCAGCGGCTGCCTTTGCCGGGACCGCCTCGAGCGGCGCCGTCGCCGCAGCAGGCGCCATGATCGCGGCGGTGCGCGGCGCCCTGGCCTCCGTGAACAGGGCCTCGTCATAATCCACGGCGGCGATGACTTCGATGCCCTCCTCGCTGCGGCGGCTCGACAGGATGACCGCATCTGGGCCCTGCTCCGCCCTCACGAGGGCAAGGGCCGCGCGCATGCTGGGCGCCGTGTATCGTTTAATTTTCATACAACCTCCGTATCAATTCCAAACTTTAGCGGCCCACCGCCGCAATCACGCGGATGCGGCGGTTTTCCGGAATCTCGTTGTAGGCGAGCACCGCGAGCGATGGCGTGGAATGACGCATCAGGCGCGCGATCCACGGACGAATCTTCGGTGCGACCAACAGCACGGCGGGTTCGCCCGCCGCGTCCTGGCGGCGCGCGCTGTCGCCCAACGCCGTTTGTATTCGGTCCGCCAGACCCGGTTCGAATCCGGGCGATGTGTCGCCGGCGCCGCTCATCGAGTCCTGCAGCACCTGCTCGAGCGCGGGGTCCAGGGTGATCACCGGCAATTCCTGGCGCAGTCCGCCGATGTTCTGCACGATGGTGCGGCCCAGTGCGACCCGCACGGCGGCGACCAAAGCGACGGGGTCCTGGGTCTTGGGCGCGAGCTCTGCGAGCGTTTCACAGATGGTGCGCAGGTTGCGAATCGGCACCCGCTCCAGCAGCAGGTACTGCAGCACCTTGACGACCACGCTCATCGGCAGAAGCTTCGGCACCAAATCCTCGATGAGCTTCGGCGCGGTCTTGCCCAGACGGTTCAGCAGCTGCTGCACTTCCTCGTGGCCCAACAATTCGTGGGCGTGCGACTGCAGCAAATGGCTCAAGTGAGTGGCGATGACGCTGCTGGCGTCGACCACTGTGTAGCCCTGCGCCTGTGCCTGCTCGCGCCGCGTCTTGTCGATCCAAATGGCGTCGAGGCCGAAGGCCGGATCCTTGGTGGCGGACCCGGGTATGGTGCCGGATACCTGTCCGGGATTGATGGCCAGTTCCCGGTCCGGAAATACCTCGGACTCACCCACCGGTGCGCCTAAAATGGTGATCCGGTACGAGTTCGGGCCGAGTTCCAAGTTGTCGCGGATGTGCACGGCCTGCACCAGGAAACCAAGCTCCTCCGACAATTTCTTGCGTACTCCCTTGATGCGCCCCATGAGTTCGCCGCCCTGATTGCGGTCGACCAGGGGAATCAAGCGATAGCCGACCTCCAGGCCGATGAGATCAACCGCCTCGACATCATCCCAGGACAATTCCTTCTGCTCGGTGGCGGCCGCCGGCGAGGCCGCGGGCATCGCGGCGACAATGGCGTTCTGAGGCGGCCGCCTGCTCAATAGAAACGCGCCGGCGGCGCAAACCGCCGCCATCGCCAGAAATACGAAATTCGGCATTCCCGGAATGACGCCGAGCAGCGCCAGGATGCCGCTGGTGACGCCGAGCGCTCGCGGTTGTCCCAACACCTGCGACATGATCTGTTGGCTCATGTCGTGAGGGCGCGAAACGCGCGTCACCAGGATGGCAACGGCGACCGACAGCAGCAGCGCCGGAATCTGCGCCACCAATCCATCGCCGATGGTGAGCAAGGCATACGTGCGGCCCGCATCGGCGAGCGACATGCCATGTTGTGCGGCGCCGATGATGGTGCCGCCGAATAGATTGATGAATACGATCAGGATGCCGGCAATGGCATCGCCGCGCACGAATTTGCTCGCGCCGTCCATCGCGCCGTAAAAGTCGCCCTCCTCGCGCACTTCCTGGCGGCGGACGATGGCATCGGCCTGCGTGATGATTCCTGCGTTCAAATCCGCGTCAATCGCCATTTGCCTGCCGGGCATGGCGTCCAATGTGAAACGCGCGCTGACTTCCGAGATGCGTCCGGCGCCCTTGGTGATCACGACGAAGTTGATGATCACCAGCACCGTGAACACCACCATGCCCACCGCGTAGTTGCCGCCGACGACGAAATGGCCGAAGGCGGCAATGACATGGCCCGCGGCCTGGGCGCCGGTATGGCCGTTGATCAGCACAATGCGGGTCGAGGCGACGTTGAGTCCCAGCCGCAGCAGCGTCGCGCCCAGGAGCACGGTCGGGAAGGTCGCAAACTCGAGTGCGCGCCGCACGTAGATCACCGCCAACAGAATCATCAGCGACAGTGAAATATTGAACGTAAAGAAGATATCCAGCAGGAAAGCCGGCAGCGGCAGCACCATCATGGCGAGCACCGCCATCACCAGCACCGGCACTCCCAGGCCGTTGCGGGCGAATTCGCCGAAAGTGGCTACGGCGCCGCGCGCTGTCATGCGTCTAGGTACTCATCGCCGACTTTGGGATCGGGCTTGACGACCCGCGCGGCAATGGTCGGATTCAGGGTGCGTACGCGGAAGATGTACGACAGCACCTGCGCCACCGCGACATACAGTCCGTTCGGGATCTCCTTGTTCAGGTCGGTCGAGCGATACAGCGCGCGCGCCAGCTTGGGCGCCGTGAATACCGGCACGCGGTGTTCCTCGGCGATGCGGCGAATGTTCTGCGCGACCAGATCGACGCCCTTCGCCAACACCATGGGCGCGCGCATTTTCTTCGGGTCGTACTTCAACGCCACGGCAAAGTGCGTCGGATTGACGATCACGACGTCGGCAGTGGGCACCTTGTGCATCATGCGGCGGCGCGCCAGGGTCTGCTGCATTTGGCGGATGCGCTGCTTGGTCTCCGGCCGGCCGTCCAACTCCTTGGACTCATCGCGCAATTCTTGCCGCGTCATGCGCAGCGCGCGCTTGAATTGGAATAGTTGCAGCGGCACATCCACGACAGCCACCAGCGCGAGCGAGGAGCACAACCACACGAATGCCCAACTCAACAATCCGGCTCCGCGCGACACCGCCGCGCGCGGCGCCATGCGCCCAAGGGCCAGCACATCGCCGAAAATCCAAGTGACGATTCCGGCGCACACCGCGCCCACCACAAAGCACTTGAGCAACGCCTTCGCCAATTCTGAGACGCCATGCAGTCCGAACAGCCGCTTCAATCCCGACAGGGGATTCAGGCGTGAAAAGTCGGGCGTCAGGGCTTGAGTGCTGAAATTCCAGCCGCCCAAAACGACCGACGCCAGCAGCACCATGACGACGAGCGCGCCGAAAACCGGCAGAATCGCGCTGACGGCGCTCATGCTCGCTTCGCCGAGCGCAGCCGCCATCGAGTCGGTGGTGCGCAAAGCGCTTGCGTCGACCGACAATGAACGCCGCATCATCATGGCCAGGTGCGAGGCAACCGTGCCGCCGATTGCGACCAGCGCGGCGCTGCCGCCGATCATGGTGGCGAAATTGGTGAGTTCGCGCGATCGCGGTATCTGGCCGCGCTCGCGCGCTTCTTGCAGGCGGCGTTGCGAAGGCTCTTCGGTACGTTCGCCGCCCATCTCGGATTCGGCCATCAGGGCACCCCCGCGGCGGGAGCGCCGACCAACGCCGAGACGGCCAGCAGCGCGTTATTAATAAGAGTGGAGATGCCCGACATGATGCCGTCGAGCCCCGCGAGCAGCACAAAGAAGCCGCTCATGAGCGTAATGGTGAAGCCGATGCCGAACAGATTGAGCTGCGGCGCGGCGCGGGTCACGACGCCGAGCGCGAGGTTGACGATGACCAGCGCGATGACGGCCGGCAGCGCGATCAAGAGTCCGGTGTCAAAGACGTGCGCGCCCCATAGCACCACGCTGAGCAGAATGCCCTGGTCAAAATGCGCGCCGATGGGGAGCGTATGAAAGCTCTGCGCCAGGGCGCCGAGCAGCATCAGGTGTCCGTTGATCGCGAGATACGTCAGCGTGCCGAAAATCATGAACAGCTGGCCGAGCACCGGGACCTGCGCGCCGCGCTGCGGATCGACCAGGGTCGCGAACCCCAGGCCCATGGTGAGGGAGATGCTCTGGCCTGCGAATACCAGCGCCTCGAAAGCCACCTGCACCACCAGGCCGATCGCCACGCCGATGAGCAATTCCAGCACCGCGGCGAGCATTCCTGTCGCGGAAAAAATCGACAGGCCCGCGGGCACCTGGATCAGCGGGCCCAGCAGGAACGCCAAGCCTAGGGTAAGCACGATCTTCACCAGCGTCGGCACCACAGCCTCGCTCGCCACCGGGGCGGCGAGTACAAAGCCGCCGATGCGCAACGCAGGCCACCACATCCGGCTCACCCACATCGATACGTCGGATGCGTTCAGCGTCAGGGGCTGCATGCGGCTAACCGATCATCGCCGGGATGCTCCCGTAAAGTTCGTGCGTGAAATCGATCAGCACACGCAGAATCCAGGGCCCGGCAACGAACAACGTGAGGACCAGCATCAATAGCTTCGGAATGAAGCTCAGCGTGGACTCGTTGATCTGCGTGGCGGCCTGCAGCATGCCGATCACCAATCCTGTGATCAGCGCGATCAGGAGCAGCGGTGCGGAAATCAACGTCGTGACCATCAGCGTCTTGTGCGCGAGATCCATGACGTTTTCGGGCGTCATTGGTGAAAACTCGACGCCAGGGTGCCGATGAGCAAAGTCCAGCCATCGACGACGACGAACAGCATGATTTTGAACGGCAACGACACCAAGACCGGCGACAGCATCATCATGCCCATGGACATCAATACGCTCGCAACCACCAGATCAATGACTAAAAAAGGAATGAAAACCATGAAGCCGATTTGAAATGCGGTCTTCAGCTCGCTGGTGAGGAAGGTCGGAACCAGGACCGACAAGGGCACGTCGTCGGCGCTCGCGAATTGCGCCTTGCCGGAGAGTTTCGAGAACAACTGCAGGTCATTTTCGCGGGTTTGCGCCAGCATGAACTTCTTCAGGGGTGCGACCGTTCGGTCGATGGCCACTTCGCCGGCGAGCTGGCCATCCAAGTAAGGCTTGATCCCGGACGCATACGACTGCTCGAGCGTGGCGCCCATCACGAAGAACGTCAGAAACAGCGCCAGTCCGGTGAGAATTTGATTGGACGGCGTGGTCGCCATGCCGAGCGCCTGACGCAGGATCGACAGCACGATGATGATCCGCGTAAACGCCGTCATCGCCAGCAATATGGCCGGCAGCAGCGTCAACAAGGTCATCAGTATCAAAATCTGAAAGGTCAGCGAATAGGTCTGCACGCCGTCGGCCGCCGACTTCACGGCAATCGCCGGCAGCGTCGCCTGCGCGCCGACGCCGAGCGGCAGCAATGCGCAGAGCGCAGCTGCCAGCAGTCGGTAACGATGCCGCTGCAGCCGCTGGATCATGGTGCGCCGCCGGGGCGCTTCATCATGTCTCGCAGGCGCTCGGCGAATGCCGGCGCTCGGCCGGAGGGCTTCAAGGCAATGGGCGCGCTCAAAGGCGTCAAGGCGACGATGCCGCCCGCGCCGACGCCGAGCAGGACTTGCGCCTCGCCGATGCGGATCAGCAGCACGCGTTCGCGCGGCCCAACGCTTAGCTGGTCGAGAATTTCGCTGTCGACCGAGCCGCGCGGCGCGTTGAGCTTGAACCGCTTCAAGACCCAGCCGATCGCCAGAATCAGCGCGACGATGGCGATCAGGCTCAAGGTGAGCTGCGCCAGGCTGCCGATCGATAACGGCGAGGCGGGTTGCGCCATCGCGGTCATTTGGCGTGCTCCATCCTTTCCGTTTCGCTGACCACATCGGTGAGCCGGATGCCGAACTTTTCGTTGACCACGACCACTTCGCCGCGCGCGATGCGCACGCCGTTGACCAGAACGTCGAGCGGCTCTCCGGCCAGACGGTCGAGCTCCACGACGGCGCCCGGCGCCAGCTGCAGCAAATCGCGCACCGACATTTTCGCGCGTCCCACTTCGAGCGCGAGGGTGACGGCGACATCGAGAATCAGCTGCAAATTCATTTCCTGGCCGCCGGCGCCGGCGGCGTTCGGGCCTAAGTCGCTGAACTGAGCACGCGCGACGGCGGCAGACTTGGGATCGGGCGGACTCATACGGGGACTCCTGGAAGAATTTTGATGGCGTTGTGCCCCTGCGAGATGCCGAAGCGGCCGTGATACAGCGGCACATCGCCCGCCAACAGGGTGACTTGCTGGGGCGAGTCGATGGGAATGATGTCTCCGGGCGAGAGGCTCACCAATTCGCGCAAGCTGATTTTGGCCTGCGCAAGCACAGCGCGGGTATCGAGCTGCGCGTCCTGCAGCGCGCTGGTGAGCACGGGCGTCCAGGCCTCTTGCTTGGCTTTCGGCGCAGTTCCGCCATCTCCGGCCAGCGCGGCGCGGATCGGACTCAGCAGGGCATCGGGCAGCAGCCAGTCGATGCGGCCGCTGCGGGCCGCGAATTCCACGGTGAACCGCGCGACGACGACCGACTCGAGCGGGCCGCCCAACTGCACCAGACGCGGATTCGTTTCCTGTTTCACCAGTTCCATTTCCACCGGCGATACCGCAGCCCAGGCCGCCGCCCAATCCGCTGCGAAGCTGCGCAGCATCAGATTAAGGAATCGCTGCGCCGCAGGCGCGGTCGCGGCCTGCGGATCGGCGTTGGCGCGGCCCGTGCCGCCGAAGAAACCGTCCAACAACGTCAGCAGCAGCGCAGGCTCGACGCAGACATAGGCAAATCCGGGCAAGGGCTTGAGGCGCACCACCGCGATCGTCGCCGGCACCGGCAGGGAAGCCTGCAAATCGGCGCTCTTGACCGACTCCAGCGCATCGAAATGCAAACTGACGTCCCGTCCCAGCAATCCGGCCAACGAGGCGCCGGCCCGGTCGCCGAAATTCTTGTTGATCACCTCGAGCAGGGGCAGTTCGGTCCGGTTGATGCGCTGCGCGGAGAAATCGTAGGGCCGCACCGCCGCGGCTGCTTCCTTGCCGTTTTTTTCCAATAGTGCCGCCACTTCTTCGTTGGAGATGCGTGCCTGGTTTTCCTCCATTACTGCACCACGAAACTGGTGAACAGCACGTCGTCCACGTCCGGACCGCCTTCCTTTTTCTGCACGGCACGAACTTCGGCGAGCGCTTCCTGGCGCAGCTTTTCCTTGCCTTCGCGCGACATCATCGACTGGTAGTTGCGGTTGCTCATCAGCAGCAGCAAATTGTTGCGGATCAGCGGAATGTTCTTTTGCACGCTCTCGATGGCTTTCTCGTCGTGCGCCATGACCTCCATGGTGATCTGCAGGAAGCGCACCGCGGAGCCGTCCTCGAAATTCACGACCAGGGGAGGATCGATGGCGTAGTAGACCGACGGCTTGCCGGCGCCCCCGCCTTCGGCGCCTTTGGCCGCAACCGGCACGGGCACAATGGCGGTGATCTTGCCGTCCTTGTCCATTTTGAGATCCGGCAGCGGATGCAATTTGGCGTTGATGAAGCCGCCGAGCACCACGGCAACGAGGGTGAGCGCAAAAATGCCCAGCCCATTGACCAAGGTGCCCATGAAGCCGCCTGATTTCTTCGGCGGTGGAGGAGGAGCGTCGTCAGCTTCGTCGGCCATAGTTCGATTCCCAAGCGCGGGCACATGCCGCAACCGCAGAATCGAGCAAGTTCTATGCCAGAAGATTCCTAGCTCATTTTCTCAATGATATTCAACAGCTTAGATAAATCGGCACCAACGCAATCACAACGGCAAAACCGCCGATAAATTGACGCTTACCAGATGCTCACGCGCTGATTCGGAGGCAAATACATCTTGTCCCCGGGCTTTAAGCCGAATGCCGCATAAAATCCGGGCTGATTTCGCAACGGCGCCGTACCGCGCACCGCCGGAGGCGAATGCGGATCGGTTTTGATGCGCTGAATCGCCTCCGCCTCGCGCACTTTCCCGCGCCAGACCTGTACCCAGCCGAGGTACAGACGCTGATCGCCGGTCAGTCCATCGATTACCGGGGCCTCGTGGCCGGCCAGGGATATCCGGTAGGCCTTGTAGGCAATCGCCAATCCGGAATTGTCCCCGATGTTCTCGCCCAGCGTGAGCGCGCCATTGACGTGGTAGTCGGGCACCGGCTCATAAACGTTGTACTGCGCCACCAGTGCCTTGGTCTTGTCAGCAAATTTGTCGTGATCGGCCTTGGTGAACCAATCATGCAGGTTGCCATCGGCATCGAACTGGCTGCCATGGTCGTCGAATCCGTGGCTCATCTCATGGCCGATGGCGCCGCCGATGCCTCCATAATTCACCGCATCGTCCGCGCTCGCGTCGAAGAACGGCGGCTGCAGGATGGCAGCCGGGAAGGTGATCTCATTGCGTGTGGAATTGTAGGACGCATTGACGGTCTGCGGACGCATGCCCCACTCGCTCCGGTCGACCGGCTTGCCCAATTTGGCGAGATTGCGCCGATATTCGAACTCATGGGCGCGGATCACGTTGCCGAGAAGATCGTCGCGCGAAATCTTGAGCGCGCCATAGTCGCGCCAGTGATCCGGATAGCCGATCTTGGGCAGCATCTTTCCCAGCTTGGCTTGAGCGCCGACTTTCGTTTCCGCGCTCATCCACTCCAGGGTGTCGATGTCGCGGCGGTACGCCTCGAGCAAATTCAGCACCAGAGTCTGCATGCGTGCCTTGTTCTGCGGCGGGAAATACTTGGCCACATAGAGCTTGCCGAGCGCCTCGCCCATGCTGCCGTCGAGCAGCGTGATGCCGCGCTTCCAGCGCGGCTGATTCTCAGGCACGCCGCGCAGAACCCCGCCCGTGAACGCAAACTGTTCGTCGACGAACGGCTTGGACAGGTACGGCGCAAAAGCCGACAGCACGCGCCATTTGAAATAAGCCTTCCACACCGGCAGCCGCGTGCCGGCGATCACTTTGCCGAGGCTGGTGAAATAAGTCGGCTGGCTCACGATCACGTAATCAACCTTGCCCTCGATGCCGGATCCGTGGATGTAGCGCTGCCAGTCGTAGCCCGGCATCAGCGCGGAAAGCTCGGAGAGCGCCGTCTTGTTGTAAGTCTTGATCGGATCGCGGTCTTCCACCCGGGTCCACTGAATCTTCGCCAACGATGTTTCCAAATCGAGAATCGCCGCGGCGTGGTGTGCGGCTTTCGCCTGTCCGGCCATGCTCAGCATTTTTTCGATGTGCGCCCGATAGGCCAGGCGTGCTTCCTTGAGCTTGGCATCATCCTTCAAGTAGTAGTCACGATCCGGCATTCCCAAGCCGCTCTGCTGCAGGATGACGGCATATTGCGCAGAATTTCGCGCATCCAGATTGACCTGCAGGCTGAAGGGCGCGCCCGCCCCGATCTCGATCAGGCGTGCCATCGCCGCGGGGATGGCATTCATATCCTTGATCGCATCAATCGACGCCAACTCCGCCTGCAGCGGCTTTAAGCCCAGCGCCTGCAGTTGATCCTCGTTCATGTAGCTGGCGTAGAGATCTGCAAGCTTCTTCGCGTCGGGATCGTCATTGCCGGGTGCCTGATCGAGGGCATCGACGATGGTGCGCAGCTGTTCTTCGGTCTTATCCTGGATGGCTGTGAACGAGCCGACGGCGCCCTTGTCCGGAGGCAGTTGATAGTTGCGCAGCCATTTGCCGTTCAGGTACTGATAGATATCGTCCTGCGGACGAACCGAGGAGTCGACATATTGAAGATCGATGCCGGAGCGCAGCGCCGGCCGGGGCGCCGGTGCGATCGCGGCCGTGGCCGCGGTCGGTGGAGTCTGATTGCTGACGCAGCCCGTCAAGCCGGCGATGCAGATCACAGTGGCACACTTCTTCAACTTCGTCTCTCCTCAGAATTTCAATGAAACTTTCAAACCCGGGCCCGCATCATCGAGCACCAGGCGCGCACCGTGCAATTTTGTCACCGCCGCCACCAGCGAGAGGCCCAATCCGGATCCCGGAAAATTCCGCGCCTCATCCAGGCGCACGCGGCGGCCAAGCACGATCTCGCGTTTGTCCGCCGGAATGCCCGGCCCATTATCCTCGACAATGACCTGCGGCGCGCTGCCGGATCCGTCCAGCGCCACACGGATGTGACCGCCGTCCGGCGTGAATTTAATGGCGTTGTCGAGCAAATTCGCCAGCGCTTGGGCAAGCAGCTGCCGGTTGCCCTGCACCTGCGCCCCGGGCGCGACGGAACTCTCGAGCACAATGCCCCGCTCCTCGCTCACCGGTGCGTACAACTCGACCACGCTCCCGACCAGCTCCGACAGGTCCACCTGCTCGCGGGCCACGGTGCCGGTCTCAGCCAGCGCGATGCGCAACAACGCGTCCAGGGTGCTGCGCATGTGATCGACCTCGGCAGTCACCCGCTCGAGCACGCGCCGCTCGGCCGATCCTGGGGCAAGCGTGGTCATTGCCCCCTCGGCGCTCGCCTGCAGGCGATTCAGCGGCGTGCGCAGGTCATGGGCCGCGCTGTCGAGGACCGTGCGCATGCCGAGAGTAAGCTGCTCGATCTTGTCCAGCATGGTATTGATCTCGCGCGCCAGCGTATTGATCTCATCGTCGGCGTCGCGCACCGGCAGACGCTGCGACAAGTCGCCGCGCATGATTTGCGTCGCCACCGCGGAAATGGCGCCGGCCTGCGCCAGAATACGCCGTCCCATCCAGAACCCGCCTCCCAGGCCCAGCAGCAGGGTCAACACCACGGCGGCGATCAGGCCGCGCATCATCAGGCTCTTCACGTCCTGACGTTCCTGCACATCGTGCCCTACCAGCATTTGGTAGCCGCCCGGCAGCGCAAAATAGCGGGCGCGCATTTCGTGCTCGCGCGTCTCGTCGCCAAACGGCACCGACACCTTGAACAGAAACCACTTTTCCTTGGTGTCGATTTTCGGCCACGCCGGCACATTGCCGGCCACCGGCCGCAGCTGCGGATCGACCATCAAGTAAACCGCACCGCGCACATCCTGATCTTGCGAGCGCTGCTCGACCAGCTCGATGAAGTCGCCGCGCGACAGCACCAGCATCTGTTCGCGCAGGCCCTGCACTTCCGCTTCGATCAGATTATCGGTGCTGCCGTCGACGACGCGCGACACGGCGAAGTCGACCGCATAGATGAGCGCCGCCGCGCCGATCGCGAATACGATCGAATAAACGATCGCGATACGGAACGGCGAGGTATCGAGAACGCCGAGAAAGCGCTGGTCAGGACTCATTTAGGAGATGGGAGCCTGTCTCTGGTATTCCGCGTGAGCCGCTATTCGTCTTCGCGCAGGCTGTAACCCGCACCGCGCACGGTGTGCAGCAGGGGCTTGTCGAAATCTTTGTCGATCGCCTGGCGCAGACGGCTGATGTGGACGTCGATTACATTGGTTTGGGGATCGAAATGATAATCCCACACACCCTCGAGCAGCATCGTGCGGGTCACCACCTGGCCGCTGTGACGCATCATGAATTCAAGCAGCTGAAACTCGCGGGCGGTCAACTCGATCTTCTTGCCGTTACGCATGACCCGCCGGGTCATGCGGTCCAGTTCCAAATCCGCCAATTTCAGCCTGGTGCTGGCCTCCGCGTTGCCCGCATCGCCGCGACGGGCCAGTGCATCGATGCGCGCCAGCAACTCGGCCATGTGATAGGGCTTGGTGAGGTAGTCATCGCCGCCGGCGCGAAGCCCGGTAATCCGGTCATCGACGTCCCCGAGTGCGCTCAAAATGAGGACCGGCATTTTGCGGCCCGTGGCCCGCAGCGATTGCACCAACGCAAGACCGTCCAGCTTCGGCAGCATGCGATCGACGATCGCCAAATCGACGGCAATCGAGGAAGCCATGTGCAAGCCCTCGAGACCGTTGGCCGCTACGTCCACCGTATGGCCGGCCTCCCGTAAAGCCTTCGCCAGGTACTCGCGCGCAACCTCATCGTCTTCGACAATCAAAATGTGCATGGCTCGATATCTTAGACTAGGATGCCCTCGCCCGGGTTCACTCGATAGGACCCCAACCCAAGCGAAGTGTATGCCCGAGAACGCCTTGATCAGGCTTGCGCGCCGGTGTGCCCCGAGAAGCCTGGCCGCGCTGCTGGTCGCCGCACTTTCCATCTCTCCGTCCTACCCAAGAGAGGCGCCCTTGTGGGAGTTCGGCCTCGGCGCAGGTGCAATCGCCTTTCAAGATTATCGGGGTTCGGATACCACGCATGCCTATCCCCTGCCGGTGCCCTACATTGTCTATAACGGCAAGTTCCTCAAGGCGGACCGCGACGGGGTGCGCGGCACGCTCTTCAACCAAGACCGGCTCGAGATCAATTTGAGCTTCAACCTGACCACTCCGGTCCGAAACGATCGCGAGCGCAGCGGCATGCCGGACTTGCGCTCCACTGTCGAGGTGGGACCTTCCTTTGACTTCCACTTGTTTCGCAGCGGCGATCGCAAGGTCAAGCTCGATCTGCGCATGCCGCTGCGCGCCGCGGCGACGGTCGAATCCTCGCCGCGCATCATCGGCTGGACATTCAGCCCGAGATTGAATTTGGATCTTCGGGATCCATTCGGGCTCCCGGGTTGGAATCTCGGACTGTTGGCCGGGCCGCTGTTTGCGGATCGCCGCTACCATGATTATTTTTATTCAGTCGCCCCACAGTTTGCAACGGCGTCGCGCCCGGAATTTTCGGCCGTGGGGGGCTACGCCGGTACGCAGACTCTGGCGGCCCTGTCGAAACGCTATCCGAAGTTTTGGTTCGGCGCCTACATGCGTTACGACACGCTGGCCGGCGCGGCCTTTGTTGACAGCCCCCTCGTTCAGCGCAAAAGCTATTGGACTGGCGGATTTGGCTTCGCCTGGATGATCCGAAAATCATCGCAGGTCGTGGAAATACCGGACTGAACCGACGATGCCGCGTTTTTTAAAAGTTATTTACGAATATTTCGCGCTCTACAGTTCCTTATCGCTTCTGGGCCTGATCTGCCTGACCTGGTCGGTATTCGCCCTGCCGCTCTATTTTATATTGCCGGCGCGTCTCGGCACGGCAGTCGGCCGCCGCGGCATCATGACCGGCTTTCGCCTCTATTCCTGGTCGCTTTCAATCACCGGAACGTACCGGCTGGACCTGAAGGCCATCGATACCTTAAAAGGCGGCCCACCGGTGATTCTGGCCCCGAACCATCCTGCGCTGATCGACGCGCTCCTGATTCTCACCCGGCACCCCAATCTCGTGTGCGTCATGAAGTCTGCCTTGATGAAAAATGTGTTCCTGGGGTCGGGATCCCGGCTCGCGCGCTATGTACGCAACGACTCGTCCAGGCAAATGGTCAAGGAATCCGTGGCGCACTTGCAGGCAGGCGGTGTGTTGCTGCTGTTCCCCGAGGGCACCCGTACCACCCGTTTTCCGATCAATCCCTTGGCGGGCAGCGCCGGTCTCATCGCAAAGCATGCCAAGGTGCCGGTGCAGACCCTGGTGATCGAGACCGATTCGCCCTTCCTGAGCAAGGGATGGCCCTTGTTCAAACGTCCCGAGCTGCCCATCACCTATCGAGTCCGATTGGGACAGCGCTTCGACCCTCCGACGGATGTCCCGGCCTTCACTGCAGAACTCGATCGCTACTATCGGCGGGCTTTGCAGGACGCGCCGCAGTCGCGCTGGCTCAAACACGACGAATGACGCCATCGAGCACCCATCTTGTGCTGATTCCGAGCTTCAATCCCGGCGCGAAGGTTTTTTCGACCGTGAACGCGGCACTCAGCCAATGGGCGCCGGTTTGGGTCGTCGTCGACGGCAGCACTGATCATACGGAGCATCGGCTCGCGGAGATGGCGGCGGCCGAGCCGAACCTTCGAGTCTGGGTACGGCCGAAAAACGGCGGCAAGGGCGCCGCGGTGCTCTTCGGCATGCGGGAAGCCAAGGCTTTGGGGTTTACTCATGTGCTGACACTCGATTCTGATGGCCAACACCCCGCCGCCAGCATCCTCAAGTTCATGCAGGCATCGTCGGCATCGCCTGATTCCATGGTGCTGGGGGAACCGATATTCGACCATAGCGCCCCCAGCTTGCGCGTCAGAGGGCGAAGAATATCGAACTGGTGGGCAAATCTGGAGACCCTTTGGGCCGGCATCCACGACTCCCTATTTGGCTTTCGTGTCTATCCCATCGGCCCTCTCATCAGCGTGATGCGCCGGCAGCCCTGGATGCGGCGTTTTGACTTTGATGTGGAGGCGGTCGTGCGTTTGAGCTGGCGCGGCGTGAGGCCCATCAATTTACCCGCGCCGGTGCGCTACTTCAGCCCAGAGGAAGGGGGCGTATCCCATTTTCATTATGGGCGGGACAATGCATTGCTGACTTGGATGCATTTCCGGCTGTTTTTGGGATTTCTGGTGCGCCTGCCGCTGCTGACGGCCCGGCGCCTGAGTCGGAACCCCAGGTAAGTTGCCGCACCGGCCCGCACCTATATAATGCCGCTACTTAGAACTCCAATCGAAAGCGTAAAGCTATGTCCGACAAAGCGTCGCTCATGCAACAGCCGGCGCCGCTGACCGATGTCGGTCTACAGCGGGAACTTGCCGCACTGTTCGTGCAGGCCCTGAATCTCGAGGTCAAGCCTCAGGATATCGATCCGGACGCCCCCTTGTACGGCGAGGGGCTCGGGTTGGATTCCATCGATATTTTGGAGGTGGCGCTCATCGTCTCCAAGCAGTACGGCATCCACTTGCGGGCCGACAGCCAGGAGAATCAGCAGATCTTCCGTTCTTTGAGGCATCTAGCAGAGTACATTGCGGCGCAGAGAACCAAGTAGCCATGGCTCCGGGACGTAGACTGCAGCTTGCTGCCGTCCTTTTGTTCTTAATCGCATACTCGGTCCTATCGCACTACAGCAATCTCAATCCGCAGGGGCACGATTTGCGCACGCTGCTGGCGCTTGCGCCCATGCTGACCCTGGGATTCGTGTTGCTCTGGCGCTGGAGCGGCGCGCTGGCCGCGCTGTTGGCCGCCGCCGTCGCGGTCTGTTTGTTGCGCGCTTTCTGGGGGCTGTTCGCGCAGAATTTCTCCATCGTTTACCTGGTTCAGCAGGTTGGTTTTTATTCCATCATGGCCTTCACTTTCGGCCGGTCGTTGCGCAAAGGCCATGTCCCCCTGTGCACGCAGCTTGCGGACAAGGTTCACGGTCCATTGACTGCGCTCGAGCTGCGCTACACGCGCCGCGTCACGTTCTCGTGGGCGATTTTCTTTCTGTGCAACGTCGGCGCAAATTTTCTCCTGTTTGAGTTCGCGCCGCTGCGCGTCTGGTCGCTGTTCGTGAATTTCTGCTCACTGCCGCTGATTCTCCTGATGTTCGTGGTGGAATACGCGGTCCGCCGCCGCGTCCTGCCGCAGATTCAACGCAGCGGATTGATTGCCACGCTGCGCGTCTATTTTGCGGATTCGCCTCAAAAATGACGGACCGGATTGCGCTGCTGTCGCATCGCTCGCCCACCGCGATTGTCGCCTATCGATCCGGTCTTGCCGTGACCGTGGAGCAGTTTCTCGATGAAGCGCGGCAAGTGGCGGTGAGACTGCCCCGGGGCAATCATGTCCTGAACGTCTGCGCCGACCGCTATCAATTCACGGTCGGACTCGCAGCCTGCCTGATGTCGGAGCGCGTCAGCTTGCTGCCATCAACACATACGCCGCAGGTCATCGCGCAGCTTGCCGCCTTTGCACCCGACGCTTTTTGTTTGACCGACGACATGCGCTGCGACATCGAGTTGCCGCGGGTCTACTATCCGGACCTGGCGCGCCCCGCCGACGGCCGGCCGCCTTCAGTTTTCGCTGTACCGTGCATTCCGGCCTCGCAGCTCGCGGCTGTCGTCTTTACCTCCGGGTCGACCGGCACGCCGGTGCCGTATCGAAAAACCTGGGGTTTGCTGGCTCGCTGCGTTCAAAACGGCGCGCAGCGATTGGGCTTGTGCGACGGCAGAAGCCACGCTCTCATCGGCACGGTACCGGGCCAGCACATGTATGGCTTTGAATCGACCGTGCTGCTGGCGCTCCTGAGCGGCAATGCTTTGAGCGCCGAACGTCCGTTCTATCCGGCCGATGTGGCCGCCGCGGTCCGCAATGTGCCGCGGCCTCGGGTGTTGGTCACCACTCCGATCCACCTGCGCACCTTGCTGACCTCGGGGATCGAATTTCCGCCGCTGGATTTGGTGATGTCGGCAACCGCCCCATTGAGCACAGAATTGGCGCGTGAAGTCGAGGCGAACTACCAGGCTCCATTGCTGGAAATTTACGGCTCAACCGAGACCGGACAGATTGCCATGCGGCGTACCGCGGAGGCCGCGGCTTGGCGGCTTTGGCCGGACGTCCACTTGAGCTTTTCCAACAACCAGGTCTTCGCGCACGGTGGTCATGTCGAACAAGTGACGCCGATGTGCGATGTCATCGAGATCACCGGTGAAGAAGAATTTCTGCTGCACGGCCGAACGGCAGATCTGGTGAATGTCGCCGGCAAGCGCAGCTCCTTCGGCTATTTGAATGCGCAGCTCAATGCCATTCCAGGTGTCCTCGACGGAGCGTTCTTTCTGCGAGAAGAAATGACCGGATCCACGGGCGTGGCCCGCCTCGGCGCCGTGGTCGTGGCTCCCGGACTGAGCGTGGCAGCCCTGACAGAGCGGCTGCGGCTGCTGATCGACCCGGTGTTTCTGCCGCGGCCGTTGCTGATCGTGGCTGAGTTGCCGCGCAATGCCACGGGCAAGCTGCCGCAGCAGGCATTGCAAGGATTCGCCGACCGGCAATTGCGGATGCACGAATCACCATGAAATTGCAAAGCACGCTCGAGATTGCGGCCGACCACCCGTCCTTTGCGGGTCATTTTCCCGCCTTTCCGGTGCTGCCGGGCGCCATACTGCTGGATGAGATGCTCAAGGTGATTGAACGGGAGCGGGGAATCGACCTCAAATCATGGCGCATTTCAGCGGCGAAATTTCTCGACGCCGTCCGCCCGAGCGACAGCCTCGTTCTGGAGCACGACGCGTCTGCGCCGGGATTGATACATTTCACCATCCGCGTCGACGACCGCAAAGTGGCCAGCGGCACGCTGCATGAATCCTAGATCGGCAAATCTTCTCGACGCCCATCCCAAGCCCGCTGAATGGGTCAGACACCGCGAGCGCGGCAGCCTGTGGCTGCTGAAAATCATGGCGTTTGTTTCTCTGCGCTGCGGCCGCAGGGCCAGCCGCATCATTCTGTACGGCATCGCCGGTTATTTTTTCTTGTTCGGACCCAGTGCGCGGCGCCATTCGCTGCGGTATTTGCGCCTGGCTCTCGGCAGGGCGCCGAGGGCGCGCGATCGGTTCCTGCAAATCTTGAGCTTCGCGACCACCATTCACGATCGGGTCTACCTCATCAACGGCCAATTCGAGAAATTCAACATCTCAGTCGAAGGCGAAGACCGGGTGGTGGCGCATGAGCCGAAGGGACGCGGCGCCCTGTTGCTCGGCTCGCATATGGGCAGTTTCGAGGTCATGCATTCCTTGAGCCGGCGGCAGCACGGATTGCACGTCGCAATGGCCATGTACGAGGAAAACGCTCGCAAAATCAGCGGCATCCTCGCTGCCATCAATCCGGCGTGGATCGCGGACATCATTGCCCTGGGCCAGATCGATGCCATGCTCGCGATTGCCGAGCGGCTGGATCAGGGGGCCTATGTCGGCGTGCTTGCCGATCGCACCCTGGGAGAGGAGCCGGCGCAGGCAGTCACTTTTTTGGGACAGGAGGCGTACCTGCCAACGGGCCCCATGCGCGCGGCGGCCATCTTGCGTTGTCCGGTTTTCTTCATGGCCGGGTTGTACCGCGGCAGGAATGATTACCACGTGGTGTTCGAACAGGTGGCCGACTTTTCCGTGGTGAGCGTCGGCAGCCGTGAACTGGCGGTACGCGCCGCGATTGCGCGTTATGCCGCAATACTCGAGCGCCATTGCCGCAGCGATCCTTACAACTGGTTCAATTTCTTTGATTTTTGGCGGCGGCCGGCCGGCGCCGGGGGCGAATGATGCAACGCGCACTGGCATTGATTGTCCTCGGCATCTGCTGCTCCCTCGGCCCTGCGTCGGTGCGCGCCGCGCCCGCGGATTTACACGACCTTGACCAGGTCATGGGCATGCTGGCGATGCGTCAGCATGGCCGGGTCGAATTCATTGAACAGCATTTCCTCTCCGTCTTGAGCCATCCGATCGAGTCCTCCGGCGAGTTGCGCTACGATGCACCGGACCGCCTCGAGAAACGAACGCTCAAGCCGCGCGCCGCGGCTCTGCTGCTCACGGGCGAAATGTTGACTGTGGAACGCGCGGGACACCGGCGCGTAATGGATTTGCACGCTTACCCGCAGGTGCTTCCCTTCGTCGAAAGCATTCGCGCCACTTTGGCGGGCGATCGCAAGGCACTGGAGCGATTGTTCCGGCTGGATTTTGCCGGCAGCGTGTCGCGCTGGACCTTGACGTTGGTGCCGTTGGAATCAAAGATCAAACAATCCGTCAGCCAGATCCGCATCGACGGCGCCGCAGACCAATTGTTGAAGGTGGAGATTCGCCAGCCCGACGGTGACCGATCGTTGATGACGCTGCGGCCATCCACCTTGCCATGAATGTGCGTCGCACGCCCGTGCTGGTCGTTTGGCTCGGCTGCGTCGCATTTGCCGTTATCGTCATCGCGCGCGCCCACTACAGCACCGACCTGTCGGCTTTCTTGCCTGCGCATCCGACTCCCACGCAGCAATTGTTGGTCGATCAGCTGCGCGACGGGCCGGCCTCGCGCCTGATTCTCATCGCGATCGAGCAGGGCGACGCCGCTTCGCGCGCGCGCGTTTCGGCGGGTCTGGTGGAGCGGCTGCGCCAGGATGCGGAGTTCTCCAGCGTCAATAACGGAGAAACAGTCGCCGGGCAGGCAGATCGCGAATTTCTGTTTCAGCATCGCTATCTGCTCAGCGAAGCGGTGAATGCACAGCGCTTCACCGCGGCGGGGCTCAATGCCGCCATCCGCGACACCATCGACAGTCTGGCATCACCCGCGGGGCTCTTGTTCAAGTCTCTGCTGCCGCGCGATCCAACCGGCGAGCTGATGAACGTTATCGATCAGCTGCAGCGCTCGCCCCAACCTGAGAGCCGCGACGGGGTTTGGGCCGGTAGCGGCGGCGCGCGCGCGCTGGCAGTGGCGCAGACCCAGGCAAGCGGATCCGATACCGACGCTCAGAGCAAGGCAGTCGATGCCATCCGGACTGCGTTCGCCGCCGCGGCAGGCGAAATTCCGCAAACCGGCGCCCGCAGCGTGCAGTTGCGCGTGAGCGGACCGGGCGTTTTCGCCGTCGCGGCGCGCGCCAAAATCGAACGTGCCGCCGTGCGCCTGTCCATCGCCAGCAGCATTCTGGTGGTTACCCTGCTGCTCTTCGTCTATCGATCGTTGCCGGCACTCGGATTGGGACTCTTGCCGGTCGCCACCGGTGCGCTGGCCGGCATCGGAGCAGTGGCGCTGGGATTCGGCGCGGTGCACGGCATCACCTTGGGGTTCGGCATCACCTTGATCGGCGAATCAGTCGACTATTCGATTTATTTTTTTGTGCAATCGCGCCAGGCGCACAGCGACGGCGCCGCCCGCAGCTGGCGGCAGTCGTGGTGGCCCACGATACGCCTGGGGATGCTGACCTCCGTATGCGGCTTCGCTTCGCTGCTGCCGTCGGGATTTTCCGGGCTCCAGCAGCTGGGGCTTTATTCCATCAGCGGCTTGATCGCAGCCGCCTTGGTGACGCGCCACGTGCTGCCCGCGTTGCTGCCGGCAGGGTTCGCGATTCGCGATGTGCGGCCGCTCGGACTGCGTGTCGGCGCCATGCTGCAAAGAGCGCAAAACTTGAATGGCGGTGTCATTTTGTCATGCGCCGCGGTTCTCGCTGCGTTGGCCGTGGCCGCGCTGTACCACGATCGTGCGTCCCTTTGGAATCGCGAGCTGTCCGCGTTGAGTCCAATTTCGACCGCAGAGCAGAACTATGATGCGAAATTGCGCGCCGATCTGGGCGCCGCGGATGTCCGCGATCTGGTGATTGTCTCGGGACCGGATGTCGAAACGATCCTGCGCGGCGCAGAGCAGGCCGCCCGCGCACTGCAGTCGTTGGCGGATGAAAAAATCATCGGCGGTTTCGAAAACCCCGCCGCCTACCTGCCGAGCATGGCCACCCAGGAAAGCCGGCGCAGCAGCCTGCCAGGCGCCGCGGAATTGCGCGCCAATCTAAACCAGGCGCTCGAGGGGCTGCCGTTGCGCGCCGATCGTCTGCAACCCTTTCTAGAGGACGTCGAAGCGACGCGCCATGCCGCTTTGGTGACGCCGCGTGATCTGGCGGGCACCTCTCTGGCCGCAGGATTCGACGCGCTGGTTCTTCATCAGAAGGATCAGTGGAATGCGCTGCTGCCGCTGCGCAGCAGCGCGGCCGGCGGAAAAATTGACTTGAGCAAAGTCGTGGCGGCGCTCCAGCGCGGCCACACCGAAACGCGGGTGCTGGACCTCAAGCAGGAATCCGACGCTCTCTATGACAATTACCTGGCGGAAGCCATTCATTTTTCACTGGCTGGCTTCCTCGCACTGACGGTGCTGCTGTTGATCGCGCTGCGTTCGCCGCTGCGCGTGGCACGCGTACTGGCGCCTTTGGTGCTCGCGGTTCTCACTGTCGCTGCGGGATTCGCTGTTGCAGGCGTGCAATTGACCATTCTGCACCTGGTTGGAATGTTGCTGATCGTCGCCGTGGGATCGAACTACGCGCTGTTCTTTGACCGTCAAGCTTTTTCCGAGGAGCCGGGCGATGCTGCCCTCACGCTTGCAGCGCTGGTTATCGCCAATGCCAGTACGGTCATCGCCTTTGGTCTCCTATCCTTCTCCCAGGTTCCGGTGCTCGTTGCACTGGGCGCTACTGTAGCGCCCGGCACATTTCTCGCGCTGCTGTTCGCGGCAATCGGTTTTCGTGCCTGCCGCCGCGCGCATGCATAGCATCTATTGCGCCGCCGGCGCAGGCGCGAGGGCGCCGACTCAGATGATATGGCTGCCCGGGGCCTATCACTCCGCGCAAAACTTCGTGGATGAAGGGTTTGCCCGCGCCGCCGGGCAACGGCATGTTCCCCTCGATCTGCATTTCGTCGATCTGGAAATGCAGCATTTGGACGATCGAAACGTTTTTAAGCGGCTGCGCTCCGAGATGGTCTTGCCGGCACGGAATTCGGGCGCCGCAGTCTGGCTCGCCGGCATCTCGCTGGGCGGTTTGATTGCACTCGACTATGCCAGTTCTCACCCGGACGAACTGGACGGCCTCTGTCTGCTCGCGCCTTATCTGGGAAATCGCATGCTGGTCAATGAGATCGCAGCAACGGGACTCGCAGGCTGGGAGCCCGGCAAACTTGCAGAATCGGATGTGGAGCGCCGCATATGGTGCTATATCAAAGCGCGATGCGATCCGCGGCCGCTGTTCCTGGGCTACGGCAGAGACGATCGCTTTTCCGCGGCACATGACATGCTGGCCGCGGTGCTGCCGGCAGACTGGGTTGAAGTCGTCGCCGGCGGCCACACGTGGGGCACGTGGCTGAATCTGTGGGAGAATTTTTTGGATTCGCATTTCGTATGAGCCCACGCGAGAGTGTCCCTGGTTGGAGGCCTCCGCCGCTGCTGGCCGCCTCTGCGGCCGTGCACTTGGGGGCCGCTGCGGCTTTGCTGGCGCGGCCGCATACGTGGCCCTGGGCCTTGGGCGCGCTGCTCGCCGATCATGTGGTGCTGGCAGCGGCGGGACTGTGGCCGCGAAGCCAGCTCCTGGGAGCGAATTGGACCCGGCTGCCGCAACGCTGCGGTCTCACGACAGGCGTCGCCATTACAATCGACGATGGGCCGGATCCGGACATCACACCGCAGGTGCTCGGCCTGCTTGAGCATCATGAAACCTGCGCCACTTTTTTTTGCGTCGGCGAACGCGTGCTGCGCTACCCTGACCTCGCACAAGAAATCGTGCGCCGCGGACACGTCATTGAGAATCACAGCCAGCGCCATCGGCACAATTTTTCACTGCTGGGTCCAAGGGCGATGAACGCCGAGGTATCGCAGGCGCAGGAGAGCATCTTCCAGGTGACGGGAAGCCGTCCGCAATTCTTTCGCGCGCCGGCGGGCCTGCGCAATCCCTTTCTCGACCCGGTGCTGGTCCGCCTGCAACTGCGCCTGGCCAGCTGGACTCGACGCGGCTTCGATACGGTGAGCGCCGATGCGGATGCGGTGTTGCGCCGCTTGACCCATCCGCTTCAGGCAGGCGATATCTTATTGCTGCATGATGGCAATGCGGCACGCACCCGCCGTGGACAGGCGGTGATTCTGGAAGTACTGCCGCGCCTGCTCGATGCGCTGGCGACTCGCGGACTGAAGTCCGTAACCTTGCGCTCGGCCCTGACATGAGGCCCATGCAACCCTTGCTGCTGGCGGAGTTCACAGCGACCAGCTGCATCGGCACGGGTGTGGTCTCAACGCTGGCGAGCCTCATGGAGCAGCGCAGCGGCCTGACGCACTGCGATTTCGAAACCGTCAAGATCGACACCCACATCGGCGAGGTCCCGGGCGTCGATGCACAGCGTCTGCCCGCCAGGCTGCGCATATTTGACTGCCGCAACAATCGTCTGGCTGAGCTCGCCCTGCGCCAGGACGGCTTCCTCGATGCGGTAGATGCCGCGGCCGCCCGCTTGGGTCCGCGTCGTATCGGCGTCTTCATCGGCACCAGCACCGCCGGCATCATGCAGACGGAATTGGCGTACCGCGCTCGCGACCCGCAGAGCGGCGCGCTGCCGAATGCGTTCGAATACGGCACCACCCACAATTCCTTTTCGGTCGCGGATTATGTCCGCCGGCGTTGCCGGCTCGAGGGGCCGGCTGTGGCCGTTTCGTCGGCGTGCGCCTCGAGCGCCAAGGTGTTTGGCGCCGCGAGGCGCATGATCGAGGCCGGGCTCATCGATGCGGCCCTGGTCGGCGGAGCGGACTCGCTATGCCTGACGACTTTGTATGGATTTCATTCTCTGCAACTATCCTCCCCTGCACCCTGCCGCCCTTTTGATGTCGCACGCGATGGCATCTCCATCGGCGAGGCCGCCGCCTTTGCGCTGCTCGAGCGGCCTTCGGAAAAAGCCAATGGCGATTCCATACTGCTGCGTGGCGTGGGCGAGTCCAGCGACGCCTATCACATGTCCGCGCCGCATCCGGAAGGATTGGGCGCAAAACGCGCCATGCAGTCGGCGCTGGTCTCCGCGGCCCTCGAGCCCGGAGATATCGATTACATCAATTTGCATGGCACCGGGACCCCAAGCAACGATCGCTCGGAAAGCCAGGCAGTGACGAGCATTTTCGGCCCGACGACGCCCTGCAGCTCGACCAAGGGGGCGACCGGCCACACGTTGGGCGCGGCCGGCGCGCTCGAGGCGGTCATCAGTGCTCTTGCGATCCGCAACGGATTGATGCCGGGCGGTATCCAGACAACTCGCGTCGACCCGACTCTTACTGCGCACTACATCAAGGAGAATCGGCGCGCAGCGGTGCGCGGCGTGCTCAGCAATTCCTTCGGCTTCGGCGGCACTAATTGCAGCTTGATTTTTAGCCGCGCCGGATGAAGTTGTTCGCATACATCAGCGGAATCGGAATGTTGGGTCCTGGCCTCAACGGTTGGCCGCAGACAGCCGCCGTGCTGTCGGGTCAGCAGCCCTATGTGGCCGCACCCTCGATATTGCCGGTTCCCTCCCTGTTGCCGCCCGCAGAACGGCGGCGCACGGGGCGAGTCGTGAAGCTGGCCTTGGCCGTGGCGCTGGAAGCGACTTCGAACGCCGCTGCCGATCCCGAAGCAATGCCCAGCGTGTTTTCCTCCTCCGGCAGCGACGGTCACATCTGTCATGAAATTTGCCAGGCGCTGGCGCTGGCGGCGCGCGAGGTTTCGCCCACACGCTTCTCGAACTCCGTCCACAACGTCGCGGCGGGCTACTGGAGCATCGCCACCGGATCGATGACGGAGTCGAATGTGCTGTGCGCCTTCGACGCCAGCTTCGTGGCGGGCCTGTTGGATGCCATGACGCAAATTGCGGTCGATCGGCAAACGGTGCTATTGGTGGCCTACGACACCGAATATCCACCGCCGTTGCACGCCAAGCGCCCCATACCCGATGCGCTCGGTGTCGCCATGGTTTTAACGCCCGAGCGGACCGCGAGTTCGATGGCCAGCATCGAGGTGACGCTCACGGATGAGAGCGCCGACAGGATGGCGGATCCGGAACTCGAGGCGCTGCGGACGGCCGTCCCCGCCGCGCGTTCACTGCCGCTGATGCGGCTGCTCGCCGGCGGCGGCGCGGGCCGGGCGATTCTCGACTATCTGGACGTGTCACGCGCCGCGGTGCAAGTGCAACCGTGCGTATGAACCGGGCATGGATCGAAGCCCGCATTCCCCATCAGGGCCGGATGTGTCTGCTTGATGAAGTCATCGCCTGGAATGCTCATCACCTGCGCTGCCGCACCGGCACCCACCGTGCGCTCGACAATCCGCTGCGCTCGGATGCGCGTCTGGGAATTGCCTGCGGTATAGAATATGCCGCCCAGGCGATGGCGCTGCACGGGGCGCTGGCGAGCGCCGCGCCGGGCGCGAACGCAATCAGTGCGTCTCGAGTCGGCCTCCTCGCCAGTGTGCGCGATGTCCGGCTGCGAGTCTTACGATTGGATGACATCGAATCCGATCTCATTTGCGAAGTCACGCACCTGGCCGGAGACAGCTTCACCGCGATGTATGAATTCGAGTTGCGCGACAAGGACAAAACCCTGCTCGGCGGCCGCGCCTCGGTGGTGCTGGATGCCGGCCGACGGTTGCGGTTATGAATGAAATCACGACTCGTGCGTTGGTCACCGGCGGCAGCGGTGGAATCGGTGCATCGATTTGCCGGGCTCTGGGCGCGCAAGGCCACTTTGTATACGTGCACGCGCACCGCGGCATCGCCGTCGCCGAATCGATCGCCGCGGGGATCATCGGCGCAGGTGGCCGGGCGCGCGCGCTGCAGTTCGACCTGACCAATGCGGCTGCGTCGCGCACAGCGATCGATCAGATTCTCGAGGAAGGGCCGATCCAGGTGCTGGTCAACAACGCCGGTGTGCACGACGACGCCGTGTTTCCGGGCATGAGCCCGGAGCAATGGCATCGCGTCATCGACCTGACGGTCAATGGATTTTACAACGTCACTCAACCCTTGATGCTGCCCATGATCCGCACCCGTTGGGGACGGATCATCAGCATTACGTCGGTGGCGGCGCTCCTCGGCAATCGAGGCCAGGTAAATTACGCCGCGGCGAAAGGAGCGCTGCATGCGGCCACCAAGGCGTTGAGCCTCGAGGTGGCAAGCCGCGGCATCACGGTGAATGCCGTTGCGCCCGGCATCATTGCCGCCGGCATGAGCCACGCGGTCTTCGATGATGCTGCCATCAATAACATGGTGCCGATGAAGCGCGCCGGTTCGCCGGACGAGGTCGCGAGCTTGGTGGCGTATCTGGCTTCGCGCGACGCCGGCTACATCACGGGGCAAATCATTTCAATCAACGGCGGCATGATCTGAACCGAGCCGCCGTCTCAAGCGTAGGCATCGAGCAGGCCGCTCGCGCTCCGCGACATCGACACGGGTGCGTGGGCCAGGGCGGAGACATCGCTGATCGAAGGCGCGGTTTCGTAGGCTTGCGACGGCGGCGAGCGTTCTTGAAATGATCGCTGCGAAATATCGACGCTCACCTGCGAAAATCCCTGAGAGCCCAGCATTTCACGCAGTTTCGATGAGCTCGACTCCAGCGCGTCGCGGGTTAACGCGCTGTGGCTCGTCAGCCAAACCTGCGCATGCCCGCCTTGCAGGGCGATGCGAACCTCGATGGGCCCGAGCGCCGGTGGATTGACCTGCAGTTTGGCGCTGGTCAAATTGCCGTCCATCATCAGCGCCACTCGATCCGCGACCCCCTGCCCGAATTGCGCAGTGTCCACGCCGGCGGCGACTTTGAATGTGGGCATCGGCGTGTCGCTTGAGCTGTTGGAGGTCAGCAGTTGCGCGGCGCCGGCACTGCCGTCATTCGTCGCTCCGGCGAGCGCGTCGGGACCGCTGGCGTGCGAGCGCTTATCGGCTGTGCCGACGCCGGCGGCATCGGAAACCGCCTGAAAGGATGCGGCCGTTGCAGCGCTCATGGCCGCCGACATTGCTGCGGCGGTTGCGCGCGCCAGCGCCGCGGCCGGCGCAACCGGCGCGGCTGCCGCGGCATCGCTTGGGCCGGCAGCGCCCGGTGAAACCCCGGTACCGGGCACGGCCAGATCATCGGCGAAAGCCGTCTGCGACGCAGGAGCGCTCGTGCTCTGTGCAATCGCCGCCGCCATGACCGCTTGGGCAGCAGCGGCATCGGTGCCGGTCACCGCAGCCGCGCCGCTCAATGTTGAATCATTCTGCGTACCGGGATCAGAGGAAGACGGCGCCGCATCGCCGGATGCAATCGGCCTTGAAGCGGTGCCGGTGCCGCTCAAGTGGGGACTACCTGGCTTGACGGCAGGAAGTGAATTAACGGCAGCAGCCGAGGGTCCGGGGGTTGCCGGTGTTCCCAAGTCGGCGTGCGGCGGCGCAGGGGCCGGCGCGGCCGCAGTTCCCGACGAATCTGCAATGCCGGGTAGCGCCGCGGCGGCCGGCGCTGACGCTGGCGCTGGCACTGGCGCTGGCACTTGAACAAGATTCGCTGCCGTCAAAAACGTTGTCGCCGCCCCGTTCGCATTGGCCGCGGCGGCCGTTGCGGCAGCATTTGCACCCGCTGATGCCGGTGCGCTCGCCGGCGCAGCGCTGGGGATGGACGGGCCGCTCGCGACCGCGGCGGGCCCGGTGGGCGCCGGAGTGCCGGCGACCCCGGGCTTTCCGGGGGCCGAAATGTCCGTTTTTGCCGGGGGCGGGCAGCCAAGCGCGGGCGGCGGCTGAATGCCGGGCGCCGGCAATGAACTGCCGCTCTGGGCCGAATTCTGCTGCTTGCTGGCCGCGCTTTTGCGCGCCGGCTTACCGCCCGCATCGCTCAATGCCGCCGCGAAATCCTGGCTTCCCGTGCGCGGGCTCGCTGATGCGGCCACAGTCTGCGCATCGGGCTGGACGGCCTCGCTTAAGGACTGTGCTTGAAGAACCGGCGGTGCTGCATTCATACCGCCGGAAATTGCAAGCGACGTGCCAAGCGCCCCTCTGCCCTATTTCAGATATTTGTCGAACCAGGCAATCGTCCGTTGTTCCGCATCGGCAAGATGCGCGGGGTCCCGCAGGCCATGACCTTCGCCGGGGTAGATCATGATGGAGGTCGGCACATTCATCGCCTTCATCGCATGCCAGAATTCCTGGGTCTGCGGAGCAGGGCATTCGATATCGTGCTCGCCGACGTACGCAAAGGTGGGCGTCTTCACGTTGTGAATGTAATCAATGGCCGATGAGGCCGCATAAACCGCAGGATCGTCGTACGCTGACTTGCCGAAGTAAGGAATCATCCAGGCATCGATGCCGTTTTCACCGTAGTAACTCAGCCAGTCGCTGATGCCGGCGGCCGCGACCGCGGCTTTGAATCGATTGGTTTGAGTCACGGCCCACATGCTCATGAAGCCGCCGTAGCTTCCGCCGGTTAACCCCAGACGCGCCGTGTCGATGGGCGCAACCTTTGCGGCCGCGTCGATGCCGGCCAGGATGTCGCGCAGGTCGCCGTGCCCAAAGTCGCGCACATTTGCTTGAGTAAAGCGCTCACCCTGCCCATTTACTCA
>CAVSVK010000012.1:0-373781 GCA_963731465.1 uncultured Gammaproteobacteria bacterium
GGCGATGCTGGGCCAGCTGAGCTTGCCGACAATGACGGCGTGCGAGTTTCGTGCGGAGAGGATGGCCCAACCGGTCACCGGGGACCGCAATGATAAAGACGTACAGCAGGATGTGGGCGGCCTTGGCCAACGCGAGTCACTGCGTGCATGTCGCGCGGCAGCGATGGATAGGCGTGCAGCAGTCGCCATGTCACGCACAGGAAGCTTAAGGCAAGCAGCGCCATGCCGCCCAACATGCGCGCATGCGGTAAGCGGCGCGAAAATAGGCGGCATCGCCGGGATTGAAGTGGCCGAAGGAACAGGCGGAGGTGAATTCAAAGATAACGAGCGCAGCAATCGACCAGTGAAACAGCATCGCCAGCCTAAGCGCGGTGTACTGGCGGCCGTCGCCCTGGACTATTGAGATGAGGTTGCATTGATGCAGGCGCTCGGAATGCCATGATTCTGTCCGTGGAAGTCGATGCATCGTAGGGGGAAAGTTGTAAATAGGCTGTTTCAGCCGCCGGGCAAAATGTAAATGATTGTTTCCGCCCGAGTTCCGTGGCGATGGTAGCGTTATACTTGAACCCCCTATGAAACGCGTACCCGTTAATATTTTCTCATCGTTGAACGTCATCGCTGCACGCGCACGCTCCTGCAGACCTACCTCCAGGAGGTCGGATTTATTGTCACCACGGCGGCCGACAGCGAGCAGGTTGGAGCCGATTATTGCCGAAGCAGAAGATCGATTTTCTGGTGCTTGACCTCATGCTGCCCGGCGAGGATGGATTGAGCCTCTGCCGTCGATTGCGAGGCACCGGCGTTGAGATTCCCATCATCATGCTCACCGCCAAGGGTGACGAGGTCGACCGGATCGTCGGTCTAGAAATGGGTGCAGACGACTATCTGGCTAAGCCCTTCAATCCGCGCGAATTGGTGGCGCGCATAAACGCCATTTTGCGCCGCGATCGCAAGCCCCCAATCGCGCGCCGGCGGAGTGTGATGTCGTTATCCGCTTCGGTGTCTTTGAGCTCAATCTGGGCACGCGTACTCTTGCAAAGGCCGGAGAACTGCTCTCCTTGACGACCGGGGAGTTCGCCGTCTCGAGGCCTCGTGCGTCACCCGCGCAAGCCGCTGTCTCGGGAGAAGCTGATGGAGTTCGCGCGCGGGCGCGAGCACGGTGCTTATGATCGCAGTATGGATGTGCAAATTTCCCGGCTACGTCGTTTGATGAAGCCGATCCGCCGAACCGCGTTTTATACAAACCGTTTGGGGCTTCGGCTACGTTTTCGTGCCGGATGCATCGACGACATGAGGTTGCTGCCTAAATCCCTCGTTGGGCGCAATGCACTGTTTTTGACCGTCATCCTGGTCCTAAACAATGTCCTGTGGTTCGAGTTGGTCCGTCCTGCGGTTTACGAGCGATACGTCGGCGTACCGGATTTATCATCCGAAGGGCGTCTTGAGATTCTTGGTGGATGTCGAATGGGCCTTGTTCGCCTTGTAGTCTGCACGGTTGGCGTCTATATCATCTTTTACTGGTTGCGACGCCAACTGCAGAGCCTGCTAGGCGCGGCCCGGATTCTTGGCGATGGGCATATGCCGCCACCTTTACCCGAGTCGGGTCCAGACGAAATTCGCGATCTCAGCCGCGGATTTAATCAGCTAGCGCTGAATCTTGAAGCGTTCGAGTCGGATCGGCGTCTCATGCTCGTGGGAATTTCACATGATTTATCGACGCCGCTCACTCGCCTGCGAATTGCCATTGAACTGATGGAAATCAAACCGGACGTGAATCAGATCCCTGGCATGATCCAGGATATGGAGGAAATGAACGGCATTCTGGTACAGTTCGCGGACTACGCGAAGACCGGCAAGGATGAGGAGCCGGTGCCGGGGGATTTCAACCAAGTCGTCGCTGAAGTCTGTCAACGCTATGTCGCCGTCGGCAAAGCTGTGCACTCTGATCTGGCGAGGATTCCGAAATTCGATTTTCGTGTGCTTGCCGTTCGCCGCTTAGTCACTAATCTGGTCGACAACGCGGCTCGTTACGGCGACGGCGACATCGAGGTGTACACGAGTTACCAAGACGGCATCGTGACATTAAGCGTGCTCGATCAGGGGCCTGGTATCCAATCGATCGATCCGAACAGCCTCATAAAGCCATTCGCTCGCGAAAACATTGCGCGGGGAACGCAATCGGGTGCCGGGCTTGGACTATCCATTGTGGATCGAATCGCGAAATCTCATGGTGGTAATCTGGTCTTGAGCAATCGTCCCGAAGCTGGGCTGGCGGTAACAGTAACGATACAGGTGGGCCATTAATCTGCGATCGACTATCTAGACATCATGGCCCCCGCCGTTCTGGCGGGGCGGTTAAACAGAACGCCCGTGAGCGTGATCTGCACGGGCCACCGCGCCCGGCCCGGCCAGCGGAGATTCGGAATAGATCGAAGATCGATCTAGACTGACCTTGATCGCACGGAAGATTCCGCGGTACGCAAGGTGCGCGGCCGGCACCCCCATGCATGCACAGCGCTCAATTTTTTTTGCGCCGCAACCGGCTCGCTAACACGACAAGCACGATCAAATCCAAGACGACAGCGCCAATGCCAAACATAACGCGGCCGCTGATTTCTGCGCTTGATGGATTCGAAATTGCGAATCCGCCAACCGACATTTTGCCGGAGAACTGTCTCGGCCCGGGTCCGAAGGCCACCCAGTTAACGATCGCCGTCAACGAAGCGAATGCCACGATAGCCGCAGCTTGAGATACCCACGTCGCCCTACTCGCGTGGCGATAGGCGCGAATCCATTCGCCCCGAATGCAACTCCTATCAGCACAACAACCCAACGCGGTACCTGGAGCGCTTGGGGTGGGGGATGAAATCCATCCCATTGCCACCGCGATGGTCGCAAAGCCCGCAATCCAAAAAGCGATCGCAGACAACCATGCGCCAAGGCCTGAAGAGCCCGATGATCCGCTCGAATTGGCGTTAACCATGTCTCAAGTCCATCTACCACGGGGCTCGAAGACCTCGTCAAACAATGCCAGCATGATGTTCCAAGCTCGGCTACTCGCTTGTTCGTTGTAACTAAATCCAGGAAAGCCCAGCGCATCAATGTCCGGATTAGTGAAGCTGTGTCCTACGCCACCAAACACGTGAAGCTGCCAATCCGCGCCCGTGTCTTTCATTTCTTTTACAAAGGCAGCTCGATCCTCTTCCGCCGCAATCGGATCATCCTCGCCGATCATCATCAACACCTTTGCATCGATGGCCCCGGTCGTGCTGCCCGACGGCCGCTTGAATCCCGGATGGAAGCCGACAGCGCAGCGAAGAGGCGCCCGATCCCGTGCCAACTCGAGCGCGACGACTCCTCCCAGACAAAATCCGATCACAGCCAGCTTCGAAGAGTCACAGTGTGCATGCGCCGCAAGAACGTTGAGGGCTGCCCGCGCTCGCCGCCTCATTAGGGCAGCATCGGCCATCAGAAGACGCGACTGCTGCCGGGAATCGTCGAGAGATAGGCCGGCCTGCCCATACATGTCAAGCGCAAAAGCAACGTAGCCCACGTCCGCAAGCATTCTAGCTCTGTCCTTTACATGGATCGTGACTCCGGGCGCTTCGTGAGCGATGAGAATACCGGGAACGCTTGCACCGGCCGCGCCGTCCGCAAGAAATCCGGTTAGCCGAACCCCGTCAACTTCGTATGACTTCTCGATCAGCATCGTGTTCAGATCTCAAATGAGTCAATGCACATACTAGCCTTCGCACCGCTCACGACGCGTCGACGCCAACAGAATGTCAAACCCTAACGCGTTGGCGAAGATCGCTTCAAACGCGCCATGGTCCGCTCCATGTCGGCCGCCTTGTAGGGCAGTGCGGGGTTGATGAGCTCGTGGCCGCTGGGCGTGATCAGGCTTACGTCCTCCTCGTAGAATCCGACCCCATCAACATTGAAATCCGGTCCGTAGGCGATGGTGTTTCCGGTGTGCATCTGTTTGACCGGAAATATCTCTACCGCATCGATGCCATGGCTGTACATCACCCACACGCCGGGCTTGAGGAGTTCGGCAGCGGCTCGCCGGGCCAGCTCCGAGCGAAGTGCCTGGCGATGATCGGTGACATAACGGATCGAAGTCTGGATGACCTCATCGCCGCTGATGCCGTCGCGCATGACACGCAGGCCGGCCTGGTAGGCCTCGTCCATGAAGTCGATGACCTCGGCCTGGTCCGCTGTGAAACGCCCGGAGACCGGTATGGTCCGCGCGACGTCGCCCTTGTAGAGCTCGTGGTTGAAGCCCAAGTCGATCAGCACGGTCTCGCCGGCGTGCAGAGTGCGGTTCTGCAGGTGATAGTCCCAGAACTTCTGGAAGATCGTGGCGCCTGAGACCGGGCCGCTCTTCAGCTCCGGCCACATGCCGGGGCTGTCAGCTCCGGCGCGCATCGCAGCCTCCACCGCCGCGCCCTCGATCTGGTGGTTTGTACGGCCCGGTGCGATAGCGGCCATGGCGGCGCGGAAGCCTGCGTCCGTGTAAATCGCCGCCTGCCGGAGGAGCGCGACTTCGGCAACGCTCTTCACTGCACGAATGGGCTTAATGACCGGCGCAGCGTCCACGACATTTGCGTCGGGCCACTTGGCCTTGATCGCGGCGGTCCACAGGACGAACGGGTTTTCGATCGGTGCCAGGCCCGGCGGGTTGCTGACGTCGGCGACCATCTTCCCCTCGCCGCCCTGATCCAGATAGAGCGCGAGCCCAGGACTTTCCTTGCGCCTCGCCTCGATGAAGTCGGCAAAATCCACCCACGGCACGACATGGTCTATACCTAAGAGCTGCCCGGTCTCTGCGCCGGGTTGAAGATAGGCCGCATCCCAACCGGTGAGGGCGGCGGAAATGCGCTGCTGCCGCCCGTTGGTCGGCGGCAGGACGAAGAGCCAGGTCTGCTTGCTGAGGCCGTCGACGCCTAAGATGGCGTTGTGCAGATTTTCGAGACCGGTGAAGTAGAAGAAGAATGAGTCCTGCTGGAAGCCGGCGTCGCTCCAATTTTTTGGCGCCGAAGCAGAGTGCAACAAGACAATCCCGTCCGGCGCAGCGGCCATCACGGCCTGTCGACGGGCGCGAAATTCGCTCGCATCGATCCCCATATGGACCTGCGCCAAAGCCGGCGAAGAACACGACAGCGCCAATAGCAGCGCAAGGAGTAGCGGCAGTAACATCGTCGGGAGCAGCATGAGAACCTCCACGATCTTCATCTGGCCGTCCTTCCTCGAGGCTTGCGGAACTTGAAAATAAACTGGTCGGTTTTCCACCGGATCGAGATGTCGAAGACCCGCTTGGTGTGATCGTCCGCCGGGTTGCGCAGGACCTGGCTCTCGCTCTCAAGTACGAAGCCCGCGGCCAGAGCCTCGGCCTTCACCTGTGCCGGATCGATACGGTGGAGGGTTTCTGTGTCGCGCAGGCCAGAGCCGGCCTCAGCGACGTGATCCGCAACGATGTAGACGCCGCCCGGTTTCAGCGCGCGATAGATGGCGGCGTTCACCGCCGTCATGTCGGCCGGCCCGAACAGCTTGTTGTGGAAGTCGTGGATGTTGTCGGAGGTCCAGACGAGGTCGGCGGCTTCCGGGGCGTGGACCTTGGCGATCGGCTCGTACACGAAGGTCACGTTCGGATAGTGCGGCTCGGGCGGCGGCGGGACCGCGATATTGTTCTTCTTGTAGATCTCGTCCAGATCGGAAGGGATGTAGGCATAGACTCGCCCCCTTGGCCCGACTGCATTCGATAGGATCCGCGTGAAATAGAGCGGCCCAGGGTCGAGCTCAATCACCTTGTCCCCCGGCTTGACGCCGGAGAAGGCGAGAACTTCAGCGGGCTTGCGACCGTCGTCGCGCTTGGTGTCGGCCTCCGGCCGGCTCGGGTCGGCCACAGCCGCGGTGATGTAGACGGGAATCTTTGACGTTGCGACCCCACTCACGCCAACGCACAGCGCGGCAAGCGCGCTGACAGCCATACGAGAAATCATCGAACACCTCCGGGCAGAATATTGGCGTTGAGACGGAACAGGTTCTGCGGGTCGTACCGTGACTTCACGGCGGCGAGCCTGGCGGCGTTGCCGCCGTAGTTGGCGGCAACCTCTGAAGCTGTCACCGCCCCAGCCATGTCGTTCACATAGAACCCGCGCGTGAAGGTCCGCAAGCGCGCCCATGTCTTGCGAGCAAATTCGAGTTGGTTATCATCTCCCTCTCCTGACTTCCAACTTGCTGCGAAAGCCATGTCGTGGGAGACGCCGCGATGCGAGAATGCCGTCGCACCAGCCGCTGGCTGCGAGATTGCGCCCCCGCCTTGCATAAACAGCATGTTCACATGTCGATCGGGATACGCCGCGAGTGACTCGACGATCGCGGTGGCGAGCGGCACGCCGAGGCCCTCGAGGAAGCCCGCACTGCCGTAGAAACCGGTCGCAGGGCCGGCCACAATCGTTCGCGCGGAAGCGTGAGCGTCCGCGCCTTGAGCAACCGGATAGCTGACCGCCTTCACCTCATCGCGCAACACCTGCCCGAAGCGGCGCAATGGCTGCAGAACGCGCTCGGCCTCCGCCCGCGCACCCGAGAAACAGACATTGAGCTTCAGCTGACTGTCGTTCGGATTGGCGCGGGCTGCCAGAAAGAGTTCCACATAAAGGTCGTTCGGCGCCGAACTCGTATAGTCGCCGTAGGCGGCGAGCACCTGGCGCGCCTGCTCGTACGGAAAGGAGATCGAACCGGCGAAGACCTGCTCGGGGATCGGGTGCAGCTCGAACTCGAAGGCGGTTGCCACGCCAAAATTGCCCCCGCCGCCGCGAACCGCCCAGAAGAGGTCCGGGTTCTCGCGCTCGTTCGCCCGCTGGATCCGACTGTCTGCGCTGACGATCTCCACGCCACGCACCGCATCGAGGGTCAGGCCGAAGCGTCGGGACAACTTGCCGAATCCGCCACCCAACGCCAAGCCCCCGATTCCGACCGTCGATGCGCCGCCCAAAGGCACGGCCAAGCCGCGCTTACCCGCCTCATGGTCGATGAGTCCGGCGAGCGTTGCGCCGGCGATCCATGCGCGCCGAGTATTCGTATCGATTCGAATCGCGCGCAGAGGACTTAAGTCCAGCATCATGCCGCCCTCGCAAGTGGACACGCCAAATTCATTGTGACCTCCGCCCTTGACCGCGAGCAGCAGGCCGTTCTCGCGCGCGAACGTAATCGCCAAAGCCACATCCGCCGCGCCCGTCGCCTGGACGATGAAGGCTGGATGCTTGTCGAAACGGGAGTTTACGATTCGGCGCGCGTCCTCATAGCCGGGATCGCGCGGCAACAGGAGCGCACCATAAAGCGCACTTTGCAATTCTTTGAGCGCTGCGCAGGAGACTGTCCGTGCGCCACCATCGAGCGCCGCAACTTCGAGGGTCGACGGCGCGCTGCCCGCCACTTCGGCCCAGGCGTATCGGGGCAACAGTGCCGATGACGCCACACTTACACTCGATTGAAGGAATTGACGACGTCGCATGCGGGTGCTCCTTTAATCTGCTAAGTAGCTTAGCAGATATTTTGAAGCGAGCAACTCCGCGCGATCAGTGGACGATGCAGAGGAATTCTATGAGTCGCAGCTGAACGAGCGGCCACGTCAGAAGCGCGGCACTGAAGCCGATTCCTCCAACCAATCTGGCCCACTCGCTTTTCGATGGGCCCGGAGGTGAGATGCCGTCGAGCAGCGCCTGCATGCGCCAGCGGAAGGTGTCGCCGCAGGCCATGGGCAGCACCGCCGCGCCGGGGGCTTCGCGCCCTGGCCTTGCCAGCGCAATCAGCGCGGCGGCGAGGTTGAGCGGGCCGGCGGTGCTGGCCGCCACCCGGTCGGCCGCCGCCTCGCGGGACGCGCGAAAAGCGTCGAACGCCACGCCTCGTCCCCACGGTGCGAGATCGCGCAGGAAAGCCAGAAGCACCAGCCAAAGCGTGTCGCGGCCCGTGACGTGAGCGCGCTCGTGATGAAGTGCCGCGTCGAACTCGGCCTCGTCCAGATGCGCGAGCGCCCCGGTAGATACGAAAACAGTAGGCCAGATTGCACCGGCCACGAAGCAGTCCTTTGCATCGCTGGGGATCTCGAGCGCCCGCAAGCCGAGCCGGGAGGCCGTGCTCGCCAGGCGCCCCCTCGCCGGCCTGGCAAGTGTGAACAGGCGCGCGGCCTGCGACTGGCGCTGCACCGCGCGAACGATCGCATAGGCAAGAAAGCCGGCCGCGAGGAGCGGAGTGAGCCGGTGCGCAACCACGCCCCGCCAAGTAATGACCGGGTCGATGTTGATGGCGTGAAAGATGACCGCGAGACCGACGAGACCCGGAACGGCGGCGAGCGCCGCGGCGGGGATGGAGGCCTCCGGTATGCGCGGAAGCAGCCGCGCGCTGCGATCACTGATCAGGGCCGCAGCGGCCGGCGCCACGACCAAAGGCCACAGGTTGCGGAACGGACTTTTGATGACGAAAAAGGCGGCGTCAAAGGCGATCTCATGCCAGCTCATTATTTCAGCTCCGATTTTCGTTGCGCGATGAGCCGCTCGAACTCCGCAACGGTCTTTTGATCGACGGCCAGCTGGTCGATGAGCTCGGCGATGACCACGCTCCCGTAGTTGCGCTTCAAGGAGCGGACCACGACGGAGACTACGTGAGCATCGAAGGCCTCGCGCGAGACCGCGGCACTGAAGAAGGTGACCTTGCCTTCGCGGGTCTTGGTCAAGTGCTCCTTTTCAGCAAGATTGTTCAGCACCGCCTTGACCGCCGAGTAGGAAATCGGCCGGCCGCGGCCATTGAGAGCGCGATGCACGTCGCCCACACAGAGCGCGCGGTCTTTCTTCCAGATGACCTTCATGATCTCACCCTCCAGCGGGCCCAGCACGGTGGCGGGGCCTGAGCGAGAGGAACGAAAAACATCGGCCATAGCATGTCTCCGGACGCGTAGCGCCACGTCCGCTAAGCATCTTAGCGGATTCGCAGACGCAAGCAAGTTCTGCGTGACCCGCGTATACGATGGGTGAGTTATCCTCGCTGCGCAAAATGAGTTGAGGCATTGGCCGCCCTGATTCGTTATCGTCTTCGACCGCCTGATGGATTAAAAACTGCGCCTGGCCCCCATCGCGATGGGGAGAAATGACGAGTCGCCCTGTGAGATGTAACCCGTCTGTGTAACCGGGGCTAAGAATGACGCCGGCTTATCGCAGCTCGGGAATGACTGCTTTGCCGTAACTTTTTCTGCTACACCAATGCCGGGTTTTCGCCGCTAGGCGACTTCAGGAGTGAGTTTCATCCCGAGTGCCTTCACAACTTTCAGTACTGTGCCGAGACTGGGATTGCCATCAGCCGACAATGCCTTGTATAGGCCTTCGCGCGTCAGTCCGGTGTCCTTGGCCAGACGGACCATTCCGTACGCTCGGGCAATGTTGCCAAGGGCGACCGCAATAAAGGCCGGGTCATCACCGGCCTCATTCATACATGCCTCAAGGTAAGCCACCATGTCCGCCTCGCTCTTAAGATAATCAGCGGTGTCGTAGCGCGAAAACTTCTCTTTGATTCTCTTCTTCATCGCCATAGTTCACTCCTTCCAGTCCGCGGCGATTTTGATGGCACGCTTGATGTCGGCGGCTTGAGTCCGCTTGTCGCCGCCACACAGGATCACAACGACCGCCGATCCACGTTGCACGAAATACACGCGATAGCCAGGACCGTAGTCGATCCTCATCTCGCTGATGCCCGAGCCGACCGGCTTTACATCGCCCGGATTACCGAGCGTCAGGCGATCAATCCGTGCCGCAATTCGCGCCCTCGCCTGGCGATCCTTCAAACGTGAAAACCAGGCGTCAAAGGTCGCGGACTTGAGGATTTCGCGCACATCCGTAGTGTAAACTATGGATTACATCGTGTAAACTCTGGTTAACGCGCGAAGACGGGAAATTGCAGGCCACAAAGCTGCTGGTCGTGACCGTCAGTAATGGATGGATTGTTCCCATTGGCGTTGCGCGATAGGTGCATTGGCCCGGAGTCCACAGGCGTACAACGCCGTCGAATAATATCTTGCTCTACCGCGGGGTAACTTTTCGGGGTAACTCGTCTCTGCTATCTTTATAAACGCTTACGAAACAGTTGGTTATAGCGCTTATTCGAATCCCTCAGCCGGGCCGCTCAAACGAGGACGCGGGACGTGGTGAGGCCAAGAGGAGTGCGAAGCGCGTCCTAGGAGGGCGCTAAGGAGTCAGGACCACCTTGCCGATGTTTTTGCGTGCCTCGAGATAGGCATGCGCTTCGCCAACCCGGTCGAAGGGAAACGCGTTGTCGACGTGGGGGCGCACCCAGCCGGCGGCAACACCTTGCAGCAGCGTCTCTGTCCAGGCCCGAATCTTGGCGGGCTCATGCCAGAGGTGTCCCATGTTTACTCCGAACACACCGCGGTTCTGGTTCATGAGGGACAGTGGATGAAAAAACGGCATGCCCAGCGCAGTTCCGAGCAACTTGAGCGATGCCAGCTTGCCCGAATCGGAAGCCACGGAGATTCCAAATACGCCCAGCCGCCCCGTGGATCGCAGGGCCTTGTAGCTCTTTTTCCAATGGCTGCCGCCAATGGGGTCGATGATGAGTTCCACGCCGAGTCCGCCCGTCAGGCGTGACAATTCCGCCGACCAGTCCTTGCCGCGATAGTCGATCGCTTCGTTCAGGCCGCGCTCCTTGAGAAAGGCGTGCTTGCCGGGGCTGGCGGTGCCGATGATCCTGGCACCGATATGGCGCGCCACATCGATGGCGGCCAGGCCTACGCCGCCGCCGGCATTGTGGATGAGAACTGTTTCGTCGGCAGACAAGGCACCCATCACCACAAGCAGCTGCCACACGGTCAGATAGTTCACCGGAATCGCGGCGCATTGTTCATGAGTGAGCGAAACAGGCTTGGCGAATACCTGGGTCTCCGGAACTACCACCGTGTCCGCGTAGCCCCCGAATCGCGTGAGCGCAAATGCGTCGCGCCCGATCCAGTCCTGGCGGGCCTTGGGTCCGGCGGCGTCCACCACTCCCGATACTTCATAGCCGACGACGCACGGGGCTTTCGGCGCATCCGGGTACAACCCCTGCCGTGCCAGAATATCTGCGAAGTTAATGCCGCTCGCTTTGACGCGGATACGCAGCTCGTTGCCCTGGAGCTGCGGGTCGGGCGACTCGCGTATCTGCAATTTCTCCGGTCCGCCGTAACCGGTGATGTAGATTTGCCTCACGCCAATGATTCTACTGATATTTGCTGGGCATTTGTCGCATGATTGCCAAGATTCGGCGGTTGACTCGCCTGCGTGCCGATGGCCTTATATAGCTGAAGGGAACTGCTCTTCGACCTAAATCGCCCAGGAGTTATCGGATGAAACGAGTATTGATCGCCGCCTTCGCAATGCTGTCGATTGCCGCCGGCGCTGTCGCCGCCAACAAGGCAATCCCGACCGACAAGCCGAATTTCTCGGGAGAATGGGTGATGAATGTCGCCAAGAGCAACTTTGGACAGCTGCCGCCGCCCGCCAAATTTGTTCGAAAGATCCAGCACTCGGGCCCGTCGTTGACCATCATCGAGGAGCAGTCCGCGGCCGGCAACGATTCGACGACCGCTCGGAGGATCACCACGGACGGCAAGTCGGTCACCCTCGAATTGAACGGGGCGGCCGCAATGTGCTCATCCGTTTGGGATGGCAACGATATTGTTGCAACGACCAGTTTGGATTCCGTCGGGCTGAAATTCACGGACAGAATGTCGCTGTCGTCGGACGGCAAGGTGCTGACGAGCAAGGTTCAGATGGCTACGCCTCAAGGGAATGCCGATTTGACCATCGTGTTTGACCGAACATAGCGCCGAGTGCGATTGACCTTAAGGCAATACCGGGCGCTCGCGGATTTTCGCTATGAGCTTCGCCGCTTCATGCGGCATAGCGAACAATTGGTGCAGCGCCACGGTTTGACGCCGCTGCAATATCAATTGCTGCTGCAAATCAGAGGTTATCCGCTCAAAGATCGGGCAACGATCAGCGGACTGGCGGAGCGGCTGCAGGCAAAGCATCACGGCGTGGTCGCGCTCGCGACGCGCTGCGAGAGGCTCGGCCTGATCACGCGCCGGTCCTCCACCGACGATGCGCGCGTCGTGCACCTGTGCCTCAGTGCAAAAGGACAGCGCATGCTCGAGAATCTCGCGCGCCGGCACCGCGGTGAATTGCGCTCCCTACGCCGTCGCTTCCCGCCCAATTCAGATTTGCGTTAATTGTTATTGCGCGCCGGCGCTTGCCAGCCGCGTCATATCACAGCATGATATATCTCGGAATCACACCTGAGAGACGATCCTGATCACCCAATTGACCTGTCCAAAGGACTGCGTGGACCGATCGCGTGCGGCCGATGTCCGTTAAGCGCGGGTCGAGTCTAGGCCCGGCCCTGGGCGGGGATTTCGCGCGCGACAGCCGGCTCATCAGACTTTCCGTGTTTGCCGCATTTATCGGCGTGATAAGCAGCCTGACCGCGATCGTGTTGCTCGGCGCCATCCGCTTTTTCACCAACGTTTTCTTTTTTCAGTCGGTGTCGCTGGCGCAACGATCTCCTGCGGAAAGCCATTTGGGTCTTGCAGTGATTCTCGTGCCGGCAATCGGCGGCTTGGTGGTCGGCTTGATGGCGCGCTATGGCAGTGAGAAGATCCGAGGTCACGGAATTCCGGAGGCGATCGAGGCCATTTTATTCGGCAAGAGCAAGATGTCGCCGAAGATCGCGATCTTAAAACCGCTGTCATCGGGCATCGCCATCGGAAGCGGAGGACCATTTGGTGCCGAGGAACCGATCATCATGTCCGGCGGGGCGGCGGCCTCGCTGCTCGCGCAAGCCTTCCATCTCACTGCGGTTGAACGCAAAGCGCTGCTGGTGGCAGGCGCTTGCGCGGGAATGACGGCCGTGTTTGGCACGCCCCTGGCCGCGGTGCTGCTGGCGGTGGAATTGCTGCGCTTGGTGCCGGTGCCCATCCTGTCCTGCTTACCCCGCTGACACGACGGCAGTTCGTGGCCGGGGTACGTCGATCCCTGCACAAACAGGCGTCGCAACACCCCCCATGACGAGCGCGGCGGGTGCAACGGCAACGCACGAGCCCGCCACGACGGTGGCCGACTCCATGGCCAAGGCCAACAGAGCTTTCGACTACACTCACCTCGGCCGCGACGGCGCAGATTATTTTGCAAAGATAGTCACGGACGAGGTGGCCATTCAGGTGCCATCACTGCGCCGATACCTTGTGCCGTGAGATCTGGTGTAGGGTGGTCCGACAGCTGGGCTTGCTGATGCACTGATACCAGTTCCGCTATACTTTGCCGGTTGAGATCGAAGTGGCAGCAACAAGCCACCTGCGGGGAAACCGATGCCGGTACCACCTGATGACCGAATCACCCAGCTGCTGGTCGCTTGGAGTGAGGGCGATTCCGGGGCGCTTCAGGACCTCACGCCGCTCATTTACGAACATCTCAAGAACATGGCGGCCCGGCATCTACGCAGCGAGCCCGCTGGACGGACCCTCCAGACCACCGGGCTGGTCCACGAGGCCTTTCTTCGCTTGGTCGATCAACGATCGCCGCGCTGGCAGAACCGCTCGCACTTTTTTGCCATCGCATCGAACCTTATGCGGCGCGTTCTGGTGGATCAGGCGCGCGTGCGTTTGGCTAAAAAGCGCGGCGGCGGCAGGGTCAATTTAAGTCTCGATGCCGTCGGGGCCACTCTCGAAGGGCTCGGCGAACACCTGTTGCTGGATGCGCAGAGCGACGCCGGCGAGGAAGCCGGGCGCGCGAACCTGATCGGAATCGACGCGGCGTTGACCCGACTCGATGCGCTGGATCGTCGGCAGGCGCAAATCGTCGAGCTGCGGTTCTTCGGCGGTTTGACTGTCGAAGAAACGGCGCAGGTGCTCGACATTTCCAACGCCACCGTGAAGCGCGACTGGATGATGGCCAAGGCGTGGTTGTCTCGGGAGTTGGCGGGGGCGGAATCATGAGCACAACGGCCCGCTGGCAGAGAGTGCGGGAGTTGTTTCACGCATGCATGGAACTGGATCCGGCGCAACGCAATGCGCTGTTGACGCAGGAATGCGCCGCAGACCCCGCATTGAAAGCGGAGGTGGAATCTCTGCTTGCTTCGCTCGCGGCGTCGAGCACCTTTATGGAGACGCCTGCAGCCGCGGCATTCTCGCTTAGAGACGAGCCCTCGTGGATCGGGCGCATACTGGGGTCCTACAAGATCCTTTCGCTGCTGGCAGCCGGCGGCATGGGCGAGGTATATCGCGCCATCCGCGCCGACGGACTCTATCCGCAGGCCGTCGCCATCAAGCTCATCCGCCGTGAACTTGCCGGCCAAATCATGCTGAGCCGTTTCCGCGCCGAACGCGAAATTCTGGCGGCGCTCCAGCACCCGAACATCGCGCGGATTTTAGACGCCGGCATCACCGAGGCGGGTCTGCCATACATCGTCATGGAATTGATCGAGGGAGAGTCCATCGACCGATATTGCGATCACCACAGTCTGTCGGTGCGCCAACGCCTCGAACTGTTCATCGATGTGTGCGCGGCCGTTCACTTTGCGCATCAGCACCTCACCGTTCATCGCGACTTGAAGCCGGGCAACATACTGGTCACCAACGACGGCGTCGTGAAGCTCTTGGATTTCGGCATCGCCAAGGTGTTGGACGCCGACAGCTCGGTGGAAGCGCTGACATCGCTGCATGCCATGACGCCCGAATACTCGAGCCCGGAGCAAATTCGCGGCGGCCCGATCACCACGGCTACCGATGTTTATTCGTTGGGCGTCATCTTGTATCGCTTGTTGACGGGCCGCAGCCCGTATCGATCCTTGAACAGCGACCCGTATGCGCTGGCCCGGGAGGTATGCGATACCGAGCCCCTCAAGCCGAGCACTAACGTAGCACCAGAGGCCACCTTCAACGGCAAGCAATTGGCCGGCGATCTCGACAGCATCGTGTTGATGGCATTGCGCAAGGAGCGCGATCGACGCTATCAGTCGGTGCAGCAGTTTTCAGCCGATGTGCAGCGCTACCTGGACAATAGAACGGTGAGCGCCCGGCCGCGCACCTGGGCGTATTCCGCCAGCCGCTTTATCGCGCGCAATCGCGCGGTATCGCTGGCGAGCGCGTTGCTGGTCGTCGTGCTGATAGCGGGCATCCTTGCGACGCAGTGGCAGGCAAAGATTGCCGCTACCGAACGCGATCGCGCCCAACGGCATTTTGACAGCGTTCGGCAACTCGCCAACTCCTTCATGTTCGATATTCACGACGAGATCGCGAAGCTGCCCGGCTCCATCAAGGCGCGTCAGCTGCTGGTCAATAAGGCCCTGACCTATCTGGATTTGCTGGCGCACGAGCCGGGCGGCGATGCCGCCTTGCAGTTGGAACTTGCCGAAGCCTACATGCGCGTCGGCAGGGTGCAGGGACAGGTCGGCTACAACAACTTGGGTGATCACGCCGCCGCGCTCCGGAGTTTTCAACAGGCCATTGCACTGCTGCAACGCTCTCTTGGCAGCGACCCGGCATCGCGGCCTGAGTCTCTTCAATTGGCGCGAGCCTACAATCTCGCGAGCGCAAATCTCGAAGCCCTGGGACGGCCGGCGGAGGAACTCGAAATGATTTCGAAGGAGATAGATCTTATGCAGCGCAGGATGGCGCTGTTTCCCGACTCTATCGAGGTGCTCGCGAAGCTGGGAGCGGGATTCTATAGACGGTCGCAATTTCGCACGGGTCACGGGGACCCTGGCGCAGGCATTGAAGATGGGCAACACGCCGTCGAAGTCTACGAAAACATCGTCGCCAAGGCTCCTGAATACAAACACCGGGACAATCTGGCCTTCGCGTATTCGAACCTGGCCGAGAATCAACTGAAAGCCGATCCTGCCACCCGCGCCAAAGGCATTGAGTCGCTGCGCAAGGCCCTCACCACGATGCGGGAAATAACGGCCGACACACAGAACAATGTCGAGGGTCAACGGCACCTCGCCGTCGCCGCGGGTGAGTTGGGCGCCGCGCTGGGCAACGTGGGACAACCCCGCGAAGGTCTGCCTTATATTGAAGAAAGCCTGCCCATTTTCCACACCCTGTACGAGGCCGACAAGACCAATCGCCTGGCGTGGCTGGATGCCGCAGAGAGCGAAGAAAATGCGGGCAAATTGTGGGCGGAACTGGGCGATCCGGCGAAGGCGGTGGATCACTGCCGCGCCGCGATGCAACTGCTGGGCGCGGCCCCCAACCCGCCGGAGAGCGATCTCGAGATCAGCGCCGCGGTTGTTGAAGCTCAAATGGATCTCGCGCAGGCCTATGCGTCGGCGGCCCAGGCAGCACGCCCGGAGGAGAAGCGGGCGGCGTTTCTGCGCGAAGCTCGGCTCTCGGCGGCCGCCTCGCTGCAGACGGCACAGGCCATCGTCGCGAAGAAGCCTGAAATTAGCGCGGACTATGCTGGTTTCATTGCCAAGGACAAGGAGCTATTGGCGCGGCACTGAGTTACCAGGTATTCGGATGCGTGGGGATCATGATCCAAGTACGGTAGCCCATCGCATCCCCTTCTTTGAGAATTCCCACCCACGCGCTCCAGTCCGCCACACTGCTGCTGGTCGGCGTGGCCTGCCGGGCGAGCTGGCCGGCCAACGCGTTGGCCGCCGCGCCGTTGCCGCTCAGGGCCAGTTGGGCAATGCGCTGCGCGGTCTGCGCCGAGGTCGCACTGAGCGCCTTCGCCTGTTGCCCACCCTGGTTTTCATGCGCCCGGGCGAGGATGAGCTTGTCGGCGTCAATCCATTGACCGGCCCGATGCGGATCCGGCTCGCGCTGAAAGTAAGCGTTCTGTAGATAGCCGTATTGTTTGCAAAGGGCATCAAACTCTGTCTGCCGCTTCTGGATCTGCGAAATCGCAAACAGCTCGCGGAAGAAGTCACCCGTGCAACCGGCTTGACCGTTGCCAGGCGGTTTCCATTGAATCTTCACCCGAAGGTCATCCGCCAGCGTCACGTCGCGATGTCGCGATAACAGGATGTCGACCACCTGTTGATAGGCAAGAACCACGGGTGAATCGGCCTCGTAGGCGCTGTGCGTTTGGCTCGCGATCGGACCTAACTTGGCTGCATAGAAGGCGCGTATTTCATCGGGTGATCGCTTGGAAAGAAAGATGTCGTAGTGAGAGCCAGGAGTGGTCGAGCCGCGAAGCGTCACAGCCTCCGGCGGCGGCGGCGCGATGTAGGTCGCCGCGCTCGCGGAAGCCGCAAGAAGGAGTCCTGCGCACAGCGCCAGCAGAGTTTTGGATTTGCTCATGACTTCTGACGCGGAAAGCGGCGGTGCATGGGCTCAACGCTGCAGCGGACGGTCCGCATGAGCCCTCTTTGGGGCGTCTTCCGCGTCCTACAGATAGGTCCCTTGAGCGAGTTCCCATTATGGTTGCCATTTCTTTTCAGCGCCCGCGTGTGCTTGCACCGATCCTTCTCGGCTTTGCTTTCTCGGCGTGCCATAACGAAGACGCGAACTCGGGCTCGACGCCCACTGCTCCACCGGTTACACCGGCTATGTATTCCGTGAGCGCGACCGTCAGCGGGCTCGATGGTACCGGCCTCGTGCTTCAGTACAACGGCGCCGGCGATATCGCGGTCACGGCCAATGGCACCGTGACGTTCGCGTCGGCGCAGGCGTCGGGTACGGCATACGCCGTCACGGTTCAGACGCAACCCAGCGGCCCGGCTCAGACATGCACGGTGAACGGCGGCGCCGGCACGATCGCGCAGGCGAATGTGACCAATGTGACCGTGACGTGCGCCGACAACTTCGTGCCCACCTATGCCCCGGCACCGAAGGGAGATCCCCAAGGGACAGCCACGACTCAGGTCATCGATGCCGCCGGCGGCAGCGTGACCTCGGCCGACGGCCGCATCACCCTCAACATCCCCGCAGGTGCGCTTGGCACGGCAACGACCGTCAGCATCCAGCCCATCACCAACACCACCCCGAATGGAATCGGCTTAGGGTACCGACTGCAGCCCGAGGGCACGACCTTTGGCGTGCCGGTGAGCCTGACCTTCCAATTGTCGGCTGCTGAGGCGCTGGCGCTCGGCTCAACGTTCGTTACCACGCAGCATGCCGATGGCATGTGGTACTCGCAGCCCAATCAACAGCGCGACAGTAGCGCACAGACGGTGGGCGTGAGCACGACCCATTTTTCCGACTGGACGCTTGCCGAAACGGTGCGGCTTGATCCAGCCGAGGCCCGGGTCAAGACCAACAGCAACACAACTTTCCAGGCCTCTATACTCGCTGTAACGCAGGAAGACGACGAATTGGCGCAAGCAAATGCCGAACTTGCACTTCCGCTGCCAAGCTCCGTCAACAACTACATCGATGCGGACAAGATCTGGTCGGTCAACGGCATCGAGGGCGGAAACGCGCAGTTCGGACAGATCAAGGATCCCGGCTCGTTTACGGCACCTAACAGCGTGCCGACGCCACAGCAGGTTACGATCACCCTGACCATTCAGTTCTTCAACAAAGGTGCGACAGTCATCGCCGCCGCTGTAGCCGACATCTATGCGCAGGAGATCTGGAGCGGTACCACCGATATAACCCAGATTGACGGCACTCAGATACACGCAGACGTCACCTTCGAACAGAAGCCCGATCCAAGCAATTCCCTTCTCGTACTCCACTTTGTCGTAATGTCCGGCGAGGTGCGCGTCAAGGTACCGGCGATGAACGGCAGCGGCTGCTCGCAGTCGATTTCTCCCGCTGATCATTCCATCGGTGCCGCCAATGCCTCTTTCGAAGGTGGCGATGGCTCGATGACGGTGGATTACAGCGCCAATCCAGAGGCCGGCGAGATCACGGGCGGCGGGACAACGGCGTGGCCCGCGACTCTAACCACTGTCTGCGATAACGGTACGCTAACGCTGGCGACAACCGCCGCAGCCCCCTGGTGGCCGAGTACGGGACTACCGCAGTCGTATCCGGCCCAAGACGGCGTGTTCGACGCAAACATCAGCACGCCGCTTGCGAGCGGCACGATTCACCTAGTGCGCCAATAAATCCATGGTTCGTGAGCCCGAATTCCTCGCCCTTGCGCGTCTTTGAATGGGGAGACTCATTTCGGACTCGAGAGCGGAGGTAAACACCATGTCCACCAAGTACTGGCGCTGGTCGATCGTCTGGGCGATGGCGCTGATATTCAGTCAAGCAGGCGCCGCCCCGGTGACCATCGGCATTCCGTTGCCGCACGGCCAAGTGCAAGGAGACGCGATGACCGAATCAATGCGCCAAAGCCTGATCGATCACCTGAAGGCAAAGTCCATCGAAGCCGTGCCTTTGAGCGCGGCGACCGGTGCCCTGGAGGCTGAGCTGCAGGCCAAGCACTGCAGCTATGTGCTTTATACACGCGTCCAAACCAAGCACAGTACCGGCAGCGGCGTGTTCGGCAAGCTGTCGATGCTCACGCACGGGATCTCGCCTAACGCGATCGGCGCGGGGGACGGAAGTGTCAAGCGCGGCGATACGGTGGTGCTCGACTACCGCCTCATGGCGACGGGGTCGAGCGATCCCATCAAAGCCGACTCGCTGAGCGCCAAAGCAGATTCGGACGGACAAGACGTCGTGAGTCCTCTGGTCGAGCAATTGACCGGCGCCGTGGCGGCCGTGGCGCAGGGCAAGGATCAAGGCACGGCACTGGCTCAGGCGTCGACGGCTCAGGCGTCGACGCAGCCTGCGTCTGCCGCGTCGGGCGAACCGCAGCCCTCGAGCAGTGGTTCACGGTTCGGTGGATTTTTCGGGCACAGAAGCATTGCGAACGCAAAATCGACGGAAGGAAATACGGGCGGCAGCATGGACTGCGCGAAGCTCGCCGGCATGCCGAACGCACCCATGTCTCTTGAAGCGTGCGAGAAATTGCAGGGTACGCAGCAAGCCTACAACCGAGCGGCCTCCGACCCTTCAGCGCAACGCCCGGGCGATGATCAAATGAGCTGCGCGCAAATCACCGCGGAACTCAAGCAGCAGCAGTACACGGCACAGGATAAAACAAAGGTCGCCGAACTCACCACGACGACCAAGGAAGAGCAAAAGATCATCAAGAAAGAAGAGGCCATCTTGGCGAAGAGGCAGGCTGAGGCTCAGACAGCCGTCGCCGCAGCGACTGCGGCGGACACTGCGACCGAGCTCGCTACGGGAGGTTTGGTCAGCGGCCACGCCCTCAATGCGGTCGAAAAGACGCTCGATGCAAAGGACAAAGTCGAGAAAGAGCGAGTCATTAGAGAGGACCTGCCCACCTATCAAAAGATGATCAGTCAGACGGCCGACTTGGGCTCGGATTTTGGACAGCAGGTTCAGGCCAATCCGCGCCTCGGGCGCTTGATACAGTTGGCGGACTCCAAGCACTGCAAGGGGGGAGGCTAAGCCCGATCAAGACGCTGCCGGCGAGCATCGCCTTCGACCAGGCGGTTCTCTGTGAAGGCGCATACTACGCCAGCGCCACGATGACCTCGCTTGCCGTTGGTCCGGGCACACACATCCTGGTCTATGGGGCGTCGGGCGCGATCGGCTCGGCGGGCGTGCAGCTCGCCAAGGATCGCGGAGCGGAAGTGACAGCCGCGGTCGAAGCGCGACATCTCGATCTTGCCCGCTCGCTTGGTGCCGATCACGTGGTCGATTGTGCAAGCGCCGAATTGGCGCGACTCGGTCGGCGCTTTGACGTCGTCTACGACGCAGTCGGCAAGATGCCCATCAGCCAATGGCGGCGGCTGCTCAAGCCTGACGGCATCTTCACCACCACCGATATGGGCCCCTGGTCGCAGAGTTGCTGGCGTGGTTGGGGGCCCGCATCGTGCGCAGCAAGCGGGTGGTGATTCCGCTGCCGCAACGGTCAACGGTACTTCAGTTCCTCACCGAGCTTCGCGACCGGATGGTGGCGGGGAGCTATCGCGCGATCATCGATCGCACTTATCGTCTCGACCAAATCGCCGATGCCTATCGAGAACCTCCATCGACGTCCGCCAAAATGAACTCTGGGTCGGCGAAATGTGCCATTTCGTCGATACTTTTCATCCAGTACCGTCCATTGTGAGGCCCGTACTACGGGCGCAAAAAAGGTAACAATCGGGGTAGCTTGAATCTACAAAAATCAGTTACCCCCAATCAGGGATCCCAATGATGCCGATCCGCGCACCGATGCTCCGCCGCGCGGCCGGGCACGTCTAGCCTCGGAAGGAAAGGACCCGGCCAGTTGAAGGCCGCACTCGGAAAGCACATCTTCGTTGTGGCGAGAGAGTGGGAGAAAGCACGAGCTGCCAGGATTGAACGTCGCCGACCGGCCTATTCTGTTGAAAAACTCTCTCGGCGTGTTTGGCGGGAAAATCGTAGCGCTATAGAAAGCCGGAGATTTCCCTGATTCGAGGGAACACCTGCTCTTGACGATCTCCGCCCTCGATCTGGCTCAGTCAGCCGTACGTCGTGTTTTCCTCGGCTTTTCGGCTGCATTTCTATAATGCTGAAAAACCGTCCGTGTACCGAAAGAGAGTTTTTCAACAGAATAGGCCAGGAGCTGTTATTCGCCTCGCTCATCAATCTATTGCTACTCTGAAAGCACTTTCATGACAGCCCTTAGATCGAACAAACAGAGAGAACCCAGAATGTCTACCGGTACAATTCTAAAACGTGGCCAGGTCTGGTGGGCGTTCGACGAACGGATTCCTCTGGTGATTTTGTCGGCTGACGAAATGGCCGATATTCAGGCGATGCGCGTCGTCGCTCCCGCAAGCACAAATATTCAAGGTTACGCGGTCGAAGTGCCAGTAGGTGTTCTCGAAGGCCTTCCACACGAAGGTGTATTGCGTGCCGGCTTCCCGCGACCTGGTTACATTAACTGTCACTGGCTGATCACGCTGACGCGAGCGGACTTGGTCGAATATGCGGGCGCATTGTCGCCCGAGAAGTTAAGCCAGCTAGAGGACGCACTCAGGCTTGCGGATCTCGAATAGCATCGAGTGACCGCTTTCAACTTGTAATTGCAGACGCTCAAGAAGTCCTACTGACCGGCGTCTCCGGGTCGATGTCGGTCGGATTGCGCGCCGCCCAAAACAGCCGCACTCTGATCGGGACGGGCGTGATCGTTAACAACTCATCGCGATGACCATATTGCGGTAGCTACCAGAATGTAGTAACATTTATGTATGTCAACGCGGTTTGAGTGGGACCTCGCCAAGGCGGCCATCAATCTGCGCAAGCACGCGATCAGCTTCGATATCGCCCTGCGGGTGTTCGCCGATCCGTTCGCGCTCACTGAACAGGTTCGCATTGAAGGTGATGAACAGCGTTGGCAAACGCTGGGGATCGTTGAGGGGTATTTGCTCCTCGTGGTAGCCCATACCGTCCGGGATTACGAGGAGGACGGACAACCGATCGAGATCATCCGAATTATCTCGGCCCGAGCGGCCGACCGGAAAGAAAGGCGACGATATGAGCAAGAAATTCGTTAAACACGCAGTCGATTTAGCGAACCTGCCGCCCCTTACAAAAAGGCAGAAAGCAAGTCTCGCGGCTTTGGCTGCTCGGCCGGATAGCGAGGTCGACTTTAGCGACATTCCTCCTCTGACCGAGGACTTCTGGAAGAATGCGGTGCGAGGCAAGTACTACAAGCCGACCAAGACTTCTACTACCGTGCGAATCGATTCCGATGTTCTGGCTTGGCTCCGGGCTCAAGGTAAGGGCTACCAGTCCCGGATCAACGCCATCCTGCGGCGTAAGATGCTGGAGTCGCTAAAATAAGGAGGGCGTGCGATGCCGATCGATATAGACGCGATGACGGAATCCGACCTGATCGATCTCAATCACCGAATCGTGGCGCGGCTGCGGTTCCTGCGACAGCTTGACGCGCACGAGGCCATGCTCGAGTTCCGAATCGGCGAGCGGGTCACATTCCATCCCGACGGGCGGCCACAGGTGACGGGGTTGATCACGCGCTACAACAAGAAGACGGTGAGCATCGTCACAGATGATGGTCAGCGCTGGAACGTGGCACCGCATTTCCTCGAGGGCGCGGCGCCTCGCGCGACTAGCAAGCCTGCCGGCAGTAACGTTATTTCAATTCGGCGGAACGATAAACATTCCCACAAATAGCGGCGCGAATTCGCGGGTTGAGGGACAACTGCCTTGCTCAACTCCGTCGAGTCCACGGCCGTCCAACGCCGTCGAACAATATCCGCGTTCCAACGGGGTAACTTTTCGGGGTAACTCGTCTCAATGATCTCGATAAGCGCTTACGAAACAATTGGTTATAGCGCCTATTCGAATCCCTCAGCCCGCAAACCCCGCCACGGGACTGAATGATGCAGCTTGGCAGGCGTAGTAAGACGTACGAAGTTCGAACCCCTGACATAAACAAGATGGGTTCGACAACTTCGCCGCCAGGCGAAGTTGAACGCCAGCGTCTTCGACGGCGACCCCGAAGGGGCGAGGCGCGCAGCGCCGAGTAATCCCTCAGCCGGCACCAGAAAACAGGCGAGCCTTCTACCAGCGCCCGATCCGGCAGCCAAACTATTGCGAATCGAGAGAACTTGACCATGACGCCATTGGGATGGACTAGCGGCGGCTGGCCGCTATTGGGCAGATCAACGCACCAGGCTTCAGCTGCGCCGCAACGGAGGCGTTAGCCAGACGCCGCCGACACGTCGACGAGCCTGCTGCCGTACACTGAAGTCGAACTCAAGTCAGATGGATACCTAGCATTGACGATCAAGAACCTGCTCCTCGTCGAATACGTGCCCGATCTCGTATGGATCAAGGAGCATCAGTTGAGCATTATGGGCTGCGCCATACGAACGCGCATGACGGTGCTCCGGCTTGACGGTGGTCTGTGCGTGCACTCCCCGGTGGTGATCGACGACTCGACCCGAGAGGAGATCGAAAAGCTCGGCGAAGTGATCGCGCTTGTTGCACCGAGCAACTGCCATCACCTGTACTTCGCCAGTGCTCAGCACGCCTTCCCCCGCGCGCGGACCTTCGGCACCGTGGACGTCCAGAGCAAGCGCAAGGATCTCCGATTCGACGAGATCATAGGCGACGAGCCGCCCTGGTGCTGGGCCGGACAAATGGATCAGGTGTTCATCGGCAACCGCGTCATGCGAGAGGTCGACTTCCTGCACCGGGCCAGCCGAACCCTGGTAGCCGTGGACTTGGTGGAGAACTTCAGCAGCCAGACGTCGGGCACCAACGGCGCGCTGCGGGCAATGATGACAGTGTTGGGAATGTGGGGCCGAGCGCGGCCGGCTCCCGAGCTGCGCTGGTTTACGCGTGATCGCCAGACCGCGCGCAAAGCCATTGAGCGCATTCTCGCTTGGGACTTCGACCGCGCCGTGATCGCCCACGGCGATCTGCTGAATCGGTCGCCGCACGACGCAATCCGTGAAGCATGGCGCTGGGTGCTCCAATCGTGACGGAACCGCGCCCGCGCCCCCGGACTGCCAACACATAATTAAGGAATAGGATAGCTGATTGAAGTGTCGATCTGCCGCCACCGCGGCGGCGTCCGGCGAGCGTCCGGTAACTGGCGCTTCAGTTGATCGTGTAAATGACCGCACTCGGCCGGCAGTTGCCCGATGGGGTCAATTCCCAGTATCGACGGTCGATGGCGGTCGCTTTACGTCGAATAGCCCGCTTCCCGTTGGTGACGGAATGGCGAGCACCAATACAACGTCTTGGCTTTGCTCATAACTGTAGAGCGCCACATAACCACTCTTGCCATAGGAGATCAAGAGTTCCCTCAGTCCCTCCTCACACGCTCGGCCGACAAAAGGATGTCGCTCAAGAATATCGATTCCGTCGCGAATTACGTCAATCGCTGTGACAGCAGCCTGTGGTGCATCCTTGATGAGAAAATCGGCCAGTCGCTCCAGGTCGGCAAACGCGTGTCGGGAGTAAACTACTTCCGCCACTTTCGCACTTTCGGTCGCTTCGCCCGGTCGCCGCGAACACGAGCAGCGAAATAACGATGCACATCCGCCGAGGCGTAACCGTCGCCGCTTGTGAGAGCCTCAGAACGCGCTGCCACCGCATCGGCGACAAACGCTCGGCGCTGTTCGTCCAGTCGAGTCTGATGCTCAATCGCCTCCAGCATAAATGCGTGGGGCGATTTATCAGCCGCTTTGGCTGCCGCTACGACCCGTCGTTTGAGGTCTGCGGCAATTTTGAGCGTTGTCGCTACAGGGCTAGTCATAATTGCTCCCAACAAAGGGTATTACTAAAGTAACACCGTTGGGAGCGTTGTTCAAGGCGTCGGCGAGATCCATCGCATGCTCGAGTTGGGCCACGGGCGTCCAACGCCGTCGACCAATTTCTTGCGTGCGCGCGGGGTAACTTTTCGGGGTAACTCGTCTCATCTATCTTTATAAACGCTTACGAAACAGTTTGTTATCGCGTGTATTCGAAGCCCTCAGCCGGCACCAGAAAATATTCACAAAATCCATCAGTTACGTTATTTTTGGCATCAAAACACGCCAAATCTTAGGCCTAATTTGGGCGCGGAGTTGCACTATGGGGTGCCCTGCGACACCAACCCCGTTTGACCCTTTTGCGGTAGATCGAGATCATTTTAAGAGACACGCTGCTATCCACGGCGCGCCCTTCCCAATCTCAAAGCATTTGTGATGACAGACACTGAACTTAAGCTCATGGCGAGCGCCGCGATCATCGGCGATAGCAGCCAACCGGTGAACGGATACAGGACGCCTGCGGCCAAGGGGACACCAAGAGAGTTGTATAGAAACGCAAACCCTAGGTTCTGTTTCATGTTTGCGACCGTCTCATTTGAAATGAGGCGCGCCTGCGCGATCCCGCGCAGATCCCCTTTAACGAGGGTGACCTGGGCGCTGTTCATAGCCACGTCCGTGCCCGTGCCCATGGCTACTCCCACATCCGCTTTTGCGAGCGCCGGTGCATCATTGATGCCATCGCCCGCCATGGCGACAATGCGGCCTTGATGCTGCAGCTTGTCGACGAGTGCAAGCTTATCCGCCGGCTTGACCTCTCCATACACTTCATCAATCCCAAGTTTCGCCGCAACTGCCTTCACGGTGGTCAGTCCATCTCCACTCGCCATAATGACGCGCATCCCTGTATCTTTCAGAGCAGCCAATGCTTCGGTGGTATTTGCCTTAATCGGATCGGACACGGCGAGCAGCCCCGCGAGGGTGCCATCAGTACTTAGAAACATGACGCTCGCACCTTCGGCGCGTAGCGACTCAGCCTGCGATTTTAACTGGTCGATTGATACACTGACTTGCGCCATCAAGGCGGAATTGCCAAGGCTGATCTGCCGGTTTCCGATGGTTCCGCGAACGCCGGCGCCGGCGATTGACTCAAAGCCAATGGCTTTTTCCAGCGCGAGTTTGCGCTCTCGGGAGGCTGCGACCAGAGCCTCGGCCAGCGGATGTTCGCTGCCCTGATCGAGACTTGCTGCCCATCGCAGCACCTCATCTTCCGTGTGCCCGGGTGTCGCGATGCACCGCTCGAACCGAGGCTTACCCTCGGTGAGCGTTCCTGTCTTATCCACAATGAGCGTGTCGACTTTGCGGAAATTCTCGATCGCGGCAGCATCCCGAAACAGAACGCCCTGGGTGGCCGCTTTGCCGCTTGCGACCATGATCGACATGGGCGTGGCGAGACCTAAAGCACAGGGACAGGCGATAATGAGCACGCACACCGCATTGATCAGCCCGTAGGCCCAACTCGGGTCAGGCCCAAACAACCCCCAGCCAAGTAATGTCAACAAGGCGACACTTACCACCGTCACCACAAAGTATTTGGCCACGTGGTCCGCCATGCGCTGCATGGGTGCTTTGGAGCGCTGCGCCTGCGTGACCATCTGCACGATGCTGGCCAAAACGGTCTGCGAGCCCACGCGCTCTGCGCGCATCACGAGGGCTCCTGAAGTATTGAGTGTCGCGCCGATTAATTTGTCGCCCACGCGTTTCATGAGCGGCAACGGTTCGCCCGTCAGCATCGATTCATTGACCGCGCTACCGCCCTCCAGCACGATGCCATCAACTGGCACTTTTTCGCCCGGACGTACGCGAAGGGTATCGCCGACGTGAACGTCCGCGAGCGGTATGTCCTGTTCGGTTTTATCAGAATTGATTCGTCGAGCGGTCTTAGGCGCCAAACCCAACAGCGATTTGATGGCAGCGGAGGTTTGGGAGCGCGCATTCAATTCCAGAATCTGACCCAGCAAAGTCAAGGAAATAATCACCACAGCGGCCTCGAAATAAACCGGTACTCGACCCATCAAGACGAAGGATGCGGGAAACACTCTCGGAATTAGCGTGGCAATCACACTGTAGAGAAAAGCGGCGGAGGTACCTAAGCCAATCAGGGTCCACATATTAGGACTACGATGAATCATCGATTGCACGGCCCGTACGAAAAACGGCTTTCCCGCCCAGAGAACGATGGGCAAGCTCAATGCAAGTTCGATCCAGCTCTCCATCGCTGCATTGGGCCAATGCAAACGATGGCCTGCCATTGCGAGGACTGTCACAATCACGGTTAATGGCAGGGTCCAGAAGAATCGGCGTCGAAAATCTTTGAGTTCGGGATTATCTTCGCTATCGAGCGCCGCGGTCTCAGGCTCCAGCGTCATGCCGCAAATCGGACAAGACCCAGGGCCGACTTGGCGTATCTGTGGGTGCATGGGACACGTATAGATCATGCCTGTAATCACAGCTTTGAGTGCCGGCGCGGAGGATGCGTGGACACTGTCCGGGACGATCGGATACTTCGCCGGGTTCGCAAGGAATTTTGTCTTACAGCCGGCACCGCAAAAATAAACTGGAGTGCCTTCATGCATCGCGATGTGGGGCGAGCGGATTGTTACCGACATTCCACACACAGGATCTTTCAGGGATAGATCGTAGGCACCCGCTGGTTTTACTACCGAGGGCACCTCCCCTTGCGTCATGTCCTTAGGAACCTTGCCGATGTTTGAACTCATACCTTTTCCTATTCTCGGCGGCCGAGGAGGTGAGGCCGACAAACGGCGTTGCGTGCCCCGCCAATAACGGTTCTACTCAGCCCCAGCACACAGTCTTAGATTGCCCGGTCCCATCCACACCATAACCCACATTTTTCACGGCTGATTTGAGTTGATCGACTGACCTCAGTTGCTTATTGAAACGGAATGTCGCCTCTCCGGCCGCAAACGATACTTTCACGTGATCGACTCCAGAAACCGCGTTTAGAGCGCGCGACACTTTGCTGGCGCAGCCGCCGCAGGTCATTCCGGTCACCATCAGTCGTTCGGTTTGCATAGGATCTCCTGAGTGAATTTAGCCGCGCCTACTGGTCGACTATTAACTCGTCCGCGCTGATTTTGAGCGAGGAAGCACATGATGCATAGTAGGCGCAATTCTGAATGTAGTCGGTGCGTTGGCGTACGCTTTGCCGCATGCTGTTGTTCACCCAAGCACGGCACGACCTGGAGCTATCTATGAGGGGCAGATGAATGCGGGTGCACCCGCATCGGTCCTACACTAGGTGCGCAGCATATGAAATCCACTATTGCAGCCCGTCTATACACCGCGCTTATCACATGCACAATTTTATTCCAAATTGCACTGGCCGCCGGCATGCCTTGGGGCGAGTTCGCCTGGGGCGGAAGTCATCCGGGTACGCTCCCAAGACAACTGCGAATTGCTTCGGGTGCATCAGTGCCTGTCTTGTTGGCGCTTGCGTTCGTGGTGCTTGTTCGAGCCGGCCTGCTCCTGCAACCCTGGAAGCAGAGAACAAGGCAATGGATCTGGGTCGTCGTTGGGTACGGCGCGCTTGGAGTCGTCGCAAACGCGATCACTCCGAGCACGTGGGAACGGATTGTCTGGCTACCGGTCACGATATTGCTGTTGGTTGCCAGTCTTATTGTGGCACGGAGTCCATAGCGATTACCGGTTATGGTGCCGCAAAGCTTCTGGTGACGACCACCGGTACTTGTTCCCATTGGCGTTGCAGCTGAATGCGGTAGGCACATCAGCCGGCAAACCCCGCCACGCGACTGAATGATGCAGCTTGGCAGACTTAGTAAGACGTACGAAGTTCGAACCCCCGACATAAACAAGACGGGTTCGACAACTTGGCCGTCTGGCCAAGTTGAGCGCCGGAGGGCTGCCGACGGCGACCCGAAGGGCGAGGCGCGTCAGCGAGTGGAGACGGACAACCGACTGAGATCCCCCGAATTATCTCGGCCCAACGGGGTCGCGAATGTGCGAGAGAGCGAATAGCTGATCGTCACACGTGATGTGCGAGAATGCCTCGATACTTGCTTTCGGCTAATTGAGAGTTATTGAACGCCATATGCTTGCCCCGCGTTCCTGGCACGCCGCTTAACGCCGCCATGTCAGCGATCTCCCGCCTCGCCGCCCTGCTTGCCGATTCGGCGCGAACCGTCGTCTTTACCGGCGCCGGTGTGTCGACTGAATCGGGCATTCCAGATTTCCGCAGTCCGGGCGGAGTCTGGAGCCGGATGAAACCGATCGACTTCGACACATTCATGCACAATGAAAACGCGCGGCGCGAGGCTTGGCGGCGGACCTTTTCCGGGACGGCCGGCTGGGTCGGCGCCAAACCGAATGAAAGTCATTTTGCCATTGCGCGCCTGGTCGACACCGGCAAGGTCCGCCATGTGATCACGCAGAATGTGGACAATCTGCACCAGGATGCGGGCGTGCCCGCGCATCAGGTGATCGAGCTTCACGGCAATGCCGGCTATGCCACGTGTCTTGTTTGCGGGCTGCGACACGAACTGGCCGACTTGAGCGACTCGTTCCTAGAGCAAGGCACCCTCCCGGCATGCCGAGCGTGCAGTGGCATCGTCAAGTCGGCGACAATCTCGTTCGGTCAGCCGATGCCCGTCGCAGCGATGCGTCTTGCCGAAGGCGCTTCGCTCGAGTGCGATCTATTCATCGTGCTCGGCTCATCGCTGGTGGTCTATCCCGCTGCGGCGCTACCGACGCTCGCAAAGTCGAACGGCGCCGCGCTGGCCATTGTCAACCGCGAGCCGACCAACATGGATGCCAGGGCGGATGTCGTCATCCACGCAGAAATCGGCGCGGTGCTGCGACAAATAGTGCCCTGATGCGGGTATCGCGTTCTCGCCGACCGCTGTCACGCGGACGATCTCAAGTCTTCGCATCGGCAACACCGTGTCAGATTATCGCGCGACTTGGTCAACGAACCCCGCGACGTATACAAATCGGGTTCGACAATTGTCAATTTATCGCGTTGCAGTACCAGTTGTGTCGATACCGCACCAATTTTCCTTAAATGGGACTAGGATGAACCGATGAGGACGGCATACGTGTTGATGGGCATTCTGCTGGTTGGCGGCGCCCTGACTTGCCTTTACATCATCGCTGAGTGCTTGTCTTGGCGGACGGTAAAGGATGCCGATCATCGGGCGATGCGGGAGATTCGCGAGCTCTACAAAAAAATTCATACAACAACGAAGCCGTTTACGCGACCCTTCAGCACTAGAATGATTCGACGGAAGTAATCCCTCAGCCAGCGTCACGGCCCACTCAGATGAGTGCGAAATTCAAAGTAGGCGATCGCGTATGCTGGAATTCCGAAGCCGGCCGCGTGACCGGCAAGATCATCCGGGTGCACAAGAAAGACACCGGCTACAAGGGTTACACCCATCACGCGACTGCGGAGGATCCGCAGTACGAGATCAAGAGCGACAAAACCGATCACGTCGCGATGCATAAAGGATCGGCGTTGCACAAAATCGATTGAGCGATGTCACCGCCCACTAAAATGCCGGCGACGATCTGGACTATCGGTCATTCGACACGCCCGATTGAGGAGTTTCTGGGTCTGCTCACCGCAGCCGGTATCCAGACGATTGCCGACGTGCGAAGCTTTCCCGGATCGCGAAAATACCCGCAGTACGGCAAGGAATCCCTTGCGGCGACGCTCGGCCAACACGCGATCGGCTATCACTGGTTGCAGGCGCTGGGCGGCCGTCGTCGCGCTTCGCCCGATTCGCCCAATACGGCGTGGCGCAACGCCTCGTTTCGAGGCTATGCCGATTACATGTCGAGCGCGGAATTCGAGCACGGATTGACGCAACTGCTGACGATGGCGAGCAAGGCGCGAACGGCAATCATGTGCGCGGAGGCGGTATGGTGGCGTTGTCACCGTTCCATGATTGCCGACGCGCTCTGCGTACGGGGCATCGAAGTCGTGCACATCCTTGATGCCAAACACACCAAGGTACATCCGATGACTGCGCCGGCGCGGATCGTGGGGGGCGAGCTGACCTACGCGGCAGCGGAGAGCGGATAGGCTTCGAGACCAGGCCGCGACTTTTGATGCCCCTTTGAGGCCAAGCAGTGGACGCGAATTCGTCTCCGGCCTCACAAATTCATTCCCAAGGGCGCGTCATTTCTCTTGCAGATGTGTATTGCTCATTAGGAGCCAGTCCCTCGAGACGAATCTCAGCCGGTTTAGGGCATGATGTTTCGGGTTCTCGACGGTGCTGGTACAGTAGCAGTGGATCAGCCAATGGAGAGCCTTATGAGCACGGCGAACGGCTATCGAATTATTGCCGCGGTAGCGGTAATTTTGGCCTTTTCAGGATGCGACATTTCGGTCGACGGAGATGGCTCGACCAAGGTCAACGGATCCGTTCATATCCAGGCTGGAAAAGCGGCCGAACAGGCCAGCACGGTCAATGGATCGATCCATATCGACGACAATGCCGCCGTCACCTCAGCCGGAACCGTCAATGGCAGCGTGCGATTGGGTGCGCATGCCACAGCGAACTCGGCGAAAACCGTGAATGGCGCCATCTCGCTCGGCGAAGGCGCCCACGTATCCGGCGGCGCGAGCTCGGTGAACGGCGATCTCACCTTGGCAAACGGAGCGGAAGTTTCCGGGGCGCTTTCCAATGTGAACGGCAGGATCGACCTGAACTCGGCCCACGTGGCCGGCGGCATCAAGACTGTCAACGGCAGCATCAGCATTTTGGGCACTTCTCACGTCGAAGGCGGCATTTTGGTCGAGAAGCCTAGCAGTATGTTATTCAACCACGAAAATCCCGTGATCGTCATCGGTCCGGGCGCTGTCGTTCAGGGCGATCTGCGCTTCGAGCGCACGGTGAAGCTCTACGTCAGCGACAAGGCCACGATTGGCACGGTCACAGGCGCCACACCGATAGCCTTCAGCGGCGATAATCCCCCCAAGTGAAATTTAGGAACAACTCATCATGCTAAGTTCGCGCGTTCGCTCATTACTCGTGCTCGCCGCCATCACCGTTTTGGGGTATGCGAGCGCCGCCTCCGCGGCTGACGCCGCCCTAACCGCCGCGGTCGCAAGCCCGGCGCGCCCCGCCGCTGCCGTTGCACGCGATAAATCGCGCCATCCGGTCGAAGAACTGACTTTTTTTGGAATCAACCCGAAGATGAACGTGGTGGAGCTGTGGCCGGGCGGCGGCTACTGGACCGACATCCTGGGACCTTACTTGGCATCCAGCGGTCACTACACCGTCGCGCTGCCGCCTTCCGGCGGCGAAGAAGGTTCCAGCGCAGCCCGCTTCCGCACGCGCATCGCTGCAGAAAAAGACCGGCTCGGCACCATTCAGGAGACGACACTGGGTTCCGGCCACTTTGACATCGCGCCGCCGGGCTCGGCGGACTTGATCCTGACGTTTCGAAATCTTCACAACTGGATGAACGACGGCTATGCCGAGCAGGCGCTGGCGGCGTGTTTTACGGCCCTGAAACCGGGCGGCGCTCTCGGAATTGAAGAGCATCGCGGGCGAAACGACAAGCCGCAGGATCCAAAGGCCGAGAGCGGCTACGTTCGCCAGGACTATGCGATTGCCCTGGCCAAGAAGGCTGGGTTCGTATTGGTGAGTTCCTCGGAGATCAACGCCAATCCCCGCGACACCAAGGAATGGCCCAAAGGGGTTTGGACGCTGCCGCCCACCTTGGCCATGGGCGAGAAAGACCGCGACAAATATATCGCGATCGGTGAAGGCGACAATTTCGTACTCAAATTCCAAAAGCCGCGCTGAAGCAGCGCGGCAATTCGAGCGCCGTTAGGCGGTTTTCTCTTCCGAGAGACCCAGCTCTATGATCATGTGCTCACGCATGGCGAACTTCTGTACCTTGCCGGTAATGGTCATCGGAAATTCGGTGACAAAGCGGATGTAGCGCGGAACTTTGTAGTGTGCAATTTGGTTTTGGCAGAACTCGCGGATTTCTTCCGCGCTGCTGCTGACGCCCGGCTTGAGCTGAATCCAGGCACATACTTCCTCGCCGAATTTGACATCCGGCACACCGCAGACCTGCACTGCCTGGACCTTGCCGTGCCGGTATAGGAATTCTTCGATCTCGCGCGGATAAACATTTTCGCCGCCCCTGATCACCATGTCCTTCAAGCGCCCGGTGATATTGGCATAGCCCTCATCATCAATCGCCCCGAGATCGCCGGTATGCATCCAACCGGCGTCATCCAGGACGTCACGGGTTTTCTCCGAGTCATCCCAGTAGCCTTTCATCACGGAATAGCCTCGCGTATGCAGTTCGCCCTGAACACCCCGCGGAACGCATCTTCCTTGTGCGTCAACGATCCTGACCTGAACATGCGGATGCACGCGGCCAACGGTCGATACGCGGCGCTCGAATGAGTCATGCGTGTCGGTCTGAAAACTGACCGGACTGGTCTCCGTCATTCCATAGCAATTGGTGATCTCCGCAAGATTCATCTGGTTGATGACCCGCTTCATCACTTCAACCGGGCAGGGCGAACCCGCCATGATGCCGGTGCGCAAACTCGACAGGTCGTAGCGCGCAAATTCGGGCGTTTCCAATTCAGCGATGAACATGGTGGGCACGCCGTACAGCGCCGTCGCGCGTTCGCGATCAACGGTCTGCAAGGTTCGCGCCGGATCAAAGCTTTCCGCCGGATAAATCATTGCGGCGCCATGCGCAACCGCCGCCAGATTTCCCATCACCATGCCGAAACAATGATACAGAGGCACGGGTATGCAGATCCGATCTCGTTCTGTCAGACCAATTCCGCGGCCGACAAAGTAGCCGTTATTGAGAATGTTGTAGTGGCTCAAAGTGGCGCCTTTCGGCGACCCCGTGGTACCGCTGGTGAACTGTATATTGATGGCGTCGTCCGGCTGCAGCTCGATGCCAATCTGCGCAAGACGTTCGCGATCCGAAGATGTCCCCCGCTGCATCACGTCTTCAAAATTCAGGCACCCGGCCGTACCGGTTTGACCCAAGCGGACGACAAGCTTCAGCTGCGGCAGTCGCGCACTGGTCAAATTGTTAGGAGCGCAGCTATCCAGTTCGGGTGCCAGAGCGCGCAGCATTGAGAGGTAGTCGCTGTTTTTGAGCCGTTCGGCAGTGATCAAAGCTCGGCAGCCTACCTTCTTGAGACAGAACTCCAATTCGGACACGCGATAAGCAGGATTGATGTTCACCAGAATCAGTCCCGCTTTGGCGCTGGCGAATTGCGACACAGCCCATTCCGCACAGTTCGGCGCCCAGATGCCGATGCGATCGCCCGGCTGCAAACCCAGCGAGATCAACCCGGCAGCCAGCAAGTCGACGCGATGCTTGAGCTCCGCGTAGCTCCAGCGAACCTGTTGAAGGGGAACGATGAGCGCGTCACGCGCACCGAAACGCCCCGCAGTGTCGTCAAACGCCCGCCCAATGGTTTCGTATTTCAACGGCACTTCACTGCTGCCTGCGACGAAACTTAGATTCACGATAGGTTCCATGGGCTCTTGAACTGGCATTGTACTGCCCCCAGGCTAAGGGTTTCGAGCCGACTCCGAACTATGAGCTTTCGCCGCCTTTTTCAGCACCCTCTTTTGCTGTTCCTAACCTTGTCAGGATACATCGGCTGGCGTCTGTTATCAGGCTTGGGCGTAGGCCCCGCGGGCATTGCTGTGGGCATCGTACTGTTAATCGGGTGCTGTCTAATCATACCGTTGTCCATGCGAACCCGGGCCCTGCAAAATCGAACGTTAGCGGATCGGCTCGCGTGGGTGGGTCTGATGGCGATGGGTTTTTTCTCCTCGCTGTTTGTTCTAACCCTACTGCGCGATGTGGTGCTTCTCGGCGCCCATCCGTTTCTGTCCAGCGGCCAAGTGGAGCTCTGGACCGAGCGCAGCGCCCAGACGACGCTGTATCTCGCACTTTTTATCACACTGGCTGGATTGATCATCGCTCGGCGCCGGCCGGGTATCGTTGAGATACAAATACCGGTGGTGGATTTACCGAATGCTTTGCATGGATTCTCGATCGCGCAAATCAGCGACGTTCACGTGGGTCCAACCATCAAACGCGGCTTTGTCGAAGGCGTCGTCCGGCAGGTCAACGATTTGAAGGCCGACATGATTGCGGTGACCGGCGATTTGGTCGATGGTTCCGTGCAGCAACTATCGGCACACACGGCGCCCTTGGCCGGGCTGACGGCGCGGCACGGCGCGTACTTCGTCACCGGCAATCACGAGTACTACTCCGGCGAACACGCTTGGACGGAGGAGATCGGCCGACTGGGCCTGCGCGTGCTCAAGAACGAACACGTGGTTTTGAGGCACGACGGCGCGTCACTGGTCCTTGCAGGCGTGACGGACCTAAGTGCGCATCATTTCGACCCCGCGCAGCGCAGCGATCCTGCGGCCGCATTGCGCGGCGCGCCCGCCGACGCGGGCGCAAAGATTTTGCTGGCCCACCAGCCGAGTTCGGCGCTGGCTGCCGCCAACGCAGGGTTTGATGTGCAAATTTCCGGGCATACGCATGGGGGCCAGTTCTGGCCATGGAACCTTTTCATCCATTTTTTCCAGCCGTTTTCCAGCGGGCTGCATCGATTAAAAAATTTGTGGATCTACGTCAGCCGCGGCACAGGCTATTGGGGCCCGCCAAATCGCTTCGGCGTACCGTCGGAAATCACCCGGATTCGACTGGTACCTGCGACGCGGTAAACTAGCGTTGCTAAAAGCGGCCTCCGGCCGCTCGTAGAGCCCCCGCTCTTCCCGAGGCGATTAAAGGCTCTTGCCGTCGACCCTTTTCACTTTGAGAGCTTCGACGTCTATGCCGTCCACGCACCGGACATTGACGGCCGCCATTTTTGCGCCGGTCTTGGGGTGAGTACCGATTGCGAATGACTGAACGCCGCAGATTGAGCAGAACAGATGCTGGATCATGTTCGTGTTGAACTCGAACTTTGTCAGGTCGGCGTCACCAGACAAGAGCTTGAATTGGGTCGCTGGTGCGAATGCCAGCAACGAACCGAGGCGTGCACAGCGCGAGCAGTTACACGCGAGGACCTCGCCGATGTCCATTTGGACTTCGTAGCGGACTTTGCCGCACTGACAGCCGCCCGAATATGTCTGTGTCATGGCTTATGATCTCCGCATCGGTGAATGATCAGCCGGTCGGCTGATTGCCGGCAAAAACCGCCCATTGAGCCTCAAAAGCACGCTTGTACGCGGGCCGAGCTTCACTGCGGGCGACGTAGGCAGACAAGTTCGAATATTTGTCCAGTATTCCCGTTGCGCTCAATCTGCGCAGCACCGTCACCATCAATAGATCACCGGCACTGAACGCACCGTCGAGCCAGTCGGCATTGCCCAGGCGCGCGGAAAGTTCGGCGAGCCGGTGACGGATGCGATCCTCGACGGCCACCAAGCGCTCCTGGTACCACGACTTGCCGGCCTCCTGGAACTTGGTCGTCTGAAGATCCAGGATCGGAGACTCTACCGTGTTGAGCGCGGCAAACATCCATGTGATCGCGCGCGCCCGAGCATTGGCATCGACAGGCAGCAGGCCTGCATGTCGCTGTGCGATATGGAACACGATCGCCCCCGACTCGAAAAGGACAAGATCGCCCTCTTCATAGGTCGGAATCTGTCCGAAAGGATGAAGCGCTCGATGCGCCGCTTCCTTCATCGCACCGAATGAAACGAGGCGTACCTTGTAAGGTTGGCCCACCTCTTCAAAGGCCCAGCGAACGCGCATGTCGCGCGCCAGTCCCCTGCCGCGATCAGGCGATTGTTCAAAGGCGGTAATGGTGGGGGTCATGGGAAGACTCCGGGTGATTGCATGATGTCCTCTAATGCTAACGTCTTGGCGGCACGACGGTTCATGCCGGTTGGTAGACCGCTCCCACGACACCAGCGGCGTAGCGGGTCCAGCTGATTAGTCGCAAATCAACGGTGCTGCGCAGTCCGGAGAATAGCGGTTGGCCTTGGCCTAGTACAACCGGATGAATGCCCAGGCGATATTCGTCAACGAGGCCGGAGGCAACGAGGCTTCGCGCGAAGCGAGCGCCTCCATGCGCAAGAATGAAATTGCCCGGCTGCGCTTTCATTCGAAGAATTTCCTCTGCCAGATCGCCGCGTGCCAGCGTGGGTTCAGCCCAGGACTTGAGGACCGCCGATGTCGGCGTGACGACCGGCTGCTCTCCCAAATGATGCGCTTTCCTATCGGCGACCGCCCGCGTCGTCAGATCCACAGGTGCGCCGTCCTTGAGCCCTGACCTCGAAAAAATGACCTTGGGGATCTCGTTCATCGGCGCTGCGAACGGCAGGTCTGAAAAGGGCCAGAACGCCGCCATCTCGTAGTTTGGCAGTAGGGAAAGACCTGAGTGACTCAAGTCTCAGAAACGCTTCGAAAATTAAGTGGCGGAGAGGGTGGGATTGCTCGCGGCCGGCGACGGCCGCTCGTCCTGCGCTTCGCTACGGATCTCCGCGGCTAGAGCCGCGGCGTCCAAAAATCGCTCCGCAATTTTTGTCGAACCCGGTTGGTTCGTCCACACATCCTGCACCGCCAAATAAAAAGGGCCTGAAAAACAGGCCCTTTTTATTTGGCGGAGAGGGTGGGATTCGAACCCACGTGCCGGAATTACCCGACCATCCGATTTCGAGTCGGCGCCGTTGTGACCACTTCGGTACCTCTCCAGTTAACTTAAAATTCTGGTCGTTTACTTAAGTTTTTCCGCATTAACTTAAACAAAATTAAGTTCCGACTCAGTCGGCAACCAGGCTAGAAACGCGTTTGTCAAGGGTTCGCGGAAAGAAATAATCGTTTATTCTAGCGCATCGGAAAAGGGCTCGCCTGTCGAACAGGAACTTGCCCTGCAACACGGCACTCAAATGGACTATTAAACCGTGCGTAGAGTAACCATAAAAACAAACTGGCCGCGTTGGACCAAGCTCACTATCGCAGTTTCGGCGATGGCGCTGCTGAGCAGCTACGCGCCGGTGCCCGGCTTGATCCATCAGATCAAGTCGCTGGGAGAATTGCGGGTGGTTACGCGCACGGGCCCGCTCGCCTTTTATCGCGGACCGGACGGCAGCGCGGAAGGGCCGGAATATGATCTTGCGCGGCGCTTCGCCGATGAGCTGGGCGTAAAACTCAAGATCACGCCCATGCAGACCTATGCCGAAGTTTATGCAGCGCTGACCTCCGGCCAGGCGCACCTGGCCGCGGCAGGTTTAAAGGTGCCCATGCAAGCCGTCCCCGGCGTGCAATTCGGGCCTGCCTACCAGCGCGTGCGCGAACACCTGATCTATCGTCGCGGCGCGCCAAGACCGGGTTCTCTGTTCGAACTCGGGAATTCTGATCTTGAGATTGCGGCCGGCAGCTCGCATGCGAAAACTCTGGATGATGCGCGCAACGCCTATCCGGAACTGGTTTGGGTCGAAAATGCCAGTACCAGTTCCCAGGCATTGCTGGATGGTGTGGCCGAAGGAAGCATCGATTACACCATTGCCGATTCGACCGAATTCGCCTTGGCGCACGATGTGCATCCGGATCTGCGCATCGCTTTTGATTTCCCGGAAAACCACCCGCTCGCCTGGGCGAGCAGCGACCGCGATCCGGGCTTTGCTCGGGAGATGACCGAATATTTCACGCGCCTGAAGCTCGACGGCGAACTCGCGACCATCGTGAATCGCTACTATGGACGCTCCGAGGATGCGGAATTTGCCGGAGGGCCGGGCTTCATGCAGCATTTGCAAAGCCGCCTGCCGCTTTATAAGCAATGGTTCGTCGAAGCCGCGGAGCAGAGCAGCCAGGACTGGCGTCTTTTGGCAGCGATCGGCTATCAAGAGTCGAAATGGAATCCGAGCGCTTTCTCATCGGCCGGAGCCCGAGGGCTGATGCAGTTGACCGTGGAGACGGCCAGCGAAACGCAAGTGACTGACCTGTCCGATGCACGGCAAAGCATTTTTGGCGGCGCCCGTTATTTCCGGCAGGTATACGAGAAGATTCCCGCCCACGTTCCTGAACCTGATCGCACCTGGTTCGCGCTCGCGGCCTACAACATCGGTTACGGGCACGTCGAGGATGCTCGAGTATTGGCGCAAAAGGCCGGCCGCGATCCGGACTCCTGGCAAGACGTAAGGTCGTTCTTGCCGTTGCTTGAACAGGAACGCTGGTACACGCAGACTGAAAACGGTTATGCGCGAGGCAGGGAGCCCGTACGCTACGTCGACAACGTCCGGGGCTATCGAGATTTGCTGGAATGGGCCTGGGGTGATGGTCCCCGCGCGCCTATCTTGAACTAGCGGCGACCTTCGAAAAATTTCCGCAGCAGAGCCCCAGCCTCTTCGCTGCACACCCCGCCGAATACGTCCAAGCCATGCGCGAGCCGCTGCTCGCGCGGCAGATCGATGACGCTGCCGCAAGCCCCCGCTTTTGCGTCCCAGGCGCCGAATACGACCCGCGGCACGCGCGCATTGAGCACGGCCCCCATGCACATGACGCAGGGTTCCAGCGTCGCATACAGAGTGGCAGCGCCAAGTCGATAATTGCGCAGCGCCAACGCACCCGCGCGCAAGGCAACAATCTCTGCGTGGGCGGTCGGGTCATGGCTGGCGATGGGTCGATTCCAGCCCTCGCCGATGACTTCATTGTCCAGAACCAGCAACGCCCCAACCGGAACCTCGCCCTCATCTGCGGCCCGTCGCGCAAGTAACAGCGCTCGCCGCATGAATTCGCTGTCGCTGACCGCATTCATGATGGCGCCAACGCGGACCGTCGTCGACTGAAAAACCGTACCGCAAGAATTGCGATGTACAACAGAAAAAGCGCCATGGCGCTATAGCTCAGGGAATTATGGATACCGATGCTGGCGCCCAGCAGACCGACGCACACGCCGCTGAAAGTTCGCATTCCGTTCGCAAACATGGCAAAGACGCCGATGACTCGACCGCGAATCTCCGCCGGCGCATTCAGCTGCACCAAGGACTGTGCCATTGAATTAAATCCCAGCTCAACAAAGCCGGCCACGAACAAGAGGGTTATGGCCACGATATAGGCGTGCGATTGCGCGAATCCGGCGAGTGCGCAGCACCAGAGGATCGCGAGGATATAGGCGGTTTTAACCTTCGGCGGCAACAGGCCACGGCTTTCCAAAATCAATCCGGCGCTCAGGCCGCCGGCCGCGTCCGCCGCCAGCAAGATCATGTACGAGACATCCGACGCACGCGCGTGCCCCAAATCCAGGGCGAAACCCGGCATTTGCGCCTGGTAGGCATTGCCGATAAAAAAGGCGGATGCGCCGACCAGCACCGTCATCGACAACAGCACCGGGTTCTGCCGCACCACCCGCAAAGTCAACCAGATATCAGCGAATCCCCGGATTCCGGGCGGGCGCGGCGCTCCCACGCGATCGGGTCCATAGGGCGCCTTGATCAGCCAGACAAGCAGCGGAGCATAAATGAGTGCATTGAGAAAAATTCCCTTGACGGGTCCAAATGTCAACAGCAACGCCCCGCCAACCGCGGGGCCCACCAGAAACGCAAGGTAACGGCCGGTCGCATTGAGCCGCACCGCGCTCGGCAATTGTTCCGCGCCGACGATGCGGTGAATCAGCACTTGCGCGGCCGGCATCCAAATGACGCCAGCCAAGCCGTGAACGACCAACAACGCCTCGGCTTTCCATTGCTGCGTCGAATCGGTCGCGAACATCACTCCCCAACCGATGGATACACCCATGAATAGCAGCATGCCAACCTGAATCAGACGACGGACATCGAAGCGATCAGCCAGACTGCCCGTGTAGGCGGCAAAAAAGAGGTAGGGCGCCCAATGTGAAACGACGGCAAATGCGCCGAGCGCAGGGGAGTGAAACTTTTGGAAAATCATCCAATAGGAAATCACATGCTCGATATTGTCGGCCATCATCGCCGCACTGCCCGCCAAGACATAGATCCGAAAATCTCTGTTTGCGAACGAGGTAAACGCGGCTCGCGGAGGTGCCGGCTGTGGCGGGGCGTCGATTTGAGGTTCCAATTGCTTCACATACCCTTAGCTGGCGAGCGGCGCTTGCGTCGCGACCACACTTCGGCCGGCGCCTAAATTGGGGCTTCGATATGCGCCAATTCAGTAGAATATTGCGCCGGCTTTGGCGGACAACGATAACACGAGGTTTCCATGCGCGGACTTCTGTTGCTTGCGGCATGCGTGGCGCCTCTGCCGGTGATTGCCAATGAGGGGATGTGGACCTTCGATAATTTTCCAACAACCGCGGTACGACAAGGTTTTGGGGCTGATATCACACCTGCATGGCTTGACCACGTCAGGCTATCGACGCTTCGACTGACCAACTGCACCGCATCCTTCGTTTCGCGGGAGGGCCTAATCCTCACAAACCACCACTGCATCGAGACCTGTCTTGCCGAATTGTCCTCCAAGGAGAAGAGTCTGCTGGAACTCGGCTTTCGCGCCTCGTCGCGCCAAGAAGAAGCACGCTGTCCCGCGCAGCACGCGGATGTGCTCGTCGGCACGGAAAACATCACTGACGCGGTACTCAAGGCCGATTCTGGGTTGAGCGACATTGCGGCCAACACGGCTCGCAAAAAGCTGATGACCTCTCTTGAGCAGGCCTGCGAGCAGGCCAGCGGCAGGGCAAAATCCGGCAAGCTCGTGTGCCAATCGGTGCGCCTCTACCAAGGCGGCCAGTACTATCTCTACAAGTACAAGCGCTATTCGGATCTTCGCCTGGTGTTCGCGCCGGAGGCGGACATTGCCGCTTTCGGCGGCGACCCGGATAACTTCCAATTTCCGCGCTGGTCATTGGATTTCTCCATTCTTCGAGCTTACGAGGACAATAAACCGGCGCAGACGCCGCAATACCTGCAAATCGACTTCGCCGGCCCGAACGCCAATCAGCTGGTATTTGTCTCAGGCGATCCGGGTACGACCGAACGCTTGCAAACGCGCTCGCAACTGGAGTTCGACCGCGACGTATCCTTGCCCATCACGCTGTTGCGCGCATCGGAGTTGCGCGGCCGCTTTATCCAATTCGGCAAGATAAACATCGGAGACGAACGCATCGCCCTGGCGCCGTTGAACAGTCTGCAAAACGGCATCAAAGTGCGCCGCAAGGAGCTTGAGGCACTCAATGACGACGCATTCCTGGAAGAGAAATCCAGGGCGGAACAAGCCTTGCGCGCCGTCGCCGATATCAGTGGGCCCGACCCGTGGCAGGAAATCGCAACCGCATCGAGACGCGAACGGACGCTCTACCTGCCCTACATATTTATCGAAAGAGCAGCCGGCTTCGGCAGCGCACTTTTTCGTGATGCACGACTGTTGGTGAGGGCAGCCGATGAGCGTCTGAAGCCCAATAAGGATCGCCTGCGAGAATTTACCGATGCGGAACTGCCGCGCATGCAGCACGATCTCTACGCGGTGGTTCCGGTTTATCCTGAGTTTGAGCAGCTGACTCTCTCATTCTCGCTGGAGCGCATGCGCGAATGGCTGGGCCCGGATCACCCTTTGGTACGGGCGCTGATGAGCAAGGAATCGCCGGACGACCTGGCAACGCGGCTCATTGCCGAAACCCAAATGGACGATGCCAATTTTCGCAAACGCCTCTGGCAGGGCGGTAAAGCCGCGGTTGCAGCCTCCAATGATCCAATGATCGTACTGGCGCGCTCCATCGATGCCGAGGCTCGCGCCATTCGTGGGCAATACGAAGACGAAGTGGAAGCACCTATTACCCGGGCGGCTGAAAAAATTGCGGCAGCTCGCTTCAAGGCCTATGGCACCCATATGTATCCGGATGCGACTTTTACGCCCCGGGTGAACTACGGAACGGTGCAAGGATGGATGGAAAACGGTGTGACTGTGCCGCCGTTTACCTACCTTGAGCGCGCATTCGAACGCGCCACCGGCGCTACGCCATTCAAAATCCCCGAGAGCTGGATGCGCGCGAGAGCGCAGCTGGATATGAGAACGCCATTTTGCATCTCGACCAGCAATGACATCGTCGGCGGAAACTCCGGAAGTCCCTTGATCGATGTCGACGGAAAAATCGTGGGGCTAATGTTCGATGGCAACATTCACTCAATCGCGGGCCGCTACTGGTTCAATCCAGCGAATAACCGCGCTATCGCCGTGCACCCGGCAATCATTCATGAGGCGCTCGACAAGGTGTATCACGCCGAAGAACTGCTAACGGAATTGCAGCAGTAAGCGCAGGTGCCTTTCTAGACGGTCATCCGGTCAAAAATGCGTGCCAGGAGCGCCCAGTAGGTGGCGGGCCTGAGCCGTTGAATCATGTCCAACATTTTCGCATCGCCGCCGATGAGGATGCGTGGCTCATTGCGTTCCACCCCGCGAATTATGCGTTGCGCCGCGGCTGTCGGCGTGGTCCGCGCAAGGCGCTCGAAGCGCTCCCCCACTTCGCTCATGCTCACGCTTTCTCGCAACAGAGTTCCGGTCCTGGCCTTGCGCGCGATGTTGGTCTTCACGCCGCCAGGGTGTACGACCGAGAGCCTTACAGTGCTCTTGTTCGCGGCAAGCTCGTGCCGCAGCGCCTCGGAGAAACCGCGCACCGCGAACTTCGATGCAGCGTAGGCAGACTGACCCGCCGGCGCGATAATTCCAAAGATGCTCGAAATGTTGATGATGTGCGCTTGCGGGCGGCTTTGCAGATGCTTGAGGAAGGCGCGCGTGCCGCGCACGACGCCCCAGAAATTAATGTCCATGAGCCACGCCATCTGCGCCGGATCGAATTCGTCGAATTGCCCGAGCAGCGCAACCCCCGCGTTGTTGAAAAGCAGATTGAGCGACGGGAAATCTGCGATGGCGGCGGCCGCAAAATCCTCAATCTGCCGAGGGTCGGCAACATCCACGATACGGACCGTGACCCGGCGCGAATGTGCCGCAGTAATCTCCTTGGCTACCGACTCGAGGCCCGCCGCATCCAGGTCGGCGAGAGCGAGATCGCAGCCGCGGACCGCCAACTCCAGCGCGAGCGCACGCCCGATGCCGCTTGCGGCCCCCGTGATTGCCGCGGCTGAGCCCTCGAATTGAAATTGTTGCACAGATCCCCTTGAGTCTCGTTCTGCGACCGCGCTGCGGCTGAATTTTCCGTTCCTCATCTTACCCGGCAAATCAGCCATCGTGTTACGCGATGCAATCACGGTGCCTTCTTGCATGGACCGCTCGGCCGTCATCTATACTGCGGGCCATCGATGGTCAGGGTTGGGGGACGGGCCATGTCGGCATTTCAGCGTGAGATTCTCGTACGGTTCGGGCATTGCGATGCCGCCGGCTGGGTCTTTTATCCGCGCTATTTCGAAATGATCAGCGATTTCGTGGAAGATTGGTTCGAAGATGGCCTCGCCGCGAGTGCGCCCGGATTGTTTCACCACAAACAGATTTTGACGCCGTCGGTGCATTTCACGGTCGATTTTCCCAAGCCGACCCGCTTTGGCGATCGGCTGACGTTCAATTTGTGGACTGTGAAAATGGGCCGCACGTCCTGCGAAGTCCGCATCGAGGCATCCCATCATGGTGAATTGCGCATGAGCGTAAAACAAGTATTGGTCTTTATCTCGGCCGAGAGCGGGCGCGCGACCGAAATTCCGCCGGAATTGGTCAGCCGGATGGCCCGCTTTGGGACCGAAGCCAAGACCTGATTTCAGATTTTTGCGATTGCGGCCTGCGGTTGCCTGCGAGTCCACGCAAATACCAGCGCCGACAGCGCAAGACATAGGCTGCCGGCAAAGAATGCTGCCCCCGGAAAATAGACTGGCGCGCCGGCACTCGTGAAATAGCCGAACAAGTTTGAGAGAATCGGCGGGGCGGCCACGGAGGTGAGGCTGCCGAGGCTCGCAAGCGCGCCTTGCAGCTCGCCTTGCTCAGACGGACCGACTTGTCTTGACATGATGGCGTTCAGCGAAGGTCCGCTCAATGCCGTCAGAACCCAGACCGCCATCCACGCATAGAGCATCCACCCGCGAGTGGCAAATGCGTAACCCAGAAATCCAATAGTTCCACAGGCCAGTCCCAGAAAAACCGAGCGGCTCTCGCCGATTCGCGGAATGATGATCCGGGTAAGAAAGCTGAACACGAAAGAAGATGAAGGTTAGCGCATGCCGGCTGACCGGTTGCGGTTCAGACATTTTCGGCCTCAGTGCTCATTGCGGATCCGGCGCCACTGGCTCGGCGGCACGCCGACTGACTTTTTAAAGGCGCGGCTAAATGCGGCTTCGGATTCGTAACCCACGCGATTGGCAATGGCCGCAACGTTGTCGGTCCCGCTCAGCAAGTGATTCGCCGCGAGCTGCATCCGCCAATTCGTCATGTACTGCATCAAGGGCTGGCCGACGAACTGCGTGAATCGTTCCGCCAACGCCGAACGCGATAGCCCGATGTTTTTCGCCAGCGACTCGATGGTCCAATTGGCAGCAGGATCGCGATGAAACGCGGTGAGCGCACGTCCAACGAACGGGTCGCGCAAACCGGCGAGCCAGCCGGTGCGGTCCGCCGGCAGGGTCTCGAGGTAATGGCGCACCACGTCGACGAACATGAGCTCGCTCAAACGCCCCAGCACGCACTGCCCTCCCATGCGCGGTTCTTTCGATTCAGTGAGCGCAAATTGGACATACGCGGCCAATGTCCCGCCGGTTTGTCCTGAAACCAGGATGACGCGCGGCAGCGAGGTCAACAAAGGATTGTAGGGCCGCGCGTCGCAACCCAGAAAGCCGCAGACAAAATGCACGGCTTCGCCTTGCGGATCACCCATCGAAATGCTGACGGGCAGCCTGCCGTCGGCCGGCATGCGATACAGTGTCATGTCGGGTGTTCGACGCAGACCCGGGGCGCTCGACAGCACATGGGTATCGCCATGCGGGAGAACGAGGATGTCACCCGCGGAAAGCCGCAGCGGCTGCTCACCCGGAATGCTTGCCCAGCAGCTTCCGCGAGTGATCACATGATAGCAAACCAGATGTTCGGAACCGGGGAACATGGCATCGACGATTGCCTCGCCGGGCGGAGTTTCGGCCACCCAGGGATCCGATGCTTGGATGTCGAAGAAAATGGCTCCCGTCAAGCGTACGGCGCGCAGCACATCTGATAATGCGTCCATCCAGTTCTCCGCGGACGTTCGAGCAATCGTGCCGGACGCGCAGTCATTCAAGCGGCTGCGGCCGATCGGTAGAATGCCGACCAATGAAGCTGGTTTGATATTACAGGGAGATGCAACATGGCTAGCGAAAAGATCCACAAGGGCGCCTGTTTTTGCGGCGAGGTGCAGTTCGAGGTTACAGGCGAACCCGCCGGTATGGGCTACTGCCACTGTGAGTCGTGCCGCCACTGGTCAGCAGGTCCGGTGAACGCCTTTACGCTATGGAACCCTCAATCGCTGAAGGTGACCCAGGGCGCAGCCAGCATTGGGACGTATAACAAGACCCCGATCAGTTACCGCAAGTGGTGCAAGCAATGCGGAGGTCATCTGTTCACCGACCACCCCACCATGGGACTCGTGGACATCTATGCCGCCATGTTGCCCAAGATGAAATTCGAGCCGGGAGTGCACGTGCACTACCAGGAAACAGTGCTGCCGATTCGTGATGGCAAGCCGAAATTCAAGGATATGCCGAAGGAAATGGGCGGCTCGGGGATCAATCTGGCGGAGTAGACAGCCTGGCCGTCACCGCCGGCCGCTAAGCGGCGGCGGGCAACGGCGCCAGCGCAATGAGATAGCCTAGCGCCAGGAGAATGGCGAGATAGTACACCGTTGCTGCAGGGCTGGGCGCTTGTGGAATATCCTTGGTGAAAAGCCGGTAAGCTGCGCCCGCTGCCACAAGCAGAAACAACGGTTGCGAGAAATAGGCCGCCAGCAGCACTGCTGCCCCCGACAGGACGATGCGTTCGGTCTTATTGAGAGCCGTAATGGCCTGAGATCCATCCAGCACCCAGATGGGAATGAGATTCAGCACGTTGAGCATCGCCGAGAGCGAGGCCAGTCCTATCCATAACGCATCGCCCGTCTTTATCCATATCAGCGCGCACACCCCGGCGCCAAGACTACCTGCCATGGGACCGGCGAGGCTCACCAGGGCACGCGTCTGCATAGTCACGCCGAGCGCGGTCCAGCGCACATAAGCACCGAGACCGGGAAGAAAGACCGGCATTTCCGCCGGTAAACCGCGCCGTTTGATCTCGATGAAGTGGCCCATCTCGTGCACCAAGATCAGGACCGCAAAGCCTATGCCGAAGCGCACCCCATACAACGCCCAATAGAAGGCGATAAACGCTCCAAGGCTGAGCAGAAATTTCAACTTGAACAGCGCCAGCAGAAATTTGCTGTTGGCCAGCAGAATTATCAGCGGCGCGAAGGGCCCGAACTTTTTAGCCCACGCGTGTCGATCCTTGGCGGAGACGGCGCCGGCGAGTGTCTCCAGCCGTTTTAGATTGCCGCCGATCCATTCCGCCTGAGTTGAATCGGGCGGCAACAATTTGAGAGCCTTCAACCAATCGCTTCGGGCCTGTGCATACTCCTGGCCTTCCTCATGCAGGCGCGCGCTGGCCGACAGCTGCTCGAGCACCGTCGAGTGCACCAATGCGTGGCAGGTGCCGCACTCCAACGCAGCGGGCGTCAAAGCGCTCTTGCATCGGGGACACTCCTGATTCAATTCAGATTGCACTCCGCGGGTGTTTCACCCCGGCGCCGCCGCAGCAGGGTCGTTGTGGGGACCTGTAATGATCACCACCTTGCCCGCCGTGAGCCTCCAGGCAATCCGGATGCCGACGAACAGAATTATCAGACCGATGACGCCATGCGCAGGATTGGCAAGGTCGAGAAACGGCGACGCCAATCCGATAGCCGTGAGAACGCCGAGCGTTTTGAGGATTCCCATCTTCGGCTGGGCAGCGGTTGCGGAATCGCTTGCTTGCGCCCGCTGCTGAGCGCTTTTCTGCTTCATCTGCTGGGAGATCGCAATGGGCACCGCAGCCATGGAAACGGCTATGTAGGTCAATAGAACCGCAGCCACCTGATAGCGCCGGCCGCCGACGCCGCCGGAGCCCAAGACAATCGCTTTACCAACGATATAGCCGACGGCGAGCGAGACAAAGCCGACGATCCAACCGGTGGCAAGAGCAAATCCCACATACAGGACCAAACCCAGGATCGCCCCGCCGATGCCGAAGCAGGCCGCCCGTACAAAGACGGAATGCGAGTCGACCGGCGCCTGATCTTTGAAACGTCGAGCGCAGTTCCCGCACACCGGCACGCCATTCGCACGAAAGGAGGCGCCGCTTATCGCTTTCCCGCAGGACTTGCAGATCGCGGCTCCCGGTTGGGCCGAATATTCGGCGGTCGCGAACTGCGGCACTCCGTTGCTGTCCTTTTCCTCCATAAAAGCCTCGAACGATCAGTGCGGCTGCTTGACGATGCGCAAATAGGGCTTCGGCGCCTTCCAGCCGGCCGGATAAATCTTCTTGGCGTCCTCGTCACTCACAGACCCGGAGATGATCACATCCTCGCCCTGCTTCCAATTCGCCGGTGTCGCAACCTTATGCTTGGCGGTCAACTGGATTGAATCGAGCGCGCGCAGAATCTCATCGAAATTACGGCCAGTCGTCATCGGATAGGTCAACATCAATTTGATCTTCTTGTCCGGACCGATGATGAACACCGAACGCACCGTGGCATTGGTCGCGGCCGTGCGGCCCGCTGCACCGCCCGGCTCTTCCGCCGGCAGCATGTTATAGAGCTTCGCGACGGCCAGATCGGTATCTGCGATCATCGGATACTTGACCGTCGCGCCCTGCGTCTCTTCGATGTCCTTGACCCAGCCCTGGTGACTCTCGACCGGATCGATGGACAGACCGATCAGCTTGGCATTGCGCTTCGTGAATTCAGGCTCGATCTTTGCCATGTAGCCCAACTCGGTCGTGCACACCGGGGTGAAATCTTTGGGATGCGAGAACAAAATCGCCCATTTGTCGCCGATCCATTGGTGAAAGTCGATGGGGCCTTGGGTGGTTTGCGCCTTGAAGTTCGGCGCCGTGTCATTGATTCGAAGCGACATAAAGATCCTCGTTTCTATGGGGGCAAAACGGTCCGCAGTTACGGTGCCGTGGTCTCTAAATCCAAACGTGAATTATACGCCTAGTTGGCGGGCCTGGCTGGCGCCCGGAAGTGCTTGCTTTGCCGGCAAATTCCGCTCAATTCAACGGCTGCGCCGCCAGGTCCCAAACCACGACCGAATGCGGTGCCAGACGAAGATGAATGACGCGATTTGCGTCAAGCGCTCGGGGCGGTGGGCGGCCATATACGGCCGTCGCGCCGAACAGGCGAGATGCGCCGGCAGGCAGTTCGAGTGCGGCAGCGAGATCGAGAGCATACGACTGCGGTTGCGACGAGGGGTTGCGCAGCGCAATCACCGAGCGTTTGGGACTCCACGCCGCCCATCCGTAAACCTGATCACGTGCCGGGTCTCCGCCCTGCCAATGGCTGTCCCTGAGCACTGGGGCGCGCAGACGCGCCCAGCGCGCGGCGCGGGCGATGAGATCCCAATCCTGGGATGTCAACAGGTCGGGAGACACATACAGTTCTTGAAGGCCGGTACCGCTCGCGAAGTATGACCACACCTCGTCGGGCAAATCGCCGCCGCGATCGCTGCCCAATCCGCGTGCATGACGCGCAAAGATAATCCCATGCAACATCAGCGAATTCAGAGGATAAAAAGGGCTCTGGCGCACGATTCCACCGTAGGTGTCCGCATCGCGATAGGTAATCCAGCGCTGCCGATCGGTACCCTGTCCGGCAAACTCGTGATCCTCGCCGCCACGCCAGATCGAATCCACGGTTAGCAACCAGAACGGCGAAGGCCAGGTACCCGTCGTTAAATTGATGAAGAGATTCGGGCGCACCTCGCGCAGGTCCTGTATTAGCGCCATGGCCGCGGCGAAATCGCTGTCGAAAGCACTGCCGGGGGTGACCTTGTCGGGGCTTCCGGTGCCGTCGAGCTTGAATTGATTGATGCCGAATGACTGCAGCAATCCGACGGCCGCTGCATGAAAGCGGGCGTAGTATTTAGGCCCGGACAGTGCGAGACCTTGCGTGTCGACTTCATACCCGGCTGCCATTGCGGCAGCGAGTCGCGCCTGGCGCGGCGGCCCGTAGCCGCCCCAAGGGGAGAGCCACACGCCGGGTTCGGCGCCGAACTTTTCAGCTGCGCTGCGGATCCGGCTGAAGCCCTGCGGGAATCCCTCGTTGAACTCCCACAAATGCGCAGGATCGTCCCATCCGTCATCAAACAAGAACGAGTCCATTACGACGTGCCGTTTCACCACGAGTTCTTTGCCAATGCGCTCAATCGCGCCAAGGGCGTCCGCTTCGGTGTAGCGACTGAAGTAGCCGATGTCGTACCACGAGTTGTAGTGCAGAAAGGTCCGGAAAGGGTGTGCCCGTTCGGCTTCGAGATAGGCCGCAAACGCTCGGCGCATCTGCCCAGGCGACGCAACGCCGATGACCGCGCTGTAAGTGATGGGGATGCCGGAGAGCAGCGGCAGTTTTCGTTTCAATGTTGAGGTCGCCTCCCCGTTGGTCACCGCAGCGCGCGCCATCGGATGTTCAAAGGCGAAAAACGCATCGCCGCTCACGATGGGCGTGCCATCCGCGGTGCCGGCGATTGAGGCGCCCGGCAGGCTCAGACTGATGAGCGACACGCTCGCGATGTCTGTATCCCTTGCCGTCGTCAGCAAGAACGATTCGCGCAGGTATGCCCCGTCGTCGCTCATCGCGGCGCGCCACGCGATCGTGAGACCGCCGCCGTTTTGCAGCAGCGTGCCTTCAACGGCTTGCACGGCGCTTCGGGCGGCTTCGCGTGCCGCCCCACTCGTGCCGGGGATCAGAACGCAGTGCACGGGAGCATCGAGATGGAAATCACTTCCGCGCAGGACGGCGCCGTCGCGGAGTTTCAATTCAAACAATTCGCCGTGCAGCTGAGAGTCGGCCCCGGTCAGTCGATTTTCAAGGCGCGCCGGTCGAATGCCTCCGTCGCCGATATCGAAAGTTACGGCGAGAGCGGCGTTCGACAACGTGGCGGCTGCGCCATTGGCGGCGCACCGGGCATTGCTGGCATTCTGGACTTGGGAAGTCGATGCCAGCAATAAAGCAAACAGACCCAGTGTCGCGCTCATTCCCACTCTATGCGATTCGTTCTGCACCAAGGTAGCGCAAAAAAGACCGCGTGAGTTCGACCTTCAGCGCCGTATCGTCCTTCGGCAAGAGACCCCTCCATAGCTTGAGGTCCCCGGGGCTCACGACGACCTCCCATAGTGTGCCGATGACCATCACCAGGCCGAGGGCGGCCGCGGTGCGAGGGTCGGCGTGCTCAAATTTGCGCCCGCTGGTAATAAAAATATCCACCAGATGTTCGAGTGTCCCCACCTCCAATTTCGCGGCCTTTTTCCAAAAGGGACCGCCCTCCTTCTCTTGCAAAAACTGCCGCACGGCGCGCAATAAATTGGCATGGGCGCGATAGTTGACGACCATGCTATTAATGACCTGCTCCACCAACGTCGAAAATGGAATCTGAGCGGCAGTCTCGGCGCTGAGCGAACGGCGCAAGAATGTGTCTTGATCTTCGAGTATTGAAAGGATCGCGGTTTCCAGCAGGACATCTTTATTGCGAAAGCGCCGGTAGACTGCGCCCGGCGTGAGGCCGGCGTGCATCGCAATGCGCGGAATCGTGCTCCCCGCCACGCCATGCTGCCCCAATACCTCTATCGCGGCCTTCAATAGTTTCCGTGAAGACTCTCTGCTGCGCGCTTGCTGCGGCGCCAACGGTTTCAATTTAGGCACGCCTGAATATTAGTTGACTTTGCTCTCAATGTAAATGTAAATTCGCATTTACATACTGAAACGGCATCCTCATGGAATCCACAAACGCTCGACATCCCATCTTCAATCGCGATTTTCGCTACCTATGGATAGGCAATACGCTCTCGGGGTGCGGCGACCAGTTCTTCCTGGTGGCGCTCCCCTGGCTCATCCTGCAACTCACCGGCTCGGGTGCGGTCCTCGGCGGAATCATGATGGTCGGCGCCATTCCCAGAGCCGCATTGATGCTCCTCGGTGGTGCGGTCACGGACCGCGTCTCGCCGCGCAAGATCATGATTCTGACCGCAGCCGCCCGGACCCTCTTGGTGGCCGCCTTGGCCGCTCTTGTTTGGGCGCACCGGGTACAAACATGGCAGCTCTACGGGCTGAGCTTCTTGTTCGGCGTCGCCGACGCGTTTGCAGCGCCGGCGGCGCAGACCTTTTTACCTTCGCTGGTTACTCCCGGGCAATTGCCCGCCGCGAACGCGCTGTCTCAGGGCACGCAACAGCTCACGACGCTGGTCGTACCTGCGCCGGCCGGGATCATCGTCGCAGCATTGGGCATCGCGGCGGCATTTTCCATCGATGCCGTCAGTTTTCTCTTCATCATCGCCGCTCTTCTCATGTTGCGCGACCCGCCCCGGATCGAGTCGGCCGCATCGCGCTCCGGCATTGTCCAGTCCATTCTTGAGGGACTGCGCTACGTGAAGGACGACGTCGCGTTGCGTTCCTTGTTGCTGGTCGCCGCGGTGTTGAACTTCTGCATCACCGGACCGATGAGTGTCGGGCTGGCATTCCTGGCCAAGCAGGAATTCGGCTCACCCACCGCGTTTGGCGTTCTGGTTTCCTCCGTCGCCGGCGGAAGTCTGGCGGGCCTGGCGCTGGCCGCCCTGCGGCGGCAGCGCCGCCGGGGACGCTTGCTGCTGGTGGTCAGCACAGCGGTCGGAATCTGCATCGGCGCCATTAGCGTGTTCCATCAACTGTGGTCTCTGGTGTTGATCCTGTTTGTCATGGGCGCCAGCGCCGGCTTTCTGAACGTGCAGCTGATTGCGTGGTTTCAGCAGCGCGTCGAGCGTGCCATGCTCGGCCGGGTGATGAGTGTCCTGATGTTTGCCGCCCTCGGCCTTATGCCGCTGTCGCTCGCCGTAGCCGGTGTCGTCGTGCAGTGGAGCCTGCCCGGCCTGTTCGCCGGATCAGGGGTCTTGGTCCTGGTAGTCACCTCATTCGCCGGCTTGAATCGGCCGGTACGGGAGATCGATTGACCAGGGCGCTCGGAAAGCGGCGCAATGAATCACAGGTTCATCGCGCCTCTTTTCGATCCATCGTTACATAAAGAACTGTTCCGATACTATCTTCCCGTCCTTGACTTCGTAGGCGCAGATTTCTTCGAGCTTTACACGCCCTCGCCCCTTCATGGTGACATCCATCGTCAGCGCAAGGGCGATGGCATTACCGGTGACGAGCGGCGCAGAAGTGCTGCAGCCATGCATCTGTTCCACCATTGACTCAAATTTATGGCCCTTCTCAAGAATGGCACGCAATCCTTTCGTTTCTCGGGGGAAATCCGGCATGTCGCGAGGCTCGATGCTGACTGCATCCTCGGCGAAGAGTTCCTTCTGGGCGGCTTCAAACTGGCCTTGGCGGCAAAGCTCGGTGAGACGCGAGGCGATTTGTTGCGTGTTCATGACAAGCTCCTTGATTGCTAAGGGGAAGACGGATGAAAATACCTGCACTTAACAGTTTTTTCTACGCCATATCGAGCATCAAAACCAGTCGTCCTTTTCCTACGCTGGCTCGCGACTATCACGCAATATCGGTATCTGGCCAAGCGCGTGGGTATCGCGTGTCCCCTGAGCCGCCTCAACGATCCGCGCCGTTCCCAGGGAAAAAGCCAACTCCACCTGCACGCCCCGACCCGCGCGAATCTCGGCCGCGTCGCGGCCCGCTCGCATCAGCAGGTAAATCGGATCGTTAACCGATGCCTCGTACACGCAGGCGGAGATCATGTAATGCCGACACCCGGCGCACCTCGACTTCTGCCAGCGCGACTTTCGTGAGCTGGCTTAGGTCGGAACTTATGCAATTGCGTGCTCCGGGCTGTGTCATGTGGCGGGTATTGTAGAAAACCATCTGCCGAGCCAAGTCTCCCAACAATGGCAGGGCGAAGGGCAGTTTCGCCGCGTACGGCTCTCGGGCTGAGGGCGCCTCGAATGGCGAAGGTCCCGATTGTGATTTGGCGGACCAGTGTGCGCTCATCAGCTTGATCGGTTGCACGGGCCCGGGCGCGGCCTCGGGCGCAAGGCCGCAACGCACCAGGCTCATCTCATGCGCGCCGGTCTCGATGCGGGCCATCTTCTTGGGAAAGCCATAAACCTCGCGCCCGGCGGCCATCGCCGTGTCGTCATCGACATATAGGCCAAGTGGGTAAAGCCCCATTCTGCCGATCGGATTGAGATTCTTTTCCCGAACGAACGCCGCCAGCATCACCTCGTTGTAGCCGTAGCGCGCACCGCTTGGATCGGATTGCGCGTGCACATCTTCGTGGCGCAAAACTGCGAAAAGAATCTTACCGCCAAGCCCGGGGAACAGTTTCAGATCGGGGGAGATCGCTTCGGTCAGGCGCTCCGGGTTCGCATCCAGAAGGAAGAACGCGCCGTTGGAGCGCGGGAAGCGGTACGGCGGCGGCAACACGAGTGGGGCGCCGCGAGGCATCCCGGCGAAGCGCCGCACCTCCGCATTTTTTTGCGATGCCAGAGCGCGCGCGGCAACGATCCCGGCCACCTTAATCGCGCCCTCAGCCGCCGCATCCATGCAAGGCAGGGCGAACTCATTGCGCACCCACGCGCCGGCGAGACAGAGGTTCTCGAGCGGGCTTTGATGTGAGGGCCGCAAATGCAGTTCACCTGGCCGGGTTAACAGGTAGCGATGGAAAGATTCGCGATTGCGCCGCAGGACCACGTGCATGTGCAACGGGTCATCTGGAATCTTGAAGCCTGCATCGCTGAGCCCTTTGATGAAGTCCGTCTTGATGACCTCGTCCGGAACGTCCTCATATCCACGTTCCGGTCCGGTCGCAATGATCTCGTGCCGCAGCGGGAGTCCCTCCGCCGGTCCCTTCGCACGCACCCGCGTGATCGGGCAGAGGATCCCGAAAGGTTGCGGCATGCCGGTGATCATGCTGTCGATTCCCGGCGGCACCGGGTCTTCTTTGAACCAAGCTTGGACGGAAAAGCTCGACACCGTCTGCAGCTTGTGCACGTTCTGGAAATAGCCGTGCTCCGACGCAATCGCGCCAAAGTCGACCAGTTTGAAGTCCTCAAGCCCGAGCGCAAGAATGTATTCGTCCGCTTCGACCGAAAGCCGCCCGCCAGTGGCCTGATTCTCGAAGTCGAGACCCGCCACCCGGGCACCGTCGCCCGTGCGAACTTTTATGAGCTTATGGTTGAATTCGATCCTGCCACGGCAGCCATGAGTGAAATGGCGTTGCAGCGGAGCGATGATGCTCTCCCTAGTCGGCGAGTTGAAGTAGTAGTGCCAACGCTTGGAGAAGATTTTGTAGATCGACTCGAGCGCGACCGCCGCCGAGAGTTCGGAGGGGGCATTGAAAGCTGCTTCGTAGAACTGCCGGAAGAACCCGCTTTGCAATACCGACTCCGGCACGCCGTGCTTGCGCGCGAGCGCCCGCAAATCGCACTGATCATAAGCGTCGAACACGCCGAAGCCCTTTCGCTTGACATCGAGCACGAGCTTGCCGATCGCGGGAGCGGCGGCGAGGCAACGCATCTTCTCGGCAGCCGTGAATCCGCGATATGTCGCCGGCCAGCTCCGGAGGTCGAAGCGATGAATCGCGCCCCGCTCGCGAACGAAGATGTGCTCCTTGCTGCGAGTCAAATTTTCATACGCGCCAATTCTTTTCAGAATCGGAAGAACGTGATTATAGAAGCCGAACAGCGCATGCAATCCGTGCTCTACCGGGTACCCCTGTTCGTTCCAACTCGCCAATTGGCCTCCGATCATCGTCTCGTCCACGGCGGTGTACAGCGTGATCGCGGCATTCGGCAGCTTTTCGCGCAGCGTTATCCCGGCGATAAACGAGGCTATGCCGCCGCCGACGATTGCGATTTTAGGCGAGAGGGAATGCTGCGTTGGGCGCCAAGTCATAATCTTGTCTCAGTGGCGAGATGGGCTTTCCATCTATTAACCGAAAACGGAGCGGAAACCCGCCAGGGACAGCCACGGTGACCTTGCAACGCAAGCGTTTCTTCGAACTCCCTCCTACAGAACCGTCCACCAAGGTGCGGCCAGCACATCCGGCGCCAGCCATTCAATCTCGTTACCAGTGTGCAGGAGCAGCCCAGCGCGTGCACTCTTGCCGTACTCAGCGCGGAACGTACGCAAATGCGCGGCCGGCTACGCTTTCGAAATATGCCCAGTGGCGGGCCCGCTCAAACGAGAATCCCGGGCCCTTGCGAAGCGCCGCCGCTCCGCGGAATAGAGATCCGGTGATAGCGCTGCCCGCCAGCTTGGAGGCCCCCGGGTCGCGGTAGCGGATCTAGATGCGGTTTGCGTGGGGCACGTGCGGTACGCCCCGATCAAGTCAGTCTGGTTTCTTGGAATGCTGGCGGGAGCATTGATCGGCGGTTCCTTAACGTTTTCGTTCTCGGCATTTTTCTTGTTCTTCGTGTCGACGGCCGTGGTTCTGTTGCTGGGCCATTCCCTTGGCAGCCACCGAAAGCTCGTTCATAACAGCTATCAGTGCCCCAAGTGGCTGGAGTACGCCTTGGTGTACTGCGGTGTCCAGGTGGGCTTGGCCGGTCCCATTGGGTTGCTCCGGCAACATGAGTTGCGGAATTTCGCACAACGACTGCCCCTATGCCACGACTACCTGCGTCACGGGTCCGCGCCGTGGCGAGATGCGTGGTGGCAACTCACTCATTCCCGCCACGTGCCCTCGACGATCATGTTCGGATCGGCGGCCGATATTTCGATGTGATCGACACCGAATACGTGATCAAAGAAGTGCCCAATGGCTCCTTGCTGCGCGTCGTCATGCACTACCGGGTGAGCACAAATTTCAACTGGTACGTGCGCCCAATCGCGCACTTCTTAGTCGTCAATTTCGAGAAGACGGCATTGGCGTTCTACGCTCACCGGGCGGAAGCCAATCTCATGAGCAAGACGCAGACATCATCTTAGCTGCGCCTACGCCGAGTCCGTTCACTCCCACTCAATCGTGGCAGGCGGCTTTCCCGATATGTCGTAAACCACGCGGGAGATCCCCGGCACTTCATTGATAATCCGATGCGCCACACGATCGAGAAAGTCATACGGCAGGCGCGCCCAGCGCGCGGTCATGAAATCAATGGTTTCCACCGCGCGCAAGGCAATCACATAGTCATAACGCCGCCCGTCACCCATCACCCCGACCGACCTCACCGGCAAAAACACAGCGAACGCCTGGCTGACCTTGTCGTACAGATCATGAGTGCGCAGCTCCTCGATGAAGACCGCATCCGCGCGCCGCAATAAATCCGCGTGGGATTTGTGAATCTCGCCCAAGATGCGCACACCGAGGCCGGGCCCCGGGAAAGGATGACGATGCACCATTTCCTTGGGCAGTCCCAACTCGACGCCGAGCTTTCTGACCTCGTCCTTGAACAGCTCGCGCAGGGGCTCGAGCAGCTTTAATTTCATGTGCTGCGGCAGGCCGCCGACATTGTGGTGCGATTTGATGACGTGAGCCTTGCCCGTCTTCGCGCCCGCCGATTCGATCACGTCCGGATAAATCGTGCCCTGTGCCAGCCACTTCACGTCTTTGAGCTTCGCCGCCTCTTCGTCGAATACTTCGACAAACACCCGGCCGATGATCTTGCGTTTCTTCTCCGGATCCGCTTCGCCCGCCAACGCCTGCAAAAATCGCCGCTCGGCATCGACTCGGATCACCTGCACGCCCATGTGCTCGGCAAAAGTCGCCATCACCTGATCGCCCTCTCCCAATCGCAGCAGGCCATGGTCGACAAACACACATGTTAGCTGCGCACCGATGGCTTGATGCAACAGCGCGGCGAGCACCGAGGAATCCACGCCCCCTGAAAGCCCCAGCAGCACGCGGTCACTGCCTACGTGAGCGCGGATGCGTGCAACGCTGTCCTCGATGATATTGCGGGTGGCCCAGCTGGCGCTGCAGCCGGCGATTTCGCGCACGAAGCGGCGCAGGATTTCGCCGCCCTGCAAGCTATGCGTCACCTCGGGATGAAATTGCAGCCCGTACAAACGGCGCGATTCATCGGCCATGGCGGCGAGCGGCGCATTGTCGCTGGCGGCGATGACTTTGAATCCGGGCGGCAACGCGGTGACGCGATCGCCATGACTCATCCATACGTCGAGCAATCGCCGGCCTTGCGCGTCGCGATTGTCCTCGAGACCATCGAGCAACGGCGAGGCATTCGTCGGCCTGACACGCGCCGCGCCGAATTCGCGGTGCGAGGATCCTTCGACCTGGCCGCCGAGTTGCGCGGCCATGGTTTGCATGCCGTAGCAAATGCCGAGCACAGGCACGCCCAGCGAATACACTTCGCGCGGCGCTTCCAGACCCTTTGACGTCATAGACCGATTCCGGTCCTCCGGACAAGACGATTGCTTTTGGAGCGAATGCCTTGATTTCGCTGATCGGCACATCGCAGGCATAGATCTCGGAGTACACGCCGATTTCGCGGATGCGGCGGGCGATCAACTGCGTGTACTGAGCACCAAAATCGAGAATCAGAACCCTGTCCGCATGAATGTCGGGCATCAACCGATCCGGTAGTTGGGCGCTTCTTTGGTGATGGTCACATCGTGAACGTGGCTCTCTCGCACGCCCGCACTGGTGATGCGTACGAATTGCGGCCGCGTGCGCATCTCCTCGATGCTGCCGCTGCCGGTGTAGCCCATGGCGGCGCGCAAACCGCCCGAGAGCTGGTGCAGGATCGCGACGAGACTGCCCTTGTACGGCACCCTCCCCTCAATGCCTTCTGGAACGAGTTTTTCAAGTTCCGAGGTGGTGTCTTGAAAGTAGCGGTCGCTCGAACCATGCGTCTGCGCCATCGCGCCCAAGGATCCCATGCCTCGATAGGCCTTGTACGAGCCGCCCTGGTAGAGTTCCACTTCACCCGGCGATTCCTCGGTCCCGGCGAACATGCCGCCGATCATCACGCAGTGCGCGCCGGCGGCGAGCGCCTTGGCAATGTCGCCGGAATAGCGAATTCCGCCATCGCCGATGACCGGAACGCCCGTGCCCTCGAGCGCCTTCGCCACACGGGAAATCGCGCTGATTTGCGGCACTCCGACCCCGGCGATCACGCGCGTGGTGCAAATGGAGCCGGGTCCAATGCCGACCTTGACCGCGTCGGCACCGTGCTTGACCAGATCCAGCGCTCCCTCGGCGGTGACGATATTGCCGCCGATCACCTGGATATCCGGATATTTCGCTTTTATCCTCGATACCGTCTCCAGCACGCCGCGTGAATGCCCGTGCGAGGTGTCCACCACCACGACGTCGACGCCGGCTTCGCGCAAAGCGCCCACCCGGTCGAGGGTGTCCGGAGACGTTCCCACCGCGGCCCCGACGCGCAAGCTTCCGACGCTGTCCTTGCAGGCGTTGGGAAACTCCGTGGCCTTCTGAAAATCCTTGACCGTGATCATGCCCTTCAATTCATGATCGCCGGCCACCACCAGCACCTTTTCAATGCGATGCTTGTGCAGCAGCGCCAGTACTTGTTCCTTGGGCGCATTCTCGCGCACGGTGATGAGGCGATCTTTCGGCGTCATCACTGAAGAGACCGGCGCATCCAGCTTGGTCTCGAAGCGCAGATCGCGGTGCGTGACGATGCCGACGACCTTGGTGCCGAGGACCACCGGCACACCCGAGATGTTTTTCGCGCGCGTCAGCTCCAAAACCTGGCGGATGGTCATGTCCGGATTCACTGTGATCGGATCGCTGATCACGCCGCTTTCGAACTTCTTCACCCGATCCACTTGACGCGCCTGCGCGTCGATCGACATGTTCTTGTGAATGATGCCGATACCGCCTTCCTGGGCAATGGTGATGGCGAGGCGCGCCTCGGTCACCGTGTCCATGGCCGCCGAAACGACGGGGAGATTGACCTGGATCTCGCGAGTCAGCTTGCTTGCAAGGGATACGTCGCGGGGCAGGACCTCGGAATAGGCCGGCACCAGCAACACGTCATCAAATGTGAGTGCCTCTTCAAGAATGCGCATAGGGGTCGCGTTCACTTGGGTTCGTCTAAGAGGCGGCGCATTGTACCTTGCAGGTGCGGCGCGGTAAACCGCAGTATCATGGATCCTGTGGAATCCGCCGCAAATCGCGACATTTATAGCGTTTCGCGCCTCAATCGCGAGGTGCGAGTGCTGCTGGAGCGCGGTTTCGGCAGCCTCTGGCTCGAGGCGGAGATTTCCAACCTCGCCAGGCCCAGCTCGGGGCACTGGTATTTTTCACTGAAAGACGCGACCGCCCAGGTCCGCTGCTGCATGTTCCGGCAGCGAAATATGTTGTGTGCCTTCGCGGCCCGGGACGGCCAAAAGGTATTGGTGCGTGCGCGGATCGGGCTGTACGAGCCGCGCGGCGAATATCAGCTGGTCATCGATCACATGGAAGATGCAGGCTTGGGAGCCCTCAAGCGGCAGTTCGAGGAATTATCGGCAAAACTCGCGGCAGAAGGATTGTTCGCAGCGGAACGCAAGCGGGCGCTGCCCATGATCCCGAAGCGAATCGGGGTGATCACCTCGCCCACCGGCGCGGCCATTCGCGACATCCTGCACGTGCTGGCGCGGCGATTTTCTGCGGTTCCGGTGCTGATCTATCCGGTGGCCGTGCAAGGCGCGGCGGCCGCCGTGGAAATCGCCGCGGCTGTTCGCCTGGCCGGCCGGCGTGCCGAGTGCGATGTGCTCATTTTGGCGCGTGGCGGCGGCTCGCTCGAGGATCTGTGGGCCTTCAACGACGAGGCGCTGGCCCGCGCGATCGTGGCTTCGCCGATACCCATCGTCAGCGGCATTGGCCATGAGATTGACTTCACCATCGCCGATTTTGCCGCGGATGTCCGCGCGCCGACTCCGTCCGCGGCGGCCGAAATTGCGGTGCCCGACGGCGAAGAATGGCTCGCCTCGCTGGCACGCCTCGGGCAGCGCCTGCAGCGGGGCCTGGTGCGGCGCATGGAGGCGCAGCGCGAGCGATTGCGCTGGCTGATCGGCCGCGCGGCCCGCGTCAGTCCCAGCGCGCGCCTGTCGCAGCAAACGCAGCGTTTGGATGACTTGGAGCAGCGCCTGTTTCGAGCGCTGCGCCAGATTCTCGCGGATCGCCGCTCGGTGTTGGGTGAGCGGCGCAGCCGGTTGTGGCAAGCAAGCCCGGTTGCCCAGGTGCGCGCAACCGCGGCCCGGCAGGCCGCGCTGTACGCCAGACTGCGTGCCGCCGCCCTCGCCCGGCTGCATCTCGCGCGCGAACGCCTTTCGCCCTTGGCGCGGACCTTAAATGCGGTGAGTCCGCTGGCCACGCTCGACCGCGGCTACGCCATCGTCAGCCGCGTGAGCGGCGCCATTGTGCGCAGCGCCGCGGAAGTGACCCCCGGAACGCCCATCGAGGTGCGCCTAGCGGTCGGTAAAATTCGCGCGAAAGTGGAGGAACCTTGATTCGCCCCGACCCGATACATCGTGAGCCGATTCGCCGTGAGCCGATGCGCAGTATCCTGATTCGCTGTGCGGTGCTTCTGCTCGGTGCGAGTCCCGTGCTCGCCTTTTCGTACACCCTGCCGCGCGAGAGCGCGGTGCCGGGCGGCGTCAAAATCCTGAAGCTCGACATTCACAGCGCTTCCATGCCCTATGTGGATGTGGATGGCCAGCGCGCGCTGGTGGTTCAGGACGGGTCGAGTTGGATCGCCGTCATCGGCATCCCCTTGTCGGCGCCGCTGGCGCCGCGGCAGGTCATCGTCCGCAGCGGCGATGCGCGAGAAGAGCTGCAATTTCCGATCGGCGACAAACAGTACGCGAGCCAGTCACTCAAGGTGGCTCCGGGGCAGGTCAATCTGTCGAAGGCGGATCTAGAGCGCGTGAATCGAGACAAGGTCATCATCGAGCACGCAATGAGCCGCTGGACTAACGAGCCGCCGGAAACCATGCGCATGCCGCAGCCGATTCCCGGGGTGCGCAGCAGTTCATTCGGCATGCGGCGCATATTCAACGGTGAATCGCGCAATCCGCACAGCGGCATGGACATCGCGGCCCCCGTCGGCACGCCGGTGCGGGCGCCAATCGCCGGCACCGTGATCGACATCGGCGATTATTTTTTCAACGGCAATACGGTCTTCGTGGACCACGGCCGCGGCATGATCAGCATGTATTGCCACTTGAGCGCGATCGACGTGCGGCCCGGACAGCACGTGGCTGCCGGAACCACGCTGGGCAAAGTGGGTATGACAGGCCGGGTGACCGGGCCCCACTTGCACTGGGGCTTGAGCCTCAACCGCGCCTGGGTCGATCCGGAATTGTTCGTCGCGAATCCACCTTAGTCTTTCGTTCCGCTCAACATTTGATCGACCGCGGCTCCTTCGATCGCCGGCAGCAGTGCGGCCTGACGCAGGCGCGCGCTATGTTCTTGGACCGCCGCACCCGAAGGCTGCATCTCTATTTGTCCTTGGAAGAATGCGCCCTCGCTGATGCCGACCCGCGGCGCAAAGACATTGCCCTTGACCTTGGCCGTGGCCCGAATGTTGACGGACTCGGTCGCGTACATATCACCCTCGACTTTGCCGTCGATGACAATGACGCGGGCCCGAATATCGCCCTTCATGGTGCCGTCGGTGCCGATGGTGAGGCTCTGCGTGTGGGTGATTGAACCCTCAACGCTGCCCTGCACGATCAGGTCTTCCTGCGCCGACAATTCACCCCGGAATCGCAGCGTCGGACCCAATACCGAGGCGCGCGAAGCCGCCTCGGTCGCTTTGACTTCGGCCGCGCGCGCCGGCTCGGCGGCTCGCGGTGCGGGCGAGCGCAGCTCGGCGCCGGGAACGCGCGGTTCGGGGCGCGTCAAGGAAGGTTCGGGCGCACCTGCGCGGCTGGGGTTGGCATTCATCATGAGATCATCTCCATCGAGAGGTTTTTTGAACCACGACATTGTTAGGCGGCGCCACCGGCAGTTTTGTGGGGACGGACCGGATCGAATTTAGCCGACTGCTGGCCGGCCTTCTTGCCGTCCATGTCGATGCTGCCGCTGAAATTCGCACCCTCGGTAATGCTCACCGTCGGTGCAAAAATATTCCCGCAGACCTTCGCCGTCTCCTTCACGAATACGGACTTCTCGGCCTGCAGATCGCCGTCCACCGTTCCTTCCACGATGATGAGCTGCGCCTTGATATTCGCCTTCACCGTGCCCTGCGGGCCAACGGTCAAACGTTGTGTATGCGTGATCGAACCTTCCACGCGGCCCTGGATCAGAAGATCCTCCTCGGCGGTCAGGTCGCCCTTGAAATACAGCGTCGGACCCAGGATGGAAGCTCGCTCGGTCGCGCTGTTATAGGGATTGCTCATGCGTGTTCTCCGTGGGCTTGGAAGGTCTTACAAGGCACGCAGAGAGTACCTGGCATAATCGGTCCGAAAATGAGACCTCGATCACGAAACGTTTCGCTGCAAACTGAGTGCAACAAAATTTGTCGCAAAAAGCGGACGCCGCACAGCGCCCGCTCAGGCGAACTCTTAAGCGAAACGGCGGAACTACTGCGGCGCGGGCGCCGGATCCGGTTTCTTGACCTTTGTCTTCTTCGGCGGCGCACTGGTTTCAACCAGCGACCTCAATGGGCAGCGTTGGCCGCGCGCGAGAATTGCGCTGAATTTATCGAAACTGCCGCCGGGGTTTGAGTCGAATGCAATGGCGTTGGCAAACGGCAGACCGATGCAGTGACCGAATAGCGTGGCTTTGTACCAGCGGCGGCCCTGGTCCTGAATCAGCACGGTTTGATCGTCGATCACCTGCCAGTTCCAGATGTTTCTTTTGGCGAACGGTATCTGCGCTTCGGCCGCGGGCGGCGTTGGGATGTCGGCCGCGTGCACGACGGCCGCTGCGGCCAAAAGCGTCGTGCCCAACACACCAAAGCCGAAAAGCTTAAGTTTTTCCATGGTCCTCCACGGATTTGCCGGGTCGCTGCCGCGCCAGATAATCGCTCAAATTATGTGCAAGCGAGACGAAGTCGGATGGAATCATGATCACCGTCGTGCTGTTGTTCTCGGCCCCCACTTCGGCGATCATCTGCATCCGCCGCAGCTCCAGTGCGGCGGGATTGGCGGTGATCTGCGCCGCCGCCGCCGACAGTTTCACCGACGCCTCGAGTTCGGCCTCCGCCTTGATGATGCGCGCGCGTTTTTCGCGGATCGCCTCGGCCTGCATGGCCATCACCTGCTGCATGGCCTTGGGCAGCTCTACGTCCTTCATTTCGAAGCGCTGCACCTCAAGCCCCCACGCGGCGGTCGAGCCTGAAATATTGTCGCCCAACAGCGCATTGATCTTGTTGCGCTCCTGCAGTATTTCATCCAGATCATGCTGACCGATGATGTTACGCAGTCCCGTCAGGGCCAGCTGGTAGACCGCGGCCGGCGCATCGGCCACTTCGATGACCGCCTTTGCCGCATCCACCACCCGGTACCAGAGCACGGCGTTGACCTTGATGGTGACGCTGTCGCGGGTGATCGTTTCCTGCTGCTCCGCCGACACGGTGCGCGTGCGGATATCGACGCGCACCGAACGTTCCACGCCGAGCGGGATGATCCAATACAGTCCCGGCCCTTTGAGTCCGATGAAGCGTCCCAATCGAAACACCACGCCGCGTTCGTATTGTTGCGCGACACGAAAGCCGGACAAGACAATCACGACCAGCGCGATCACCAAGACATCGAGGATGGGCATCGGCGCTCCTTGGGTTAAACCTAAGTTTACGCCGATTACTCGATGCTTTCTCCATGCAGCGTAATATCCAGGCCTTCGCGCTCCTGCTCTTCGGTTACGCGCAATCCAATGCTCATATCAATGATTTTCAGGATGATGTAGCTGGCCGCAAATCCGTAAATGACGGTCACGGCCACGCCTTTCAGCTGAATCAGGAATTGAGTCATGACGGAATTGTCGACGCCGCTGATCTCTTTACTGACGAACACGCCGGTGAGCAGCGCGCCGACGATGCCGCCGATGCCGTGCACCCCGAAGGCGTCCAGCGAATCGTCATATCCCAATACGTGCTTGAGCGAGGTCGCGGCGAGGAAGCAGATCACGCCTGCGGCCAGGCCGATCACCACGGCGGGCGTCGGGCCGACGAAGCCTGAGGCGGGTGTAATCGCGACCAAACCCGCCACCGCGCCGGAGGCGATGCCAAGAACGCTTGGTTTGCCCTTGGTGGCCCATTCGGCAAACATCCAGCTCAAGGCGGCAGCCGCCGTCGCCATTTGCGTGACCAGCATGGCCATGCCGGCGCGACCGTCGGCGGCGCCTGCAGATCCGGCATTGAAGCCAAACCAACCCACCCAAAGCAGCGAGGCGCCGATCAGCGTGAGAGTCAAATTATGGGGCGGCATGCGTTCACGGCCATAACCCAAACGTTTGCCGAGCACGATGCAGCTGGCCAATCCGGCCATGCCGGCGTTGATGTGCACGACCGTGCCTCCGGCATAGTCCAACACGCCGGCCGCGCTCAGCCAGCCGCTCGGTTCCCAAACCATATGTGCGATCGGTACGTAGACGAGCAACGACCACGCGGCCATGAATACCAGCATTGCAGAAAATTTCATGCGGTCGGCAAACGCGCCGGCGATCAGCGCCGGCGTGATGACCGCGAAGGTCAGCTGAAACATGGCATAAACGGTTTCGGGAATCGTCAATGCCAAATGCGACACCGATAGCCGGCTGACCGGGTCGTGCATGAATGTCATGCCGCCGAACAGCGCGCGGCTGAAGCCGCCGATAAATTTGCTGCCGGGTGTAAAAGCCCAGGAGTAGCCGATCAGCCACCACAAAATGGTCACCACGCAGACGATCGCAAAGGTCTGCATCAGGGTGGCGAGAACGTTCTTCTTACGCACCATGCCGCCATAAAAAAGGGCCAGTCCCGGTATCGACATCATCAACACCAAGGCGGTGGAGGTCAGCATCCAGGCGGTATCGCCGGCGCTAATCTTGTCGGCGCTGACCAGCAAGGGCGCGGTCGGCGCGCCATCTCCCCAGGCAGCGGGCGCACTCCAGGTCAATACCGCAAGAGAGGCCAGCATCGGCAGTTTTTTCATATATCCCCTGTCGTTAGATGGCGTTTGAGTCGCGCTCGCCCGTCCGAATACGCACAACCTGCTCGAGGTCAAAAACAAAAATCTTTCCGTCCCCGACCTTGCCGGTTTTGGCCGACTTCACGATCGCTTCGATCACCGTATCCACCAGCCCATCGTCAACCGCAATCTCGATTTTTGTCTTCGGCACGAACTCCACCACATATTCGGCGCCGCGATAGATTTCGGTGTGGCCCCGTTGTCTGCCAAAACCCCGAACCTCCGTGACGGTCAATCCGCGCACTCCGATCTCGCTGACGGCTCCGCGGACCTCGTCGAGCTTGAACGGTTTGATGATCGCGGTAATGAGCTTCATGCCAACGGACCCTTGGTCAACCGACTGCTGCGAGGCGGAAAGCACCCCTTGTGCCAGCAATGAAGTATTGAGTGCGATCAGCAGCTTAAGGAGACGGCAGGCGCCAAGAACGCGATTTTATGCACCAATTAGGGGCGCCTATCGGGCCGCCACGTCTCATTGCGGTGCACGACGCCAGGTGGCGCCCGACGATTGGTGGCGCCCGACGCTTGTGCCCCGCTCACCGCAGCGACAGTTCCAAGCGAACGCGGCCGTCCTGATTCTTCGCCTTATCGTTGGCGACCAAAAATACCCGTTCCGGAGCGATTTGTGTGCCGGTCAGCAAGGCTTGCTGCAGGCTCATCGCCCGCTGTTGCCCCAGGGCGGCGAGGTCCGAATCGGTTACCGCAATGTGCTGATGCAGCTCGTGCACGAGAAAGTCATTTCTTGCCGCCGTCTTTTCCGGTTTGGGTTTGATGGCCTCAACCGAATCGGGGAATTTGGGTTCCGCGCCGAATTCGGTCGCGTACAACCGCGTCAAGAGTGCCAACTGCGCCGCGGCGTCCAATTGGTCAAAGCTCGGCGCAGCAACGGATGACTTTTTGCGGGCAGACGTCTGCGCCAACGCCTCTTGGAGCTGCGTCTGATACTTCGCCTCGACCAGACTGGGGCGATCCAGGTCGCCGACCACGGCAATCGGAATCTCGATTTTCAGCTGCGGCCGCGCATCCAACGCCTTGACGATGCTTTGGGCTTTTGCGACACCGACTGGATCCAACCTGGCATCGCCGGGTTGAAAATCGACAAACTGCAGATCGGGTCCGCCGCCGAACAAGGAGCCGAGGAGCGCGAAGGGCGCGGTGACCGCCTTCTCCAGGATGTTCACGAAGACCTTCCAGATAATCGGGCCGAGCTTGAATTTCGGATCGTCGAGCGAGCCGGTCACGGGAAGATTGAGATCAATGACGCCATTGCGGTCTTTGAGCAATGCGACCGCCAGTTTGACCGGCAGCGAGACCGCATCCTTGCTTGCGGTTTTGTCGCCGAATTCGAGCTGTTCGACGATGATGTGATGCTGTGCATCGAGCTTGCGCCCGTCCACCTTGTAGTGCAGTTCGGTGGTCAGCTTCCCCTTGCTGATGTTGTACCCGGCAAACTTGCCTGAATAAGGATTGAACGTGCTCAGCTCGATATTGCGAAAACTCATGGAGAGGTCGGTGTAAAGCGTCGCACTCAGCACATTCACCTCGCCGCTGATGCTCACGGGCGCGAACTCATCCACCGACCCGTGAAGATCGATCTTGGCGCGGGAATTTTCTTTTGAGGACAACCCGAGCACGGTTCCTTCGAGCTTCTGGATGCCGGTGGCGAAGTTCGGCATGACCGACAAGTCGGCGAAATTCGCCTGGCTGGCCTCAAGCACGATTTTCTTGATCGACATGGGCATTGCCGGCGCTGCCGCGGGCGCGGACGCCGTCGCAGGCGCCGCGGCGGCCGGCTCCCCAGCGCGTTTGCGGCCCTTGTGCGGTAACGGCGGCGCCGGTGCAGGTGCCGCCGTGGCGGCGAGCGGCGGTCTCCGATCGCCGCTCGGCGCGACGACCGTGGCGCCCGGCGCCGTCAAGATGCGCTTCACATTTATCGTTTCATCCGGCTCGATAATCACGCGTGCGTACAGCTTCTTCGCCACGATCTGATCGATGTCGAGGCGATCGGGATCGTGCTGAAAATTCAAGCCGCGCACGTCCAGGCGATCCCAATTGATGAAATCCTGATGCAATGCATTGTCAACCGTATGCAGCTTGGAGACGTTCAAGTTTCCGCTGAATTGCAACGCCGGCTTCTGCGCGCCGTAGCGCACCTTGGCATCGCCGCCCAGCCTGCCCGCGAGCAAGGTCATCGAGGTGTACTGCGCGACGTAGGGCTGAATGGCGGCAAGCTCGATGCCGTCCAATTTCAAATTCAGATTCGCCGCCACGGGCTGCGGGGTAATCTCTCCCGCCACATTCAAGGTGCCGGTGTCGTTGATTTTGGTGTCGAGCGCGAGGCTCACGGGCTTGGCGAGGTCGAGGCTGGCGCCGGTGACTTTGATGGACAGCGGCGCAATCAGCACTTTCACCACCGGCTTGGTGCGGCGATCCTCCGTGGAAATGCTGGCGCCGTGAAGGGCGAATTCGCCGAGGTCAAACTTCCACGCGTCAGCCGCGCCGGTGGCGGGCGCAACGGCCGGCGTCGCGGCCGTCGGCGCTACAGGCGGGCTCTGTACTGCAGGCGTGCTCTGCGCTACTGCTGGACTCGACGCGGCCGCCGGCATTGCGGCCAGTTTGAGCAAATTGAAGGACCCGTCCGGCTCCAACCACGTCAGGACCTTGAGACCGGTGATGCTGAGCGAATCGCTGTGCGCGCGCCGCGGCTTCAAATCCAAGCTCGTGCCGCTCAAGGTCATCTGCGGCACGTCGATCCAGTCGACATCCGAATTCTTTGGCCGAACCGCAAGATCGTTCAATTCGACCTTGGAAACGTCGACCTTCAGATCGACATCGTCCTTGAGCGAAAACTTGTAGGTTGCATTCAGATCGATTTTTCCGGAATTGACCTGGAAGTTGAGCTGATCTTCCAGGTACTCCCAAATCGTGTGCGCCTGAAGTCCGGCGATCTGGAATTCGCCGTCGGATTCGACCGGCTGAACGGCGAGATGGCCATGCCACTCGATGCGCTCGCCGAGCTTTGAGACGCCGGTAAAGGTGAAACGGCCGCCGTCGACCCCGGTGGTGAAGTTTTGCAGCTCAAAATTGATCGGCTCCAGGCGCGTCGCGAAATCGGACGGCCGCCGCCGATCATCAAACGCGAGGTACCCGGCAGTCACTTTGAATGAACCGATGCGCAGCGCCGGGATGGGCTCATTGCTCTTCGGTTGAGGCTTGCCGCTTGGGCTGGGGCTCAACTGCGCGAGATTCACGCGCCCGTCCTTGAAGATCACGGCGTTTGCGAAGGGCGAGTCGATGTCGATATTGCTGAAGGTGTAGGCACGGTGCCACAGTGAGGAAACTTCAAAATCAACGAACAACCGCGAAAAGCCGACCAGCTTCGTTCCCTGCGGTCCGGCCAGGTAGAAATCCTTGACCTGCACCTGCAGCAGGAAGGGGTTGATGCGAATATCCCCGACCGTGGGCGTAACCCCCGGCAGCGTTTTGGGAATGTCGGTCATGATGGCGTTGCGCGCCAATCTCGGCGCCAATAAAAATCCGCCCATCGCGTACAGGACGAGCAGAAGCGCGACGACCGCTGCGATTCGGAAAGTCTTTGTTCTGAGGAACTGCCGCAAGAGATCAACCCTCCGTTGCCGCAGTCCGATCTTACCGCTTATTGCGTTGAATCAGCCGTTTGCGTTTGCGAACCTGCCGGGGCGTCAGAGGATTGCGCTTTCCGGCATAGGGGTTCTCATCGCCTCGAAATGCCACCCTCACCGGCGTGCCCATCAGGTCGAACGCCTTGCGATAGACATTGACCAAATATCGCCGGTAGGCCTCCGGGACATGGTCGGTCTGGTTGCCGTGAATGACGATGACCGGCGGATTTCGGCCTCCCTGGTGCGCATAGCGCAGTTTGATGCGCCGCCCGCTGACCACCGGCGGCTGATGGCTTTCAATCGCCGCTTCCAACACCCGTGTCAGCTCCGGCGTGCCCATATCGCGCATCGCGGCGGCGTAGACCTTTCGCACCGAGGCAAATAACTCGCCGACCCCGCTGCCGTGGCGCGCCGAGATGAAATGCAGCGGCGCGAAGTCGGCGAACTGCAGACGTTGCTCGATTTGCTGACGAATCAGGTCGCGTTGCTCCGTCGGAATGTTGTCCCATTTATTGACGGCAAGAACCAGGGCGCGGCCCTGTTCTATGACGGTGCCCAGCAGGCTCGCGTCTTGCTCGGCAACGGTATCCTGCGCGTCCATGACGACCACCACCACGTGCGCGCTTTCAATGGCCTGCAGCGTCTTGATGACGCTGAATTTTTCCACCGCTTCTTCGACCCGGGAGCGGCGCCGCACTCCGGCGGTGTCGATCAGGGTGTAGCGCTCGCCGTCGCGCTCGAAGGGCACCAGCACGGCATCCCGCGTGGTTCCCGGTTGGTCGAAGGCCACCATGCGGTTCTCGCCCAGCAGCCGATTGATCAGCGTGCTCTTGCCCACGTTCGGCCGGCCAATCACCGCGACTTTGATGCCCTGCATCTCGGGGCCATCCTGCGGATCCGGCGTCAGCCCGGCGAGCGCGGTTTCCAACAGAGAAATCACGCCTTGGTCATGGGCGGCGGAGATGGGCAGCGGTTCGCCCAAGCCCAACTGATAAAAATCCGCCGCCGCCATGTCGCTGTCGAATCCCTCGGTTTTATTCACCGCCAGGAACACCGGCTTGCCGCTGCGGCGCGCGAGCTGCGCGACGAACTGGTCCTGGGGCGTGACGCCGGCTCGGCCATCGACGAGCACTATCAGACGATCCGCTTCGCTGATTGCCCGCTCGGTCTGCGCAATCATCAAGCTCTCGATCACGTCTGCCTGCTCGACGAGCCCGCCGGTATCGACCACGATGCACGGGACCTCCGTGCGCCGCGCGAAGCCGTATTGGCGATCACGCGTCAGCCCCGGCAGATCGGCCACCAATGCATCGCGGGTGCCGGTCATGGCATTGAACAGGGTCGACTTGCCCACATTCGGGCGGCCGATCAATGCGACTACCGGCAACATTGCCTTTCAGGTCTTAGGGCGGAGTCGCGGGTGCAGGGGGAGTCGCGGGTGCGGGGGGAGTCGCGGGTGCGGGGGGCGGGGTCGCGGGTGCCGGAGCTGGGTTTTGGGCAGGCGGCGGGGTTGTAACCGGCGTTGCCGCAGGCGGGCTTGCCGCTTTTGGCGTCGCGCGATAAGCCGCCAGCGTGCCGGCGTCGGTTAGTACGACCACCGTGTCGCCGGCGCCAACGGGCGGATTGGAAACACGCTGCTTCTTCGCGATGCGTTCTCTCGCGACGAGCTCACCGGTGTTTTTGTCCAACCAGTGCAGATAACCTTGAAAATCCGCAACCGCGATCGCGCTGCTGGTCACGACTGGCGTGCTCAAGCCCCGGCGCTTGAGTTTGTCGTTGCGCCAAACTTCCGCGCCGTCACGCTGGCGCATCGCCACCACGGTGCCGTCGGATTCGGTCACGTACAAATTGTCCGCATCGACCGACAAGCCTCGATAACTCGACATATCATGCGACCACCACAGCTGCCCCGAGTCGAGCGCAAGCATCGCGGTGCGTCCCTGGAAACCGGCCGCGAACACATTGTCGCCGACCACACGGACGGCTGAATCTATGTCGACCAACCGATCAAGTTCCGTGCGGCCGTGAGGCGAGGCCAACGCCGTGTCCCAAATGGTGTCGCCCGTGTTGAGCGACACCGCCATCACCTTGCCGTTGTCGAAGCCGCTGATCGCGATTTCCTTCGCGACAATCGGAGTTGCCGTGCCGCGCAAGCTCAATCGCGGCACCTGTTGCTCAACGGACCACAGCACCTTGCCGGTGTGCGCATCGAGCCCGTTCAGGCGGCCGTCGACCGACCGCAGGACGATGACATTTGCGCTGATCGCCGGCGAGGAGAGCAGCTCAGAATTGATCTTCGAGCGCCACAACTGGCGCCCGGTGGCGCCATCGAGCGCGATGACCACACCCTTGCTGGTGCCGGCCACGACCATGCCAAAACCTGCCGCAGGTCCCGCGGAAATCGGCAGCTTGAGCTTCTTGACCCAAACATCGCGGCCGGTCTCGAGCGATACGGCCAGCATTTCGCCCTTGTGATTGGCGGCGAACACCAGCCCGTTGTCGATCGCAGGCCCCAGGCCCAGCCGCAGCTTGGTTTGTTTCTTGCCGCCGCCCACGCCGTCGTCCCACAGCCTTTTGACCGGGAGGGTTTGCGGGAAATTCACCAGCCTCGCGGGCGGCTCGACATCTTTGTCCTTGCTGCAGCCGGCAGCGATGAGCAGCGCCGCGATACTCAATGGAAGCAATAAGCGCATCAGGGTTTGGCCTTTTCGTTCGAGGCGAGGTCGGCAAGTTTCAATTGCAACAGCGCGGCATCCGCGCCGCCGTCGCTGCTGCCGAGCGCCTGGTTGTATTCGGCAGTGGCACCCGGAATGTCCTTCTTGGCATACAGTGCATCGCCGTGCACTTCGTGGTAACGGCCGGCGAAGCTTCCAGGCGTGCCTTGCGCCAGTAGTCTTGATGGCATCATCCGGCTTGCCCTGGTCAATCAAAATACGTGCGAGCCTGAGGCGCGCAATTTGCTTGAGTTCCGAATCCTTGGAACTGTTCATGACTTCAGTGAGGGGAGCGACGGCCTCGGCGGGCTTGCCGCTGTCGACGTCGATCCGTGCAATCGTCAGCTGCGCCTGGTCCGCATAGGGCGAACTCGGAAAATTCTTGATCAGCCCATCCGCGATCTGCAAGGATTTCTTCGCATCGTTCGCTTGCAGCGCCGCGGTCATCTGCGTGAACTGATCCGCGGCCTGCATCGCCAGCGCATTTTGGTGCGAGCGATAGTACTGAATGCCGAACCAGCCGCCGACGCCAAGCACGACCCCGCCCAATATCCAGGGGGCATATTCACTGAAGGCGCGCTTTACGGCCTCCAGTTGTTCGTCGTCGGTTAGATATTCTTCAGCCATGACTGCTTCCACTCCCGCCTATGAGACCCAATAAGATGCCGATCCGTTCACTGATTCGGTCCAGGGGGCACTGTTCCTGCGGCAGTTCGCGGCGCAGCGCCTTGATGGCCACGACGCCGCGGGCGACCTCCTCATCCCCCAACACCAACGCAAACTCTGCGCCGCTCTTATCCGCGCGCTTGAACTGCGTTTTAAAGCTTCCACCGCCCAAATTGATCTGCACGGCCAGATTCGGCCAGGCATCGCGCAATTGCTCCGCGACTTTGAAACCGGGGATCTCGGCTTGTTCCCCGGCCAGCACCAGATAAATCTGCGGGCGGTCCTTCTGGAGCGCTAAATTCTGCTTCTGCAGGAGCATGACGATCCGCTCCTGCCCCATGGCCCAGCCGACCCCGGGGGTATCGGCGCCGCCTAACTGGGCGACGAGGCCATCATAGCGGCCGCCGGCACAGACCGTGCTTTGCGAACCCAAGGCCTCGGTGGTCCATTCGAACACCGTGCGCGTGTAGTAGTCCAGGCCGCGCACCAGATGCGGCTCGACATGATACTCGATGGCGGCGCTGCGCAATTGAGCGCACAACGCCTCGAAGTGCTGCCGGGACTCGGCATCGAGCGATTCCAGCAACTGCGGGGCGCCGGCAATGAGCCGCTGCATCTGCGGGTTTTTGCTGTCGAGGATACGCAGCGGGTTGCCGCTCAGACGGCGTCGGCTGTCCTCATCCAGCGCCGCGGCGTGGTCGCTGAAATAGGCCGTGAGCTTGTCGCGATAAGCCGCGCGCGACGCCGGCGTCCCCAATGAGTTCACCCGCAGCTTCACCTCGCCCAATCCCAGCAGCCGCAGCAGCCTTGCCGACAACAGGATCAATTCCGCATCGACATCCGGCCCCTCGAATCCGAACGCTTCAGCGTCGATTTGGTGAAATTGCCGGAAGCGGCCCGCCTGCGGCCGCTCGCGCCGGAACATCGGTCCCATGCACCAGACCCGCAGGCGACCCTCGCGCAGCAGCCCATTGGAAATGACGGCCCGCACGATCCCCGCGGTCGCCTCGGGCCGCAGCGTAATGTGATCCTCGCCCTGATCAACGAAGCTGAACATCTCCTTTTCGACGATGTCCGTAAAATCGCCGATCGAACGCTTGAATAACTGCGTCTGTTCAATGATCGGAACGCGGAATTCCTCGTAGCCGTAGCTCGCGAAGACCTGGCGCGTGACACGCTCCAAGTGCTGCCAGGCCGCAATTTGCGCGGGCAATACGTCATGCACACCACGCAAGGGCTCGATGATCTTGCTCAAAGCCCTCTCCGGTCAGCCGGGCGGACGCGGGCTGCGCGGCGGCGCACCGTGCGTTTGATCGGGACGCGAATCGCGCCGCAGAACGCCGTCGGCGCCGGCCTCGAAGCGCGCCACGTCGCCGCTAAAAAACTGCGGCCCAATCGCGACCGCGCGATCATTGATTTCCAGCTGCACGCCGCTGCCGAAACCCAAATACACGCGCAGCGGCGCAGCGCCGGAGAGGGTCTTCACGCTGTTCGCAAGCCCGTTGCCGGCAAAAGTACGCTTCCCGGAAGCGTCATGGACATCCACCCACGAATCCGCGGAGAAGCTCAATCGCAATCTTGCACGGCCGGCGCCGGCGACCGGCGCGGTTGGCGCATCGGTGGCTGCTGCAGTGCCCGTGTTGGCCGCAGGGCCGGGATTGACCGCACCCCCTGGATTCACCGCATTGCCGAGATCCGCGGCGGCGGCCTGCGGGGACGACTCCGCCGCAATCGGCGCAGCCACGGCACTGGGGACTAAGTTGGATTCGCCGGGCTTGGCGGCCGGCGCCGCATGCAGTGCCGCAGTCTGCGACGCGCTCGGTGCCTTGACGCGCGGATGCCAGGGCCGCCACCACAGGACAGCGAGCAGCAACGCCACCGCAGCAGCCGTGCCGAGCTGCATGAGCGACAAGCGGCCCGCTGAGGCCGCATCCTCGCGCGAGTGGAGCAACATGCTCGGACCGGCGGCCGCGGGCTCGGCCCGCGACGGCGTACGGGATTCAAACCCTGCCAGGATCTCGGTAGCGGGCAGACCTAACAGCGCCGCGTATTTTTTCAAGTGGCCCTTGGCGTAAACCGTAGGGCCGATCCGCTGGTAGTCATCCGTCTCCAAGGCATCGATCACCCAGCGATCCAAATGCATTTCATCGGCGGCCTTTTGGGCGCTCAAACCACGGCGCTCGCGTTCGGCCTTGAGCTTGGGACCCGGGAGTGCCGCAGGCAAGGTCATCGATCGACGCCGTTGCGCATATTTTGCGCCTGTACCGAGTTTGGAAATTCGGTTTGCACGCGCCGTGCGTACATGGCGGCGGCCACTGCATCGCCCAGCTTGCGCTCGGCGCGAAAGCCCAGCCACAGCACCTCGGGACTCGGCGGATTCACCGCAAGATAACGCTGCACGATATCGCGCGCGGCCGCTGCATCGCCGCGGTCGAACGCGATATCACCCAGCTGCAGCAAGGCCTCGGTGTAGTTCGAACGCATTGCCAGCGAGCGATTGAAATATTTTTCGGCGTTCGCCAAATCGCCCGCGCTTCGCGCACACGCACCGGCGTTGCCCAATGCCACCCACGGCGTCTGATACAAGGGATTGGCCGCAACCTCGAGGAAAAGCTTTTCTCCCGCCGCAGTCTTGCCCGTGCGGCAAAGAAAAACGGCGTAGGTATTTCCTATGTTCGGGTCTCCCTTGCCCAAACGATTGGCCGCATCGTAGGCGCGTTCCGCCTTGGGCATCTCATTGATGCGCTCGTAAACCAGACCCGCCGTCATCTGTACGTCCGGGTTTGACGAGTCTTCGCTGAGCGCCTTTTCGATGCATTGGCGCGCATTCGCCAGTTGGCCGAGCTTCATGTACTCAATGGCCAACTGCATGTTGGCGACCGCGGCCTTGGTGGGTTCCTTTTTGTAGGTCCTCACCGGGCGCTGATAAGCCGGCTGGGTATGGCTGCAGGCGGTCAAGGTCAACACCGCCATCACGGCCAGCACCGGCATGGCGCGAAGCAATCTCGGATTGAGCATCATTGAATCTCCGCCGGCGTGCGCGGCGTCGTTGAGAGTTTTGTACCGAGGCGCACGAGGGTGCGATCCTTGACCCTGCCCGCCAATTGCCCGCACGCCGCGTCGATGTCGTCGCCGCGAGTTCGGCGGACGGTCGCGATCACGCCATGATCATTCAAGATGTCGCGGAATTTCAAAATCGCCGCGCTCGCGGAGCGGCGGTAGCGCGTGCCGGGAAATGCATTGAAGGGAATCAGATTGAGCTTTGCCGGCCGGCCACGCAGCAGGCGCGCCAGCTGCAGCGCATGTTCAGGCTCATCGTTGATTCCGTCGAGCATCACGTACTCAAACGTGATGCTGCGTCCGTTTTGCTGGTCGATATAATGCCAGCACGCTTCGAGCAATTCGGCGATTGGATGCTTGCGATTGATCGGCACGAGCTCGTTGCGCAGTTCATCGTTCGGCGCGTGCAGGGAAACCGCCAGCGCAACATTGCACTCTTCGGCGAGCTTGTAAATCTGCGGCACCAGACCTGAGGTGCTCAATGTCACCCGGCGCCGCGACAAGTCGTAGCCCAAATCGTCCAGAAAAATGCGCATGGCGGGGAGCACATTGCGGTAATTGGCGAGCGGCTCACCCATGCCCATGAACACGATATTCGTGATCTTGCGATCGCCCTCGCCGACCGCGGTACCGCCGGACAGCGCCAGCTCACGCTGCGCCAGCCAAACCTGGCCGACGATTTCCGCCGCGCTTAAATTGCGGTTGAAGCCCTGCTGCGCCGTTGCGCAAAAGGTGCAGTCCATCGCGCAGCCGACCTGGCTCGATATGCAGAGTGTGCCCCGGGCCGGCTCGGGAATATAAACTGTCTCAATGCCTTGGACCTGATCCATGCGCAGCATCCACTTGCGGGTCCCGTCCTTGGAGTGTTGCTCGGTGACGATTTGCGGAACGCTGATTTCGGCAATTTCCGCCAACTGCGCGCGAAACTCTTGCGCCAAATCGCTCATGCTGGAGAAATCCGCCGCGCCGCGCCGGTAGATCCATTTCATCAGCTGCCGGGCGCGAAACGGCTTCGCGCCGAGACGCGCCGCAACGAACGTCTCGAGCTGCGCGCGGGGCAGTCCCAGCAGATTCACGCGGTCGCTCGACACCGAAAATTCCCCTTCTTGCCGCCGCTACGCTAGCGCGTACGCGGACAGATCTCAATTTCGCGAAAAAAGTAGCCGATCTCGCGCGCCGCGGTCTCGGCGGCATCGGAACCATGAACCATATTCTCATCGATGCTGGTGGCCAGATCCGCGCGAATGGTTCCCTTGTCCGCCTTCTTCGGATCGGTGGCGCCCATCACCTCGCGATTTTTCGCAATCGCGTTTTCACCTTCGAGCACCTGGACCATCACGGGACCTGAGGTCATGAAGCGCACCAAGTCCTTGAAGAACGGCCGCTCGCGATGCACCGCATAGAAACCCTCGGCTTCGGTTTGCGACAGCCGGATCATGCGGGCAGCGATCACTTTCAAACCCACTTGTTCAAAACGACGATAAACCTCGCCGATCAGGTTACGGCCGACACCGTCCGGCTTGACGATTGAAAGGGTTCGCTCGATGGACATTTAAACCTCGCTAAGGGAGAAAAATCAGCCATACGCTGCAGGCTGACAAAGACCGCGAAGTGTACTGGAGAGGGGCCGCTCAAGCAATCACGATGAGGACCGAAGTCCCTGTATTACTTGGAAAAACCGTCTCCGGGGCCTGTCATGCTCGCGCGGCGAGCAACTATCGGGCGGGACCGCTTCGATCCCGTTTAATTCGGCGCGCAGCGCCTCAACTAAACGTTGAAGCTCTCGCCGCACCCGCATTCGCCCTTGGCTTTGGGGTTTTGGAACTTGAACGCCTCATTCAGGCCCTGCTTGACGAAATCGACCAGAGTTCCATCGATCAGGGGCAGGCTCTGAGGGTCAACCACCACCTTGACGCCCCGCGCCTCGAAAACGGCGTCTTCCGGGTTGATTTGATCGGCGTAATTCACCACGTAGGCGAACCCCGAACACCCTGTTTTCTTAATTCCGACTCGCAAACCGACGCCAATTCCGCGTTGCGCCAAATGAGTCCTTACCCGATTGGCCGCCGATTCCGTCAGTAGTATCGCCATGCTGCGCTGTACCTCACAAAAGTTCAGCTAGAGGACACCATACATAACACGCCACCGCCCCGCGCGCACGGAACCAAAGCGCGTTTCTTTATTAATCCTCCTTCACTTCAAGATGTGGGTGCTCAAGGGCGATGTTCAATGGCCGCACGCGCCGCGGCGAGCCATGCATCTTCGATGATCAGCAGGCGCCCCATTTTCTCGACGGGCACCGCAAAGCGCTCGCGCAGCGCCTGCACGCTCTCGGGCAACAGAGGTTCCACCGGACGCCCCACCGCCTGCTCAGCCAGCCAAGCCGACACCGCGATGCTGTGCGGACAGGCGAACGCCAAAAAACTCGCCGCCGCGACCGTGCCCGCTTTGATCTGCAAATCGAATTGCACCCAGGTGCCTTGGTCGCGGTCTCCCGCCGCGCCGCGAAAAACGCCGGTGCCCTCGAGCTCGCCCGCGGTCGGAGCAGTCTCGAAATAGCGGCGCGTCAAGTCGTTGTAGTTCATGAGACCGCCGTGGCGCCGGCGACCCTGCGAAGCCGGCCCACCGCTCGGCTCAGGGCGGCTATCGCGGTATCGATGTCCTGCTCGGTGGTGGTCCTTCCTAAGCCAAAGCGCAGACTGCTTTCGCTCAAGCGCTCGCTGCGGCCCAAAGCGCGCAGCACATACGAGGGCTCAGCCAGGGCCGATGTGCACGCCGACCCGGTCGACACGGCCACGTGCGGGCGGATCGCCGCCAGCAAGCTCTCGCCTTCCACGCCCTCGAAGGACACGTTGAGCAAGTGCGGCACGGAGCGCGTGGCGCTGCCGTTGCGCAACACCCCGCCGATCGCGATTAAGCCCCGCCAGAGGCGCTGCTGCAGCTGCGCGACCCGCGCGGTTTCGAGCGAAGAAATCCTCGATGCCAGCTCGAATGCCAGACCCATGCCGACCACTTGGTGGGTCGCCAAAGTCCCCGCGCGCAGTGTCCGCTCCTGACCGCCGCCGAACTGCAAGGCGGTGAGCTGCACACGGCCTCGACTGCCCAAGTCGCCTCGCTGCGATATCACGAGGGCGCCCACGCCCTTCGGACCGTACACCTTGTGCGCCGAGAGCGACATCAGATCAGCCCCAAGACTCGCAAAATGCACGGGGCATTTTCCGACGCTTTGCGCCGCATCGACATGCAGCCAGGCGGTGCCGTGCCGCGCACAGATTGCTCCGACCGCCGCGATGTTCTGAACCACGCCGATCTCATTGTTGACGTGCATGAGGGACACCAGCACCGTGTCCGGGCGCAGCGCGGCGGCAACCTGTGCGGGATCCAGCAATCCCTGTTGATCCGGAACCAGGTAGGAAATCTCCCAGCCGCGGCGCTCCAGCTCGCGGCAGGGATCGAGCACGGCCTTGTGCTCGGTTCGCGCGGTGACGATGTGACGGCCGCGCCCGCGGTAGTACTGCGCAACACCAAAAATCGCCAGGTTGTTCGATTCGGTCGCGCCCGAGGTGAAGACGACTTCGGCCGGGGCCGCGCCCACGGTCGCAGCGACTTGCGCACGCGCCGATTCGACCAGAGCGCCGGCGACGTCGCCGTAAGCATGGCTCGATGATGCGGAATTGCCGAATTCGGTCCGGGAACTCAAGACCTCCGCCATGCGCGCTGCGACCTTGGGATCGACGGGCGTGGTCGATGCATTATCCAGGTACACCGGCATCATCGCTGAGTCGCTCACTTGCCCGATCGCTTTGCGGACGATGCGCGCCGGCCCTGAACGGCGCTCAAGATTCCACGCAGGATGTTGAGTTCGTTGCGGTCGAGTTGCGCACGGTTGAACAGGCGCCGCAGTCGCTCCATCAAATGCCCGGTCCGATCCTCGAAATCGACTTCATTCAGGACCTGGTGCAGGTGCGCATAAAAATGCTCTACGTCTCCCGAAGGCGCCAACGCCATTTCCAATTGCGTATGCGTTTGCGGCTGTTCGCGCGCCATGAAAATCTCGTAGGCGGTCAATTGCACCGACATCGCGAGATTCAAGGAGCAGTACTCCGGGTTGGCGGGGATGCGCACCAGCACGTTGCACAAGTTCAGGTCCTCGGTCGACAGTCCGTAGCGCTCCGAGCCGAATAGCAGCGCGGCGCGATTTTCCGGGCTCAATGCAACTACGCGCGCAGCAACGTCACGGGGCGTCGTGAACTCCCAATAGTAGGACCGCGGCCGCGATGTGGTGCCGGCAATGAAGCCGCAGTCGGCCACAGCCTCCTCGACGCTCGCCACCACGCGCGCACCGGCCAAAATGTCATCCGCACCCGCCGCCAAGGCGGTGGATTCCGCATGCGGAAAGGAGCGCGGCCGCACCAGAACCAGATCCGAAAGCGCCATGTTTTTCATGGCGCGCGCCACCGAGCCGATGTTGCCGGGGTGGCTGGGATCGATGAGTACAATGCGAACCAGGCTGGTCATCGATGATATTCTAGCGCCACCTTATGCAGCCCCTCCTCAATATCGCAATGCGCGCCGCGCGGCGCGCCGGCGATCTCATCGTAAAAAGCCTGTCGCGCCTCGATTCGCTGAAAATCGACACCAAAGGCCGCAATGATTTCGTCACGGATATCGACCGCAAGGCCGAAGCGGACATCATTGCGACGATCCGCCGCAGCTATCCGCAGCACGCGGTGCTGGCCGAGGAGTCGGGCCGCAGCGGCGAGAATGAATTCGTCTGGATCATCGACCCGCTCGACGGGACCACCAATTTTTTGCACGGCTTCCCCACTTTCGCGGTCTCGATCGCGCTTCAGCAGAAGGGCCGGCTGCAGCACGCCGTGGTCTACGACCCGATGCGTCAGGAGTTTTTTACGGCCTCGCGCGGCGACGGTGCGCAGCTGGAAGGCAAGAAAATCCGCGTGAGCAGCCAGCGCACCTTGGAAGGCTCGCTGATCGGCACGGGATTCCCGTTTCGAGCCGGCGCGACTCATGTCGATGAATATCTGGCGATGCTCAAGGTGGTCATGTCGAGCGCCGCCGGCATTCGCCGCCCGGGAGCTGCGTCCTTGGATCTGGCCTACGTTGCGGCGGGACGAATCGACGGCTTCTGGGAATTCGGGCTATCGCCCTGGGATACCGCCGCCGGGACGTTGCTGATCCAAGAAGCCGGCGGCCGCGTCGGCACCGCCGCCGGCGCCGAATATGCGCTGGGCGAGAATATTGTCGCCGGCAACCCGAAGGTCTATCAGGCGCTGCTCGACGTCATCGGCCCGTTGACGCCGCCATCACTTCGCGTCTGACGGCTCGACGTAGCCCTCGCTCAAGGTGCTGCGCCGGCGGCCATAGGTGGCATACACCAGGAGTCCCAGCGCCGCCCAGGCGAAGAACACCCCGATGGTGAAATTCGGCAGCAGCAGGAACAGGGCGAGGCAACCGATGAGCGCCAGCGGACCCACGAGCCACACGGCCGGCGTTCGAAACGGCCTTTTCCGATCCTTGGCCGTGCGGCGCAGGATCATGACGCCCATGGCCACTGAGAAAAACGCCGCCAAGGTGCCGCCATTGGACAGGTCGGCCAGACTGCCGACCGGGAAAAACGCCGCGGCGCACATCACCACCGACCCCGTAATCAGGGTCACGACGTGGGGCGTGTGGAAGCGCGGGTGAATCTTGGTCAGAACGTCCGGCAGCAGGCGATCACGCGCCATACTGAAGAAAACGCGCGTCTGGCCGAACATCATCATCAGAATCACCGACGGCAGCGCCAGGAAAGCGGCAAGCCCGATGAGCCGCGAAAGTCTCGGCCAGCCGATTTCCCGCAGCACATGCGCCAATGGCTCGTCGCTGCAGACCAAGGTTGAGAGTTTGGCCGGATCCATGCAGGCATGCAGCATCTCCGGACCGCCTGGGCTGATGCCATGTCCGGCCGCATCCATCACCGGCTGCGCACCGATGGAACCGATCGCGCCGGCCGCAACCAGCAGATAGAAAATCGTGCAAATCACCAAACTACCGATGAGACCGATGGGCATATTGCGCTGTGGATTCTTGGTCTCCTCGGCGGCGGTCGACACGGCGTCGAAGCCCACGTAGGCGAAAAAGATCGATGCGGCGGCGCCGCCGATGCCCAGCGCCCCCAAGGGTGCGAATGGCTCAAAGTTGGACATCTTGATGACCGGCAGCGCCAGCGCGCAAAACAGCACCAACGCGGCTACCTTGATGCAGACCAGAACTGCATTCACCGTGGCGCTCTCGCGCGTGCCAAGCGCGAGCAGAGTCGTCACCAGCGCCGCAATGAAGACCGCCGGGACATTGATGAAGCCGCCCGCGAAGTAGCCCTTGGACAGATACAACGGAATATGAATGTTGAAGCTATGCGATATCAGCGGCACGAAGTAGTTCGACCATCCCACCGAGACCGCGCTTGCCGCGATGGTGTATTCCAGGATGAGCGCCCAGCCGACGATCCAGGCGATCAACTCGCCCAAGACCGCATACGAGTAGGTATACGCAGAACCGGACACCGGCACCATCGCCGCCAGTTCGGCGTAACACAATGCGGTGACCGCGCACACGAAACCGGCTATGACGAAGGAGGCCATCATTCCCGGACCGGCCTTTTGCGCCGCCTCGGCGGTCAGCACGAATATGCCGGTGCCGATGATGGCGCCGACCCCCAGCATGGTGAGCTGGAAGGCCCCGAGCGATCGGGTCAGGGATCGTTTCTCGGCACTCGCCAAAATAGCGTCAAGCGGTTTGATGCGCCAATTCATGTCATCTCCCGTTTTAGAATACTGCGCGGACTTTAGCGGCTTTTCCGCGCTCCAAGCAAACTATTACTTAATGTGCCGGCGCAATCGTATGTTCATCCATTCCACGGCCGCTGCGAACGCCATCGCGAAATACAGGTATCCCTGTGGGATTTCGAGTTCCAACGACTGGGCGATCAGCGCGGCGCCGACCAGCACTAAAAATGCCAGCGCCAACACCTTGATCGTGGGATAGCGGTCGATGAAACGGCTCACTACTCCGGAAACCACCATCATCACCAGCACCGAGATGACGATCGCGGCCACCATGACTTGGATGTGCCGCGCCAGCCCGACCGCGGTGAATACAGAATCGAGCGAAAACACGATGTCGATGATGCCGATTTGAATGATGATCATCAAAAAGCTGTTCATCACCCCGGGCTTGCGCGTGCGTACCTTGCCCTTGAGCATGTCGCGCAGGTCCATGACGGTCTTCACGATCAGGAACGAGCCTCCTGCGAACAAAATCAGGTCGCGCCCGGAGACATCGGTGCCGACAGCGCGAAATAAGGGGTCCCGCAGCGTCGCCAGCCAGGTGATGGAGAACAGCAGCGCAATGCGCGTGAGCATCGCGAATCCAAGGCCAAGAATGCGCGCGCTGCCGCGCTGCACCTTGGGCAGCCGCTCCACCAGCACGGACAGAAAAATGATGTTGTCGATGCCGAGGACGATCTCGAGCACCACCAGCGTCAGGAATGACACCCAAACCTGCGGGTCGGAGAGCAGATCCATCGGGCTCACGCGCAACGCTCGGACAGGCTCCTAGGGCAGGCCGTCAACTTCTTCCGGCTTGGTCGCCTTGCGCTCGAGCAAGTCATCAACCCGCAACCCCAGGTCAAGAGACAACGCGGCCGAAATGTAGATCGAAGAATAGGTACCGGCAATGATGCCGATGACCAGGGCGGCGGAAAAGCCGCGCAAGGTCTCGCCGCCGAATACCAGCAGCGCCACGACCACCAACAGGGTCACCAGCTTGGTCATCAAGGTCCGGGACAGGGTTTGATTGATCGATTCGTCGATGACCTGCGCGATGGAGAGCTTGCGCGCGCTGCGGGCGCGTTCGCGAATTCGATCGAACACGATGACCGTGTCATTCAGTGAATAGCCGATCACCGCCAGAATCGCCGAAATGGCGGTCAAATCGAAGGTCATCTGACTCAGGGCAAAAAAGCCCACGACGCAGATCGGATCGTGCAATACCGCGAATATCGCGCCCAGGGCGAGTTTGGGCGTGAAGCGGAACAACACGTAAATCAAGATCAGCACCAAGGTCGCGGCCAACGCCACGCCGCCCTTGACGAACAATTCCTGTCCCACTTGCGGGCCGACCACTTCCGTCCGTTGCAGCTTGGCGCCGGGGCTGGCCTTGCTGAAAATCTCCTGGATATGCGCACCGATCTGGTCGCCTTTCGCGTTCGGATCCGGGGGCAGACGCACCAGGATGTCGCGTGAGCTGCCGAAGGCCTGCACCTGGGCGTCCGCGACCCCGGCCGCAGTCAGCGCCGAGCGCAGCGCTTCGATATTCGGCGCCTGCGGAAAATTCGTCTCGACCACCACCCCGCCGGTGAAATCGACCCCCAAATTCAAGCCACGAATCAGCACCAGGGCCAGCGATGCGACGATCAAAAAGGCCGACAGCCCGTACCACACCTTGCGGGTGTGCATGAAGGGAAAGCGGGTAACCTTGTGAAAAAATTCCATGGGTGATCCCCTAGATCGACAGGCGTTCGAGCTTGCGCTTGCCGCCGTAAATGATCTGCACCAAGGCGTGGCTGCCCATCACGGCCGTGAATACCGAGGTGAAAATTCCGAGCACCAGCACCACGGCGAAGCCGCGGATGGCGCCGGCGCCGAAGGACCACAACACCACGCCGGCGATCAGGCCGTCACGTTTGAGTCGCCGATGGCAGACCAGGCGCGCTCGAACCCCGCGGCGATGGCGGCGCGCGGCGTGACGCCGTTGCGCAGCTCTTCGCGGATGCGTTCATAGATCAGAATGTTCGCGTCCACCGCCATGCCGACGGTGAGCACCACCGCGGCGATGCCGGGCAAGGTCAGCGCCGCGCCGAACCAGGACAGCAACGCAGTCAGCAATATCACGTTCGCAGCGAGCGTCGTATCGGCGATCAAGCCGAACATCTTGTAATAGATCGCCATGAATACAAACGCGGCCAGCATGCCGAACACCATCGCCTTGACGCCCTTGTCGATGTTGTCCTGGCCGAGGCTCGGTCCGATCGCACGCTCTTCCACCGGCGTCAGCGGCGCCGCCAGTCCGCCGGCGCGCAGCAGCAATGCGAGCTCGCGGCCTTCGATTGGATTCACGCCGGTGATCGAGAAGTTGTTGCTGAACACGCCGCGGATGGTCGCGCGATTGATGACTTCCTCGGTGGTGTGATCGACTTCCACGCCCTGCGCATTCTTCTCGCGCGAGCGGTCGATGAACACCACGGCCATCAAGTGGCCGAGATTCTCCTGGGTGTTCTTGAGCATCTTCGCGGCGCCGCGGCTGTCCAGGCCGACCGATACGGCCGGGCCGTCCTGCGTATTGGGCTGGAATGTCGCATCGGTGAGCTGATCGCCGGTGACCACCACGTCGCGCTTCAGCAGCACCGGCTGCTTGTCGCGGGTGTAGTACAGCTTCGAGCCCAACGGCACCCGTCCAGTGGCCGCGGCCTCGAGCGGATTGTTGGTCTCATCGACCATGCGGAATTCCAAAGTCGCGGTCTTGCCAAGAATCTTTTTCACTTCGGCCGAGTTTTGCAGTCCCGGCAGCTGGATGGCGATGCGGTCCACGCCTTCCTGCGCGACCTGCGGTTCGGAAACGGCCAGTTCCGGGCTGTTGAGCCGATTGCGCAGGATGACGATGTTCTGCTGAATGGCGTAAGTCTGACGCTCCTTGATCTCCTGCGGCGTGAGCTGCAATTCCAGCGCAGGCGATCCGCCCACCGTGACATCCGTGAAATTCAAGTTGCGGCTGTCGGCGAGGATGGCCGCCTTGCCCTTGGCGAAACTATCCGCGTCCCGAAACAGGACACGCACTTTATTGCCGGGGTAGTCGACGACGACATCTTGGTACGCGACCTTGGCATTGCGCAATGCCGCGCGAAAGTCCTGCTCATGCCGATCGAGCAGCTGCTTCACTGCGCCCTGGATATCGACCTGATAGACCAGGTACACGCCGCCGCGAAGATCCAGGCCCAGCTTGACCGGACCCAAGCCCATGGCGCGCATCCAGGCGGGCACGCGCGAAGCCTGCGAGAGCGCGATGGTGAATTGATTGGGACGCGCCTCGGCGATGATGTCCCGCGCCTTTAATTGCTCCGTGGTGCTGCTGAAGCGCAGCGTCAATCGTCCCTGCTCCAAAAACACGCCGGTTGGCGTGACGCCCTTGTCCTTGAGCACCTGCACCACGGCTTTGCTGTCCGCATCGGTCACGGCCGCCCGGTCGGCCGCCAATTGCAACGCGCTTTCCTCGCCGAACACATTGGGAAGCGCCAGGAAGATCCCGAGGACCATCACGACCGCCACCAGGATGATCTTCCAGCGCGGATAGCCGATCATGCGCTCTTGACCGTGCCCTTCGGCAGCACCTTGGCAACCTGAAACTTCTGCAATTTGATATTCACGCCGTCGGCAATATCCACGCTCAGGAACTGATCGCCCACCTCGGTCACCTTGCCGAGAATTCCGCCGGCGGTCGCAATTTCATCGCCCACGGCCACTTTGGAGAGCATTTCCTGCTGCTCTTTGGCGCGCTTGCTCTGCGGCCGGATGAGCAGGAAATAGAACACCACCAAGAGCAGCGCCGGCAGCGCCAGGGTGCTGATCAGGCTGGGACTGCCGGAAGCGCCGCCCGCGGCCTGCGCGTATGCTGAATTAATGAGGAAATCCATAGTGTTACACTCTTTTCGAGGGGCGGACGCCGCTGCACAAAGCCGCGTAGTATACAGCAGGCAGTGGCAAACTTAACCCAAGGCTTTTGCCTGGAGGGCATGGAACTCGCGCGCGAAAGTCTCAAATGTACCCGCCGCGATCGCCGCGCGAATTTCCCGCATCAACCGCTGATAGAAGAACAGGTTGTGGACCGTGTTGAGGTGCGAACCGAGAATCTCGCCGCACTTGTCCAAATGCCGCAAGTAACTGCGGCTGTAGTGAAGGCAGGTATAGCAAGCGCAACCCTCCTCGATTGGAGCGGTGTCTTGGTTGTGCGCCGCATTTCGAATGTTGATCACACCGCGCCGGGTGAACAGGTGCGCGTTGCGTGCATGGCGGGTCGGCATCACGCAATCGAACATGTCGACGCCGCGGCGCACCGCTTCGACGATGTCCTCCGGCCGTCCCACGCCCATGAGGTAGCGTGGTTTGCGTACCGGCATGTGCGGCAGGAGCTGCTCGAGCACCTGTTCGCGCTCCGCCTCGGTCTCGCCGACCGCGAGTCCGCCGATCGCGAGCCCCGCGAATCCGATCTCCTCCAGCGCCGCCAGCGATTCGAGCCGCAATCCGCCGTGGATGCCGCCCTGAACGATGCCAAATAGGGTTCCCGGAGGCTCGTCGCGGTAGTACTCCCGAAATCCCCGCAGCGCCCAACGCATGGACAGTTCCATGGAGATCCGCGCCTCGGCCTCGGTCGCCGGATAGGGTGTGCACTCATCGAAACTCATGGCCACATCGGAGGCCAACGCACGTTGGATGCGCATGGACACTTCGGGGGACAGGAATATGGCCGCGCCGTCGACCGGCGATCGAAAATGCGCGCCCTCCTCGGTGATCTTGCGCATCTGCGCCAGGCTCCACACTTGAAAACCACCAGAATCGGTGAGGATGGGCCGGCGCCAGTGCATGAAGCGATGCAGTCCCTGGTGGGCCTGAATCACCTCGAGCCCGGGCCGCAGAAACAAATGAAACGTGTTGCCGAGCACGATTTCCGCGCCAATGGCTTCGAGATCTTCGGGCGTCATCGCCTTCACGGTTCCATAGGTTCCGACCGGCATGAATGCCGGCGTCTCGACCGAGCCGCGCGCGAATATCAGCCGACCGCGGCGCGCCGCCCCATCCTGGGCCAGCAGATTGAACTGCATCGGGCTCATGCGGCCACGCTCGCTCCAGGCGAAGGGGTGAGAAACATCGCGTCACCGTAGCTGAAAAAACGGTAGCGCGCGCTCACTGCATGCGCGTAGGCGGCCAGCAACGCTTCGCGCCCGACAAAGGCCGAGCACAGCATCAACAAGGTCGATTCGGGCAGGTGGAAATTGGTGAGCATCGCGTCGACGGCGCGAAAGGTGTAGCCGGGTTTGATGAAAATGCGGGTGCTGCCCCGATATGGCGCGATTCGATTCGCTCCCGGTGCAGCGCCGGCCGCCGTCTCCAGACTTCTGACCACGGTTGTGCCGACTGCTATCACCCGCCCGCCGGCGGCCCGCGCGGCCGCAATCGCCTCGCAGGTGCGCAATGGGACCTCCAAGTATTCGCTGTGCATCTGGTGATGTTCGATGTCATCGGTGCGCATCGGCGCGAAGGTGCCGGCGCCAACGTGCAGCGTCACGAACGCATGCGCAACCCGGCGGCTTTGCAGGTCTGCAAAAATTGCCTCGTCAAAATGCAATCCCGCGGTCGGTGCCGCCACCGCGCCGGGCTCGCGCGCGTACACCGTCTGGTAGCGCTCACTGTCCGTGGCCTCCGCGCTGCGATCGATATACGGCGGCAGCGGGACTTGTCCATGTGCCTGGAAAAACTCGAGCACGTCGCAGGAGAACTTGAGCACAAACAACTCGTTCTCCCGGCCGATCATGAGCGCGCTTTGTTCGCCCGCGAGATTCACCGTGGCGCCGTCCCGCAAGCCCTTGCTGGCCCGCACATGAACCAGCGCGGTATTTGCCGACAGCGCATGTTCCAGCAGCAATTCGACCCGGCCGCCGCTCTCCTTGATGCCGAAGGCCCGCGCCGGGATGACGCGGGTGTCGTTGAAGACCAAAAGATCCCGCGAGTCGAGCAAGGCGGGAAAATCACGAAACTGCCGGTCCGCAAGCGCGCCCGTGCGGCCATCCAGGGTCAATAAACGGCTGCCGGAGCGGACTTCGGCGGGCTTTTGCGCGATGAGTTCTTTGGGCAGGTCGAAGTGAAAGTCCGTGCGCAGCATGACTTTAAGGATTCTACCAAGAGCGCCAATCGCATATACTGCGCGGCCTGGCATGCCCGAATGGCGGAACTGGTAGACGCGCCGGACTCAAAATCCGGTGGTGGTGACACCGTGTGGGTTCGATTCCCTCTTCGGGCACCAGATCTTTTTCAATGGACCAAATTTGAATTTCTGCAGCAACTGCGGCTCGCCGGTCGAATCGAAGATCCCCACGGGAGATCACCTGCCGCGCTTTGTATGCACCAGCTGCAATATGGTGCATTACAAAAATCCGTTGCTGGTATTGGGCTGCGTGCCTGAGTGGCAGAACAAAATCTTGTTGTGCCGCCGAGCCATCGAGCCGCGGCTCGGATTTTGGACGGTGCCGGCCGGTTTCATGGAGAACGGCGAAACCATGCAGGAAGCAGCAGCGCGCGAGTGCCGGGAAGAGGCGCTCGCCGAGGTGGAAGTGGGCTCGCTGCTTGCGGTTGTCAACGTGACGCGCGCCAACCAGGTGCACGTCATGTTTCGGGCGAAACTGCGCGAACCGAAATTCGCGGCCGGGCTGGAGAGTCTCGAAGTCGCGCTTTACGAAGAGGCGCACGTTCCATGGAATGACCTGGCCTTTGCCAGCGGTGAATATGCGTTGCGTCAGTACTTCGCCGACCGCAGCGCGGGCCGCGAGGATCATCATTTCACCGAACTGAAAAGTCGATCGACCCCGTGAATCGGGCAGAATAGCATTGTAATTAACCGCGCAAGAGAAGGGTAAGTCATGGCGTTCGTGGTCACCGAAAGCTGCATCAAGTGCAAATACATGGACTGTGTCGAGGTTTGTCCCGTCGACTGTTTCCACGAGGGCCCGAACTTTTTGGTCATCGATCCGGACGAGTGCATCGATTGCACGCTGTGCGAGCCCGAGTGTCCGGTCGAGGCCATCTACTCAGAAGAAGAAATCCCGACCGGCCAGGAAAGCTTCAAAGAGCTCAACGCCGAGCTCGCCAAGAAATGGCCGGTCATCAGCGAGAAGAAGGATGCGCCGCCGGATGCCAAGCAATGGGAAGGCGTGAAGGACAAGGTCAAGCTGCTGGAGCGCTGAAGCACCCCTTATCTTAGAATCGATGGATGGGCGTGACCAGATGCCAGTGGATGGCGAACCAGGAAAAATAGGCGCAGGCCAGCGCGACCAGCGTGAATTTGACCTGGCTGAATCTGCTGGTCGCAGGGCGACGCCAAATGCGGGCCGCCGCCAGCACGGTGAATGCGCTCAATACCACGGCAATCACGAACAGGATATCGCCTGCGAGAAACACTTTGTCCCAGGATGAACTTGGCGGCAGGGCGTCATCATCGAAGCGGCTGAACAGCACAGAGAGCGAGGTCAGCAGCAGCAGCCAATAAATGATGGATGCCTTGGGCACGGCGCTCAAGGCGACTCGGCCGGGCGGCGCAATCGGCTGCGAGCTGCGAAACATATAACGCCGTGCGAGCCGCAGTCCCAGGTTGTACAGCACGCAGACGCCAATCAAAAAACAGACGCCGAGCGATAAGTAAACCAGCGTGTCCTGCTCGTACCAGGGAACCCGCTGCAATTGCGCGGCGGCAAACGATCCGGCGAGACGCTCGATGCGCCCATCCGCTGCGCGGATTGCAAACAGCTTGCCTTGGTCGTCAACCTGCTGCCACAGATCCGGGCCGATGGGCTTCCAGCCGAAAGGATGACCGCGCAGGTCCTTCGACTTGTCGATATGCAGCACACCCTCTTTATCGACCTTTGCATGGGCCTGGCCCGCCAGCGCGAACAACTTGAGAATGGTTGAATCAGCGCGGCGGGTGGCCTGATACGTGCCCTCGACATCCTTCAAACGGCTGGCTGCGGTCGCAATGAACGGCTGTTGCAACTCGGACGGAAAATAACGATCGGAAAATGCGTCGAGCAACTCCGGCCGGGTCTTGCCCGCTGACCCGGCCGAGTTGTAGGAAATGAACAAGACCAGCTTCTGTTGCGGTTCGATGAAAAACAAACTGTGAAACGCCACCAGATCACCCTGGTGACCGATCCACTTGAGTCCATTCCTCCAGACTTGATAGAAACCGAGACCAATCGGCGGCAGCTGCTCATTGGCGCGAAACTGCGGTTTCCACATTTCGCTCAAACTGTCCTGCTTCAAGATGCGCTGGCCATCGAGTTCACCGCCATTGAGCAGCATCTGGGCGAAGCGTCCCATATCGGCCGCAGACGAAGAGATCCCGCCGGCGCCGGCGGGGCTGAAGAGTTCGAATCCGATCGCCGGCTTGTGCGTGCTCGAGGGGTAGCCTTGCGAGGGTAGCGCTAGCAACGCTTTGGGCGGCGGTTGAAAAAAGGTCGAATGCGTCATGCCGAGCGGTGCGAAGACGTGCGCCGCAACGTAGTCCTCGAAGCGCTCGCCGCTGACACGCTGGACGATGTAGCTTCCCAGTCCGACCGCATAGTTCGAATATTCTGGAACGGTGCCGGGCGCGAACAATCGATTCGGCTGGTTTTGGATCAGAAATTCCCGCAAGGCCAGATACTTCGCCGGGTCGGTGACGATGATGTCGCGCACGGTTTCTTCGAAACCGGTGGTGTGAGTCATCAGATTGCGCAGCGTAATGGATCCTGCACCGCGAAGCGGGAAGTCGAGGTAGCGGCTCACGTCGACATCGAGGTCAAGTTTGCCTTGCTCGACCAATTGCATCGCCGCCGTCCAGGTAAACAGCTTTGATATGGAGGCGAGCCGAAACAAGGTGGACTCAGGATCGACTGCCTGCTTCTTTTTAAGATCACTGAAACCGTAGCCTTTCTGCAGCAAGGTCTCGCCGCCGCGCATGACCAGCACGGTGGCGCCGGCGACATCGCTGCGCTCGAGCTGCAGTGGAATGATGCCGTCAAAAAAGGCCTCGAGGTCCTCCTTGACCAGGGCATGAGGCGCCGCTGCGGGCTGAACCTCAGGGGAGGCGGCGGCCCGAACAGGCGGCGTCAGACATGCGCACAGGGCCAAAACGGCGCCCGCCGGAAGCGCTTTGCAAAAATCGGCAGCATGAAACATTCCGCGTCCCTCTCGCTCAAGCTTTGCGCATTCAACCGCCTGCGCCATACTCGCGTCAATGCCAGCTCCCATTTACCCATCAAGCCGAAACGCCGTGAAATCGCCGCTCTGCGCCTTCGTCGCGGCGGCGCTTTTGCTCTGCGCATCGATGGCTCGCGCGGACTCCGCGCCGATCTCCGGCATTCAGGCCGCCGACATGGATCGGTCGGTGCGTCCGCAGGACGATCTTTTCCAGTACGCCAATGGCACCTGGCTGAAAGACGTGCCGATCCCGCCGGATCGCGCCTCATACGGCGTCGATTCCATCATGAGCGAACATTCTCTGCTGCAGCAGCGCGATCTGATCGAGGCGGCGCAGATCTCCAAGGACCCGGAAACGCGAAAAGTCAGCGACCTGTACTCGAGCTACATGAACGAGGCGCGGGTTGAGCGGCTTGGAATCAAACCGCTGCAGCCTGAACTTCAGCTTGCCGCCGGCATCAAGCAGGCGCGCGACTTGGGACCCTTGATGGGACACCTTGATCGCATCGGCATCGCCTCGCCGCTCGCCGAGCTTCGTCCGGCCGGATTCCAAGCACTCCGCGCAATACGCTTTTTGGATCACGCAAAGCGGTTTGGGATTGCCCGACCGCGACTATTATTTGAGCGACGATGCACGCTTGAGCGGTTTTCGCACCAAGTACCGCGAGCACGTCGAGAAGATGCTGCACCTATTGGGCGATGCCGCCCCGGGCAAAGAGGCCGATAACATCATCGCGCTCGAGACGGCTCTGGCCCAGTTGCAGTGGACTCGCGTGGCGAATCGCGACCCGCAGAGAACCTACAACCCGAAAACCCTGGCGCAGCTCGCGAAAGACGCGCCGGCAATCGATTGGAATGGCTACTTCACCGAGGCCGGCCTCACGAGCGCGTTGCCGACGTTGGTGATACGTCAGCCGGATTACCTACAAGGTTTGTCGGCCCTGATTGAATCCACACCGATCGCAACCTGGAAGTCATACTTTCGCTACCGGGTGCTCTCCAGTCGCGCACCGTATCTGACGCGCGCATTTGTCGAGGAAGACTTCGCCTTCACTCAGGGTGTTCTGCAAGGAACACAGCAGGCCCCGGATCGTTGGAAACGCGGGACCCGGCTGGTCGACCGCCTCATGGGCGAGGCCTTGGGAAAATTGTACGTCATGAAGTACTTCCCTCCGGCGACCAAGGCCCGCATCGATGAGCTGGTCCGCAATCTGCTCAAAGCTTATGCGCTCAGCATCGATCAATTGCCGTGGATGAGCGCGGCCACCAAGGTGGAAGCGCAGGCAAAGCTGCGCAAGATCGACGTGAAAATCGGCTACCCGGATCATTGGCGCGACTATGGCGCGCTGAAGATTTCGCCGGATGATCTGCTCGGCAACCTGAGGCGCGCGCAGGAGTTCGAAAGGAACCGCAAGCTGGCGCAGCTGGGCGGTCCGGTCGATCGCAGCGAGTGGAACATGAGCGCGCCGACGGTCAACGCGTACTACAACCCGTCGGTGAACGAAATCGTCTTTCCGGCCGGCATCCTGCAGCCCCCGGCTTTTGATCCCGCCGCGGATGATGCCTTCAACTACGGATCGGCCGGCGCAACCATCGGGCACGAAATCAGCCATGGCTTTGACGATCAGGGCAGCCAGTACGACAGCGACGGCAATCTACGGGACTGGTGGACGCCTGAGGATCACGCCAAATTCAAGGCTAAGACCGAGCTGCTGATCAAGCAATATGACGCCTTCGAGCCGGTGGCCGGCTTTCATGTCAACGGGGCCCTGACCCTCGGCGAAAACATCGCGGACATTGCCGGCATCGAAATCGCCCACAAGGCGTATTTGGCATCGCTCAACGGCCGCGCGCCGCCCGGCATCGGCGGTATGACGGCAGAGCAGCGCTTCTATATCGGATTTGCGCAAAGCTGGCTGGGCAAGCGGCGCGACGAGAGCACGATCGCACAGTTGAAGTCCGATCCGCATTCGCCGGTAAAATACCGCACCAACGGCGTGGTCGTGCACATGCCGAGTTTCTACGGCGCGTTTTCGGTGGTGCCCGGGGATAAAATGTATCTGGCGCCGGATGAACGCGTGGCGCTCTGGTAGCGCGCATCAGCGCGCGCGGTCACTTCAGCGCTTGGCCACCTGAGATTCTTTCAGCTGGTCCAGGAGTTCGCGCGGCTCCAGGTAGCCGGAAATATAGTCACCGCTTTCTGTGATGATCGCCGGCGTGCCGCGAACGCCGATGTTTTCGCCCAGCTCATATTCCCGCTTTACCGGGGTCGGCGTGCAAACCTTGTTCATGTCCAGCGTGGCGCCGGCCTTCGCCCGGGTCAGGGCTTCATTGCGGTTGGGCGAGCACCAAACCACCTCGGCCTTCTTCCAGCTCTCGGTCCCCGGACCGGTGCGCGGAAAGAACATGTAGCGAACGCGAATTCCCAGGCGATTGATCTCCGCTATTTGGCTGTGCAGTTTGCGGCAATAGGCGCAATCGACGTCGGTAAAGACCGTGATGGTGTATTTCGGATTCGGCGGCGAGAAGATCAACATCTCGGATTCCGGCACCGAGTTGATCAACGCGATGCGCGCATGCGTGCGCAACTCCTCGGTGAGGTTGTCGCGCGTCTTCATGTCGTAAAGGTTGCCGTCGATGAAATACTTGCCGTCGGCAGTCAGATAGCTGATTTCGGCGCCTTGCGTGAATTCATAAATGCCGGCGATCGGCGAGGGTTTCAAGTCATCGAGCTTGGAGCCGGCCGGCAGCAGCTTGAGCAAGGCCACGCGCGGATCGGCCGCCGCCTCCGGCTCGACAGCGGCTGCGCGCACGTTCGACACTGCGGCGCAAAACAGCACGGTGAAAACAGCGGCAGATCGCAACATGCTAAAGCTCCACGGACTTGTCCAATACGACCCCGAAAGAGCGGGGAGGTTCAGACAAATTCTACCAGACCGAGATCAGCCGCGCGGATGATGCTGGGAGTGCAGGTCCTTGAGGCGTTCGCGGGCGACGTGTGTGTAGATCTGGGTCGTCGACAGATCGCTGTGACCCAGCAACATTTGAACCACGCGCAGATCCGCGCCGTGATTCAGGAGATGCGTCGCAAAGGCATGGCGCAAGGTATGCGGCGACAGATCTTTCTCGACGCCGGCCTTCTTGGAGTAGCGCTTGATGATGTGCCAAAACGCCTGCCGCGTCATGCGATCGCCGCGGCGCGTGGGAAACAGATAGTCGGTCTGGCGTTCCAAAAGGATTTCAACGCGCGGCCCCTGCATGAACTGCTGCAGCCACTTCACGGCCTCTTCGCCCAGCGGGATGAGGCGTTCGCGGTTGCCCTTGCCGACCACGCGCATCACACCTTGATTCAGGTTCACTTGATTGTGCTTGAGGCTGACCAGTTCCGAGACGCGCAGACCGGTGGCGTACAACACTTCGAGCATGGTGCGATCGCGATGTCCCAAAGGTTCCGACACCGTGGGCGCTTCCAGCAACGAATCCACCTCGGCCTCGGTCAGGGACTTCGGCAGCGAGCGGCCGATTTTCGGCATCGCAATCTGCGCCGTGGGATCCAGCGAAATCATTCCCTCGCGCATCATGAAGCGGAAGAAGCGGCGGAAACTCGACAACTGCCGGGCCGTCGATCGGGGCCGGGACCCACCCTCGACTCGGGCGGCAATGAACCCCAATAATTCAATGCGCGTGGCTTTGAGCAGCGCGCTGTCGCGCTCCTCGAGCCACCGGGCCAAGGCCGTCAGGTCGGCGCGGTACGCCGCCAACGTATTGGCTGACAGGCCGCGTTCCATCCACACCGCATCGAGAAAGCGTTGCAGGGCCGGATCCGCCGCCTCGCGCACGGCGGGTACCGCTGCGCCCGAGGTGCGTGTATAAACCGTCCGTTTAAGAGCCGTCGCCATAGTTGCTCGCGAAAGTTACGCACGAAATAGTGCTGTCCGCGCTACCAGTCATCAGTATGCGAGGGGTGTTTGGGTGTCGGCGTGACCAGAATCACAGTACGGTTAAGTATTAACATAAGGAGAACCAGATCACAGAAGTGAAGCAAACAAGGACGTCCGCGGTACTGAATTTTCCCTACCTTGCCTACTGCCTGGTGTCCTTCACGTTGTTGGGATTGACCGTTCTGGCGATCAACCTGTTTCTTCCCAGCTTGCGCCGGCGCCGCGTGGTGGCCGGCACGGCCGGGCGCGCCTTTCTTTGGGCGGTCGGCATACCCTTCACGGTGCAGGGCTTGGAGCGGTTGCCGAAGACACCCTGCGTCGTTGTGGCGAATCATGCCAGCTATATCGATGCCATCGCCATCGTCGCCGCATTGCCGCCGGATTTTGCCTTTGTCATCAAGAAGGAAATGGTGAAGGTACCCCTTGCCAGTCTGCTGTTGCGGCGCCTGGGATCGCAGTTCGTCGAGCGATTTGATCGCCACAAGGGCGCGACCGATGCTCGGCGCGTCTTGAAGCTGGCGGCCACGGGGCAATCCTTGATGTTTTTCCCGGAAGGGACCTTTGACGAAACCCGCCAAATCGGCAAATTCCTCGGCGGCGCCTTTACGACCGCGGCTCGAGCCGAGATGCCGGTGGTCGCCATCGCCATTCACGGCACCCGCGCGGTCATGCCGCCCGGCGGCCTCTCGGTACACCGGCGCCCCATTCGGGTCGAAGTCCTCGCCGTGCTGCCGGCCGACGAGGCGCGGACCAAGAGCCGCGAATTGATTGCCCAAGCGGTCGGGGATCCGCTCGCGCCTTGAAGACGCCCTGGCCGGCTATAATATTGAGTAGGTATCACCCAAGGCCAACACATGAAATCGGATCCTGTCGTCATTTTGAGCGCTCGGCGGACACCGGTGGGCGCCTTTCAAGGCGCCTTTGCCACGCTTGCGGCGCCGCAGCTAGGCGCCGTCGCCATCAAGGCGGCCGTGGCGGATGCAGGTGTAAAGCCATCGGAAGTCGACGAGGTGATCTTAGGCTGCGTCCTGTCGGCGGGTATTGGCCAGGCCCCTGCCCGCCAAGCCGCGCTGGCCGCAGGTCTCCCGACCGGCACCCCCAGCACCACCGTGAACAAAATGTGCGGTTCCGCGATGCGCGCCATCATGCAGGGAGCCGATCAGATTCTCGCCGGCAATGCTCAAGTCGTCGTCGCCGGCGGCATGGAATCCATGACCAATGCACCCTACCTGCTTCCCAAAGCACGCGCCGGCTATCGCATGGGGCACCAGGAAGTGCTGGACCACATGTTTTTCGACGGCTTGCAGAGCCCCTGGGATGGGCAGCTCATGGGCTGCTTCGCGGAAGCGACTTCTGAAAAATATGCCTTTACCCGGCAGGCCCAGGACGAGTTTGCCGCCGAATCGGTGCGCCGTGCGCTGGCCGCCGTCAACCAGGGAGATTTCATTGCCGAGATTGCGGCGGTGACGACGAAAACGCGCAAGGGTGAAGCTGTCGTGGATAAGGACGAAACACCCTTCACGCTGGATGTCGCCAAGATCCCAACGCTCAAGCCCGCCTTCAAAAAAGACGGCACCGTGACCGCGGCCAGTTCCTCGTCGATCTCAGACGGCGCTGCGGCGGTGGTGCTGACGCGCGAGTCGTTCGCCGCAGCCAAGAACCGCAAGCCTCTGGCCAGGATCGTGGGGTACACCAGTTTTGCGCGCGAGCCCGAATGGTTCACCCTGGCGCCCGTCGGCGCGATTCAAAAATTGCTGACGCAGGTGAATTGGCAGGCCAAGGATGTCGATCTGTACGAAATCAACGAGGCCTTTGCCGCCGTCACGATGGCGGCGATGAAAGATCTGGCCTTGGATCACGCCAAAGTAAACGTCAATGGCGGCGCGTGCGCACTCGGCCACCCGATCGGCGCGACCGGCGCGCGCATCCTGACCACCTTGCTGCATGCATTGAAAGCGCGCGGCAAAAAGCGCGGCATCGCCAGCCTGTGCATCGGCGGCGGTGAAGCCACCGCAATCGCAGTCGAGCTCATGTGAATATCGGCTTGCCGGTCACGACCGCGATTTCCGGCGGCGTCGCGCATGTCATGCTCAATCGCGCGGACAAACGCAACGCGCTCGATCAGACGACCTTGAGCGCGCTGGGCGCCGCGCTCGAGCAGTGCGCGCATGATGGCAACGTACGCATGGTGCAGCTGAGCGGCGCGGGCAATGTATTTTGCGCGGGCGCGGACCTCATCGAGATGCAGGCTCAGGCGCACGCCACCGAAGCGGAAAATTTGGCGCACGCGCGTACGCTGGCAAGAGTCTTGAGCACTTTGGATTCATTTCCGAAGCCCACGCTGGCGAGGGTCAATGGAGATGGCTACGGCGGCGCGCTCGGTTTGATCGCTGCTTGCGACATCGTGGTTGCGGTTGAAAGCGCCAAATTCGCCTTCACCGAAGTGCGCTTGGGGATTATCCCTGCCGTCGTGTCGCCGTTTGTACTGGGCAAGATCGGAGAAAGCGCGGCGCGGCGCTATTTTCTGAGTGCGGAAACGATGAGCGCGGCGACTTTGAAGGAAATTGGCTTGGCGCACGAAACCGTGTCGGCCGATGAGCTCGATGCCGCCTGCCGGGGCATCATCGATGCCATTTTGAAAGGCGCGCCCGGCGCGCAAGCGGCGGCCAAGGTTCTGATCCGCGACGCCGCGCAGGCAGCCAGGGGACGTGGCGACGCGGCAATGGACATGGCGACCCGCCTCGCCCGCTTAAGGGTGCAAGCGGAAGCTCAGGAAGGCTTCGCGGCATTCTTTGCCAAGCGTAAAGCCGGATGGCGCCACGACTAGCGGCCCTTAAAAAAAGAGGGGTGGGCGTCCTTGCCCGTGCCATGCCCAAATCCCTTGGCCATCCTGGAAGACGGCGTCCGTGGCCTGTCAACATGGTAGTCCCCACTCAGTAAGGCGACAGCCGGAGGCAAATACCGTCATCGGCTGTCCGCCTAGCGAACGGCTGCCCGGCCTAAGGGAGTTTGTGATCTACTAAGCCGCCTATTTTCAGGCGGCCTTTACGTTAACTTATCGCTTTTGGGTGTCAGTTTGATGAGCGAAAGCCGTGATGTCATGGAGTACGAGGTCGCCATCGTGGGGGCCGGCCCGGCTGGCTTGGCTTGCGCGATTCGGCTGAAGCAGCTCAAGCCTGATTTAAGCATCTGCGTGCTGGAGAAGGCCGCGAGTTTGGGGGCGCACTCCCTATCCGGCGCCGTCATGGAACCGGGTCCGCTCGACGAATTGCTGCCGCGGTGGCGCGAAAATCCGCCCGACATCTGCGTTCCGGCGACTCGCGATGAATTCCTTTTCATGACACGCCATCGGCGTTATCGCTCGCCCATCACGCCGCCGCAGATGAACAATCACGGCAATCTGATCATATCGCTGGGTCAGCTGGTGCCTATTCTGGGTGCCGAGGCGGAGAAGCTGGGCGTGGACGTGTTTCCCGGATTCGCAGGCGCCGAGGCGCTGTTCGATGCATCCGGGGCGGTTTCGGGTGTGCGTATCGGCGACATGGGGATCGAGAAAAATGGCGAGCGGGGCCCGAATTTCGCGTTGGGACCGGAAATCCGCGCCAAGATCACGCTGTTCTGCGAGGGCTGCCGCGGCAACATCTCCAAGCAGCTGATCGCTAAATACAAGCTCGATGCCGGCAAGTCGCCGCAAACCTATGGCCTGGGAATCAAGGAATTGTGGCAATTGCCGCCTGGGCGGGTGCAGCCCGGCCTCATCCAGCACACCGCCGGCTGGCCGCTCGACAGCAGCATTTACGGCGGCAGCTTTTTGTACCACTTGAACAAGGATCGGGTTTATCTCGGCTTCGTGGTCGGCCTGGATTATGCGGACCCGCGCTTCAAGCCTTTTGAGGCATTCCAGCAATGGAAGAATCATCCCGATATCAAGCGCCTGTTAACGGGCGGCGAAATCATTGCCGGCGGCGCGCGCACTGTGATTGAAGGCGGGTATCAGTCGATGCCGACACTCGAGATGCCCGGCGCCATGCTCGTCGGGGACGCCGGCGGTACGCTCAACATGCCGAAGATCAAGGGAATTCACCAAGCGATTCGCTCCGGCATGACCGCGGCGGCCCAGTATGTCGAGAAAGGCGAAAGCAAAGGATTCGATCAGCGCTGGCGCGCATCGCCGGGCGGCCGCGAACTATACAAGGTGCGCAACATCCGGCCTGGCTTCCGGCGCGGCCTGTGGTTGGGCACGGCGAACTTTGGATTGGAGACCATCACCATGGGGAAGTTGCCATGGACATTGGCCAATCATGCCGACGACACGGCGCTTAAGCGCCTCGATGAATACGTTTCCCCGGACCGAGGCTGGAGCGATCGAACCCTGCCGCCGCGCGATCGGGTCGCCTTCGTATTCTTTGCCGCAACCACGCACGATGAAAATCAACCGGTGCACTTGCACGTGGCCGACACCACGCTGTGCGCGACGCGCTGCATCACGGATTACGGCAATCCCTGCACGAATTTCTGTCCGGCCAATGTGTACGAGATGATCGCGGATGGCGGGGGCGGCCAAAAGCTGCAGATCAATGCCTCAAACTGCGTTCACTGCAAGGCCTGCGACATCAAAGAACCCTATGCGGGGCAGATTACCTGGGTCACGCCGGAAGGCGGCTCCGGCCCGAATTATCAAAGCCTCTAAAAATAACGATTGTCCAGAAAACGTCAGTCGATTGCATTGCGCCTACGGGAAGAGACCGCAGCCCGGAGGTTGATGGTCGACCCCAGTCAGCAACAGGCCGCCGCGCGCCTCGACGAGTTGAGCGTCCGTCTCCTGGAGCAATCGAAATCCATCAGCCACAAGCTGCGCACTCAGTTGCGGCGTCTGTCGGTGCAGCCGGTGGAGACTCCGCTGCGGGGCTTGTACCTGTGGGGCGGCGTCGGCCGCGGCAAGACCATGCTGATGGACTGGTTTTACGATTCGCTCGTGCCGCAGACCGGCGAGCGCACGCACTTCTATCGCTTCATGCGTCAAATTCACTCGGAGCTGCACAAGATCAAAAGCCGCGCCGATCCGCTCGACACGGTTGCCGAGCGCCTGGCGGCGCGCGTGCGCGTGCTGTGCCTGGATGAATTCTTTGTCGCGGATATTGCCGATGCCATGATCCTGGCGGGACTCTTCGACGGTTTGTTCCGCCACGGCGTCACGCTGGTTGCCACATCGAACGTTGCGCCGCAGGACTTGTACAGGGACGGACTACAGCGGCAGCGATTTCTGCCGGCGATCGATCTGATTGAGCGCCACGTCGATGTCCTGCATCTGGCGGGGGGTGTCGATTACCGCCTGAGGCAACTGGAGCAGGCGCCCACCTACCTCGAGTCGAAGTCGCCGGACACCGCGGCGCAGCTCAAGCAGCGCTTTGCCGCGCTTGCCGCAGGCAGCATCGGCGGTCCCACGACTCTGTCGGTGGAGAACCGGCACATCAAGGCCCAGGCCACCGGCGCAGGCATGGTGTGGTTCGAGTTCAAGGACATCTGCGAAGGGCCGCGTAGTCAAAATGACTACATCGAGCTCGCGCGCCTCTACCACACCGTGTTCATTTCGAATGTTCCCGAGTTCGGCCGCGGCAACGACAATGCTGCAAGGCGCTTCATCATGCTGATCGATGAATTCTATGATCGCAATGTCAATGTTGTAGTATCGGCCGCCGCGCCGCCCGCAGCGCTGTATCACGGCGAGCGACTGCAAATGGAATTTTCGCGCGCGGCGAGCCGGCTCGTCGAAATGCAGACGCAGCAATATCTCGCGGGCCAACACCGTCCCTGAAACCGTCGCGGACTGGCATAATTCGCGCCTGACAGCGTCGAGCGGCTCCCAAGGATCTGAATATGTATCAGGTTTCCTCAGAACAACATCGGAACATCATCTCCGCGATTTTGCGCAGCCCGGTGCGTCCGCCGAAATCGATGCACGGCTTGGACTGGCGGCGCTTTCTGCAGTCTTACTTTGCCAATGTAGACACCAAGGATCTCGCTGAGCGCGAGCCGAAGGATTTGGCCGGCGCGGCCCTCTCGCATCTGATGTTCGCGAAGCAGCGGGGCCGGGGCGCGTTGGTGCGGGTGTTCAATCCCACTCTGCGAGAACATGGCTTCGTCTCGCCGCACACCATCATCGATGTCGTGAACGACGACATGCCCTTCCTCGTGGATTCGATCAGCCTCGCGTTGACGGAGCGTGCGCTCACCCTGCATTTGCTCGCGCACCCGGTTTTCGAAGTTACGCGCGATCGCGCCGGCAGCCTGACTGCGCTGCACGAGCGCACTGAACCGGCCGAAGGCAGGAAACAGCGGCTGGAGTCCTTTCAGCACGTTGAAGTCGATCGAATCGTCGACCCGGCGGTGCTGAAATCATTGGCAGCACAGATCGAGCGCAGCCTGCGCGACGTACGCGTCGCGTGCGCGGATTGGACCCGCATGCGGGCTGCGGCCCGGAATACCGTGCAGGATCTGGCTTCGATGGGCGCGCGTGTCGATGCAACCGAACTCAGCGAGACCTGCGCCCTGCTCGACTGGATGGAAAATCGCCACTTCACCTTTCTCGGCTATCGCGAATATCGGCTGAAAGGCGGCAAGGGCCGCGAGCGTCTTGAAGCGGTGCAGTCGAGCGGGCTCGGCATCCTGCGCCCGGGACACAGAAAACCCGAGAGCACGACGCGCGTGTTGCACAGCGACATCCGCCGACAGAGCCGCTCCCGCAATCTGAGCCTGGTCACCAAGGCCAATTCCCTGTCCACCGTGCATCGGGCCGGCTATCTGGACTATGTGGGCATCAAGCAATTTGACCCCAAGGGGCGCTTGATCGGCGAGCGGCGCTTCCTCGGTCTTTGGACCTCCGCAGCGTACAACGCCAATCCGCGCGAGATCCCCCTGCTGCGCCAGAAAATCGCGCAAGTGGCCGAACATTTCGCGCTGGCGCCCGACAGCCACGATGGCAAGGCGCTGCAGCACGTTCTCGAATCCTTTCCACGCGATGAATTATTTCAAGCGAGCGTTTCCGAACTCAACCGCATCGTCACCGGGATATTCGGCCTGCAAGAACGGCCGCGCGTACGCGTGTTGCTGCGTCGGGATCTGTTTCACCGCTTTTATTCGTGCCTGGTGTTCGTGCCGCGCGAGAAGTACAACACCCAGGTTCGGCAGAGAATCGAGCGGGTGATACGCGAAGCGTTTTCCGCCTTTAGCATGGAGTCTCAAGTGCAGATCGCGGAGTCGAATCTTGCACGCATCCACATCGTCGCTCGAACCGCGCCGACCGAGACTGCGCATGTCGACCCGGATGTCTTGGAGCGCCGGGTCGCCGCGGCGGTGCGCTCATGGCTGGACTCCTTCAAGGCTGCGTTGCTGGCGCGATTCGACGAGGCCTACGCCCTGCAGCTGTTCGAGAAGTATGCGCAGGCTTTTCCGGCTGCCTACACCGAGGACTTTGCCGGTGAAGCCGCCGCCTTGGACGTTTCCTTTCTGGAAGCAATGGACAAGGAGCCGTCACGGCTGCACTTGGATATCTACAGACCGGATCCGAAGCGCAAGGAGAAGTTTTTCCTGAAAATCTTCCGCGGCGAGGAGGCAATTCCCATTTCGGATCTGTTGCCGATGCTCGAAAACATGGGCCTCAAGGTCATCGCCGAACGGCCCTATGAATTGGAATTCGCCGCGGGCCGCCGCGGCTGGATTCAGGATTTGGAACTTGTCATGCAGACTTCGCCCGCGGTCGCTTTCGATGCGCTGGACCGCGAGATCAAGAACGCCTTCACTGCCGTTTGGACCGGCCGCATGGACAACGACAGCTTCAATCAGCTGACGCTTTCCGCCGGAATTCCCTGGCGCATGGTCACGGTGCTGCGGGCTTATTGCCGCTACCTGCTGCAGACCGGCCTGCCTTTCAGCCAGGGCTACATCGCCCAGGTGCTGGCGAGCAACGGGCCGATTTCCAGGCTGCTCGCCGATCTGTTCACCGCACGGTTGGATCCGCAGCTGTCGACGGCGGTTCGCGCCCGCTCCCTGGCGCGCCTCGGCCGGGACATTCTCTCCGCACTCGAGGAAGTCACCCGATCCGACGAGGATCGAATCCTGCGGGCCCTGTGGAATGCGCTGTCCGCGACGGTCCGGACCAACGCCTACCAACCCTATGCGTCCGGTCAGCTCAAAGAGTACATGTCCTTCAAGATCGAGAGCCAGCAGCTGCGCGAGCTGCCGCTGCCGAAACCGCTGTTCGAAATATTCGTGTTCTCGCCGCGCATGGAGGGCGTGCACCTGCGCATGGGCCACGTCGCTCGCGGCGGTATTCGCTGGTCGGAGCGGCGCGAGGACTTCCGCACCGAAATATTGGGGCTGATGAAGGCGCAGCAGGTCAAGAATACGGTCATCGTCCCGGTCGGCGCCAAGGGCGGCTTCGTCGTGAAGCGCTTGCCTGCCGAGCGCGAGGCGCAGCAGGCCGAAGTGATTGCCTGCTACCAGACGCTGATCCGCGGACTGTTGGACGTCACCGACAACATTATCGATGAAAAGATCGTTCCTCCCCGGATGGTCGTGCGCCACGACAAGGACGACGCCTACCTGGTGGTTGCGGCCGACAAGGGCACCGCCACCTTTTCGGATATCGCCAACGCGATCTCGCAGGAATACTCTTTTTGGCTCGGCGATGCCTTTGCCTCCGGCGGCTCGGCCGGCTACGACCACAAAAAGATGGCGATCACTGCACGCGGCGCATGGGAATGCGTCAAGCGCCATTTTCGCGAGATGGGCATGGACACCCAGACGCAGAATTTCTCGGTCTGCGGGATTGGCGACATGGCCGGCGACGTGTTCGGCAACGGCATGCTGCAATCGCCGCACATCCGTCTGATTGCCGCGTTCAATCACCAGCACATCTTCATCGATCCGCAACCCGATGCGGCGAGTTCCTACGCCGAGCGCCAGCGCATGTTCAAGTTGCCGCGCTCTTCCTGGGAGGACTATTCGCGCAAGGCCATCTCCAAGGGCGGCGGTGTATATTCGCGATCTGCCAAGAATCTGTCGCTGTCGCGCGAGGCGCAGACACTGTTGGAGCTTCCGGCGCAGGTGACGCCGAACGAAGTGATCAGGGCGATATTGAAGGCGCATGTCGACCTGCTCTGGAACGGCGGCATCGGCACGTATGTCAAGGCAAGCAGCGAAAGCCACAGCGATGTCGGCGATCGCAGCAACGACGCCGTGCGCATCGACGCGCGCGAGTTGAACAGCAAGGTGATCGGCGAGGGCGGGAACCTGGGGGTGTCGCAGCTCGGACGGATCGAATACGCGCGGCGCGGCGGCCGCCTGAATACGGATTTCATCGACAATTCAGCCGGCGTGAATTGTTCGGACGTCGAAGTCAACTTGAAAATTCTTCTCAACGGCGCGGTGCGCGCCCGCGAAATCACGCAGACGGCGCGCAATCGCCTGCTGGTGCAGATGACGGATGAAGTCGCCGGGCTGGTGCTGCGCAATAACTATTTGCAGGGCCAGGCGATCAGCATGGGTGAGTTTCAGACCCGCCAGCTGCTTGCCGAGAACGCCTACGTCATCCGCGCCCTGGAGCGTTCCGGCGACCTGAACCGCAGCCTGGAATTCCTGCCGAGCGATGAAGACATTGCCGAGCGGCGCCAGGCGGGCGAAGGACTGACGCGTCCGGAACTCGCCATCGTCTTGAGTTACGGAAAGATCTGGTTTTACCGCGCGCTCATACATTCCGATGTACCGGAGGATCCGTATCTATCCGCCGAGCTCAACCGCTACTTTCCGACCCCGGTGCAGAAGCGCTTTGCGCAGCGCATCCGGCGGCACCGGCTGCGGCGCGAAATCATCGCCACCGCGATCACCAACAGCTTGATCAACCGCATGGGACCGGTGTTTCCGGTGCGCGCGCAGGACGACACGGGAGCGGATCCGGCGGCGATCGCGCGCGCCTACAGCATTGCGCGCGAGGTATTTGCCGTGCGCAACATCTGGGCGCAAATCGAGGCTCTGGACAATAAAATCGCCGCTTCCGTGCAGTACACCGCAATGTTTCAAACCATCCGCCTGCTGCGGCACATGAGCTACTGGCTGCTGGAGAACCGGCGCAACGATCTGGACATCAAACGCGCCGTGTCGCGTTATGCCGGCAAGGTGACCGAGCTGTTCCATGAATTGGGGGAGGTTCTCGGCATAACTCAGAAGGCGCGCATGAGCGCGCTGCGTTCTCAATTGGTCGAACAGCGCGTGCCGGAGCAGCTGGCGGCGCGCATCGCGTCGCTCGAGGAACTGCACAGCGCGCTGGACCTGGTCGAAGTCGCAAGAGCCGCGCGCGTGCGGATTGGCTACGCGGCCCGCGCCTATTTCGATCTGGGCGAGCGCATCGGCCTGACCTGGATCAAAGAGCAGATTGAATCGCTGCCCGCGGACGGCCATTGGCAGGGAGTGGCGCGCGGCACGCTGCGCGAGAACTTGTACGCGCTGCAGGGCAGGATCACGCTGTCCGCGCTGAAATCCAAAGGCAGGGAACCCGCCGCGCGCGTCGATCAATGGCTCTCGCGGCATTCCGCGCCCGTCGATGCCTTGAAGCGGCTGGTCGCGGACCTGCGCACCGGTTCGCCGCCGGACTTTGCGACCATCTCGGTGGCGCTGCAGGCAGTCAGGCGGCTCGCGCATTAACATGCACTCGCGCACCAACATGCTTCAATCACGGGAATTCGGCGCGGACTACCTGCAGGAGCGGATCGATCGTGAAATCATCCTGGCAAAGCCCATGGGGATCATCGTCGAGGCGGCGAATGAGGCGAGTCTGGTCCTGCGCGCTCCGCTCGCGCCCAACGCCAATCACAAGGGCACGGCGTTTGGCGGCAGCCTGTATTCGCTGGCGGTTTTGACGGGCTGGGCGTGGCTTACGCGCTTTCTCGCCACGCGCCAGCTCGATGCCGAAGCGGTGATTCAAGAATCGAGCATGCGCTTTTTGAAGCCGGTGCACGGCGAGATGCGCGCCTGCCTCGAGATCCCTGCCGTAGCCGACGTGGCCAAGTTTCAAAAAATGCTGGTGCGTGCCGATCGCGGACGGATCCGATTGCAGGTCAGGATGCATGAGGGCTCGGCGTTGGCGACAGTTTTCGACGGTTTGTTTGCCGCTGCCATGCGTCGGGGAGTCAAGTAATGTCTGGAAAATTGATCTTGGTACGCCACGGCCAAAGCACCTGGAACGTCGAAAATCTATTTACCGGCTGGCACGATGTCGACTTGAGCGACCTGGGGCGGGCGGAAGCCGCGCAAGCCGGACGTGAGCTGCAGGCCGAGAAACTCGAGCCGAATATCGTCTTTACCTCGGTGTTGAAGCGCGCCATCCGCACGCTTTGGATCATCCTCGATACCACCGATCGCATGTGGCTCCCGGTGGAGCGCAGCTGGCGGCTGAACGAGCGCCACTACGGAGCCTTGCAAGGACTCGACAAGGCGCAAACCGTCCAGCAGCACGGCGAGGCGCAGGTCAAGCTCTGGCGCCGCAGCTACGATATACCGCCGCCGCCCCTTGACCTCGACGATCCGCGGCATCCGCGCTTCGACCCACGCTACGCCGATGTCGACCCAGCATGGCTGCCGGCAGCCGAATCCCTGAAGGACACTCTGTCGCGGGTCCTGCCCTACTGGGAGTCCCGCATTGTTCCGGAGCTGCGAGCCGACAAAAACGTGCTCATCGTCGCGCACGGTAATTCCCTGCGCGCGCTCGTCAAGATGCTCGACATGATGTCCGAGGCCGACATTGTGGAATTCAATATCCCGACCGGCATTCCGATCCTCTACGAGCTCGACGAGCAGCTGCAGCCGGTTTCACGACGCTTTCTCGGCGATCCCGGCGCCATCGCGGCGGCGCAGGACGCGGTGAAACGGCAGACGGAAAAAAAGGCCTAGGCGCGGCGCGTGCGCCTCAAGAATCGGCGGCAACCGTCACTTTGATGCCCGACAGAGCTTCGGTGAAATCGACCTGGCAGGAAAGCCGGGACGTCGCCGGGCGAAAGTCAGGCAGCTCATTCAGAAGTTCGAGCTCGTCGCTCTGCCGCTTCGGCAACAGCGGCACCCATTTTTCATCAACGTAAATGTGGCAGGTGGCGCAGGAGCAGAGGCCTCCGCAGATCGCCGCGACGCCGTAGTCGAGCTCGCGCAGAACTTCCATGATCTTCAAGCCGGTCTTCGCTTCAATCTCGTGTTCCTTGCCGTCACGATCCACCACAATCATCCGCGCCATCAAAACCTCCGTTGCTGCCCTCGCGGGGACGCTTCAAGCGGCGTAGTGTGCCGGAAGGCGCAGGCGCGCGTCGAGCAATCTCGCGCGCTCGGCGACGCCATTTCCTTCTCTCCCCCGCACGCATAAGTAAAGCTGACTCCACAGCAAGCAGATGTAGTCGTACAGCGCGAGCAGCAACTTGAAGCGTTGCCATTGGACCGGCGCAGGCGCATTGCCCAGATAGCGGCTGAGCAAGCTCCACTGCATCTGAGCCTCGAAATCGTTGTTGGCGCACCAACCGGCAAGATCCCACAAAGGCTCGGTTACATGAGCGTATTCCCAGTCGAGCAGAATGAGAGAGTCGCCCCGTTGGAGCAGATTCATGGCGTGTAGGTCGCTGTGGCACACGACGCCGGCCGCGCGCGGCAGGTCGCGCAACGATTCCGCGCGTACCAGCGCCGTCCTGCGCAATGCCGGATCGTTCGGGCCCGTGTTTCGACGCGACAGCGCCGCGTCGTAAATCTCGATCCACTGCAGCGGAGTAACCTGCCGCGCCGGCAACGGCACCGCGAGGGCGTGAACCCGGCGCAACAGGTCAGCGATTCTTTGCAGATTTGCCGCGCTCGCCGCCTCGAGCGAGGCCCACGAACGCCCCTCGATCCAGCTCGAGAGCAGAATCGCCCTGCCCGGATCGCAGTACACCAAGCGCGGCGCAAGACCGGCGCCGCGCGGCGAGCTCGAGCACACCCACTTCCCAGGGGAGATCCAAACAAAGCTCGCGAAGTTCTGCTGCGACCTTCAACGCATAGGACACCCCATCGCGCGTCACGCGGTAGGTCTCGCTGCGGAGCCCCGCGCCCAGTGCGTCAACCTCGATGCTTCCCGCTCCCGGCACGATCGCGCGGCACAGACCCTCAATTTCAGGCAACGGCATTGGCGCTCAACGGCAAACTGCGGCGCCATTCGCGCATGCCGATCACGATCAAAACCAGGTACAGCCCAAAGAGCAGCATGGTTGCGTACAGATGGCGCGTGTAATACAGGTATGCGCTGACCGAATCGATCAGCAGCCACCAATGCCAGTTCTCGTACACCTTGCGCGCCAGCAGGAACGTGGCGAAGACGCTCGCCCAGGTCACCATTGAATCGGGGAAGGGCGAAGCGGCAGGGGTGTAGCGCCGCAGAAAAAAAGCGGTCACAACGGACAATGCGATGATAACCAGGGCGGCAAGAAGGTGCCGCGCGATGGGCCAGCGGCTCACGGCAAGGGCGCCGCCGCCCTTGCCATGCTGCCACTGCCAGAAGCCGTACACTGCCATCACGGCATAGAAGCCGTTCAATACCGACTCCATGTAGAGGCGCGCGCTGAACAAGACCCAAACATAGAGAACCGAGCTTAAAAATGCCGCCAGCCAGCAACTCAAGCGCTGGCCGATTGCCAGCAACAGATAGGCGACTGCGAGGACAACGCCGGTGAGTTCGATCCAGCTCGTATCGTGCCAGGCACTCACGAGCCGCATCGACAAATGCTGAATCACGAGCGGTCTGAATCCGGCGGCGGCAAGCCGGGGAGCACCTTCATCACGAAAACCAATTGCGCCGGACCGCCGGCCGAGCGGTTCATTTCCTCGCTGAGAACGCCCATGATTCGATCCAACGGGCCCCAGATCTGGGTGGCCAGGGAATTGGTCTTCACGACCAAGCCGGAATGCGTATTGAGGCGGTCAATGAAGGCTTGAATCGGCGGGCGATACTCGCCGGTCAAGGGATACATGCTGATTTCGACGGCTGCGCGCATCTGAATTACCTGCTCCCTACGCCGGTACTAACCGGGTCAGGTTCAACGGGTTCGCGAGTTTCATCGAGAATTCGATGTCCCGCGTCTCAGGCCTTTCTCAAGCCACCCCAAGGTTGCACGGAAGTGTAGCCTGCCGGGCCAATGCGTGCAAAACTCCGCCATCGGTTTTGGAGATCGTATTGCGCATTTTTCAGGTAGACGCCTTCACCGCGACCCGTTTCACGGGAAATCCAGCGATGGTGCTCCTCGATGCGGACGGACAGAATGATGCAACCCTCGGCGCCGTCGCGCGTGAATTCTCTCACGCCGAACTCGCCTGCGTGTTCGCCGCGAACGCGGCGGACCACGATGTGCGGCTGCGCTTCTTCAATTCGCGCAAGGAGTCGCCGTTCGTGGGCCACGCCACCGTGGCGGCCCATGCTGTGCTTCTGGCGTTGGGGAGGCGCGCGCTCGGGATTTGCCGCCAACACTGCGGAGTCGGCATCGTCGAGGTCAGCGCACAAATCGAACAGCGGGCGTCCGGCGCCGAATCCGTGGTCGAATTTCGGCAGACGGCGCCGGAACTCGACGCGCCGCTGCCATTCAAGACCACGTTGCGCGTCGCCGAAGCCCTGAAATTGCCGGCAACCCAACTGCACGATGTCATGCCGGCACGCATCGCGCGCAAGGGCAGCAGCCGGCTGCTCGTGCCGATCGCGGACCCCGGGTATTTGGAGCAGCTTGCGCCGAATTTCGAGACTCTGACGGCCTTGGGAAGCGAGTTGGGAACCGAGGGATTTTTCCTGTTCGCCGTGAATCGCGATTCCGATGAGCTGTGGACTGAATCGCGCATGTTCTGCCCCGCTTTCGGGATTGCGGAGGACCCGGTCAGCGGCAACGCGCATGCCATGCTGGCGGCGTATCTCTGGGACTTGGGCCAGTTTGGCAAGAAATCCACGACCTTCATCGGCCGGCAGGGCTACCAGATGAAGCGGCCGGGGCAGGTCCGCGTCCGCCTTGAAATCGACAAGGGCAGCATGATCGCGGCGCACATCGCCGGCACCGCCACCATCATCAGCGAGGGCACGCTGGCCCTGTAAGAGTCGCGTCTATGACTTGGCGGGCGGCGCGGCCAGATCGAGTTTCAAGCTGGACGCGACCGGCTCGATCTTTGACTTCACGTCCTGCGCGGTTCTTACCGCCTCCTCCAGATTGCCGGTGGCAAAGGCTGCCTGCGCCTTTGACCACAGCGACATGGCATCGCTCAGAGCTGACTGCGCGCCGTCAAGATCAATCCCCGCGCCAGCTCTTTTGTTGGCCTTCTTGGCGAGAAATTCTATGCGGTTCTGGATGGCGGTCAGAGACCCCGGCACAGTACCGGCAAGTGCCGCCCACTTATCGTTGAGCGCCTTCAGTGCATCATCCTTTTTTTCAGCCGCGGCCGTGGCCAGAGACCGTGCCGCAGCGAACACAGGGGGCGCGCCGCTGACGACAGCGGCGTAGTCCTGTTTGTCGAAGGACGATTTGAGTGCATTCAATTGCGTCTGCACACCCGCGAGTTGATCCGGAATATATTTCGCCGCCTCCGCCGAGGCGGCCGTGACGGTCGCCTGGATTTCGGCGATGAGTTTTTCCGCCGGCTCCTTTTGCCCGGCGCATGCCGCGACAAGCATGGCCATCAGGGACAGCAGACCGAGACGGCCGATGAGGTGGCTTCGTTGCATGGAAGAAGATTCTAGCTCAATTCCCGGCGTGCGCGATCCAGCCATTCGGCCTGCGCCCGGCGATAGTGCGCCGGACCCAGTTTGGCGCCGTCCAGCAGGTCCTTCAGCACCCGCTGCGCCTCCTGAAGCTTGCCGCGTCTCTTGAGCAACAATCCGTAGCGCAGGCGCGCCTCGGCGCCCGGGTATCCCGGCGCAATACGTGCGTATTCGCGTTCCGCCTCATCGAGCGCGTTCTCTGCCTCGAGCGCCCGTGCATATAAAAGCTGCGCGTCGGTCGACTTGAAATCCGGGTTCTGCTGCATCAGGAGTTCCAGGGTACCGCGTACCGCTGCAAAATCCTGTTTTCCAAACTGAGCCTTCGCCAGGCCCAACAGCAGCGTCGGATCGTACTCGAAAACACCCTTGAGCCCGCCGCGGTAGACCTCAATGGCCTCGTCAAACTGATCCCGTTCGAACAGTTCTTCCCCCAACCGCCGGCGCGCATCGACATTTCCTGAAATTTGCACTTCCGCCGTGGCACGGCGCAAGTCGCGGTTCGGGTCGATCATTCGTCCGATGCCCGTCCTGGCCCGGCCTGCCGCCCGGCCGCGAAACAGGTCCGGCAAGACCTCGGCCACGAGATATGCCAGCGAGCCGATCCCCGGCAAAAACCCAATAGCCAGGATCCAGAGCATATTCCGGCCGGTCCTGATCACGTGCACGATGAGCGCGGCTTGAATCAGCAGCGATAGAATTGAAACGGGTAACAACGGCGACGGACCTTGGAATAGCGAAACACCGGCAGGTGCAAGCCGGCTATTGTAGCGAGAAACGGCTGGGGTGTTAGCGCTGCGCCACGTGGATGCGCCGCTGCACATCGCCGCAGGTGGACCAACCGATGTTAGAGAGCGAATAGCCTAAAACGCGCTGCGAACGCGCATCGACCGTGACTTCCATTTCGCATCCCTGAAATCCGGACGGCGCGCCCTCCTTGGGCTTTTGCGGAAGAAACCAGACATAGAGCAGTTTGGTCGAAGTTTTGTCGATCTTGCGCGGCTCACCGAAAGCCTCTTGCAATACGCTCACCGGTTTGCCCACCGTGTCCGCTGCAATGCGCGGCACCGGACGCACCACATAACCGGATCCGCCGCAGCCCGCAAGAATTACCGTGCCGCAGAGCCAAGCCGCCGTGGTGAGACGCAACATAATCTTTCTTCCATGCCTAGCCTTTGTGGGCATGCAGTCTGGCCCGCACGCGCGCTGCTTCGCCGTCGCTTACGTCGCAAAATACGAATCTTCAACACGAGCGTGCCGCTTATGTAAATGCAGCCCATGCGTCATGCCGCGCGGCAGATCCTCAGGATGATGCACGGCGGCGACGATCGTCACGCGGCGTTGCATCAGGCGCTCCAGCAGGTGCTTCATCGCCATTCGCTGCTTAGGATCAAGCCCGGTGAACGGTTCGTCCAACAGCAGAATCCTTGGGTTCGCCGCCATGGCTCGCGCGATGAGCGCGCGCCGCAATTGCCCGTAGGACAGTTCGCGCGGGCGGCGCTTGGCCACCTGAAGCAATTTGAAAAACCTGAGCCAGGCGCGCGCGCACTTACGGTCGGCTGCCGTCATCGGCGCCGCGAGACCGAGGCTCGAATGACGCCCGCTCGCGACCAGCTCGATCAGTTCGAGATCCATCGTATGTAAGCTTTGCAGTTCAGGGGAGACATAGCCCACGCACCGCTTCCACTCAAAGATCGGCGTGCCGGCCGGAAAACCCACGCGCTCGATTCTTCCGCCCAAGGCGGGGGACAAATCGCCATAGAGAAGTTTGAGAAAACTGGATTTTCCCGCGCCGTTCGGGCCGAACACCGACCAATGCTCGCCCTGGCACAACTGCCAATTCACCGCGCGCAGCACGGCCCGGTACCCGACATAGAGATCGACGTTGGTGAGCCGCAACAGCACAGCCCCACGAGCCGCCGTTGTCCTACGCCGGGCATGCCGGCGGCCGAAACCCCGCAAAGGAGATTCACCAGCCGAAGCGCGCAAACGGGCCAAGACTGCGGCAGACAGCCGCTCGATCCGGCGTATACGGCCTTCGGACAGCTCAATCAGCGACTGCGTTCCCGTGGGAACGTCCATCGCCCGGTGCGCCGTCGCAATCCATGACTGCCGTTTGGCGCGCGCGGCCGCCAGCACCGTGTCGACCCGCCGGCGGTACCTGGCATCCAGGCCGTTGTACACCTCGTCGAGCAACAGCCAGTCCGGCCGTTGCACCAACGCGCGCGCCAGCAACACCAGGCGTTTCTCTCCGTACGACAATGACAGGAATTCGCGCGCGGCCAGCCGCCCTATTCCGCACGCGCGCAGCGTCGCGGTTACCTGCCTGGCTTGTGCGCGCGTTACCGGCGCGAGGAGCAAATCGGTCCGGTGCAGGCCGGTGGCCACCACGTCGCGCACACGCAGATTCCATCCGTAACGGGCGTACTTATCCTGGCGCTCGCCGCCCACGTAGGCGATGCGCTGCTTTACATCGAACAGGTCGAGCGCATGTCGACCTGCCCGATAGACACGCTGCCCAACCGTTGCACGCGTGGGTGTCGGCCAAACGTCGCCGCTCAGGAGTTTGAGCAACTGGGTCTTGCCGGCGCCGTTTTCGCCGAGCAAGACCCAGCGTTCGCCGGGTTTGAGCTGCCAGGTAATGCCGCGGAGCACCCATTTGCCGGCCCGCCGCACGCCTGCGGCGCGCAGCGACACCGCGAGGCGCGCGCTCATGGAAGCAGACGCCAGATTCCGTTCAGCTCGCTGACGCGATCTTGCTGCGCCAATTTGATCAAGTGCGCCTGCAGCGTCAGCCGTGCCCACTGATGCCGGTCTGACGGCACATCATCGTAAACCACCGGGATCAGGGCATCGAGACTCGCTTCCCGCAGCTGGCCTAACGTGCGCAGAACCTTGTCCTCGCGCGCAAGGCGATGCGCGCGCAACGCCCCGAGCACTTTCTTGCCCTGGTCCATGAGGTCGCCATGACCGGGGGCAATTTTCTCAAAGTCGTAGGCAAACAATTTATCGATCGAGTTTAGGTAGTCGCCCATGTTGCCGTCGGGCGGCAAAATCACCGGAGACACCCCTTCAAGCACGTGATCGCCGGTAATCAGCAACTGCTCGCGTGCCAGGAAATAACAGACGCAGTTCGACGCATGCCCCGGCGTATGGATGGCCGTCAATTCGAAATCCCCCAGGATGAGCCGTTCGCCATCCGCCGGCTGACGCTGCGGCACGAAGCTTTCGTCCTGGCGCCCGTCCTGGGGCGGCGGCAAACCAATAACAGTCGCACCGGTGCGCCGTGCGAGCTCCTTGGCCAGCGGCGAATGATCGCGATGGGTATGGGTGACGATGATCCAGCGGACGGGCGCGCCCGCCTGATCAAGAATTGACTCAAGGTGCGGCGCTTCATCGGGCCCCGGATCGAGAACGGCGATCTCATGCTCGCCCAGCAAATAGGTGTTCGTCCCCGGCCCCGTCATCATGCCGGCATTGCCGGCCACGATGCGGCGGACTCCTCGCGCCAAGGAGCGGGCTTTGCCGGGAGCGAGTTGAGGTCTGGCGTGCAATCACGCGCATCATACATCCGCAATCATTAAATTTTTCCGGCGGCTACCGCATTGGCGGCAAAGCGGACGCATTTTGCGGGGGTATTCTCGTGTCGGTGATGTTCGTCGCATTTTGAGATAGTTGCGATGGGCAATAGAGCCGCTACACTGGGAGTCATGTCTAAGTCGCCGAATGCCCGACGAATAGGAGGACCGCTCTCCTGGGATCAGCTTTCGCGCCCGGACGCCGAACAGTGCCAGCGATTTCTGGCCGAGTCGCTGTCGCTGCTGTTGGGGGATGTGCTGCGCGCCATTCTCTCCGATGCCAGCCCGTCGGTGGCCGCGGACGAGTCGGCCATAGAGCGCTATCGCAACCTGGCCGACTCGCTGGCGGATGGTGAGTCGCGGCGCCGCACGGGACTTGGACTGACACGCGCCGGGCTCGCCAAACGCTGCGTGACATGGCTGAAATTGCTGCTCACCCCCGCTCCGAATGCCCCTTCCACGGCGGCAATGCGCGAATTTGTCGACGCGCTGGGCCTGTTTCCGGCGCTTTTCGACAGCGAACCCTCGGCTCGCTCCCGCCGCGCAAGGCTGACCTGGCTCTTAACCCATGATAGACGGCTGGATGCCAGTACCCGGGAGGCAGCAACAGCCCTGATCGAGGCATGCGAGCATTTAGGGGTTTTGCTGTGGCCGGACGCGGAAACCGCCTGACGCAAGTCCGTACGTATCAGCATTCTCGGAGTATAATAATAGGTCCACCCTTCCACGCGCAGTCGGGGCTTTGAGTGCAAACATCGCCGGTTCCCAAATCAGAAGATTCCGCTCCCAAGGTGCAGTCCGCAGCACCTTTGCCTCCCGATAAATCGCGTTTTACGTTTCAGAAGTTGCTGCAGCCCTTTGCGGTAAAGCCCGGGGTCGCAACGCCGATCATTTGGTTCTTGCTCGACTGGCTGGTACTGGGCGTCGCAATTGCCAGTTTGTTGGTCGTCGAGTCTTGGTGGATCAAAGTCTTTGCCTCCTTGGTGGCGGCGCTGTGGATCGCGCGGTTGTTCGTCATCGGTCACGATGCCTGCCACGGCTCCTACACGCCGAATAAGACGCTGAACAAGTGGATCGGACGCATCGCGTTCCTGCCCTCGCTGACCCCCTTCAGCCTCTGGGAGATCGGCCACAACCTTGCACACCACGGCTTCACCAATTTGAAAGGGCGCGACTACGTTTGGACGCCCTACTCGCCCGCCGAGTTCGCCAAACTGCCGTGGATACGGCGGTTGTTGGAACGCATCTATCGCAGCGGCTTTGGGCAAGGCGTCTACTACATGATCGAAATGTGGTGGAAGAAATTGTTTTTCCCCGGACGCAAGCACGTTTCCACGCGCCGCCTGAGCTACACCTGGGACAGCCTGTTGGTGGCGGGCTTCGGCGCCCTGTGGGTCGGCGGCCTGGTTCTGTGGGGCGTGTACAGCGGCAAGTCGATTTGGTCGCTGTTGATATTCGGCTTTGTCATCCCGTTCTGCATTTGGAACTGCCTCATGGGGTTCGTGATCTATGTGCAGCACACGCACCCGCGGGTTGCCTGGTATGAACGGCGCGACCAATGGACCGCCAATGCCGGGTACGCCACCACGACTGTGCATATCAAGCTGATTCGCCCGCTCGATGGCTTGATTCACTACATCCTCGAGCACGGCGCGCACCACGTGAACATGGGAATTCCCCTCTATCGTCTCAAGGAAGCCCAGGCGAAACTCGCCGCGACCCTGGACGAAAGACTCAACTCAGAAGTGTTCACATGGCGCTACTACTGGAACACGGTGCGCCGCTGCAAGCTTTACGATTTCGCGCAGCATGTCTGGACGGATTTCGACGGCCGCATCACCTCCGAACCGCAGGTTCTGGTCCGCTAGCAGTCGTCAACGGACTGCCGCGAGCTGCTCCGCGTGATGCGTCAAATGAGCAGCCATGAAAGTTTGGATGAAGTAGTAGCCGTGGTCATAGTCCGGCTGCATACGCAGCGTCAGCTGCTGTCCTGACTCCGCCGCCGCCGCCGCGAATTTCTCCGGCTTCAGTTCTGCCGCCAGATACTGATCCGCCGTTCCCTGGTCGATGAGGATGAGCCCGGGATACGGCCGTCGCGCCACCAATTCCGTGGCGTCATGCGCGCGCCAGGTTTCAATGTCCGGGCCCAGATAGTTGCTGAAGGCCTTCTTTCCCCAGGGCGACTGCATCGGCGCGGCGATCGGAGAAAACGCCGAAACCGACTTGTACAGCGCTGGATTGCGCAACGCCAGAGTCAATGCCCCGTGGCCGCCCATGGAGTGGCCGAAAATACCCGTTGCGCCGGGAGCGGCCGGCAAGTGCGCCGCTACAATCTGCGGCAATTCATGCGCGACGTAGCTGTACATACGATAGTTTCGCGACCAGGGTGCCTGGGTCGCGTCCAGGTAGAACCCGGCCGACTGGCCGAAGTCCCAGTGATCGGCGTCGCCGGGGATGCGAGGTTCGCGCGGACTGGTATCGGGGGAGATGAGCATGAGCCCCAGGTCCGCGGCATATTTCTGCGCATGCGACTTGATGCAGAAGGTCTCTTCGCTGCAGGTTAGACCGGACAAAAAATACAGCACGGGAACTTTGCCCACCGCCGCCTGCGGCGGCAGATAGGCCGAAAATTTCATCGGACCGCGCGTTTCGCGTGATTCATGGCGATAAAAGCGCTGCACGCCGCCGTAACAGGCATGCTCCGAAATCAAAACCAATTCGCTCACGAGAACAACACGACGCTGCGGATCGATTCGCCGGAATGCATCAGATCGAATGCGCGGTTGATGTCGTTCAAGGGCATGGTGTGCGTGATGAGATCGTCGATATTGATCTTGCCGTCCATGTACCAATCGACGATCTTGGGCACATCCGTGCGGCCGCGCGCACCGCCGAAGGCGGTGCCCTTCCACACCCGTCCTGTTACCAGCTGGAATGGCCGGGTGGAAATCTCCTTGCCCGAACCGGCCACGCCGATGATGACCGACACGCCCCAACCGCGGTGGCAGCACTCCAACGCCTGGCGCATCAAATCGACATTGCCGACGCATTCGAAACTGTAGTCGGCGCCCCCGTCGGTGAGCGCGACCAAATGCGCCACCAGATCGCCGCCGACCTCCTTGGGATTGACGAAATGCGTCAGGCCGAATTTTTCGGCCAGCGCCTTGCGCTTGGGGTTCAGGTCGACGCCGATGATTTTATTGGCGCCCACCATGCGTGCACCCTGCACCACATTGAGGCCAATGCCGCCCAGGCCAAACACCACCACGTTGGCGCCCGCCTCCACCTTTGCAGTATTGATCACCGCGCCGATGCCGGTTGTCACGCCGCAGCCGATGTAGCACACCTTGTCAAAGGGCGCGTCCTCGCGGATTTTCGCGACCGCGATTTCGGGCAGGACGGTGAAATTCGAAAAAGTCGAACAGCCCATGTAGTGATGCACGAGGTCTTTGCCGATTGAAAAGCGGCTGGTGCCGTCCGGCATCAGCCCCTTGCCCTGGGTCGCGCGGATCGCGGTGCACAGATTGGTTTTGCGCGAAGTGCATGATTTGCACTGCCGGCATTCGGGCGTGTAGAGCGGAATCACATGATCGCCCTTGCGAACCGAGGTAACGCCGGGACCGACGTCCACGACGATGCCGGCGCCTTCATGGCCGAGAATCGCAGGAAATAACCCCTCGGGATCCGCCCCCGAACGGGTAAACTCGTCCGTGTGACAGACGCCGCTGGCCTTGATTTCCACCAACACTTCGCCGGCTCTCGGCCCGTCCAGATCCACCGTGACGATTTCAAGAGGGTTCCGGGCAGCGGTGGCAACAGCGGCTTTGGTTTTCATTTTCGAATATCCTGTCGTTCCATTGGCATAAGAGCGCTACGGTAGATCAACCGGCGCCGAGTTGGAAGCTGTCATGAATATCGTATTTACGCCGAACGAGGCACGCGTCATCGGGTGCCTGATCGAGAAGGAAATTACCACTCCGGATCAGTATCCGCTCTCCTTGAACGCGCTGACCAATGCCTGCAATCAAAAGACCAATCGCGAGCCCGTGCTCGAATTGAGCGAGGCAGAAGTGCAGCAATCGGTCGATTCGCTGATGAAGAAATACATGGTCAGCGACAAATCCGCCGGCTACGGCGGCCGCGTCACGAAGTACAAACACCGTTTTTGCAACACCGAATTTGGCTCCTTGAAGTTTACCAAGCAGGAACTCGGCATCGTTTGCGTGATGCTGCTGCGCGGGCCGCAGACCCCGGGCGAACTGCGCTCGCGCACCAATCGATTGTGCGAATTCGCGGATGCCGGAGAAGTGGAGGCTGCGTTGAGAGGTCTGATGACGCGCGAGGACGGGCCTTTCATTGCACGGCTGCCGCGTGCTCCGGGTGCCCGCGAATCCCGATACGCGCATCTGTTCTCGGGTGCGATGGAATCCGCTGCCGAGCCCGAGCCCGAGCCGGCCTCAGCCGCGAGCGCCGCCGGCGAGCCGGACACTGCATTGGGCCAGCGGGTCAGCGCGCTCGAGGAGGCCGTCGCGGAATTGCGCGCCAAAATCGAGACGCTGAGCCGCGGCTAGCGATCCTCAAGACCCAGCTCGGCCCGAAGGCAGCCGGCTCCTAGTTCGCGGCCGTGGTCTTCGCGATTCCCTCGCGTTCCTGCAGCCACTTCTCGAAGGCATCAATGTCCCCGGGTCGCATGCCGTTTGCCGACGCGCGGTGACTTTGCAGCCAGGATTGCATGGTGACCATCATTTGATCCGCGAGCGGGCGCGCGTGGAAGAACAGGTCCATATAAGTGGCCTTGGCTTCGTCCAGATGGTCCGTGCCCATGAACGCCTCGCCGCGATGTTCAATCGCTTCCTCCAAATCGGGCTTCAGGGCCAAGGCGTGATTGTAGTCATCGATGGATTCGCGGTAGGCGCCGAAGTGCAGATGAATGAAGCCGATTTTATTCCAGGCATCATACATGTCGTTTTTATTGCGCAAGACTTCCGTGAATTCCTCCAACGCTCTGCCATAGGTGTCGTCGAGTTTCGATTGGGCCTTGGCTTTCTTGTCCGGGTCCGTTGCCTTGGCGATGGCATCTTCGAGCTCATGCGCTTTTTGCATGCTTTTCATGCCCGCGGCATAGGCTTTTGCGGCCGCCTTGTCCGGTTTGACTTCCGGCGGCGCGGATGGAATCTCCTCCTGCTGCTGCGTCCTGCCGCCGCTGCCCGTGATGGGCGGGATACCGCCGGGGTAGCCCTGCGCAAAACTGGGTGCCCAGTGCAGTTCGGCCGTCAGCAATACGAGGCAACACAATAAAATGCGGCGCATTTCGCCCCCTGGGCAGCCGGTGAGAGTTTTATGCAATACTGGATACATGAACCGCAATTTTAGATTTTTAATCCCCTGCGCGCTGGTAATTTTGTCGTACCCCGCGCTGGCCGCCAAACAGCCGAGCATGCCCGAGGTTCTGGCTGCCTCCAGTCCTTCGGATTGGCGCCCGTTGGATCCTGAAAACACTCTGTACGTCGAATTCCCCGCCGGGCGGGTGGTCATAGAACTGGCCCCCGCATTTGCCCCGCTGCATGTTGCCAACATCAAGACCCTGGCCCGGGCAGGATATTTCAACGGACTGGCCGTCATTCGCGAGCAGGACAATTACGTCGCACAATGGGGCGATCCTGAGAATCGGCATCCGCTGCCTCCCGGCATCGGCAAGGTGGCGCCGGAATTCGACTCTGCGCTGCCGCCGCACATGGCCTTTACCCGCCTGCCGGATGGCGATGTGTACGCGCCAGAAGTCGGCTTTTCGAACAGCTTGCCGGTGGCGCGCTCGGCCGCGTTGCACAAAGTGTGGCTGGCGCATTGCTACGGGATGGTCGGCGTGGGGCGCGATTTGGCCGCTGACAGCGGCAGCGGCGCGGAAATGTACGTGGTGATCGGCCACGCACCGCGCCACCTTGACCGAAATGTGGCGTTGGTTGGAAGAGTGGTCAAAGGCGTCGAGCTGCTCTCCGGCCTGCCGCGCGGCAGTGCGGAGATGGGTTTCTACACCAAAACCGAAAAACCGCTGCCGATCAAGTCAATTCGCGTGGCAGCCGATGTGCCGCCCGCGGAACGCTCGAACCTTGAAGTGATCCGCACCGACACGCCGACCTTTACGGCTCTCATCGAATCGCGCCGCAACCGCCCCGAAGAGTTTTTCAAGGTGCCTGCCGGTAAAATCGATCTGTGCAATGTGCCGATTCCGGTGCGCGAGCGCGCCAGCCGCTGAGCATCCAACCGTGCTAGCTGTTGCGCGAGGCGGCTTCGATGCCGATGCGCAGGGTGGTCGTTGCGATGCGCACTTCGATCAGGAATGAGGTCAATGCCGCCGCAAAGGACAGCATCGACAAAATGAACATGATGGCGATGAAAGCCGACAGCTCCCAGTGCGCGAATGCATTCACGAACAGCATCACCACCACCAACGCGATGAACAACGCCGAGATCGTGATCAGGGTAATGGCCGCATTGATGTAGTGCGCGCGCCGCGCCAATACGCCCAGGGCCGCGTGCAAATCGCGCCCGCCGGCCTGGTAATCGGGCCGGCACAACTCATTCTCCATGGTGCGGGCGCGGTCAACGATCCGCGCCAGCCGGCTGGTCAACACGTTGAGTGTGACCCCGATCGCGGAGATCAAAAAAATCGGCGTCAATGCAACTTGAATGAGATGCGCAACATCGCCGGCTTGCGGGAAAAAGGTGTTCACCACTTCACCACGCCGAAATACCAGGTGCCGAGAATGACAAATCCAAAGGCAATTCGATACCAGGCGAACACCTTGAAATTATGGGCGCTGACATAGCGCACCAGGGCGCGCACCGCGATCATCGCGCTGATGAACGAGGCAATCGAGCCGACGCCGATCACAGCCAGATCATCGACATTCAGCAAGTGCCGCGCTTTGTACAGCTCCAGCACGGTCGCACCGAATATCGTGGGAATCGCCAGAAAAAATGAGAATTCGGTGGCTGCGGGACGCGACAGGCCGCGCAGCAAGCCCCCCATGATCGTCGCTCCCGAGCGCGAAGTGCCGGGAATCATGGACAGTGTCTGCGCGACGCCGATCCAGAGCGCATCCGGCGGCTTGATCGCATCGATATTTTCGATGCGTGCGGCGCGCTTGCGGCTTTCGATCAGGAGAATCAGGATGCCGCCGACGATGAATGCCGTGGCCACCGGTACCGGCGCGAACAAGTACTTCTTGATGGTACTGATGAATATGACGCCCAGGATGGCGGCAGGCAGAAATGCCAGCAACAGGTTCAAGGCGAAGCGCTGCGACTTGCGCTCGCGCGGCAGCGTCGCGATCACAGTCCAAAGCCGCTGGCGGTACAGCCAGCAGATCGCCAAAATGGCGGCAAACTGGATCACGATCTCGAAAACCTCGCCTTTCTCATCGTTCCAATTGAGCAGGCTGCCGACCACGATCAAGTGTCCCGTGCTCGAGACCGGCAGGAATTCCGTCAACCCTTCGACGACACCCAATATCAAGGCCTTGATCGCAACTATGAAGTCCATGTACCCGCCACATTTCGCCCAAAAAAAAGCCCCGGCCGCCGTGAAGCGGTCGGGGCGTTATACCAATAATATTACTTGGTTGCCGTGGAAGCTGTGGTCGATTTCTTGTGCTTCTTGCTGGTGCTGTGCTTATGGGACTTGGCCGCAGGCGCCGGGGCCGAGCTGTCGGCAGCCGCCGGCGTACCGGCCTTCGGGGCATCCGCGGCCATCGAGGCGGCGGCGAGACCAAAGGTCAACAAGGCAGTGGTAATCAGGGTCGCAGACTTCTTCATGAGATCTCCAAACGTGGTGTGGGCTGAAGCGCTGCGAGAATACGACGGAATCCGGCGTTTCAGCCGAGATGAAGATCATTTCACAATGGCAACATCCCGGGATGCCTGCGTTTTACGGACATGCCACACCAGATAGCAGACGACGGCCAGATTCGCGAGCAAGATCAATCCCTTGCCGATCGTCGGCCGCAGAAAAATTTCCCACGCCTCGAGCGGTATGAGCGAGGCGGTAATGATGGTCGTCAGCCACTCCGCCCAGCGCTTTTCCATCCACAAGCCGATGCCTTCAACCGCGAATACGGCCGCATAGACCAGCGTCACGATCCGAAACAGATAAACGCGCGACACGCTGAGACCGCTGAACCATTCCAGCAATTGAGCGACCATGCGGTGCTCCAATCCATAGGGCCGCGCCTGCGCCCAGGAGAGCAGCTTCGCCGCGAGCGACGCATCGCGCAGACGCAGCTCCCCATAGGCGACCAAGAGCAGGAGAATCACTTTCACTAGCTTGTAAAGAGCGATGGAGCGCAGTACGCCGAAGCGCGACTTGGGCGCTGGCTCGCGGGGGAGTGTCATGAAACGCTGAAAGCCCTAAGCCTGACCCGCTGGAGGTTGGAAATCCAGCGTGGCGTCCAGAAGGGCGGGTATGTCGAAAACCGCCCGCTCGTTGTCCATGACCAAGGGTGCGATCCCCGCTGCCGCCACCAATGCGGCGGGTACTTGGATCCGGTCGCGTTCGCGTGTGACCGTCCAGGTTTCCAGGCGCTTGTCCTGGAACGCCAGGTTGAGCGCACCCCACCGCAACAGCGCAGCGCGGGCCAAGGGGGTGTCGCCGCCCCAGTGCCGCTGCGCCAGCGCCAGGGCAGAACCGGCCGCAATTTCGCCGTGGGGCAAGGTCATCAGGTCCTGAATGTATTTCACCATCTCTTCCGGCGGAACATTCAGCGTCAAATAGGGCGCCATTTCAGTCATGGGGTCATTTTAAGTCGGATTCTCCAGACTGAACATGGCATTCTCGTCATCATAGGCGAAGGCCTCGGCATATCGGCCCCAGCTCACCGCGGCCCGCAGGCTCTGTTCCGCGGCATCCTCGTCCATAAAGTCCTCTAATTCGTCGATAAAGCGGCTGCGACGTGCGGAATGCGAAGCTCGTTCGTCCAAAACCCGCCGGATGTGAGCGGCGAGCGGAACATAGGTCAGCAAATGGCGGGTGAATATACGCTTGCGTTCGTCGAGCGCGGCGTGGGCAAAGGCCATGCCGTCCTCAGTTAGCTTCAAGTCGCCGCCTTCGAGTTCCGCGAAACGCAGCATCTGCAGGGTTTCCGCGACCGGGAAAAGCTCATCAATTTCCATGGTCAGGTCCGAAGCAATCTCCGGCAGGTCAGCTTTGCCGTTGAAAGGCGCGGCGGCCACCGCCTCCATCAATCCGGCGAGCAGGTTGGAGGACACATGCGGCAGAACGCTGCCGATTCCTAAGCCCGGGAAATTCTCCTTACGTCCCGGCGCGCCGCTCGTCGGCCGCGCCGTCATTTCCACATAGATCCGTTCCACCAGCTCACGGAAACTCGGATCCAAGCGGTTGCGCGGCTGCGGCAGGGTCACCTTGATCTCACTCAAGATCCGGCCTGGATTGCTGCCGAATACCAGCACGCGGTCGCACATCAACACGGCTTCCTCAATGTTGTGCGTGACCAAGATGACGCCCTTGATGGGCATGCGGCCTTCCGCCCACAAATCCAAAAAGTCGGTGCGCAGCGTCTCGGCCGTCAGCACGTCCAACGCAGAAAACGGTTCGTCCATCAACAGAATGTTCGGGTGAACCACCAGGGCTCTCGCAAATCCGACGCGTTGACGCATGCCCCCGGACAATTCGCGCGGATACGCAGATTCGAAACCGTCCAAACCGATGAGATCGATGGCCGCCAGCGAGCGCTTGCGGATTTCCGCACGCGACATGCGCTGTGCCTCCAGCCCCAGCGCCACGTTCTCAAACACGGTCAGCCAGGGAAACAAGGCAAAGCTCTGAAACACCATGGCAATGCCGGGAGCAGGGCCCGAAATCGGTTTGCCGAGATATTGTAGATCCCCCGCGCTGGGCTCGGAAAGTCCCGCAATCAAGCGCAACAATGTGGATTTGCCCGAGCCGGATCGGCCCAGCAGGCCGACAATTTGACCCTCGCGCAATTCGAGATTCATTCCCTGCAATACGAGCAGCTCCGCACCGTCCGGCTTCGGAAACGCTTTGCGGACATCGGTGCATTGCAGCAGTGGAGAGTTAGTCATGCCAAACCCTTACGTAAGCCGATATTTGCGCTCAGCGTAGTAATACAAGGGACGCCAGAAAAGCCGGTTGATCACGACCACAAAAAGACTCATGGTGCCGATCCCTAACACGATTTTGTGGAAGTCTCCCGCAGTCGTTGCCTCGGCGATATAGGAACCCAGGCCGCGCGCCTCGACTTGAGTATTCCCCCAGGTCGCCAATTCGGCAACGATCGCCGCGTTCCAAGATCCGCCCGACGCGGTAATCGCCCCGGTCACATAGAACGGCAGGACGGCAGGCAATGCGACCTTGCGCCACCACAGCCAGCCCTTGATCTGGAAATTGTCCGCTACATAGCGCATTTCCGCGGGTATCGAGGAAGCGCCGGCGATCACATTGAATAGAATGTACCACTGAGTTCCCAAAATCATGAGTGGGCTCAAGTAAATATCGGGATTCAATTTCCACCGGACGATTCCGTATACCGCGATGGGGAACAATAGATTAGCCGGGAACGCCGCCATGAACTGCGCGATGGGCTGCACGATTTGCGCGGCGCGCGGCCGCATTCCCACCCATACGCCAATCGGGACCCAGATGAGGCTGGCGAGCGCGATTAAAATGAAAACCCGCAGCATCGTAAGGCCCGCCAGCCCGCACACCTGCAGTGCTTCAAGCAACGGTGTGTTCTTGATGAGCACCGCGACGATGTGCCACAGTCCCAGCACCACGGCCGCAACGATCAGCGACACCCACAGCCAGTCGAGCGAACGCTTGGGGCTGCTCGATGCCTGCTGGACGGGTTCATCATCGCGGCGCTTGATGGCGCGGCTGGTCAGCATGACCGCGGAATGGAAAAACAATGTCGCGGCCTGAATGAGCCGCGAACGGCGCATCATGGTCAGCGCCCAGGAGTCCGGCACCCGCGCCCCAGGCTCCTGTTCCACGCGGAAACGGTCTACCCACGCGACCAGCGGCCGAAATATCAACTGGTCATAGAGAAGAATCACGATCGCCATGGTCGCGATCGCCCAGCCGATGGCGGGCAGATTCTTCTGTTCAATTGCGAGCGCTATGTACGACCCGACGCCCGGCAGCGCCACCGTGGTGTGACCGACGCTGATCGACTCCGAGGCCACCACAAAGAACCAGCCGCCGGACATGGACATCATCATGTTCCAGATGAGCGCCGGCATGGCGAAGGGAACTTCAAGCTGCCAGAAGCGCATCCAGGGCGAGAGCCGGAATGATTCCGCGGCCTCGGCCAACTCGACCGGTATGGTGCGCAAGGACTGATAGAAGCTGAATGCCATATTCCAGGCTTGGCTGGTGAAGATGGCAAAAATCGCCGCGAATTCCGCACCCAGCACCCGGCCGGGCGCGAGCGACATGAAGAACACGACTGTAATGGAAATGAAACCTAAAATAGGCACCGATTGCAGGATATCCAGAATGGGTACCAGCAATTTCCCGGCGCGTTCGCTCTTCGCTGCCCAGGTGGCGTAAGTCAGAGTGAAGAGCAGCGACAGCGACAGCGCCGCGAACATTCGAAAGGTCGTGCGTGCCGCATATTCCGGCAAATGCCAGGGGTCCAGCGTGATCGGCGACGATTGCAGCTGCGTAAGCGGCGCAAACAGCCCTCGCGAGGTCTCGCCCAGGAACACAACCAGCCCGATCACCACAATGAATGCCAGCACGTCCCATCGAGTGACGACATCGCGCAGAAAGGCAAAGGGCTCGAAGCGCTTCATCGCGGCATTCTCTCAGGACAGACAACGAAGTAGCTAGTAGGGTAGGCAGTTTAGATGTGCCGATATTCTGCACATTGGATGAGTCCAAGCATGGCAAAAAGTTTCACGGCGGATTCGCCGCTCGCTGCAGCGCTGCCGATTCGCTTCAATTTGCTGGGCGCTCTGAGCTTCTCGCACTACCTCAACGACATGATGCAGTCGTTGATCGTCGCAATCTATCCCCTGCTCAAGGGGGAATTTCACCTGAGTTTCGTGCAGATCGGCACCATCACGCTGACCTACCAGGCGTGCGCATCCCTCTTGCAGCCCGTCATCGGCATTTATACCGACAAGCATCCCAAGCCGTACTCGCTCAGCGCGGGCATGTGTTTCACGCTGCTAGGCATCCTGACTCTGGCCTTTGCGCCGAATTACACCAGCGTATTGGCGGCGGCGGCACTGATCGGCGCGGGCTCAGCGATTTTTCACCCCGAGTCCTCTCGCATTGCTCGCCTGGCATCCGGCGGACGCCATGGGCTGGCGCAATCGATCTTTCAGGTCGGCGGCAACGCCGGCTCTGCCACGGGTCCGCTGCTGGCGGCGTGGATCATTCTTCCTCAGGGCCAGCCCAGTCTTGCCTGGTTCGCCATCGCAGCGGTGATCGCCATCGTCGTGCTGGGGCGCGTCGGCGGCTGGTACAAACGCCAGCACATTGACCGGCCCAAAGCCGCGCAAGTTTCGGCCGCAATCGGTCCGGTGTCGCCCGCGCGTGTGCGCTGGTCGATTGCCGTGCTCGTAATCTTGATCTTCTCCAAATATTTTTACGTGGCCAGCATTACGAGTTACTTCAGCTTCTACTTGATCGACAAATTCCATGTCTCGGTGCGCTCGGCGCAACTGCATCTGGCCGTGTTTCTTCTGGCGATGGCGCTCGGCACCTTGTTCGGCGGCCCGCTGGGCGATCGTATCGGACGCAAACGCGTGATCTGGGTATCGATCTTGGGGATCGCGCCTTTTACGCTGATGCTGCCCTACGTCGATCTGATGTGGGTCGGCATCTTGACGTTCATCATCGGCTTGATTCTGTCCTCGGCCTTCTCCGCCATTGTCGTCTTCGCTCAGGAATTGATGCCCGGCAATGTCGGCGCGGTGTCGGGGCTTTTCTTTGGCTTCGCCTTTGGTATTGGCGGCATCGGCGCCGCCGTTCTGGGCGGCCTTGCCGATCAGCACGGCATCGAATTCGTGTATCGGATCTGCGCCTATCTGCCCCTGCTCGGGATGGTGGCGGCGTTCTTGCCCAATATCGAGCATAAACGACCATAGAGTGGCCTGAAGGGTGCATTTGTGAATGCGCAGGCCCGGCACACGGTTCGCGATGCGACTTGGGTCGCCTCTGACCGAGTGCCGGGATTGCATAATATGGTCATGCGACCGATCCGCGCCTCGCTATCGGCTGTCCTGGTGTTTTGTGCGGCAATTCACACTGCGCGCAGCGATTGGATTTTGGCCACCGCGGCGGCGCTGAACCACGACAGCAACGTCAGTAATGCACAAAGCGCCGCGAGCGTCATTGCCGATTCGCGCGCACAAGCCCGTGCATCCCTGCTGCAGCAACTGCCCTTCGGCGAGGGATTCAGTCTGTCGGCGGGCGCCGATTTATCCGGGCAGACTCTATGATCATCTCTCGGGTCTCAACAACGCGTCGATTGATGGCGTCCTGTTCCTCAAGAAGAAATGGGGGTTGGGGGCCTTCGCTCCGTGGAGCCGCGCGGGAATTACCGTGGGCCGCGACCGTTATGATGATCGCTACCGCGATGCGACGCTGTATTCGGCTTCCCTCGAAGCGGGAAAGCGCCTCGATGAAAGCTGGAGTCTGTGGGCGAAATACGCGTACGAGCGCCGCCGTGCCGCGCCCGCCGAAGCCGATTTGTATGGCGTATCGAGCGATGTGTTCAGCCAGCGCGCGCAAAATTTCAGCGCGGGGGCCCGGTATTCTTGGAGCCAGCGGATGTCGCTCACCGTGGGATCTCTATGGAGATATGGCGATGTCGTTTCCACGACCCAACCGGGCGCCGGCATTTTTTACAACTCCAAAGCCGTCGCACCCGATCCTACATTTGGTCCCGGCGCGTATGCGTATAGACTTGCGGGCACCACGCTCGGCGCGCGGGTCGACGTGGAATGTTCGCTGACGGCGCACAGCTTGATCGGTCTCGGGTTTCAGCGCCTTGATACGCATGCCCGCGGCGGCAACAACTACGGCAACTCGATGCCGGAATTGACATGGAACTATCAGTTTTGAAGCTCAACCGATCTCATCGCGGCGCTCGGATTGGTTCTTGGCTGTGCGGCCCTCGCGCACTCGGCCGAATTGCGCGTGACGGTGAAGGACCATAAGGGCAAAAATGTCGAGGATGCCGTGGTCTTGGCCGTCGCCGCGGATCCGCGCAATGCCCAGCATTCGAAGCCCCCGCAGAACGCGGTGGATCAGGTCGACAAGCAGTTCGTGCCCTACGTAAAACCGGTATTCGTCGGCTCGACTGTGCGTTTTCCGAACAGCGACAATATCCGGCATCAGGTCTATTCTTTTTCTCCCGCGAAGAAATTCGAGCTGCCCTTGTATGCCGGCAGCAACGCGCCGCCGGTCACCTTCGACCAGCCCGGCGTGGTCGTGCTCGGCTGCAACATCCATGATTGGATGATCGGTTACATCTACGTTTCGGAAACACCGTTCTTTGCCAAGACCGGGCCGCTCGGCACAGCCTCGATCCCGGACCTGCCGCCGGGCGAATACAGCGTGAGAATATGGCATCCAAGCATGGATCGAGCCGAGGAGACGACCAATCGGCAGATCGTGGTCGGGCTTCAGCCGGTGGTGAGTGCGGATTGGCAAATTGGCCTCAAGGCCAGCATTCGCGTCCCGCGGGTCTCGGGCGCCGGGTCCCCGGTTTATCCTTGATCGAGGCGGCATGTTCCTCTAGGAAAACGCCTGAATTCCCGTCTGCGCCCTGCCCAGGATCAGGGCATGGATATCGTGCGTGCCCTCATAGGTATTCACGACTTCCAGGTTCACGACATGGCGAATCACGCCATATTCGTCCGAGATGCCGTTGCCGCCCAGCATGTCCCGTGCCGCGCGCGCGACATCCAGCGACTTGCCGCAGGAGTTGCGCTTCATGATCGAGGTGATCTCCACCGACGCGGTTCCGTCATCCTTCATGCGGCCGAGGCGCAGACAGCCTTGCAATCCCAACGTAATCTCGGTTTGCATATCGACCAGCTTTTTCTGAATCAGCTGATTTGCGGCGAGCGGCCGGCCAAACTGCTTGCGATCCAGCACATATTGGCGCGCCGTATGCCAACAACTTTCAGCGGCGCCGAGCGCGCCCCAGGCAATGCCATAGCGCGCGGAGTCGAGGCAGGTAAACGGACCTTTCAAGCCGTTGACGCCCGGCAGCAGGTTTTCCTCGGGGACGAGCACATCCTCCATGAGAATTTGTCCCGTGGTCGATGTCCGCAGGCCAACCTTGCCATGGAGCACCGGCGTAGTCAGTCCCTTCCAGCCTTTCTCGAGGATGAATCCGCGAATAATCTCGTCGTCGGTCTTGGCCCAAACCACGAAAACATCGGCAATCGGGCTGTTCGTAATCCAGGTCTTGGCGCCGGAAAGCCGATAGCCGCCGGCGGCCTTGCGGGCGCGGGAAATCATGCTGCCGGGATCGGAGCCATGATCCGGTTCGGTCAGTCCAAAGCAACCGATGGTCTCACCTCGCGCCATCGGAGGAAGATACTTTTGCTTCTGCTCCTCCGTGCCAAACTTGAAGATCGGCAGCATCACCAATGAGGATTGCACGCTCATCATGGAGCGGAAGCCCGAGTCGATGCGCTCAACCTCGCGGGCGATGAGGCCGTAGCTGACATAGTTCATGCCGCCGCCGCCATACGCCTCCGGAATCGTCGCGCCCAGCAGCCCCACCGCGCCCATTTCTTTGAAGATGCCCGGATCGGTGTGCTCGCGGCGGAAGGCCTCGAGAACGCGCGGCGCCAGCTGCCCGTGCGCATAGTCGCGTGCCGCGTCGCGAATCATCTTTTCCTCATCCGTCAACTGCGCATCCAGCAACAGCGGATCATCCCAATGAAATTGTTCGCGTGACATGCCTTTTGAAATCCTGGTTTTTTTATCCCCGCGAAGGATCGCATACTATCCGCGGCTCGGCACGTCCCAGCACCTTTCCCCCCGCCAAATATTGCCGATGTCGCGGCTCTGATGCGGCGCAAATGGCCTGTCGGCGGCATCCTACAACGGCCAGTTCTGGGCCCCCGAAGCTTGGCCGATATTGACCTACATTGCTGCGCCGCCACTGGTTTTACTGTGGTTGCGTAACTACCCACCTAGGAGTTTCCCATGTCGAACATGAATCAAGGTTCCGATAAGAACCAGAATTCTGATAAGAATCCGAGTTCCGATAAGAATCAGGGCAAGAACCCGCAAAGCGGTCAGCAGAGCCAGGGCACCAAACCTGGCCAGGGCGGTCAGCAAAATCAAGGGCAGCGCGACAACACCGGAAGCGGACAGCAGTCCGGCGGCGACAAGTCGAGCCCGAACCGCAAAGACATCTAAAAGAAATCTTCAGGCGGGCTGATGCACGTCAGCCCGCACTGATCAGGTGGACGCCGCTGGAGCTCAAAAAAATAAAATCGCGGGTAACGTCAGTGCGGATATTGGTCGCAGGCGCAATCGGCTTGCTGCTCTACTTTGCGCACGTCGCCTTTATTCCCGTCGCCCTGGCCTTGTTGATTTTCCTGGTCCTGTCCGGGCCCGTCGAAGCCTTGCATTGCAGAAACGTACCGCGCAGCGTCGGCGCTGCGCTCATCATGGCTGCGATCCTCGGCATCATGGTCGCACTGATCAACTTCATGTCCGAACCGGCGCAGAAGTGGTTCGCGGCCGCGCCGCACACCTTCCGGCTGATCGAGCGGAAAATCCGGCCGTTCGAACAATTCATGGCGCGCGTCGGCGAGTTGCGGAATTCCGCCGGCAACTTGGGGGCCGCGCCGCAGCCTCCGCAAACGCCCCCGGCCGCCGCACCCGCCCCGCCTGCAACGGAAAGCGCGCCCGCAATGCTGTTGGACGGCGCACGTACCTTTGTACTTTCAGGCGTGACCATTGTCATTCTGACGCTGTTTTTGCTCTCGGGCGGACCGCCCATGCTGGCAAGAATGACTTCGGCATTTGCCAGCGACTTGAAGTCCGCGCACATCCTCGCCGTGATCGAAAAAGTGCGCAGCGAAGTGGGACGATTCTATGCGACCACCGCGCTCATCAATGTGGGCGTCGGCCTCGCGACGGGATTCGTCATGATGTTGTGCGGAATGCCCAACCCGTTCCTGTGGGGCACGATGGCTGCGCTGCTCAACTTCATTCCTTACGCCGGCGCAACCACGACCTTGATCGTACTGACGATCGTGGCCATCATCTCCTTCGACGGCTTGGGTCATGCGGTCGCAGTGGCAGGTTCGTACTTGGCCATTGCCACCATCGAGGGGCAATTTGTGCAGCCTCTGCTGGTGGGGCGACGCCTGCAATTGAATCCAATGCTGGTGTTCCTTGCATTGTGGCTCGGCGGCTGCTTCTGGGGAGTGGCGGGCATTATCCTCGCCACCCCGACTCTCGCAGCGCTGAAAGTGGTCGCCTCCAACACCGCTGCCGGACAGCAGCTGCTGGATTTCCTGAGCCCTCATCACGATAGCGACCGCAGAGGCCGTGACATCATGGAATCGGATGTGTCCTTGACCGATGCGCTGCGTGAACGCGGCGCACCGCCGCCCGCCTAGGCATCCAGCAGCCTTTGGCATGAAACTTCCGCCCGCAGTGTCATAATGACGCGGTGAGCGAAATTCCCCCCCAATCCGGTAGATACATGAGCGGCTTCGGCAACGAATTTGCCAGCGAAGCGCTTGCGGGCGCGCTGCCGCAGGGTCGCAACTCGCCGCAACGCTGTCCTTTCGGTTTGTACGCGGAGCAATTCTCGGGCACGGCTTTCACCGCGCCGCGAGCCGCCAATCGCCGCTCATGGCTGTATCGCATTCGTCCGGCCGTGACGCATCATGCATTCGAACGCTTCAAGCATTCGTTGCTGGACGAGCGGCGCGAAGAACCCGCGACGCCGAATCAACTGCGCTGGGATCCACTGCCGATTCCCTCCGCGCCCACCGACTTGATTGAAGGTCTTGTCCCTGTCGCCGGCAATGGGTCGCCGGACGCTCACGCCGGCTGCGGCATCCATTTATATGGCGCCAATCGCTCGATGCAGCGGCGATTTTTTTACGACGCCGATGGCGAGATGCTGATCGTGCCGCAGCAAGGCAGGCTCGTGCTGGACACGGAACTCGGCCGCCTGGAACTCGAACCGCAGGAAATCGCCGTCATCCCACGCGGCTTGCGCTTTCGCGTCGAGCTGCCGGACGGCATGGCACGCGGCTATATTTGCGAAAATTTCGGGGCCTCGTTCAAATTGCCGGATCTGGGGCCCATTGGCTCCAATGGTCTCGCCAATGCGCGCGATTTCCTCACGCCTGTCGCCCGGTACGAGGATCTCGACGCCGGTTGCGAGCTGATCGGAAAATTCGGCGGCCGCTTCTGGACCGCAAAGATGGATCACTCTCCGCTGGATGTGGTCGCCTGGCACGGCAACAACGTGCCTTACAAGTATGACCTGCGGCGCTTCAATACCATGGGATCGACTTCATACGATCATCCTGATCCGTCGATCTTCCTGGTGCTGCATTCGCCGAGCGATACCGCGGGCACCAGCAACATCGACTTCGTCGTCTTTCCGCCGCGCTGGCTGGCAATGGAGAACACGTTCCGGCCTCCCTGGTTTCACCGCAATGTCGCCAACGAATTCATGGGGCTGATCTGCGGGGTCTATGACGCAAAGAGCGCCGGCTTCGTGCCGGGCGGATCCTCCCTGCACAACTGCATGAGCGGACATGGACCCGATGCCGCCACATTCGACAAGGCGAGCGCCGCCGACACGTCGGTCCCCGTTCACATCGGCGACACGATGGCGTTCATGTTCGAATCTCGCAGCGTACTGCAAGGCCACCCACGCGGCGCTGCACGGCACGCCGCCGCTGCAGACCGATTACCTGAGCCACTGGCTGGGACTGAAAAAAACGCTTCGATCCGGCCAAGCCGTGACAATCATCTTCCTTGGACATGACCCACGATCCCAAGGCCCGCAGCTGGCTGGCGTCCGCAAACATAAGCGGATGTGCATTTCCGATCCAAAATCTGCCGTTCGGCGTGTTCCGGCATGCTCAGTCGGCGGAAAGCTTTCGCGGCGGTGTGGCAATCGGCGATCAAATCATCGATCTTTGCGCACTGGCGAACGCGCAACTCCTGACAGGCGAAGCCGCCGAGGGCGTGTCAGCCGGCAGCATGGATTCACTAAATTCGCTGATGCAGTCTCGGACCGCGGCGTCTCGACCGCGCTGCGCCGGGCCCTGTTTCGAGGCCATGGCGCAAGGATCCGTGCATGAATCCGCTGCTGCAGAAGTGCCTGGTGCCGCAAAACGAGGCGGTTTTTTCTCTGCCCGCGCAGATCGGCGACTACACGGATTTCTACATTTCCATTCATCACGCGACGGCCATCGGCCGTCAGTTTCGGCCGGACAATCCGCTGCTGCCGAACTACAAGTGGATCCCGATCGGCTATCACGGCCGCAGTTCATCGATCGGCGTGTCGGGGCAAAACTTCCGGCGGCCTCAGGGACAGAGAGCATCGGGCACCGGCGCTCCGACAGTCGGTCCCAGCACGCGCTTGGACTACGAACTCGAGCTGGGCATTTTCATCGGCGCCGGCAATGTCCAGGGTGCACCGATTCTCATCGCCGACGCGGAGAGTCACATCTTCGGCCTGTGCCTGCTGAACGACTGGTCGGCGCGCGATTTGCAAGGCTGGGAGTACCAGCCGCTCGGTCCTTTCCTTGCGAAAAATTTCGCGACCACCATTTCGCCCTGGGTCGTGACGCTGCAGGCGCTTGCACCGTTTCGCGTTCCGTTCACTCGGCCCGGAGTCGGATCCCCAGCCGTTGGCATACCTCGACTCCCCGTCCAATCGTGAGGCGGGCGCCATCGACATACGGCTCGAAGCGCTGATGCAGACCGCGAAGATGCAGGTGAGCGGCGAGCCGCCGCAACGGCTCTCGGAGACCAGTTTTCGGCACGCCTATTGGAGCATCGCGCAACTGGTGGCGCACCATACGGTCAACGGCTGCAATCTGCGCCCTGGAGACCTGTTCGGCAGCGGCACGCAGTCCGGTCCGACGCCCGAGGAGGCGGGCTCCTTGGTCGAACTCAGCAAGGGCGGCACTCAGGCGCTGCCAATCGGGAAGGATGAACACCGCACCTTTCTGGAAGATGGCGACACGGTGATTTTCCGCGCTGGTGCGAGCGCCCGGGCGCGGTCAGGCATCGGATTTGGCGAGCTGCGCGGCCGGGTTTTGCCGGCCGCCGTTGCATAAAGCCTCGAGACCACATTGCCGCGGCTGACATTCTTATCAGCGTTGTTCCTACAGTGCTGAAAAACTCCGCATTTTATAATCGCGCATGGAAAATTCCGCTGCCGGTGAATAGCCATGAATATTGCGATCGCTTTGCTCTTGCTTCTCTGCCTTTGCCTGGTGTTGGCGTGGGGATTGATCAGCATCGCGCAGAATCTGACTGGCAAGACGGCCTATGATGAGCCATCGTTTCGCGAGCCCGGTCCGATTTTTCACGATCACCGCGCCGAGCAGCCGGGAGCTAGATCTCAATTTGCCTGGCAATCTCGATCGCATTCGAAGGCTCCAGATTGAACCGGTCGACGATTTTCACGGAATTGCGATAAAGAAAAGCAAATAACGCCATACGCCAGCCGCGAAGGCTGGGAGCCTCCCGGCTCGAAACCACCAAGTCGCGGGTGCCGACAAACATGGCCTTGTCGAAGTCAATATCCGCGGGCAGGCCGTGCGTCCGAAGCAATGCCTGGCGCAGATCCGGAATTTCCAGGAATCCGAAGCGCGCGACCAGATGCCACAACCCTTCGCCGACGTTCTCGACCACCGTGCAGGTCGGGCCGGCGATGCGCGGCGTGTTTTCGAACACAACGCTGAGAGCAATGGCGTTGCGCGGCAGGACGCCGACAAAGTGTGCATGATCCATGATGAGGCGCGAAACCTTCTGGGTGCTGCGCGTCAGAAATACCGTCGTTCCCTCCATGCGCGGAATCGCCCCATTCCTCAAGTCGGAGAGAAATTTTTCCGCGGATTGCGGCTGCTGCAGGAGCGTATTGCGAATGGCCTCGATGCCGCGGCGCCAGGTGGTCATGACGATGAACAAAATTGCGGCGAAGGTCAGCGGCAGCCAGCCGCCCTCGGCAATCTTCAGCAGATTCGCCGTGAAAAAACTGGTATCAACCACGATAAAGACGACCGCGACCGCTGCGGCCACGGCCATCGGCCATTTCCACAGGTCACGCATGGCGCGGAACAGAAGAAAAGTGGTGAGCAGCATGGTGGTGGACACGGCAGTGCCATAGGCGCCGGCCAGCCGATCGGAGGCGCCGAAGCCGATGGTGGTGGCAATGGTCGCCATCATCAGCAGCCAGTTAACCACCGGAATATAGATCTGACCGTAGATTCGATCCGAGGTTTGTCGAATCGCGACTCCCGGCAGCCAGCCGAGTTGCATGGCCTGCCGCGTCATGGAGAAGGAACCCGTGATGATGGCCTGGCTCGCGATGATCGTGGCAATGGTGGCCAGCATCACCAAGGGATAGACCGACCAGGCAGGCGCGATGAGAAAAAATGGATTGCCGGTCACCGATCCCTTGTCGATCAAAAAAGCCGTTTGTCCCGCATAACTCAGCAGCAGCGACGGTAAAACCACGCCGTACCACGATCGGCGAATCGGACCCTTGCCGAAATGTCCCATGTCCGCGTACAGCGCTTCGCCGCCCGTGATGCATAAAAACACGCCGCCCAACACCAGAAAGCCGACGCGGCCCGATGCGGCCATAAAGCGGATGGCATAGCGCGGATCCACCGCCGCGATGACGTCGGGATGTTTCAATATCGACGCCACGCCGAGCAACGCAATCACGATAAACCACAGCAGCATGATCGGCCCGAATGCACGGCCGATCTTTTCGGTGCCGAAGCGCTGCGCGGCGAACAGCACCAGCAGAATGACGACGGCCATCGGCATGACGAAGGGCTTAAAAGACTCGGTGACGACATTGACGCCCTCGAGCGCGCTCAGCACGGAAATCGCCGGCGTGATCACGCCGTCGCCGTAGATCAGCGCAGCGCCGAGCAATCCCATGCCGGTCAGCAGCCGCACACCGGGCGCAAAACCGTTGGCGCCGATCAAGGACATCAACGCCAGGATTCCACCTTCACCGCGGTTGTCGGCACGCATGACAAACAGGCAGTACTTGATCGAAATGGTCACGATCAAGGTCCAAAACACCAGCGAGAGCACGCCGAGCGCGCTCTGCGGCGTGAATTGACCACCCATGGCCTGCACCACGGTCTGCAAGGTATATAACGGGCTCGTTCCCAGGTCGCCGAACACGACGCCCAGAGCGCCGAAAGCCGCCCAGGATTTGGGCGTTGCCGCAAGCGCCTCAGTTGCCCGATTTGTCGCCATGACGCCGCCGTTCCCCGTGCCGGAACATTAAATTCGTGGGACTGCACTCGCCGGCGAGGGCGTACAGGTCAAGATCACCAACGATGGAACGCAGGACATTGTCGTCACAGTGTACGACATGAACGCCAAGCCTCGGGCGGTCTTGCTGCAAAATGCGCGGATCAACGGGTTCACGTCGGTGCCCCTCGCCGCCATCGCGGACGCGACCGGGCGCGCCAATCTGGCGTGGACAGCAACCAGCGCCGACGGGACCGCGGCGAAATGCGGGCACGCTGACAACTTGGGGCTGCGTAATGACTCCGCCGTCAATGTGCACGCGGATTCGAGCTGCAACGCTTAGAGGCTAGCCGCGAGACTGGACGCGCAGCATCTCTCGCCCGCGTGCCGCGCACAGCGCGAGCAGACCGAGCAGTGTCGTCAGGCCGAGCGCTCCGCCGCCGCCTCCTGAACTTGGCGGCGGCGCTACCGCGGTCACGGACAGCGTCACGGAGGTCATAGGCGAGGCTCCGGCGGCATTCGTGCACATCAGAGTGTAAGTGTCCGATCCCACCGCGCTTGGATTGACCGTCTGCGTGCCGTTGCTCGCCAAAGCACCCGTCCAACTACCTGAAGCCGTGCAACCCGTCGTATTCACCGAAGACCAGGTGAGCGTCGTTGAACTGCCCGTCACAATGGACGATGCAGCCAGCTTAAGCGTTGGCGCGGCGGGCAGGATCGGGGGAACCATTCGCGCCGCCAAATTAGCCTGAACGAATCCGAAGCCGGCGGCAAAATTGAAGGTCCCCGAGCCTGGCGTCGCGCCCATCGGCGCGGCGGTTTGTTGCATGAACGAATAAATCTGCGCCGGTGTCAGCGCCGGATCTGCCTGCAGCAGCAGTGCGGCGATGCTGGCCACGTGCGGAGCGGCGGCCGAGGTACCGAAAAAATTCGGGAAACTGGCGTTGTTCGCGCACGAGAGCACGGCGCTGTTATCAACGAAATTCGTGCCAGCGATCTTAAAGCCTAGAAAGGTGTTGTTGCCGCCATCGGGTCCGACGAAATCGGGTTTTTGGCGCATCACGGGAGTCGCGAGGCGCGTGCCGTTGACATCAAAGAGTATCGGATCGCCGCCCGCCGAGGAAAAAGCTTCCAGACTAGGCGTCGCCGCTCCGCAGGATATGGTATTTGGGAAAAATACCGCACCGACCGCGGCGGCGCCTGCGGCCAGGGGGTGGCCCTGCACCGTGCCGCTGTTGGTCGCGAAGTTCGTGATCTGGCTGCCCGCACCGTCATCTTCAACCACGACCTTGATGCGTCCCGGCGTTGTGCCGCTGACCAGGCCGACCATGATATTCAGGTTCGCCGTCTTGCTATTACCCGCAGCATTGGCCGGATTATCGATAATCATGACCTGAACTGGATCGTGACCCAACGAACTGGCACCGCTGCACGTCATCGGTTGAAGGTTGTCGTTGTCGATAATGTCATTTCCCGTCGTGCCGGTGATGCACACGTCGATCGCGCTGGTCGAGCCGCCGCTGGATGGCGCACCCGTTACGTAGGGTTGGTCCCATTCCACGACGATCACGACAAATTCGCCGGGAATCATCGGCGGGATGGTGACGGGGAGCATTGTCGTTGTGGCCGTAGGCGCTCCTGAGGGAGCGAAATTCAGCAAGTGCTCGCCGGAGTTCGGCGTCAAACTCGAAACAAAGGAGAAGTTCGGACTATTGTTGTCGTACGCCAGCGTGCCGTTGTTGCCGGCCGAGGAAAAATATGCGACGCCGTTCGCCACCACTGCATTGATGGCCTGCGCCACCAGTCCGTCCTGGAAAAACGGCTCATCGAAATAGCCGACGTCATCGACAATCACTTTCGCGTCGGCGCCGCCGCTGGCAACGGACGCGGCCAGCTTGCCGATGCCGTTGGCGAAATCAGCCTCGCTGTTTTCGGCAGTATAAAAGGCGAGCCCGGCGCCAGGCGCCACGTCGTGAACGATTTGCATCATCGCGCGCCCTTCATCGCCGAAAGGCAGCTGGATCGGCGCGCCGTAATTCATGCAGCCGCCTCCCTGCGGATCAGCCTCCGCGAGTACAACAACGTTCGAGGGCAAATCGCCTGTCGAGACATCCATCGCCGCGTCGGCGGTGAATCCATTGTTGGCGTAACCTGCATTGCCGCCGGCCGGTACACCGTTGCTGGCATACACCGAGTAGCAGTCATAGCTATCGGAAAGCACGCCGACGGTAACACCCGCTCCGTCCAGCGAATTATCCGAACGCACCAGATCGCTGTTCTGCGCGTAGTCGCCTTGCGAGGTGATCGCACCGCTCTTGGTGCGCATCATCGCGGCCCGGATGGCATGGACCTCGGTCAATGCGGTGGCGGCATCCAATTGATCGACCGGCAGCCACCCGCCCACATCGTTGGAATATTGCGAGGCGCGCTGCAGTCCTAAGCCGACGAGCGCCGCCTTCAATTTCTGCGGATCGCCCTTGGTGATGGCGTCGATCAGCACCAGGGGCGTCGAGCTGTTGGCCGGGCGGCTGAATCTCGCCGCGGGGTTCAGCGCGTGCAGGTCCTGCAGCGCCGATGCGGGCCTTAAGGTTCCCACATGGCGCGCGATTTCCGCCAGCGAGGCATCGAATTTCGAGCCGCTCGCGCTGGCGAGCTGCTGCGCGCTGCGGCTGCCGGCGACATGCAGCACGGAGCTGCCGGGCAAAGCCATACGCAAGGGCATGGGTTGCAGGGGACCGACAGCCGAGACTGCGGAGAGGGCCGAAAGCGCGCCCACGCTCATGATTGCAAAGATACGTAAAGACATCCGTGGTCTCCCTTAAATTGCCACGAGTTATGTATCGACGCTTAGGACAGGTCCGCCGATCTAAAGTTTGCGCCCAATGGTATCAGTAGATTGTAATTCCGGCTGAAGCGTCGTGTTACCGCGACGCCCGACAGGTAAACCGCAAACCCAGCCATCCAACCAAGTACGAGGACGCGCTATATTTCCATACCAGCCCAAGCGACGGAGTAGCAGCCATGTCCCTACAATCGATGCTCTTTTGGTGCGCGACGGGGTGGCTCTTGGCCGCTGCGCCCGCAATTGGCGCTGACGCGAATACCGGCAAAGCGCTGTTCCGAGAGCGCTGCAGCGTTTGTCATACGGCGGAATCGGGCGATAACGGCGGCGCGCAGGGGCCGTCATTGATCGGTGTGATGGGCCGCGCGGCGGCAAGCGCGCCGCAATTTTCCTACACCACCGCGCTGCGTGATTCGAAACTCACCTGGGACGGCGCCACTCTGAACCGTTTCCTCGCCGCTCCGACCAGCGTGGTGCCGGGCACTTCGATGCTGATCGCGGTTCAGGGCGATGCCGACCGCGAAAATCTCATCGCCTATTTCCAGAGCGTCGCCAACCAGGCGCCCTCCACTGCATCGTCCATCGTGGTGCCGGCGAGCAGCACGCAATCGGCCAATTGGCGTCTGGACGCGCCAGGCCGTCTGCATCGCATCAGCGCGAGTTCGCTGCCCGCGCCCTTTGCGACGCCTTCTTCCCGCAACAGCTCATCGGTGGTGCCGAAGCCCGCGGGAGCCACGATCTCGGTACCGCAGGGTTTTCACGTCGATACCTTCATCGCAGGTCTGACCGGGCCGCGCAAAATGCTGGTCGCCCCCAATGGCGACATTCTGGTCACCGAGATGCGCGGCGGACGGGTCACGGTGCTGCATCCCTCATCCGATGGCAGCCGCGTCGCGGGCACGGACGTATACTTACAGGGACTCAAGCAGCCCTTCGGCATGGCGTTTTATCCGAGCGCACGGAATCCACAGTGGCTGTATGTCGCCGAGACCAATCGCGTCACGCGGTACCCGTTCCAGGTGGGGGATGTGAAGCCACGCGGCCCGGCGCAAATCGTGGTGGCGCAATTACCCAGCGGCGTCGGCCATTCCACCCGCGACATCGCGTTTTCGCCGGATGGCAGGCGGCTGTTCGTTTCCGTGGGTTCGGGTTCGAATGTCGCCGAGACGATGTCGAAAAAGTCACCGGCGGAAATCAGGACCTGGGAAGCCGCCCATGGTCTCGGCGCTTCCTGGGACGTGGAAACCAACCGGGCGGTCGTATTGGAATTCGACGCGGCGGCTCCCGGGACGGCCGCCATCTACGCCAGCGGCATTCGCAATTGTGTCAGCCTGACCGTCCAGCCGGCGAATGGTGCGTTGTGGTGTACGACCAATGAGCGCGATGCCCTGGGCGATGATCTCGTGCCCGACTATTCCACCCGGGTGAAACACGGCAGCTTCTACGGCTGGCCGTGGTACTACATCGGCTCCAACGAGGACCCGCGCCTGAAGGGCGAGCGTCCCGATTTGGCCGGCAAGGTATCGGTACCCGATGTGCTGTACCAGTCTCACTCGGCGGCGCTCAGCATGACTTTCTATGCGGCCGAGCAACGGAAAGTACGCATTCCCCGCGGCCTACGTCGGCGATGCCATCGTCGGTTTTCACGGTTCTTGGAACCGCAGTCTGCGGACCGGTTACAAGCTCGTGCGGGTTCATATGAAGAACGGCGAGCCGACCGGCGATTACGAAGATTTTCTAACTGGGTTTGTGGTGGACGACGCGCATGTCTGGGGCCGCCCGGTCGCGACCGCGGAACTCTCCGACGGATCGCTTTTGATGAGCGAGGATGGCGGCAACCTGATCTACCGCATCTGGTACGCTCACTGATGCAATCTACGCCGCCCTGCGGTTGAGCGATGCGGACGTCGTGGCGCTCGGCGCATACTTTGCCAACGTTACTTTTCCATCACAGTGAGAACACCGCCATGAAACTCATACCTGCATCGCTCGTCGCCCTCGCCGTCCTGTCGCTGAACGCAACGGCGGAGGAACCAAAGCCGGCCGCGCAAGCGGCGCGCAATATCCTCGAGCGCCATGATCAAGCCGGGGTGGTGCCGGCCAAGGAGATCGTCATCGGCACCGCAACTTTACCGGCCGGCTCCGTGATCGGCTATCACACGCATCCCGGCGACGAAGTGGGCTATGTGCTCAAAGGCAATTTGATTTGGAAAACCCAGGGGCAGCCCGATCGGGCGCTGAAGGCCGGCGACAGCTTTTTCAATCCTCGCGGTGCCGTGCACAGTCTGGTCGCAGCGCCGGGCTCGGAGGGTGGCATGGAGGTGTCGACCTGGATTGTCGACAAAGGCGTGCCGATGTCGACGCCCGTGCCTGCGGCAAAATAGACGGGCTAAGCCTAGAGAAAATCCGCGTCGTCGTACAATAGTTCCAGCTCGTCGACTTTGAGCGCGGCGCAATGCGCGCCGACCAGGATGTGACGCGCGACCAGCAGGCTTACACGCGCCAGTTGGCGTGCCGCGGCGCGGGCTCTCTCCTTATCGTCGCTTTGCCGCAGCAAGTCGAAGTCGCGCGCCAGTCCCGCGGCCACGGTCGCGGCAAGCAGCGCCAACTGGTGTTCGTTGTATTGCATGATGAAATACGATTTGGTTTTTCTTGGCGGCAAAGCTTAGGCGATCAATTATTTTGGCGCGCTAACATAAAGCAACTCAGGTGCCTTCCCGCTCGTCGCCGCGGGGTTTTTCGTTATTATAATCCAAGTGTAAATAGTCTGGATTGAAGAACGAGACCTCTTTCAAGGCCCCGAGGTCTTCAATGGTCAGCGTGCCCGCCTCCAGGGTGATCAGCTTCTGGCGCCTCAACTCCTGCAGCGTTCGGTTGACGTGAACCGACGACAATCCCAATGTTTCCGCCAATTCCACCTGCGTGAGCGGCAGCGTGCACGAGTTGCCATCATTCAACCCCACGGCCCGGAAGCGGTAAAGGAGTTCGCAAAACAGATGCGCCATGCGCTCCAGCGCGTTGCGCTGTCCCACATTGACGATCCATTCGCGCGCAATGGCTTCCTCAACCAGGGTTGACCACCACAATGCCCGCGTCAGGGTCGGGTAGTTGTGAGTCATTTTCAGAATGTTCTCGGGGGAAATGGTCGCCACCTTCGAGGCGACCACCGCGCCGATGGAGTGGTCCATGCGCTTTAGAATGAACACCCGCAGATCGCACAGATCGCCGGGCACGAAATAGGCCACGATTTGGCGCCGGCCGTCCTCCAGCACCTTGTAGCGGCAGGCAAATCCTTCCAGCAGCAGTTTGACGCCGCCGGTACGCTCGCCCTGCGAGATCACATCCTCGCGGGCGGCAAAGGCGCGCACGTCCAGCGTGCTCGCCTCGACGATGCTCGCTTCTTCGTCGGATAATTCGGTGAAGTTCGAAAGTTTGCGCAGCAGCGGATTAGTCATGTGGAAGCAGCGCCTCGCCGGCCGGAAACTCTGTGGTGCAAAGTACCCCCTCGCTTGAAAACATTATATCCCCCTCCCCGTGCAACTCGGTCGCGATCAGCCGCTTCACGACCTGCGAGCCAAAGCCCGGTATTCTGCCGCTTGCGAGCGGCATGCGAACCCCGCGCTCTCCCCATTCAAAATGCAGGCGGGAATCCCCAGGTCCGGTAAACCACCATATCACGCGCAGCTGTGTCTGCGATTGAGACAGGGCGCCGAACTTGACGGAATTGGTGACAAGCTCATGGATCAGCAGGCCGACGAATTCCGCCGACTTGGCGTTCAGCCGAACCTCCGGCCCGTCAACAGTGATTCCCGCTCGGTGGGCACGATGGACCAGCAGTTCATCCAGCACCAAGGATTGCAGATCCACGCCGGCCGCGATCGGGGTGAGTGCCACACGGCCGATGGCCCCCACCCGCGCCGCCAGATGCACGGCCGACTCCTCCGCGTCGCGGCTTTGAATTTGCATGTGAACCGCGATCGACCTGATCAGCGCCAGAAGCCGGCGGATGCGGTGATTGAGCTCCGCACTCTCGGCAACTTCTTTGGCGGTCATGGCGGCGCTCTCCGAAAAAGTCTCGCTCATCTCGTTCGACTATCCGCGCATTGCAGGACGCCATCACCAACCTGTGTTAGCACTCTGAAACAAGTGCTGCCGCCTGGCGGTGCATTGCGCTACTCTTGCGCACTATGTTGAGTCGAATGAATTTGGTTCTGCTGCTCGCGCCCTGCCTGATGGCCCATGCGGCTGCGCCCCTCGAACTTGAATCCGACAAAGGGATGGTGGTGACTTCTCAGCACCTCGCCTCGGAGGTGGGCGCGGCAATACTGCGTCAGGGAGGCAATGCCATCGATGCCGCGGTTGCGGTGGGTTATGCGCTGGCGGTGACGCATCCTTGCTGCGGCAATCTCGGCGGCGGCGGATTTATGACCATTCATTTCGCCGACGGCAAGAACACTTTCATCAATTTTCGCGAGCGGGCGCCGCTGGCGGCGCGCGCCGACATGTTCCTCGACGCACAGGGCAAGGTGCGTCAGCTCCCGCAGTCTCGACGGCTATTTGGCCGTGGGCGTTCCCGGAACCGTCATGGGCCTGGAGACGGCCCGGCAGAAATACGGCACCCTGCCGCGGGCGGTGCTGCTTGCGCCGGCCATCAAACTCGCCGATGAGGGGTTCGTGCTGACTCGCGGCGATGTCGATGTATTGGCGGACGGCACCCGGGAGTTTCGCAATCAGCCCAACGTTGCGGCGATCTTCCTCAACCACGGCGAAGCCTTCGCGCCCGGCGATCGATTGACGCAAAAAGACCTCGCGGCCACGTTGCGAGCGATCAGCAGCGGCGGGACCGATGCCTTCTACCATGGCGCCATACCTGCCGCGGTCAGCGCCGCTTCGCGCGCGCACGGCGGATTATTGACCATCGAGGATTTCGCGGCGTATACGGTGACGGAATCGGCGCCCATCAGTTGCCCGTATCGCGGCTACACCATCATTTCCGCGCCGCCGCCGAGTTCCGGCGGCATCACCTTGTGCGAGATGCTGCAGGTGCTTCAAGGCTACCCGCTCAAGTCGATGGGCTTTCATTCCAGCGCCGCCGTTCATGTCCTGACCGAGGCGATGCGTCACGCCTATCACGACCGCAATACCTATCTGGGTGATCCGGCATTCATCGACAATCCCACCGCGCACCTCCTGTCCGCGCACTATGCGGCATCGATCCGTGCGCAGATTCACCCGAATCGCGCCACCCCCTCCTCCGCGCTGCAGGGGCTCGCGGCCGCTGATGAGCACGCCACCACGACGCATTATTCCGTGGTTGATCGAACCGGCAACGCGGTTTCGGTCACTTACACCATCAATGATTCGTTCGGAGCCAAGGTGATCGCGGGCAATACGGGGTTCTTTTTGAATGACGAGATGGATGACTTCACCGCCAAGCCCGGCGCGCCGAATGTGTTTGGCCTGATCCAGGGCAAGGCAAATGCGATCGCTCCGGGAAAGCGCCCGCTAAGCTCCATGACGCCGACCATCGTGTTCAAGGACGGCAAGCCGGTTCTCGTTCTCGGCACGCCGGGCGGCTCGCGAATCATCACCACGGTGCTCGAAGTCATCGTCAATTTCATCGACCACGGCATGACGCTGCAAGAGGCCATCGATGCGCCGCGCATCCATCATCAATGGCTGCCGGACACGATCGCGGCGGAACCCTTTGCACTCTCCGCCGATGCCGTCAAAGCGCTCACCGCCATGGGGTACAAGGTCGTGCCGCTGGAACCGTGGGGATCCGGCAACGCTGTCGAGGCCATCGGCATCGCGCCCGCGGATGCGGCGGCCGCGAAGGCGGTCGGTTTCCCGCGCCCCGCGGTTTTGTACGGTGCAAGCGACTCGCGCGCGCCCGCAGGCGCGGCGGCCGCGCCGTAATCTTCAACAACAGGCAGGTGTCATGATTAAACTCTCGATTCTCTATCCCAACAAGCCGGGCTCGCGCTTCGATATCAACTATTACGTCGGCACGCACATGCCTCTGGCGATGCGTCTGCTTGAAGAAGAATCTGCGCAAGACCGAGGTCGATGCCGGTCTGCAGGGAACCGCTCCGGGCGAAGCGCCGGCCTTCCATGGCGGCTGCCAATTCTATTTCGACAGCATCGCGGCGTTCCTCGAAGTGTGGGGACCGGCGGCGGCGGAACTGCAGGCGGATATTCCGCGCTACACCGACGTCGCGCCGATCATTCAATTCAACGAAGTGAAGCTGTCGGTTTAGCCGCGGCCGGTCGCGGTGAGCATTCACGCCTTATTTCCGACGCTGGTGTATGCCGCCTCCTTGCAGCGCCGCGATTCAGGCGACTTCAATGATCAGCTGCTGAAGGAGTGCCGCCAACTTCGCCTCGACGATGCGGCCGGAAGGCTGCTGGTCGAAGCAAGAACTATCCCGGCGGCTACACCTCCTACGGGTCAGTGCATCGACTCCAGACGGTCTCGCCGACCTTCGAATTGCTGCGCCACAAGCTGAAACGCCACGTCGCCGCGTTTGCCGCGGCGGTTGAATGGGACTTGCGCGGCCGCGAGCTGGAAATGACCGATTGCTGGGTCAATATCATGCCGCGCGGCACGGTACATAGCCTGCACCTGCATCCTCATTCGACCTTGAGCGGCACCTACTACGTACAAGTGCCAAAGGGATCTGCCGGGCATCAAATTCGAAGATCCGCGCCTGGATCGCTTCATGGCGGCGCCGCCGCGCCAGGCGCGGGCGCAGCGCGAATCGCGGCCCTGGGTCACCTATCCCGCTGCCGTGGGAAACCTGCTGTTGTTCGAGAGTTGGCTGCGCCATGAAGTCGTGCCCAACCGCGTCAAGGCCGATCGAATCAGCGTAAGCTTCAATTACAACTGGTTCTAAAAGTGAAGGATTCCGGAATGTCGGCCAAAGCCTCCGATGCCACGATGGCGGTCTTTCTGGACCTGGAGAATATCGCGCTCGGCGCACGCGATGCCAAGTACCCGAGTTTCGACATCGAAAAGGTGCTCGAGCGTCTATTGCTCAAGGGCCACATCGTGGTCAAGAAGGCCTACTGCGATTTCGAGCGCTACAAGGATTTCAAGCGCGGCCTGCACGAGGCGGCATTCGAACTCATCGAAATTCCACACGTGCGACAGTCCGGCAAGAATTCCGCGGACATTCGCATGGTCGTCGACGCGCTGGATCTGTGCTACACCAAGGGCCACGTCGATACCTTCGTCATCTTGAGCGGCGACTCGGATTTCTCGCCCCTGGTCAGCAAGCTGCGCGAAAACGCCAAGACCGTCATCGGCGTCGGCGTCAAAAATTCGACTTCGGATCTATTCATCAACAACTGCGATGAATTCATCTATTACGACGATTTGGTGCGCAAGGAGCTCCAAAGCGACGCCGGCGCACCGGCGCGGCGGCGCCCGCCCAGCCTGCCGCCGACAGCGCGCCGACCGAAAAGAAGGGACCCAACCTGGGCGAAGCCATGGAGCTGATCGTCGATACGCTGGAGGCGTTGATCGAAGAACGCGGCGGCAGCGAACCAATCTGGGGTTCGATGATCAAACAAGCCATCAAGCGACGCCAGCCCGGTTTCAACGAGCGCTTCTATGGTTTCAGGTCGTTCAACGACATGCTGAGCGACGCGGAAAAACGCGGCCTGCTGCAGCTTGAGGCCGGATGAGAAGTCCGGCGGCTACACGGTGCAGATCATCGACCGGCCGGCACCGCGACAGGCCTAGACTCCGCCTGAACCCAAGGTTTCTGGCACTTGAACTTGATGCGGACGCCCGCATTTGAGTTCAATGAATATTACCCGTCGAAACTCCTGGATGTGGGCAGAGGCCTGTGCGCTGCTCGACCAGGCCGAGCGCAAGCATCGGCATTTCTTTGACCTGATCGCAGCACCCCATCCGGCCCGTTTGGGAGCCGCCGGCCGATATTTTCACGGATGGCTCGCGCGTGCATGTGGTGGTCGCCCTGCCGGGAGCGCGCGTCGATGAGGTGACCGTGCAGCTCAGCCCGAACGGGCCTGCAGATCGAGACCACGGTGTCGCCCGCCCGCCGTGAGCGGCGCGGTCGAATGTCGTGCGGCTGGAGATTCCCTATGGACGCATGCACCGGCGCATCGAGTTGCCGCCGGGGCGCTACGTCCTGACCGAGCGCCGCTTGGATCGCGGCTATCTGCAGCTGCAGCCTGACGAGGGAAACCGTATGAGCGGCGAAGACGTGTTGATCATCCTGCCCGTGAGGGAGACCGTGCTGTTCCCGGGCGTCGTGTTGCCGATCGCGGTCTCGGGCACGGCATCGCTCGCTGCAGCGCAAGAGGCGGTACGCACCCAGCGCCGCGTCGGCCTGCTGCTGCAAACCGAATCGAACGCCGAGGCCATAGCCCCGGAAGTGCTGCATCGCGTCGGCACCTCTGCTTCGATCGTGCGATTCATCACTGCGCCGGACGGCTCGCATCACCTGATTGCGCAGGGCGAGGAACGATTTACGGTGCTGGACTATGTGAGCCGCGAACCTTTCTTGGTCGCGCGCATCGAGCGGCACAAGGAAACCACCACCTTCGATCAGGAAATCGAGGCGCGCGGCCTCAAGCTGCGCGAGATGGCAATCGAGGCGGTGCAGTTGCTGCCGCAGGCGCCGGGCGAATTGATCAATGCGATTCGCAGCATCGAATCGATTCCCGCGCTTGCCGACATGATCGCGAGCTTCATGGATCTGAAGGCCGCCGACAAGCAGGAAATTCTCGCGACCTTCGATCTGAAGGTCGCGGCTGGATCGCGTCTTGACGCTGCTCGGCCGGCGCATCGAGGTGCTCAAAGTGTCGCGTCAGATCGATGAGAAGACACGCGAGGCTTTCGATGACCGGCAAAAGGAAGCCGTGCTGCGCGAGCGGCTGCATCAGATTCAGAAGGAACTCGGCGAAACCGACGGCTCCAAATCGGAGCTTGGCGGACCTGAAGCTGGCGATCAAAGATGCGGGCATGCCGCCGGATGTCGAGGAGCAGGCGCAGCGTGAACTCCACCGGCTGGAGCGCATGCCGGAGCAGGCCGCCGAGTACTCGATGACCCGAACCTACTTAGAATGGCTGCTCGCCATGCCCTGGGCCAAACTCGACCCCGAGCAGGTCGATATCGAACAGGCTCGGAAAATCCTCGACGACGATCACTACGGCCTGGCCAAGATCAAGCGCCGGATTCTCGAATTCCTGGCCGTCCGCAAACTCAACCCGGAGGGCCGCAGTCCGATTTTGTGCTTTGTCGGACCCCCGGGCGTGGGCAAGACCTCGCTGGGCCAGAGCATCGCCAAAGCCGTCGGCCTCAAGTTCGGCCGCGTGAGCCTGGGCGGCGTGCACGATGAAGCCGAGATTCGCGGCCATCGACGCACCTACATCGGTTCGCTGCCCGGGAACATCGTGCAGGCAGTTCGCAAGGCCGGTCGGCGCAATCCCGTGCTGATGCTCGATGAAGTCGACAAGCTCTCAGCCAGCTATCAAGGCGATCCGTTCTCCGCGCTGCTCGAAGTGCTCGACCCCGAGCAGAACAATACCTTCCGCGACAATTATCTGGGCGTCCCCTTCGACCTGTCGAAGGTCTTGTTCATCGCCACCGCGAACGTGCTTGATTCGATACCGGCGCCGTTGCGCGATCGCATGGAAATCATTGAGCTCAGCGGCTACACCGAAGAGGAGAAGCTGCAGATCGCACGGCGCTACTTGCTCAAGCGTCAACTGAAAGCCAATGGCCTGTCCGAGGCGGGGGTGCAGCTGTCCGATGAGGCCTTGCGGCGGGTCATTGCCGAGTACACCCGGGAGGCCGGCGTTCGCAGCCTGGAGAGGCAGATCGGCGCCCTGTTGCGCAACGCCGCGGTCACGATTGCATCGGGCGATGCGCAAAGTGTCTCGATCGATGCGCCGGCGGTGGAACGCATCTTGGGCGGGGCGCGCTTCGAAAGCGACGTGGCCCTGCGCACCAGCGTGCCGGGCGTGGCGACGGGACTGGCCTGGACGCCGGCCGGCGGCGACATCCTGTTTATCGAGACCAGCCGCGTTCGCGGCAGCGGCAAGCTGATTTTGACCGGACAACTCGGCGAGGTCATGAAGGAGAGCGCCCAGGCGGCGGTCACCTTGATCAAATCGCAAGCCGATCGGTTAGGGATTGATCCCGCCGTGCTCGACAACAGCGACTTGCATATCCACGTTCCTGCGGGCGCGATTCCGAAAGACGGGCCCAGCGCGGGAGTGGCCATCGCCACCTCGCTGGCCTCGCTGTTGACGCAGCGCACGGTTCGCGCCGACATTGCCATGACCGGCGAAATCAGCCTGCGCGGTGTGGTGATGCCGGTGGGCGGCATCAAGGAAAAATGCGTGGCCGCAGCGCGCGCCGGCATTCGCACCGTGATCTTGCCGGCACGCAATCGCCGCGATCTGGAAGACATTCCTGACAGCGTGCGCACGAGACTCGAGTTCGTGTGGGCCGAGCGGATCGAGGACGTGCTCGCCAGAGCTCTGGAGGGCGCGCCCGCCGAGCGCGCCGCCGCTTAAATATAGGTTGCGATCACCGCGCCCGGTTCCAACCGGGTGACGCCGAGCAGCTGCAGGTCCGCGAGGCGCTCGCGGGCAGCCGCAAAGATGCCCTCCGGTGTGAAGGTGCCGAGATGCAGCTCATAGAGCACCGCATCCGACCAACCCTGCCCATGCCACTCTGAGGACTGCCAGGCGTAAGACTTCGGATCGACGATCATGCTGGCCGCGTGAACACCCGCCGGGTTGCTGCGCGAGGCCGGATCCGGCACAGCCAGGGCTAAGGTGCCCACCATCGGAAGCGAGCATCGCCTTCGGGCTCAAGCGCGCACCCGAAGGGCATCGCGTGGCAGAACCTACCTGTCAGAGGTCATTGTCCTTTCGATGCTGCGGCCACCAACGCTGCAGCAACGACGCGGCCCAATCCTTCCCGCCGAGGCCGAACGCCAGCGCAATCGCGAGCATGAGACCGGCGAGAATGATGAGAAACGTCCGCTGCACGATGTCGCCGCCGACCTCGACCTGGCTCAAGGCGATCATCACGACAAACAGCATGATCGCGTATCGCACCAGCCGGCCCAATACGTCGGCGTCTGCGATCTGTGCGTCGACGCAATAGTTCTGCACGGCATCGCCGACGAAACGCGCGCAGTACGAGCCGAATACAATGATCAGCATGGCGATGAGCAGTTTGGGAGCGAACAGGACCACGCGCCCCAGCAGATCCGGGATGTAGGTCAATCCCATGCCGTTGAATGCCATGATGAGGGTCGCAACGATGACCAGCCAAAAGGCGACCAGACCGAACAGCGTCGTGGTATCGCCGCGCATGCCGGCCTGCCTTAAGAACGTTGTCGGTGCCGGCCCGTTCGGTCAATACGTTGAAATTGACGGCACGCAGCGCGCGCTCGACCGCGAATCGCACCACCTTGGCAAACAGCCATCCGACGAGCGACCACGAACAGCGCCAGCAGAAGCTTCGGCAAGAACGCGGCGGTCTGATGCAAAAACTCTCGAGTCGCATCCACCAACATATCAATGCTTTGCATGAGAGTCCCCCATTATCCGCCGCCCCAATCCAGAATTCCTTGCAGCGGAATGCCGACCCAGGTCGGCCGATTGCCGATCTCATAACGCAATTCGTACAGCGCCTTCTCGAGTTCAAACAGTCCCAGCAGTCCCTGCCCCGGTTGCAGCGACTCGTACAGCCGCCGCGCCGCGCGCGGCCGCATCGTAGGCCGACAGAAACGCGCGTGCGCGCTTCGATCTCCCAAGTCGCGCGCCAGCGGCGCCAATCTCGCCGCCTCGGCTTCGTTGTGCGCCACACTACGCAGGGCGCTTTGCTGCACATAGCTGAAGGAGCGCATCATGCCGGCGACGTCGCGCAGCGGCGAATGTTTGGCGCGCCGCTGCTCCAGGCTGTGGCCGGGCTCGCCTTCGAAATCGATGATGACGAAATCGTTGCGGGTCACGAGCACCTGGCCCAGATGATAGTCGCCGTGAATGCGGATTTTCTTGCCCGCGCGGCGTCGCCGCGGCGCAGGCCTCGATGCGCTGCATGATCTGTTCGCGCTGCGCGAGTACCGCGTTGGCGCGCTCGCGATCGGCCGCGGGCACCGCTTCCAGATTCGCGGCCAACAGATCCAGCGCGCCGTGCGCCTCACTCGAGCGCACGCTGCCGATAGGCATCCATGTCGGCTCGGGTGAGCGGCTGCGGCGAGAACGCCGCATCCTTGGTGGGCGCGGCCAGCGCCCGATGCAGTTCGGCGGTACGCAGCGCCAGCACCCGGATCAACGTCAGGTACGCTTCGTGCACATTGGGCGGCAACGCATCGCCGGCCGGCGTGGTGCGGTATTGTTCGAGGTGCCGCCGCAGATATTCAAGCGAATAGGTCCAGCCGTCGCCTTGATTGGCCACGTACGCCTGCAGCATCGCCAGCAAGCGCGTCTGGCCGTCATTGGCGATGTATTCGAGCACTCCCGCCAGCGGCGCGCAGTTCGCGAAATGGGCGACTTCGGTGAGATACAGGCCCATCTCGAGTTCCGGATTCATCCCGACGCGCAGCCGCCGATAGCCCTTGAGCATCAGCCGTTCGCGCATGTTGACGATGGTATTCGAGCTGGAGCCGCGCGGCCGCTCGACCGGCAAGCGACTGCGAAATCCGGCCCGGCAATTTCTGCGAACTGCGGCGTCGGCCTGAATTGCAGCTTGCCCTGCGACATGGGGATCTCGCGGCGCGCCGCCATCGCCGCGACCACCGCACGGCAGAACAGTCTCGTCCGCAAACGCGTCGCCCATCACGCCCACATTGGCCTGCTGGCGAATTTTGGCCACCGCGGAAGTCGACAGATTCCGCACGCGCTCATCGTCGCGCTCTTCCCAGGCCAAGCCCAGCGGCAAAAAATAGTTCGCGCGCGGTTCCGCCCCATCGAGTTCGACCAACGCCACCAACCAGGACACCTTGCCTTCCTGCCACAGCACCTGCTCGGTGATGCGCGCGCGCTCGATCGGCCGTGCCCTTCGCCGCATACCAGCGCTGAGTCTCGATGTAGCGCGGCAGCGTATCGGTTTCGAATTGCGTCCGGGTCTTCTCCGCCATGCCGATGCGCCAGGGCACCACGCGCTCGCGGAACAGGCTGGTCCAGCCGTCGAACAACACCAACACCGGCCGTTCATCCACCGACACGATTTGCTCATGCCAGGACGGCACGGCCGCATCGGTGGCCAGCCGGAACCAATAGAAACCGTAGCGCGGAAATGGTCAGCAGGTAGGGCAGATCGCCGATCGGCGGGAATGCGGTTCGCCCGAGCATTTCCACCGGCACGCGGCCCTTGAACGACGCGAGATTCAGTTCGACCGGCTGCGCGGAGCGCGAGAGATTTGCGACGCACAGGATGGTGTCGTCGCCGAATTCGCGCAGATACGCCAGAATCTTGCGGTTGCCCGGCCGCAGGAAACGGCGCGAGCCGCGGCCGAAGGCCTGGCTGGTCTTGCGCACCGCGAGCATGCGCTTGGTCCAGCTCAACAGCGAACTGGGATCGCGCGACTGCGCCTCGACGTTGGTCGATTGGTATCCGTACACCGCATCCATGATGGGCGGCAGGTACAGCCGTTGCGGATCGGCGCGCGAGAATCCGGCATTGCGGTCCGGACTCCATTGCATGGGCGTGCGCACGCCGTTGCGGTCGCCGATGAAGAAATTGTCGCCCATGCCGATCTCGTCGCCGTAATAGAGAATCGGCGATCCGGGCATGGACAGCAGCAGGCTGTTCATCAGCTTGATGCGGTCCAGATCATTTTCCATCAACGGCGCCAGGCGGCGCCGAATCCCTAGATTGATTCGCGCCTGCAGGTCCGCCGCGTACGTCGTGTACATGTAGTCGCGTTCCTTGCTGGTCACCATCTCCAGCGTCAGCTCATCGTGATTGCGCAGAAAAATCGCCCATTGGCAGCTCTCCGGGATGTCCGGCGTTTGCTGCATGATTTCAATGATGGGATAGCGGTCCTCCTGGGCGATGGCCATGTAGATGCGCGGCATCAGCGGAAAGTGATAGGCCATGTGGCATTCATCGCCATCGCCGAAGTATTCGCGCACGTCCTCCGGCCATTGATTGGCTTCCGCCAGCAGGAAACGGTTGCTGTAGGAGGCATCGATGGCCGCGCGCAGTTCCTTGATGACGGCATGAGTTTCGCGCAGATTTTCGTTGTTGGTGCCCTCGCGCTCCACCAGGTAGGGAATGGCATCGAGACGAAAGCCATCGACCCCCATGTCGAGCCAGAAGCGCATGATCTGCAGCACCGCTTCCATGACCTGCGGATTGTCGAAGTTCAGATCCGGCTGATGACTGAAGAAGCGGTGCCAGTAGTACGCCTTCGCCACGCGGGTCCCAGGTCCAATTCGAGGATTCGGTGTCGGTAAAGATGATGCGCGTGCCGAGATATTTCTGATCCGTATCGCTCCACACATAAAAATCGCGCTGCGGCGAACCCGGCGGGCGCCTGGCGCGCGGCCTGAAACCACGGATGCTGATCCGAGGTATGGTTGATGATCAGTTCGGTGACCACCTTCAGTCCGAGGCGATGCGCCTCGCGCAGCATGTTGCGAAAGTCATCGAGCGTGCCGAATTGCGGATGCACGTTTTGATAATCGGCAATGTCATAGCCGTCATCCTTGAGCGGCGAAGGGTAGAAGGGCATCAGCCAGATGGTGTTGACGCCCAGGTCGCGGATGTATTCGAGCTTGGAGGTCAGGCCCTTGAAATCGCCGATGCCATCGTCATTGGAGTCGAAGAAGGACTTGACGTTGACCTGATAGATGACGGCATCTTTGTACCAGAGCGCATCATCGGCGCTGATGCCGGTCGGCGGCGACGGTATCCAGAACCGGGACTTGGACGTCGTTCATCTAGGCGCTTCATAGGTAGTAGTCAAAGTCCTGCTCGCTGCGCACGCGCCGGCGCAATCTGAAAGACATGCGCCGGCGCGCGCTGCGGGTCCAACAATACATAGTTGTACCGGCCGCGCCATATGTAACGCTGATCGCTCAGCAAATCGTGCACCTGGTAGGGCTGATCGGGATCGAACTTCAAGGCGCCGACATCGAGATCGACCCAGCCCGACTGCGGCTGATGCGGATCGAGGTTGACGACGGTCAAGAATGACATTGCGGAGCTCTGCGCGTCCGACCTTCAGATAGGCGATCAGCTGATCGTTGTCGACCTTACAGAAATGCAGGCCTGAATCCGATTGCAGCGCGGCATTTTCCCGGCGAATGCGGTTCATGCGCGCAATCAGCGACCAGAGGCTGTCGGGCTGCTGCAGTGTCCAATGCCGCAGTTGATATTTCTCCGAGTCGCGGTACTCCTCGCTGCCCGGTTCGCGCGGCGTGCTTTCCATCAGCTCGTAGGTCGGCCCGTAGATGCCGTAGTTCGAGGAAAGCGTTGCGGCAAGAATCAGTCTTGCGGCGTACATCGGGCGCAAGCCCGACTGCAGCGTCTCGGGCAGGATGTCGGGCGTGTTGGGCCATACGTTGGGCCGGTAGTACTCGCGACCCGGACCCTGGCGTCAAGTTCGGTGAAATAGTCGGTCAGCTCCTGCTTGGTATTGCGCCAGGTGAAATAGGTGTAGGACTGCGAGAAACCCAGTTTCGCCAGACGGTGCATGACCTTCGGCCGGGTAAAGGCCTCGGCCAGATAGATGACATCCGGATGCTCGCGCTTGGTCGCGCTCGATCAGCCATTCCCAAAAGGCGAACGCCTTGGTATGCGGATTATCGACGCGAAATATCTTCACGCCGCGCGCGATCCAGAAGTCGACGATGCTCTTCAGTTCGTTCCACAGGCCGCGCCAATCGCTGGTTTCGAAATCGAATGGATAGATGTCCTGGTACTTCTTCGGGGGATTCTCGGCGTATTGCACGCTGCCGTCGGGCCGATGCTTGAACCATTGCGGATGCTGCGTCACGTAGGGGTGATCGGGAGCGCACTGAAATGCAATGTCCATGGCAATTTCGATGCCGAGCGCGCGCGCCACGTTCAAGAGCCGGTCGAAGTCCTCGAATGTGCCGAGCTGCGGCAGAATGTCCTTGTGGCCGCCTTCCGCGGAGCCGATGGCCCAGGGACTGCCGACATCGCCGGGCTTGGCGCGCAAGCTATTGTTCGTGCCCTTGCGGTTGATGCGGCCGATGGGATGGATGGGCGGAAAATACAGCACGTCGAATCCCATTTCGGCGAGATACGGCAGCCGCGCCTCGACGTCCTTGAATGTTCCGTGCTGCCCGCTCTGCGACGCGGCCGAGCGCGGAAACAATTCGTACCAGCTGCTGAACGCCGCGCGCTTGCGATCGACGACGAGCTCCAGTCGTGGCGTCGCCGCGAGGCTGCGATCCGAATACCGCGCGACGATGGCGGCGCGCGCCGGATCCAGCGCCAGCGCCTGTAGCGCGGCGATCGTCGGCGGCGTGTTCCTCGGCGCCGTCGCGCAGCTGCCCCGACCATCCGGTGAGAATGGCGGCATCGCTGCCGGCGGCTCGCGCCGCGGCCTGCATCGATGAGCGCGGCGCCGGCCTGCAGCGCCACGAGGATATCGCCTCTGTCTTCGCGTCTTTCGAATTCGCGCCGCCAGGATTCGAAGTGATCCACCCACGCGATGACCGTGTATTGGTAGCGGCCCGGCTGCGGCGGCGTGAATTCCGCCGTCCAGACATCGTTGGCCTTGCGCCTGCATCTCGATTTCGTAGTCCGCGCTGTCGGAGCCCACGAGACTCCAGCGCAGCATCACGCGCAGCTTGTCATGGCCATCCGTGAAGCAATGGGCCTCGATGGCGACCGCCTCGCCCGCAACGCGCTTGGCGGGAAATCGACCGCCATCGACGCGTCGGCAGAACCGCATCGATGACCGCACGCACCCTGCCCTCCGCGACGGTCGCGGTGGATCGTCCGCGTGGCGTCTGAGGCCTCGCCCTTCACGCCGGGCACCGTTTGCGCTTGGCGCTAGCCACGGCCTTCCCAGCGCAGAACGAGGGTCGAAAGCGGCGGCAGCGTTAGGCTGACCGATTCGACGCGGCCGTGCGAGCCCACGGGCACGGATTCGACCGCGCCCAGGTTACCCCAGCCGGCGCCGCCGTAGTCGCGCGCATCGGTATTGATGATCTCGCGCCAGACGCCGCGCGCGGGTACGCCGATCAGAAAATTCGCGCGCGGCACGGGCGTGAAATTGCAAACCACCAGCAGCGGCGCGCCGCTGCCGGCTGATTTGCGCAAGAACGCGATGATGCTCATTTCGGCAGTTGCCGACATCGACCCATTCGAAATCCTGCGGGCGAGAAATCGACCTGGTGCAGGGCCGATTCGCGGCGATAGACACGATTCAAGTCGCCGATGAGCCGCTTGACGCCGGCGTGTCCCGGCAGGTCGGACACCCACCACTCCAGTTCCCCTTCGTGCGTCCATTCGCGCCGCTGCCCAAACTCGCCGCCCATGAAAAGCAGTTTCTTGCCGGGATGCGCCCACATGTAGCCGAACAGGGCGCGCAAGGTTGGCGAACTTCTGCCAGTCGTCGCCGGGCATCTTGCCGATGAGCGAACCCTTGCCGTAGACCACTTCGTCATGCGACAGCGGCAGCACGAAGTTTTCATTGAAGGCGTAGATCAGCGAGAACGTCAGTTCACCGTGATGATACTTGCGGTGACATCGGATCCTGCTTGCATGTAGGCGAGGGTGTCGTGCATCCAGCCCATGTTCCATTTCAATCCGAAACCGAGGCCGCCCATGTCGGTGGGTCTCGACACCATGGGCCACGCGGTCGACTCCTCCGCAATCATGGCTCGCGTCCGGATAGTCGCGGTACACGGATTGATTCAAGATGCGCAGGAAATCGATGGCTTCGAGATTCTCGCGGCCCGCCGAATCGGTTGGGAATCCACTCGCCCTCTTTGCGCGCATAGTCCAAATACAGCATGGAGGCGACCGCGTCCACGCGCAGGCCGTCGATGTGATATTTCTCGAACCAGAACAGCGCCGAGGAAACCAGGAAACTGCGAACTTCGTTGCGGCCGAAATTGAAAATCGCCGAATTCCACTCGGGATGAAATCCCTGGCGCGCATCCGCGTGCTCATAGAGATGCGTACCGTCGAAGTACGACCAATCCATGCTGATCGGTTGGAAAATGCGACGGCACCCAGTCGAGAATGACGCCGATTCCGTGAGCGTGCAGATGATCCACGAAATACATCAAGTCCTGCGGCGTGCCGTAGCGCGCCGTCGGCGCGAAATACCCCGTCGTTTGATATCCCCAAGAACCATAGAACGGGTGCTCGGTAATCGGCATGAGTTCGACATGCGTAAATCCGAGTCGCATTGAGATAGTCCGCCAGGGCATGCGCCAATTCCCGGTAGTTGAGAAACTTGCCATCCTTGCGCCGCCACGAACCGACATGCAGCTCATAGATCGACATGGGCGCATCCAAGCCGTTTCGCGCCGCGCGAGATGACATCCAGGCGCTCATCGTTCCAGGCGTAGTCCAGCTTCCAGACGCGCGATGCCGTCGCCGGGGGCAGCTCGCAGTAGGTGGCGAAGGGGTCCGCTTTTTCGACCTGGTAGCCGCCGATGCATGTGAGATGATGCGGTACTTGTAGGCCTGGCCGTGCTGCACGGCCGGGACGGTGCCTTCCCAGATTCCGGAATGATCGCTGCGCGGCGCCAGCTTGTGGCTCCCTGCATTCCAGCCGTTCCAATCGCCGATCACGGACACTTCCGAGGCGTTCGGCGCCCACACGGCAAAATGCACGCCGCTGCCGTCAGCAGTCAGCGTGCGCGCCCAATTCCCGGTAGAGCCGACCGTGCGTGCCTTCGCGAAACAAATAAATGTCTTGATCGGTCAGCACGAATGCCGGCTCTCTTGATGCAGCATGTTCACCTCTGTGTCGCCACGCTGATCAAGGCGCCGCGTAAACCAGCGTAGGCGTTGCTCTGACCGAATAATGTCGTCGCCCTACCCCTTAAGCTTGTAGGACTTTGCTGGCCGTGCCGGCACTCTAGCGCTGCGCGGGCCTCAAGGCCGCACTTCCTGCACCAAACGATAACCGACCGCCGTTTCGGTGAGAATGTGCTTGGGTTGCGCCGGATCGTCCTCGAGCTTTTGGCGCAGATGTGCCATGTAAACGCGGACGTAGTGTCCGTCCTCAGAATGCGCCGGTCCCCACACCTCGCGCAAGATCTGTCGATGAGTGAGCACCTTGCCGGCGTTGGCAATGAGCAGCGTGAGCAGTCGATACTCGATCGGAGTCAAATGAACTGCGGCACCGTCCTTGTGCACGGTTCGCAGGTTCAGATCGACCTTGACGTCGCCAAACGAAAACTCCGCGCCCTGATCGGCGCCGGCCTGCAGGCGCCGCCGCGAACTTGCACGGACACGCGCAAGCAATTCCCCGACACCAAACGGCTTGGTCAAATAGTCATCCGCGCCGGTATCCAGCGCGGCAATTTTGTCCTGCTCGCCAACCCGCGCGGACAGGACGATGACGGGGACCTTTGACCAGCTGCGCAACTCGCGCAGGAAATCGACTCCGTCTCCGTCCGGCAGCCCCAGGTCAAGAATAATGAGGTCCGGCCTGCGCGCGCGCGCATCGCTCAAACCCTGGCGCATCGTGTCAGCCTCGTGGACGCTCCAGCCTTCTGTCTCCAGCGCGGTGCGCACGAAACGGCGGATTTGCCGCTCATCCTCGATGAGAATCGCGACGGGCAGCGTCTCAGTCATCGGCGGCCTGCGCTTCGGGTTCGAGGGCAGGCGGCGGGGTGCCCAGCGGCAGCGTAAATGTGAAAATCGCCCCGCCGCCCGGCCGCTGCGACGCCGTGATCCTGCCTTGATGCGATTCGATAATGGCGCGGCAAATGGCGAGCCCCAGTCCCACACCCGGGGTCGATGACTCGCGCTCGCCGCGCGTGAATTTTTGGAATACCGCCTCCTCCCGTCCGGGGGGCAGTCCCGGACCATTGTCCGCGACGGACACGCTGAGTTGATCGCCGATCATCTGCGCGGACAAGGTCACGGTGCTGCCGGACGGCGTGTACTTCGAAACATTTTCCAGAAGGTTTACCAGCACTCTTTCGATCAAAACCGCATCGAATTTAATCAAGGGCAAGTCGCGGGGAAGCTGCACCACGACCGAATGCCTTTGCAACATGGCGCGCGCCGCCTCGAGGGCCGCGCCCACCACTTCTTCCAGCGGCTGCCATTGCAGATTCAACCTGACCTCACCGCTCTCGATGCGGGCCATGTCCAAAAGATTGCCGACCATGGTGCTCATGCGGCGGGCTTCGTCCTGGATCGCTTTCGCGGTCTCCAATTGTCCGCTCGACAATTTTGGCATGGTGAGCGCCAAGGATTCCGCCAAGCCCACGAGCACGGTCAGCGGTGTGCGCAGGTCGTGCGACAGCGCCGCCAGCAGCGAATTGCGCAGCCGCTCGGATTCCATCCTGAGCAGCGCGTCTTGCGCGATGCCGACGTAGTGCACGCGTTCCAGGGCAATGGCAATCAGCGCCGCGAAGGTGTCGAGCAATTGCCGTTGCTCGGGTATTCTCAGCAGGCGCCGGTTGTGCGCCTTCACCGCCAACACGCCGCGCGCCTTCGTCGGCGCGCGCAGCGGAATGTACAGCACCTCGCTGCCCGGCAAGGTGTCGGTGCCGAATCCTGCCGGCTGGCCCCGATCAAAGGCCCACTGGGCGGTGCCGATTTCAACCGTCAACTGCGCATCGGTGTTGGGTGCGGTCGCGATCAATCTGCCGCCGGCATCCGGCAGCAACAGTGCGGCGTTCGCCCGAAACGTGCGTCGAATGGAATCATCGCTGATTCTCACCACTTGTTCGACCTGAACGGCGCCGGATAAGTCGCGCGCGAATTCGTAGAGTGAGCCGGCGCGCTCTTCACGATGTGCAGCCACGCGCGCCTGGAAACGCAGTCCTGCGGTGAGCTGGCCGGTGATCAGGCCCACCGCCAGCATGATGAAAAACGTCAGCAGGTACTGCACGTCGCTCACCGCGAATGAAAGGCGCGGCGGCACAAAGAAAAAGTCGAAGGCGCACACACTCAAGACCGCGGCGAACGCGGCCGGTCCTCGTCCGAGCCGCACACCGACCAGAACCACGGCCAAAATGAATATGGCCACAATATTGGAATTTTCAAAATGCGCCGCCAGCGGCACGGATATCAGCGTCACCACTACGCAGGTGATCGCGGCCCATAGATAGCGCAGACGCTTGGCCTTATGCCGGCTGCTCGACTCCAGATCGGCGACGGACGCCAAAGACGCGCTGTCGCGGCCTTCCTTGACGGGATTTTCCTCCCGGCCGATCTCGATCAAATCGATGTCGGGCGCAAGCAGCGCCAGCTTCTGGCCGCTGGATCGCTGCCAGGGCCACAGACGCCTGATGGGATCGCGACCGATGACCAGCTTGGATAAATTGTTCTTGCGCGCGTAGCCAATGATGCTCTCGGCAATTTGCGCACTCGCGATGACGGCGGTGGTCGCGCCCAATTGCTGCGCCAGGTTCAGGGTCGCGAGAATCTTCTCGCGCTTCGCCGGCGCGAGACGCTGCAGACTCGGTGTTTCCACATAGATGGCATGCCACTCGGTATTCAGCTGACCGGCGAGGCGTGCGGCGGCCCGAACCACGCGTTCCGCAGCCGCATCCGGCCCCACGCAAGTCAGCAGGGCGGTGGCGGTCTTCCAAACCGATTCGATCGACTGATCGACCCGGTAGGCTTGAACATCACCCTCGATCCGATCCGCGGTGCGTCGCAGCGCGAGTTCCCGCAAAGCCATCAAATTGCCCTTGCGGAAGAAATGCTGTGCGGCATGCTCGGCTTGTTGCGCGACATACACCTTGCCGGCCTTCAATCGCGCCAACAGCTCATCCGCGGGAATATCGACCAGTACAACCTCATCGGCGGTGTCGAACACCTTGTCAGGGACGGTCTCCCAGACGCGGACGTTGGTGATGCCGCCCACCACGTCATTCAGGCTTTCCAGGTGCTGCACGTTCAATGTGCTGAAGACGTCGATACCCGCCGCCAACAGCTCATCAACATCCTGCCAGCGCTTGGGATGGCGTGTTCCGGTCACGTTGGAGTGCGCCAGCTCGTCGATCAAAATGAGCGGCGGATGCCGCGCGAGCGCCGCGTCCAAGTCGAATTCGAGCAGCGTCTTGCCGCGGTAGTCTATGGGTTTGGGCGGCAAAATATCGAGGCCCTCGAGCAATCCGGCAGTCTCCGGTCGGCCGTGGGTTTCGACCACGCCCACCAGCACGGAGCGCCCCTCGCTCGCCAGCTTGCGCGCCGCAATCAGCATCGCGTAAGTCTTGCCCACGCCGGCTGACGAGCCGAAATAGATCCGCAACTTGCCGCGCCGCGCCGCAAGTTCCTGGCGGTTGACTTTCGCGAGCAGCAAGTCCGGATCCGGGCGTTGGTCGGTCGGTGTTGCCATCGGCTGCTATTCTGAGCGTTTTCCGGCCTGAGTTAGCGACGCACGAGGTGCTTCCAGCTCAAAATTTGACCAAGACGCCCGCGCCCACCACAACTTCCCGCGTACGCAGGTCGGGGAACCAGTCATTGGCGCTGCAGTTGCCCGTGCTGGGATCGGCTCCGCCGCCGACACAACTCCCCGGCGTTCCGGTATTGCCTCCCGGAGGCGTCACGCCGCCCGAGCCTGACCAGTAAGGCACGCTCGAGTGTCGAAAGGTCGCTTCAGTCCACCAGGTGATCCAATCCTTGGGCATGTACTGCAGGTTGAGCTGTGTGTCCCATTGATAGAGTTTTTGCCCGGGCTGCTGCGTGAAATAGGGTGAGCCGGTGGCGGCGGTCGCGCCATTGATGGGGGGCGTCAAAGCCAGATAGCGGCCCGGATTGTTCATGAAGCCTCCGCCAATCGTCACTGCGTACAGATCGTCGCGGAACCAGGTGCGGTCGTACAGCATCATGCCAAAGAAATTGTCCTTGTTCTGGCCGCCCGTGCAGGTGATGCCGCCGCCATACTGGCAACCGATGTCGACCGTGTAGCTGAATGCCATTTTCGATACGCCCGCGCCGCCCGAGCCTCGCGCATCGTAGTACTTCACCAAAATGCTGTCGTCTTCGTGAATGCGCTTCACCCGAGAGTAGTCGATCGGTCGGCCCGCTCCCACCAAGGATCCGGCCGCGGCATTGAGATTGCCGCCGTTTTGCGGCTGGCACAATGTGTCGGCGGTTCCGCGGATGCCATTCCCGCCCGTTTGGCAGTTCAAATTATCTTGGCCGATGGAATAGCTGTTGAACACCAACTTGAGCGAATCATTCGGGATCCAGAGAATCTGGCCGCCAAATCCCGGCTTGCTGTTGAACTTGGCATAGGATTGCCAGCCGTTGATGAGCCAGGGCTCAATTTTCAAATTCTGCGTCGGCCACCATTGCACCCGCAGGCCATTGAAGAACCAAGGTGTGTTGGACGAAACAAATGAGGGCTGGTAGGTCCAATTGTCATAGTTGTAGTAGCTGAACAATCCGATGTACGACACGAAGACTCCCATGTCGACATTCAGGCCGTGATTCACATCGAAGTGGTAGCCGGCGTTTGCCTCTGAGAAATAGCGATAAGCGCCTTGCAGGTCCCACTGCCCGACCGCGGAACTCGCATCATTGCGCGGCGTGGTGGTCGCAAACATGCCGAACATCGACAGAAATCGGGCTTTCACATTGTCCCAATGGAAATCGCCGCCGAGGCTGACCTGTTCTATTTGGAATTCTCCTGAGCGGAACTCCTCGGTGGATCCAACGATGGTGTGGTCCTGGGGATGGTTGAGGCTCTGCAAGTAGTTCATATCCAGGCGGATCTCCGGCGTGAAGAACTTCGTATCGAAGATTGGCTGCTTCTCACGCGAGGTGCCGTTCATCCAGCCAACATAGCCAACCTGCGCCCAGGGCGTTTGAGTATCCACTGCTGGACCGGCATCCGGTACCTGAAGCGCCTCCGGCACCGTGGCTGCTGTTGTCGGCGCTGCAGTTGTCGGCGCTGCAGTTGTCGGCGTCGGCGGCTCTGGCGCCGGCTGAGGCGCCGCGGCGAGGCTGGGTACGGACATCAGCACGTCCTGTCGGGTGGCTTTGCCGGTCGCGACCTGCAGCGCGGGTACCTGGACTTCCGGATAGCCGTCCACCTGCAGCGTCAGCGACCAGGTACCGGGAGGAAGATCAGCGAGAGAGTAGATGCCGTCGCTGCCCGACAACGTCGCGCGAATCGCGCCGTCGGATCTCAGCGCCGTCACCGTCGCGCCGGATACCGGCGCCTGATCGGCGTTTCTGACGATACCGACGATTGCGCCGGGCGCCGGGCGCGGAGCCGAGGTTGCATCGGCGTGCACGCGCAGCGTGAGCCCAATGGCGGCGACGAATATGAAAAGCCCTTTCAATCTGGTCTGAGTCTTCATCTGCATATCCTCAAGATTTCTTCATCGCAGCCGATCGAGGGCGAGATTGAGTTCAAGCACATTGACGCGACGCTCACCGATGATGCCGAGGAGACGCTCCCGCACGTGCGCCTGGATCAGCGCTTCAACCTGAGCCCGTTCAAGATGCCGTGCGCGGGCGACGCGCGCAGCCTGGTATTCCGCCGCAGCGGGACTTATGTCGGGATCGAGACCGCTGGCGGACGCCGTCACGAGTTCGACGGGGATCGGCTGCCGGTTCTCGAGATCCGCGTCGTGCAGCGCCTTGATGTCTGCTTTCACAGCATCGATGAGCGCGGGATTCAGGGGACCTAAGTTCGACGCGGTGGAACCTGCGCCGTTGTAAGGCTGAGGGACGGTGGCAGAGGGTCGCCCCCAGAAGTACTTGGGGTCCGAGAAGCTCTGACCGATCAGCGTTGATCCAAGCAGCTTGCCGTCCCGATAAATCAGGCTGCCGCCGGCTTGACGCGGGAATGCCAATTTCGACACGCCCGCAATGACGGACGGATAGATGACCCCCAGCAGCAGCGTCATGAGGGCAAGGAGACTGATTGCCGGGCGAATGAGTTGCACGAACATGCGCATTCTCCTTTAAGTCAAGCCAGCCGCCGACAAGATCATGTCGATGAGTTTGATTCCCGGAAACGGCACGATGATGCCGCCCAGCCCGTACACAAGCAGGTTGCGCCGCAGGAGAGGACCGGCGCCGAGCGCCCGATACTTCACGCCTCTGATGGCGAGCGGAATCAGAACGACGATGATGAGCGCATTGAAAATCACCGCCGACAGGATCGCGGAATTGGGCGTCGCCAGATGCATGATGTTGAGCGCGCCCAGTTCCGGATAGGTCATTGCGAAAGCGGCCGGAATGATGGCAAAGTACTTCGCGACGTCATTGGCTATTGAAAATGTCGTCAAGGCGCCGCGCGTCATCAACATCTGCTTGCCGGTCTCGACGATTTCGATGAGCTTGGTCGGATTCGAGTCGAGGTCAACCATGTTGCCGGCTTCCTTGGCGGCCTGCGTGCCGGTGTTCATCGCGACCGCAACGTCCGACTGCGCAAGCGCCGGCGCATCATTCGTGCCGTCGCCCGTCATTGCAACAAGCCGTCCCTGAGCTTGATGCTCGCGAATCAGTTTGAGTTTCGCTTCCGGCGTCGCTTCGGCGAGAAAGTCGTCCACACCCGACTCAGCCGCGATGGCCGCCGCCGTGAGGCGATTGTCGCCGGTGATCATGATGGTCTTGATGCCCATGTGCCGCAGGTCGGCGAAACGCTCTTTGATACCTCCCTTGACGATGTCCTTGAGTTCAATGACTCCGAGCACACGGCCGCCATCGGCGACGACCAGCGGAGTACTGCCCTGGCGCGCAACGCGCCCCACGGCCTCTTCGACTTCGGCCGGAGATCTTTTACCGAGCGCCTCGACGTACTTGACGATGGTGTTCGGCGCCCCCTTGCGGATCTCGCGCCCGCCGATGTCGACGCCGCTCATGCGCGTGTACGCCGAGAACGGCACGAAGACCGCGCCGAGCGTGCCCAAATCCCGTTCACGCAGATTGAAACGCTGCTTGGCAAGGATGACGATGCTGCGCCCCTCCGGGGTCTCATCCGCGAGCGAGGCCAGCTGCGCGGCGTCGGCCAGTTCCTGCTCGGTCACGCCGGGCGCCGGCAGGAACGCGGTGGCCTGTCGATTGCCGAGGGTGATGGTGCCGGTCTTGTCGAGGAGCAGCACGTCCACGTCTCCGGCCGCTTCCACGGCGCGGCCGGAAGTGGCGATCACGTTTGCCTGCATCATGCGGCTCATGCCGGCCACACCGATCGCCGACAGCAGGCCGCCGATCGTCGTGGGAATGAGGCACACCAGCAGCGCCACCAGCGCGGTGATGGTGATGGGACTTCCGGCTTTGCTGACCTGCACCGCGAACAGAGAAAACGGCAGCAGCGTGACGATCACGATGAGGAACACCAGCGTCAAGGCCACCAGTAAAATCGTCAGTGCAATCTCATTGGGAGTTTTCTGCCGCTTCGCCGCCTCGACCATCGAAATCATCCGGTCGAGAAAGGTTTCGCCGGGGTTGACGGTGACCCGCACGACCAGCCAATCCGATAGCACGCGCGTGCCGCCGGTAACCGATGCGAAGTCGCCGCCCGATTCGCGAATCACCGGCGCCGACTCGCCCGTGATGGCGCTTTCATCGACCGAGGCGACGCCCTCGATGACCTCCCCGTCGGCGGGTATGGTGTCGTGAGTCTCCACCAGCACGACGTCGCCTTTTCTTAAATCCTCCGCCTTGACCGGCGTTGCCTGCCTTGCGCCCGGACTGTTCTGGAGCAGGCGTTTGGCCATGACCGTTTGGCGCATATTGCGCAGTGCCGAGGCCTGTGCGCGGCTGCGGCCCTCGGCGAGCGCTTCGGCGAAATTGGCGAAAAGAACGGTAAAGAGCAGCCAGACAGCAATGGCAAGAATGAAGCCCGCGGGCGCTTCTCCGTGCCCGGCGAGCGCTTGGACATAGAGAGTCGCCGTGACAATCGTGCCCAGATAGACCACGAACATCACCGGGTTGCGCCATTGAACGCGCGGATCGAGCTTCTTGAAGGACTCGAGCAGCGCGGGTCCGAGGAGCTTGCGATCAAACAGCGAGAGTTGTTGCCGAGACATGCTGAACCCGTTACTTGGCAGCCGCGAGCATGAAATGCTCGACGACCGGTCCGAGCGCCAGCGCCGGGACATAGGTTAGGACACCGATCAGGAGAATCGAGCCGATGAGAAGGACCACAAACAAGGCTCCATGCGTCGGCATCGTGCCCTCTGTGACGGGGACCCGCTTCTTCGCCGCGAGGGATCCGGCGATGGCAAGCGCGGCGATGATTGGCCAGAAACGGCCGATGAACATCGCCAGCGCGGTCGCCACGTTATAGAAGGGCGTGCTCGCCGTCAGGCCGCCAAACGCGCTGCCGTTGTTGTTGGCGGCCGAGGTGAACGCATACAGAATCTCGCTGAAGCCGTGTGCGCCGGGATTGCCGACGCCGGCCTTGCCGGCAAGGGTCATGACGGCCACCGCGGTACCGATGAGCACGGCAAACGGCGTCGTCAAAATGAAGAGCGAAGCCATTTTCATCTCGAACGCTTCGATTTTCTTTCCGAGGTATTCGGGAGTCCTGCCGATCATCAATCCGGCAATGAAGACGCCCAGAATGGCGAATATCAAAATCGAGTAAATGCCGGTGCCAACCCCGCCGGGCGCGACCTCGCCAAGCTGCATGAGGAACATCGGCACGAAGCCGCCCAGCGGCAGCATCGAATCGTGACTCGCGTTGACCGCGCCGGTGGAAGTCCCGGTCGTGGCCGCCGTAAACAGCGACGAGGCGGCGATGCCGAAGCGGGTCTCCTTGCCCTCCATGTTGCCGCCCGCCTGCAGCGGGCTCGCGACCTCGTCAATGCCCTGCTTAGCGACGAGAGGGTTGCCGAGTTGCTCGCTGTGAAACGCCAGAATCGCCAGCGGCACAAACAGGATGAACATGGCGGTCAGGATCACCCAGCCTTGGCGGGTATCCCCGACCAGTTTGCCGAACGTATAAGTGAGCGCAAACGGGATGAGGAGAATCGCGAACATCTCCAGAAAATTGGTGAGGGGCGTCGGATTCTCGTAGGGGTGGGCGGAATTCGCGTTGTAAAAGCCGCCGCCGTTGGTGCCCAATTCCTTGATCGCCTCTTGCGAGGCGATTGGTCCCATCGGCAGCGTCTGGATCTGCGTGGTCGTCGTCTCGGTGACGGCGTTGCCCTGCGCGTCCTTGATCGGATTGCCCGCCGCGTCGGTCTTGGGATTTTGATAGGTAACCTTCTCGACGGTCATCGCATCCTGGTAGCCGGCGAAGTTTTCGATGACGCCCTGACTGACGAGAACGAGCGCGAGCATGGCGGCGAGCGGCAGCAGCAAATAAAGGGTCGCGCGCGTGACATCGACCCAGAAATTGCCGATCGTCTTGACCGCATGGCGCGCAAAGCCTCGGATCAATGCGATTGCCACCGCGATGCCCGTAGCCGCGGAAAGAAAGTTCTGCACCGCGAGCCCGGCCATCTGCGTGAGATATCCCATGGTCGATTCGCCGGAATACCCCTGCCAGTTGGTATTGGTAATGAAACTCACGGCGGTGTTGAAAGAAGAGTCCGGGCTTACAGCCACGAACCTTTGCGGATTGAGCGGCAAGTAGAGCTGCAGGCGTTGCAAGCCGTAAACGATGACGGCACCCAGCACATTGAAGAGGAGCAAGGCGGTCGCGTATCGCGTCCAGGACATCTCTTCTCCAGGCTGGATTCCACAGAGGCGATAGAAGAGGCCTTCCACGCGGCCGGCGGTGCGCCGCAGGAAGTTCGGCGGCACTTTCCGGTCGCGGTCAACCTGCATCACATCGGCGATGTAACTGCCGAGCGGCTTGACGCACAGAACGATCAGGACGAGGAATGCCGTCAGCATCACGCCGAACATCGTATTGACGTCCATTAGAACTGCTCCGCGCGCAGCAGTGCGTACAGCAGGTAACCGAACAAAAACAGCGCGAGCGCCGCCCCCAGGCCATAGACGAGCGTCATGAGATCTTTCCGAGGCGCTCGAAGGCCCACACCAGAGCATGGGTGGCGCCGTAAAGAACGGCGAGAATCAACATATAAATGGCGTCCATACCGAATTCCTCGCGATGAAATCGATCCGCCCGGCCTGGGGGCGATCCGGCTGGGGAATCCTAGTTACAGCGGTATAAAGTTCTTGTAGATTTTTCGCTTTTCGCACGGCGACCCGCGGTCTGGTGCGGAAATTCGTGCAAAATAAGCCGGTCCATACCGGAGACCCGCATGACGAACATCGCACCGGCCGAGCCCATCCTGGAGCCGGAATTGCCCATCATCGATCCGCATCATCATCTTTGGGATTGGCCGGCAGCGCTGCTGGCCGCCCGGCCGGCGCCCGAACACGGCTTTACCACCGTCATTCGCCGCGCGAATCCTTATTTGCTGCCTGAACTTCTGGCAGACCTTAATACCGGACACAACATTCGCGCGACAGTCTTCGTTCAGTGCGGTGCCATGTACCGGGCCGAAGGACCGGAAAGCTTCAAGCCGATCGGTGAAACAGAATTCGTCAATGGCGTGGCGGCCATGTGTGCGAGCGGCACCTACGGTCCGGTTCGAGCGTGTGCCGGCATCGTCGGCCACGCTGATCTCGCCGCCGGCGCAGTGGTGTGTGAGGTCCTGGAAGCGCACCTCAAGAGCGCCGCCGACCGATTTCGCGGTATTCGCCATAGCGCCTCATACGACCCCGATTCCCAGGTGCTCGGACCCCTGGTGCGTGTCGGTCCTGGCCTATTTGCGCAAAAGGATTTCCGCGAAGGCTACGCGCAGCTCGGTAAATTCAAACTGTCCTTCGATGCGTGGTTACTGGAACCACAGCTTCCCGATTTGATTGACCTGGCACGAGCTTTTCCCGATACGCCGGTGATTCTTGATCATGTCGGCACGCCGTTGGGGATCGCCGGCTATCGAGGCAAACGCGAAGAGCGGTTTCCGATCTGGCGCGGCAACATCGCCAAGCTCGCGGCGCTCCCGAACGTGCATGTCAAGCTCGGCGGCCTCGCCATGGCGTTTTGCAACTTCCCGTCGTTTTTGCAGTCTCCAGCCGCCTCCTCGACTCAGCTTGCGGCCGAATGGCGCCCCTACATTGAAACCTGCATCGAGCTATTCGGTGTGACTCGCTGCATGTTCGAAAGCAATTTCCCCGTGGACATGGGCAGTTGCACCTATCCTGTACTGTGGAACACCTTTAAAATCCTCGCCAGGAATTATTCGGCGGATGAAAAAACCGCCCTGTTCAGCGGCACCGCGCAGCGCGTCTATCGGCTGAAAATCTAGGGCCCGCCATGCATGTCATAAAATCCGATCCAAGCCTTTCCAAAGCCGGCACCTACCGCGAGATCGGCGTGCAATTGTCCGGACTTTTTTCCGGCGAGCGCAACGGCATGGCCAACACCGCCAACATGTGCGCGCTGCTGTATCAAATGCTGCCCGATGTAAATTGGGTCGGATTTTACTTTCTGCAGGGCGGCGAACTGGTGCTGGGCCCGTTCCAAGGCAAGGTGGCCTGCGTACGCATACCGATGGGCCGCGGCGTGTGCGGCACCGCCGCCGCACGCAGAGAGACTCTGGTGGTGCCGGACGTGAATCAATTTCCCGGACACATCGCCTGCGACGCGTCCTCGCGTTCCGAAATCGTCGTGCCCTTGGTGCAGGCGGGACGGTTGCTGGGCGTGCTCGATCTGGACAGCCCGAATCTGTCGCGGTTTGATCACGAGGACCGGGACGGACTTCAGGCGGCGGCGAAATTGCTGTTACAGGGCTCGCAGCTCGATAAGTTGTCCGACGAAGCCATTCCACTATAATCGCGGACCCGCGCTTTAAGGTTCTAAAGTTCGGCGTCCTAATATCGGGGGTGATCGGCACAATGAACACGACCTCGCGCGCAGCGCTGTTCTTTTCCGCGGCTTTTGCCGTATCCGGAGTCTTGGCCGCCGAGACCTTCCCGTCGACATATCAAGTACCGGTGAGCGCACCGGTACTGATCCAGGGCGCAACCATTCTCACGGGCACCGGTGAGCGCCTCGAGGGCGCGGACGTGCTGATCAGCAACGGTAAAATTCAATCAATCGGCAAAGGGCTGGCCGCGCCCGCCGAGGCGCGCATCATCGATGCTCACGGCAAATGGGTCACACCCGGCATCATCGATATCCATTCGCACCTGGGCGTTTATGCAAGTCCCAGCGTAAAGGGCCTGGATGATGGCAACGAAGCCACCAATCCCGTGACCTCCAATGTTTGGGCTGAACATTCGGTCTGGCCGCAAGATCCCGGATTCGAGACCGCGCTGGAAGGCGGCGTCACCACCCTGCAAATTCTTCCCGGCTCGGCGAATCTCATCGGCGGCCGATCCGTAGTTCTGAAAAATGTGCAGTCTGTGACCTATCAAGGCATGAAATTTCCCGGCGCGGCATACGGGCTCAAGATGGCGTGCGGCGAGAATCCGAAACGCGTTTATGGCAGCCGGAAGCAGGCGCCCTCGACACGTATGGGCAATGTCGCTGGATATCGCCAGGCCTTCGCTGATGCACAGGATTATCAAAACCAGTGGGACAAGTATCATCGCGAACTCGCAGCCTACAACAAGAAAAAGGCCGAGCACGAGGATGGCGATGCCAAGAAATCCAAGGACAAGGCCAAGGACAAGGACGCGGCTTCGGAGAAGGAGCTTATGCCGCCGAGTCCTCCCAAGCGCGACCTGAAGCTCGAAACGCTGGCGGAGGTATTGAAGGGCAATATCCGCGTGCACATGCACTGCTATCGTTCCGATGAGATGGCGACCATGCTCGACGTGGCCGATGAATTCGGCTTCAAGATCACGGCATTCCATCACGCTGTCGAGGCTTACAAGATTGCCGACCGTCTCGCCGAAAATAATGTCTGCGCGGCAATGTGGGCCGATTGGTGGGGCTTCAAAATGGAGGCCTATGATGGCATTCAGGAAAATCTAGCCATCGTCGATTATCCCGAGCACAGCTGCGCCATCGTGCACTCCGATTCCGGCGACGGCATTCAGCGTCTGAACCAGGAAGCGGCCAAGGCGATGGCCCACGGCGCGCGCGCAGGCTTGCCGGTGCCTCCGGAACGCGCAATCCGCTGGCTAACCCTCAATCCGGCGAAGTCTCTCGGGCTGGACGATCGCATCGGCACGCTCGAGGCCGGCAAGGGAGCCGATGTCGTCATTTGGAACGGCAACCCGTTCAGCGCCTATGCACTGGCCGAGCAAGTGTTCATCGACGGCGCGCTCAGCTTTGATCGCGCGCATCCCAGGCCCTCGCCCAGATCCGATTTCCTCCTGGGCAGGCACATTGCGGAGTCGCCACTATGAAGTCTCTTCAACTTGTTGTTTTGGCCGCAAGCATCATCGGCGCGCAGGGCGCGATGGCTCAGGAATTTGTCATCCGCGGCGCAACCGTCCACACCGCGTCCGCCAAAGGCACGCTCAAGAACACCGATGTCGTGGTTCGCGGCGGCGTCATTGTCGCCATCGGCGCTCAGGCAGCGGCGCCAAACGCCACCGTCATCGACGGCAAGGGCAAGGAACTCACGCCCGGTCTGTTCGGCGGTCTCAATGAAATCGGTATCGAGGAAATCGGCGGAGAGCCCCAAACGGTCGATGCGACCTTGGACGAAAAATCGCCGGCGTGGGAACAGCAGTGGCGCCCGGAACTCGATGTCACCGTGGCGTTCAATCCGCGCTCGTTCGTCGTGCCCGTCACGCGCGTTGAAGGAGTGACCTGGACGGTCCTGACACCGAACGCCGGCGACACCATTATCGCGGGTCAGGGATCGGCGGTCACTCTCGATGGCCGATACGACGCCGCGCTGCCGGGCAGCCGTTCGTTGTTCGTGCAAATGGGCAGTACCGGAGCCCGCGTGGCCGGCGGCACGCGTGCCGCGGAGTACATGCTGCTCGAGCAGGCCATCCATGAAGCCCGGGCGCCCGGCCCGGTAGGCCAGGGCGCCTTGTTGCACGCCGCCGGCCGCGAGGCGTTGAACCGCTATCTCATGGGCGGCCGGATCGTCTTTCAGGTCGAACGTGCGTCCGACATCCGTGAAGTCGTGTCGTTCGCGGAGCGCAACGGCATCAAGCCTGTCATTCTCGGCGGCGATGAAGCCTGGCTGGTCGCGAAGGATCTGGCGAGAGCCAACGTTCCGGTGATCCTCAATCCGCTCGACGATCTGCCGGAGAGCTTCGATCGCCTCGCCTCTACGCTTGAAAACGCCGCGCGGCTGCAGCGCGCCGGCGTGCGCATCGCCTTCTCCAGCGGCGACACGCCGCAGTCGCGGCTCGTGCGTCAACTGGCCGGCAATGCCGTTGCCCACGGCTTGCCGTGGGAGTCGGCGCTCGAGGCGATTACCTCAACGCCGGCCGATATTTTCGGCGTGGGCGCAACGCATGGACGTGTCGCCGTGGGGCAGGTCGCGGATCTGGTGCTGTGGAGCGGCGACCCGCTGGAACTCTCGACGCTCGCAGACCAGGTGTGGATAGCGGGGCGGCCGATTGAAATGAAATCCCGGCAGACCGAACTGCGCGATCGCTATGTCGAGAAGGTCAAGGCCCATCAGGCGCGCTAGGACTGTTGCGCAGCCTTGACGCTACAATAGCGACCACTCTAATGCCGACCGCACCCTCACGGAGCTAATAATGAAACGTCTTGTTGCCGCCGCTGCCGCCCTCGCCGCCTTCTCAGCCTTAGCCGCGCCTCCCCAGGATGCGCCGGCCGGCGAACAGCGTTTCCGCGAACTCTACAAGGAACTGGTCGAGACCAATACCACGCTTTCAGCGGGCAGCTGCACGCTCGCAGCCGAGCGAATGGCCGCGCGGCTCAAGGCAGCGGGTTTCCCGGACAGCGATTTGCACCCGTTCGCGGCGCCCGATCACCCGAAGGAAGGCGGCTTGGTCGCCATCTTCCCCGGCAAGGATCCCAAGCTGAAGGCGATTTTATTGTTGGCGCACATCGATGTGGTGGAAGCGAAGCGCGAGGACTGGACGCGCGATCCCTTCAAACTCGTCGAGGAGAAAGGTTATTTCTACGCACGCGGCGCAGTCGACGACAAGGCCGAGGCGGCGATCTGGGTGGATACGCTGATCCGCTTCAAGAATGAAAAGTATCAGCCGCGCCGCACACTGAAGCTGGCGCTCACCTGCGGCGAGGAAACGGCGGGCGCATTTAACGGCGCGGATTGGCTGACTCGCAATCGCCGCGATCTCATCGACGCAGCATTTGCGCTCAATGAAGGCGCCGCCGGCGAATTGGATGCAAGCGGCAACCGGATCGCTCTTGAAGTCGAGGCCGGCGAGAAATTTCCCCAGAACTATCGGCTGGAGGTGACGAACAAGGGCGGTCACAGCTCGCGGCCTGTCAAGGACAACGCGATTTATCATCTCGCCGCAGCGCTCATGCGGATCAGCGCCTATGAATTCCCGGCGCAGTTCACCGACGCCAATCGCGCCTATTTCACCGGCATGGCCAAGATTCTCGCCGCCAAAGGCGACACCGAAACTGCCAATGCCATGAACGCGTTCCTGAAGAACCCCAACGACACGCAGGCCCTTGCGCTCGTGTCCGCCAAGGACCCCAGCTGGAACGCAACGCTGCGCACGACCTGCGTTGCCACCATGCTCGAGGCCGGACACGCAACCAACGCGCTGCCGCAGCGGGCACGGGCGAACGTCAATTGCCGCATTTTTCCGGGCGTCACCGCGGAGAGCGTGCGCACCAAGCTGGAGGAATTGGCAGCGGACCCGGCAGTCAAAATTTCCTCACCTGAAACGCGCGGGCCGACCGCTGCGCCCCCGCCGCTGACCCCTGCCATCATGGCGCCGATCGAGAAGCTGACTGCCGAATTCTGGCCCGGCGTGCCGGTGCTGCCCGTGCTGCAGGCCGGCGCGACGGATGGCGAATTCACCAATGCGGTCGGCATTCCGACCTTCGGAGTCGAGCCGGTGTTCTTGGGCCCGGATTTGGGAAATATCCACGGACTGAACGAGTACGTGGGCGTCAAGTCGCTGCTTGAGGGCCGGGAATTCCTGTATCGATTGGTCAAGTTATATGCGGACCAGAAATAGCCGGTCAGCGCGCCAGGATGCGCTGCGCAATGTCGCGTAGATCGGCCTTCGGGACGTGAACCGCATTGGCGAGCTCGGCGGGTAACTCGGCGCCGACATAAAAGGGGTGACCCACCGCCGCGAGCATTGGGATGTCACCGGCGGAATCGCCGACTGCGGCGACTTCGCTCATTTCCAGGCCGAGCGCGCTTGCGTGGCGGGCCAGCCATATTGGCTTGTCGCTCGGCCAGAAGTGCTGAATTTGCCCCGACAGCACTGAGGTTCCGATCCACGCGCCTGCGCCGAAGCGCCGTGCAAAGTACTCGACCGCGAAGCTCCAGGTGATGGACACAATGGCCGTGTGTATGCCGCGCTGCGCGAGCAAGTCAAAGATTTCGCGAGCGCCCGGCGCCATGGCCAGATCGGTCAGCTTTTGGCAATGCGCATCAAGCGGCTCGCCGTACCAGCCGAGCATCTCCTGGCGCGCCGCGCGTATCTGCGCAAGGTCGCGCAACTGTTCGATTTCGCGCATGCGTGAACGTTTTCCGAGCGGCTCGGCGAGACTCTCGCAGATTGTCGGGCCGCGGATGAGCGTGCCATCGAGATCAAACGCTACCAGGCGCACGCGGCGCGGATGGGAAGACATTTCCCCAGAGAGAGTAGCTCATCGGCGGGGCGACCGTTAGGTCCCGTAGTACCTAGGAACCGGATCATCGCCGCGCGGTATCATTGCCTTGAAAGTTTGGAGTTCCCCTTGAATTCAAGGATGTTCCCCATAGGGAGTCTGTACGACTGAATGAAATCTCTCGGGAAAAAACCAGAAGGTGCTCGGCTCGAGCGCATAACCGCGTCGCCGCGCTGGCTGGGCGACCGGTTTCGCAACGTGCACCCCATCCCGCCGGGACTGCGCGATCCGAATGCCACCATGCCTTCGTTGAGTGATTTTCTTTGCGGCGGCGAGCGGCGCGTGCCACGCGGGCCGCTACCTTCGACGAACCCGCTGGAGGCGTGGCGCAAGGCGCCGTCCAGCGGGCTGCGCGCCACGTGGTTAGGCCATTCGACCGTGCTGATCGAAATTGACGGTCTGCGAGTGCTGACCGACCCGGTTTGGGGACCCCGCGCATCGCCCTCCCGTCTCGCGGGGCCGAAGCGATTCCAGCCCGTTCCGGTTGGCCTTCGCGAGATGCCTCCGGTTGATCTCGTGCTTGTGTCGCACGACCACTACGATCACCTCGACTATCCGACCATCCGCGAGCTCGCCAAGCGCCATGTCCCGTTTGTGACTTCTCTGGGGGTCGGCGCGCATCTCGAGGCGTGGGGCGTGGCTCCAGAACTGATTACCGAGTTGGACTGGTGGGAATCTCACCGGCCGGCTGGGCTCACCGTCACAGCCGCACCTTCGCAACATTTTTCAGGCCGGGGACTGAAGGACAGGAATGCCACTCTCTGGTCCTCCTTCGTCATCCGCTCGGAGCGACACGCAGTGTTCTTCAGCGGTGATACCGGGCTGACGAGCGAGTACCAACTCATTCGCGAGCGGCTCGGACCCTTCGATCTGGTGATGTTGGAAGTCGGCGCCTTTCATCCGGCTTGGGGCGATATTCATCTCGGTCCGCAAAACGCGCTCAAAGCGCTGGCGCTGCTGGGCGGCGGAGCGTTTCTGCCGGTGCATTGGGGCACCTTTAGCCTGGCCATGCACGCCTGGGACCAGCCCGCCGAAGAATTGCTGCGTCTCGGCGAGAAGGCGGGCACACAACTTGTGATGCCGCGCCTCGGCGAGTCGATCGAACCTGAGCATGCGCCGAGCGCGCAACCCTGGTGGCGCGGTGTGGACACGATTGCGCAGCCGCCGCAACCCGAACCGTCGGCAACGCTGCCAAGGGCGATGTCCTGGCCAATCGACTAATATGGAGACGACATGACCGCATTTGACTTAGACCCGCCCACTGAATCGCAGCGGCGCGACATCACTTCCGGCCTGGACGCGGATGAGCGGCGCGTTCTGCTGCAACATGGCACCGAAGCGGCCTTTTGCGGTGTCTTCCTGGACAATAAGAAGAATGGCACTTATTGCTGCCGCTTCTGCGGCCTGCCGTTATTCCGCTCGAACGCCAAGTTCGATTCCGGCACCGGTTGGCCGAGTTTCTTCAAGCCCTACGATGAGGCGCACATCAAACGCATTCGCGACAGCAGCTACGGAATGATTCGGGTGGAAGAAATTTGCGCGCGCTGCGGCAGCCACCTCGGCCACGTCTTTCCCGATGGACCCCCACCGACGGGTGAGCGGCATTGCCTCAACTCGGTCTCCCTGTCGTTCACCGAGAGCGGCAAGCCGCTGCCCGACGTATTGAAGCGCGGCACGCCCGAGGGAGCGATAGACCCCGCAGCTTAATTGGGCCACTGCCGCTGCAGGGCCGCTGCCATTGCTGAACCGCCGTCATTGGCGGTCGAACACGATCGTCACATCTCCATCGCCTTGAGACGAGGAGATCTGCACCTTGCTCGTGAGCGTTTTGCCATCGGGGGATAAGGACATCTGTCCGTGAATTTCAAGCCGACGCTTTCCATATTGGTCGTGGCAACGATGTCCTTTCCATCCCAAACCGCCGGTGAATATGAAAAAGGCCGCTCAGGTATGGACAGGGCCTTCGTAGCGCATGGCACCGATGTCGTTCCCTTCGGTATCGAGGAAGCGCACCAATTCGCCGACCGTCGGAATCTGTGATTTCGGCATGATCACTTTGCCGCCATTGGCCGCCACGCGTGCGGCGATCACATCGACATTTTCGACCGAAAATGTCGCCTCGATGCCATTGAGTCCGGTGCCAGTGCGCGGAACCAGGCGTTTGTGCATGAGGCCGAGAACCCCGGGCGATTCTTGATCACCGGTATGGATCAAGTAAAAGCCCGGCGGTCCCCAGGGTTCGAAAACCCACTCGAACACCGCTTCGTAAAACGTTCGGGCGCGGGTGACATCGTCAACATGAATGGAAAATGCGGCGAGATTATTTGGCATGGCGGCGACGATAACGCGATTTGAATTCTGCCGCAATCCCGTTATTCTGACATGGTATGTCGCAAAACCGTCGATCTGTTGCGGACGAAGCCTACTGGGTGGTGCGAACCTCGGCCGCCGATCTCAAAGCCGCCGCGATTCTGGCGGATCACGCGCATGAATGGCATCAGCTGATCTACGTGTCCGCCGGGCTCATGAGCGTCGCCACTGACGCGGGATCCTGGGTGGCGCCGGCAACTTGGGCGATCTGGGTGCCCGCGGGTATTCACCACGGAATACGCTTTGTGGTTGATAGCGCGTTTCGCACTGCCTATTTTCGACCCGATTGGTGCGAGAACTACCCTGCGGGCTGTTCGGTCGTTTGCGTATCGGCGCTGCTGAGAGAACTCATCTTGCGGACCATAAAGATGGGCAAATTGGATCGGCGTGATCCGCTCGAAACCGCCATCGCAATGCTCATTGTCAGTGAGTTACAGGTATCCGGCGCCCGCTCGCTCAGTCTCAAGCAGCCAAGCGGCGAAGCCATGTGCCGCGCGGCGGCGCTCATGGCCAAGCGGGATCCACGGGCCGCGACCGTATCTTCGCTCGCCGGCGCCGTCGGATCGGGAACGAGGACATTCGAACGTCAATTTTTTGCCGAAACCGGAATGACTCCAGGCCGCTGGCGGCAGCACCAGGCGATGCTTGCCGGTCTTGAACTTCTGGCCGGCGGAGCGGCGATTCAGTCCGTCGCGGCGCAGTGCGGCTACCGGACCGCCAGCGCGTTTATTGCCGCCTTCCGCAAAATATTTGGTACGACCCCGGGAAACTACTTCGCGGCTTGAGCCGGCGAGGCCGGAAGCGGAACTCCGCCCTGCGCGCCGGCTGTCCGCGGCATAGGTGCTAAGATCGATGACCTACCGGCACCGCGTAATTTCATGACATTAACCGAACTCAGCTATATCGTCGCACTGGCGCAGGAACAGCACTTCGGACGCGCCGCCGAGCGCTGTCATGTGAGCCAACCGACGCTGAGCATTGCCGTGAAGAAATTGGAAGAGGAGCTCAACGTCACGCTGTTTGAACGCAGCAAGAACGGCGTCCAAATCACGCCTCTGGGCGAGCGCATCGTGAGCATGGCGAGCAGCGTGCTCCATCAAGTCGCCGCCATCAAGGATGTCGCCGCCGCGGACCAGGATCAGCTGCGGGGGCCGTTGCAGTTGGGAACGTTGCCGACCATCGGTCCGTATCTGCTGCCGCAATTCATTCCGCTCCTGCAGAAGGCGGCCGGCCAGCTCTCGCTATATGTTGAGGAGGGCAGCCAAGATTCCCTGACGCTCAAGCTGCGCAACGGCGAGCTCGATGTGATTCTCGTCACCGCCCCGTTCAGCGAACCGGATGTGGTGACGCAGCCGTTGTTCGACGAACCCTTCGTGTTGCTGTTGCCCGCCGATCATCCGCTCGCGCGCAAATCCGTTGTTGCAGCCGCCGATCTCGACCCCGCCGAGATTTTGTTGCTGGATGAAGGTGACCCGTTCCGCGACCAGGTGCTGACCGCCTTCCCGCGGTTGAGTCCGCTGCAAGCGTCCGGGACAAGAGCGAAGCGTTATTTCAACCGCGGCAGCACGCTGGAAGCGTTGCGTCACTTGGTGGCCTCGAAGTTGGGGCTGACGATTCTGCCGCAATCCGCGGCCGAGGCGCCGCTGTACGCACCGAACCTGCTGGTGACGCGGCGCTTCGCGAGTCCGTCGCCCAAACGCACTCTATTGCTGGCATGGCGCGTCAGTTTCCCGCGACACAAAGCGATCGACGTGCTTCGCCGCACGATTCAGGCAAGCAGCGCGGGCTTCTGGAACTATAATACGGCTCGAAATCAGGATGGCCCCGGCGTGCTGGTGGAGAATCGGAACTGGTAATGCGGCCCATATCCAAAATCGTCATCGTCGGCGGCGGCACCTCGGGATGGCTGTCCGCTTCCATGCTCTGCCATCATTTCAAGCGCGAGTTGTGCCAGATCCAGCTGATCGAATCGGCGGACATTGGAACGATTGCGGTCGGCGAATCCACTGTACCGCCATTTGTCGGTCTGATTCAGCGGCTCGGCATCAGCGAATCTGATTTCATTCGCGCCACCAATGCGACATACAAGTTGGGCATCCAATTTGTCGGCTGGCATGAGCGCAACAAGAAATATTTCCATCCCTTCGGCGTCATTGGCCGGGCGATCGGCGATCATGATTTCTACCAATGCTGGCTCAAGGCGCGAGCCCACGGCGATACCTCTTCGCTGCTGGACTTTTCGCCGTGCAGCGTCATGGCTGAAAACGGCCGCTTCTTCCCGCCGGCGGAGGCGCGCCACACCCCCATTGGCGGCGCGAATTATGCGCTGCACGTCGACGCATCTTTGGTGTCCCGGTATCTGCGCAGCTACGCCGAAGCACGCGGACTGACGCGAACCGAGGGCAAGGTGACGCAGGCAAATAAACGCGACGACGGATTCATCCGCAGCGTCACGCTGGCCGATGGACGAGAAATCCAGGGCGACTTCTTCATCGACTGCACCGGTTTCAACGGACTTTTGATCGGCCAGGCGCTCGGGGTCGGTTCCGTGGATTGGTCGAATTATTTGCCGTGCGATCGCGCCATCGTGACCAAGACTGCCGCTCAAAGGCCGCTACCCCCCTTCACGCGCGCCACGGCTCAGTCGGCGGGGTGGAGCTGGCAGATACCGCTGCAAGATCGCATGGGACATGGCTATGTGTACTCGAGCCGATTCTGCAGCGACGCCGCCGCGAAATCGACCTTGATGCGCAGCCTCGGTGGGCTTGCGCTCGACGATCCGCGCGTGGTTCCGTTCATCACCGGGCACCGGAGAGAGTTCTGGAAACACAATTGCCTGTCGGTCGGGCTGGCTTCTGGTTTTATCGAACCGCTGGAAGCGACTTCCATTCACATGATTGCCCGTGGCATGGACTTTTTCTTGCGATACTTTCCGGACCGCGACTGCGACTCTGCACTGATTCGCGAATACAACCGCCGCATGCTGGCAGACTACGAAGAAATCCGTGATTTCATCGTGCTGCATTACAGCGCCACGGCGCGGGATGACTCGCCCTTCTGGCAGTGGTGCTCGAACATCAGCCTGCCGGATTCATTGCAGGAGCGAATCGCGCTGTTCAAAAGCCGGGGCGCGTTGCGCGAGGGCGTCGATGAGTTGTTTCGCGGCGCCAGCTGGCAATCCGTGTTCGAAGGCATGGGCATTAGTCCGAGCGTCTATTGCCCGCGAGTGGAGCATATGGACTATGCGGAAATTGCGGCCGCAATGACCACCGCCAAAGCCGCCATTGCCGGCATGGTGGCTCACCTGCCGACCCACGAGGAATTTTTGCGCACCCAGACCGCCTAACAGCCGTCTTCGGTCACGATAGTTAAAATCTATCGATCTGCGATTGTTCTGCCGGAAGGCGCTGCCTATGATGTCGCGCCTTTGCAACCGATGTAACACCCCTGAATCAGCACGCCTTGAATCGCCGACGAGTATTGCAGGGGCTGATGGCCGCCGCTTTACCGTTGAGCTCGCTCTCCTGCGGAAAAGGATCGAGCGGACTCGTCAAAGGCGAGCCGCTGGTGATCGGCGGCCTGCCCGTCACCTGCAACCTCACGCTTCCTGTGGCTTGCGTCTCCAAGGCCCGCAGCAACGCCGCGCTCAGTGCCAGTCAGACGCGCTTCGAATACAGGTACAGCAAGTACAGTGGATGGCCGGAGGTCAAGGAATCCCTGATGGCGGGCCGGATCCAGGCGGCATACATGCTGGCGCCCCTGGTTATGGACCTGGCGGACAAGAAGATTCCGGTAAAAATTGTTTCTCTCGGGCATCGTTCCGGCGCCGTCATCATGGTCAGGACCGACTCCCCCTACCAGACCTTTAGGCAGCTCGCCGGCAAGCAAATCGCGATTCCCAGCCGTTTCGCCGTGGACTTTTTGTTTTTACGAAAGATGCTGGCCAAGGAGAACATGACGCCGGACGATATCCAAATCGTGGAGATGGCGCCCCCCGATATGCCCGCGGCGCTGTACGCCAACGCGGTCGATGCCTACTGCACCGGCGAACCGTTCGGCGCCGCCGCGCAGCAAGCGGGTTATGCGCGTCCGCTGCGCATGACCCGCGACGAATGGCGCAATTACATCTGTTGCGTACTGACGGTTCGCGAAGAGTTGATCCTGGCAAGGCCGGCCATGGTTCAGGACCTCGTCAATCAAGTCTTGGGCGCGGGAGTATGGCTCGATCAACAGCAGGACAACCGCAACAAGGCCATCGCGATTGCCGCCGGTCGAGATTTCTTCAATCAAGACCCGAAGATCCTCGAGTTCGTGATGGAGAACCCCAAGGATCGGGTGACCTACGGTGACTTGAGAATGATCCGCGCCGAATTCGAAGACCTCATGCACCTGTCGATCGCCGCAGGCACGATCAAGCACCCCATCTCCTACGAAACCTACGTGGACGAAACCTTTGCGAAGAATGCACACGCAGCCGCCATCTCCCTGTAGGTCCTCATGAGCCGCGCGACCCGCCTTGCACTGTTACTGGCTTGCGCGTTATCGGCCATGACGGCGCACGCCACCGACGCCGAAGGACTCAAAGCCGGCGTTTTCAACCCGGCGCGCGAGGCGCCGGATTTTTCCGTGCGCGGTTCGGATGGCACGGCTCTGACTCTCAGTCGTTATCGCGGCAAGGTCGTGTTGCTGGGATTTGGCTACACCTCTTGTCCCAACGTCTGTCCGGTTACTCTGGCAGTTCTCGCACAGGCGCATCGGAAACTGGGGCTCCTGGCGCCGCAGGTGCAGGTCATCTATCTTACGGTCGATCCCGAACGCGACACCGCCGAACGACTGAAGCAGTACCTTGAAGCATTTGATCCGACGTTTGTGGGGGGCACGGGCACGGTCGCGCAAATGGCCGCGGTGCGATTGAAGTATGGCGTCACGGCCCAAAAAGTCGGCAGCGGAAGCAACTACGGCGTGGCGCATTCGTCGTTTGTCTATCTCATTACGCGTGACGGCAAGCTGCGAGCATTGATGCCGTTCGGGCACAAGGCGGACGACTACGTCCACGATATTTCCATGTTGCTGAATTAATCGTGTGAATAGCGTGCGGCCATTTCACAAATGGCGGGTCATTGCCGCGTCCCTGACAGTCGTCGCGCTGGCGGCGGTTGCCTGGGCGGCGTTCGCCCCCGTCACGTTTGCTTCGCGAGAAGAGACCTTCGAAATCCCCAAGGGAACCTGGGCGCGGCGCATGGCGGGGAACAAGGTGGAGATTCTGCCCTCCCGGGTTTTTCTGACGATGGGGATAAGGGACGTCCTGCTGCTGAAGAATATGGACGACGTGCCGCAGATATTCGGCCCGACCTTGATGATGCCCGGCCAAAGTTTCCGCCTGCCCTTTGAGATGGCGAGCAGCTATCAATTTGCCTGCACGGCGCATGCAAGCGGTCAAATGACGGTGGTCGTGGATGAGCAGCCTGACACGCCCTGGCGGCGGCTGATGTGGAGAACCCGAAGAATTTTCAGAGTTGCCGGGTAATGAGCAAAATTAAAGAAAGTCTGCCCGCGATCGCCGTCATCTTGATTCTGCTGGCTGCGTGGTGGTCGATCGTCGCGGCAACCCACAGCGTTATTTTCCCCACACCCTGGCAGGTGGTTACCGGCACGGCTGAGCTGATCAAGGATGGCACCCTGTTCATGCACATCGGTGCTTCATTGATGCGCGTCGGCGTTGGATTCTCGCTGGCAGTGCTCGTCGCGGTGCCGCTGGGCCTCTGGCTGGGTTGGGTCAAGGGAGCCTATTCCACGCTCAATCCGCTGTTTCAGATATTGCGGCCCATTTCGCCCATCGCGTGGATTCCGATTGCCATTTTGTGGTTCGGCGTCGGCAATGCCTCGCCGATCTATCTCATTTTTATATCCTCGGTGTTTCCAATGATCGTGCAGACAACCGCGGGCGTGCACACCATCGAGCGGCGCTATCTGCGCGCCGCGCAGAATTTCGGCGTCTCGCGCTACACGCTGTTTCGTCAAGTCGTGATACCGGCAGTGTTGCCGCAGATCATTGTCGGCATGCGGATCGGTCTGGGGGTGGCGTGGCTGGTGGTGGTCGCCGCGGAAATGATCGCCCTGCGCTCGGGACTCGGTTATCTCATCATCGACTCCCGCAACGCCGGCAATCGATATGACCTGGTGATCGCCGGAATGATCATCATCGGATTGATCGGACTGATGCTGGACGGCGTGATGCGCTTGCTCGAGGGGCTGAAATCGGTCCGGTGGCGCTATGCGCACTAAGATCGAGTTGAGCGGCATTCGCAAGGGTTTTGCATTGAACGGTGGAGAGCTGCGGGTGGTCGAGGACGTCAGTCTCACCGTGGGGGACGGCGAGTTCGTCGCAATCGTGGGACCGTCGGGATGCGGAAAGACGACCTTGATGAACATGGTCGTCGGGTTCGAGCAGCCCGATTCTGGCTCGATTCTCATCGATGGACTGCCGCGCGCTGAACCCAATGCCAAGGGCATCCTCATTTCGCAGCAGGGTTCGATCTTCCCCTGGCTCACCGTGCAGCAGAACTTGATGTTCGGGTTGAACGATCATCCTCAGGCTGACAAGAAGGGGGTCGCTGATCATTACGCGGCCCTGGTGGGATTGAAGGGCTTCGAGGCCAGTTATCCGCACGAGCTTTCGGGCGGGATGCTCAAGCGGGCCGAGCTGGCGCGGGCCTTCGCCGTAAAACCGGAGATTCTGTACATGGATGAGCCGTTCTCGGCGCTCGATGCCCTGACGAACCTGCGGATGCGCAACGAGCTGCTGCGCATCCTCGAAGAGGAGCGCCATACAGTCATGTTGATTACCCATGACGTGGAAGAAGCCATCCACCTCGCCGACCGGATCATGGTGTTGTCGCCGAGGCCGACGCGAATTCAGGCCACCTTCAATGTCGATCTGCCGCATCCGCGCAAACTCACCAGCCCCGAAGTGCAGGAACTGCGTGTTGCGATCCTGCATGAGCTCGGCGTCGATCGGCATGCCGGGTGATCCGCCTGCACAGTCGATTGAGCATGGCGTTGTTAGCGATGCAGCCTCGTTTTACCGTGAAATTCTGAGTGCCGGCTAATCGGGGCGGCCGCCCGGCAGCCAATCTGGTTTGAAATCCGAATTCGCCAGCCAGCAAATTGGCGCGAGCAGCGATTGGATCGATTCGGTCATGTGTGCAAAGTCGATGCGTTCAATGACATCGGTGACCTGATGGTAATCGGCGTGCAGGCCGAAACTCGAGACGGTTTGCGCGACTACACCAAGCCGGGCAAGAGTAATATTATCCGAGCGCGTGAAGAATTTTTCTGCGGGATGCGGATCGGCCACCAATCGGGCGCCATGCGCCGCCAGTTGCGGGCCTAGATTCGTTCGCTCCCAGCCGGTGAGCCACAGGGTGTGGGGTGCGATTGCGGCGTCGGGTCGGCCGATCATTTCAAACTCGAGATTTGCCACGATCTTCTCCAGCGGCACCACCGGCTTCTGCACAAAATAACTCGCGCCGTAGCCCCCCGCTTCTTCGCTGCCGAACCACGCGAACACCAGCGTGCGTTTCAGCTTTGGACCGCGGGACAGCGCTTCGGCCAGTGTCAGCACTGCAATCGAACCGGAGGCATCGTCATCCGCGCCGTTGTAGATACGGTGCGCCCCCGTGTCGCGGGTACCCAGGTGATCGAGATGGGCCGTCAGCAACACAATGTCGCTCTTTTCGCGGCTATCCGCGCCGTTCAAGCGCGCCACGGCATTCCAGGTATGCAGCGAGACTTCCTGCGTTTGAGCCGTAAAATTCGCCTTTGATCCGTCGGGCAATGCGGCCAGCGCTGCATAGGCAACCGGACCCAACATGATCTGCGAAGGTCCGGTCGGCGGCTTGGGCGGCGAAGTGATTGCTGTGAGGCGGGCGAGTCCAATCCGAATCGGACGCCGCACCAGGTCGGGCCAATGGGCGCGCAGGGCAGTCGTGTCGTGCCACAGGACCAGATTCGCCTCCTGCATGTTTATCTTTGTGTCGGGCGCCATGTCCTCGGGCATCAACACCACGGCGCCGCTTCGAATTGGCACGCCGGCGGCGTATTTTTGCAGCAAGCCATGCGCGTCGGCCGAATTCAATTTCATCGGGAAAAACTGGTCACGGCGGAGCGAGACGTTACCCACCGAAAATACCGGATCACCGGTGACTTCCGTGCGCGCAATGTCCACCGTTTGCACGAAGCCCCCCGCATCGCCGAGCGGCTCGAGTCCGTCGCGCCGCATTTGCGCCGCGATATAAGTCGCTGTTATCCACTCATCCCGCGACCCACTGCCGCGTCCGTTCATGGCATCGCTTGCCAGAAACTCCATGTGTGCTCGGACCGTTGATTCGGCAATGACATCGGACGGCACTCCGCGTCCCGCAGCCGCATGCACGAAGAGCGCAAGGAGCGCAACCGCACCGATTGAAATAGATCGCGTACGAGACTTAGTCATCGGCACTCCCTGCAAGGTGGCTATGGGCAAGTTGCTCACCTGCCGGGTTCGTAGTCGGCCTCGACGTTTCCGGCAAGCTGGCCCTGAGTAAACAAGACGGCCTTGGTCTTCATCGCCACGAACAGCGGCGTCTGGTCGGCGTAATGGCGCGACTGCGAATCCAAGGTGGCTGAACCGAACTGGTTGATGCTCTCCGAGGACAGGCTACCCGCCTTGTCCCAAGTGACGAACATGATGAAAGTGTCGCCCGCCGATGCGCTCAAGGTGCCGTCGGCCTGCGGAACGCCATACACGGCGCGATAAATGTCCGGCCCACCGTCGATGGGAAGATCGAGCTTGCCGCGCCGGATGCGGTTGACCTGGCCCCACTCCGGATCGATGCGGCCGAAGTGAGCCTTCAGAGACGTGATTGCGTGGCGCAGAGCCTCGATGGGCGGCACGTCGGGGTGGCTGTCCGAATGCGCCGCTTCGTTGCCCATCTGCACCGCGAGCGCCGCCGCCCGGCTGCCGATGTTGGTGCGCCGGTCCCAGCCCTTGAGCAACGCTTGGGCGGCGCGCAGCTCCGTGTCAGATCCCGGATCGACCCTGAGGACCTCGGCGATCCTCCGGGCGAAGTCAGAGCGGTCGCTGTAGCGGAGGTCAAACTTGTAGGTGCGAAACGACTCGGCGGTAATGGCCGGGTCGGTGCCGAAAGTTTCCTGGGCACGATAGGCTCGGTTGGTCATGCCGATCTGGATGCCCATGGTGGGACTGAAGTCTTCCGGCTTCAGTGCGTCCTCCGCGCCCGTGGCCTGAAACGGCGTGTTGTTGGAGTTGTACACATAGCCAGACTTGGGATTCCAGATCTGCGGCACGCGGTCGAATGGCAGATAGCCGTGCCAGATCAGATCAGATCGATCGCCGGGCTGGATCTGCGTCCAGTCCCTGCCTTCGGCACGAGCCGGGAACTGGCCGTTGTAGACGTAGCCGATATTTCCCTTCTCGTCAGCGTAAATGTAATTGATACTGGGCAATGCCTGCAGGCGCATCGCTGCCAGCCATTCGTCACGATTGGCCGCCTTATTGAGCCGATAGTACTGCAACGACTGGCGCGCTTCGCCCATGCCGGCGTAGCGGACCGCGAAGGTCCCGTGATCAGTCTTGAACACCGGCCCATGGACCGACCACAACAGGGGGCGGTGCACCGTCCAGATGAGCGGCCCCCAGATCTTGACGCGAATCGCTGCATCGGCCTTTTCGAAGTTCATCCACCGCCCGTCCAGCCGGTACTGATCGGAGTTGGCGGGATTCACCTCCAACCGATACACGGTGGAGACATTTGGAGCGTTGACGGTATTGGCCCAACCCAAGTGGGCGTTGTGACCATGGAGCATGAAGGGCGAGCCGGGGAAGAAACCTCCGGCCACATGCCAGCCTTCACCGGAGTCGAGTACTGCTTCATACCATGCAACAAACCCCGTATAGGGCTGATGCGAATTAACCAGCAGGCGCGTGGCGCCGTCAGCCGACTTCGAGGCCGCCACTGCGATGCCATTGGAGCCGATCGGCAGGGGTCCGGTCAGGGTCATGGCAACCTGCGCCGCCTTCGGCGCGGGCGCCATGATCTTCGCGAACACATGATCCAGTCCGTAGAAAAAAGGCGTGCGAAACACGAACCCGGCCGCGACGTCCTGGCCGCTCATCGGCAACAGGCCGCGCTCGACCTTCTCAGGATGCAGGGCAGCGTAATAATTCACGCCATCGGCATAGGCCTGTAGCACCGCGCGCGTGTCGGCCGGAAGAGCCGTGTCGTATTGCGACGCCACGGTGTCGCGCACTTTCAGCAGGCGCACCAGATAGTCCGTGACCGCAGCCTTGGCGCCCTCAACGCTTGCCAACTGACCGCGCGAGATCAGCGCTGCATCCTGGATGGTGGCGAAATCGTCCTCGGAATGCGCAAAGCCCAACCCAAACGCCACGTCCGGATCGGTCGGACCGCTGATGTGCGGTACGCCGAAGTGGTCGCGCTGAATCCGGGCATGATAATGCGCCGCCTGGGCGATCAACATCGCGCGGTCCGGCGCCGGCGGCTGGCTCAACCGATCATGCACGATCACAGCCGTCAGACCGATGAGCACCAGTGCCACCAGCGCGGCGGCGCCGATCTTCAGATACCGCATGAGGCGTTCTCTCCCAAAATTATTGGCGGGGCTTGGATCTTTGTAGGGGCCGGGGATATATACCTTGAACGGCCGCAAATTTCGACCATAAGTCTAGTCACAGAGCGTCTGGTCGCGCTTAAGTATGTGGCCAAGGACAGGGCTTTCGCATCGGGCGGCAGTGCCGGTGGATTGCTCGTCGGTGCCGTGTCCAACATGGCGCCGCAGGACTATCGGGGCATCATCGCCTACGTTCCCTTTGTGGACGTCGTCACGACCATGCTGGATGAAACCATCCCGTTAACGAGCAACGAATTCGATCAGTGGGGAAATCCGAAAGAGAAGAAGTACTACGATTACATGCTGTCGTATTCTCCCTATGACAATGTGAAGGCGCAGCCTTACCCCGCGATGTTGGTATTGACCAGCCTGTGGGATTCGCAGGTTCAATACTACGAGCCGACCAAATGGGTCGCGAGGCTTCGGGCAACCAAGACAGATCATGAGCCGCTGGTTTTCAGCGTCAACATGGCCGGCGGTCACGGGGGCAAGTCGGGCCGTTTCCAGCACTACCACGAGACGGCGCTCGAATACGCTTTCATTTTTCGTCAGCTCGGAATCACGGAGTAAGCTGCACAATTGCACATCCTCACATGACTTGAAGGTTCATGAAGGCCATGAGCGCACCCGCCATTTCCAATGTGTCCGATACCGCGCGCTGGGTTGCCGTCTATCGTGCAAGGGAGTCTGCGCGGCAGGACGCGCTCTTCCGCGATCCGTATGCGCAGTTACTGGCCGGCGAGCGGGGCCAGACGATCGCGGCCCTGATGCCTCGGCAAGCGCGCAACGGTTGGCCCTTGATTGCTCGAACCAAGCTCATGGACGACCTCATATCGGCGGCAATCGGACAAGGCTGCGACTGTGTCGTGAATCTGGCGGCCGGCTTCGACACTCGCCCCTATCGGTTGGAAGTGCCGTCATCATTGCGGTGGATCGAAGCGGACCTGCCGGCTCTTACAGAAGAGAAAGAGCAGCTGCTCAAAGACGCTGCACCGCGCTGTCAATTGCAGAGGATCAAAGTTGACCTGGCCGATTCCCCCGCCCGCGTTGCAATGCTCAAGGCTGCGGTGGGAACATCGAGGAATGTGCTCGTGATTACCGAGGGACTGCTGGTGTACCTTGACGAGGCACAGGTACGCGCACTGGCCATGGATCTTGCCGCGCAAACGGGCATTCGTGGGTGGTTGCTGGATCTCGCCTCGCCGGCGCTGCTGAAAATGATGGAAAGGAGCATGGGTCCACAGTTGGCCAACGCCCCGATGAAATTCGGTCCGGTCAACGGCGTCGCTTTTTTCGAGGACTTGGGTTGGCGCGCGACACGTGTTCAGTCGGTGATGCGAGCCGCCGCGCAATTTCGACGCTTGCCCTGGACTTTGAAGCCGTTCAGTTTTTTTCCCGAGCCCAACCCTCGCAGTCCCGGTCGAACACCGTGGTCCGCTGTCGTGCAGCTCGGACGGGCTTAGGTTGGATTCCGGCTGCAATCGAAGCTGATGGACGACTCCCGCGCAGCGGGTCCTGATTTGCGGGGTCGGAACAGCCCTGTTATGGTCAGGCGCCACCAATACAGGGGGAAATCGACAGATGGCTAATAAGGGAATTGGGCGCCTGTTTCTGCGCAAGTCTGTCGAGCAAATCCAGGCCGATCACCGGCAGGGAGAACTTAAGCGCTCGCTCGGCGCGCTGAACCTGATGTTGCTCGGAATTGGCTGCATCATCGGCGCGGGTATTTTTGTGCTTACCGGGCGCGCGGCTGCCCAGTTCGCCGGCCCGGCCATCATGGTCTCATTTGTGATCACAGGGTTCCTTTGTGCCTTTGTCGCTCTTTGCTACGCAGAGCTGGCCTCAGCCCTTCCCGTTTCCGGTTCTGCGTATTCGTACACCTATACATCCATGGGTGAAGGACCTGCTTGGATCATGGGTCTGCTGCTCCTGCTGGAATACGGCCTCGCTGCGTCAACCGTCGCAGTGAGCTGGTCGGGGTATTTCGTCAGCCTGTTGCACGATATGGGCATGGCTATCCCCAGGGCGCTGACGGCTGCGCCGGGCGTTCCAATTATGGACGAATCCGGCCATGTCATCGCTACGGGCCTAGTTAATCTTCCGGCCATCGCGATAGTTGCGCTGGTCACGTTGATTTTGGTGCGTGGAGTATCGGAATCTGCGACGGTCAATAACATTATCGTGATAATCAAAGTCTCGATCGTGCTCGCCTTTATTTTCATCGGGTCCCGCTACGTGCACCCGGCAAATTGGACTCCGCTGGTCCCCGCGCAAATTCCCCCGCCGGCGCCCGGTACGGCGATGGGCTTTTGGCCCCAAGTGGGCCGGGCCTTAACGGCTGTCATCACCGGAGATAATTCTGCGAAATATGGGATGGTGGGCGTCATTCATGGTGCAGCCGTCATATTCTTCGCATATTTGGGCTTTGAATCGGTCTCGACAGCCGGCGCGGAGTCTCGCAATCCAGGCAGGGATATGCCTATCGGGATTCTCGGCGCCTTGGCGATTTGCACGGCCTTATACATCGCCACTTGCGCCGTCCTCGTGGGGATCGTTCCCTACAATTTATTGGACGTTCCCGCGCCCCTCGCCTTGGCGGCTGACTACATTCATCTTCGATGGTTCGCCCTCGTTGTGAAGGTCGGTGCCATTGCGGGGCTGACCAGCGTCATGCTCGTGCTGCTCTACGGCCAAACCCGCGTGTTTTACTCTATGTCCAAGGACGGTCTCCTGCCGAAAGTGCTGGCATTGGTTCACAAGAAATTTCGCACCCCTTGGGTCAATACCATCATCGTGGGTATCGCTGCGATGAGCGCAGCCGGATTCATGTCACTCGATACATTGGGCGATCTGGCCAACGTGGGCTCCCTCACCGCTTTCGCGCTTGTGTGCATCACGGTTATTTATTTGCGTATCTCAGAACCCGGGCTAGTGCGCCCATTCAGAACACCTTTGTACCCTTTAACCCCGGTGCTCGGAGCGACCATGTGCGTGGTGTTGTTGTTGAGCTTGATGGCGACACCCACCACCCGGAAGTTTTTTCTTATTTACCTGGCCGTTGGCACGGTGATCTATTTTCTCTATGGCATTCGGAACTCCGAGCTTGGCCGCGGAATCGTTGTTCGCGGCACTGAGGCGAAGCCCATGGAGTTGCCACATTTGGGCGATTAATGCGGATCAACCTTTGGTCGCGGGGCCATCCACTTTGCGAGCCTGTTGTGAATGCGCAAATGCGGGGGCTTCGTCCTCGACAGCCTCAATACGAATGCGCCGCAGCCGCATCATGGCCGTCTCCGGATCATCTACGAATTCCATGAGTTCAAAATCCTCCGGGCTGATCATGCCATGCCGCAGCAGGGCATCGAAATTGATGACCTCCTTCCAGTACTCGCTGCCGAATAAGAGGATCGGAATGGTGCGATCAAGCTTCTTGGTCTGCGCCAGGGTCAGAATCTCCGACAGTTCATCAAACGTACCAAATCCCCCCGGGAAAACCACGAGCGCGCGCGCCAAGTGTGCAAACCACAATTTCCGCATGAAGAAGTAATTGAATTCGAAACTCAGTTCAGGCGTTATGTAGCGATTCGGTTGCCGTTCGTAGGGAAGGCTGATATTCAGGCCTATGCTATGTCCGCCCGCATCTTGAGCGCCTCGATTCGCCGCTTCCATAATGCCGCTCCCACCCCCGGAGCACACCACAAAGTGATGGTTGGGGTGATCGAGCGTTTGTGCCCATTCAGTAATCAGTTTTGAAAGTACCCGGGCCTGCGCGTAGTAACGACCCATGGGCCCACTTTCCGTGATTCGGGCGGATCCAAAAAACACAATGGTATCTTTGACGCGAAGGCTCGCCAGCCTTTGCATCGGATCGAGATATTCCGCGAGAATGCGCATGGGCCGGTCGGCGCCGCGATCCCGAAATATCTCATCTAGAAACGAAAGCGGCGGAGTCGATTGCGTTGGTGATGTCATGCGCCATTTGACCATGGCAAAGGCGATTCTGGATATCAATTGATAACTTGTCTGTCTTCGAATGGATCGAAACACGTCAGTGGCGGCTTGTAGGACTTTGTCTCCACCGTGCCGTGGATGGCGGAATACCTTTGCTGCAGATTTCAGAGACTCGTATAGTACGTCGATGGCAAATAATTTTGCGTCACTGTCTGGTGCGATGATCGAGTCATTGATTCGACAAGCAAGAGTCAAATGGCCTTGGGTCTAATCGGCATCGCTAGAAAAGTAAGGCGCAGCGCGACTTTCAAAGTCGCCGTTTCCACTCCAAAACGACTTACTCTGAGAGCTCAACAGCGGTTGAACGCAGGGATTTTTTCTGTAGAAATCCAGGCGAATGCGGGCTTCTTTGCAATCATGCAGATGATCCTGTTCATACTCATGCATTGCCGCGAACATGGACTTTATCCAGACATTAGCGCCAAAGGCGGCATTTACGGTGAAGAGACGGGAACCGTGGATTGGTTTAGTGCTCTTTTTGAATCGATTCAAATACCATCTCCCGCCATTGCCGCCCGTCTTGCGGAGCGCAAAAATATTCGAACTTCGCGAGTTAGGGACGAGGGTGAACTGGGATTTAGATCGCGATATGACCTACGCCTGTCCTTGGCCGATGCGAGTGAATTATTCAACGGACACTACCGGCCTGCAACTGCCGTACTCGCCGAGGTCGAGTCAATTGGGAGAAGAATTGGCATTTCAAAGAGCACTTTGGCGGTCCATTACAGAGGGACTGATAAAGTTCACGAAGCCGGCCTAGTTCCGTGGGAACGTGTGTGTCAACGTGTGGCCGCCGTTGCCGGCAATAATCCTCAACTAACTGAGATTTTCCTGGCGACCGACGAAGTCGAATTTGCGGCATATTTTGGGAAATGGCCGTTCAAACTTCCGGTTATTGCGGCGCCTGCAGAATATCTGCCCGTGGGTAGCCGCCCCGTCCATTTCAGCGGTCATCCGGGCTTGGCTATTGGCCGGGAGGCCCTAGTTACGTGTCTGTTGCTCGCGCGGTGTGGTTTTTTACTCAAGACTGCTTCGTATTTGTCGGCGTGGGCAAAAATCTTCAATCCCGAACTGCCCGTGTGCCTTATAGCGCCCTCGCTCGGTTCAGGCTTCTTCCCCGATCGCGCTCTGTGGCACGACCAACAATCAGGAAGGATAAGCTTTCCCTAAACTTCGCCATTTCGCGCGCCTCGAGCGGCTGCTTAGCCGAGCCAGATGCCCACGGTGCTTCCAATAGTGCGCCGCTCAATAAACTATCTAATCTGTCTTGCCGTAAATTGACGATACCATCCCGCCGCGGACCACAGCAGCAGCGCTGCGACTGCGGCGCTACCCAGCCAGAGTCCCGGACCGCGAATGCCGCTGCGCGCGATCGCAAGAAGCATGCAGATTTGGGGCCCCACCAGCACTAAGATGAAATACCGAAGGTCTCCGATGCTTCGCCTGGCCACCGCCCCGACATCGCGAGTCGAAATCAAATACACGATGCCCTGAGCGATCGCGCCAATCTGGAGTGCGAGCGCGGCGCCAACATCCTGGTAGTGTCCGATGAGAATAAACGCCATGATCAGTGTGACTGCGGCCGCGACGGCATCGGCGCGAAAGGCTAACCAGGGCTTACCGTGCATTTGCAGAGTCATGCTGGCAAGGTTATTGCCGCCGATGGTCGCTGCATAGGCCACGACGGAGGCAAAGAGAAGGGGACTTCCGTGAAATCCTTTGCCGAACAAACCGAGCAACCAGCCTGAGAACGCGACCAGGACCAACGACAATCCTGCAAGGCTCAGGGAGATGGCACCGAGAATATTGTAGTAGAGCCTGGCCGCGCGCTCTGATTGGCCAGATCCAAGCAGTTCCGCCACGAGGGGCCCCGCAGTAACCTGTACCATCATCGGCACATATTGAATAACCAGCCGGTATTGAAACGCAGCGAAGAAACGACCGGAAGCGACGGCGCCATCCGGCGATCTGCTCAAAAGCGCAAAGACTGCGTATTGCGAAGCCAGTATGACTGCACTCGTCATCAGGACCGCAAGTGAATACTCCTTGAACACCCGACGTTCTTGGAGGGCATTGCGAAAATCGAGCCGCAATTTGTGCTTTCTGAGGGCCCGAATCCCGAACCAGAATAGAAGGGCCATGCTCAGTGCGCAGGCGAGGTCATATGCGAGGACGGCACCCCAAACGCCGGCCCAGATCATCAAAACCAGACAGAGCGCGAACCAGGCAATTGCCTGAGCAAACCGGATAATGGATTCCGTCCGGAATAGTTGAAGGCCAAATAACACGCCGCCCCACGTTCCGCTGATGCAAATCGCGACAAGGGCGAAGCTGCTCAAACGCAGCAGCGGCGTCATGGCGGGCTGGTGCAAGATGTGCACTGCGACGGCAGATGCCCATAGGCTAAGTAGGCCCCCTGCGACAACGGAGCCCACGACGACCACGCCGATTGAAAAGGCCAGAATTCGCTGGATACGGGCGGGGTCCTTGGTCCGAAGCTCGGAAAGGAATTTCATGCAGGTGCTTCCCGTTGCCGCTCCGGCAAATAGAGTCAGGAATTGCAGCGTATTTTGAACGAGAGAAAGCTGACCGTATCCCGCCACTCCCAGGTAGCGACCTTGAAGCACATTCAACAGAAAGGTGAACAGTCTTCCCACCATGGTGAGTCCGACTTGCCAGCCAGCACCTGAAAGGAGTCTGCGACGTAACGTGGCGGGACGTTCGTTCATTCAAGCGACAACGCCGAGAAAGAGAACGGCTCGAAATGGTCGATCAACGCCATGGTGGGCTCTCACAAAAGCGACTGGCCCGTCGTTTAGGTTGATCAAACAGGAACTCCTTTCTTTTTGTGGTCTCGATGCCTATCAGGAGCTTCAAAGCCCGTCGCAGCGAACATCCTCGCTGATTGCACGGTGCTTGGGAAAATGCATCCGATTGCAGAAGGTAAAAATTACAACCATGCCCGCATCGTACTTTGGTAAAACAGTTGATCGCAGCATACCTCGCCACGCCCGCCGCGGGAGCGGAGATTAAAAGAGCAGCCTTATCGTTGTTGGGACATCGCGGACTACGTTTTATGCCGCTACGGACCGCTCTCTTTCCCCTCCTGGGAGAATTTTCTTGCGAGCGATTTGAGGAAAATTTATGCGCGAAATCTGCGCCGCGCTCTGCTGCAATTTGCCGCGCATTTTGGAATTACTCCTTTCTATGGGTCGACGCGAAACATCCACCAAGATGTGGCTGAAACGTTTCCCATTCCAGATGGCTGCGTCGACGTATTTCAGTCCGACGGCACGAAACGTCCCTTGGACAGGGTTAGCCAGCGCGAATCGCCTCCGCAGGTGGAATCGAGGCGGCGCGGCGCGCGGGCACGAACACAGCCATCTGCCCCAGGATCACAAGCAAAAGCGCACCTCCAAGAACTTGGCCGTTCGCCATGCGGACCATTTCGAAATGCTGCACCATCCACAAGTTCAAAGCGACGGCGAGGACTGCTCCCAGGAGCGCGCCCGTGCCGGCAATTATGAGGTTCTCCCTTTGGAAGTGTTGCAGGATGTTCGATCGTGTGGCGCCAAGCGCGCGGCGGATGCCAATTTGTCGGCGGCGCGAGGTGACCCAGTAGCTGGTCAACCCAACGATGCCGAAACCAGTAACGAGCAGAAGTCCCAGGGATATCGAGACCAGCAGCACCACCAGGCCATAATTGCCTCGGTAGGCTTTGGCACGAGCCTCTTCCATTGAAAGCGCGCTCAAGATCATCTCGCGGTCGTGCTCCAGCAGCATTTGCTCGGCGCGTTTCATCACGTCGGCCAGGCGGCCAGGTTGCACGCGCACCATGAAACGCGGGTATACGTTGATCGGACGGCTCGGGCGAATGGTCGAATTTTCGGCGAAGGTGGCGAATCGGCCGGTTGCCGCGAAATTCGGTCCCTGAAGGCGATCGACGATACCGATAATCTGGGCAGGAATAGTGACGTCACCGACGTAGACAGCTTTGCCGAGCGCGTTCCCCTTCGGGAAAAGGGTGTTTGCCAACGCTTTGCTGACAATGAGAATCCGCGCGGTGGGCAGCGCGTCCTCTCGATGAGCGGTCACTTCTTCGGGAGTAAAATTGCGGCCCGCAATCAACGTAACGCCGAGCGTATGGATCGCGTGCTCGTCACCTAAATAGTGCGAGGTCCGCACCGAGGGCGTTTTTTGATCCGGGCTGAGCGAAACCGATCCCGATGAGCCGGGACCTTGCAATGGGTAGTCGTTTGTTAGGTAGGCGTCGAGCACTCCGCTCAAGTTGCGCAGCGCGGCCAATTCGCCAATGCGCCGCGCCTCGAGATCCTCGTGAGATTCGGTACTCGCGCGGATGACGAACACATTGGCCTCGTCCAACCCGGTCGGGCGTGCACTCCAGGCAACGCGCTGCTCGATCAGTGCGAAGGAGTTGGTGATGAACGCCAAGGTTACAGCCATTTGCGCAACTATCAGGATCGCGCCAAATTTATTGCGGGTAATCGCCGCGAGGATGGGATGGATGCGCATCACTGCGCTGACTTCAATTGCCAAGCCGGTTGCACACGCATCGCGCGCCATGCAGGATACAGGCCCGCCAGCACTGTGGCGACAATCGCGAGCAGCACCGTCCCCGCCGTGTCGATTACATCCATATGCGTCAGCAGCACAAATTCGTTCGGTAACAAGGAGCGTGCCGCCAGCAAACCCATAGCCGTCAGTAGCAATCCCAGCAGACCTCCGAGCAAACCCACAACTCCGGTCTCAATCAAAAATTGAGACAATATTGCGCGGCGACTGGCGCCCAAGGCGCGGCGCACACCGATGTCGCCGGCTCGGCCCATGATTTTCGCCAGCATCAGACCTGTGGCGTTCATCAGGCACACCAGCAGAAAGCCCAGCGAAACCATGATCAGAATATTCACTTCGCTCGGAATGATGGCATTGTAGGCAAGCCACTGCCGCACATCACGCAATTGAGTGTGTGCAGGCCAGTTGAATCGACCGGTGATGCGCTGCTCCGATGCGTAGTTGTTCAAGAACGTTCGATAGTGATCCGCATCGGCGTTCGTCGGTAGCTCCACCCAAAACTGTATCCACGAGCACTCGGATTCGCAATTTTCCCTCCCAGCCGGGCTTGGGCGGGTTGGGGCAGACCATGCTGCCGTCCATGATCAGGTGCTTCTCGATGGCGTGTGAGAATGGAATGAACAGTGCGTCGCTCTCGCCGAAAGGAAGCACATGAAGATCATAGAAATGCGGAATGGGTTTCCAGGGCTTCAGCACACCGACCACTCGATAGGATTCCTTGTCGAGATTGATGCGCTTGCCGACACTATTTTCGCCACCAAAAACTCGATCGTTTATGTCGCTGGAGAGCACCACGACCGCCGCGCGGTCAGCATCCTCTTGGGCCGACCAGGCGCTTCCATACCGGAAAGGCACATCAAACATGCCGAAGAACTCGAAAGAGGCCGCACGCGTGAACTCGTAGGTCGATTTTTGCGTCGGATCCATCGGGCGCAATGCGAGATCAGTCAGGTATAGGGCGCTTTGCCGCTTCGCGGCGTGAGCCTGCATCAGCGCCATGGCGTCAAGATAGGTCAGCTGGGTCGGCATACTTTCGTCGCTGGGCTTCGTTTCGGTGGACGCGAAATTTTGGATCTGAGGCGCGAATAGTTGCTGTGACTTGGCGGGTATGGGATCCGCGGACATCGCGCGAAACACCGTCAGAGTGGTCATACAAGCGCTGATCCCAAACGCTATTGCGGCAATCATCAGACCGGTCAGGGCCGGGTTCCGCTTGAGGCTGCGAAACGCGAGATCCATGTAGTACCTGAACATTGAAGTCCCTTGCTGAGCGCCCGCACGATCCGGCCTTCCGATGCGGAATATAGTGCACTTCATGAGTTCGATTTGAAATCGCGGAACGGCATTTGGCCGCTCGGCGGGTGCTCAGTCAGCGGATGGGTGGCGCTCCCGGACGGATTGCTGCGGGGCCTGCGGCGACTTCCTCGACACTACGACACGGAAAACCGCGGACTTTACGGTGCGCTTTAGCAGAACGCGGCCGAGCAGTGGCCCTGAGCCATTGCCCGGCCGCTGCGATAAACCCTTAGCTGCCCCGGGCCGCAATGGCCGTGCCGTTATCTGCACCGATAACCACTTCAACCCGCCGATTCAACTGTCGACCGCTCGACTCTGAGTTGCTGGCGACCGGGTAGGCAGTGCCATAGCCCCGAGTCCCAATGCGTGTTGAATTGATGCCGCGCGATACGAGTTGATACCTCACCGCATCCGCCCGGCGCTGGGAAAGATCCTGATTGTAGGAGTCGGTACCGATGCTATCGGTAAACCCGTCAATCTGCACCAGGCGTTCAGGGTGCTCGGTCAGGAACTGCACCAGCCGATCCATGTTTCGTCCGGCTCCCGAACTCAGTGTGGAACTGCCTGTCTCAAACAGCACGTCGCCGAGAGTCAACACCAACCCCCGATCGGTCGGCTTGGCTTTGAGAGCATCGACTTCCGCCTGCAGCCGAGCCGAATTTTCCGTCGCTTGATCACGGGCGATTTTTGCCTCATCCGTCGCTCGATTTGCGTCACTGGTGGCGCGATTGGCGGCATCCTTTGCGCGATTGGCACTATCAACTTGGCTGGTTCGCGCGGCAAGCACGATGCTGTCGCGCTCGGCCTGTCCGGCGGCGACTCGTGCATCGTCCGCTTTTGCAGCGCCCCTCAGTTGTGCGAGCCGTGCGTTCTGCGCTGCCATATATGCGGGCTGCGCAATGCTTGGCTCATCGCGCCTCATGAATGCAGCGTCGGCGACAGCCAGATCGGACTTGGCCGTCTGTAAGTCGACTGGCGCATACTTCGCCGCGTTGGGATCCGCTTCCGCCGCCTGGACGACACTTCGTGCACTCTCCAGGGCTTCGTTAGATTTGGGTGTCGATGCGCAGCCAGCCATAGCCAGCGCCATCCCTACTCCGATCAAAATTCTAGTGTTCATATATATCCTTATTGATTGGACGTTGAGCTGCGGTTCGATTCCTGCCGCAGGGTTGCCATGCTGGCGTCAAATTCAGACGCAGCCTTGGCTGCGCGCTCCTTCTGGGCCTTCGCCTCTGCCACTTGCGCGTCTATCGTGGCTTGATCCGCCATCGCAATCGCGGGCTTTGGCTGGTGATCCGCATTCGCTTTCACCGCTCGTGCAAGTTTGTCCCGCGCAGAGGCGAGCTCCACCGGAGCGGCCTGTGGCGCCCCAGATTGCTCCGCCCGCTCAACGGCAGCCTTCGCAACTGCAATAGTTTCATCGGCCACAGGACTCTTGGCGGATGCCGCTGTTGCGATGATGCTGAGCGCGATCGCCGCTCCGATTGAATTCAAATATCGTGTGTCCATACTGAAGGTACCTTTTGTGATTCGACTGATTGACAGCGCGTGCCTCACCGCAACCGCCGTGCCGCTCATGCGGCAACAAAACGGTGCGTAGGGTCGCATCCCATTCCTAAAAAGAGGTGTGGCGGTCCCCCAGCCTGAATAAAGTGCTTGGGTGCCCTTGCTGAACCGATACCAAGTGAAGAAGGCTAGCAACGTAACCGGAAACCGCCTAGCGCACGCAGTGTGGGCGCAGTTAGGAATTCAGGCGTAGGCCTCGAATGCGATCACTCGTAGGACAGCGGCGCGACCCTCGCGGCGTCCTTGCGTGTTGCTGGCGCAAGATAAACATCGGCGCCGGTGCACAAGTGATACAGTGTGCGGTAGCGAACATACACCAGACACGTCGCAGCTCTGTCGATCAAAGCAGGAAATTCTGGGCCAGTCTGCCATCAGCTTGTACTTCACTTCCGGTTCATCGCGTGCCGCTCACTGACCACTTCAAGAAAAACCAACTCCTTGCATCCATACCGGTAACGGAGTGGAAGCGTTGGTCTGGATCCCTCGAAGCGGTTGATATGCCGCTTGGAGAGGTGCTCTACGAACCTGGTGTGACGCTTAACTACGTGTATTTCCCCATCACAGCGATCGTGTCGCTCCTATACGTAATGGAAAACGGGGCGTCGGCCGAAATTGCCGTGGTGGGCAAAGAAGGGATCGTGGGCGTGTCTCTGTTTATGGGCGGCGAATCGACCCCCAGCCGCGCGGTGGTGCAAAGCGCAGGCCTGGGCTGTCGCCTCAAGGCGCAGATCATGAAGGATGAGTTCAACAAGGCCGGCCCGGTACTGCACCTGCTGTTGCGATATACACAAGCTCTGATTACGCAAATGGCGCAGACGGCGGTGTGCAATCGCCATCACTCCCTCGATCAGCAGCTGTGTAGATGGTTGTTGCTGAGCCTAGATCGGCTGGAAGGTGATGAACTTGTGATGACGCAGGAGCTGATCGCCAACATGCTCGGGGTGAGGCGCGAAGGCGTTACGGAAGGCGCGCTTGGCTTACAGAAATTGGGGCTGATCAAGTATGCGCGCGGGCATATAACGGTACTGAATCGGCCCGGACTCGAGCAGCGCACTTGTGAGTGTTACGCGGTGGTCAAGCGCGAGTACGATCGATTGCTGCCGCAGGGAATCGCGACCTAGCACCCCGCTCTGTGCGCTGGCAGACAGTCGGCCCTCCTCCCTTACCCTAGGCTCTGGGTGCCAGCGTGGAGGATCGCGCCATTGCCCTCGGTCACGAACACCTTGATCGATGCGCTTCCGCGTATTGCCAGAAACCGTTTGCTTTCAATTTGCGAGCCGGTTGACCTGATTCACGGCCGCATCGTGTCGGGAAGCGATGCACCCACCCGCCACGTCTATTTTCCAACGGGCAGCATCCTATCGTTGACAACATCCAGCAAGGACTCTCCCGTGCTGGAGATCGGCATGGTGGGAAGTGAAGGCATGTTAGGTCTGCAGGTGGTCCTGGCCGTAGGCAGCATGCCTCTGCAGGCGAGCGTCCGTGGTCCTGGAACGGCTTGGCGCATCCCCACCGGGCCATTCAATCGTGAGTTGGCCGGCAGCCGCGCACTTCAACGGAATCTCAGTTGTTACTTACAAGTGACCCTTTTACAGTTCACCTTGGAAGCTCGATGTGTGCGATTTCATCAAATAAACCAACGATTGGCGCGCTGGCTGCTGATGACTCACGATCGTACGCATGCCGATTCCTTCAGCGTGACTCAAGCGCTCATCGCTCACTTGTTGGGGGTGCGACGAGTCGGGATCGCAAAAGCGGCGGGAACATTGCAGCGTAGAGGAATGATCAAGTATGTGCGCGGCGTCTTGACCATCGTCGATCGCAAAGCGCTCGAATCGGAATCCTGCGGCTGTTACGAAACGGCACGAAACACCTACGCGCGCTTCATGTCATAGCGAACTGGAAGCGACCGCATCATCCGAGTCGGCTCGCCCAGTCGGTCCCGATTCATGGCCGACACGCTTCCTGTGTTCGGTAACGCACAGACGTTTGCGCCGAAGGAACTACAATGCCTTTGTTCCTCAGAGGCGTAACAATCTCTTCCAAAAACGCCTTGGCGTTCCAATGGCGCCAAGTCCGATCCAGATCGCAGCTGCTCTTTGAAGGGAGGCGCGCGTGCCAAGATCAAATGTCGCCTTTAGTCCATTGATGCGCAATCAATCCATAGATCGTGGTCGCCTGTGGGAAGTGAGTAGTGACCTACTCGGTATTCTCAACGCGGAGGGCTATTTCGAAGTCACCAATCCCGCTTGGGAGCTCGCACTTGGGTGGACTTCGGAAGCGATTCTCACGACCTCGATCTTTGATTTGATTCATCCGGAAGATGTGGAGAAGACTCGCACTAGTCTTCAAGAGGTGGCGGGAACCAAATCAGTGCTGCATTTCGAGAACCGATACCGCCGAACGGATGGTGAATATCGCTGGCTGTCATGGGCGGCGGTGCCGGAAGCGGGCAAATTCTATTGCAGCGGGCGCGACATTACGCAGGAACGGAGCGTGCAAACCGAGTTATCGGCAGCACTCGACGATTTGCGCCAGTCGCAGAAAATGGAAGCCGTCGGACAACTCACCGGCGGCATCGCTCATGACTTTAACAATCTGCTGATGGCGATCTCGGGGAGTCTTGAACTCCTGAGCGGTCGCCTGCTGCAAGGACGCTATAAGGAGGCAGAGCGCTATATTGTCACCGCTCAGAGTGCCACCAAACGAGCTGCTGCGCTCACTCATCGGTTGCTGGCCTTCGCCCGGCGTCAGTCGTTGGAACCGAAGCCGACCAACATCAACCGGCTAGTGGCCGACATGGCGGAGTTGATTCGCCGCACGGTCGGTCCGTCGATAAAAATGGAAGTCGTCGGCGCCGCCGAGCTGTGGACCTCGGAAGTCGATCCGAATCAACTGGAGAACGCGCTCCTGAACTTATGCATCAACGCTCGCGATGCAATGCCAGACGGCGGGTCACTCATGATCGAAACCAACAACCAGTGGCTTGACGAGCGCGCTGCTCGAGAGCGCGACGTACCAGCGGGACAATACGTGACGCTATCCGTCACGGACACGGGCGTGGGCATGACACCCGCGGTGATCGCGCGCGCTTTTGATCCCTTTTTCACCACCAAGCCCCTGGGCGCTGGGACTGGACTCGGACTCTCGATGACCTATGGTTTCGCGCGTCAATCGGGCGGCCAAGTCCGCATCTATTCGGAGGTCGGTCGAGGCGCAACCGTGTGCTTGTATCTGCCGCGACACATCGGCGCGGCTGAGACCATAGAAGTGCCGCCTGATTTGTCGGACATGCCCCATGCGACGCACGGCGAAACGGTATTGGTCATCGATGACGAGCCCCTCGTGCGAATGCTGGTCACCGATGTGCTCAGGGAACTCGGTTACGCGGCAATCGAAGCCGTAGACGGTTCTCAAGGAATGAAAATACTTCGCTCGGCCGTACGCATCGACCTGTTGATCACGGATATCGGACTGCCCGGGGGAATGGATGGGGGGCAGGTCGCCGAGGCGGCGCGCATATTGCGCCCTGGAGTTAAGGTACTTTTCATCACTGGATTCGCGGAAAAAGCGGTTCTCAGCCACGGACATATTGAGGCCGGGATGTCGGTACTGACCAAGCCTTTTTCCATGGAAGCGCTCGCGAGCCGTGTAAAAGGCCTGCTCGTGAAGGTTGCGACTTGAAGCCTGGGCTTCGCTCCGATAGCGGATCGCACCGACGCTGATGCTTCCTCATCTCTTTGGACATTCCGTGAAAGTGTAGTCTTGCCTCCCAACGTACCTCGCGGTTCTTGGCCAGCCTCAATTCTATTGGCCAACCCGAGACACGGGCGGGTTTTAGGCGGCGGACATGCCTGGTTTCCCATGATCGAATCGTCCGCACTACTCCCTTGGATACATCCAGCGAACTCCCGATCATGATGCGCGTGCGGGGGACCGGCCGCGCCCAATTTCCATTGTGGTGGACGCTTGCCAGTGCTGAGCGGGAATCCGGGTGAGAAACGCACCGATCGGCCCTTGAACCGCTGGATGGCGGCGTCGTTGGTGACATGTTCAGAGACGCCCGCCGAGGGCACCGACGGGGCGTTGACGATTTTAGTCGCTTGACGAACGTCGCCGGTCACGCTAAACAGTACTCGATGCGATGCTCGTAGAATACGCTGGATGCATGCATGCTCAGGATGAGTCGGCTGACCAAAACATACCGCACAGACCACATTGAAACCCGTGCGTTGTACGATTTTTCTCTCGAGGTCAAGGCGGGCGAGTTTGTAGCCGTAACCGGGCCCTCCGGCTCCGGCAAGAGCACGTTCCTGAACATCGCCGGACTGCTTGAGAATTTTGATTCGGGCAATTATGAGCTGGATGGTCGCGATGTCAGCCACCTTGCCGATGATGATCGCTCCTTGCTGCGCAATGCCAAGATTGGCTTCATTTTCCAGAGCTTCAATCTGCTGCCGGACCTGAGCATTTACGACAATGTGGATGTACCTTTGCGCTACCGGCGTATGAAGGTTGCAGAGCGTCGCGAGCGGATCAACGGAGTTTTGGAACTTGTCGGGCTGTCCGGTCGCAAACGGCACATAGCCGCGCAGCTTTCAGGCGGCCAGCAGCAGCGGGCTGCGATTGCGCGGGCACTGGTCGGGGAACCTGCTTTTTTGTTGGCGGACGAGCCGACCGGTAATTTGGATTCCACCATGGCGGCTGAGGTGTTGGCCCTGCTCGAGAAAATAAACGTCGCGGGTACTACCATCGTGTTGGTCACCCACGATCCACAGCTTTCCCAACGGGCAAATCGCACTGTGCACATTGTCGATGGGCAGATCGTTTCTGCCGATATGCCGCCCAGCAGGCCGGCGCCGCGCGCTGATCTGGCCTAGAGAAGGAATCTCATGTTCGGTTATCATTTTCGACTGGCGCTCGAGAGCTTTAAGCGCACGCCGGGACTGACGCTTCTCATGCTGTGCGCGATCGCGGTCGGCATCTCAACGTGCATCGTCACCCTGACCGTGTATGAGGGCACGTCCAACGATCCAATTCGCTGGAAAAGCGGTCAGCTCTACGCCGTCACCATTGATTCATGGGATCCAAATGAGGCTGCCAATCCGAAGCGGCCGAACCTGCCGCCAACGCAGCTCGCATATAAAGACGTCAAGTTCCTGCTGGGTTCGACTATTCCGGCACGCAAGGCTGCCATGTTCCGCACCCAAGATGTCATCTCCGGCGGAGGTGCTGCCGATACGCAACCTGTGCCGGTCTCGACACGCGTGACCGGCGCGGATTTCTTCGCCATGTTTGATGTGCCGTTTCTGTACGGCGGCGCCTGGTCGACCCAGTTGGACCAGGGCGCGGAACCCGTGATCGTGATCAGCCGCGAGCTGAACGAGAAGCTTTTTGGCGGCGCCAACAGCGTCGGGCGGACCCTGCGCTGGAACAATCGGGATTTTCGAATCAATGGGGTCTTGAACACCTGGTTCCCGCTGCCGAAGTTTTTCGATTTGAACCGCGGAGCCTTTGACGCGCTCGAGGATGCGTACGTACCCTTCGGTTGGGCGCAGGCGCTGGGACGATTCCCGAATGGCGGGCGCGTTGCCTGCTGGCGGAATGACCCGATTGGGTCATTCCAGCAGTTCCTGCAATCGGACTGCGTTTGGCTGCAGATGTGGGTGCAACTCAACGACGCCGAGTCGCGCCAGCGCATGCAGGCCTTCCTCGACGCCTATTGGTCCGATCAGCACCGGGCCGGACGCTTCGGGAGGCCACGGAACAACCGGCTGACGAATGTGCGGCAATGGCTGATCGACCAGGAGGTCGTCGACAACGATAACCGCATGCTGGTGGGTGTTGCGTTCGCGTTTTTGGCCATCTGCTTATTGAACACCGTCGGCATGTTGCTGGCGAAATTCTTGAAATCGGCACCCGGTGCCGGGATTCGGCGCGCGCTCGGTGCAACGCGAGCGCAAATTTTTTGGCAATATCTGACCGAAGCGGGACTGCTGGCGACGGGCGGCGCGGCGCTGGGACTGCTACTCGCGGCGTTTGGGCTCCAAGGCGTGCATGCTCTGTATGCCTGGGGCTCGATTGGGCCCGGCGGCTACCAGGAACTTACCCATGTTCGCTGGGGAAGTGTGCTTTGGGCACTGACCCTGGCGCTGATTGCTGCGTTGGGTGCGGGCTTCTACCCGGCATGGCGGTTGGCGCGATTGCCGCCGGCGACCTACTTGAAAAGCCCACAATGATGGATCTGAATTTGGCCCCGATTTGCTCTTCCTTCTTGCGCAATCGCACCGGTGCATTGCTGGTCGTCTTTCAGGTTGCCATTGCCCTGGCTGTTTTGGCCAATTCAGCCTGGATCGTGCATCAGCGTATCGAAGCCTTGGGCAAGCCGACTGGTCTTGATGACGCGAACCAGTTTGTTGTATCGACCGCCGCGTTCAACGAACATTTTCAATACCAGGCGTCCCTGCAGGAGGATCTTGCGTACCTGCGCGGGCTTCCCGGCGTGGTGGCGGCTGCCCCCACCGACGCGGCCCCCTTCAGTCAAACGGGATTTTCGACGGACATTTGGAGCAACCCCACCCAGAGTGGTCCGCCCCACGAGCTCAATGCTTTTTCCATGGACGAACACGGATTGGAAGCGCTGGGAGGCCACCTGCGCGCCGGAAGGCAATTTCGAGCCGATGAAATCAAGGCACCCCTAACCCAGCGCAGCAGCGAATTCGTGCCCGAGGTTCTGATCACTCAAGCCGCGGCCGATGTTCTCTACCCGGGGGGAAATGCCTTGGGCAGGACCATATTCGATTCCGTAGGCCAACCGGCGGCGGTCATCGGCATCATCGACAATCTCATCGGATCGCTGCCGCACGGCTGGCGCACGGGCTATCAGGTAGCGCTGTTCCCGAGGTTACCCGAGGCACGCAGCCTCATTTACCTGGTCCGGACCTTGCCGGGCCAGCGCGACCAGCTTCTGGCAGCTGCGCAGACTCATCTGGCGCACTCGAATGCAGATCGTGTCCTCAAGTACGCGCGGCCGGTGGAGCAATTCAAGCGAAGACTGCAGCTCGCTGACAGAAACATGGAGATTTTTCTGATCACCGCGGCCGCCCTCGTGCTGACCACTACTTGCCTGGGCATTTCCGGTCTGGTCGTGTTCAACGTCAGCACCCGTACGCGTCAGATCGGCACGCGCCGCGCTCTTGGTGCTCGTCGACGCGACATATTGCAATACTTCATGGTCGAGAACGGATTGCTGACGACGGCGGGGTTGCTGGTAGGTTGCGTGTTGGCGCTTGCCGTCAGCGCTTGGCTGAGTCGTCAGTACGGCGTGCCGAAACTAAATCCCTATTTTTTGCTGGCTAGCGCGCCCATCCTGTGGATACTTGGGCAATTTGCGGCGTGGATTCCTGCACGTCGGGCAACTTTGGTGGACCCCTCCGTCGCCACGCGCACGCTGTAAGCGAGGCGGCAAAAGTCGTGCCTTCGACCGTTCGAAGGCACGACTCAAAGCATCAAATCATCAGAGACTCCCGGCATAGCCCGTGAACTGCGCAGCCGAGTTCTCTGAAGGCCGGGTTTGCCGCTGCTATTCACTCCAAGTGTAGCCGTGAGTGCTCAGCGCCGGTCGATCCGCAGGCGGAGCCTTAGGCTGATATTCACTCCACGTGTAGCCGCGAGTGCTCAGCGCCGGTCGATCCGCAGGCGGAGCCTTAGGCTGATAGTCACTCCAAGCGTAGCCGTGAGTGCTCAGCGCTGGTTTCGCCGCGGGCGGAGCCTTAGGCTGATAGTCACTCCAAGCGTAGCCGGCACAAGCGGTGTACGCCGCGCCCATCAAACAAATGGCGAGTCCGATCCTTCGAATCATGTCAGTCCCCTTTTTGTAGTACTCACGCGCAAGATGCACGTGTTCAATATTATTACGCGTACTGCTGGGACGCGGTCAAGAGGAGCTGCAACGCGAGCGTCGCCAAGGTGTATTTAAGACCCTTTGAGATTTGCTTGCCGGGACGGATTACCCGGCGCTTCGCGCCGCGCGCTTCGCTGACCCTAGGTTGTCGAACCGTATTGTTGTCTGTCGGCGGTTCGAATTTACCGCCAATATGCTGATCGCCGCGAACAGCGGCTTTTGATTTTGGCGCGCCCGGACCAATTCGAACCGCCTGGCACCTGATTCGAAGTCGCACAGATGATTTGATAGGTTCTTAATTTTCAATGACTTAGCAGGCCAGCCCTCACTCGAAATAGGCACCGTAGCGCATGAAAAGCCATCAAACGCGACGTTTTCGCTACGGTGCCGATCTTCCGGTTTGACGATGCACGCGTGTCTCATATACTGGAGTGGCCATGCCCACCAACGCCATAAAATTGCCAGCCGCCCTTGAGAAATTCGTAGCCTCTCAAGTACGCGAGGGGACGTATCGCAGTCGCGAAGCCGCCATCGTCGCGGCAGTCTCGCATCAAAAGCGTCGCAGCGAGCAGCTCGCTTGGTTGCAGTCAGAAGTCCAGAAAGGCCTCGACTCCGGACCAGCGGTTGAATTCGATATTGAAAAGATTATCCGTCGCGGTCGCCGCCGACTTGCCGCTCGCGCCCGTCGGGCTCGGAGCTGATGCCGCGTCGAATAGAACTCACTCGCTGCGCTCGCCGATTTTGACGATATTTACGACTACATCGCCAGCGATAATCCTCGCGCGGCGGCGCAGGTGCTTCGCTCACTCGATGAGTCGATTCAATTACTCTCAGATCAGTCAAAAATGGGGAAGGTATTTCGTCATCGACGGCTCCGCTTAAGGCTGCTCACGCACGATGACTATTTGGTTTTCTATCGCGAGCGTCGCGGCGTCATCGAGATCGTCCGCGTAATTCACGGTCGCCGAGATATCCCTGACATTCTTGATGAGTTGTGATCGCCATCCACGAGTCTTTGTCCTCCGCAACAGCGCAGGTTCGCCGGCACTGACGGAAGCCGGTTTAAGCTAAGGGGAAGCCGATGGCGATATCACTCTACGACCTGAGCGTGCCGACCTTCCTGCAGACCGTGAAGGCCGTCGGGGGTTTCCTCGACCGCGCGGCCAAGCACTGCTCCGAGACCAGCGCAGATCCAGACGACTTCGTGCACGCCCGGCTCTTTGACGATATGGCACCCTTCCATTTTCAGATCGAAGCGGCCTGGCATCATTCAGTGTGGGGGCTGGAGGCCACGAAGACCGGCGTGTTCGCCCCGCCCGCACTGGTCGGACCGGTTCCTTTCGCCGAACTGCAGGCCATGATCGTCAAGGCGGAAACGGCGTTAAAGGCGTTCACCCCCGACGAGGTCAACAGCTGGGCGGGCAAGAACCTCGATCTTCAGATCGGCCCGCGGAGGCTAGCCTTCACGTCGGAGACCCTCATCCTTTCGTTTTCGCTGCCCAACTTCTATTTTCACGCCGTCACCGCATACGACATCCTGCGCACGCGGAGTGTGCCGCTCGGAAAACGTGATTACGAGGGCCGGCTGCGCACTCGGACTGCCTAGACCAGTACCCTACAGGACCCTCCTCGCGGCTCAGGACGACGGGCAATGTCCGCGGCACAAACACCGGCGTCATCTTCGCCATCAGCTCCGCACGATCAAGCGTGACATCGAAGAAGAACTTCAAGCCAGTGATCGTTGCATTGAGCGTGATCGGCGAGGTGCCGCGATCGACGAAGTGCAGCTGAAAGTTGCGTAGATCCTCGACCGTGGCGGTATCGGGCGCTCGCCTAAGATAGGCCGTCAGTCGCCGAACACTGCGCACGTATGAGGCTTGGGTCAGGGGTGCGAGCTTGCGCAGCCGCATATCTTCCAGAATCCGTTGACGAAGGGGGGAAATCTCTCGGGTCGAATCGTTCATGGCTCTGCTCCGGTTGCAAACGAGGCGGAATGCCTCGGTTGCAACATACGAAACAGAGCCTCAGAGATCAGCCATCCACCTACGCCAACCGAAGCCCACGCCTACCGCGCGAGCGGTTTAGTCCATTGGCCGGTTGAAGGCGGTTTAGCGGCAGTTTCGCCCGGCGGTTGCCTCGATCGTGGCATTCATGGTTGCCACATCAGCACTCAGACGAACCAGGTCACAATCCGGCAAGCAACATGATCATGCCACCGCTATTCGTCACGCGAGCCAGCGGAGGAGTCTTCGGTAGTTTCCCCTGCTATGTACGATAACGAACAGAAACCAAGGCACTTAGAGCGCAGCATCATAGTTCCTGTCTGGCATCGCTAGAAAATCAAACAGTTAGAGGATCGGCTATGAAATCAATAATAGTGCCAACCGCGTTGGCTCTCTGCGCTCTATTCGCCTCGGCCGCGGTCATGGCGGACAAGGATTCCGATGCGGATCGCTCGCATCCGGGAGCCTTTGTTAAGGACTCTGCCATCACGACAAAGATCAAGACCAAGCTCGCAGCAGAGCACATTACGAGTCTCGGGCGAATCCACGTCGATACGGACAAAGATGGCGCCGTATGGCTGAGCGGGACGGCGAGATCACAGGCGGCGATCGACAAGGCTGTGTCAATAGCGCGCGATACCGAACACGTGGTATCGGTGCACAACGACATTAAGATTAAGGCGGACGACTGAACGCCCGGCAAGCGAGACCTCGCGGCGCCTGAAATGGACCGGCGGCAGTCCTTCGAATCGACGTTCTTCGTCGGCCGCTTTGTGATCCCAGGGGTCGATCGCCTTCCCCAAGAGCTCAGCGCGGCGCTGGCGCGACGGTCTCTCGAAACCCATCAGTAGCGCGGCATCGCCTGATTGCTCAGCTTCGTCAAATTGTCTCAAGCCTTTCGAGACCGTTCAAATTCAGCCACGATTCGCGAATAAGCAGAGAGGCCCGGCCGGTGCCCCCTGACGTCCCCAGTTCTGCGGCATGGCGCTCTGCAGCATGAGCTCGACCAAGCGCTTCAGAAGCGCCGAGTCAGACAATCCTTGGTGACGCGCAACCGCCGCGAAGCGCTCTTTCGTCTCGCGCGTCACCCAAGTTGTGAGACAAGGGCAGCGTGCGTGCGCACGCCAAAATAGCCCTTGATTGATGCAATCACCAAGGGAATCGCCCCAAAGATAATGAAGACCAGATCGCCCGGCAGCCGCAGCCATTCAATCAGGTGCGAACGACCGCTGCCAATATAGTCGAGGCTGCGCGCATGCCAGTAGCCGTGCTGCACGACGTCCCAGACTTGCAGCACGCCGCTGGGGAACAGACTGAATAGCACCATCAAACTTAAGCCAATGTTGGTCCCGAAAAAAGCAGTCTTGACGTATTTTTCGATCCCCTCCCAGCGTGCATCGTCGCTGGCCTGACGCAGCACGAATACCATCAGAGCAATTGCCAACATGCCGAACACGCCCATCATGGCCGCGTGACCGTGGTTAGGCGTCAATTGCGTGCCGACCTCGTAGTAACTGACGATGGGAAGATTAATCAGGAATCCGAACATGCCGGCGCCGACGAAATTCCAGAAGCCGACCGCCATCAAAAAGTAGAACGTCCATTTGTGCGGGATCGCAGTCGACTTGCCGGCGAATTCGCCCTCGCTGCGGGTCGTGCGCACAAAATCCCAGGCGTCGAGCGTGAGAAGCGTCAAGGGCACCACTTCCAGCACGGAAAACAGCGCCGACATCGCCATGTTGAAGCCAGCCTGCCCGGTGAAGTACCAATGATGGCCGGTTCCGATCAGTCCGCCGAGGAAGTAGAGAATCGCATCCAGATAGATCACCCGCAGCGCCGTGTTGCGCCGGGTTAACCCAAGCTGGTACAGGGCCAGCGCCACGATGGTGGTGGCGAAGAACTCGAAGAAGCCCTCGACCCACAAATGGATGATCCAAAAGCGCCAGGTATCGACCACCGTGTAATTGGTTTTCGCACCGAAGAACAATGCCGGGAGATAGAACAGCGGGATGGACAGAGCGGCGACGAAAAACATCCAGACGATCGGCCGCGCTTCAACGTTTTCCACCTTGGCAGGACGCGCCACCCACCAAAGCAACGCAAACCAGACCAACAGGCCAATCGCCAGCAGGTATTGCCAGATGCGGCCCAACTCCAGATATTCCCAACCCTGGTTGCCGATCCAGAACCACCAGCGGTCAAGCAATTGCGAAATGCCAGCCCATTCGCCGAGCAGACTGCCGACGATCACGGCGACGAAGGCGGCGAATAGCAGGTGCGTCCACATCGCCAGACCGCGCGGCTCGTCGCGGCGCAGGGTGCGACCCAGAAACAGTGCGGCCGCGACATAGGAGGTGGCGATCCACATGATGGCGCTCTGCAAATGCCAGGTACGCATCAAATTGCTCGGAAAGATGTTCTCGAGTTGCAAGCCGTAGAAACTGCTAGGGTCGGCGCGATAGTGCGCGGTGGCGCCGCCCACCAGGGTTTGGAACAGAAATACCAGCGCGACAAGGACATAGAACTTGACCAGCGCGCGTTGGCCGGGACTGGCCTCACCGGGCTGCACGTAGGCACGGATTACATGACCGCGGCTGATCCAGCCCAGATAGTCGAATTTTCCAAATGCCAGGAGAACCGCGGCGATACCGGCCAGCAATACCAGCAAGCTCAATGCGCTCCACAGGAGCGCGCCCGGAATCGGCGTATTGCCGACGCTCGGATCGTATGGAAAGTTGTTGGTGTACGAATGATCCTGCCCAGGGCGATTTGCCACGGAAGCCCATGCCGCCCACGTCACGAACGCGGTAAACGCACGCAGTTCGGCCGGGTCGCTTATCAAGTTCGGTTTCAACCCTCCGTTGCCGGCGGGACGCTTGAAGTAGTCCGTCCAATAGCCGATCTGCCGCCTCCACGCCTGCGCTTCCGCTGAAGTCAGCGTCAGTACACCGCTAACGGAATCGTAGCGATTAGTTTTCAGCATGAACGCCACTTCGGCTTGCAACCCGGCGCGCTGCATCGGGTCCAGTTCCACGAGCGGCCTCTCGAATTGTGTCTGCGCCAGCGCCGCCGCAGCATCCTCTCCCATGGAGTGCAGGGCTTGCGCCGAATAGTCCGGGCCGAGGTAGGCGCCATGACCCCAGATGCTGCCGTTGTCCATCAATCCGTATTTCAGAAACACAGCCTGGCCATCGCCGATATCGGCATCGGTGAACAGGGGCTTGCCCTGCGGATCGGCAACTAAATGGGGAATGGGCGGCGCGTTGCGATAGGCGAGCGCCGTGATCGCAATCAACACCGTAAAGCCGATCACCATGACGATTGCGATGGCACGCAGCCACCAGGGAGACAGCGGCGTCTCGTGCGCAGGATTGACTATCGCATTGCTAGCGGGCGCGGCCAAAGTCGCGGTCATGTCGGTTCCCCCTGCTCTTTATCCGCACTGCAGCCTGTACAACCGGTACTTGCTAAAGGTGCATGCAGCAAATCATCTGCGACGGCCGAACCTACGATTCGGTCCTTTCTGCTTCATTTTGTTTGATGCGCTCGTAGATCTCTTCACGATGAACTGGCACATTTCTCGGAGCATTCACACCGAGCCGAACTTGAGCACCATTGATGCTCAACACCGTCACGGAAACCTCGTCACCAATCATCACGGCTTCGCCGATGCGCCTGGTAAGTATCAGCATCGTAGTGGACCTCTCATCGCATTGTTTCTAGTGCAGAATGCTTCGATTGGCGGAAAGCGCTCAGTAATTGGACCGGATCGGACCAGTGGCCCCCCCGCGGTGGTGCGGAGTTTATGCGGCAGCGACATCGGCGTATGTTCGCTACCGCACAGAGTAAACTGCAATCGTAGGAAAGATTCCAAAAACCCGCCTGCCTATCCGGTAATCGCGTGCATCCTTTGGCGATCGAAAAATGCAACTCCGCGCGCGTGCTGCTTTGCCAGATACATCGCCGCGTCTGCTTTTGCGATCAATTGTTCGCCGCTCGCGCCGTCATCAGGATAAATGGCAATACCAATGCTCGCCCTGATGGTCAGTTCCTGATCCGCTATTGCGACCGGTTGAGAAATGGTCCTCAGCACCGAGTTCGAAATATGTTCGATATTTTTTTTGCCTCTCGGATTCATCAATAAATATAGAAATTCATCACCGCCATTGCGGCACACGGTGTCTTCGTCTCGCACGTACTGCAACAGTCGCTGCGCGATTGTTTTCAATGCGGCATCACCAGCCATGTGCCCATGTGCGTCATTGAGACTTTTGAATCGATCCAGATCAAGAAACATCACCGCGAGTGTCCAGTCGTGGCGGTCCGCGAGTGCAATCGCATGGGCCAGGCGATCATCGAACAATTCTCGATTAGGAAGCCCAGTGAGAGAGTCGTGTAGTGCGCGCACCTGGGCCTCACGCGCATGTTGCTGCGCCGTGGCAAGCGCTGCTGCTGTGTCGGCCAATGCGATTCTCGATTGGGTCAACTCGGATTCCAACGCCTTCAGCTCCTCGATTCCAGTTTCTGCGCTGATCGTGGTTGTGTCGGTTGCAGTCGTCTGCGTGTCCTTCAGATGCGAATATTCGGAAACCGCGCCCGCGATTGCATCGTCGAGACAGCGATTGAAGGTGCGAAATTCGTTGGCCGAGATCGGCGCCCCAACCTCCGCGGCGAGACCTGTGACCGCTTGGCAGACATCCCCATAATCTCTGATCACCTGCTCGACGGAAAACCCTTGTTCAAATAGATCTTGCCCATGCAGCGTCGCTATCGTGCCCACGCCTGATTCGCGGCCAGAGGGATTATTTGACCCAATCGCGCCGTCCACAACCGCGACGTGTTGCTCGATCGCCAACGCCTTGGCCACCTGATCGAGAAAGACGGGGATCCCGTGTGCTAGTTCCGGACGCGCTCGCTTAGGCAAGGATCGGCTCGCCACCATAACGCGACACCGATCAATCAGGAGCGCGCGGTTTGTCATTAGAAAATCGTGAAGCATGCATCAGCGTAGTTTGATGACCCCGACCACGTCTGTACGCTCGAGCACCTTGCCCCCGGCCATAAAGCAGATTGTTGAGTAGGGCTAGTCTTACGACCTTTGATTCCGGCTTACGCTGGCGCCGCGGCCCAAAGAGATCTAAAGTGGTTCTAAGCCATAGTCAATGGCGACAAACTTTCCCGCTCAAAAGTTAAAGACATTAAGCAAACGGATATGCGCCCCCACTCTCAGCCCGTTATTCACCGCGTCCCTACCTCGCAAACAAGCGGTGGTTCCAATGTCAGCGTTAATTGAGGAAACGCTGCTTGAGGTTCAAGAATTGGTTGCGCATTTGCAAAGTGCCGCCGAACTAAAAGACACCGCTCTCGCCCATGAGTTGCATGACGAACTCGGCGGGCTCATGGGCGCCGCGGTAATGGACTTGGATTCGGTGCGACGTATGAAACCCGCGCTGAGTCAAGACGCGCTTGAGCGTCTCGAAAGAGTGAAAAAGACGCTGCAACAAGCGATTGATTTGAGGCGCCGAGTAATTGAAGAACTCAGGCCCAGTATATTGGATGACCTTGGCCTGTTCGCCGCCCTTCGGTGGCAGCTCAAGAAGACTTGGGGCGATTTGGCAGTCATATCCAGTGAAGCATTCCCGGATGTCGAACCGGCATTCGAAGCGGGTGCCGCTATCGTACTTTTCCGGATCGCTCACGAAGCCCTATCGATTGCTCTTATGCGAGTCGCAGTAAAATCGACTGACCTCACCGTGCGAGCCGATCCAGCTAACTTTTGGATGAAATTTTCGGATGACGGCGCGCCGGATACAGCAAAGCCACCAGATGGTCGAGCGATGCTGCTTGCATCAATGCGACATCGGATCCGCATTTTCGGCGGCAAGGTTGAAGTATCCAATAATGAAGCGGGCGCCACCGCATTGACTGTGTGGATGCCATTGCGTCGGGCCAGTGCCACCGTTGACAATTAATACGCTAGTTCAGTGACTGAGCGAGCCCTTGCGCAGGCAAGTCGACAGTAAAGACGCATCCGGCGCCTGGTACGTCGCGAACTCTCAATACGCCGTTGTTAGCCTCAACGCTGCGCCGACAAATGTCGAGGCCCAGCCCAAGCCCGGATCGATCTTCGCCGTTTTGAACAAAGGGCAACAACAGTTTGTCGGTGCTACCGGTCGCAAGGCCTCCGCAATGATCCTCCACGTCGATCAGAACTCGGCCTCCGTCGATGTGCGCATGCAAGCGTACTTCCGTATGGCGCTTCGTAAATTTAAACGCATTTTGCAACAAGTTGCCCACCGCGGCGGCCAGCATCTCCGTATCCACATGCACCCGGATGTCTTCGCTAACCTGCGTGACCGAGAATTTGCACTCGCGTGCCAGCGGATCCAGCGATGAGGAGGCTGCAATCTCGCTTAGGAAATCCGCAAGTCGTACATCCTTGAGGCGTGGCGGCAGGCCCGCTGTCACCCGAACTTCAGCCAATGACCGATCAATGAGATTGCGCATGCCGATGAGGCTACGATCGAGGACGGCGCCCGTCGCACCCGACATACCGACATTGCCGGCCTTGATTGCTTTGACTGCGTAACTCGCGATATGCAGGTAGTTTCTCAGCTCGTGGGCCAAGGGCCCCAGCCTTGAGTTTAAAGCCTCGAAGCCATCCTCCGTTGTAATGGCAGCTTGCCGGTATGCGTACTCGGTGACAGCGCCTGCAATCGCATTGTCGAGACACCGATTGAAGGTGCGAAACTCGTCGACTTCGATCGACGCACCTTTCTGATAGGCGAGATTCGTGACTGCTTGGCAGACATCGCCATAGTCTCGAACAACCTGCTCAAGCGTGAATCCACGCTCAAGTAAGTCGCGTCCGTGCAATGCCGCCATCGATCCAATTTCGGAAGAATAGGCACGAGGGAAGTCCGTCGCCGGGCGGCCGAGCACCGGTTCGGATGCTTTCTCGATAGTCAGCGTTTCGATGAGCTGATCGAGAAAGATCGGTATGCCGTGAGTCAGATCATCTTCGGTCGGTTTAGGCTCAGTCCTGCTCGCCACCATCGCTCGGCACTGATCAATCAAAATCGCGCGGTTCGTCTTGATAAACTCATGGAGCATCGTGCAGTTTACGCTCGACGCCTCCAGCAGGTCTGTACGCTGGAAGACACAGCTATTCCGGAAACTCCAAGTTGTATGGCGGCGTGGCTATCTGCAAACAGCGACCAGGCGGTTATCAGGCAACTACGGTTGCCGACAGGTCAGTACTCAGTAACTTGGCAAATTCATCAGCCGCAATGGGTCTTTGAAAGTAATAGCCCTGTCCTTCCGCACAGTTTTGCGCTTTCAGCGCAATTAACTGTTCCTGTGATTCAACTCCCTCCGCAATCACCTGGAGATGGAAACTGCGTCCCAAATTAATCACGGCGCTTACCAGTTTCGAATCGTAGGAGTCAGTGCATAGTCCTTGCACAAAGGACTTATCGATTTTCAGAGCATTTATTGGAAACCGCTTCAAATAGCTTAAGCTAGAATATCCTGTGCCGAAGTCGTCCAGCGTGAGTTGGATGCCCATGTCTCTTAGTGCGCGCAGCACAGCGACGGTGGACTGCGGATCCTGCAAAAACGCGGTCTCGGTCAACTCGAACTCAAGATACTGCGGCGCCAATCCTGTCTCCTGTAAAATGGCGCGCACATGGTCCACGAAGTCGTTCGACCGCAATTCCACCGCGGAAATGTTGACTGCTATCGGTATTGCGGCAAGATGCGCGTCCAGCCAGCTTCGCCTTTGGCGACACGCCTCGCGCAGCACCCACCGGCCAATGGGCACGATATAACCGCACTGTTCCGCAATGGGTATGAAATCCCGCGGAAACACGATTCCTCGCTTTGGTCGACACCATCGAATGAGTGCTTCGGCGCCGGTGAGAGTCTGCGCTTTCAAATCCAACTTCGGCTGGTAGTGAAGCACGAATTCGCCGCGGTCCAACGCATGGCGCAGGCTGCCCTCAATGGACTGACGCTCCAGGGCGTGCTCGTTCATGGCGCGCTTGAAAAACTGGTAATTGTTCCGTCCACCGTCTTTGGCATCTAGCATTGCAATATCGGCGTTCTTGACCAGCGTTTCCGCATCATTCCCGTCATCCGGGTAGATGCTGATTCCAACACTTAAAGTGACATGCAGATCATGCTCCTCAACCCGGTGGGGCATGCCGGCGACCGTGAGGATCTTTTGCGCGCTGAATGCGGCATCGGCTGCTTGCGTGATGGAAGACAGCAGAATCACAAATTCATCCCCGCCTTGGCGGCTTATCGTGTCCGAGCTGCGTACGGCGGCGACCAAACGCTGAGCGATTGACACTAGGAGCTTGTCGCCAATCAGATGTCCTAGGGAATCATTAACGTGTTTGAAGCGATCCACATCGACGAACAACACTGCTAGATGTTGTTGCTGACGATGCGCGACAGAGATCGCCTGGGTCAAGCGGTCGTTCAACAACAATCGGTTTGGCAGATCCGTTAAGTAGTCGTATTGCGCCAGATGCGACATTTTCTGAGACATCGCGCGCGCCTGCGTTACATCGTGAAAGACCATGACCGCGCCCGTCACGCGCCCTCTTCGATCGTGGATGGGTGCGGTAGAGTCTTCGATCGCGGACTCGAGTCCGTCACGTCGGATCAGAATACAGCCTTCAGGCAGACTCAACGTCTGATTTGTCTGAACGACCGAAGCCATGGGATTTAGCGCGCGGCGGCGAGCCGGAACATCGATGATTCGAAATACTTCAACGAATGGCCGACCGACAGCCTCACCGGCCAGCCAACCCGTCAGAGCTTCAGCGACCGGATTGAGAAAGGTCACGTTGCCCGCAACATCGGTGCAAGCGACAGCATCCCCGATGGAATTGAGCGTCACCTGCGCGCGCTCCTTTTCTCTAAATAAAGCTTCGGCATTCGATGCGCGCTCGAGCATGTTGCGCAGCGCCTTAGGCAGTAAGTAGCCGTCGAGATCCTCTTCTAGGAGGTAATCTTGAGCTCCGCGCTGCACTGCAAGTTTCGCGACATTCTCATGCTCAAGTCTGCTGAGTACCAGAATGGGAACATCGGGTGATATCTGGAATATCCGATCGAAGGTTTCCACTCCGTCGCTGTCAGCCAGGCATAGATTGACCAGGACCGCTGCTATGCGCTCTTTTCCGTCCCTACCCAAGCGTTGCAAGGCTTCGGAGCATAGCTCGACCCATTCGACGATAAAGAACCCGTCAGGTGAGTTGAGAAGCGCGTCTTCTACTATTTTGGCCTGCGCGCCGTCATTGTGGATCAAAAGCACTGTTTGAGGCATAGCACCATCCTTGCGCACCTATGCTCGTTTAATCACCGGCGTTTGTTCTCGTCTGTCTGATATCGCACATAGCGTCCGGGCAAACCCTTCTACCGAGATGCAGGTCACGTTACTAATGTGTTTCCTACAGCCATTACGTGCGACTCGGAACTGGAGATATCACACCTGCATTGACGGGTTGACGATGTGTTACATCGATGACAGCCCGCCGCGGCAAAAATGGATCCAATGACGCCGAACTCTCAACCGTGGGCAGGCACTGCTGCCGAAAGGGACTGAACTGTAGCAGCGCGCCCGGACACCTGATGAGAGCTATCTGGGGAGCGACACATCCCGAGAGGAATTTTGCTCCGTCTCTTGACGCCGATGCGCCACTGGCGCAATTGCTTGAGCTCGGCGTGCGCAATGACTAATTGCACGGAGCGATAGTAATCGGGATCTATCTGTTGCAAGAGTTCCTTCATAAACCGCTGGATGCTGCCACTGTTGCGTTGCGGTTGTCTGTCTGCTAGCGCACCCTATCTCGACCTGGCAACTCCGCTTTGCACCGGCAAGATGCTTGGCAGGAAACCCCATGATAGCAACCAGATTGCTCACGACGCCCCGCAGAGGCGGTAGCGCTCGTTGATCTCCACGGTTGTCAATCGTGTCTGTCCGCTGGCGCACTCCAGACTTAGCGTTTCCCTCGACTCTAGGTCAATTGAAGCCGAGCTAGGACGCGGCAGCAATTGATGCGCCGGATGTGCCAGAGGCCGCGAGCGGCGGATTGAACATTAGATCCTGCACACTGTCAGGCAACGCCGAGATCGCCAGCCGAACTACCGTGCTTAAAGGCAATCGCACAGTGAATTGCGTGCCGTGTTCCGCGCTGGAGGTAACGGCGATCTGTCCGCGGTGAGCGTGCACGATCTGCGAACAGATATGCAGCCCCAATCCCAAGCCATTGCGACTCGGGGACACAGAATTTCGCCAAAACGGCTCAAATATTTTCCCTATGCTCTCCGCCGGAATAGGTACGCCGGCATTCCACACCTGTAGCACCAAGTCATGCTCATCCGTCCGTGCAGTGATCGTGATTGGAGTGCCGGGTTTGCCATGCGTCAAAGCGTTCGCCAGGAGATTCGACGCCACTTGTTGCAGCCGGCCTAAATCGCACGGTACTGAGCGATTGACGTCGATGCACGACTGAATCCTACAGTCGGGTTGAGCAACTTGAAGTTCTTCAATCACGGATGTCAATCCGTCAGTGATGTTATCGACGTCGGCCAATTCAAGGCCGATGCCGCCACCCAAACGGCCGCGCGCAAAGTCGAGTACGTCATTGATCAGCGAGGACATGCGCCGGGCGTGGGTTTTGATTCGGGCGGCGATCATTCGCTGGGCCGGGTCGGGGAGTCTCCGCTCCAGCAATTCGGCGCCGGCAAACACGGCATGCAGAGGGTTACGGAGGTCGTGACCCAAAATGGCGATGAATTGCTCGCGCAGTTCATTCGTAGCCCGTTCATCGAGCAGCGCCGACTGCTCTCGCTCGCGAGTAGAGTGCTCTTCGAGCTGGGAAGCAATCAGCGCAGCAAATTCCTTGAACATTGAGACAATGCGCGGGTCGCGCAAGCTTGTAGCCTTCGAGTCCAGCGCGCACAGCGCGCCAAAATGCCGCTCGCTACCAATGATAATAGGCACCGAGATGAAGCTTTTGATGGAACGAAGAGTCTGACCGCTCGGTGAGGAATCCATCCCCGCCTGTTCGAACACGATGGGAAGGCGCGTCGCGCGCCAGTCAAAACCGGGACTCGAAGTGAAGGACAGCTCGTCGCCGGGTCGTACTCCTAACGAAAGATCATCCCTCACGGCATCGGCGGTCCACGTCGTTCCCTCAACGTGCGCCACAGCCGCAAACCGTAGGCCGGTCATCTCGCAAAGTACTTTCAGCAGTGTCGGTACGATATCAACGCGACCCATCGCGGCGACCGTGCACGCAATCTCCTGGGAGTTATCCATGTCAATTGACCTCACGCCGCAGAAATGAGCAAAGGCCTAAAAAAAAGATGAGCGCAAATCCCGTTCCTTGGGGGTCAACTACTATGCTGGGGTGCAGCGTAAATCGTCCGGAAAACCGTCGTCTGTGCGGTGCCGAACATACTTTGAAATATTTACCGGACGTGGCGGACTTCGAGCATAAAGTTTGCTATGTTCGGCACCGTACAGAGAATTTTTGCCCGTCGTGGGAATAGTAGGCGGCTAGCCAAGCGAATTCACAACGCACGGCATTGATTGCAGTTTTCTAGGACTGGACAATCCACGGTGGAGCAACCACAGCAAAACCACCTGCTCGATGCCTTGCCCGCGGCAGAAGGGCAGCGTTGGTTGCCGCTCCTGGAGTCCGTCGACATGCCGCTCGGATCCGTCCTGTACGAACCCGGCGTCGCCTTAAGCCATGTGTATTTTCCGACGACCGCCATCGTTTCGCTTCTCTATGTGATGGAAAATGGTGCCTCCGCTGAGATCGCGGTCGTCGGCAACGAGGGCGTCGTCGGTATTTCTTTATTTATGGGAGGTGAATCCACGCCCAGTCGGGCCGTCATTCAAAGCGCTGGCACCGGTCTTCGCTTAAGAGCGCAGGTCATGAAAGAGGAATTCAATCGTGCCGGCCCTGTATTGCATCTCATGCTGCGCTACACCCAGGCGCTGATTACACAGATGGCGCAAACCGCTGTATGCAATCGGCACCACACGCTGGATCAGCAACTGTGTCGCTGGTTGCTTCTTAGCCTCGATCGACTGCAGGGCAACAAACTGGTGATGACCCAGGAACTCATCGCCAATATGTTGGGCGTTCGCCGCGAAGGGGTCACCGAGGGTGCGCTCAAGCTGCAGCATGCCGGATTAATTCAATATGCGCGCGGCCACATCACGGTGCTCGATCGGGCGGGTTTGGAAAAACGCAGCTGTGAGTGCTATGCGGTGGTCAAGAAAGAGTACGACCGCTTGCTCCCTCCTACCACGGCGCATTGAGGCAAGACCAAAGAAAGACGCAGTCCGTGTGCTAGCAGACGGTGATCCCGCACGTGGTGCGGGACACTGACGGGTTCTTTCTCTTTCTAGAGCGCCCGCATTGAGTACTGCTGAAAATCACTTAATCGAATTGTTGCCCGCGAAAGACCGTCGGCGGCTGCTGGGAATCGCCGAACTCGTACAGCTGGCACAATCCGACGTGCTCGGCGAAGCCGGAAAGCCAACCCATTTTGTTTACTTTCCTGTGGATGGCTTCATTTCACTGGTAACGACCATCGAAGGCAAACCGGTACTCGAGGTCGGCATGGTCGGTCGCGAGGGCCTTCTTGGCGCACAAGTGGCCCTTCGGGTCCTCACTCAACCATTGCACGCGCTGGTGCAAGGCTCAGGAACGGCACACCGCGTGCCCATTCGGGCATTCCGCTCGGAGCTCGATCGCTGTATTCCTCTGCAGCGCCTGATAGGACGCTACGTATATGTGCTGATGACACAGCTCGCCTCCTCGGCGGCCTGTACACGGTTTCATCAAATCGATGCACGCCTCGGTCGTTGGCTCTTAATGATGCAAGACCGAGCGCATGGCGATACGTTCGGGGTCACGCAGGAATTTTTGGCCTACATGCTCGGCGTGCGTCGAGTCGGCATTACGATCGCCGCCGTTGCTCTCCAAAAAAAGGGGTTCATTGAATATCACCGCGGGCAGGTGACCGTCCTCAACCGCAAAGGCTTAGCAGAGGCCGCCTGTAGCTGCTATCGCGATGACAATCAAATCTATGCTCGCATCATGCGCGCGTGATTCATTGTTCCCTTTAGTTCCAAGGAAACACGCATCTACGTTGTCATCAATACTAACGATGGGGACAGGCGCCACAAAAAGAACGCGGCCAAAGGCCGCGTAAAAAAAAACGGCGCAAGGATGCATGTCAGCAAAAACTCTACGAAAATCGCCCGAGATCGTCTGTGCGGTACCAGACACGGGTCCGCCGGCAACCGATGAATCGATGCCTATCCCCTTGCACTCGGCCAGCAGGGCTGGTCCACCATTTTGATGGTTGATCCGGCGACGCTTCAACTCCTTGACCCCCCTCCATGCGCGTCTTGAGTTCCGCTGAAAATAGCGCGAAACCCAGACACACTTTCTTGCGCATCTCGGGAATAATTCCCATTACGTGACAACTTGTCCCTGAACGACCGGAACCACAGGTTCAATAAGGTCGTCGATGGTCGAACATGCCTTCTCAGCTCGTGCGCGCCTGTAGGGCGAACGCGAGCCTCTTGCCGAAGCCTCTCCGGTCTTGCCGCGCTTCATCCGCCTGCGCGACGCGCCCGTCCTATCTCGGCATGGACAAAAATCGCTTCAATCGCGACGTTCGTCCGCTCCTCGCCGTGATCCCAATCGGCACGCAGGGAATCGCCTTCGACCGGCTTGACCTCGATTCCTGGGCCGACGACTATAAGAGCCGCAACGGGCATCCCGCGGCTCAACCTGAAAGGGAAAAGCTATGGGAAACCAAAGAACGTCGGGTCTCACCAAACGCGGTGGGATCTGGCACATCGATAAGCAGTTCCGAGGAGCACGCATTTGCGAAAGCACTGGAACAGGCGACATCGAGCAGGCCAAAGAGTATCTCGCGAAGCGCGTAATCGAGCTTCGCGAAACCAGGCTCTATGGCACGCGCGAGCTGCGCTCGTTCCGGTCCGCGGCGACGAAATATCTGCAGGACTACAACCACAAGAAGCGCATCAAGGACGACGCGCTGCAACTGAAACAGCTCGATCCATTTATCGGAGGCTTGGAGCTGAAACAGGTGCACATGGGAAGCCTGCAGGATTTCATCGCGAAGCGGCGGCAGGATGGCGTCAAGACGAAGACTCTGAACATGGCGCTCGCGGTCGTGCGCAGGGTCTTGAATCTCGCCTCCTCCGAGTGGATGGATCGACAAGGCAAGACTTGGCTGGAGACGGCACCGAAGATCAAGCTGTTTCCGGTCAAGGACGCACGGTCGCCCTACCCGCTCACGCGCGAGGAACAGGCGCTCTTGTTTCAAGAGTTGCCTGATCATCTTGCACGCATGGCGCTTTTCAAGGTGAACACGGGATTGCGGGAGAAGGAAGTTTGCAGACTCAAGTGGGACTATGAGGTGAAGGTGCCGGAACTCGACACGTCCGTGTTCATCATTCCTGGCGAGCACATCAAAAATGGCGAGGAACGTCTCGTCGTGCTCAACCGGGTTGCGAAGTCGGTCGTCGAGAGCGTTCGCGGGCTGCATCCAGTCCATGTATTCGTGCGCGCGCACAAGAAAGTCGGCGAGTCGCGGCCGGTGACCAAGATGAACAACACGGCCTGGAAGGCGGCTCGGGAACGCGCGGCGGATGCTTGGGCCAAAGAGCACGGCGAATCGGCGCCGGCGGGGTTTCGAAACATTCGCGTTCACGATCTCAAACACACCTTCGGCCGCAGGCTGCGCGCGGCGGGTGTGTCGTTCGAGGATCGTCAGGACTTGCTCGGGCATCGCAGTGGTCGCATCACGACGCACTACTCCCAGGCGGAACTGACGAGCTTGATCGAGGCCGCGGAGAAGGTGTGCGACACAGAGTCCCGCAAAAGTCCCGCAACCACCTGGCTTCGGCGCAAGACGGGTTAGCGGCGGAGGCGCTAACTCACTGATCTAGTGAAAATTTTTAGGCGCGCCCGGACGGATTCGAACCGCCGACCACCTGGTTCGAAGCCAGGTGCTCTATCCAGCTGAGCTACGGGCGCCCGCGCGCAGTCTAACGGTGCGCGAGCAAATGGGAAACCTTGGGCGGCGCCAATTCATTGCCTCTGACGCCGCACGTGAGCGCCCTACCAGCAAGGCTGACGGCTGCCCTCATTGGTTCCAGAATGCGCATCCGCCGCTGCCGCTCTTGGAAGGAGCGCTGGCTCAGACCGCTCGCCAGAGTCCATTGGCGGATCAGAAAACGAAAAATCCACTCCCGCCCAGAGGGAGCTTATCTCCTGCCAAACAGGCCCGATGAAAGTTCTCAGTAACTCAGTGCTGACGGTCATAGCGCCTCGAATTTGCGTAACTCGGTTGAACTGCCGAGTTGCGGGGCGGCGACCGCCCCGCAACTTAGCCGTCAGTGCAGACCGCCGCCGGCGATGATGGACTCGCCGGTGAGCCACGCGGAGTTTTCCGAGGCGAGAAATACTGCCACCGACGCGATATCGCCCGGCTGACCGGTGCGACCCAGCGGCGTCTGGGCGACCAAGCCCTTTTCGAAATCGGACCCAATGACACCCGCAGTGTGCGTACCTTCAGTCTCGACGATGCCGGGATTGACTGAGTTGACCCGAATCCTTTTTGGTCCCAGTTCCTTCGACAATACGCCCGTAATTGCATCCACAGACGCTTTGGTCGCGGTGTATACGGCCGAATTTGCCGGTGCTATGCGGCTGACGGCGGAACCTATGTTGATGATGCTCCCACCTCCGCTCATGTGCTTCACCGCTGCCTGCGTGGCGAGCAGGACGCCGAGCACATTGATATTGAACATCTTGTGAAAGTTCTCTTCGGTGATCGCTTCCAAGGGCCCAAACTCATAGACGCCGGAGTTATTCACGAGAATATCCAGGCGCCCAAAGGTCTTGACCGCCGCATCGATGATGGCCTGCACCTCGGCAGGTTTGGCTACGTTGCCGCGCACAGCAACCGCCTTACCGCCGGCCTTTTCGATGTTTGCCACGACGGCATCTGCTCCATTCTTGCTGGAGGCATAGTTCACGACCACCGAGGCGCCGTCTGCCGCGAGCGCTTTGGCGATGGCCGCTCCGATGCCCTTTGATGCGCCGGTAACGACGGCGACTTTTCCTGTGAGATTGTTCATATGATGCACCCGTTGATGGTTGAAAATGGCCTTGAAGATCCCGATCAGTAAGTTCCTTACTTCCGTAGTTCGTAACTTACGAACTATTGAACTATTTGTCAAGAGCCAATATAATTTCGCCATGAGACCGCTATTTCACCCGTCCATGGAGGATGTGACAGTCGAGACCATCCTTCACACGCTGTCGGATCCCGTGCGCGCGGCCATCTATATCGACATCGCCGCCGCGGATTGCCCTCAGGTCTGTTCGAGTTTTCTGCGCGTCAGCGAAAAAGACATTCCCAAATCGACGCTGTCGCAGCATTTTAAAGCATTGCGAGACGCTGGCCTGATTCGCGGCGAGAGGCGCGGCGTGGAAATGCACAATGTGTCGCGCTGCGACGAGATCAATAAGAAGTTCCCCGGATTGATTCCGGCGATCATCAATGCTCACAAGGTGCAAGCCTCGTCAAAGGCGCGATCCAATGCCGTGCGGGCCCGGAAACCGGCCGGCGCAACGGCGCGGGTGCGCTGATCGATTGGGATCGCTATGCGACTGCCTCGCGCAGTTGCCCATTCAGAAAAGCGTGAAGATGCGATTGCGACACGGCGCCGACCTTGCGCGCGACCACTTCGCCTTTGCTGAAAAGCAACAGCGTCGGAATACTTCGAATGTTGAATTTCGCGGCCGACGCGGCGTTTTCATCGACATTCAGCTTCGCGATTCGAATTTTTCCCTCGTAGTGAGCGGCGGCCTCCTCGAGGATGGGCGCGATCATTTTGCAGGGACCGCACCATTCGGCCCAAAAATCCACCAATACCGGGGTATCCGACTTCAGTACGTCGGCCTCGAATGCGGCATCGTTGGTATGTGTGATTTTGGTGCTGCTCATCGGACTCTCCAGAATTTAGAATTCACCGGAGAGTTATGGGCGGCGGGCGCGGATGCAAATTCCGAGCAGGCATATGCATAAGCCTAAAAGGCATGTAGGAATCTTAATCCCGAACTCTTATGGCTCGATACACTCTAAGTGAGCGCTGAACTGACCCCATAGGTTGCCGGAATAATGCTTATTCGATGCTTTCTAGTGCTGCTGGCCCTTTCCATTGCCTCCGTCGCTTCCGCGGGACCGGCGCCTTTCGACCTTGCCGGGCCCGCCATGGAGGTCAAAGTGACTCGAGGGACCAGCACCCTGCCCGCCGCTGAGGTCCCGAATCTTGCACCAGGCGATCGCGTGTGGATCAAAGTGGATTTGCCCGAGTCGCAGTCTGTCCAATACTTGATGGTGGCGGCTTTTTTGAGCGGATCAACCAACCCGCCGCCTGAAAAGTGGTTCTTCCCTTGTAAGACATGGACCGGCAAATGCGGCACCGAAGGGCTGACCGTCACGGTGCCCCAGGGTGCGCAGCAGGTGCTCGTATTTCTAGCGCCGCATACCGGCGGAGACCTACGAACCTTGGTCGGCGCCGTACGCGGGCGGCCGGGGGCATTCGTGCGGACTTCGCAAGATTTGAATCAAGCGGCGCTCGACCGATCGCGGCTGGAGCGTTTTCTCGCCGCGGTGCGCATGCTCAACGAGGGTGACCCCGCCAAATTGAAGGAAGCGGCACCGCTCCTCGCCCGCAGTCTCGCCATCAAGGTGGAAGACAAATGCTTGGACAGAATCCCTGAGCTGCAAGCGCCCTGCCTCATGCAGGGACAAGAGTCTCTGATTTTGAACGATGGCCATAGCACCTCGATTGTCGAAGCCCTGACATCCGGACCCGGCAGCGATCTGGCCATGGAGGCCAGCTATACGCCGCAACTAAGCTATGGCTACTACAGTCCCTACATTGCCTCCGTGCTCGACGTTGCGCGCATCTTCGAATCGTTCCGGACGGCGCAATATCAATACATCCCCGCGCTTGCGTCGTCGCATGGCGACAAACTTGCACTGACATTGAACACAGCCCCTTCTTTTCACGCCCCCATGTCGGTGTTGGTCATTGCACTCCCGGCGGTTGAATCGGCGCAACTCCCGCCATTGCATGCCGTTGATCCGAAGGAAATCTTCTGCGTGCGCCGCTCAACCCTGGTGCTGCCCGTCGACGGCGCTCCGTTGGCTTTTTCCACGCGCTACGCGCACGACCTCACTCTCGACGTGACCGGCAGGGACGGCAAGACCATTGCGCTTCCCGCGCAGGCCGACCCGGTCCGCGGCGGCTACGTGGTCGACACCACGGCCTTGGGCAAGGCGGCGCTTGGCGACAGCATCCATGCGTCGCTCAAAGGCTATTGGGGCTTCGATCCCTACGAGGGTCCTGTGTTTCACTTGATCAATGTCCACGCGAAGAGCTGGGAACTCGCCGCCGGCGATGAGGCCGCGCTGATCGTAGGACGCCAGGACACCGTGCATCTTCAGGCTGACAGCGTGAGCTGCGTCGACGCCATCATGCTGAAGGACCCGGGGGGCAAGGAATTGAAGGTGGATTGGAAGACCACCCGTCCTGATGAGGTTGAGATCAAGCTGCCGCTTCAAAATTCGACGCCCGGCGCCATGACTCTGTTGGTCAAACAATTTGGCGACAATCAACCGGATCCGATCTCGATCCATACCTTTGCAGACGCCGGACGAATGGACGGCTTTTCCATTCATTCCGGCGACATCGTCGGCGTGCTCAAGGGCAATCGCCTCGATGAGGTCGCCAGCCTCACCTTCAAGAACAATGTGTTCCTGCCCGGTGAACTCAGCTCTACTCACGGCGTCGACGAGCTGCCGATGGTCGCTCAAGATCCGGCGGCGGTGAGCGGCCTGAAGCCGGAACGCGCCGTTGCCGCAAAAGTGACTCTGAAGGACGGCCGCGTCTTTCCATCTGTCGGCACGGTGGACACGCCGCGGCCCGCTGTCACTCTTTTGGGAATGAGCGTGCAACCGTCCGTGTCGAGTCATGAGAGCAATATCCAGCTGGCGCACTCCAGCGAATTGCCGCAAGACGCCATCCTGACATTCTCGTTGCGCACGCAATCGCCGGCTGCATTTGCGCACGATGAGAACATCGAGGTCACGACCAGCGACGAATCGTCCAGCGCGACATTAAACTTCAACAACGGCACGATGATGCTGGAAAATTCGCAGGTCGCCGTCGCAACACTCAATCCGGCAAGAGTGTTTGGGGGCGCGGCATTCGGTCCCCTGCAGTTTCGCGTGAACTCCAAGGGCGTGGTCGGGGACTGGCAGCCGCTCGCGAATTTGGTGCGCCTGCCGACGCTCAAGGAATTGAAGTGCCCCGTCACGCCTGAACTGGCCTGTAAGCTGTCCGGCTCGAATCTCTTCTTGATCGATTCATTGGCTGACGATCCGGAGTTCACGCATCCGGTCAAAGTCCCGGATGGCTTTTTGGGCGGCGCGCTGCCGGTACCGCACCCGAAAAACGGCTCGCTGTATGTCAAGCTGCGCGACGACCCTTCCGTGGTCAATGCCACCACCATCACGGCGCAGGCGATTCCCCCTTCACCCGATGAAGCCGCCAGGGCGGAAGTTCGCAGTTCCGCGGTGCCGGCACCCACCGCTCAACCCGAAACGGGTGCTTCGCAGATACCCTGAATCGCCGCGATGCGCGCGGCCAGAAAGCGCCGTTCGGGGTCGAGCATCGTGGTAATCAAGGCCGCGGAGTAGGCCTCTCGGGCCTCGTTGATGCGGCCGAGTTTCTGCAGCAATCGGCCGCGCGCGGCGTGCAGCAGGTGATATTGCGTGACCCGTCCGCGCGCGGCCAGTGAGTCGATCAGGTCGAGCGCGCGCGCCGGCCCATCCACCATCGATACGGCGACCGCATGGTTCAATTCGATGACCGGCGTCGGCTGCAGCCGCAACAGCACCTCATACAGCCCGACGATCTGCGGCCAATCGGTTGCGCTGCTTTCCTCCGCCCTGACATGCAACGCGGCAATCGCCGCTTGGACGGCATACGCACTCACCTGTCCGCGAATCGACAGCGACCTGTCGACCAGCAACAGCCCCTCGGAAATTTCATTGCGATTCCACTGCGAGCGATCTTGGTCTCGAGCAATACCAGATCGCCGCTGTCCGAAGTCCGCGATGCGCGTCGCGCATCGTGCAAGAGCATCAGCGCCAGCAGGCCCATCACGCCCGCGTGCGCCGGCAGCAGCAGCGTCGAGCAGTCTGCCCAGGCGGATGGCTTCTTCGCACAGTTCGACATCGATGAGTTGCGCTCCGACGGTCGCGGCATAGCCTTCCGTGAACACCCCGTAGATCACGGCAAGCACTCCTTCAATGCGTTGCTCGAGCACTGAAGGCTCCGGCGTCTCATAAGGGATGCCCGCGTCGCGGATTTTTTTCTTGGCGCGAACCAAGCGTTGCGCCATGGTCTCTTCGCTGATCAGAAAGGCGCGCGCCACGGCTTGCGTGGACAGCCCGCAGACTTCGCGCAGAGTGAGGGCTATTTGCGCTTCCTCGCTCAGCGCCGGATGGCAGCAGGTAAATATGAGCCGTAGCCGATCGTCCCCAAACACCTCCTCGTCGGCTGCATCCGGCGCCGCGGCAACGTCGGATCCTGCGGCGCCAATCTCGCCGGAGATTTTCGTCCTGAATACGATATCGCGGCGGATGCGATCGATCGCTTTGTTGCGCCCGGTGCTGATCAGCCAGGCGCGTGGATTTGCGGGCGTTCCATGGGAAGGCCATTGTTCGAGGGCGGTGGCGAAGGCCTCCTGCTGCGCTTCCTCGGCCAGGTCGAAGTCGCCGAGCAGGCGGATCAAAGTCGCGAGGACCCGACCCGCCTCCCGGCGAAAAATTTCCTCGATTACATGGGCGGCATTGCCTTCGCTCATTGCGGCTCGCCGGCTTTCAGGTCATCGGCGGCCAGACGGGACGCACTTCGATGCTGCCGATTCGGGCACCGGGAATCCGGGCCGCAATGGCGGTGGCCTCGTCCAAGTTCTTGGCTTCAATCAAATAGTATCCGCCCAATTGTTCACGGGTTTCCGCGAACGGCCCGTCCGTGATGGCGGTTTTCCCGTTGCGCACCCGCACCGTTGAGGCAGAGGACACCGGCTTTAGCCGATCGCCGGCCTTGAAGTTTCCTGCCTGCACGATCGACTTGGTGAAATCCATGTATTCACCCGTCATTTTCTTGAGCGCGGTCTCGCCAAGGCCCATCATTTCAGCCTCGTTGGCGTAAATCAGCAATAAATAGTTCATGTTTGCTTTCCATCGTTAGGGCGCGATTCGCCGTACCTTAGTCGAATCGGACCCGATAAATTCGACACGCGAGGTCAAGGATTTTAAGAAGCGGAGGAACTATATGTTGCCCCGCCGCTCAAATAGACTGCCAAATCAGAAACTTACAAATTCGGGTCGCCGCGCTGGCGGCCTTAAGCCCTTGGCCGTAAGATCATACTGGCTTCGTTTCCCCTCATTTGTCTCGATAACTAGAGGATTCCCGATGAAGGCTTGGATACCCCTTACGCTTATTTTCGCATTCGGTTTGGCCGCACACGCACAGGCAACTTGTGTTTACCCGCAATCGCCCGCCGCGCCCCCCAATGGTGCAACCGCCACCCGAGATGAAATGATCGCCGCCAAGCACGATTTCGACCGCTACAACGGCGAGATGAATGTCTATCTGGATTGCCTCAATCTGGAAATGGATGCCGCGCCCAAAGATGTGTCGAAAATGACGCCGGATGAGAAGAAAAAGGCGGATCAGGAGCAGAAGCAGCTGGTGCAGAAGCACAATGCCGCCGTCGACGAACTGCAGGCAGTGGTTGGAAAATTCAACGAGCAGTTGAAAATCTTCAAAGCGAAACAAAAGTAATGACTATCGGTGCGGCGGATTGCTCCGCCGCCGATTTTGAACTATGCAGGCTAGTACGCTCATCACCCCGCGTCTGGCCGAAGAGGCCATCTACTCTCGGCTGACGTGTTTGCCCATCGAATCACTGCCGCTAACGCAGTGTGTCGGGGGAACGCTGCGTGAGAATGTCTATGCGGAGCGCGATGCGCCGCCGTTCGACCGGGTCTCCATGGATGGAATGGCCGTGGACAGCGATGCGCTGCGGCGCGGCCAGCGCCGTTTCGAGGTCCAGGGGATCCAGGGCGCCGGCGCACCTGCGAGCAAGCTGAAGAGCACGGAGCATGCGATTGAAGTCATGACCGGCGCAATCCTGCCGATCGGCTGCGACAACGTCATCCCGATCGAGCAGCTCGACGTCAGCGACGGTTTCGCATCGCTCAATACGACGGTGGTGAATTCGCCCTACCACAATATTCATCGGCGCGGTGCCGACAGCCGCCAGGGCCAACTGTTGTTGGAATCCGGAACGCTGCTGCGCGCACCTGAAATCGCGGTAGCCGCCTCCGCGGGCATGGCTCGCGTGCGTGTAAGCAGCCAGCCCGCCATCATGGTGGTTTCGACCGGCGACGAGCTGATCGAACCCGGCGATCCGATCGCCGAATTTCAAGTGCGCCGCTCCAATGCCTACGCCGTCGCCGCCACATTCCGCAGGCGCGGATTCAGCCGCGTCGGCAACGATCATGTGCTCGATGATGAAGTCCAGCTGCGTGAACGGCTGGCTTTGCACCTGACCACCCACGAAGTGGTGGTCTTGAGCGGCGGCGTATCCATGGGAAAGTTCGACCTGGTGCCCAAGGCGCTGATGCAGCTGGGGGTGCAGGAAGTATTTCACAATGTCGCTCAACGACCGGGCAGGCCCATGTGGTTCGGCATCGGACCGCAAGGCCAGTCGGTATTCGGGTTGCCCGGCAATCCGGTCTCGACCTTGGTGTGCCTGATCCGCTATGTCATTCCGGCGATCGCCGAAGCCATGGGCACCAAACGCGCACCGCCCGAGCGGCTGGCGCTGGCCAGTCCCGTGACCTTCAAGCACGCGCTCGCGTACTTCCTGCCCGTGACCATTGAGCATGATGACTGGGGCCGCCCGTGGGCCACTCCGCGGCCGCCGAACGGCTCAGGCGATTTTTTGAGTCTCGCGGGCACCGACGGTTTCGTGGAGCTGCCGCCCGGCCCCAATACCTACGCCAAAGGGTTCGTCGCCAGCGTGTACCGCTGGTGATCTGTCGGCCATGAGCAGCGTTATTCACGACATTCGCGGTGCGCAAAACCCGGTCGATCGGCTGGGTCGTCCGCTGCATGACCTGCGCATCTCGGTCATGGACCGGTGCAATTTTCGTTGCCCGTACTGCATGCCCAAGGAACAGTTCCACGAGCACTACCAATTCCTGAAGTCTCGCGAGCGCCTGTCATTCGACGAAATCGTGCGCCTCACCAAGCTGTTCGCGGGCTTGGGAGTGCGCAAAGTGCGTCTCACCGGCGGCGAGCCGCTGCTGCGCGCCAACCTCGCCGATCTGGTCGGAGACCTGACCGGCATTCCGGGTATCGATGACATCGCTTTGACCACCAACGGCGTGCTGCTGGCCAATCATGCGGTCGATTTGCACGCCAATGGCTTGCGTCGCATCACGGTGAGCCTGGATACCTTGGACAAGGAAATCTTTGCGCGCCTGAGCGGCGGATTCGGCGCACTCGATCAGGTGCTCGCCGGCATCGACGCCGCCATCGCCGCCGGGTTGTCGCCGGTCAAAATCAATGCCGTCATCGAGCGCGGCGTCAACGATCAAACCGCGCTCGATCTGGTCGAGCACTTTCGCGGCACGCCGGTGATCGTGCGCTTCATCGAATTCATGGACGTCGGCAATCGCAATCAATGGCGGCCCGACATGGTGGTGCCGTCCCGCGAACTCGCGGCGCGGGTCAACGAGCGCTGGCCCATCCATCCGGTGGGGCAGAATTACCGCGGCGAGGTGGCGCAGCGCTGGCGTTTCGACGATGGCGGCGGCGAAGTCGGCTTCATCTCGTCGGTGTCGCAGCCTTTTTGCGCAGCCTGCAGCCGCGCGCGCCTCTCATCCGAGGGCAAGTTCTACACCTGCCTGTTCGCGACCCAGGGAATCGACTTGCGCGCGCCGCTCAGGGCCGGTGCCGACGATGCAGAGCTGCTGCGGATCGTTCGCGGCGCCTGGATCGGCCGCACCGATCGCTACAGCGAGCTGCGCGAGGAGCTGCGCCGCGCCGAGCCCGAGACCAAGAAGATCGAGATGTACTACATCGGCGGCTAAAATCCATGACCTTTTCCCATTTGGACGCCGATCAGCGCCCCACCATGGTCGATGTGAGCGGCAAGGCCGCCAGCGAGCGCAGCGCCACGGCAGAGGCGCGCGTGCACTTCCCTGCGGCGGTGGCCGCCGCACTTCGCGACAACGGCCTGCGCTCGCCGAAGGGTCCTGTTTTCGATACGGCGATCGTCGCAGGTGTGCTCGGCGCGAAACGCACGCACGAGCTCATTCCCTTCTGCCACCCCTTGGGGCTCGAGAGCTGTCGCATCGTCATTGATTTGGAAGGCGATGCGGCGGTGATTCGCTGCACGGTCAGTGTGCATCACAAGACCGGAGTCGAGATGGAAGCGCTCACCGGAGCCAGCATTGCCGCGCTGACCATCTACGATATGTGCAAGGCCTTGTCGCACGATATCATCATCGGCGGCGTTCGCTTGCTGGCAAAAGACGGCGGCAAGAGCAGCTACGCGGTGGCGCAATGAGCATCGATGCGATTTATGGCCTCATTCTCGCCGGCGGTGCGAGCAAGCGCATGCAGCGCGACAAGGCCGCGCTCAAGTATCAGGGTAGGACCCAATTGGATCGCGCGGTCGAAATGCTCAGCCGAACTTTAAGCCGCGTTTTTGTTTCGGTGCGCGCGGATCAGACCTCGGATCCCGCGCGGGCGCATCGGCCGATGATCGTGGACTGCGTCGCGGGCGAAGGCCCCATTGTCGGCATCCGTTCCGCTTTCGCGGCGCATCCCAACGTCGCCTGGTTCGTGCTGGCCTGCGATCTGCCGTTCTTTTCAGCGGCCCTCATCCATCCCTTGCTTGATGCGCGCGATGCCCGCGGTTCCGGCCCGTCTCTGGCGACCGCCTACAGAAGCGCGCATGACGGCCTGCCCGAGCCGCTCTGCGCAATCTGGGAACCCGCGGCGGCCGCAGTGCTCGCCGAATACCAGGCCGCCGGCGGTTTCTGCCCGCGTAAATTCCTGATCCGAAACGGCGCGCACCTGATCGATCTGCCGGATCCGCGCGCACTCGACAATGTCAATACTCCCGAAGAATATTCACAAGCGGTTGCCGCTTTGGATGCAGTGCCCATGCAGCTAAAGATTCAGTACTACGCCTTGATGCGCGAGCAGGCCGGACGCTCCGAGGAGACCTTGGAGACCTCGGCCGCGACCCCGGCAGACCTCTACGCCGAACTGACCGCGCGCTACGGCTTCACGCTCTCACGTGAGCAGTTGAAAGTGGCGGTCAACAGCGAGTTCGCCGACTGGTCCCGCAAGCTCGCCGCCAATGACGCGGTCGTGTTCATCCCTCCGGTGGCGGGTGGCTGATGAGCTTCCGCTTCACCCAAACGGAGATCGACACGGCAGAGGCGCGGCGTGAACTGCAAGACTTAGGATCAGGCGGCTATGCCAGTTTCGAGGGGTGGGTCCGTGATCAAAACGAAGGCCAGGAAGTCACCCGGCTCGAATATGAAGCGTTTCAGGAGCTAGCGGTTAAGGAAGGCGCGCGCATCGTCGCGGAAGCGCTGCGGCGCTTCCCGGTGAAACACGCCATGTGCATCCATCGTATCGGTTCCTTGGGGTTGGGCGACATGGCGGTTTGGGTGGGGGTGAGTTCCGCGCACCGCGGCGAAGCCTTCGATGCCTGCCGGTTTATCATCGATGAAATCAAGCATCGCCTGCCCATCTGGAAGAAAGAGCATTATCGCGGCGGCAATTCCGGTTGGGTCAATTGCGAGCGTTGCGCGGCGGAGCCGCAGCATTCCCACGCCGAACACCGTCATCGCCCAGTCTCGAACCCCCGGGAGCCTGTCTGAGCAGTCCGCGTGGCATGCAGCCCGACTATTCCCGGCAGATATTGCTCAAGGAGATCGGCCCGCAGGGTCAGGCAAAGCTTGGGTCAGCACGCGTCCTGATCGTGGGCTTGGGCGGCCTCGGCAGTCCGGTCATGCAGTACCTGGCGGGCGCAGGAATCGGCTTCCTGGGGTTGATCGACGCCGATGTGCTGGATGCCAGTAATTTGCATCGCCAGCCGATTTACGGGCTTGCCGATGTCGGCCTGCCCAAGGCGGATTTGGCGCGCGCAGCAATCGCGGCCATCAATCCCGCCGTAACCGTGGAAGCGCACGCCTCCCGCTTCAATGCGGACAACGCGCTTGCGTTGGTCCGCAACCACGACATCGTGGTGGACTGCAGCGATAACTTCCGCACCAAGTATTTGATCAATGATGCCGCGGTGCTCGCCCACAAGCCCGCGGTGTTCGCCAGCGTGTATCAATACGAGGGCCAGATCCAGGTCTACAAACCGGCGCCCACCCATGCGTGCCTGCGCTGCCTTTGGCCGGATGCGATCGCCGACGGTGTGGTGGGAAATTGTGCCGAGGCGGGCGTAATCGGACCCGTGCCCGGCACCTTCGGCATGCTGCAGGCATTGCTCACGCTGAAGATTCTGCTGCAAATGGGCGGGCAACTCGAAGGGGAATTGCTGCTGCTGGATTTCACGAATTTTTCCAGTCTGAAAATCAAAGCCTCGCGCCGCGCGGAGTGCCGCGCACCGGCCTGCGCGCACGTCCGGGAGCTTGCGCGTGAGGACCGCGACATCGAAGTCAGCTGGGATTCGCTGGCGGCTGCCTCGGCACAGGGATTCGAGGTCATCGATATTCGATCAGTCGAGGAAGTGGCGACGCGCCCTGCCGCCCGCGCCGCTGACACGCCGGTTCGGCATATCCCCATGCACGAACTCCTGGCGAATCCGCGACTGCTTGCTTCCGGCCGCCAGGCACTGCTGGTATGCGCCACCGGCAAGCGCAGCCTGGCGGCGGCGCAGGCGCTGCGCAAGCAGGGTCTCGCGGTGCGGTCGCTCGCCGGCGGCCTGCAAAAATTGGAGCGTTGAGGTGCGATTCAGCAGTAAGTTGCCCGAGGTCGGCACCACGATATTTACCGTGATGTCGCGGCGCGCGGTCGAGGAAAATGCGCTGAATATCGGCCAGGGATTCCCGGACTACGCCATTGACCCGCGCCTGTCCGCGGCGCTGATCGAGGCGGTTGGCGAGGGCCGCAACCAATATGCGCCGATGGAAGGCACGATGGAACTTCGGGATCAGATCGCGAAGAAACTCGAGTTCTGCTATCAGCGCCGGTTTGACCCGCAAACCGAAATCACGGTGACCTGCGGCGGCACCGAGGCTTTGTATGACGGCATTCAAGCGGTCGTGGGACCGGGCGATGAGGCCATTATTTTCGATCCAGCCTACGATTCCTATGAGCCGGCAGTCCGCCTTGCCGGCGCACGATGCGTGCGCATCGCGTTGTCGCCGCCGGCATTTCGCTTCGATTGGGACGAAGTCCGCCGCGCCCTGAGCGACCGCACCCGGCTCATCATCATCAACAGCCCGCAGAACCCGAGCTGTACGGTGGCCACGCGCGAGGACCTCGACGCGCTGGCTGCCTGCATCCGTGACCGGCCGATCACCGTGATTTCCGACGAGGTGTATGAGCATGTGCTGTTCGACGCGCGCCGTCATCAATCCGTGCTGGTGCACCCGGAGCTGCGCGAGTGCAGCTATGCGGTGTTTTCGTTCGGCAAGACCTTGCATGCCACCGGCTGGAGGGTCGGCTATTGCGTGGCGCCGCCGCAATTGACCCGCGAGCTTCGCAAGGTGCATCAGTACAACACCTTCAGCATTGTCTCGCCGCTGCAATATGCCATTGCACGCTATCTGTCCGCCCACCCCGATGCCTGGCAAGGCCTTGCGGCATTTTTTGAGGCCAAGCGCGATCTCTTGGCGGGGCTCCTCAAGGGTTCCGGACTCGAGCCGCTGCCGGCCGCGGGCACGTACTTTCAATTGGTGGACTACGGCGCGATCAGCCGGGAAGACGATATGCAGTTCGCAGACCGGCTGATACGCGAGGCGAAGGTCGCCGTCATTCCGCTGTCGCCGTTCTACGCACGGGCGCCGCGCATGACCTTGGTACGGCTCTGCACTGCCAAGCACGACGACACACTGCGGGCGGCGGCGGAGCGGCTGCGCTCATTCGCCAAAAAAAATGGCAACGCATCAGCGCCTGGCGCATAGGCGACCGGCGCGCCCCAACATCGGCTAGCGGCGGAACGTCCCGAAGCGGCGCGCCATGGAGGGCAGGCTCTGGCGCTGGCGAATGCGCGCCGCGTCCATCAACATGCGTCCCGCCCAGCGATAGACGTTATTCTCCTTCACCGTCCGGCGCATCAAGCTCATGCGGTTGCGTCGCTCGTCGCGGCTCATGTGCATGGCGACCTCCATGGCGTTCGCCGTTTCGGTGACATCGAAGGGATTGATCAGCACCGCCTCCGCCAGTTCGCGCGAAGCGCCGGCAAAAGTGCTGAGTATCAGTACGCCGTCCTCATCGTCGCGCGCGGCCACGAACTCCTTGGCAACGAGGTTCATGCCGTCATGCAGGCTGTTGACCAGGCAGAAGTCCGCGGCGCGGTACAGCTCGTAGACACGCAACGGCGGCTGCTGCTCGTCGATCAGCACAATGGGGCGCCAGTCGCCTTGTGCAAATTTCGAGTTGATGCGCTCGACCTCTTCGTAGGTATGCTGCTGCAGCGCCTGATAGGCCGGCAGCTGGCCGCGAGACGGCGCGGCAATCTGCAGCAGGCTGATATGGCCGCAATGCCGGGGATTGTTCTCGAGCAGCGACTCCAGGGCGTGGAAACGCTCGATGATGCCCTTGGTAAAATCCCAGCGCTCCACCCCCAAGCCGATGATCACATCGCTGCCGATTTGATGGCGCTCGCGTACCGCCGCGCGGCAGGCTGCGACATCCGGCAACTGCGCCAGCCAGCGCGGCGGCCACTCAATGGAGATCGGATAGGGCGCCACCCGGCAAACGCGGCCTCTCAAGGTCACCGTCATGTGTTCACGATCGATTTGGCACTCGAGAAACCGATCCACGGTGTCGAGAAAGTTCTGGCAGTGATAGCGGGTGTGAAATCCCAAAATATCCGCCGACAGCATGTGCGTCAACACCTCGCGCTTCCAGGGACATACGCCGAAAGTCTCCGCATTGGGCCAGGGGATGTGCCAGAACAAGGCGATGGTCGCGCCGGGAATCTTTTTGCGGATCAGCAGCGGCAGCAGCGCGAAATGAAAGTCCTGAATGAGAATGACCGGGGCCTCGCTGCTCGATTCCGCGGCGACGACCTCGGCAAACTTGGCATTGACCTCCTCGTAGGCACGCCAGTCGCTGGCGCGAAACGCCGGCCGGACGTAGGCCAGATGACATAGCGGCCACAAGCCTTCATTGGAGAAGCCGTAGTAATAGCCCTGCTCTTGCTCGTCGGTGAGCCAGACCCTGCGCAATGTGTAGCTCGGATCGTCGGGCGGCACGCGGATTTGATCGTTTCGATCCACGGTGGCCCGATCGGCACTGCCCGCGCCGTGCGCCACCCACACGCCGGAGCAGGCGCGCATGATGGGCTCCAGCGCCGTCACCATTCCGCTCGCCGGAACCTGCCAGACCGGTTGATGATTGGCATCGAAATTATGGATATAAGGTTCTCGATTCGAGACGATGATTACCTGGGCGGAATTCAGCTGGCCCCGCACCACCTGCTGCAGCGCCTGCGGCGTCCAATTTTCCCGGTAGTCGATCTCGAGCCGCTGCTGCTCCTCAGCCTCGGCAAGCACTTGGCGCACCTGGGACAGAATCGGCAGGGAATAGCGCGGCGACTGAGCGTTGTCCAGAAACCGCTTTCCGCGGATGTCGCCGAGCAACACCTGCACCCAGCGGCGCAATTGCAGCCACGCCACCAGCACGATCAGCAGGGCGAGCAACAGAATCGAGATCCCCACAAATGCCAGGACGAAATCCCGCGCGGTTCGTTGCCGCCGATCCACAAAGCTCAGGTCGTGCAGCATGAGCACGCGAAAGGGCTTGGGCTGCGCGCCATCGAAATCGAATCGCGATATCTGCACCGAACCTGAGGGCAGCTGCCTGATCTGGGAGCGCGCAGGACTTACGCCGGTTTCCGATTCGCAGGTAATGGCCGGCGGCGCCCGCTCCGACCTGAAAATGGTCGAGCCATTGGGCCGGCACACCAGGATCGCAAGCAGGCGTTCGTCGGCCGCCACTTTGGCGAGATAAACGCGCAGCCGTGCTTCGCTGCCGTTTTCGACCAGATCCGTGATCGGCTCTTCCACGGAATGCATGACCAGCTGCGCGCGCAATTCAACATCGGCTCGAAACCACTCCGCCAGCAGCCGTTGAATGTAGGGCAATCCGAAATACGCGACGACGCACGACGCAAGTGCGACCGGTAGCACGAATCGCAGCATGATCGAGCGAAACATCGCGTCTCCAAATATTCAAAACCCCAAATATTCAAAACCTTAGCGCGCAGCGCTTACACAAAATACCGAACTTTGAATCCACAGTCTTGGCTTTTAATCAATCGTTTTGTGTAAAACTTACATAACAAATATATGCCCGTAAAGCATTGGCAGCCGGGATTGCCTGGGCTATGTTTTTGCCAGCATGAAACAACCGCCGCCGCCCGCACTCGATTGGTGTTTGTTTTTAGACGTCGACGGAACATTGGTGGAACTCACCGACACGCCCTCGCAAACTGAAGCCGATCCGGAAATCAAATCCCTGCTGCGCGAGGCCGCCGAACGCCTGGGCGGCGCCGTCGCGCTGGTGAGCGGCCGAAGAATCGGCACTCTCGATGCGCTGTTTGCGCCGCTGAGGTTACCGGCAGCGGGACTGCACGGCGTGGAGCGGCGCAAGGCCGACGGCACCGTTCAAGGCGCCAGCTTCATCGATTCGCAGCTCGACCCCGCGCGCGCGGCCATCAGGGCCTTGGTCGACTCGCATCCCGGGACGCTGTTCGAGGATAAGGATCGCACCGTTGCCGTGCATTTTCGCATGGCGCCGCAGGCCGAGCAGATTGTGCGCGAATCGATCGTTGAAATCGCAAAGTCGCTCGGCAGCAACTATCACATCCAGGCCGGAAAGATGCTGTTCGAAATCAAGCCGCGCGGATTCAGCAAGGCCACCGCAATCCAGGCCTTCATGAAGGAGTCGCCTTTCAGCGGCCGGCGGCCGGTATTCATCGGCGATGATCTCACCGATCAGGACGGCTTCGCGATGGTCGAAGCCCATGGCGGCATCTCTGTCGGCGTCGGCGATCGCGTACGCGGTCAATTCTACCTGCCGGACGTCGCGGCCGTTAGAATGCAGCTGCGGCAAATCGCCGCGTTGCACGACTCGCATCGCGCATGAGCAATTTGATTCTGGTCAGACATGGCGAGAGTTCGGGGAATCGAGACCGCATCTACGCTCTTTCACCGCATGACCTGCCGCTGACGGAATTGGGCTACCGACAGGCGCAGCAGGCCGCGCAGCGCATCGCCGAAATGTTCCGTCCGCAGCTCGTGGTGACGAGTGCCTATAAGCGCGCGAGCGAGACCGCGCGCATTATCGCGGGCGCGTTGGGCCAGCCGCTGCAGTTCGAGCCTGACCTGCACGAGCGTGAATTCGGTGCGCATCGGGGACGATCATACGACTCCTTTCTGACCGAGCCCGATTACGACCCACAGCGCCCCTGGGCGTGGAAACCCCAGGGCGGTGAAAGCTACGAGGAGGTGCAGGCGCGTGTTGGACCCATCTTGGACCGGCTCGCCGCCGCGCACTCAGGCAAGGACATCGTCGTCGTCAGTCACGGCGGCGTAATGGCCTGTCTCTGGGCCTATGTCACACGGAGTTGGCAGGATGCGCACGTTCCGCCCAATTGCGGCATCGTGCTGGTCGAACACACGTCCCAAGGATACGGAGCGCCGCGCGTGCTCGACGCCGAGCCCGGCGGCCGGCAAGCCGGCGGTTAGAACTACCCCGCGGCCTTCTCTTCCGACGAACTGTCGCCTGGTTCATTGAGCCAGCGATTCAGCGCCTGCTGCAGCTGCTCACGGTCGATGGGCTTGGACAGGTAATCATCCATGCCCGCTGCGCGGCACTCATTGTCGGCGCCCTTCATCGCATGCGCGGTAAGTGCAATGATCGGAACGTGCTTGCCGCCGGCTTCATGTTCGCGGATCTTTCGCGTCGTTTCGTAGCCGTCCATCACCGGCATCTGGCAATCCATCAAAATCAACTGGTATCGGCCGCTCTGCCAGGCTTCGAATGCGGCCTGCCCGTCGCCCGCGACGTCGACTCGATAGCCTAATTTCTCGAGAATACGGCAGGCGACTTTCTGGTTGACGACGTTATCTTCGGCCAACAAAATATGATGCGCCTCGCGCTGGCGCTGCGAGCGCAGCGCATGGCGCGTCACGATCGGCTGAGTCGCCGTGCGCCAGCCCTCGGCCTGGGTGCCCAACACCATCATGAGGCAATCGGTCAGGTCCCGATGCGTCACCGGCTTCAGTAGGTACCCGGCGAAGCCCAGTTCGGAAAACATTCGCCCATCGCCGCGCTGACCGGAGGATGTCAGCAGGATGAGGCGCGCGCCGCCCAGTGCCGGCTCCGCCAGGATGGTCTTGCCCAGCGTGGCGCCGTCGCAGCCGGGCATCTGATGATCGAGCAGCGCAACTTCGAATGGCCGGCCCCCGGTGGCGGCGATGCGCATCAGGCTCAACGCCTCGTCGGCGGAACTCGCGCACACCGCCTCCATCCCGCACAATGACAGCTGGCCCATCAATACCTTGCGATTCGTCATGTTGTCATCGACGATCATGATGCGCTGACCGCGAAGTTCGGTCGGCGGCGCCGGCCGCGTCTTGGCGGCATCCTGTGCCACGTCCAAACGCGCGGTGAACCAGAATGTCGAGCCCGCGCCCTCCTCGCTCGACACGCCAACTTCGCCGCCCATCAGCTCCACCAAGCGCTTGACGATGGACAATCCCAAACCCGTGCCGCCGAATCGCCGGGTGGTGGAGGAATCCACTTGCGTGAAGGCGGTGAACAGAGCGTCGACGCGGCTCGCCGGAATACCCATGCCGGTATCGCGAATTTCGCAGCGAATCAGGGTGCCGCGATCGTCTTTCTGCGCGACCTTGCACTCAATCGAGACTTCGCCCTTTTGCGTAAATTTGACGGCGTTGCCGCCGAGGTTCAGCAGCACCTGGCGCAGCCGGCCCGCATCGCCGCGAACCAGGTCGGGAAGACCGGGATCGATCAAGGCAATGACCTCCAGACCCTTGGCGTGCGCCTGAATCGCCAGCAGGCGGGCGACATCTTCCACGGTGTCGCGCATGTCCATGTCGAGGACTTCAAGATCCAGCTTGCCGGCTTCGACCTTGGAGAAATCCAGAATGTCGTTGATAACCGTCAGCAGCGCGGAGGCGCTGTCGCGCACGGTCTGTGCGTAGTCGAGTTGCATGGGATTGAGCGGGGTTTCCAGCAGCAGCTCGATCATGCCGATGACGCCGTTCATGGGCGTGCGAATCTCATGGCTCATGTTGGCGAGGAACTGGCTCTTGGCCTTGTTTGCGGCGGCGGCGACTTCCGTCGCCTCGAGCAGCGCCAGGGCGTACTGCTGCCGCTGCGTGATGTCGCGCTGCGAGCCGGATACCGTCAAGGGAACACCCTCCGCGTTGCGCTCCAGCGCGCCGCGCACCCGGTACCAGCGCGCTTCGCCGGCGTGGGTCTTGGCGCGCACCTCCACATCCACCAGAACGCCGTCGCGAATGGTGCGCTCGATCGCTTCGCGCAGGCGCACCGCGTCGTCGGCATTCAGGATATCGAAGAATTTTTGCCGCGTGCCGAGAAATTCCTCCTGTTCGTAGCCGAACATTTCCGCGAAATGCTCCGACACCCACATCTGGCGGGTCGGCACATCGAGCTCCCACAGGCCGTCGTTGGCGCCGCGGGTGGCGCGCTTCAGCCGGGAATCGGCCGCGTGCAGTTGTGCTTCGGCGATTTTTCGCTCGGACTCGCGCTTGAAATTATCGAGCGCGGACACGACGTTGCGCCCCATGTGCATCAACAACTGCACGACCTCGTCTTCAAAGGCATTCTTGTCCGCGGAGTGCAGCAGCAAAATGGCCATCGTGCGGCCGTACTGCACCAACGGCAGCGCAGCCCCCGATTCGATGCCGGCCTGCCGCGCCGTTTCGTGCCAGTGCTCGGTGCGGCTGTCGTTTTGGAAGTCGTTGCTGATGCAGGGCGACTGCGTGCGAAACGCGGTGCCCACCAGTCCGCGGCCGATCGCCGTGGAACTGTCGATCGAAATCTGCACGTCGCGCAAGGTATCGGCGCCTTCGCCTGCAACCGCCACGATCGTCGCGTCTCCGGAAGTCTCACGCGGCACGCAAATGCTTGCCGCCTTGAGTCTGCCGCCGTGGACCGCGGCCTCGCATACGCGCTGATACAGATCTTCGGGTGAAGACACCCGCATTATGGCCTCGTTGGTGTCGCTTAATGCGGCGAACATGCGGGCGAAGCGCTGCGCCGCGAGTTCGGAACGCTTACGCTCGGTCACGTCGCGCGAAATCGTGACGATGATCCAGCGGCCGTCTAATTGCACGGCCTGTCGGTTCAGTTCCACGAAAGTCTCGCGGCCATCCTTGAGACGGCCGGCGGAGTCGCTACGGATGCCCTGCGGACCCGCCGCTATTGCCGCATCGTAGCTGCGGATCAAATCCTCGCGGCTCACCTGCAGCAAATCCAGCGGCCCCATCTGCATCAATTCGTCGTGCGAATATCCAGTCCGGCTCGACGCCGTGGCCGTCGCGTCCACGAACTTCAATGTTTCGCGGTCGACCATGTAGATCGAGTCGACGCAGCGGTCCACGATCGCGCGGAATCGCTGCAGTTCGGTCAGCTGCTTGGCGAGGTCCGGGCCGGCGGCCGGACGGCGCGCGTTGCGCGCGCGCAAGACCAGTCCGGCCAGTGCGGCACCGCCGGCGGCAGCCAACAGGTAAGACAACAACTCCAGCATTCTTGCATTCCACCAGCGCCAAACGGTGAAATCTGTGCGGTGCCCGACACATTTACATAAGCGGGTGTTAGGGGCCGCCCGCAAGTCTCTGATATGCGAAAGGGTGCGCAGGAACCCCTAGGGACCCGGTGCCGCGAAAGGGGCGTAGAGGCCTAATCCCGGACCTGGCCGGCGCCCCTCACCAGATATTTGTAGCTGGTCAATTGCTCGACGCCGACCGGGCCGCGCGCATGAAACTTGTCGGTGCTGATGCCTATCTCGGCGCCCATGCCGAACTCGGCGCCGTCGGCAAATTGCGTGGATGCATTGTGCAACACGATGGCACTGTCGACCCGGGCCAGAAAGCTCTCGGCCGCCGCGGCATTCTCGGTGACGATGCAGTCGGTATGCTGCGAGCCGTACTGAGCGATGTGGGCAATGGCGGCATCGAGGTCGTCGACCACGCGCACCGCAATGATGGCATCCAGATATTCCTTGTACCAATCCTGCTCCTCGGCGGGTTTGACTCGAGGGTCGATCGCAGCGCTCATCGCATCGCCGCGCACCTCGCAGCCGGCCGCGATCAGCGCCAGCAGCAACGGCGCAAGATGGGTGGCGGCGCAGGCCCGATCGACCAGCAAGGTTTCCGCCGAACCGCAAACGCCGGTACGGCGCATTTTCGCGTTCAACACGATGCGCCTCGCCATCGAGAGTTCCGCATCGCCATGCACGTATACGTGGCAAACGCCCTCCAGATGCCCGATCACCGGCACCCGCGCTTCGTTCTGCACGCGCGATATCAAGCTCTTGCCGCCGCGCGGCACGATGACATCAATGCTGTCGGCCATGTTGCCGAGCATCTGGCCCACCGCGTCGCGATCGCGGGTAGGCACCCATTGAATGCTCGTCGGCGGCAGCCCGGCTGCGACGAGCCCTTGCTGCAGACAGCGGTGAATGGCGGCGCTCGACCTGAAGCTTTCCGAGCCGCCGCGCAGAATCACGGCATTGCCGGACTTCACGCACAGCGCGCCGGCATCGGCGGTGACATTCGGCCGGCTTTCATAAATGATGCCGATGACGCCCAAGGGCACGCAGACTCTTTGTATCAGCATGCCATTCGGGCGCGACCACTCGGCCAGGCGGACGCCGATGGGATCGCGAGCGGCAGCGATCTCTCCAAGGCCGCGTGCCATGGCCTCGATGCGCGCAGCGTCGAGCCGCAGGCGGTCGAGCAGGGCCGCCGACAGCCCGCTCCCCGCTTCGCGCAGATCCGCCTCATTCGCCGCCAAGATGTCGGCGCCAGAGTCGTGCAGCGCCGATGCCGCGGCGAGCAAGGCGCGATTCTTTTGTTCACTCGAGGCAAACGCCAGCTGTTTGGCGGCAGCCCGGGCCGCCCTGCCGATGCCCTGCATCAAATCGGCGAGGCTATTCACAGAATTCGCAGCAGCACAAGATCGTCACGGTGCACGATTTCATCGCGGCCCCGGAATCCCAGCGCTTTCTCGATGTCTGCGGACTTGCGGCCGATGATCCGCGCCGCGTCCACGTCCGAATAGGCGCAGATCCCCCTGCCGATTTCCGTGCCGTCCGGGCCGATGATGCTGACGGTATCGCCGCGATCGAATCGTCCGACCGCGCGCGTAACGCCGGCGGGCAGGAGACTTTTGCCGCCCATCAGGGCACGAACCGCACCATCGTCGACAGCGATGGCGCCCGCCGGCTTCAATGTGCCTGCGATCCATTGTTTGCGGGTGGCAACGGGCGTCGAAGTGGGCACGAACCAGGTGCAGCGAGCCCCGTCTTCGATGCGCTTTAAGGGATGCTCCGCCGAGCCCAGGGAGATGCACAGGTGACAGCCGGCGCCCACGGCAATCTTCGCCGCTGCAATCTTGGTGTGCATGCCGCCCGAACCCATATCGCTGGTCGAGCCGCCGGCCATTGCCTCGATCGCAGGCGTAATTTCGAGCACACGCGCAATAAAATGGGCGTCCGGATCCTCCTTCGGATCGGCGGTGAACAGCCCATCGATATCCGACAAAAGGACCAGGCAATCCGCGCCGATCATTTGCGCCACACGGGCCGCCAGCCGGTCGTTGTCGCCGTAACGGATTTCAGCCGTCGCCACCGTGTCGTTCTCATTGATTACGGGTACCGCGCCCAAAGCAAGCAAGGTGTTGAGTGTGCCGCGGGCGTTGAGGTAACGCCGCCGCTGCTCCGTATCCCCCAATGTCAGGAGGATCTGCGCCACTGCGATTTCGTGCACGTCCAGCAGCTCTTTATAAGCGTGCGCAAGCCTTATCTGTCCTACAGCCGCCGCCGCCTGGCTTTCCTCCAGTTTGAGCTGTCCCGGACCCAAATTCAGGTGTCGCCTCCCCAGGGCAATGGCGCCGGAGGAGACCAAGATGATTTCCTGACCCCGCTTACGGAAGGCCGCCACGTCGGCCGCGAGACTCTCGAGCCAGGAGCGATTCAGCCGGCCTTTGTCGCCGTCCACCAACAGGGTTGAGCCGACTTTGACGACGACGCGCCGCGCATCGGTCAATCGACGAGCGGCGACTTTACGGTCTGCGACGGTCATAAGATCACGATATTGCCATTTACTTAGCTCACGGGCCTCACCTAATATTCGTAGCTCTTAAATCGAGCCAGTCTTCAAATAAGGATGAACCGTGGGTAGAGAGTACGAACCGACAGTCGGGCAGTGGTACGACGACTTGGAAAACGAGGAAACCTTTCAGGTTCTGAAGGTGGACGAGGACCAGGAAACCATTCATATCCAGCATCTCGATGGCGATACCGAAGATCTGGATGTTGACGACTGGGCGGAACTGGATCTCGAATTGACCGAGGAGCCTGAAGGGTGGTCAGGCTCCAAGGCCGCCGAGAAGGGGGACGAAGACGAAGAAGACGACGAAGACTGGGACGAAGATGAGGACGATGAGGACGACGACGACCTAGACGACGAGGATGAAGAGGACCGCGAGGAGTACTAGACGCGCTCCAGCCAGCCGTGCACGTCCGGTGCTTCACCCCGCTGTATAGCGATCAGCTTGGCGCGCAGTGCCTTGGTGACCTCGCCGACATGTCCGGTGCCCACCCGATGCTCGATCCCCGCGTAAATCAGCGTGCCCACGCCCGCCAGTACCGCGGCGGTGCCTGACAGCGCCGCTTCGCCGGTGCGCACCCAATCGAGCATCTCCAGCACATCGAACTTTTTCTCGGTCACTTGGTACCCTAAGTCGCGGCCCATCGTCAGCAAGGAATCGCGCGTGACCCCGTGCAAGAAAGTGGAATCCAAGCTGCGGGTCATGAGTTCGCCCTCGCGCATCAACATGAAGTTCGCGGCGCCGGTCTCCTGAACTTGGCCCTCGGGGCAAAACAGCACCTGATCGGCCTGATGTTGCACGCGCGCATTCATGATCGGCGCCAATGCCGCGGCGTAGTTGCCGCCGGTTTTAACCATGCCCATGTGCTGCGCGGAGCGCGTGGTCTGATCGTCGACCAGAATGCGCAGCGGCTTCTCGCCGCCCGCAAAGTAATCCCATACCGGGCTGGCGAGCACCACCAGCATCGCTTCCGTGGTCGGGGTCGTGGCCGCGCCGATATTCGCCGTCGTGCCAAAAATAATGGGACGCAAATAGAGCGCACCGGGAGCTTCCGGCACAGCCTCGCGGCAGCGATCGATCAGCGCGCGCACCATATCAGCCACTTGCGCGATATCGGGCTCCGGCAGCACCAGCAGACGCGAACTCTGCAACAGGCGCTGCATGTGCCGATCCATGCGAAATACATGCACCGAACCATCGGCGCGGCGGAAAGCCTTGAAGCCTTCGAAGCAAGTGCTGGCGTAGTGCAGCATGTGCGCCGCGGGACTGATTTCAATGGAGCCGACCGGCTTCATCTCGCTCTGGCTCCACTTGCCGTCGCGATAGTGAGTCACCGCCATGTGCGAAGTGAGCAGGGTGCCGAATGCAGGACGCTTGGGTTGGGGGGTCATAGAGCTTTCACCGTAGGAATAAAAATGGTCGCTGGATGTTCGAGGCGTTCTTTCAATGCTTGGATCATGGCCGCGGCGTCATAGCCGTCCACAAAGCGGTGATCGAATGAGGATGACAAATTCATGATTCGCCGCACGGCCACCGAGCCCTGATGGACAACGGGCCGTTCAACGGCCTTGTTGAGCCCGATAATCGCCACTTCAGGCGCATTGATGATGGGCGTGGAAGCGATGCCGCCGAGCTTGCCCAGGCTCGTGACCGTAATGGTGGATCCGACCAGCTCCTCGCGCGTCGCCTTGTTCGAGCGCGCGCGTTCTGCCAGGCGGCGAATTTCGGCCGCTACTTCCCAAAGCCCCAGCGCCTGTGCATTGCGCACGACGGGAACCTTCAAGCCATCGGGCGTCTGCGTCGCAATACCCACATGCACGGCGCGATGCCGGATCAAAACTCCGCGCGCCGCATCGTACAACACATTGCATTGCGGAAAGGATTCGATCACACGGGTGAGCGCCATGACCACCAGCGGCAGATAGCTGAGCGAACCTGCGTCTTTAGCGCGCGACTGGTTCAAATGCATGCGCAACGATTCGAGTTCGGTGACATCGACTTCTTCGACATAGGCAAAGTGCGGAATGTTGCGCTTGGCCTCGCTCATCCGCTCGGCAATCAAACGCCGCAAACCAATGACTTTGATTTCGCTGATGTCGGCGGCATCCGGTATGGCCTGGCGCGGCGCGCCGATCGCCAAATCAGCCCGCAGAATTCGGCCGCCGGGACCCGAGCCCGCCACCGTTGCCAGATCGATGCCCGCCTCGCTCGCACGCCGACGATTGGCCGGCGAGGCCATGACGCGGCCGGCGCGCAGGGAAAGCGCGGACACCGTTGCCGGTGCCGACGGCGCTGACGGCGGCGCCGAGGCAGGGGGCGCGGCCGATGCGGCAGCCGCCACGGCCGGTTTCGCGCCTTCGCTCAACTCGAACACGATCAATGGCGAGCCCACGGCCACCTTGTCTCCGGGCGCGCCCGTGATGGATACCACTTGGCCGCTCACCGGCGCCGGTACTTCCACGGCTGCCTTGTCGGTCATTACCTCGACGATGAGTTGATCTTCACTGACCGTATCGCCGGGCTTGGTGTGCCAGGCCACAATCTCCGCATCGACCGTGCCTTCTCCCAAATCGGGCATTTTGAATATGAATTGGCTCATGCAGGTTCCATGACAGTCTTGAGCGCCGCTTTGAAGCGCGCCTGGCCGGGAAAGTACTCCCACTCGAACGCGTGCGGGTAAGGCGTATCCCAGCCCGCCACTCGCTGAATCGGCGCTTCCAGGGCCCAGAAACATTCCTCTTGCACGATCGACAGCAATTCTGCGCCGAAACCGGAGAATCGGGTCGCTTCATGCGCCACGATGCAGCGGCCGGTTTTCTTGACGGAAGCTACGATCGCTTCAACGTCGAGCGGCACGAGCGAACGCAGATCGATGATTTCGGCATCGATGTTCATCGCCGCGGCCGCCGCAACCGCGACGTGCACCATGGTGCCGTAGGTGATGATGCTCACCTCCGCGCCCGCACGCACGATGTCTGCCTTGCCCAGCGGCACTTTGTAGTAGCCCTCGTCCACTTGACCCTTCGGATGGGTGCTCCAGGGCACCGCCGGCTTGTTCGGATCGCCGTCGAACGGGCCGTTGTATAGACGCTTGGGCTCGAAGAACACGACCGGATCATCATCCTCGATGCTGGTGATCAGCAAGCCTTTGGCATCGTATGGATTGGAGGGCATCACGACCTTGATGCCGCTGACATGAGTGAAGATCGCTTCGGGGCTTTGTGAGTGAGTCTGGCCGCCGCGAATTCCCCCGCCGCAAGGCGTGCGAATGGTGACCGGTGCGAAAAAGTCCCCGGCGCTGCGGTAGCGGATGCGCGCCAGCTCGCTGACGATCTGGTCGAAACCCGGATAGATGTAATCCGCGAACTGAATCTCGGCAACGGGCCGCAGGCCATTGACGCTCATGCCGATCGCGGTGGCGACGATGCCGCCTTCGGCAATGGGCGTGTCGATGACGCGATGCTCGCCATACTTGCGCTGCAAGCCCTCGGTCGCGCGAAACACACCGCCGAAATAACCGATGTCCTCGCCCATCAGGATCACCGCGGGATTCTTCCCGAGCATGATGTCCATGGCGGAATTCAGGGCCTGGATCATGTTCATGTTGGCCATGCCTCAGCCCAGTTCCTTGCGCAGCAACGCCTGCTGACGCTGGAGATTCTGCGGCATGTCCTTGAACACGTCCTCGAACATCGTGTCTGAATGGAGGCGCGGGCCTTCGGTCATGGTGCCGAACTTGATCGCCTCCTTCCAGCTCGATGCCACCAGGGCTTCGAGCTCGGCGCTCATGGCTTGGTGCTGCTCCTCCGACCATTCGCCGGTTTTGATCAAATGCGCCTTCAGGCGCTGAATGGGATCGCCCAGCGGCCAATGTTCGGCATCATCCTTGGCGCGATAGCGCGCCGGATCGTCGCTGGTGGAATGCGCCGCGCCGCGGTAAGTCACCAGTTCTATCAAGGTGGGACCGGCGCCGGTACGCGCGCGCTCCGCCGCCCATTGAGTCACGGCGTAGACGGCAAGGAAGTCGTTGCCGTCGACTCGAATTCCCGGCATGCCGTAACCCGGGCCGCGCGCCGCAAAGGAGCGTTGCTCGCCGCCGGCGTAACCCTGAAATGTGGAGATGGCCCACTGATTGTTGACGACGTTGAGAATCACCGGGGCCTGGTAAACGGAAGCGAACAACAGGGCGTAGTGAAAATCCGCCTCGGCGCTGCTGCCCTCGCCGATCCAGGTCGCCGCCAGGTTATCCTCACCCTTGATGGCCGCCGCCATGGCCCAGCCCACCGCTTGCGGAAATTGCGTCGCAAGATTGCCGGAGATCGAGAAAATATTGTTCGCGCGCGAGTGATACATGACCGGCAGCTGCCGCCCCTTGCACATATCCTTGGTGTTGGACAACAGCTGCGACATGAGATCGACCAACGAGATGCCGCGCACGATTTGCGCACCCTGTTGACGATACGCGGGAAACAGCATGTCGGAAGGCCGCAACGCCATGGCCTGCGCGACCCCCACCGCTTCCTCGCCGAGCGAGCGGATGTAAAACGAAATCTTGCCGGCGCGCTGCATGCGCTGCATGCGATCGTCGTACAGGCGCGTGAGCAGCATATGTCTTAAGGCCACCTGCAACTCGCCTGCCTCGAGATGCGGATGCCATGGACCCAAGGCATCGCCGCTGTCATCGAGCACCCGCACCAGCTCGACACTCAAGGGCCCCAGGTCGCGGGCACGTGCGTTGACTTCGGGTCTCGGGACTGCTCCAGCGGGCGACAGTTGCACGTAACCGAAATCAGGCGCTTCGCCGGGACGCGCGGGAACACGGGGCAAATGCAGCCGAGATTTTTTGGTCATCCCCATAATTTACGTCTCCGCACCCTGAGATGTTGCATTCATTAGGGACGGACCCGATAATCCGGTATGTTCATTCCGAATATAGGTATTTTATGGAACAAAACAACCGTCAAACTATCGACCGTCTTGATTTGCGACTGCTCGATATTCTACAGAGGCATGGGGCATTGTCCGTTGCCGAGGTGGCCGCGCAAACGAAATTATCGACCACCACCTGCTGGCGGCGCATTCAACAGCTCGAGCAAAGCGGCGTGATCAAGGCGCGCGTCGCGCTGCTCGATCGAAATGCACTCGGCCTCGATGTGACCATCTTTGCGCACATCAAGCTGGCCACAACCGGGCGCGATGCACTCGCAGAATTCGAGGCGGCGATTCGCGATCGTGCCGAGGTGCTCGAGTGCTACACCCTCACCGGCGAATGGGACTTTCTCCTCAAAATCGTCACCAAGAACATCAAGGCGTTCGAGGCATTTTATCTCGACTATTTATCGCGCATTCCGTGCGTGCGTTCCGTCAACTCCTCGGTGGCCGTCACCGTCATCAAAGAGTCAACCGCCCTGCCTTTGGGGATCTGACCGCGATCAAGGCAGCAGAATCGTGGAGCCCGTGGTTTTACGGGCTTCGAGATTGCGATGCGCCTGGGCGGCATCGCGCAGCGGCAGACGCTGGCCGATATGCGGCTTCAGCGCGCCCGATGCGACCTTTGCGAACAGATCGGCGGCCCGCGAAGTGAGATCCGCGCGGGTTTTGATGTAGTCGAAGAGCGTCGGCCGCGTCGCGTACAGCGAGCCCCCGGCGGCCAGGTCGGAAATCTTGAAGTCGGTGATCGGTCCCGACGACTGGCCAAAGCAAACAAACAACCCGCGAGGGTGCAGGCTTTTCAGCGATCCCCGCCAGGTGTCATTGGCGACGGAATCGTAAACCACATCGCAGCCCTTGCCGCCGGTGATGTCCTTGACGCGCACCGCGAAATCTTCCGTCCGATAGTCAATGACGTGGGAGTAGCCGGCTGCTTTGGCGATGGCCGCCTTCTCGGCGGAACCTGCCGTGCCGATGGAAGTTGCGCCGATGGATTTCAGCCATTGACCCATCAACAGCCCGACGCCGCCCGCGGCCGCATGCACCAGCACGGTGTCGCCCGCTTGCACCGCATAACAGGAATTCAGCAGAAATTGCGTCGTCAACCCCTTGAGCATCAGCGAAGCGGCAACCTCGAAGTCGATAGCGTCGGGTAATTTCACCAAGCGCTCCGCCGGAACGACCCGCCGAGTTCGATACGCGCCGATCGGCAATGTATAAGCCACGCGATCGCCGGACTTGAAATCGGTCACGCCCTCGCCGACTGTTTCGATGACTCCCGCCGCTTCACCGCCCGGTATCAATGGGGTCATCGGCCAGGGATACGCCCCCTTGCGAAAATAGGTATCGATGAAATTGACGCCCACGGCGCGTTGCGCGATGAGGACTTCGCCATGCGCCGGCGCCGTTGTTTCAAGCTCGGTCCATTCAAGCGCTTCCGGGCCGCCCGGTGCACGCACCACGATTGCAAAGTCCGCGGATTTCGTCACAACCACCCCCGGAGAAAATTTCATGACATACTTTACTATGCCATTCACACACGAACATTCCCTTCGCTGCCGCCAGGATTTTCCGGCGCTTTCGCGCGCACCCCAGGGGTTGAAACTCGCCTATCTCGACGGTCCAGGCGGCAGTCAAGTCCCCAAGACCGTAATCGATACCCTCGGCGATTTCTACGCAACCTGCAACGTCAATACGCACGGCAATTTTTGGCCTTCGCAGGAAGTTGATCGGCGCATGGCTGCCGCGCGTGAAGCACTGGCTGCCTTTCTGGGCGCTGAGAGTGCCGGCTGCATCTCCTTCGGTCAGAACATGACCACGCTCAACTACGCTCTGAGCGCGGCAATCGGCCACACCCTCAAGCCCGGCGACGAGGTGCTCATCACGCAGCTCGACCATGAGGCCAATCGCGGGCCCTGGCTGCAGCTGCAAGAGCGCGGTGTGATCGTGCAAGAGGTCCGCCTGCTTTCGAACGGAGAGCTGGACTTGAGCGACATGGCCGCCAAGATCACGCCGCGCACCAAGGTATTCGCGCTCGGCGCCTCGTCGAATGCCTTGGGCACGGTCAATGACCTAGCGTTGGCGCGCCGTCTGACCCGGGAGGCCGGTGCGCTGCTGGTAGTCGACGCGGTCCACTACGCGCCGCATTTTTCCCTGGATGTAAAAAGCCTCGGCATGGATTTTCTGCTCTGCTCGGGCTACAAATTCTACGGGCCGCACGTTGGTGTGCTGTATTCGCGCCCCGGGGCGCTCGATCGACTGCCCACGGAGCGCTTGAGCGTGCAGGATCCCGCCGCGCCTTACCGAATCGAGACCGGCACACTGAATCACGCAGCCATCGATGCGCTGCGCGCGGCGGTTGAATACATCGCATCCTGGGGCCAGGGCACGAACTTGCGGGAACGCCTGGTGGACGCGATGACCGGCATCGCCGCATACGAGCACGGATTGGCCAAGTTCTATCACGACTCGGTGCGAGAGATGCGCGGTGTGCAGGTGTGGGGGCCGGATTTCAGCCGGCGCTCCCGCGCGCCAACCGTTTCGATCACCTTGGGACAGGCGAGCGCCGCGCAAGCGGCCACGGCGTTGGGGAAGGAGGGCATCTGCGTTTGGGACGGACACTTCTACGCGGCACGCGCCGTGCAAGTGTTGGGCTTGAGCGATCGCGGCGGCCTGCTGCGAACCGGCGTGTCGATGTACAGCTCGCGGGAAGATCTTCAGCGGCTGCTGGCTGGGATCGCCAAGCTCATCTAGCCGCTGCCGGCGAGATGCGCGGCGAGCTGCTCCGCGTGGTAGGTCAATTCCGCGGCCGCGGTCGCATCCAGATGATCGGCCCGCAACATCGGCCCCAGATAAAAAAGGCGCTCGCTCACGCGCCCATGCACGTCCACACAGGCTCCGAAACGCGCGCTGCGCACCCCCAGCCGCAATGTGTCGGGCGAAACCAATCCGGCGCCGCGCAGCGAAACCATGAGCGGATCGGCAGATCGTTCGATGTTGTAATTGGGGCCCGTGGCGTTGATCAGCATGTCCACGGTCAGCTGCGCCGTTACGCCGCTGCCGCGCGGACGCCATGAAACGGCCAGGCGGCGCTGATCGACGGCAACGACCTGCTGGATGCGTCCCGCCCGTATATTAAGTCTGCCGCTGCGCCGAAGATTCTCCAGTCGCTCGGTCAATTGCGGCGGCAACCGGTGCCGATAGGTGTCCCAATGCACCTGCACGTGGCGTACAAAGCGCCGCCGCTCGGCCTCGGGCATGCGCCGCCAAATGGCCGGCACCAGACCGCGAATGAAGGTAACGGCCTCGCGCCAATCGCCCCCGAGTTTCTCGACTTCGCGCGCCAGCTCGCGGCAGGCGCGCAGCAGCTTTCGAAGCGAGTGCGCCGATGACAGCAGCGTCTCGCCGCTGCCGCGCATGGCGCCCATGTGAAAGGTCGTTTGGGTTTTTGGCATCAGGCCGCGGCGTGAAATCGTGTGCAGCGTGGGTACCCGCTCCGGATGCCGGCTCAACAGGGAGGCCGCATCCGCCATGGTCAGGCCGTTGCCGACGATCAGCACGGAATGCTCCGAGCCCAAGGTCTCGGGCAAACTCCGCGGGTCCGGCTGGAAGGCGGCGTGACCGTTCAGCCCTTCCGCCCAGCGAGGCAGCGGCACCGACGGACTGCCCAGGGCAAGGACCATGGCATCCCCACGGATCGGCGCCCGTTCGTCAAATTCGGCCGTCAGGGCGGCGCCATCGTCTGCGCGGCCGACGCGCGTAACTTCGCCGAATACGCGGATCAATCGCACATGCGGCGGCGCCTCGCGCTCCGCGCGCAGCAGCAGGTCCTGCAGGTAGTCGCCGTACAAGGCGCGCGGCAGGAAATCTTCCCCATCGACGTTCGGCAACCTCTGTTGCGCGAAACGCAGAAATTGCAGCGGATCCCGCGAATCAGCCGACGAGCGGGCCGCAGGCACGTTCAAAAGATAGGGAAACGCGTACGCGGCATAGGCCACGCCGCGGCCCATGCTGCCGCCGCGCTCGATCAGGACGATGTCGGCGCCGCCCGCCGGCGGCCGCCGCAGCAGATTGGCGGCAAGCACCGTGCCAGAGAATCCGGCACCCACGATTACCATGGTTTTTCGCATATTTTGGAAATTCTACCAAGCGGGGACGGCTAGAAGGCCGTGCGGCGAGGGTATTCTTCGGCTAACATTTGCCGGGATTCGTGGTCAAATAGCATATTCATAAGAGCGAGGGGCAACGATGCAACTCAGCAAATTCAGCTATTACTCCGATTTCGTGGTTTATCCGATCACGGTGGTCGCGCTGACGGCCGTCAATTTCAGGCAGTTTACCTGGCATGGCAGCCGGGAGTGGCTCGGTGCGTGCGTCGCGGGACTGATCCTCTGGACGTTGCTGGAATACGTGCTGCACCGAATCGCCTTGCATCGCATGCCGGTATTCTCACCCATGCACAGCCTGCATCACGGCGAGCCGCTCGCCTTCATCGGCACTCCGTCGTGGGTCAGTGTAACGGTCTGGCTCGGCGCAATTTTGCTGCCGCTATGGTGGTGGGTGGGTTTCAACGTGGCCAACGGGCTGACCGTCGGAGTGATGCTCGGTTATTGGTGGTACGGCTATGTGCACCATGTCATTCATCATCACGCACGCAAGTCCTCCTCGGCGTACTTCAGCGAGCTGAGAGCCTGGCACATGCGCCACCACCATTCGCCCAAGCGCGGCAACTTCGGCGTCACCACACCTGTATGGGATTACGTGTTCGGTACCGCGATCTCATCGCAGAGCAAGGCAATCGTCTCGTCATGAATGCCGAACTGAGCGTGACGAATCCGATGCGCACCGACGGATTCGAATTCGTCGAGTACGCCGCGCCCGATCCCGAACTGCTGCGCAGGCTGTTCGAGGGCATGGGCTTGCCGGCGGTGGCGCGCCACCGCTCCAAGAACGTGACGCTGCACAATCAAGGCGACATCAATTTCATCATCAACGCAGAGCACGACAGCTTTGCGCAGAGTTTCGCCCGCGCTCATGGGCCGTGCGCCTGCGCCATGGCCTTTCGCGTCGCCGACGCCCGTCTGGCCTATGCACGTGCGCTGGATCTGGGCGCGAAGCCGGGGCCGGTCACCGCGGGTCCGATGGAACTCAATATTCCGTGCATCGAAGGAATCGGCGGCAGCTTGATTTACCTGGTCGATCGCTACGGCGACCGCACCATTTACGATGTCGACTTCGTACCCGTCATCGATACCGAGCCGCATGTTCCGGTCGGGTTGCTGCGCATCGATCACCTCACGCACAACGTCAGACGCGGCAACATGAACGTATGGGCCGGCTTCTATGAGAAACTGTTCAACTTTCGCGAAATCCGTTATTTCAGCATCGAAGGCAAGGAAACCGGATTGTTCTCGCGCGCGCTCACTTCGCCCTGCGGCAAGATTCGCATCCCGATCAACGAGAGCCAGGACGACAAGAGCCAGATCGAAGAATATTTGAATGAGTACAAGGGTGAGGGCATTCAACACATTGCCTTGGGGACAGACGATATTTACCAGACCGTGGATGCCCTGCGTGCGCGGGGCGTTGAATTCCAAGAAACACCCGCGACCTATTACGAAGGCGTCGATGCCCGGGTGGCCGGTCATCGTGACTCGGTGCCTGAACTCGAGCGCCGCGGAATCCTCATCGACGGCAGCGCCAAGAGCGGCATCCTCCTGCAGATTTTCACCAAGAATGCCATTGGCCCAATCTTTTTTGAAATCATTCAGCGCAAGGGCAACGACGGTTTTGGAGAAGGGAATTTCCAGGCGCTGTTCGAATCCATCGAGCTCGACCAGAAGCGCCGCGGCGTTCTTTGAGGACCGGCTCGGCTCTGCGGGATCCTTTGCCCAGGGGCGTTGAACTTCGCCTGAGAGCCCATATCTAATCCGATAAGGTCAATTCGACCTCCTGGGGGCTTGCCATGCGGAAATTAATTCTCGCCGCGGCTGCGCTGAGCATAGGTGCGACCTTCGCGCTAGGGTCGCCGAGCTTTGCGCAAGCTGCCGATCCGACGATGAAACAGATTTATGAGGCTGCCGAAGGCGGCCATCTGGACCAGGCGCAGCAAATGATTACGCAGGTGCTCGCCGACCATCCTACGAGCGCCAAAGCCCATTACGTGCAAGCGGAGTTGTACGCCAAAGAGGGTAAGACCGGGCTGGCCCGGTCCGAGTTGGGCACGGCCGAGCGCCTGAATCCGGGCCTGACCTCCTTCAGTCCGCGCTCGGTGCAGGAGTTGAAATCGCAGCTCGGCTTGGCCTCCCGCTCGACCGGATCGCAGATTATCTCGCTCCCCGCGCGCTCCGCGCCGCATTTCCCCTGGGGCGGCCTTTTCATCGGCCTCATCGTCATCGGGTTGTTGATGATGCTGTTCCGGCGCCGGACACCCTATGGCCAGTATCCCGTCGCCGGCGGCCCTGGCGCGGGCGGTGCACCAACCGGCTATGGACCGGGTTACGGCCCGGCGCCGATGGGCGGTGGTATCGGTTCCGGCATTGCCGGCGGTCTCGCGTCGGGTTTGGCGGTGGGTGCCGGTGTGGTCGCCGGCGAAGAGCTCGCGCATCACTTTTTGGATGGCGGCCACTCAGGCGGCGTCATTCCGTCCGCGGATGCAGCCGAGCCTGGCCTCAGCAACAGCGATATGGGCGGCAACGACTTTGGCGCCAACGATCCCGGCTCATGGGACGACGGTGGTGGTGGTGGTGGCGGCGACTTTGGCGGGGGCGGCGGAGACTGGAGCTAGCTGACCCTGCGAGGCTGATCTGAAATGAATTCCCCATTCGGGCGCCCCTCAAAGGCGCCCTTTTTATTGGGTCCGGGTGTTACTACGCAACTGACCCGATTTCTCTGCTGCTCAACGGCTTACGCTCGCCAAAAACCGCTGAAAACACGATTCCTGGATTCTAGCCCGCGGGTGGATTTTTCAGCCCAGTTCGGTCGCGGCGCGTTCGACAGCGTCTGCGCCGGCCTCAACTAGCGTTCAGGGGCGCCGTGCTGCGCGATTGGCCGCAGCAGACGGGAAGCGCTGTTGAAACAGAATTAGCTCGGCACTATCGAGAAACTGGCCAACGATGAGCTTTGGTATAATTCTTGATCAGCTAGAGATAGCCGCTTCACCGGGACACAAACGAAAGAGGGGGAAGCCTTTCGACTTCCCCCTCCGATTTCGTTGCCCTAGCCATTTACCTTACGGCAGAGATGGTTCCAGTAGCTTCGCGTGCCATCGTATAGCAACCGACGGAAAAATACAAATTGGTATATACACCTGAATTTATTGCAGATTTTGGACGAACCGTAACTAGAGCACGCCTGTTTCGATACCTGACAGCAACTCACCAAGACCTTGAGCTAGCTCTCGGTCTCTACGAGAAAAACGTTCTGTTGTCGCAGGCGATTTTCGGTTTTCTGCATGGCTTGGAGGTAGCTGTTCGGAACAGCATTAGTTATTCGCTCAGCCAAGACCTTGGCCGTATAAATTGGATTCAACACAACCTGGCTCTGCCTTGGCCACACCCCGCTCCACCTCGTTTGGAATTCACTCTGCCGATGTCAGAGATGTTGGCGGAGGCACATCGAAAAATCGGGCCTAATCCTCCTGTTGGCAAGGTAATCGCCGAACTGAATTTTGGATTTTGGGCTGCGCTTATAGGAAATCGCTACGAGCACATCTGGCGAAACAGCTTATATAAGGCCTTTCCGCATGCGCATATTCAGCGCAGCCTAATTCACTGGCGCGTGGAATCCATCCGTCATCTTCGAAACCGAATTGCCCACCACGAGCCAATCCTCACCAGCAACAACACCGTATGCACCGGACGCTTTGAAGAGTCTCGTATCAGCCTGAACGCACTGTTTGAATGTGTTGGCTGGGTATCGCCTGCAACAGCGGATTGGCTCATGACAACAACCAGTTTTCGCCAGGCCGATCAGCTCCTCCAGGAAGTGGCAGCAATGGGTATCACTCTGTGAGCCCGCTTCAACGGTGTGATTTCCTGGATTCCAGTCCTGCGAAGGGGGTTTGGAAAACGACCCCGTCGATCAACGCCTGCGTCGGCTTGAACTAGCTTTCACGTGGTTGGATTCTATCCGCCCGATCGTCTGAATTTTCAAGCGACAATTTTTGATACGACGCCGGCGCCGACAGTTTTGCCGCCTTCCCGTATGGCAAATCGCAACCCTTCTTCCATTGCGACCGCGCTGATAAGTTCGACCTCCACTTTTATGTTGTCACCCGGCATGACCATCTCTGTTCCAGTGGGCAACGTGACAGCGCCTGTGACGTCAGTTGTTCTAAAATAGAATTGTGGGCGATATCCTTTGAAAAACGGCGTGTGACGACCGCCTTCCTCTTTCGTTAGAACATACACCTCCGCCTCAAACTTGGTGTGCGGAGTGATTGACCCGGGCTTTGCTAACACCTGTCCGCGCTCAACGTCCTCGCGCTTAGTGCCGCGGAGAAGCACGCCCACATTGTCACCGGCTTGACCTTGATCGAGAAGCTTCCGAAACATTTCGACGCCGGTACAGGTGGTTTTAACCGTCGGCCTCAATCCAACGATTTCCACTTCATCATTTACCTTTACCAGTCCGCGCTCGATGGTTCCGGTTACGACCGTGCCGCGCCCGGCTATAGAGAAAACGTCCTCAACTCGCATTAGGAAAGCGCCTTCAACTGCTCGCTCCGGTACGGGTATATATCTGTCGAGTGCCTCGACCAGTTTTATTACAGCAGGGACGCCCATGTCTCCCTGATCGCCCTCAAGCGCTTTCAAAGCGCTTCCTTTCACGATAGGGGTCGTGTCACCGGGAAAATCGTACTTCGTCAGTAATTCGCGAACTTCCAACTCGACCAGCTCGATGAGTTCTTCATCATCAACCATGTCGATTTTGTTGAGGAATACTATGATGTATGGAACGCCAACTTGGCGTGCAAGCAAGATGTGCTCACGAGTTTGAGGCATTGGGCCATCGGCTGCGCTGACCACTAAAATTGCTCCGTCCATTTGAGCAGCACCGGTAATCATGTTCTTTACGTAGTCTGCGTGCCCCGGACAGTCAACATGCGCATAGTGACGTGCATCTGATGTGTACTCGACGTGCGCCGTCGCAATCGTGATGCCGCGTGCGCGTTCCTCTGGCGCATTATCGATCTGGTCATATGCCTTGAACTCGCCACCGTGCCTCTCCGCCATCACCTTCGTTAGGGCAGCGGTCAAGGTGGTCTTGCCATGATCAACGTGGCCTATCGTGCCGACGTTCACATGCGGCTTGGTACGCTCGAATTTCTCTTTAGACATGCGACTAACCCTTTCAAATAAAATTTCTTCTCTGCGGATGGGAATTGCTTTCAGCTCACTGGTGACAGCGCTTTGACGAGACCGAGCACCTGCGTGGTCGAATCAATATCTCCCGACGCGGTAATGATCAGTTTGTCGTTCTCGGTGTCATATGCAGTACTGACACGCAAAGCAGCACCGTTGGAGTGAGCGCCATTAGCTGCGCCGAGAAGTAACGTAGTGAGCCTATACGCGGCTTCGGCGGTGATGCCTTCTACCTGCACCACGCAAGAGACCTCGATTCCCGTCAGGCGCGTTAAAATTTGTTCGGCCGCATCATTTGACGCACCTGCGAATTCAATGAAATCGCTCGCGCGAATGCGGTATTGCTTACCAATCCGCGTTGCCTTGAGTCGGCCGCTGCGAACGTAGCCGCGCACAGTCTTCACGTGCAATTTCAGTCGCACTGCAATTTCTTCGACCGACAACAGTTCTTGAGTCATCTATACCGCTCCGAGACAGATAGGTACGGTATCACTCCCTATTAATGGACGCAATAGGACGTAATACGGAATTATAGGGCGTATTTCGACGCAAACAATGCCGCCCGCCGGCCTTTTCTCTCGTATGAATTTGGCGATGTTTTGCACGGACGATGGCGGACTTCCGAGAATCCTTGCTGGTTTGAGCTGCGGCGTACAAGCGGCCCGCCAATGTACAGAGGCGCCGCCCCTGGAATGCAAACGACTGAAGTCACGATGCCGCTTTCACCGACCCAATGCTTGCTGCTGAACTGGGGAGGTCAAGCGGGTACATGCCGCTGGCGGAAAAGTTTGTCGATGAACTCAACCGGCGCCATCGCAACTATGCTCACGAACATTTCGTGTTGAAAACCATCGCTCGCAAGGAAGCATGGTATGTAGATCGGCCTCCCCCCCGCGCTCAAATCGTGAACTGAAAAAGAATGGCCGCACCGGCAGCGCCCACTAATGTATTGAGGTTGATGCGACATTTTCAGGAGAGCAGATCCTCGTCCCGCCTTTACATATTAGAAGCATTTGTCGTCATACAGTATTGCCGGCCAGGCCGTTAGCAGCGATATCAGTTGTTGCTCGATCGTGCCGCCGAAGGATTTGAGCAGCGAGGCCGGCAGATCCGCCGTGCTCGCCGATGGGCACTGCTCATGCCAAATCGGTTTAGGGACTACTGGCCTCGGTGGTTTGGGTGCCCAGGTTCGGACCCCTTGCTGTCTGTGGTCATCGACCGCTTTCGGACGACCCGGGACGCCCCATTCGGCGCCTCATTCGAGCGAGTTGTTCCGCGTGGATGGATTTGGCCAGCAAAAATGCAATACCCATGGCCATCAAGAAAAGTCCAATCGCAATGTCCAGGAATCGGTTCTCCTTGATGGCGTACGCGCTTACCAAGAAGATGATTCCGGCCACGATGGCCAGCACCCCGAAAAGTCGCGCGAGCACGTTAAAGGCGATCAAGAAAACAAAGTCGAATTTCATATAGCTACTCTCGATCTACGGGAGCCGGTCGCGAATGGCCGCTACACCGACTATTGCCGCGATCAGATTGCTCTGGCTTCCAGTACTTCCATTGCGATACCCGCTACCCCCAACGCCACGCCAGCAAACATAACTGCGAACCACAGTAGCAGCGCGGTTCTCTCGCGTTCTAGGGAAGTGCCGCTCATTTCCAGGAACGGACGCCGAAGAACGGCGTACTGATAGCCAACGATCATTAGCGAGGATTCGACCGACTTCTCTGAATATCCAAGGCGCGCAAGCAAGTTTCCCATCTCCTGCGGATGCGCAGCGTGTGCGCGCCGTATCAGCACCTGGATTCTAACCAGGCCGATTGCGCCAAGTAGTGTGCCAACGGCGATCATCCTCCTTCCAATACTCGCCATCTTGGTCAGCCCTCCCGAAGCTGCCGGATGCAGCTGCTCGTCACAGCTTGCGCGCCACAGAGCTTCAATTCGTTTCCAGTTTGGTAATCGCCGCTCTAGCGGCGTCGGCAACCGACACTTGGTTGCCGAACGTAGTTCGTTGGTGATCCTCGAGCAGGCGACGAAGCGCGGGAATAGCATCAGTCGCGTGGAGCTGTTCAAGTCCGTAAATCGCAAGAACCCTCATCGAGGGGTCACTGTCGGCCAAGGCCTGAATCAGTGGCGCCACAGCTCGTTTGTCGCCGATTTTCCCCAGCGACCACGGGACGATGTAGTTGACTTCGGGCTCATCAAGCAATGAAACCAAAACAGGGACAGCTCGCGGATCCTTAAGATCACCGAGAAGATGCGCCGCGTAGTATCGATCCGCCGTTATTTGCGGTTTCACGTTATAGGCAGGGGTAGTTCCGGGTGCGGAGATGCCACCGGTAGACACGGATCCTTGGCCAGGTGGCCTATAGGACCGGTCATTCAGTATCGCTAGGAGGACCTCAAAACCTCGCGGATCACCGAGACCAGCGAATACGAACGCCGCATTCCCTCGAACGTGCCCGTCTTCGTTGCTCAAGTCTCCGACGAGCGAGGGCAGGACACTGGGGTTATGTAGTTCGACGAGTTCTTTTGCGACATCGAACTGGTCAAAGAAAAACTGCGAACTATGAAAGCGGCTGACTAGCTCCGTAGGCGAGCGGCGCGCACTCTCCGTGACCGCCGCAACCGCAAGCGTAATCAGCGCGAGTGCGGCAGCGAGTGTGACTACAGCGAACGTGCGTGAACGGTGCATCCTGCTTGCTCGTCGTGACGGTCGATTCCGCGCCCTCACAGCTTCGTCAGATCGGGATCCTAGGCTCCACGTCGCCCAATATACAGCATGCCTCCTCGCCAACGGCAAACGCGCCTACGCGTCGAAGACTCTGATTTACATAACGGATTTTTCTGCTCATACAGTATTGCCGCTCCCGGTGAGGGGATATATACAGTACCCAGTGAGGCGCGCTCCTTCCCCAACATTCGCGCCGAGAGATTCCGCGTGTCACAGACGTGACCAGCAACTAGGAATGCAGTTTCGAGGCGTCGCCTCGCACTGCCGTGCCTCTTTGGAGCTCGAACATGCCGCAAACCAACCCTTCGCACACCCGTGCGTAGCAGTCCTGCAGGCCGAAAGTCTCGGTTTGTGAGATCCGTGCCGAAACGAAGGTGCACATTGCGCCGCGGCCGCCGATCTAGTGGAGAGCTGCCTCGGTTCTTAACCGAGGCACCCGTATGTTTCGATCGATATGGCTCTTCTTTCAGAGCTCGGCGAAATCGAACAAAGGAAAAGGAAGCTTACAGATGCAGGTCCAGGTAAGGAAACTCAACAGCAACGGTAAACCCCTATTCAAGGATGCTCCTGAGCGCCAGTCGGTTTTTGCGGGGAGGCTCAAGGTGGTGGAAAACCGCATCCACAAACAAGGCCGTGTCGTCATCACCGCAAGCATCATCGATACGATCGATGTCAACGCGTCGATTCTGATTGAGCTCTATGACGCCGTGCTGCTTTGGGCGGACGGCAAGAAAATGCGCATGCGGGGCTTCGAAGACATCGACAACGTGCAATACGGGCAAACCTGGGAAATAGAGATCGCCTGATGCTTCGTGTGAGCATTCATGCAGGCCCGCTTCGATCCATTTCGCGGTTCAACCGGACCGATTGGCTCGACATTGGCTATAAACAATTGGATCGCCGAGCCACCTACAAGGTCGTCCTTTTCAAAATTGGCGAAGACGCTATGCCTCCGGTGATGCTGCGTAAGTACCCGAGATGGTCTGCCAGCCTGTGGGATCTCGCGGCACGTGCCATCACACGTTCGCTTTACCCCGTTGCCGATGACGAGCAAGACCCGAACCCACAAGAGCAAGCGCCGGCGGCACAGAATGTCACAAAGAAGCGGGCCTTTGCCGAAACGATGTCGGCCGTGATCCAGCACGTCCCCAATTCCGGGGGTGGGGCCCGCCGGCTCGCCGCTATGGAAATCCAGGAAGACAAATCTTCTCGATGTCTCTACCGAGCGCGAATCGATGAAGATCTTCACACCACGCGAAAAACTGAAGCTTTCACGTTCGCACCGAGATTCCTGCGACCCGCGGAGCTCGTGCTACGGGCCACCCTCTTTTCGCTCACCGGCAATATCGACATGTTGCCGCCTCGACCAGTCTTGCTCTTCCCGAAGAGCAAACAGATCGACGGTATTGAGTACGTTGCGATCCATCAGATCAAGGAACCGGCAAGAACCGGCCTCATTCGCTGGCTCTACCAGAACCACCGCGCTCCAGCTCCGAAAGCCGGTGCTCCGGAAGGACTGGTGGACTTCCCAACATTTAACGAATTCTTGAACCGAGCAGTTTGAGCGTGTCGGCGAGGAAACTTAAGAAAAAGCACGTTCGCAAGCGCTCGGGCACGGCCAAATGGCACATGTCGCGGGAGGCTGTGAATCTGCCGCTCGCCGACATCTACAAGATGGACGAACTAGAGTGCTGGAAGTTTTTTGTGCAGGCCCGATTTGGCGGCAAGGACACCGTGCGCTGCCCTTACTGCGGCTCAATTGGCCGGCACTACTTCCGTCTGCACGATAGGCGATGGAAATGCCACGGCTGCAAGTCAACGTTCACCGTGACCACCGGGACGATGTTTGCACAGCACAAGCTCTCCCTACGTGATTTGTTGATCGGCGCGCTGACCTGGGTCAATTCGGCGGCAGGGCAGCCCGCCCTTGAATACTCAAACGCCACGTGGACAAGAGCTATAACACCGCCTTTACGTTGCAACACAAGCTACGCGAAGCATTGATGCGCGGCTACAACGTGGGCCTGTTGAACGGCGATATCGAGATGGACGGCGCACTTCAATCGGGCTTCAACGCCGAGGACAAACGCGGAGTCCCCAGCGGTAACCCCGACGTCAAACCGGGGCTGTCCGATAAGGACATCAAGGAGAAGTCCAAAAAGATGACCACGGCGGCCCAGCAGAATGACCGGAACGCAAAAAAGAAGCGGGCGGCAGCTGAGGGCACGCGACTCGAAACCGGGATAGCGAAACGCCGATCAAAGGACGCCAGGCTGTTAATCGTAGTTCGAAAGCGCTCAGGCGTTAAGGGCCGCGGGGCCGTAGGCTCCCGTGTCGCGATCGCGCTTACGGAATCAGAAGACATCGCCACCGCAGTCATCGACGACTTCGTCGCAAACCATGAGAGCTTCTTGAACACAGACGGCGGCAGTGGATTTGCCGGCCAAAAAGACTTCTTCCTAGACCACCGCACCGTGACGCACTCAAAGCAGTTGGTAGGGCCAAATGGGGAAAATAACAATCAAGCCGAGGAGTTGAATTTCAGATACGACCGAACAGAAAAGGGCACTCACCTGAACATCGAGTTCAAGTACATGCTCGATTATGCGGTAGAAACCGCATTTAGGTCAGACACTCGCCGACTGGCAAATGGCGAGCAACTCCGGATTGCCCTTAATATGGCGCTTTCTGTCGGCGTGTCTAAATTCTGGCGAGGCTTCACTAGAGGGAGGCATCGTACTGTTGAAATGCTCCACCCTCGGCCTCGAGTTGCTCCCTCAAGCGGTCCGATGAAGGGACGGCACCCGATTTCCAGCGCCAACGGCCGACCTCCCCGTTAGACGTGACGTGGAGGCGCTCTACCAGCCCTTCCGTACATAATTTTCGTAGCCGGCCCGCAACTGAATTCTTCCGCCAATTGCGTCGATCATGCTTGGTCGGGAATTTGATGTGAAACCTCACCTCGAGCTCCAGGGCCAGCTCGGATGTCGTAACTGCGCCGGGCGCCACCGACTTCAAGATTTGGGTCACGGCGGTCCTGAGCTCTCTCCAGCGATAGAGTCCGCGGCCGCTGTTCGGTTGAATATCGTCAGGGTTTAGACGGCTCTCAACCCTCCGAATTTCATCATCAATCCTAGACAGCGACGCCCGGTCGGTTTCCAGCAGCCTGGCCGCACGGTCAACTGCACGCTGACTCCGGTTTACCTTGCCTGCAGCGCGAGCTCGCGCCTCGGCGAGGGCCTTCAGGCGAGGGGGTGTCTTTTTCACTTTGACGGCATCCTTCGTAAGGGTAGCCAAAGTGAAGGGCACTGCTCGTGCCAAACCTCGAAGAATTATGTTTAAAGCGGCTCTAATCCGGCGGGAGAGGGTCAGTTGCGTAGTAACACCCTTGGGTCCCAGCCGCGGCATGGGCGCCTGATCAGTGACGATGCAGCAGCGCGGCGGCAACCGCGTCGTGCAATGCCTTCATGCCGAAGGAAATGTCCTGAACTGCGCCGTTGAGAAAGAAAGCCGGCGTGGCACGAATGTGACTCAAACGGCCGCTGGCAATGTGCTCGCGGACCTTCTGCAAATAAATGTGATCGTCCATCTCCGCGGCGTAGCGCGTCATGTCCAGGTTCAATTCTTTCGCATAGTTGTGCAGGTCCGCGGCCTTCAAATGCGCCTGATTGCGGAATAGCAGATCGTACATCGGCCAAAATTTTCCTTGCGCCGCGGCGGCCTCGGCGGCCTCGGCGGCCAGCAGCGCATGCGGGTGCGCCTCCTCCAGCGGGAAATTCCGAAATATGAAACGCACCTGGTTCGGAAAGCGCTCCATCAGCAGAGTCGGGGTGGTGGCTGCGACCTTGCAACTGGGACACTCAAAGTCTCCGTATTCGACCACCACCACCCGCGCGTGCAGAGACCCTTGGGAATGATCGGTGGGTTCCGGGGAAACCGCCAAGGTGATCGGATGCGATGGACTCATTGCCGCCCTTCCTCTGCTTGACTCATCACTTGCCACTCTCTCGATGCAGCGGCATTTCTATCGGCCGAATCGTCATCTTGATCACGCTCGATCGGCGCAAGAGCTGCAATTCGCACTCCCGCCCGATCAAGCTTGCGTCAAGAGTGCGCTGCAGGCCGTCGATTCCATTGATGCGCACGCCGTCGAGCGCCAGCATGCGATCGCCTGTCTGCACCCCGGCGAGAGCGGCCGGACTGCGCGGGACGATGTCGGCCACATGCACAGCCGTGTTTCCCGGCAGGCTGAAATGCCGCACCACCCGTGTCGCAATCGGCACCGTGGCGCCGGAGACGCCGATGTATGCCCGGCGCACTCTGCCATGCGCAAACATCTGGCCGATAACCCATTTTGCCGTATTGATTCCGGTTGCAAAACAAATCGCCTGGGCTTGCGGAATCATCGCCGTGTTGACACCGATGACCCGTCCCTTCGAGTCAACCAACGGGCCGCCGGAATTGCCCGGATTGAGCGCCGCATCGGTTTGAATGACATCGTGCATGAGCCTGCCGGATTTTGCGCGCAGGGTGCGGCCCAGCGCCGACACCACGCCCGTGGTCACGGTTTTCGAATAGCCGAGCGGATTGCCGATGGCGATGGCAACCTGACCCACCTTCAAACGCGACGAGTCGCCGAACTCCACGTAGGGCAGCGCGCTCGGATGTCCGATGCGCAACACCGCCAGGTCGGAGTCCGGATCGTTGCCGATGAGATCGGCATGAAATCGCGTGTCGTCATTCAGGCGCACCGTGATTTCATCGGACCCATCCACCACATGACTGTTGGTGAGCAGATAGCCGTCGGGCGTGAACAGAAAGCCCGATCCGCTGGCCTGCTCCGCGCGCCGGGCGCGCGCGCCCGCACGGGCTGCGCTCATCACTTCGATAAAGGTTACCGCCGGGGCAACCCGCTCCAGAGCGCCAATCACCGCGCCCGAGTAGGCGTCGAGCAGGGGCGCGTCATCAATCACACCGTCATTTGCAGCCCATTGCGCCGTGTGCACGTTCAGCTCAAGATTATTTTAGGTTGTGCGGCAAGCCCTTCCACGATCAGCTTGTTCACGCGCCGCACGAAACTCGCCGGATCGTCCAATTCACCGCCCTCGGCCAGCATCGCCTGGTCGTAGAGCACGTGCGCCAAATCAGCGAATGCCGCGTCATCGGCCGTGTCTTTGAGCCTCTCCACGAGTGGGTGCTTGGGATTCAATTCAAGGATCGGCAGCGTTGCAAAAGGATTGGTTTGCCCGGCCTGCTTGAGGATCCGCCCCATTCGCAGGCTCAAGCCGAACTCACCCGCAATCAACACCGCGGGAGAATCAGTGAGCCGTGCCGATACTTGCGCCTTGGTAATTTTGCCGGCCAGCGCCTTGGCGAGGCGCTCCAGCGTGTCCTTGAAAGCGCTTTCCGCCGCGGCCTTCTCCGGCGTTTCGATGGCCGCAGCGACGTCGGCCGCGGCGCTCGCGACATTCGCCAGGGGCTTGGTTTCGAACTCGTGTAAATGACCGGCAACCCACTCATCGATGCGGTCCGTCAGCAATAAAACTTCCATGCCTTGGGCACGGAAACCCTCCAGGTGCGGACTGTTGCGGGCTGCCGCCAGGGTATCGGCCGTAAGATAATAAATGGCCCTTTGGTCCGCCTTCATACGCGCCACATAGGCGTCCAGCGTGACGGTGGGCGCGTCGCCGCTCTCCGCGGTCGAATGGAAGCGCAGCAGTTTCGCGATCCTAATCTTGTTGGCGGGATCATCGATGATGCCCTCCTTCAAGACCGTGCCGAAAGTCTGCCAGAATTCGGCGTACTCCTGCGGCTTGTTCGCGGCCAAATCCTCGAGCAAATCCAGCGTGCGCTTGACCAGGGCCGCCTTGATTTTCTCGACCGTGCGGTTGTTTTGCAGCAGCTCGCGCGACACGTTCAACGGCAGATCGGACGAATCCACCAGTCCGCGCATGAAGCGCAGGTACGGCGGCAACAGTTCCGCCGCCTTGTCCATGATGAAGACCCGCTTGACGTACAGCTGGATGCCGCCTTTCTGCTCGCGCTCGTACAAATCGAACGGCGCGTGCTTCGGCAGGTACAGCAGCGAGGTATATTCGATGTTGCCTTCGACCTTGTTATGCGCCCATACCCGCGCGTCCTCGGCATCGTGTGAGATGTGCTTGTAGAACGCCTGATAGTCCTCGTCTTTCAGTTCCGATTTCGGCCGCGTCCAAAACGCTTTCGCCTGATTCAGGGTCTCTTCCGTATCGCCCGTCTTGAGGACGATCGGGATGCTCAAATGATCGGAGTACTTGCGCACCAATTGGCTTAAGCGAGCCGCCTCCAGAAACTCCTTGTCCTCGTCCCGCAGGTGCAAAATGACTTCGGTGCCGCGATCGGTCTTGTCGGCGCTCTGAATCTCGTATTGGCCTTCACCGTCGGATTCCCAGCGCACGGCCGGCGAATCGCTGCGTTTTGTGAGCACGGTGACCTTGTCAGCAACAATGAACGCGGAATAAAAGCCGACGCCGAATTGGCCGATCAGCTGTGCGTCCTTGGCCGAATCGCCGCTCAAAGTCTCCAGGAATTTCTTGGTGCCGGAGCGCGCGATGGTGCCGAGATTGTCGATGATCTCGGCCTCGCTCATGCCGATGCCGTTGTCCTTGATGCTCAAGGTGCCGGCATTCGTGTCCGGGGTCAGCATGATCGAGAGCGCATCGCTGCCCAGCTGTTCCGGGCTGGCGATCGCTTCGAAGCGTAATTTCTCGCAGGCATCCGAGGCATTCGAGATCAGCTCGCGCAGGAAAATTTCCTTGTGCGAGTACAGCGAATGGATCACCAAGCGCAGCACTTGCTTGGTTTCAGCCTGGAATTCCTTGATTTGCGCCTTAGGTTGGGACGCGGGCTCGGTTTCTGTCGTCATGGCCTTAACAGTTTTGGGTTGCTTTGGCTTCAGTTGGGGCCGCCGGCCGATTCTTCAAGCTAGAATCTCGTATGGCGAAGAGCGGGACCCTCAAGGCGGTTTGGGCGGCGCTGGCCGGCAATTTGCTGGTTGCCGCGGCGAAATTCGTTGCCGCCGCCCTGACCGGCTCGGCCGCCATGCTGAGCGAGGCGGTGCATTCACTGGTTGACACGGTCAATGAGCTCCTGCTGTTGTACGGCATCGCCCGCTCCAGTCGACCCGCGGATCGCGTGCACCCCTTCGGCTATGGCCGGGAGCTCTATTTTTGGAGTTTTGTGGTGGCATTGCTGATCTTCGCGCTGGGCGCCGGTGTATCGGCCTATCAGGGTATCCAGCGCCTGCTGCAGCCGCAACCCATCGAACGGCCGCTGGTGATCTACCTGGTGCTCGCCGCCTCCTTGGTATTCGAAGGCAGCTCCTGGCTGATCGGAGCACGCGCATTCAGGCGCTCCAAACGAAACTTAAGTTGGTGGGAGGCCTTCCGCCAATCAAAGGACCCGCCGGCATTCATTGTGGTCTTCGAGGATTCGGCCGCGGTGTTCGGGATCTTAGTCGCGGCGGCCGGCACGACGGCGACGATTCTGACGGCCGATAGCCGCTGGGACGGCATCGCGTCCTTGGTGATAGCCGCCATCCTGGCCGGCGTCGCGGCGCTGTTGGCCCAGGAATCGAAGGCTTTGCTCATCGGCGAGCGCGCCGACCCCGCCTTGAGCGATGCCGTCATACGCCTTGCCGCCGGCATGCCCGGCGTTTGCAACGCCAACAGCATTGCCACCATACATCTGGCGCCGAACAGCATCGTGGTCTATTTGAGTCTTGATTTCTTTGATTATATGCGGGCACCGGACATCGAACGCGCGGTGGTCGACCTCGAAAAGCAGATCCGCAACACTCACCCGGAAGTGTCGGCAGTTTTCGTGAAACCGCAGAGCGTGCAGGTTGCGAAGGACAGCCAAAACGCAACCCTCGTGTCGCCTGACTATGTACTGCGCGAGGATGTGCTGACCGGCGGATAGCCGCGGCCTCGCCACGCCCGGCGCACGCTTACGGCCAGTCGGCGCGCGGATCGAACTTAAAATCGCGCCTCATGCGCTCGTAGGCTTCCTTTTCCGTAGCGTTTTGTGCCGCGGGCGTCACCAACTTGATGCTGACCATCTGATCTCCGGCCGGGCTGCCTGGAAGGCCTCTGGCGCGCAGTCTCAATTTCTGGCCGGACTGGGCGCCGGCGGGCACGGTCAGCTCGACAGTTCCACCCAGCGTTGGAACCGCGACTTTCGCACCCAGAGCCGCCTCCCAGGGTGCCAGGGGCAGTTCAATTTGAACGTCCTTGCCGGCCACCTCGTAGAGATGGTGGGGCCGCAATCGAATTCGAAAAATCAGCGACGAGCGGCCGCCGATGCCGGGAATGCGCAGTGGTTGCCCTTGCGTGACGCCCGGAGGAATCTGCACATCAACCTGGCGCTGTCGGCCGTGCTCGTTGAGCGTGACCCGCCGCTTGGTGCCGGCAAATGCCTCTTCGACCGTGACGTCCAAATGCCCCGCCTCGGAATCGGCTTGCCCGGCGTTACCGGCACCCAATCCCGAGCCGCCAAACAGGCTGGAGAAAAAATCGCTGAATCCATTGAGATCCGCGAATCGCTGGCCGCCTGCGTTCCCGAATCGCTGCGACCAGTCAGGCGGCGGCCGAAACTGCTGTCCACTACGAAAATCCCGGCCCAACTGGTCGTAGGCGGCGCGTTTATCGGTGTCGCGCAGGACTTCATAGGCCTCCTGCACTTCTTTGAATTTCGCCTCGGCGTTCTTTTCCTTGCTGACGTCCGGGTGGAATTTGCGTGCCAGCTTGCGGTACGCCCGTTTCACCTCATCGGCGTCGGCGCTGCGCGTTAGCCCAAGAACTTCGTAGTAATCCCGATATTGCATGCCCTGACTCTGAAAGATTAATGTTCTATTTTACAGCAACATAGCCCGGTTTTGTCCGCACGGCGGTCAAACGTGAATTCGGGCCGCTTGAGCCATGCAACCAAGTCCAGCTTGAAATTGAACCTCAACGTCCCGACCATGATGTTGCCGCGTTACCATATTGCGGCTCTTTTTCCCGATCCAAAGCCCCATGAAACGCATTTTTCTATTTGTCCTGACCAACCTTGCGGTGCTTGCGCTGCTCAGCATCGTGCTGTTCGTCGTCGAAAATGTATTCGGCGTGCATCTGATGCAGGGCGGCACGGGTGGACTGCTGGTTTTTGCAGCCGTTTTCGGCTTCGGCGGATCGCTGATATCGCTTGCGCTATCCAAGTGGACCGCCAAGCGCATGATGGGGGTCCAGGTCATCGAGTCTCCTCAGTCCGAACTGGAGCGTTGGCTGGTAGGCACGGTCAGACGGCTGGCCGAACAGTCCCACCTGGGAATGCCGGAAGTCGGCATTTTCGACTCCGAAGAAATGAATGCCTTCGCGACCGGCGCGCGCCGCAATGCGGCGCTGGTGGCGGTGAGCAGCGGTCTGCTGCGCAACATGTCGCGCACGCAGGTCGAGGCGGTACTGGGTCACGAAATCACTCACGTCGCAAACGGTGATATGGTTACCCTCGCGCTTTTGCAAGGCGTGCTAAATACATTCGTGATCTTTCTCGCTCGGATCATCGGCGGTATCGTGGATCGGGCGATCCTGCGCAATGACCGGCAGGGGGGTATCGGTTTTTTTCTGACCACGATGCTGGCGCAGTTCGTGCTGGGCATACTCGCAAGCGTGATCGTGTGCTGGTATTCGCGGCGGCGTGAGTTCCGTGCGGATCGGGGCGGCGCGGATTTGACCGGTACCGCCAACATGATCGATGCGCTGCAAATGCTGAAGCGCAGCGAGGGACAACCGATGCCGCAGCAGCTGCAGGCTTTCGGGATCAATACGGGCCGCTCGGATGGAATCATGCGGCTGTTCATGAGCCATCCGCCGTTGGACGAGCGGATTGCGGCACTGAAGACACAAGGTTAGCCATGACGCCAGAAAATGAAATCGTGATCGAGCGCCCCGCCGCGGAACGGGTGGGTCATGAGCTCTCGCGGTGGTTCGGCAACAGCGACTTTGCGACGCGTCCGCGCGAACCGGCGCTCAAGGATGCAGGAAGGCGCATCGATTGGGCGCGCGTATTGCCGTTTCTTCTCATGCATGCCGCGTGTCTTGCGGTGATTTGGGTCGGCTTCAGCTGGATTGCGTTGGCGGTGACCATCGCTCTGTACCTGGTGCGCATGTTTGCCATCACCGGCTTCTATCATCGCTATTTTTCACACCGGACCTTCAAGACCTCGCGCGTGGGGCAATTTATCTTCGGCATGTTGGGTGCCTCGGCTGTGCAGCGCGGCCCAATTTGGTGGGCGGCCCATCATCGGCACCATCATGTCCACTCGGACAAACCTGAAGATGTGCACTCGCCCGTGCAGCACGGTTTTTTCTGGAGCCACATGGGCTGGTTCATGTCGCACAAGCACTTCGCGGCGGATTTATCGCGGGTGAAGGATTTGCTGAAATATCCGGAACTGCGCTTCCTGGACCGTTTCGACATCGTGGTTCCGACCGCACTCGGGGTTGGAGTTTTTCTGCTTGGCGTGCTCCTGAAGCATGTGGCGCCGGGGCTTCAGACCACTGGATGGCAGATGCTGGTCTGGGGTTTTTTCGTTTCCACTGTGCTGGTCTATCACGGCACCTACACCATCAATTCGCTCTCGCATGTGTTCGGCCGCCAGCGCTACAAGACCGGCGATGCCAGCCGCAACAATCCCTGGCTGGCCATCATCACCTTGGGCGAAGGCTGGCATAACAACCACCATCATTACCCCGCATCGACCCGCCAGGGCTTTTATTGGTGGGAGTTCGATGTCACCTTCTACCTGTTGAAGCTGATGTCCTTCTTCGGCGTGATCTGGGATCTAAAGCCGGTACCCGCTGCGATCCGCGACGGCGGCGGCAAGCGGTTTTAATCGCGACGCACCGCCATCAGCACCGTCCATGCCGCGCCCGCCTAGTTCCGCGACGCTCGCGCAACTCAAGGAGGCAGTCGGTCCCGGCAATTCTCTGGACTCGCACGCCGACCTAGCGCCCTACCTGACGGACTTTCGGCATCTCTATCAGGGCGCCACGCCTCTGGTGCTGCGTCCCCGCAGCGTCGCTGAGGTCTCCAAAATTTTGGCCATCTGCAACCGCGAAGAAGTCGCGGTGGTGCCGCATGGAGGCAACACCGGCTACTGCGGCGGGGCGACCCCGGATGAGAGCGGCTCGCAGATCGTGGTCTCCTTGCAGCGCTTGAATCGCGTGCGCAACGTGGACGCGGCCAATTACTCCATGATCGTCGAGGTCGGCTGCACCCTGGCCGGAGCGCAAACGGCGGCGCGCGAGGCAGCTCGTCTTTTTCCCTTGAGCTTGGGCTCCGAAGGAACCGCACAAATCGGCGGCAACCTCTCCACCAATGCCGGCGGCACGGCGGTACTGCGCTACGGGATGATGCGCGACTTGGTGCTGGGACTCGAGGTGGTGCTGGCCGACGGGCGGGTGCTCTCGGCGCTGAAGAGCCTGCGCAAGGACAATACCGGATACGATGTAAAATCCCTGTTCATCGGCGCCGAAGGCACGCTCGGCATCATCACGGCGGCCTCGCTCAAGCTGTTTCCGGTGCCGGCTGACACCGCCACGGCATTGGTCGGCATCGATTCGCCGCGACATGCGCTGGATTTGCTCGCGCGGTTGCGCAGCGCCGCGGGCGACCAGGTGACTTCGTTCGAGCTGATGCCGCGCATCGCCGTGGAAATGACCGTGAAGCAAATTGCCGGGGTTGCGAATCCGTTGAGCTTCGATTGCGCCTGGTACTTGCTGATCGAACTGAGCTCGCCGAATCCGCGGCAAAATCTCACGGCGCTTTTGACCTCGGAGCTGGAACAGGCGGCGGCCGCCGACGCGGTCAAGAATGCCATGCTGGCCACATCGCTGGCCCAGGCACAAGCCATGTGGAAATTGCGCGAGTCGGTACCCGAGGCGCAGCGGCGCCACGGCGCCAGCATCAAGCACGACGTCTCGGTTCCGGTCTCCGCCATCCCGGAGCTCATCGAGAAGGGCAGCGCGCTGGCGCTAAAACTGGCCCCCGACGGAGACGTGGTTTCCTACGGGCATGCCGGCGACGGCAATTTGCACTTCAATTTGAGCCAAAGGCCCGATGCCGACACGGCGAGGTTCGTGGGCAGGGCGCACGCGCTCGAAGCGGCGATGTTCGATCTGGTCGAAAGCCTGGGCGGCAGCATCAGCGCCGAACATGGCATTGGACGGCTCAAAGCCGCGGAGTTCGCGCGCCGCGCAGATCCGGTTGAGCTGGCGGTCATGCATGCGCTGAAAAAAGCCCTCGATCCAAAGGGAATTTTGAATCCGGGCAAGGTTTTGTGCGCAAGTTGACGCTGCCGCTGCGCACGGTGCGCTTGAATCTGCGCGAATTCGTCGCAATGGACTTCGCGGCGGTGCATGCCTACTCATCGGATCCGCGCGTCACGCGCTATCTTTTTTTCGGACCCCGCGACGAGGAAAGCACGGCGGAATATCTCGAAGAGCTGCTGGCATCGCAGCGTGAGCAGCCACGCACCCGCTTCGAGCTGGCGGTGGAGGAAATCGCCTCCGGCAAGCTGATCGGAGCCTGCGACCTGTCGTTGATCGAGAGCAACGTCGTGGACTTAGGTTACATGCTCGGCGCCGAGCAGTGGGGCAAAGGATACGCAACCGAAATTGCGCTGGCCCTGGTCGACGCGGCGTTTTTCGATCTGCGGGCGCAACGGGTGATTTCCACCGTCGATGTGAACAATGCCGCGTCGATCCGCGTGCTGGAGAAAATCGGCATGCGCTGGGAAGCGGTATACCGCAAGCATCGCCGCGCCAAGAACCGTTGGTGGGACTGCCACCTGTTCACCTTGCCGCGCGAGGTGTGGGAGGCCTCGGCGCGAGCGGGCTCCTAACGCTCGGACTCGTCCTGGGCCGCCTGCCGTCGCGCGCGCTCCGTGGAACGTTTCAGCACTTCCTCGCTCGGCATTCCGGTGTTGCGGCTGGCGCGCAGCGCCAGCATACCGCCGATCAATACGGCGGCAACGATGATGATGATGATGAGGGTTTTGAACACGTAACGATGCTCCTTAAGACATCACCCTGATCAGCCCTTCCTGAGCCACGCTTGCGACCAGGCGGCCGTCGCGCGCAAAGATGCTGCCGCGGGTGAAGCCGCGGGCACCCGAGGCGCTCGGGCTGTCCATGGCGTACAGCAACCAGTCATCCACCCTGAGGCTGCGATGAAACCACATCGCATGATCGATGCTGGCAATCACCAGCTTGTCGCGCGCCATGGAAAGCGCGTGCGGTTTGAGCGCCGTATCGAGCAATTGAAAGTCGGACGCATAGGCCAGCAGGCAGCGATGCAGCGCCTCGTCATCGGGAAGCTTGTCGACGGCGCGGATCCACACGAATTTGAACGGCGGCTTTTTTTCCGGATGCGCGAAATTGGGAACCTCGGTGGGTTTGAACTCAAAAGGACGCTTCTGATCCAATATTTTCAGCAAGGTGGGGGACAGTCCCTGTAGCGAGGCGCGAAACTGCCCAAAATCCGGCAGCGTTTCCGGCATCGGCACGTCCGGCATCGGAAACTGATGATCCAGGCCGGCCTCCGGAATCTGGAAGGACGCGGACATGTTGAAAATTTGCTGTCCGTTTTGGATGGCAACGACCCGCCGCGTGGCGAAATGCTTGCCGTCCCACGCGCGGTCAACTTCGTAGACAATCGGCAGGTTGAAATCCCCGCGCCGCAGGAAGTAGGCGTGCAGCGAATGCACCTGCCGGTTTTCCACTGTGGCGGTCGCCGCCACCAGCGCCTGGCCCAGGACCTGGCCGCCGAACACCTGCGGGCTGCCGATGTCGCGGCTCTGTCCGCGAAACAGATTGATCTCGAGGCGTTCGAGCGTCATGACTTTGATCAAATCTTCGAGCAGCTGATTCATCGCTTCACCTGAAGACTAATCCGCACCGGCAACGCCCAGGCGCTTCTGCATGATCGGGCTGGTGGTGGTGTACTGCAAAAACTGGCGCTTCTCGGGAAACAGATGGTGTTGAATCGCAAACGCCGTCAGGGCAGCTTCATGAAAGCCGCTCAAGATGAGTTTTTTCTTGCCTGGATACGCATTGATGTCGCCGATGGCGAAGATCCCCGGAACGCTGGTCTGAAACTTCTCGGTGTCGACCTTGAGCGCGCGCTTCTCCATCTCCAGTCCCCATTCCGCGATGGGCCCGAGTTTCGGATGCAGGCCAAAGAACGCGAATACATGATCCACCGGAATCGTGCGCACTTGTCCCTCGGCCGTGTGCACCTCGAGCCCGGACAATCTGTCCCCAGACTGCTGCAAGGCAACGGCATTGCCCTGCAATAATTGCATTTTGCCCGCCGCGACCAGGCCGCGCATGCGCGCCACCGTGGCGGGTGCGGCTCGAAAATCGGCGCGTCGATGCACCAAGGTCAAGGAGCGCGCCTTTTCGCAGAATGCAACCGTCCAATCCAATGCCGAATCGCCGCCGCCGCAGATCACCAGATCCTGGTTGAAAAAATCGCCCGCTGACTTCACCCGATAATGGACAGTTTTGCCCTCAAATTGCTCAACACCGGGAATACTCAAGCGCCGTGCCTGGAAGGAGCCGACTCCCCCCGCGATGACCACCGCGCCGGCGGTGAGGCGGGTACCGGTGGAGGTCGCAATGTGAAATTTGCCATTGCCCAGCACGCGCAATTCGGTCACTTCCTGGCCCAGATGAAACGTCGCCTTGAAGGGTTTGGCCTGCTCCAGCAATCGATCGATCAGTTCCTGCGCGCCGCAGACCGGCAACGCCGGAATGTCGTAGATCGGCTTATCGGGATACAGCTCGGTGCATTGACCGCCGGGTTGACCCAGGGAATCGATGATGTGAGTGCTGATCCCGAGAAGGCCCAGCTCGAAGATCTGAAAGAGACCAACGGGACCCGCGCCGATGATGACCGTTTCTACGTATTGTTCCGACATGTCAGTCCCGATTTCTCGTCCTGTGGCAAATCGGCGCGGATTGTAACTTAATGGCCGGTGGTGGTTGCGGTGCCCAAGCAACCAGATTCGATCCTAACGGTACTTATGTACGAGACTGGGTCCTTCCAATTTCGATCATCGGGGCTCATCTCAAAGGCAAGGCGCCGGCGGCACTCAGGAGTGGCGCGTATGGCGTAGGTTATTGTTTTGTAAACGGAAACGGTCCTAAGCCCTAAGGATATTGGGATGATGCACGCACAAGTTACCCCGCATTCCGAACCACGCGTCGAGGCGCACGAAGAGATTGCCCGCGATTCAACCCGCCCGATCCGCGCCTTGAATCGCGGACTCGACGTTTTGACCGAACTCAATCGCCTCGAACGGGCGGCGATCAATACCCTCGCAGCCGCCGTCGGTCTGCCGCGCACCACGACCTATCGCATTTTGGAAACGCTGCGTCTCGCGGGTTATGTTGACCGCGATGCGCACGATGACTGCTACCGTCCAACCATCATGGTGCGGGCGCTGTCGGATGGCTTTGATGATGAGGCATTGGTGGCGCATATCGCCAAGCCGCTGCTCGCCACTCTGGGTTCCCAGATAGTCTGGCCGGTGGCGATTGCGACGCCGTCGGGCTCGACCATGATGATCCGCGAAACCACCGACCGCCAAAGCCCCCTCGCTCTCGAGCAGTACAGCGCCGGCGTGCGCGTGCCCATGCTCGCCTCGGCCGCGGGGCGCGCGTACCTGGCATTCTGCTCGGCACCGCAACGCGATGCCATGCTGGAATTGTTGGCTCGCTCGTCGCTGCCGGAGGACCGCCTGGCGCGCAACCGCGTCGAGGTAGAGCGACTGTTGAACGAAACGCGCACCCAAGGATTCGGCATGGCGCATCGCGCACGCCGCGTTTCGGAAGAAACCAGCCTTGCCATTCCGGTGCGTGCCAAGGATCGCATCCTGGCAACCGTCACGGTGCGCTATGCCGCGACCGCAGTGCCGTTGCGGGCGGCCGTGGAACAGTTTCTGCCGAAGATGCGCGAGGTCGCGCAGAAGATCGAAGCGCAGTTCACCTGACCTGCGGCTTGATCACTTGCGCAGCACGTGGCGCACGCCGCCGGAGATCAGCGCGGTGACATCGAGCAGTGCGCCTGCCATCGCGAGACCGTCCGGCGCCGCCAAATAGCGCGGACGCCACACCGGATTGAATTTCTCCTTGAATTTGCGCAAGCCTTCAAAATTGTAAAATGTTTCACCATAGCGCTGCACGATGCGCCCGAGCTTGTGCCAGGTGGGGGCCAAGGCATGTTCCTCGAGGCCCGACAGCGGCGCCATCCCGAGATTGAACCAGCGGAATCCCTGCGCCCTGCCCCATAGCATGCATTCGATCAGCATGTAGTCGATTACGCCTTTTGGCGCGGCATCGTTATAGCGCATCAGATCGACCGACAGCTCGGTCGATCCGCCGCGCCACAGGTTTGCGAACGCAACCACCGCCCCCTCATGGCGCACCACGCCGACATCGAAGTGCGCGAGGTAATGCGGCTCGAAAAATCCCAGGGAGAAGCGCTTCTCGGCGGTGTTCTTGGCCGCAAGCCAGGCGTCGGACACGCCACGCAATTCCGGCAATATCGCGGGCACCGCGCCGCGGCCGATGATTTCAAACGTTGCGCCATCGCGGCTGGCGCGGCGCTGCGCCTGGCGCAGGTCCGCGCGCGGCGGCCCTTCGAGGGAAAAGGACTCGAGCGGCACCCTCGCCTCCTCGCCGAGCTTGCTCAAGGTCAGCCCAAGGTCCACGTACAGCGGCAGGCGTTCCGGCGTCACCTGGTAGAACACCGGCGAAACCGCCATGCCGTCGCACTCCTCGAGAAATTCCCATGCCAGGTCTTCCCCGAGAGCCGGCGGTCCGATGGGATCACCCATGGCCACCCAGCTATTGCCGGATGCCTGGAACATGATGCATGCCGTCCTGTCTTTGTTGAACAACAGGTTTTTGTCGCCGAGCAGCGCAAGATTGGCGGTGGTGGAATCGCCCTTCTCGATCAGCGCCGCCACGCATTCCAAGTCCGCGCGTTTAGGGGCGGAAAACCGCGGCGGCGCGGGCCGCAACACGCGCCACAGGCCGTACGCCGCGCCGATCATCACGGCGAGCAGCGATGCACGCAAGCTGCGCGGCGCGGAAGCATGGAAGGCAAATTGCCACCAGAGTTCGTTCTCGTAGGGCAGATGACGGTAGGCGAAAAGCACCAGCCATCCCGCCATCAACAGCACCAGAAAAAACGCGGCGATCCAGGCGCTCGAATAGTGCTGCTCGATCAGCGAAGCCCGGCGCCGGAAGCGTGACCGCGCCGATGCCAGCATGATCACCACCAATGCCAGAACCGTGGCTTCCTCGTAGTCGAATCCCTTGAGCAGCGACAACAAGATGCCGGCGCACAGCAGCCAGATGGTGATCCACCACGCCGTGTGCAAGCGCCGGTACAAACCATGCGCGATGATCAGCAAACCCACCCCGACCACGCTGCCCAGCAGATGCGACAGCTCGAGCACCGACAGCGGAACGAAGTTGCGCAACAGCGTCAGGCGATCTCCCAAGCCGGGCGTCGCACCCGAAAACAGCAGCACCGCTCCGGCGAGAAACACGGCGATGGCGATCGCCTGCGGCGTCACAACGGTCAGGAATGCCCGCGCGACGCGCCCAAAACGCACGACCGGCGCGCGATGGATCCAGACCTCATGCGCCCCCAACAGCACCAGCGCGATGGCGAACGGCGCGAAGTAATATATGGCGCGGTATGCGATCAGCGCGCCGAGCAGCTTGTCCTCGGGGACCGAAGGCATGAGCAGCAGCAGCACGAATTCGAATACGCCGATGCCGCCGGGAACATTGCTGACCGCACCCGCCGCCAGCGCAAGCAGGTAGACGCCGGCAAACGCAAAGAAGCCGATGGCGGCTTCCCGCGGCAGCAGCACGTAAAGAACACTGGTGGCGCACAGCATATCGACGCAGCTGATGCCGATTTGCGCGAATGCGACACGCGGCCTCGGCACGGGAATCACGATTTTGCGAAACTGCAGTGGCGCGTGGCGCGTGCAAACCAACCACAGGTACGCAGCCACCCCCGCCAACAACAGGATACCTGCCGCAATCGCCAGCCACGCATGAACATGCAGCACCGATCCGGACATGCCGGCATTCGACAGAAGCGACACCCCGAGCAGCACGCTCGCACCCAGAAAAAAGGTCAGCGTGCCGAAGGCGATGATGGTGGCGATTTGCTTGGCGCTGAGGCCAAGCGCGGTATACGCGCGATAGCGTACTGCGCCGCCGCTGATCGAATTGAAGCCGACATTGTGCCCGATGGCATAGCCCATGAAGGATATGAGCGCGACCCGCGGATAGGGCACGCGGGCGCCGGCGAAATGAACCGCCAATGCATCATACAGCGTCAGACAGCTGTAACCGGCGCAGGTGAAGAAAGCCGCCCGCAACAATTTGGTGTTCGAGATGGCCTGGACCCGCGCCAGAATGTCGTGCCAGTGATACTTGCCGAGCAGGTGGTGCAGCCAGAACGCCACCAGCACCAATAGAGCGACTCCCAGCAGGGTGCTCCAAATTGAAAGCTTCGGTACTGTGCTCGGGTGTGCCAAGGCCGGTATCGTAGCAGGCCTCCATGGCAACGCTGAAAACTGCTAAGTTGCATCTTTCGAATCGATCTTGAGGGGTAATGCACCGATGAGTTCCGCCAACGAGGCCCGACAGGCAACCATGGACGCGACGCAGGTCTATCGCGAGGAAATATTTACCGATCGCAAAGTCGGCACCATCCGCAGAATGACGCCTGTGACGGTGGACGGTACGGCGGATGCCGCACGGCCTGTCATATTTGTGGGTCAGGCGCAGGTCATGACGCCGATGGGCGCGGTACCCATCAGTTTCGAACTGGATGCCGTCACATTGGAGGCGGCGGTGGAAAAATTTGGCGCCGCCGCGGAACAGGCTGTTCAGCAAACCATGCGCGAACTGCAGGAGTTGCGCCGCGAACAGGCTTCTTCCTTGGTCATCCCCGACGCCGCAGGCGCGGGACTGCCCAATCCCAGCGATCTACTGCGGGGAGGCCGTCCGCGACGTTAGTCTCGGACAAGCGAAGCTAGGCGCTGCTCGCGCCGCTCGCCATGTCGAGCATTTCCCAGCGCGCATAGGCGCGGTTGAGTTCTTCGGCGAGCATTTGCAGGCGCTGCAGCGCTTGACTGCCTTGATCCTGGTTTCGCTGAAACGCCTTCGGATCGCTGATCAGAGCGGTGAGCTGCACCTGTTCGGCTTCCAGCTTTTCAATCCTCCCGGGGAGCTGCGCCAATTCTCGCTGCTCATTGTATGAAAGACGCCGGGCTTTGAGCGCGGGAGAGGAGGTCGCCGCGCCCGGCGGGTTGATTGCAGCGGCGCGCGCAGACCCCGCCGCAGCCGCATCAGGTGCAGCGGATTTTCGCTGGCGCAGCCAGTCGCTGTACCCGCCGACGTACTCGCTGATTTGACCCGTTCCCTCGAACACCAGTGTGCCGGTGACAACATTGTCGAGAAATTCCCGGTCGTGGCTGACCAACAGCAACGTGCCGGTGTAGTCCGCGACCAACTCCTCGAGCAGTTCCAACGTTTCAACGTCAAGGTCATTCGTCGGTTCGTCCATGATCAGGAGGTTGCTGGGCTTGGCGAACAGGCGTGCCAGCAGCAGGCGATTGCGCTCGCCGCCCGACAACATGCTCACGGGCGCATTCAGACGCTCGGGCGGAAACAAGAAATCGCGCAGGTAGCCCGACACATGCCGCGGCTGACCATCAATGATCACCGTATCGCCGCTGCCGCCGGTCACATTATCGGCGATGGATGCGGCCGGATTGAGCTGCTCGCGCTGCTGATCAAAATAGGCCGGCAGTAGATTGGTACCGCGCCGGATGGTCCCCGCGGCCGGCTCGAGTTCGCCGACGAGCAGCTTGATCAGCGTGGTCTTGCCGCAGCCGTTGGGTCCGATGATGCCGATGCGGTCTTTGCGCAGGATGCGCGCCGAGAAATCGCGAATGAGGGGCGCGGCGCCGAAGCTCTGCGTCACATGCTCTGCTTCGAACACCAGCTTGCCGGAGGGCGCCGCTTCCTGCGCGCGCAGCTCCACGCTGCCGATTCTCTCGCGCCGCTCGCGGCGCTCGATTCTCAATTGCTTCAGGGCACGCACTCTGCCCTCGTTGCGCGTGCGCCGCGCCTCGACACCTTGGCGGATCCACACTTCCTCTTGGGCGAGTTTTTTGTCGAACAGCGCCGCATGCTTGGATTCGACTTCGAGTGCGGCACGCTTCTGCAGGACATAGTCGTCATAACCGCCGGGCCAGCTGCGCAGCTGGCCCCGATCGAGCTCGACGATCTTGGTGGCCAGACGCCGAACGAAGGCGCGGTCATGGCTGATGAAGAACAAGGCGCCGGCATAGTCCAACATCATGTTTTCGAGCCAGGTGATGGCCTCGACGTCCAAATGATTGGTCGGTTCATCCAAGAGCAACACATCGGGCGCGGCGATGAGCGCGCGGCCCAGCATCACGCGCCGCCGCCAGCCGCCCGATAGCGCACTCATCAGCGCATCCCCGTTGAGCTCCAGGCGCGAGATCACTTGATCGGCCTGCAGCTGGGCCTGCCACTCATCATCCGGCGTGGTCCGCCGCATCCCGCCCAGCACCACGTCGCGCACGACGGTGTCGCTGCCGGACGATACCTCCTGTGCGAGGCTCGCCACGCGAGCGCCGGGCCGGACCCACACTTCACCGCCGTCGGGCGTGAGATCTTTGGAGATTATCTGCAAGAGCGAGGATTTGCCCTCGCCATTGCGTCCCAGCAGACAGACGCGCTCGCCCCTGCGCAGCTGCAGATTGACCTTGTCCAGCAGGGGTTTCAGACCGAAGCTGAGCGAGACCTTATCGAGCCGGACGATGGGCATGGCCTAGTGTAACGAATTGAGACTTCGGTCTAGCCGAATGTCCCTGACCTACCTCATATTGTGTGCAAACGCACAGCCCCGGTGCGGCGGCCCGCTTAACCTAAAGCCTGTAGCCTACAGCCGTGGGAGCGAAGGGCGTTGGCGCTGCGAACCCGAATAGCCGTGACTTTTCTGCTGCTGCTGGCGGCAGTGCTGGCGGCTGCGCTGGGCGCGGTGCTTGCAACGAATCGCGACAGCGCCGGCCGGGAAGTTCAGCGGCAGCTCGACGTCGGCGCTTTGGTATTCTCGCGCCTGCTCGAAAGCAATCGCCGGCAGCTGACGCAGGCAGCGCAAGCGGTCTCGGCCGACTATGGATTCCGCGAAGCGGTCGCGGCGCGCGACACGGACACACTCGCCTCGGCTTTGGAGAATAGCGGCGAGCGCATCGGCGCGGCGATGATCGTGCTCACCACGCTCAACGGCAATGTCATCGCCGCCTCGGGCACGCAGCTCTCCGCCGGCGCACCCTTCCCGATCGCGGCGCTGCAAGAGACTTCGAATTCGTCCGACAGCGCCGCAGGAATGATGCTCAACCGGGGGCGCATCTACCAAATGGTCACGGTCGCGGTCCGCAGCCCGCTGCCGGTGGCGTGGATCGCGATGGGATTCGAGTTCGACGACAAGGCAGCGCGTGAGCTGGCTACGGTCACCGGTCTGGCGGTCACGCTGTCCGTCAACGCGGATGGCCGCTGGCGCGACGTCATCAGCACGCTCCCCGACGGCGGCATGCGGACCAGCGATGTGGTCACGCGGCGAATCGAACTGTCGAAAAGCGGCAACACCCAGATCGTCGCAGTGCTGTCGCGATCACTGGCCGACGCGCGCGCGCCGTTCGAGCGGCTCACCAAGGTTTTGTACGTGATTGCCGCCGTCAGTCTGGTTGCCTTTGCGCTGGCTGCCTTCTGGCTCGCTCGCAACATCACCCGTCCTTTGCAGGATCTGACCCGGGTGGTTGACCGCATGCGCGCCGGCACCTACGACGCACAGCGCAACGTGCAGCGCGGCGACGAACTCGGGGTGCTGGCCGAAGGTTTGCATCTGATGCAAACCGCAGTGCAAACCCGCGATCAATCCATCCGGCGGCTGGCGTACGAGGATTCGCTGACCGGGTTGATGAATCGGACCGCATTCGGCTCCGCTCTGGGCGATGCATTGCGCAAGGCCGCGGGCGCGCCCATCGGCGTTGCCGTCATCAATCTGCACCGATTCCGGCGCATCAACGAGCATCTCGGCTATTCGGTCGGCGATTCAGTGCTCACCGAAATCGCGGCGCGCATCGCAGCCGTTCCATCGGTCCGTTCTGCGGTTGCGCGCCTGGCTGCCGATCATTTCGCCGCGTTTACACGACTCCCGGACCGCGAAGGTTTGCATGCCTGGGGAACCTCTCTGCTCTTGTCGCTCGCGGAGCCCGTGATCGTCGAGGCGCAGCCGATCGATATCAGTGCCACGCTGGGATTGGTCCTTGCGGTCGAGGGCGCGGTTTCGCACGATGAACTGATGCGTTGTGCGGACCTGGCCCTGGATTGCGCGCGCCGCGAAAAGCGTGCTCTGGCAATCTACCAAGAGGCGCTGCAACCGGCCGCGCGTGATCAGCTTTCGCTATTGGGGGAGTTGCGCCACGCAGTGGAGCACGAGGAACTGCGGCTGTATTTTCAGCCCAAGATCGAACTGCGTACCGGCCGGGTGGCGGGCGCCGAAGTGCTGCTTCGCTGGCAGCATCCGACACGCGGACTATTGACGCCGGTGGACTTCATCCCTTTTGCCGAACAAACCGGCTTCATCCGCTGGTTGACGCGCTGGACGCTCGATCATTCGATGGCGCAGGCGGCGCAATGGCATCGCGCCGGCGTTGCGCTGAATCTAGCCGTGAACATCAGCTCCGAGGATATCGGCGATGCGCGTTTCGATTCGCGCGTCGCCTCGCTTCTGAGCCGCCATCAACTGCCGCCGTCGCTGCTCACGTTGGAATTGACCGAGACCGGGTTTATCGAGGACCCGGCGCGCGCCTTGAAAATGCTGGAAGCGATCGCGGCACTCGGCGTCAGCCTGTCGATCGATGATTTCGGAACGGGCTATTCCTCGCTCAGTCACCTGGCGCGCATGCCCGTCGATGAGATGAAAATTGATCGCAGCTTCATCCAAAACCTCGAGTCCGATCCGGAATTCGCCACGGTGGTGCGCTCTGCCATCGAGATGGCCCATGCCCTGGGGCTGAAAGTGGTTGCCGAGGGCATCGAAAGCGCCGCCGCCGCCGAGCGGCTGCGCGAGTTCGGTTGTGATATCGCGCAGGGCTATTTCTACGCCAAACCCATGCCGCTGGAAGAACTCGATGCATGGATCAACGGCAAGACTCGCGTGCCGATCGTGGCCATCCCCGTTGCTTACGCCGTGGACGATGTCACCGATACGGTGAGCCTGGGAACATTCTAAACCGGTAATCCTTACATTCGCCTCTCGGCCGGCGATCGTCTTACATTTCCGTCTTACATTTCGCTGAAACCGCGGTCTTTGCATAACTCGCGGGCCATATTGACAATTTTTCGGCACCGCCCGCGCACTCCCCGCGCATGCGATGATACGCAGTGGCTGGCACGCGCGTTGCAGCAAATTCTGAGCGCATGAACAGTGATGCTATTGTTGACAGTATGAATCGCGTGAACTTCTTGAGCGACGCATTGGATGGTCTGGGACGCTGGTACGTCGCCGTGCCGCCGTTTCTCATCATCAGTTTCCTCGCAGCCTTGTTCTTCGTAACAGGAGAAGGTCAGGCCCGTCTCCAGGAAGCCGGCGAACGTCTGCAAAAATCTGCGGCGCGCGAGCACAGCATCGATGAGCTGCAGAGTTCGCTGGCAAGATCCATCGGCGCGCAGCGCACATATCTCTTGACCGGCGATCGGCGCTACATCGAGACCTACCAGAGAGTGGTGACGGAGGTCGAGCCGCGCCTGGAAAACTTGAGTCACGCGTACACGGGCTCGGATACCGGTCTTGGCAGCGTGCGCGACCTGCAGGTCTTGATCGGCAAAAGACTGGCCGACCTCTCGATGATCCTGGCCATCCAGAAAACTCAGGGAACGGCCGCGGCCATCGCACTCGTGAAAACCAGCGTGGGCTCGGATACCGGCGTCATCATTGCGGACAATCTGGACCGGCTGCGCGATCGCGAAGGCGTTGAACACCGCGAGGCCGCCGCGCATTGGGAGAGCTCGCTCTCCTTGAGCCGCTGGATCACCCTCTTGGGCACGATCATCAACATGCTGCTGGTGGCGGTCGCAACACGGCTGGTGTATCTGGACATGCGACGTCGCGCCGCGCTGAACGCCGAGTTGCGCGATCAGAAGGCCAAGCTGGAGCACGAGGTGGGAGAGCGGACGCGCGAGCTGGTCGAACTGTCGACTCATTTGCAAAATGTGTCGGAGCGCGAAAAGGCAAGCCTGGCGCGCGAGTTGCACGATGAGCTGGGCGGATTGCTGGTGGGTGCGCGCATGGATATTTCGTGGGCCGAGCAGCACATGGCGAAAAACGATCCTGACTTGAAGATGCGCTTGAATCGCGTGCAGCAAAACCTGGCTGCAGGAGTCGATTTGAAGCGCCGCATCATCGAAGAGTTGCGCCCCACGCTTCTGGACAATGTGGGTCTGTTCGCAGCACTGCGCTGGCAAATGAAGGAGACCTGCGCGGAGGCCGGCCTCAAGTGCAGCGAGTCCTACCCGGATGAGGAGCCGCGCTTCAAATCCGAGGCGGCCATTGCCTTGTTCCGCATCGCCCAGGAAGCGTTCAGCAACATTCTGAAGCATTCCCGGGCGAAGACCGCCGATATCAGCCTGGACATGGATGACGAAACGCTGCTCATGCGCATTGCCGACGACGGCATCGGCATGCCAGCGGGTCAATTTACGGCGATCGGCTCGCACGGATTGGCCTCCATGCGCCATCGAGTCCGTGCGCTCGGGGGTCGTTTGGACGTCAGAAAGCCCGCCTCAGGCGGCACCATGCTCATCGTGCAAATTCCCATCGCGAGCGCAGTGGCGCAAGTCAGCGAATCCGCCGCGACTTGAGCGTGAGGGTCATCCTCGCAGTGCTGACGGCGATAGCCGTGTCGGGCCCGAGCCATGCCGAGCAACGCCCGGAGTGGGCATTTTTTGTGCCGACCGCGGCGGCTCAACCGCCCTCCTCGCCCGGCGCGCCTACCCGCGATTTATTCAATCCGCCGGACTGGTATCCCGCCGAACATCCGCCGATGCCGGCCGTCTCGCCAGGGGAAAGTTCCTGGTGACGAGGGCAAATGAGTGGGGCGCGGCCTGCACCGCCTGCCACGGGAAAACGCTGAACGGACTCGGCGGCATACCGCCCCTCGCCGGACGGCCGCCGACTTACCTGGTGCGGCAACTTTGGAATTATCAGAGCGGCGAACGGCGCGGCGGCCTATCGGCACCGATGCAGGCCATCGCGGCGCGCCTCCGGGTGGACGAGATGTTGGCCATGGCAGCCTACCTCGCATCGCTGCCGCCAAACCGCAGCGATTAAATTCTGACTGTGCCGTTTGAAATCGCGGCATAGAGCGCGGCATCCACCGGCACGTAGCGCTGCGATGGCGCGTCATCGAAGTACAGGGGATCCGCCACGCGGCTCGGATCGAAACCAGCCTGCATGAGTTCCTGCTTGCGCGGTTTGAAGGTGCCGGTCGCCTCGAGCGTCGAGAGTATTCTCAGAAACACCGGCCGCGCATAAGGCGGCAGGCGCGATGCGACCTCGGCGCGAAACGCGGCGAGATCAAAATCGGCATTGACCACCAGCGCTGCGGTGCCCGCGCGGCCATCGGCGCCGGGCACGCTGACCCCGTAGACCACGCCCTCGACGACGCCGCGGCTCGCCGTCAGCGCGGTCAACACTTCCGCGGTCGAGACGTTCTCGCCCTTCCACCGATAGGTTTCTCCCACCCGATCGACAAAGTAATAAAATCCGCGCTCATCCCGGCGCATCAGATCGCCGGTGCGATACCAGGAATCCCCGGCTTTGAAGACGTTGCGCAATATCTTGCGATTCGATGCCTCCTCGTCCGCATAGCCTTCAAACCGGCCGGCGCGCCCACCGCCGGCTGCAGGCATGAGTCCCACCGCCTCGCCGACTTCATTCGCAGCGCAACGCTCGCAGAGTCCTGCGGCGTTGCGCCACGGTTCCGAGGTTTCGACATCGAATCGCAGCAGCGCAACGGGCAGGCGATTCGCCAGGAAGGCCGGTATGCGTCCGATCGCGCCCGGCTGTCCCTCGCAGTTGTAGAGCGAAAAATTTCCTTCGGTGGACGCGTAATACTCGAGGATTCGGGGAATTTGAAACGGCTTTGGAACGGCACCCAGACCTCCGGCCGCAAGCCGTTGCCGCAGGCAATCCTCAACGAGTGTTCGGTCTCGATCGGCTGGTGCGGCGAATTGACCAGGTAGCGGCATAGTTCGCCGATGTACTGAAACAGCGTGCAGCGCTCGTCGCGCACGTCGCGCCAAAAATCCGATGCCGAAAACCGCGGGCGGATCACCACGGCGCCGCCATTGACCAGCGTTGCAAAGGTCGCCACCACGCCGCCGACGCTGTGATACAGCGGCAGGCAGTTGAACATCCGATCGTGGGGCTGAGTATCCATCATGCCGGCAAACCAATGACTCCACTGCATCAGCCGGTAGTGGCTGACCTTGGCGGCCTTCGGCAAGCCGGTCGTGCCCGAGGTATAGATTAGGAGCGCGGTGACATCGATCGGCGGCGGTTCGCGCTCGGAAGCCGTCAACGACTCGCCGGACAAGCGCCTCGAGTTCCGGCTCCAGCGGCGCGAAATCCCGGCTCGATCCCACGACGCGGCAGGCGAGCGCCGCCGGCAAGCGCGGCCGGATCGCCGCCACGCGCGACGCGAGATCGGCGCCGACGATCAAATGCTTTGGGTGCGGCGATTTTGATCGAATGCGCGAGCACATCGCCGGCCAGTTGCGAGTTGACCAGTGCCACCACCACGCCGATGCGCGTCAGTCCCAGCCATATCGCCAGATACTCGGCGCAGTTCGACATCAGCAGCGCCACGGCATCGCCGTCTCTTAAGTCCGCGCTCGCAGACCCCACCGAGAATATTGATTGCAGCGAAACGCCAATTGGCCGTAGCTCATCGAGGCTTCCGTCGGAGACGAGCGCCGGCGCCGCAGCGAATTGCGACCGCCAGGCGGTCGATCAGCGCGGGAAGCGTGACTCCGCGCTCGCCGATGGTCGCGGTCTTGGCGAGCGCGCGTAAGCCAGGCGTCGCGGGCAAATTTTGCATCGACCCCGGCTGGCTGCGTCGAAATGCTCATTTAACGGTCATGGGAATTTGCGAACCATACCACGACTACCTGCATCGTTCGAGATACACTGTGCCATCAACAACCTCGATAGCTAAGCATGAAGCGGGAAACAATCGCAATTCACGGAGGCTTCGACTCCGACCCCACGACCAAGGCGGTGGCTGTTCCCATTTACCAAACGGCCGCTTATTCCTTCGACAGCGCCGAGCATGGTGCGGCGTTATTCAACCTGGAAGTTCCCGGATACCGGTATACGCGGATCAGCAATCCGACCACCGATGTACTCGAGCAGCGCGTGACTGAACTGGAAGGGGGCGTTGGCGCGCTGAGCGTGGCATCCGGTCAGACGGCGCTGTTCTATGCGTCGATCAACGCTTTGGAAGCGGGCCGCAATTTGATAACGGTGCCGCAACTCTACGGTACGACCTACACCCTGTTCGCGCACATTCTGCCCAAGATGGGAATCGGAGTCCGCTTCGCGAAGTCGGATCGCGCCGCTGACCTGGAAGCGCTCATCGACGACAACACCCGCGCGATATTTTGCGAGACCGTGGGTAATCCGGCCGGCAACGTCTGCGATCTCGAAGCGCTGGCGACGGTCGCGCATCGCCATGACATGCCGCTGATCGTGGACAACACGGTGGCGACGCCGATCTTGGTACGGCCGGTCGAATACGGCGCGGACATCGTGATCCATTCATTGACGAAATTCATGGGCGGTCACGGCACGACCTTGGGCGGCATCATCGTCGACTGCGGACGGTTCCCCTGGACCACGCACGCGGCCCGCTATCCCATGCTCACGCAACCGGATGAGTCGTATCACGGCTTGGTCTATACCGATCACTACGGCGCCGCGGCATTCATCGGCCGCTGCCGCAGCGTCTGCCAGCGAACCATGGGCGCCGTGCTGTCGCCGATGAACGCCTTCCTACTTTTGCAGGGCATCGAGACGGTCGCTCTGCGCGTTGAGCGTCACGTCGAGAATGCGCGAAAAGTCGCCGAGTTCCTGCGTGCCGACCCGCGCGCGGAATCGGTGAATTATGCAGGGTTCGCCGACAGTCCCTATCATCCGCTGGTGCTGAAATACCTGGGCGGCAGGGCTTGTTCGCTGATGACATTCGAGATACGCGGCGGTCTTGCAGCAGGCATGCGTTTTTACAATGCGCTCAAGCTGTTCAAGCGTCTGGTCAATTTGGGCGACGCGAAGTCGCTCGCCTGCCATCCCGCATCGACCACGCATCGGCAAATGTCCGCCGAGGAACAGGCGGCTGCGGGAGTCGGACCCGGCAGCATTCGCCTGAGCGTGGGAATCGAGCACATCGACGACATTCTCGCCGATTTGGATCAAGCACTCGGCGCCGCGGTTTGAATCCGAAATCATTGCCGGACGCGGTACCGGCGTTATTTCCCGATCCTTTGGACCGTGAGCGGATCAACAACTGGTTGACGCTCGAGCTGGCCGCGGCGCATCGGCGTGTTCAGTGCGGCCCGGTGGCGCCGACCATCGATATGCAGCAATTTCGCGCCGAGCTGGCACGTTTCGACTTCGCGCAGCCGCAGCCGCTCGAAGAGGCATTGCGATGGGCCATCGAACGGCTGGAGCATGGCATCGTGCAGATGTCGAACCCGCGTTATTTCGGGCTTTTCAATCCAGGCGCCAATTTCCCGGCGCAATGCGCCGATCGTCTCGCCGGATCATTCAACCCGCAACTCGCGAGCTCCGCTTCGTCGCCCGTACCCGTGGCATTGGAAAGCCACCTGATCCAGGCCGTTGCCCGGCGTGCGGCATTCGGCGAGGATGCCACCGGACATTTTGCGACCGGCGGATCCGAGGCAAACTATACGGCGCTGATCTGCGCCCTGACCGCGGCTCATCCCCAATATTCCGCCGACGGCGTGCGCGCCTTTGGCGGACCTGTGAAATTCTATACATCGCGGGACTGTCACATCGCCTGGCTGAAAATTGCGCATCAAGCCGGCGTCGGCCGCAGCGCTCTGCGGCTGGTGGAAACCGACGGCCACGGCCGGATGGACCCCAAGGCGCTGCTCAAGGCCATCGCCGAAGACCGCGCCGCGGGGGCCGTCCCGGTGATGATCGTCGCCACGGCCGGAACCACCGGCGCGGGCATGATCGACCCACTGCATGCCTGCGCTGACATCGCCAAACAACAAGCGCTGTGGTTGCACGTGGACGCAGCGTGGGGCGGCGCGGCATTGGCGTCGAATCGGCTGCGCGGCGTGCTCGACGGCATCGAGCGCGCCGACTCGATCACCATCGATGCCCACAAGTGGCTCGCGACCACCATGGGATGCGCCATTTTCATCTCGCGCCGCGCCGATCTCTTGTCGGAAGCATTTCATGCCTCCACGAGTTTCATGCCGTCCAGCATTTCGGCGGTGGACCCTTACTTGAACAGCGTGCAATGGTCGCGGCGCTTTTTGGGCCTGCGCCTGTTTCTGGCACTGGCTGCCGCCGGCTGGGAAGGCTTGGGGGCCCATGTCGAGCGCGGCGTCGAGGTGATAGAGAGGGTCAAGGAACGGTTGCTCGCCTCAGGCTGGCGCATCGCCAATGCTTCGCCGCTGGCGGTTCTGGATGCCATTCCCCCTCAGGACTTGGGGGATGTACGGACCTTGGTGCGTCGGGTGGTGGCCTCCGGGCGGGCCTGGGTCGCGCCGACCACGTTTGAAGGTCAGGATGTGGTGCGGATCTGCGCGACCAACGGGGAAACCGCTATGGCAGACGTGGACGCGCTGGTCGCAGCTCTCAACCAGCGGCCTTAATCAGCCCTTGGGGAATCGGCCTTGGCGAAACAGCCTTGGCGAAACAGCCTTCCTAGGCGCGCTGCGCCAAGGTGCGCTCGACCAGGGCTTCGATCGAACCCAGCGAATGGAAATTTTCCGGTGTGATATCCCCCTGAGCAATGGCGATATCGAACTCCACCTCAACGGCCAGCATGAGATTCACCATTTTCAGGGAGCTGATCCCCAGATCGCTCAGCTGAGCGTCCACGGGAAACGGGTTCGGCATGACGGCGCCTGCTCCCAAAACGGCCCTGACGAGCGAAATTAAACGCGCGCTAACCCCCTCATTCACCTGCGGATCCACTAAGGTGCTGCTCCCGAAAAACCAGGGCCGATAATACCGTGTAGCGCAGGATACGGAATACGTTGGGGGTTTTACATATGTTTTTAAAATGAGTCGAGCATCACTAAGTAACAATATATTTTTGCCCCGGTCATTGTCGGGGTGCAGCCGTGCCCGCATAATCCGCCGATTACAGGGCCACAAGGCTGGTTTCATATGGCAATCGAGACGCACCGCATACCCGGCACCCGCACGCCCAGCGCACGGCAGAGCGACTTGACGGCCCGTGCGCGCGCAGCCGCCGATGTGGCCCGCGCCAACGCGCCGGCGGTCGACGCCGAAGCACGCTTTCCCAGCGAGGCGTTCGCGGAGTTGCGCAAGCAGCGTCTGCTCGGCATCCAGGTTCCCCAGTCTTTGGACGGCGAAGGCGCCACGATCGCCGAAATTGCCGATGTCTGCTACATCCTCGGCCAGTCCTGCTCGTCCACCGGTCTGATTTACGCGATGCACCAGATCAAGATGGCCTGCATCGTGCGGCACTATAAAGGCAATGCCGCCCACGAACGCATTCTGCGGCGCATCGTCGCCGAGCAATTGCTCATGGCCTCATCGACCACCGAAGGTCAGGCCGGCGGCAACGTTCGTTCCAGCGAAGCGGCCGTCGAACACGACGGCGCGCAGATCACCCTGGAACGCAAGGCAACGGTCATTTCCTACGCGGTTGAAGCGGACGGCATCGTCACCACGGCACGCCGTGCCGCGGATGCGCCGGGCAACGATCAGGTACTGCTGGTTCTGTTGAAATCCGACTATACCCTCGAGAGATTGCAGGTATGGGACACCCTCGGCATGCGCGGCACGCATAGCGAGGGCTTCACGCTGCGCGCACGCGCCGCGGCCGGACAAATCCTGCCCGAACCCTACGAGAGGATCCACGCCCAGACCATGGTGCCTTTTGCCCACATCCTGTGGGGCTCGGTGTGGGCGGGAATCGCCGCCGCCGCGGCCGCCAAAGCGCAGGCTTTCGTGCGGCATGTGGTGCGCCAGTCGAACGGCCAGACACCGCCCGGCGCCGCGCATTTCACCCAGGCGGTATCGACATTGCGCACGCTGCGCGGCGTGCTCGCCACCAGCTTGCGCAGCTATGAAGCGATCATGTCGGATGAAAAGGCGATCTCTTCGCTGGAATTTCAGGCGATGATCACCCTGACCAAGGTGCAGGTGTCGGAACTTGCGGTGGCCACGGTGCTCACTTCGCTGCGCGCTTGCGGACTGTCCGGATACCGCAATGACACGGAATTCACGATCGGCCGTTTGCTGCGCGATGTACTCTCTGCCCCCATCATGATCAGCAACGATCGCATCTTGACGAACCTCGCGACGACGTCGTTGATGACGCCGCTGCCGGCCTCCATCAGCGGTTAATGCCCATGTCGCCCGACAGTGCCTCCTCGTACCCGCTGGCGCATCTCGCCGATCAGCTGTTCAGACCGATGGGGGTTGACGGCGTCTACGCACGCACTGCGCCGTATGTGGATCTGGTGGAACGGCTCGAACAGTACATCACCCGTCAGCGCGACCCGCAGGCGGAAATCATGCGCTTCCCGCCGGTCATGAGCCGGACGCAGCTGGAAAAATCCGGCTATCTGAAGAGTTTCCCCAATTTGCTGGGCTGCGTATGCGCCCTGCACGGCTCTGAAAGTTCGATCCGGTCGGCCGTTGAGCGCTACGACAACGGCGGCGATTGGACCACATCCCTCAGCTCGTCGGATCTGGTGCTGTCGCCCGCCGCCTGCTATCCCGTATATCCGATCGCGGCGGCGCGCGGCAAGCTGCCGCAAGGCGGTCTGCAATTCGACATCGAGGCGGATGTGTTCCGACACGAGCCTTCATTGAGCCTCGATCGGCTGCAATCTTTCCGTATGCGCGAATTTGTGAGAATCGGCGCGCCGGACGAGATCGTCGAATTCCGCGAGAGATGGATGGCCAAGGCGCCTGTGCTGGCCGCCGAACTGGGTTTGCCTCACACCATCGACGTGGCGAATGATCCATTCTTCGGGCGAGTGGGCCAGGTGATGGCGGTGAGTCAACGCCAGCAGGCCCTGAAATTTGAGCTCTTGATTCCCTACTACCCGAGCGCATCACCCACCGCGTGCATGAGCTTCAACTATCACCGCGAGCACTTCGGCCAGGTGTGGGGCATCCGCGATGACAACGGCGAGCTGGCTCATACCAGCTGCGTCGCGTTCGGAATCGACCGCCTGGCCGTGGCGTTGTTTGCCAATCACGGTCTCGATCTCAAGAAGTGGCCCGCGGCAACCCGGCAGGCGTTGGCGCTCTAGGCGCCGGTCCGGCTCCAGAGCAATCCGCGCGCGGATGCCTCTCGACCCACGCGTCCAGCGTTTCCTGAATCTCCTCGCTGCGGGCAATCCGCCGGATGCCGGCAGCGCCACGGTCGAGGAACGCCGCAGGGGGCTCGTCGCCTTGATGGAATTCGCCGGACCGCCGCGCGTGCTCGAACGGGTCGAAGATCGGAACCTGCCGGGCCCGCAGAGCGCACTGCGCGTCAGGGTGTATTCGCCCGCGAAAGCCGACATTCTTCCCGGACTGATTTATTTTCACGGCGGCGGCCTGGTCGCCGGCAGCCTGGACACCCACGACGGTATCGGCCGCGCGCTGTGTAATTCAGGCGCAGTTCGAGTGGTGTCGGTGGATTATCGATTGGCTCCCGAGCATCGCTTTCCCGCCGCTCTCGAGGACGCCAGAGCGGCGGTACGCTATATCAGCACGCACGCCGCGGAGTTCGGAATCGACCCCGCACGGCTCGGCATTTGCGGGGATTCTGCGGGCGCCACGCTCGCCGCGGCGACTTGCCAGTCGGCGATTCAAGCCGGTGGCCCGCGCCTCAGCCTGCAACTGCTGCTCTGCCCGATTCTCGACTACAGCCGGGTCACGGCATCGAAGCGCGAACTCTCGAGCGGCTATCTGGTCGACCAAGCCACCCTGGATCATGACCTCAAGTATTACCTGCCGCCGGGCATGGCGCCTTCCAATCCGTTGGTGTCGCCGCTTCTCGCCGAGGATGTGTCCGGCATGCCGCGGACGCTGATTCATACCGCGGAATTCGATCCCTTGCGCGACGAGGGCCGAAATTATTTCGAACGCCTGACCCAGGCAGGCAATGAGGTGTCCTACACTTGCCATCCAGGTATGATTCATCTTTTCTATGGTTTGGGAGCGGTCATACCCTATGCGCGCACGGCATTCGAGCAGATCGGCGGCGAAATTCGCGCAGCGCTGGCCGGAGAGACAGGCAAAATACTCAGACCGGCTCCACGCCTTTAGGGAGATATAACGTGTCCGAGCGCATCGTCGCGGAACGAGTCATTCAGCAGCTGCACGCAGCGCGCGTCGGGGGCGATCTGGGCGGCATGTGCCGCGTGTTTGCCGATGAGGGCCGCTACGAAATCTTGGGCGCCAGCGCCGATAAGCCGATCGCCATCCGCGCCAAGACGCTCGCGGAGTTTCGACCCTGGCTTTCCATGATGGTCAAAGTGTTCCGACTCAACAACTATCAGCTCTTGAGCCTCACGGTCGAAATGCCGCGCGCGGTCGCGCATTGGCGCGCCGATATCTTTTCCAAAGTCACGGGCGCGACGGTTCCCACTGAACTCGTCGATGTTGTCGAGATCAAGTCAGAGCGAATCGCGACTTACACCGAATTCTTCGCGCCGCGCTGAGCGCATCGGAAAAATGTCGGAGGAACCGCAGTGGCTCAAAATCGCACGCGAGGTGCGCGCCATTGCCCAGACCGGTTTGGCCTTCAGCGCGGATGGCTTCGATCAACAGCGCTACCAGCGACTGCGTGAATTGTCCGCGCTGTTGATGGCGCAAGAGTCAGCCGCCGAGCATGAAAGCATCCTGACGCTGCTGCGGCAGGAAAAAGGCTACGCAACGCCCAAGGTGGATGTCCGCGGCGCGGCCTTTGAAGACGGGCGCGTACTGATGGTGCGCGAAATCAGCGACGGCAAGTGGACTCTCCCGGGCGGATGGGCGGACGTCAATCAATCTGCGGGCGAATGCGTCGTGCGCGAGATTGCCGAGGAGTCGGGATTCAAGGCTCGCGCCCTGAAGCTCGCCGCGGTTTACGATTATCAAAAGCGAAATCCGCCGCGTCATATCGACTCGATTTACAAAATGTTCTTCCTTTGCGAGATTGTCGGGGGTGCGGCGCGCGCCAGCGACGAGACCAGCGAAGTGGCCTTTTTCCCGCGGCACGAGCTGCCGCCGCTCTCGCTCGGCCGAACCACGGCGGCGCAGATTGATAGAATGTTCCAGCATCACGAGCAGCCGCAGCTGGCGACGGACTTCGACTGACGGGACTACGCGTTTGTCAAGGCTATAGCGCCGCGCGCATCTGCGCCGCAATTTGAGCATCGCCGCTGCGCTCGGCCGCTTGCGCCCCGCCCAGCAACGCGCCGCGCCTTCCCGGCGCCAGCAGCAGCGCGGCACGAAATTCCCGCAATGCCTGCTGCGGCTGATTTTGCTGCAGCAGCAGCTCTCCGAGCTGCTCGCGCGCCGGGACGATGGGGCCTGGCGTCACCGGTAATTTTTCAACCGCGTCTTCTTCGTCCGCTGCCTGCCGCAGCAATTGTGCCGATTCCGTGGCTGCCGTGGACGCCAGGCGCCAGGCTCTTGCCTCCTTGTCGAGCACATCCACCTGGGTTGCCCAGTACGCGTTGCCGGCGGCCTGCAATTGCGCTTTACACGCTTCAATTTGCGCAATGTCAGCGTCGGCGGCCTGCGGCCGGCCGCCGCGCGCGTTGCCCATTGCACGAGCCCAGAAGATGATGGCGGCGACATGCGGAGCGGAACCGGGGAGCGTCTGCAGATCTGCCGCGGCGCTCCATGCATGCTGCTCGATCGCAACCCGGACCGGCATGGCCGTTGCGGCGTAGCCGACCTTGAAATCGCTGCCGGCTGCCGCCACCCCGTCCATGGCCCGCAAATCCGCCACTACGCGCGCCGCGTTCGAATTCTGTCCCTGCTGCAGATAGGCATAGGTCAGATAATCCATCGCGTGCAGCTCTTCACCCTGATCGCCTTGATCGCGCGCAGCGGCCCGCGCCGCTTGATTGGATGCGATGGAATCGTCCCAAAGCCCCAGCCTGGTAAAAATGTGCGAGGGCATGTGCAAGGCATGCGGCGCGGAGGGCGCGATCTTTGAATAGGCGCGCGCCGCCTTGAGACCGCGCGGCGCAAGCTCCGCGCTGTCATAGGCGTGAATCAAGTAATGCGCCGCGCCCGGGTGGTCGGGTTGCGCGCGGTAAATCGGCTCCAGCAACGCCGCCGCGCGCTTCTGATTTGCATGCGTGGCGTCCTCCGGCGGAGCCGTCGCGATCAGCGCCAGGGCATAGAAAACCTGCGTTTCAGTGTCCTTCGGATTGCCGCGCGCGGCTTCGGCCATTGCCCCGGCATAGGCTTTGGCGCGCATCGGCGGCGTCGCATCGCCATCTTGATAATAGGCGGCGGCGGCCGCGATGAACTGACGCTCGCGCGGCGTTCCACGATTCATCGCGAGCGCACGCTCGATTTCAAGGTGGCCCGCGCGCAACTCCGCCGGACTGGGCGCACTCCAGAGCTGGTGATAGTGCGACATGGCGATGCCCCAATGCGCCATCGCGCAGTTAGGATCCGCCGCCGCGACCTTGCGGAACGATTCTTCGGAGGCGCCATAGGCAAAGGAATGCAGCAGCGCAACCGAACGCTCAAATTCGCGCGCAACGCCTGGGTGACACGAGGTCGGGAATGCGACCTTCCCCAATTTCTCCGGCGCAGGATGAGAGTGAAACTCTTCCGACCGGACCGGAAAAACCCAGATAAGCCAGATTGCGACCCAAGCCGTCCTGCTCATGCGGCCAGTCTGCACGCAAGCGCCTCGGCCGGGCAAGCAGCACAAATCAGGCCTAGTGATCAACGTCAGGCGTAAGTGATCAATGTCGGGTCTGGATTGGTGTCCAGATGCGGCAATCCGTTGAAGCTGACCAAGTGGTGCCGCCGCGGGCTCGCGGCGAACTCGGTGAGAGAGCTGTTGCGAATTCTCAGATTTAATTCAACCGCGGTCGCAGGCGGCGCGTTCAGAGTGGCCGCAACCATGGCCGCAATCGGGCCGCCGGAACTGACGATGAGCACATTGCCGTCCGGAAAACGCTGGCGCGCTTCGATGAGCGCCGCGACCGCGCTATCCTGAAATGCCTGCCACACCGGCATACCCTCAGGCTGCGTCCGGTCCTCGGCCCAGGCCAACAAGGCATCTCGCAGAACACGAAAATGCTCGCGCACCACGACCGGGTCGCGTCTTGCCGCCGCCAGGGCGGGGGCCGGGGAAGTGCCGGTCAGGGCCGTTACAATGGCCTCGGGCTTGTACTCATCCAGCCCCGGAAATGTTTCCCGCAAGGGTGACGCGCCGAGTGCATGACCCTCGAAAATACCCTGCGCCGTCTCGGTCTGACGCCGCAAGGAGCCGGTAAAAACCGCGTCGAAACGAATTTGCCGGCGCAGGAAATAGCTGCCCAACAGGCGCGACTGCGCTAAGCCTAAATCGGTGAGGCGGTCATACTGCTCGGTGCCGAAGGCGGCCTGCCCGTGGCGTACGAGATAGATTGTTCCCACGTGTCTGAACTTAAGCGCGCGGCGAGACGATCGGCATCATCGAGCCACTGTAGCATCCGCGCCACCCTCGCTCCACGGCAAATCCAATGCGACGGTCAGTCCGCCCCCGTCGCGATTGGCCAATTGAATGCGGCCGCCATGCGCCTCCGCGATTTCGCGGGCGAGGGCCAGACCGAGCCCGGTGCCGCTGCGCTTGGTGGAATAAAACGGCAACAGAGCCTGCGCCAGGACCGTCTGGCTCATTCCGGTGCCTCGATCGCGCACTTCGATGCGCTGAGCCGCTCCAGCGCAGACGATGGAGAGCTCCACCTCGGCCGCCGCGCCGCTTGCTTCGTGTGCGTTCTTGAGCATATTGATCAGCGCCTGTTCGACTTGCACGCGATCGAACCAGCCGGGCAGTTCGGGCAGCGGCTCGATGCAGGTGAAAGCCTGCTGCCCTTTGAGGTCCGCAACAAACGGTCGCCAGGGCACGCTTTCGGGTCGAGGCGCGGGCAACTTGGCAAATGCCGCGTAGCCGCTGACGAATTCGTGCAGGTGTGCGGCGCGTTCCGCAATGGCCGAGAAAACGGTCGGCAGTGCCGCGTAATCTCCGCGCCGCGCAATTTCGGCGCCGGAATGCGCCAGCGAGGACAAGGGTCCCAGGGAGTTGTTGAGTTCGTGGCTGAGCACCCGGATCAGCTTTTTCCAGGTCGAGACTTCCTGGCGCGAGAGTTCACGCGTGAGCCGTTTGAGCAGGTACAGCTTGAAGGTTCGTCCCTGCAGAATGAAGGCCCGCTGCGAGAGATGAAATGTCTCTTCAACGCCGTCGATCTCAGTGGAAAAGAGACTGTCGCCCGGCTCCGCCGCCGCTCCTTGCAATGCCGCGGGAGCCTGAATCAAGGCATCGTGAAATCGCAGGCCCTGCAGGCTGCGGCCCCCGCTCAACAGGTGCCGCGATGAAATATTCGCGTAGGCGATGCGATCGTTCGCATCGACCAAAACCAGCGCGACGGGCGAGTTTTGCATCACGGTATCGAGCAGCAATTCCCGCTGCACCAAGTGCGCGCGCTGCTCACGCAGTGCGGCCGCCAATTCATTGTGCGCCGTCATGAGTTCGCCGAGCTCATCGTCGCGATCGGCGACCAGCGACAGGCTGAAATCCCCTTCGCGATAACTTGCCACGGTGCCCGACAGCGCGCGCAGCATCTGCTGAATCGGGCGCATGATGCGCGATGACAGCCACAGAACGGGCAGCAGCGATGCCGCCAGAATCAACAGCCAGCTGAACAGTGGATTGCCGAACCAGCGCGCCGCCCAGGCACTGGCTGCCGCCGTGATCGCGACAATGACGACCAACAGCAGTGCAAGCTTGGTCTTGAGGCTCAAGGGCGACCGCTCAGGCGCCGCCCAGGGGACGCAAATTGAAACGCTCCAGCCGGCGGTACAGGGCCTGGCGCGACAGTCCCAGACTCTGGGCCGCCCGGCTGATATTGCCGCCTGCTTCCCGTAAAGAAGCCTCCAGCACTTCCTTGCTCAAGTGCTCGCTTTCGCGCGGCGCGCTGCGAGTCACGGCCGGCAGATTCAAATCGGCGGCCGCGACGACGCGCTCACGCGCCAGCAGCTTGGCGCGCTCGATGGAATTGCGCAGCTCACGCACATTGCCGGGCCAATCGTGAGCCTGCAGGGCGGCAGCGGCATCCTCGCTCAACTGCATTCCCGCGCCGAGAAAATGCAGTGCCAACGGCAGGATATCCGCGGGCCGGTCCGAAAGCGGCGGCACGGCGATGTCGATGACATTCAAACGATAATAAAGATCTTCGCGAAAGCGTCCCTCGCGGATCAGCGCCGGCAAATCCGCATTCGTGGCGCTCAAGATGCGTACCTGCGCAGTGCGCGTCTTGCTCGAACCGAGCATTTCAAACTGGCCGGTCTCGAGCACGCGCAGCAGTTTGACCTGCCCGGCCAGCGGCAGGTCGCCAATCTCGTCCAGGAACAAGGTCCCGCCATTCGCGGCCTCAAAGCGGCCCGTGCGCGCCCGCGTCGCTCCGGTATAAGCGCCCGCCTCGGCACCGAATAATTCCGCTTCGATCAATTCGGCGGGAATGGCGCCGCAGTTTACGGCAACGAACGGACCTGCGCGCAGCGCGGAGTTGGCATGCACGATCTGCGCAATGCGTTCCTTGCCCGCGCCGTTGGGGCCGCTGATGAGCACGCGGACATCCGCGCGCGCCACGCGGCAGGCCAGTTCGACCACGCGTTCCATGGCATCCGAGGCGAATACGATGCCGCAAAGATCATATTCCTCCGCCAGACGTTCGCGTCGACGGCGTTGCTCTTCCTGCAGGCGCTGCCGCTCGCGCGTCGTCTCCGCCAGTTCCAGCAAATTCTCGACGGTCGCCAGCAGCTTGTCGTTGTCCCAGGGCTTGCCGATGTAGTCCGCGGCACCCGCTTTGACGAGCTGCACCGCGGACTCCAGATGGGTCCAGGCCGTGAGCAGCACCACGGGCAGATCCGGCTGCTGCGCGCGCAGCGCGCGAAACAGCGCCGCGCCCTCTTCTCCGGAAGTGGTATCGGCGCTGAAGTTCATGTCGGCGATCACCAGATCGACGCGCTCGTGCGCCAGCGCCGCGAGCCCTTTCTGCGGTGTAACGGCGGTCAGCGTGCGGATGTCATGCAGGCCGAACAGCAGCGACAGCGCCTGGGCGACCGCCGGGTTGTCATCAATGACGAGTACCGTACGCATGCGGACATGTTAACGGGTGCGGCGCGGATTCACACCCCACGGCGCTAACCGCCGCGGGTCGCCAATGCAGGGGGAATGGAAGCCGCCCGCAGAGCCGGCCAGAGCACGGCGAACTGGCCCAGCAGCAGGATGATGAGGGCGCCGATGATGGCGCGGCTGTTGTCCATGCGCACCATTTCGAAGCTGCGCACCATCCATAAGTTCAGCGCTATCGCAAAAGCGATGCCGACCGCGGCACCGGCCGCGGCGATCATGAAATTCTCGGTTTGGAAATAACGCACGATGGCCTGGCGCGTGGCGCCCAAGGCACGCCGAATCCCGATCTGTTGGCGCCGCTGCGCCACCCAATAACTCGTGAGGCCAATGATTCCGAACGCCGTCACGATGAGCAGCGCAAGGCAGATGCATGTCAGCAGCACGATGAGCCCGTGATCGCCGCGATACGCATCCGCGCGCACTTGCTGCATTGATTTGCTGTGCAGGATGCGATTTTCATCCAACGCGTACAGTTTGGCTTCGGCCGCCTTCATGACTGCATCGCGTTTGCCGGCTTGCGCGCGCACCATGTAAATATTGGTGTCCCCGATCAGCCGATACGGCGAAAGAACCGAATTCTCGGCAAACGTACTGAACAACCCGGTGGCCACGGTAAAGGGACCTTGCAGGCGATCCACGATGCCGATGATGGGGACGGGCTTGCTGGTTTCGACAAAAATCGACTTGCCCAGCGCGTCGCCGTTGGGAAACAGCTTGGCCGCCAGCGCTTTCGTCACGATGTAGCCGGGGGTCGGCGGTACATCGTTTTCCGTGCGATTCGCGACGTCAGCGGCGGAAAAATTGCGGCCGGCAATGAGGGTGAGACCCAGGGTGTGCAAGGTGTGCTCATCGCCCATGTAGTGCGCGGCATATGCCGTGGGAGTCTTTTGATCGGCGGTTAAATCGACGGTCTCGGTCCATCCTCCGCCTTCCAAGGGGAACATGTTGGCACCGTAGGAGTCCGTTACGCCGGGGAGCGCGCGCAACGCGTCGAGGTCGCGGGCCCGGCGCGCTGCGAGATCATCGGGGTGATCCACTGTTTCGCTTTGCACCAGAAAGATATTGGCTTCGTCGATACCCGTCGGCCTGTCGCTCCACGCCATGCGCTGCTCGACCAGCGTCAACGCGTTCGCCAGAAATGCCAGGGTAACCGCCATCTGCACGGCAATGAGCAGTGCGCCGAATTTATTGCGGCGCATGGCGGATAATATTGGACGCACTTCCATGATGTACCCCTCTACTGCGCTTTGAGCTGCCAGGCAGGCTGCACATGTGCTGCTCGCCAGGTGGGATAAATTCCCGCCAGCACCGTAGCCGAGACGCCTAGCAGCACGGCAATACCGGTGTCCGCCCAGTCCAGATGTGCCAGCGCGGCAAATTCCTTGGTCAAGAGCGATCGTGCCGCCCACAATCCAATGGCCGTCAGCAGCAGCCCGAAGATTCCGCCCGCGAGCCCCACCACCCCTGTTTCGATCAGGCACTGCGAAAAAATCGCTGCACGGCTTGCTCCGAGCGCGCGCCGCACACCGATATCGCCCGCGCGGCCCATGATTTTCGCCAGCATCAGGCCCATGGCATTCATGAGACACACCAGCAAGAATCCAAACGATACCAAAATCAGAATTCGCACTTCACTTGGAACGATGTGCCGGTATTGCAGCCATTGCTTTACGTCGCGCAACTGCGTGTGCGGCGGCCAGTGAAATCGTCCCAAGCGCTGCTGTTCGGCCGCATAGTTGTTGAGAAAGGCACGATAGTTCTGCACGTCTTTTTCAGTCGGCAGTTCCACCCAGAATTGCAGCCATAGGCAGTCGGATCTCAGGCGCCCTTCCCAGCCGGGCTCGACATCGCTGCTGCAAGAGGTGCTGCCAATGCTGCCCGTCTGCTTCTCGATCGCACGCGTAAACGGCATGAATATAGAATCGCCGTCGCCGAACGGGCGAATCGCCAGGTCGTAAAAGCGTGGTAGAAGCTGCCAGTCATCCAACACCCCGCTGACCGTATAGGGTTCGTTGCCGAGGCGGATGGTCTTGCCGACGCTGTTGGCCCCGCCGAAAAGCTTGTCGTTCATCTCCTTCGTGAGCACCACCACTGCGGCGTGCGCCTCATCGTCCGACGCGCTCCAAGGGCGGCCGTACTTGAATGGCACGTCGAACATCGGGAAAAAATCGGTATACGCCGCGCGTACGATAACCTTGCTCGGCTTTTGCGCAGGGTTAGCCGGCCGCAATGACAGCAGCGCCGCGAGCATACCGGACTGGCGTTTCGCGGCATGCGCCTTCATCAGTCCCATCACGTCGATGTAACTGAGCTGGGGTTCCAATCGGTCCGGAGACCCGCCGTTGTGCTTATCTGGTCCCCAGTTATCGATCTGCGGCGTGTACAGTTCGCTGGATTTCTGCGGAATCGGATCCCCGGACATGGCGCGAAAAACCGTCAATGCCGTCATGCAGGCGCCGATGCCGACCGCAATGGCCGCGATCATCAGGCCGGTCAGCACGATATTGCGCTTGAGGCTGCGCAGTCCCAAGCGGAAATAGTAGCGAAACATCTGGCGCGCGCCTGCTTTAAGCGGCGCGCGTTGCCAACGCCGGCGGAATGGATGCAGCCTTCAAGGCCGGCCACAGCACGGCGGCTTGTCCCAGCAACATCACCACGACCGCACCAATGAGCGTGTATCCGGTATTCAAGCGCTGCATGGCAAAGGCGCTCACCATCCAGAGATTCAACGACACCGCCAGGGCCACGCCGATCGCGGCGCCGGCACCCGCGATCAAAAGATTTTCGGTCTGGAAGTATTGGATGATGGCGTTGCGCGTCGCGCCGAGGGCGCGGCGGATGCCGATTTGGCGCCGGCGTTGCGCCACCCAATAACTGGTGAGTCCAACGATTCCGAAGGCGGTAACGGCCAACAGCGCGGCGCACACTACTCCTAGGATTACCGCCAAGCCTCTATCGTCCTTGTAAATCTCCTTGCGCAGTGTCGTCATGAGCCGGGTTTTGCCAATGACCCGCGCACGGCTGATGTCAAAAAGCTTCTTCGGCGCCGCCTGAATCACCGCCGCCGCCTGGCCCGGCTTGGCGTGCACCACGTACGTAATCGGATACGGGATCACGATGTGAAAGGGCACAATGAAGGAACTGTCGTTGAACGTGCTGCCCCATCCGCCCGCCGACACCCAGGGCACTTGCAAGCGCTCGACCACCCCGATGATGGGCACTTGGCCCTTCGAAAAATCGTCGTAGATGCTCTGACCCACCGCATTCGCATTGGGAAACAGCTTATCTGCCAGTCCCTGGGTGATGATGATCGCAGACGGCGGCTTTAAGTCCGTGTAGCCGACCTTTTCCGTGACCTCATCCGGATTGAAGTTGCGGCCGGCGATCAATTTCAGTCCCAAACTCGCGATGGCGTGCTCGTCGCCGAAGTACAGGGCGGCCCTGGCCGAGGCGGTCTTTTGATCCGGATGCAGGCTGATGCCCTCAGTCGAACCGCTGTCGGTCAAAGGAACGGTATTCGTGGCAAACGCATCCAGAACGCCCGGCAAAGATCGCAACGCCGCCAGGTCTCCCTGCTGACGCGCGGCCTGGTCGGGCGGATTGCCCACCCACTGATTGTCGAGCACCACGACATTGGCTTCGTCGACGCCGGTCGGCCGTTCACTCAAGGCAATGCGCTGTTGAATGATGAAGAGCGCATTGCAGAGTATTGCCAGCGTGATCGCCATTTGCACGGCGATCAGGATGGCGCCGACCTTGTTACGACGCATGGCGGAAACGATGGGACGAAATTGCATAATGCCTCCTACTGCGCCTTGAGCTGCCACGCCGGCTGAACTTGCGCGGCGCGCCAGGTGGGATACAGGCCGGCCAGCGTGGTTGCCAACACGGCGAGAACGATCGCGATGGTGATGTCTGCGGGACTGAAGTGCGTGAGCCGGCTGACTTCCTCGGACAACAGCGACCGCAAGCCCACGAGACCTAAGGCGGTCAAGGCCAGGCCCAACAGGCCGCCGGCAACCCCGACGACCCCCGCCTCGATCAGGCATTGGGCGAAAATGGCCCGACGGCTTGCACCCAACGCGCGGCGCACGCCGATGTCGCCGGCACGGCCCATGATTTTAGCCAGCATGAGACCCATGGCATTGAGCAAACACACCAAGAGAAAGCTGAAGCTCACCAGGACCAGAATTCGAACTTCAGCGGTGACCGCCTTCTGATAGACCAGCCACTCGCGCACATCGCGAATGCGCGTGTGCGCCGGCCAGCTGAAGCGTCCGGATCGCTGCTGTTCCGAGGCGTAATTGTTCAGAAAGGTGCGGTAGGCTGCGACGTCCGCCGCGGTAGGCAGCTCGGCCCAGAATTGGATCCAGACGCATTCAGAATGCAGGCGTCCTTCCCAACCGGGCTGCCCTGGATCGCCGCTGCAGTTATTGTTGCCCCAACTCGGCATTTGGCCATCGATGGCGCGCGTGAAGGGCAGGTAAACTTGAGCGCCCTCGCCATACTGATCGTTGTTGAGATCGTAAAATTGCGGCGTAGGCTCCCAGTGCGCCAAGACACCGACAATGCGGAATTCATGATTGTCGAGATTGATGGTCTTGCCGACGGAGTTGCCGCCGCCAAACACCTTGTCATTCATCTTTTGCGTAATCACGGCAACATCAGCGTGATTCTTGTCGTCATCCGCGCTCCAGGGGCCGCCCGCCTGAAATGGCGTCATGAACATGGAGAAGAAATCCGTATAAGTTGCACGGATCTGCACTTGAAAGGGCAGCACGTCGGGATTCGCAGGCGTCAAGGCCGCACCGGTTTTGTACATCGCGGCCTGCCGATGGGCCGCCTTGGCGTTCATCAACCCGACCGCATCGATATAGCTGATCTGTTCTTGAAGGCGCTCCTTATCGCCGGGCACGATGCTCTTGCTGTCAGGACCCCAATTGTCGATTTGCACGGCGAACAACTGACGCGACTTTTGCGGTATCGGGTCGTTGTCCATGGCGCGGAAGACGGTCAGCGTCGTCATGGAGGCGCCGATGCCGACGCCCACCGCCGCAATCATCAGTGTGGTGAGCACAATGTTGCGCTTGAGGCTGCGCAGTGCGAGACGAAGATAGTAGTTGAACACGATAGTCTCCTATGTGTTGGCATTCGCCGTAGCGACCAGGCGGGGCTGGGCGGCCAGATCCACCACCTGTCCGTCCACGATATGAACCTCGCGTTGCGCCCGCACCGCCAGCTCCGGATCGTGCGTCACCATGACGATGGTGGCGCCGTCGCGGTGCAGCTCCTCGAGCAGATCCAGCACGCCGCGCGCCATTTGCGTGTCCAGATTGCCGGTCGGCTCGTCCGCCAGCAGCAGCCGCGGAGATCCTGCGAGGGCGCGGGCAATGGCCACGCGCTGCTGCTGGCCGCCGGACAATTCCGCCGGATAGTGGCGCGAGCGCGCCGACAACCCGACGCGGCCCAATGCTTCCTGGATGCGGCGGCGTCTTTCGGCGGCATTGAAGCCGCGGTAGCGCAGCGGCACATCGATGTTGTCCTGAACATTGAGATCGGCGATCAGATTGAAGGCCTGAAAGATGAAGCCGATTTTCTCGTTGCGCAGCCGTGAGCGCTGATTGTCGTTCAGGCCGCGCACGTTGGCGCCGTCCAGCTGATACTCGCCGCCGCTGAACTCCTCGAGCAGTCCCGCGATGGTCAGGAAGGTCGTTTTCCCCGACCCCGACGGGCCGGTGACCGCGACGAACTCGCCCTCGCGCACGTGGATCGAGAAGTCCCGCAGCGCGTAAGTCTCGACGACTTCGGTGCGATACGCTTTGGAGAGGTGAGTCATTTTAAGCATGGTGAGGCCTCTAGGCTTAAGTTGTTCAATCAGTTACTCAGGATGACGCGCTTCGCGCCGTTGAAAGCATCGGTGCCGGAGACGACAACCTGATCGCCCGCCGAGAGTCCATCGAGGATCTCGACTTTGGCGATGCTGGCGGCGCCCAGGCGCACCGGCACCCGCTCCGCAATATTGCCGTGAACCACGTAGGCGAAACCGCCGCCTTCCTGATCCACAAACGATCCGCGATCGACCATCAGCACGTTGTCGCGCCGGTCGAGGAAAATACGCACCGACAGGCGCTGGCTTTGCCGCAGGCCGGCCGGCTTCTCCGCGCCGAAGCGCAGCCGGGCGGTGACCTGGCCGGCGACCACTTCGGGCGATACGCCGCTGACCACGCCCTGCCAATGATGGCCGCCGCCTTCCAAGTCGGCTGTCATGCCGGGACGCAGGTCGCGGGCAAGACTCTCGGTGACTTTGATCTCGACTTCGAGCGCCGACAGGTCCACCACCGTGAGCAAGGGCGCGTCCTTTGCCACGCTGGAGCGATCGGCAACCTGCACCTGGCCCACTTGACCATCGACCGGCGACTTCACGTTCAAGCCGTCCACCTGACGCTGCAGGTCGCTGACCATGAACTGCTGCCGGTCGAACAGCGCCTTCTTGCTGTCGACATCGAATCGGTTTTGCTTCGGCTGCGCATCGTAGGTGCTTTTTGCCTGTTGGAAGGCGAACTGCGCCTTTTCCAGGGCGTCCTCTGCTCTCAGCGCCTGCAATTCCGAGTAGGAGCCCAGCTCGTAGGCCTTGCGGCTTCGATCGCGTTCGCGCTGCGCCGTCTTTTGATCGACCTCGGCTTGATCATAGGCATCCTTCATCTGCGAGAGCTTATGCTCCGCATCGAGGGTCGAGCGCTGCCAGTCGAGGCGCAGACTCGCCAGGGTGGCTTCTTCCTGCGAGAGCTTCGCGGTCAAGTCAGGGCTGTCGACCACCGCAAGCACCTGGCCCTTGGTCACTGTGTCGCCGGCGTGCACCTTCAGCGTGACGGTGCCCAATGCATTGGCGTAGAGAGTCGGACTGACGGCCGCGACGACCTGGCCGTCGGCGGAGATGTCGCGGATGAAATTGCCGCGCTCCACGGTTGCAATCGAAACCCGTGAGCGGTCGACGGAAACTCCCGCGCCGGAATAGCGCATCAAAACCACGAGCAACGCAATGAGCAGAACCGCAGCGATGCCGGCGGCGATGATGAGCTTACGGTGGCGCTTCAGCAGGTTTTTCGGTTCGATCACGCGATCCTGCGCGGATGTATCGCGAAGCATGATGGGTTCCTTGGGTAGTAATCGCATGCTCATGCGGCTTTCTCGATGAGAAGATTATCGATCGCAACCAGATCCTGTTCGGTCAATCGACCGGCCTGTTGCTTGAGGGTGAGCACACTGGTGAGGTAATCGTAGCGCGCCTGTGCGAAAGCGCGCCGCGCAGCGTAGTAATTGTTCTGCGCGTTCAACAGCTCAAATTCGTTGCCGGTGCCGAATTCAACATTGCGCCGCATGGCCTCGACGGCGCGCTCGCCGGAGTCGACCGCGCGGCGTGCTGCGCCGATGCGCTGAATCCCGGAGACGATGCCACGAAAGGCCGCGCGAGTCTGGGTCTCGGTATTGCGTTGTGCCGCCTCATAGTTGGCTTGCGCCTCGCGAAACAGTGCGCGGGATTGGCGCACCGCCGAGGCGATGGCGCCGCCCGAGAACAGCGGCCAGTTGAACGACACACCGATGGTATCGAGCCTTTGATTGCCGCCGAGCACATCGTCCTGCGTAATCTTGGATCCCGAACCGGTAAGCAAGATGCTGGGCAAACCGCGTCCGCGCTGCACCGAGATATCCCGCGATGCCGCTTCCATGTTCAGCTGCGCCGTGCGCACGTCAAAATTATCCTGCCGCGCGGAGGCCACCCACTCATCCGCGGTGGCGGGTTGCGGCGAGAGCAAGGGAATATCCTCGCGCAGGGGAGCCACGCCCTGGACGTGTTGGCCGACGATCTGGGTCAGAGCAAGATTCGCATCGTCCAGCGCGTTGCGCGCATCGATGACCGGTTGTTCGGTCGCATCGTAAAAGGCCTGCGCCTGATCCACGTCGCTGCGCGGGCCTACGCCGGTTTGCTCGCGCGACTTGGCCTGGTTCAAGAGCGTGCTGAAGGCCTCGCGCTCGGCAACGTTGGTGGCAAGCTGATCGGCGGCAGACAGGATCCCGAAATAGGCCTGTGCGACCCGCAGCAGCAGGCTCTGCTCGGCGCCCTGGAAATTGGCCTCGGCCGCGGCGACCTGGAAGTTTGCTTCCTTCAGCTGGCTGAACGACTGGAAACTCCACAGCGTCTGCGACAGGTTGAGCCCCAAAGCGTGTGCCGTGCCGTAGCAGCGCTGCGTGGTCGCGGTGGAACTGATCGCACAATCGGCCGCCTGGCTGCCGAGCGCCGGTCCAGCGTCAAATGCGGCCCGTTCCCGCGTGGCGGATGCGTTCGCGGAGATCTGCGGCAGCCATTGGGCGAGGGCCTGCGGACGCGCTTCAACCAGCGCGTCGCGCTGAAAATGCGCAGCTTCCAGCGTGGTATCCCGAGTCAGCGCGAGTTCGTAGAACTGCTTTAGGTCATTGGCGTATGCGGCCTGAGCCAGCAAGCACAACGCGCCCAACAGGAATGAACATCGGTACATGCCTTAAGACAAAGCAAGCGCCGTGCCACAATCGTAATACATTGATTGTATTGATTTTATCATTTTGTTTGCCGCGTACGGTGTCCGCGGACAGTGTCCGCGGACGCTCATCGGACAGTGCGCGCGGGACGGACTCGCTATCGATTGACGTCAACCACGATCCGGCCGCGCACCTGGCCGGCCAAAATTGAACCGGCGCGCTCCAGCGCTTCCGCCAACGATATTTCCTCAGCCAGGAGTTCAAGTTTACCGACCTCAAGGTCGCGGCTCAGTCGCCGCCATGCTTCCACGCGGTCCGGGCGCGCCCGCATAACACTATCGATGCCCACCAAGGTGATCCCGCGCAATATGAACGGAGCAACAGTCCCCGGAAAATCCATGCCTTGGGCGAGACCGCAGGCAGCAACCACTCCGCCATAGCGCAGCGACGCGCAAACATTGGCCAAGGTGTGGCTGCCAACCACGTCGATCGCCGCGGCCCAGCGCTCCTTGGCCAGCGGCTTGCCCGCGCCTGCATAGGCTGTGCGATCCACGATCTCCGCAGCGCCCAGCTGCCTCAGGAAATCCGCTTGCGCCGGTCGGCCGGTCATGGCGGCGACCTGAAACCCAAGTTTGGACAGCAGCGCAATGGCAACGCTGCCCACGCCGCCGGCCGCTCCGGTCACCAGGATCGGCCCGTCGCCCGGCGAGACACCATGCCGTTCCAAGGCCATGACGCTCAACATGGCCGTGTATCCTGCGGTGCCCACGGCCATCGCTTGTCGCGCCGTCAGCGCCCCAGGGAGCGGAATCAGCCAATCGGCATTGAGGCGTGCGAGCTGCGCGAGACCGCCCCAGTGAGTCTCCCCGACCCCCCAGCCGTTGAGCAGGACCTTATCGCTGCTCCTATAAGAGGGGCTGTCCGACTGTTCGACCGTACCCGCCAGGTCGATTCCGGGCACCATCGGGAATTGGCGCACCACGGGTCCTTTGCCGGTCAGGGCCAGAGCGTCCTTGTAGTTGAGGGTCGAATACTGGACGCGCACCGTGACATTACCCGGCGGCAGTTGCGACTCATCGAGTTTTTTTAAGCTCGCCCGGTACGGCGGAGGGTCGCGCTCGATTAAAATTGCACTGAACATGGAGGCATGTAACTAGACCCACGCCTCGACGTCAATCCACCGACGGAACGGACAATCGGCATGGAATGTCTATGCCGGAGCCCCTCTTTCGTTTTTAAATGTGAGTAATTCAATGAACCTTGCACGATTCCCAAGAATTCGCTTCGCGCATCTGCCAACACCGCTGGAATACCTGCCGAATTTGAGCAAAGCGCTCAACGGCCCGGAGATTTGGATCAAACGCGACGATTGCACCGGCATGTCCACCGGCGGCAATAAGACGCGCAAACTCGAGTTTCTGCTCGCCGAAGCCGTGAGCCAAGGCGCGGACATTGTCCTGACTCAAGGTGCCACGCAGTCGAATCATGCGCGGCAAACCGCGGCTTGCGCCGCAAAAATGCGCGTCGACTGCCACATTCTGCTGGAAGATCGAACCGGCAAAACGGACCACGATTACAACGACAGCGGCAATGTGCTCCTGGATTATTTGCACGGTGCCAGCGTCGAGCGTTGCGCGGCAAATCCTGACATGAATGGCGAACTCGCCAAAGTTGCCGCGAGATTCAAGAGCGAGGGACGCAAGCCCTACCTCATTCCCGGCGGGGGATCGAATCCCGTTGGCGCGCTCGGCTATGTCAACGCCGCCATGGAACTCATCGGCCAGGCGAACGACGCAGGATTGCGCATCGACCATGTGGTGCACGCAACGGGGAGCGCGGGAACGCAGGCCGGATTGATTGCCGGACTCGCCGGCATCCGCTCCGGCGTACCGTTGCTGGGCATTGGAGTGCGCCTGCCTCGCGACCGGCAGGAAGAAAATGTGTACAAGCTCGCCTGCGCCACCGCCGATCTGTGCGGGACGCCGGGCGCGGTGCGGCGCGAAGACGTCGTCGCGAACTGCGACTATGTCGGCAAGGGTTACGGATTTTCCACACCCGGGTGCCTCGATGCCATCCAAATGCTGGCGCGGCTCGAAGGCATCTTGCTCGATCCGGTTTACAGCGGCAAAGGCATGGCCGGCTTTCTCGATCTGATCCGCCTAGGGTCGTTCAAAAAAGGGCAAAACGTGGTGTTCATCCATACGGGCGGCAGCGCCGGACTGTTTGGATATGTTGACGACTTCGGCTTTGGCCGCTCGCTCAAGTCCAAAGCGGCCTGAATCGGCGATGCAGCGCGTCGTGGGGATCATTGGCGGGATGGGTCCGGAGGCGACCCTGGACCTCATGCGCCGCGTGCTGGCAAAGACACCGGCGCAGGGCGATCAGGATCACATTCATCTGATCGTGGAGAGCAATCCGAAGATTCCCTCGCGCATTGCGCACTTGATCGATGGCACGGGCGCCGATCCCACGCCCGAACTCATCCGCATTGCCGTCAACCTGCAGCGCGCGGGCGCCGAAGCGCTGGCGATTCCCTGCAACACCGCGCACGCCTACGCGCATTCGATTCGCCGCGCGGTCGGCATACCGCTGCTCGATATGGTGCAGCTGACCGTCGATCAAATCGCAAGCTCAAGGCGCGTCGCGCGCGTGGGCTTGTTGGCGTCCTCCGCAGTTCTCGCGACCGAGCTCTATGCGAAAGCATTCGCCTCCCACGGAATCGCAGTCATCCACCCGGCGCGGCAAGATGAGGTCATGTCGCTCATCAAGGCGGTGAAATGCGGGGAAACCGGAGCGGAAGTCCAGGCGCGGCTCGCGCGAATTGCGCTTGAGCTTGCGAATCAAGCCGACGTGTTGCTGGTTGGCTGCAGCGAGCTCTCGGTGATCGGCGCCGGCATCAGCGCGCCCTTCGTCGATTCATTGGACGTGCAGGCGCAGGCCGTTGTGGATTTCGCAACTTCAGCTGCCTGACTTCGACGGCGCCAGAACCCGCACTTTCTCCTGCAAGATGCCTGGGCCAAAATTGCGCGCGCGCTCGAGGAAGGTCTCAGTCACCTCAAAGCCCTTCGGCACCAGCAGCGTTCCGACCTGGGTGTAGAGATCATCCATGAACACCATTCCCGGCGTGACGCGGCCGACCGGTACTTCCTTGACCTCGGGCGTGCCCTCGGTGAGGCCGACCAGCGATTCGAGATGCTCCAGCAGCTTGTGATCGAATCGCCCTGACTGAGCGCGAATGGACGATAGCGCTACCTGGGCGCTCTGCCCTTGGACAATCTGGGCATCATATTCGAGCACCAGACGCAAAATGTCGGCGCCCGCCTTGACCAAACCGTCGGACAGCTCGGGTTTGGACTGGCGGCTCGCGGCGAGTATTTCCATGACCGGCTCGAGGCGCGGAATCCGGCCGAGCAGTTTCTGAGCCACCGCGGGCGCGCCGTCCGCGAGCACCCGCTCCTCGGCCGTCAAGCGCTTGCCGTAGTAGAGTTTTTCCACCAGCTCGATCGGCAATGAGATATAGCCGATTTGAGACAGCATGGCCGCTGCCTCGAGTTGCCAGAACCCGGCGTTGCCGCTGGAAGCCGCGAGCTCGGTGGCCAGGCGCTTGACCCTCGTTGAACGGCCGAAGGCGACCGGATTGGTGATGGCGAGGATGTCGACCAGAGCTTTGATGCAACCGATCAAGGTTTCCTGCAACAGGACCTTTTCTGCAATCAGAAGCCGGTGATGGGCCACGCCCGCTTCAATGGCACTGCGCAATTGATCCGGCGGGCAGGGCTTGGACAGGAAGCGAAAGATCTGTCCCTCGTTGACCGCCGAAATAGCGGCGTCGCGTCCCGGCTCGCCCGTCAACAGAATGCGTGTTGTCTCCGGATACAGTTGCTTGACGTGCTTGAGCAACGTCGCACCGTCCATTCCCGGCATCCGCATGTCCGAGACGATGACGGCGGGCGCGCCCTTGTCTTTGAGGATTTGCAGCGCGCTGTTGCCGCCGTTGGCGGCCAGCACCTGATAGTCGCGGCGCAGATGCACTGCCAGGCTGTCCACGACTCGGGGCTCATCGTCCACACAGAGAATGCTGGGTAGTGCTTCGCGGTTCATGATGTGCCGTTTCCTCAGTTCAAGAAGGCCGGAGCGCGCTCGCTACGCGGGCCTGCGCGGTCTGCCAATCGAAGGGTGCGTTAAGACCGGCAAGATACTGCGCGTTTACGCACCCATCGGCTGGTGGAGCAGCAACGATCGCAAAGGCGTCGGCCGGATCGAGCAAGGCGTGTGAAACCGCGAGCGCCCCCACGAGATCGTAGCCATGCGGGGTGACGGCCGTGGGTGTGTGGTGCAAGGCAACCGCCTCCACGACGGCATAAGGCAGACCCCATAACCCCAGCAAGTAGGCGCCGATCTCGGCGTGAGTCGCGCCGGTGATTCGCCGTTCGCACTCCAATAGCGACAGCCCTTCGGCGCCGGCCAGTTTCAATGCGCTCGCCAGTTCCTTCGGGCATTCCTGGATCAGGATCCAGTAGCCAATGTCGTGGAGCAGTCCCGCAAGCCAGGCATCATCCGGCGTCGCCCGCCCTCCGGCGAGCGCCTTGCAGGCCGCCGCTGCGCATTGTGCGTGGGTTTGCAGGCGCTCCGGATCCACATCCGACAAACCCTTCGGCGCCTGCCACTGCGAGAAGATTTCCGCCGACAAGACCAGGTTGCGCACCGTCGCGAATCCCAAGTAGGTCACGGCGTCCTTGATTCGCACCATCGGTTTGCGCAACCGGAAGAACGCCGAATTGGTGATCTGCAGCACTTTGCTGGCGATGGCGGCGTCCGCATGGACGATGTCGCCGATTTCAGCGGCGGTCACACTGGGCTGCGCGAGGGCTGCCTGCAGCCGACCGTACGTTTTGGGCATCGCCGGCAGCCTGCCGATGCTGCCGACCACCTTGCGCAGCGACTCCTGGCCGAGCAATTCCTGCAGATAAAAGCAGCGTTCTATGATGTTTTCCAATTCGCGGCCGTCGCAGGGCTTCGCGATGTATTGGTGAGCCAGCGAGGTCAGCCGCACGGCCTGCACGGGATCCGAATAGCCCGAAACGATGATGCGCATCGCATTGGGCCAGCGCTGCTTCACGACGGTCAGCAATTGGCCGCCGTCCATTCCCGGCATCCGCACGTCCGAAACAACCAGGTCGAAGTGCTGTTGCTCGAGCGCGGCGATGGCTGCTTCGCCGCTCGATACAAACTTCATGTTCCAATCGTGCCGATGCTTGTAGAGCCGCGCCTTCAGGCTGTCGAGTAAATCGCGTTCATCGTCGACGAACAGAATATCCCTCATGGTGCCGCCCGCGCGCCGCGGCCTGAGATCGGCAGTCTGACCGTGAACTCCGTTCCTACGCCCATCTGGCTGCTGACGTTGATTTCACCGCCGTGCTTGTCGACGACGATGGAATGGCTGATGGCGAGCCCCTGCCCCGTGCCGCGCCCAACTTCCTTGGTGGTAAAGAATGGATCATAAAGCTTGGAGAGATTTTCCTCGGGGACTCCGCAGCCATTGTCGCGCACGCAAATCACCGCCTGATCGCCCTGCGGATGTGCGCGGATGAGAATTTCGCCGCTGTCAGCGTCCTTGCCTGAGTCCTTGATGGCATGGGCCGCGTTGACGATGAGATTCAGAAATACTTGATTGAGTTCGCCGACATTGCAGACCACCTGGGGCAACTCGCCAAATTCAGTGCGCACCTTGGCGACGTACTTGTATTCGTTCGATGCAACCAACAATGTGGTTTCCAGTGCATGCAAGAGGTCCACGGGGCTTTGTTCGTTGGCGTCGGGATGTGCGAACTCCTTCATCGCCTTGACGATGTTGGTCACTCTCTCGACACCGTCGAAAGTCCGGGTGAACGCTTTCGGAACCTCGGCGCGCAGATACTCCAGGTCGTGTTTCCGTTCCAGTTCGGCAATTTCGTGCTGGTAGGCCGCGCGCTGTGCGGCGTCCGGCAGCAGCGCAGCGGCGCCATGGATGGCGTCGAACAGCTTGTCGAGATCTTCGAAGGCGCTGCGCAAAAAATACACGCTGTCGCCCACATATTGGATCGGCGTATTGATTTCATGGGCGATGCCCGCCGCGAGTCGGCCGACCGATTCCAATTTTTGCGCCAACTGCAGCTCAATGACGATGCGTTCGCGTTCCTTCATTTCGGCCAGGAGCTTGTCCTGAAGTTCCTGCTTCTTGCGTGTTTCGATGCGCTTGGCGGTGATATCGGCGCCCACCGCCACCGAATGCGTAAAGCGTCCGGCACTGTCGTACAGGGGCCTGATGGAAACCCCGAGCCAAAACGTGCTGCCATCCGGCCGCGTCACCTCGTCTTCATAGTGCACCGTCTGACCGGCACGCAACGCCGCCTGGGCATCCGCCGCAAAGTTCGGATTGCGTCCGACCCATTGGGTCAGCAGGGTGATCGGTTTGCCGATCAGTTCCTCGCGGGCGAAACCGTTCGTATCCGCCACGATCCTATTGCAATAGACGATGATCGGAGCCGGGTGTTCCTGGCGGGTGATGATGAAGAAAGAAGGCGTACCGTCCAGAGCATGATCGCGCAGCGCCAGCTGCGCACGCAGCGCCTCATTGTCGGCGCGCAAGGAAACCGCGGCCGATTCCAGTTCCGCGAGCCGCCGCGCGTGCCCCTCGCGGGGCGGCGCCTCGTTTCCTTGCCCGTCTGCCCGTTGGCCCGCGCTCATCGTTTTGTCCTTGCGATAAAAGGCACCTGCCGCCGGTCGCGCGGCATTGCCGGCCCAATAACCGTAGTGCGGGCATGCGGCTCCCTGTCGGCAGTTATCGACCCGCGCGCGAAAAACCTTAGATTGCTTTCAGGTTTCGCGGCGAAGGATCCGCGAACTGTGAAGCGCATAACGATGCGCGGTAAAAATTGCAAAAATCTAACTAGCATCGGCGCTAAAAACAATCTGAGAACGTACTCACAAGTCTCGTGTTTTAAGGTTTGCCCCAGTTCCGGATCGGTGCAATCTGGGCGCAGTCTTCGCTGATGGCACGGCCGTGATTCAAAGGATGATGAAATCGTGGTGGAAACAGTCAGACGGAATTGGTTTGTCAGTGCATTGATCTTGCACGCCTGCGCCTGCGCCTGCGCCTGCGCCGCGGCGGCCGCGGACAACGCTGCGTCCAGCATCGGCGAGCTCAAGCAACTCAACGTCGAGGACCTGATGAATGTGCAGGTGACCTCCGTCGCCCGTCATCCCGAGAGACTCATCGAGGCCGCATCTGCAATCCAGGTCATTACGCAGGAGGACATCCGGCGTTCCGGGGCAACCAGCATTCCTGAGGCGCTGCGTCTGGCGGACAATTTGCAGGTGGCGCAGAAAAATTCGCATGACTGGGCGATCAGCGCACGCGGTTTCAATACCGCATTGGCAAACAAGCTGCTGGTGATGATCGACGGGCGGACCGTGTACACGCCGCTGTATTCCGGCGTCTTCTGGGACGTGCAGGACTACGTGCTCGCGGATATCGACCGCATCGAGGTCATCAGCGGTCCGGGCGGCACCCTCTGGGGAGCCAACGCGGTGAATGGCGTCATCAATATCATCACGAAGAGCGCGAAGGACACCCAAGGACTGTATGCACAGGCCGGGGGTGGTTCGCGACCCCAGGATTTTGCGGACGCTCGCTATGGCGGCGCGCTGGGTCCCGATACCAACTATCGTATTTACGGCAAGTATGTCGACCGGGGCAGTGAAGTGCTGGCAAACGGCGACTCCGCGTCCGATTCCTGGCGGCAGGGCCGCGGCGGGTTCCGTGTGGATTCAGACGCCTCGGCGATCGACAAGCTCACCCTGCAGGGCGATGTCTACGGCGGACACGAAAACGAGCAAACCGGGGGCACGTCCGACACCAGCGGCGAGAATGTCCTGGGACGATGGTCGCGCCGCATCTCGGATACGTCGGACTTCGGTTTGCAGTCCTATATCGACCGCACTCACACATCGAATCCGGCCCCGGCGCTCGTCATCAACGGATTGCAATTCGCGGGGCCCGGCATTTTTCAGGATGATCTGACCACCTACGATGTGGATTTCCAGCATCGATTTCGGATCGGCACCGCCAACAGCGTGGTCTGGGGCTGGGGATTTCGTTATTCGCACGATGTGGTCAGCAATGCGCCGGCGCTCGCGTTCCTTCCAGCCACCCTGGATCGCGACTTGTACAGCATCTTTGCGCAGGATGAGATCGCGTTGCGGCCCAACCTGTCGCTCACACTCGGTTCCAAGGTCGAGCGCAATGATTACACCGGATTTGAAGTCGAGCCCAACATGCGCCTGAGTTGGATTTTGAGCTCGAAAGAGGCGCTCTGGGCGGCTATTTCCCGCGCGGTGCGCACCCCATCGCGCATCGATCAGGATTTCTCGGAAGCCGCGCCGCCGCACTTCGTCCTGTTGGAGGGGGGCTCGGACTTTACCTCCGAATCGGTGGTGGCATACGAACTGGGCTATCGCGTGCAGCTTGCTCAACAGCTATCGGCCTCCGTGTCGGGCTTTTTCAATCGCTATGACGACATCCGCAGCACGACGATTACGCCCACCACGATTCTGCCGTTCTTCTTCGCCAACGGCCTGGAGGGAGACACTGACGGGCTGGAGTTCACCAGTAACTATCAGGTGTCGGATACCTGGTCGCTGCATGCCGGCTACACCCTGCTGAAGGAACACCTGCATGTCAAACCCGGCCAGATGGACATCAATGCGGGTCTCAATGAAACCGCCGATCCGCAGCACCAATTCGCGTTGCGCTCTTCACTGAACTTGCCGCGTCACACGGAATTCGACACGGCGTTGCGCTGGGTCGACACCTTGCACAACAACAATGGTCCGGTGGTGGGAACGGTGCCGAGTTATTTTGATCTGGACGCGCACCTCGCCTGGCATGCCAGCGATCGGCTCGAGTTCGCGCTGGTGGGACAAAACCTGCTTCACAATCGCCACCCCGAATACGGCTTTCCCAGCCCAACGCGTCCCGAGATCGAGCGCAGCGCCTACGGAAAATTTACATGGCGCTATTGAGGCGGAAGCTGCGGCCGCTTCTGGTGGCCGCCGGACTCATTTTTGCGCAGTCTTTGAGCGCCGCGGATGCCCCGACGGAAAATCAGGTTCAAGCCGTTTTCCTGTTCAACTTTTCGCGTTTCGTCGAGTGGCCGCCGCAGGCATTCGCGGCGCCCGGCGATCCCTTTGTCATCGGCATCGTTGGCAGCGATCCCTTCGGCGCACGGCTCGATGAAGCGGTCCACAATGAACAGATCAATGGCCATGCCCTAACGGTGCGCCGATTTCGCAGCATTGCCGAAGTCGACAACTGCCAGATCCTGTTCATCGACCGCTCGGAGATCGGACGTCTCGGACAAATCCTTGCCGCCCTGGATCACCACAGCACATTGACCGTCTCCCAGGCCGACGGCGCCGCGCAGCGCGGCGTGATGATCCAATTCGCGACCGAAAACAGCCGCATTCGCCTGCGCATCAACGTGGATTCGGCGCGCGCGGCGGGACTGACCATCAGTTCCAAGCTGCTGCGTCCGGCCGAGATCATCGGCGCGGATGCAAAGGAGCAATGATGAGCAAATCATCGCCGCCCATCCGCCGCACTTTGATGAACATGATCTTTCTCGCCAGCGGCGTGGTCTTGCTGGTGACCTCGTCGGCGTTTTGCGCTTATGAGTTTTTGACCTTTCGCTCCTCCAGCATTCAGCAATTGCAAATATTGAGCCGGGCCATCGCCAGCAACAGCACGGCGGCGTTGGCGTTCGAAAATTCGGACGATGCCGCCAGCGTGCTGAGCGCCTTCAAATCGGATCCGCACATTGTTGCAGCCGCGCTGTACGATATTCGCGGCAAGGTTTTCGCCAGCTATCCCCAAGGGCTCAATCCGGGCCGGTTGCCGGCGCGGACCGGCCGGGGTTTCACTTTCAGCCGTTCCGCGCTTTCGGGTTTTCAACCCGTGGCTGAAGGCCCCAACCAGCTCGGCGTGCTGTACGTGGAATCGGATCTCAATGCCATGTATTCGCGCATGGAGCTGTACGGGCTCATCCTCGTTCTGGTCGGCGCCCTGTCCCTGTCGCTCGCCTTTCTAATATCCCGGCGCCTGCAGTACCGGTTGCTGCAGCCCATTCTTGCACTGGCGGACACGACCCGCGCGGTGGCCGAACGGCACGACTATACGGTGCGTGCGGCGCCCACGGGCGCCTATGAATTCGACCTGTTCACCGACACCTTCAATCAAATGCTCACACAGATACAGGGCTCTGAGGGCAAGCTGCAGGCGCAAGTCGGGCGCTTGAGTCTCCTGCAGCACATCACGCGCGCAACGGGAGAGAGGCAGGACTTGCCCAGCATCTTTCAAGTGGTGTTGAGAAGCCTGGAAGAAAATCTGCCGATCGAATTCGGATGCTTTCTGTTGCACGATCCGGGCGCGAAATCGCTGGCCGTCGCGGCGCTGGGCAGAAAGGGCAGCAGCTTTGCCGAACGCTTGAGCTTGTCGCCGGAGAGCTCGGTGCCCATCGATCCCAACGGCTTGTCGCGCTGCGTCGCAGGCGAATTGGTGTACGAACCTGACGTCGCGCAGGTGCACTTTCCCTTTCCGCAACGGCTAAGCGCCGCGGGTCTGCGCTCCGTGGTGTTCGCACCGCTCATCGTCGAGAACCAGGTGTTCGGCGTCTTGGTTTGCGCGCGCTCCGAAGCCGAGGCCTTCAGCAGCGGCGAATGCGAGTTCCTCAAACAGTTGAGCGAGCATGTGGCCCTGGCGAGTCATCAGGCACGCCTCTACGGCGCCTTGCAGCAGGCCTATGACGATTTGCGGCAGAGCCAGCACACCGTGATGCAGCAGGAGCGGCTGCGGGCGCTGGGTCAGATGGCCAGCGGCATCGCGCACGACATCAACAACGCCATTTCTCCGGTCTCGCTCTATACCGAGTCGCTGCTGGAGCGCGAGCCCAATTTGAGCGAGCGCACGCGCAACTATTTGACCACAATCCAGCGCGCCATCGAGGATGTGGCCAGAACCGTAGCGCGCATGCGGGAGTTCTACCGGGAGCGCGATGCTCAACTCACGCTGGAGCGCGTCGAAATCAATCGCGCCGTGCAACAAGTGGTGGAATTGACGAAGCCGCGCTGGAGCCGACCTGCCGCAGGCGCGCGGTGCGATGGTGGACCTGCAGACTTATCTGACGGATTCGCTGCCCGACATCATGGGAGCGGAGCACGAAATCCGCGATGCGCTCACCAATCTGATTTTCAACGCGGTCGATGCCATGCCCTCCGGCGGCACGCTCGCGGTGCGCACGCGAAGGGCGACCGTCGCGGACGGCGAGACGCGCGTATTGATCGAGGTGACCGATACCGGCGTCGGCATGGATGAGGACACGCGCCGGCGCTGCCTGGAGCCGTTCTATACCACCAAGGGCGAGCGCGGCACCGGACTGGGCCTGGCCATGGTGTATGGCATGATCCAGCGGCACAGCGCCGAGCTCGAGATTGACAGCGTACCGGGCAAAGGCACCACCGTTCGCTTGAATTTTCCGGCGGTCACTTCCTCGGCCGTTGCAGCGCCCACACTTAAGAGCGCGGCCGTGGTGAAACGACGGCTGCGGATTTTGTTGGTGGATGATGACCCCTTGTTGATCAAGTCGCTGCAGGACACGCTGCAGGAGGACGGCCATCTGGTCACGGCGACGCACGGCGGTCACGAGGGCATCGAAGCCTTCGCCGCCGCCACGAAACGCGGCGAGGCCTTCGACATCGTGGTCACGGATCTCGGCATGCCGCATGTCGACGGACGCAAGGTCGCGACCTCGGTCAAGGGCGTCTCGCCGACAACCCCGGTGGTGTTGCTCACCGGTTGGGGTCAGCGTCTCATCGCCACCAACGATGCGCCCGCTCATGTCGACAAGGTGTTGGCCAAACCCCCGCGGCTGCATGAGTTGCGTGCGGCGCTGGCGGAGTTGGTCGCGTGACGGCTGCTGCCCGACTGCTGATAGTCGACGACGAGGCTGCGCAATTGCGCGCGTTGTGCGACACGCTGCGCCTCGAGGGCTATGTCACACAGGGATTTGCTTCAGGGGGCCAAGCCCTCGCGGCCTTGGCTCCGGGTGAGTTCGATTTGCTGTTGACCGACTTGATGATGCCGGAGATGGACGGCATTACGCTGATCGACGCGGCAAAGAATATCGACCCATCGCTCGGCGCCGTGGTCATGACCGGTCATGGCACCATCGACACCGCGGTGCGCGCCATGCAGGGAGGCGCGCTCGACTATATTCTCAAACCGTTCAAGCTGAACGCGATCCTGCCGGTCATCGCACGAGCATTGGATGTGCAGCGGCTGCGGCGGGAAAACGCGGAATTGCACGTCCGCGAAAAGCAGCGATCGGCCGAATTGGCGGCCGCCTATCATGACCTCGAATCCTTTTCTTACTCAATCTCGCACGACCTGCGCGCACCGCTGCGCTCCATGGACGGATTTGCCGCCATCCTCGAAAGCGACTTTGCGGAGCAACTGGGCGATGAAGGCCGCAGAATCTTGGGCATCATTCGAGCCGGCAGCCAAAAGATGGATGAGCTCATCGTCAGCCTGCTGGAGTTCTCGCGCGCCGGCAGGTCGGCGCTGCAGTTCGACCGGGTCGACATGACCTTGCTCGCGGATGCGGCCGCCAACGAAGTGCGGGCGATCTACGTCGGTCCCGAACCGCAGATCGACATTGCCGAGTTGCCTCCGGTGCAGGCAGACCCCGTGGTCATCCGCCAAGTCTGGTGCAACCTGATCGGCAACGCACTTAAGTACAGTGCGAAGCGCGCCACGCCAAAGATCTCCGTCAGCGGCCGCATCGACAACGGCGAAGCCATCTACCAGGTCGAGGACAACGGCGCGGGCTTTGACATGCGCTACGCGGACAAGCTCTTTGGCGTGTTTCAGCGTCTGCACCGAAGCGAGGACTTTTCGGGAACCGGCGTGGGACTCGCGATTGTGCATCGCATCATCGCACGGCATGGCGGCCGGATTTGGGCTAAGGGTTCCCCTGATGCCGGAGCCTGTTTCCAGTTTGCACTTCCGGTCCGGACGGCCTCATGATCACCCTGGAACTGCCGATTTACTCTCGATGAAGACCCAATTGAAGCTGGTTGTCGTGGAAGACAGCGTGGCGGATGCCGAGCTGCTGGCCCGGCATTTGGCCAAAGCAGGCCTCGATTGCGCCATCCACCGGGTCCAAACGGAACCTGAATTCATCGCCGCGCTGCATCGGGACAAACCCGACCTGATTCTCTCCGACTTCTCCCTGCCCAACTTCAGTGGCCTGCGGGCCCTCGACCTCGCGGTGGTTCACGCCCCCGACATACCTTTTATCTATGTGTCGGGCACCATCGGCGAGGAAAGGGCCATCGATGCGTTGCGCCGCGGCGCCACCGACTATGTGCTCAAGAGCAATCTGTCGCGGCTCTCCTCCGCCATTGAACGCGCGCTGCGCGAGGCCAAGCTCAAGGCCGATCGGCGCCACTCCGAGCAGGTGCGCACGGAACAGGAAGAGCGCTTGCGCCGCCTTACCCGCACCTACCGAATGCTGAGCAGCACCAGTTCGGCCATCCTGCGCCTGCAAAATCGCGCCGAGTTGCTGGATGAGGTTTGCCGCATCGCCGTTCAACAGGGAGGCTATCAGCGCAGCGCGATCAGCCTGATGGATTCCGGCACCAAGGTTCTGACCCAGTTGGCCTGCGCCGGTCTTGATTCGCAGCCGCACGACGGCACCGACCAGATCATGGATCCGTTCGGCCCACAATCGGATCTCATGGAGCAGGTGATTCGCAGCGGCGCACCGGTGATCCACAACGACTTGCACCACGAAGCGCCGAGCGAACCCTTGCGTGAAAGCTCGATCCTTCTCGGCTACCGCGCGGTCGCCGCATTGCCGCTCAAAATCGACGGCGCCACGATCGGCATGATCAGGCTGTTCAGCACCGAGCCCGGCGTGTTCGACGCGGCGGAGGTCGGCGTGCTGCTGGAGTTGACCGCGAACATCAGCTTCGCGCTTCAATATTTGGAGAAAGACGAAGCGGTACATTTTCTGTCGTACTTCGACAGCCTGACGGGGCTCGCGAAGCGGCCCCTGTTCTGCCAGCGCCTTGCGCAAACCCTGGCCCGGGACGCCAGCGATGACAGCGGCCGCACCGTGCTGGTGTTCGACGTGCAGAAACTCGGTGCCATCAACGATTCGTTCGGGCGCTACGTGGGCGACAGCCTGATCGAAAAAATAGCCGCTCGATTGAAGCAAACCTATACCGATTCGGAATGCGTGGGCTATTTCGGCGGCGGCACGTTCGTCATCAGTCTGGCGGATTGCGGCAACGCGTCGGATACCGGGCTCGTGACGCGAAGCGCGGCCGCCCCCTTGTTTGTCGAGCCCTTCTATATCGACGGACAGGAATTGCGGCCCACCATCCGTTCGGGACTGGCCTTTTTTCCGCATGACGCGAAAACCGCCGATGCGCTGGTGCAAAACGCGGAGGCGGCGCTCAAGGCGGCGCGCGAAGACAACGAAAAATACATGATGTACGGCCTCGTCACCCAGCGTCCGACATCACGAAGCCTGGCGCTTGAAGCAAGGCTGACCCGGGCCCTCGATCACGAAGAGTTTCTGCTGCACTACCAGCCAAAAATCGATATCAAGAGCGGCAAAGTCCAAGGTCTCGAGGCGCTGCTGCGCTGGCGCGACTCCGAAGACGGCATCATTCCGCCGTCGACATTCATTCCGCTGCTGGAGCAATCCGGCGCCATCGTTGATGTGGGCGAGTGGGTCATTCTCCAAGCGTTGCGCGATATCGGCAAATGGCACGCCGGCGGCTTGTCGAGCATACGCGTCGCGGTCAATGTCTCGCCGCTGCAATTGCGGCGCCGGGACTTTGTCGATCGGGTACTGGCCGACATCGCACCCATGGGCTCGAAAACCGCGGGCCTGGATATCGAGATTACCGAGAGCATGTTGATGCATGACTTGGAATTGTCGATCCGCAAGCTCTCCCAGCTGCGCGAGGCAGGACTCGGGGTCGCAATCGACGATTTTGGCACCGGCTATTCTTCGCTGCGACTCCTGGCCAAACTGCCGGTCGACACGCTCAAAATCGACAAGTCGTTCGTGCAAAGCATCGTGGATACACCCAATGTCGCCACGCTGGTTGCCACCGTCGTTTCCCTGGCACGCGCCTTCAACATGAAAACCGTAGCCGAGGGTGTGGAGACGCCTGAGCAACTGCAGAAATTGCGGCAGATGAAATGCGACCAGGCACAGGGATACCTGTTCAGCCGACCGGTACCCGCCTCGGACGTGCCATCGGTTATTTCCCGGTTAGAGCGTGCGCAGTTCACAACAATTCACGCACTTTCCAACCCCGCCGACTCGACCCGGTAGACTTCCATTTCCGAATGATGACGCTAAAATTGCGTGGCGTTGGATGGAATGGGATATGCATTTTCGACTGAAGCTCTTTGCGCTGCACTTGTTATCCAGTGCCACCGTGCTTACCCTCATACTGGGGTCGCTCTATCTGGGCTGGTACCGATGGCCGGGCTGGTATCTGACCGACGTAAAGACGGTGGTTCTGGTCATGATATGCGTGGACGTGGTGCTCGGACCCACCCTGACGCTGATTATCGCCAATCAGAACAAATTGCGGCGCGAACTGACTCGCGACATCGGCATTATCGTCGCCGTGCAACTTTGCGCGCTCACCTATGGATCAGCGTCGCTCTGGAATGGGCGGCCTCTGTACTACGCTTTCTCGGTAAACATCCTGCAGCTGGTGCAGGCTTACGATATCGATGCCAAGGAAGCGAAGCTCGGGCGCGAGCAGAATCCCGCACTGGCGCCGCATTGGTATAGCCTGCCGCGCTGGGTATGGGCACCACTGCCGCAGAATGCGGACGAAGCAAAAAGAATAGTGACCGCGGCAATCACCGGCGGCGACGATGTCATTTCGATGCCGAGATGTTGCGGTCCAGCTCTGCGCGCTGACCTATGGTTCCGTGTCGCTTTGGAACGGACGGCCGCTCTATTACGCCTTTTCTGTAAGTATTTTGCAGCTCGTGCAAGCGTACGACATCGATCCCAAGGAGGCCAAGCTGAGCCTCAAGCAGAATCCCGATCTCGCGCCCCATTGGTATAGCCTTCCACGCTGGGTGTGGGCACCGCTGCCGGCGGACCCCGAAGTAAGCAAAAAAATTGTCGTCGGGGCGATAACTGGAGGCGATGATGTCATTTCGATGCCGAGATACTTCAGGCGTTGGGAAGACGGTTTGCCTTCGCTTCGGAGCCAGCTCAAGAAAGTAGACAATGTAGCCTATTTTGTAAAAAGCGAGAAAACGAAGCTGAAGGAAAAGATGAAAATCGCAGGAATGGCCGATGATCAACCGGATACCATGCCGCTCACCGGCAGGGGACCTCCGCTTCTCGCTGTGATTGATCCGGCGAGTTTGAAGATTAAGGCGGTTTTTAGATGCAAATAGTTGTCTCATCGATTGAGGCAACCGCGTGAACCAAGCTAAAGCCTCGATCGACGGCAGCCCGAATGTTGCACCGGGAATCCTTGCAGTCAAGATGATCGATGAAGGAAATGCGCTTGAGGAACAAGGGCGAACGGCCGAGGCCATGGCTCGCTATGATGCTGCGATCCGCGCCGACCCGCGATGCGCGAGAGCGCACTTAAACCGCGGCAACATTCTGCTCGCGCGTGCCCAGGTAGATGAGGCGCGCACCGCGTATCAACTTGCAATTGCATGCGACGCTAAATATGCAGCAGCTCACTTCAATTTGGGCAACCTCAATTATTGCGCCGGCGAATTCGGACATGCATTGCGCAACTACCAAGCAGCCATCGACATCAGGCCTGAGTTTGCAGATGCGTTTGTAGGAATGGCCAATGCACTTGACAGTCTAGGCCGCACTGCCGAAGCAGGGGAGAGCTATGAGCGCGCGTTGTCATGCAATCCAGGATATGCCGAAGTTCATTTCAATCTGGGTATCACTGCAATGGCCCAGGGTCGACATGACGAAGCAAAGGATTCACTGCTCAAGGCTATCGAGATTCGGCCTGACTACGCCGCAGCGTATTGCCACCTCGGCCGTGTGCTGCACGCTCTTGGTCGGAGCGATGAGGCGCTCGAATCGCTGCGAGAATCCGTCCGAATAGATCCTGAAATGCCTGACGCTCATTACGGTGTGGGCTTCATATTACAGAGCCTGCGTCCGAATCCGCGTCTCGAAGAAGCCGTTTGGAGTCTCCGCCGTGCTGCGGACATCAAACCTGATTTTGCTCAGGCCCACCGTGCGCTGGGTATCGTGTTGAAGCGCCTAGGGGAGCACGATTCGGCAGAGGCAAGCCTTCGCCGCGCGCTCTCCATCGAGCCCGAATCCGCGGACATTCTCTGCGACTTAGCCATGATTCTGCTATCACTCGGCAAGAGCGTGGAAGCATTGCCACTGATTGTGCACGCTCTCGAGCATGCGCCGACGTGGGCTACCAAAGCAGCTTTCGCCTCCTGCGTGACGCACACCCGTTTCGCGGTTGACGATGCGCAGATCCGCGCTGCGCTCACAAGGGCCATCGCGGAACCGTGGGGAATGCCTTACGAGCTTTGCGGGCCTGCGCTCTCACTGATCACGCTCAGCAGCGGGATTGCCGGCCGCCTACGCCTCGTCGGCAAATCATGGCCTGCACGCTTGCCAAAGGCGGAGTTATTCGGTGAGGACGGCCTCGCCGTCCTTGCAAATGATGCCTTGCTCCTTGCCTTGCTAGAATCGGCCCCCGTTTCAACGATCGAATTTGAGCGCTTCTTAACTTCCGCTCGCCATGCCCTTCTGGAGACGGCTTCAAGCACGCAAGCACCTGACACTTCGGACAGCTCGGCGCTGAATTTCTATGCCGCACTCGCTCGTCAATGCTTCGTCAACGAATACATCTTTGCCTTCGACGATGCAGAACGGCTATCCGCGCACGCCTGTCGCGCGCGATTACTTGCCCTCCTCGACGCCAACGCTGCCGTACCCCCGTTTCTCCTGCTTGCCGTAGCTGCGTATTTCCCGCTTTACACGCTGCGCGAAGCAAGCCGGCTTCTTACCGCAAATGTACCCAGCCCGATTGAGGAGGTGTTGCGCCAACAAATTAGAGAACCGCTGGAAGAGCAGGGGCTGCGCACGGGTATCGTACGCTTGACCTCCATCTCCAATGACGTTTCGGAAGAGGTACGCGATCAGTACGAACAGAACCCCTACCCGCGTTGGGTGAAATTGCCAGTCTACGAGCAGCCACTGCGCTTCAATGATCAATTGATGCGAATGCTACCGTTCGCGTCGTTTGTTCCCATGCGCGATGACAGCGCGCCGGAGGTACTTATCGCAGGTTGCGGCACCGGCAGTCACTCGATTCTCGTTGCTCAGCGCTATCGCGGGGCTCGTGTGCTAGCGATCGACCTGAGCCTGAGCAGCATAAAAGCTACGCCAAACGCAAAACGCGTGAACTGGGCATAACGAATATCGAGTACGCACAGGCTGATATTTTGAAGCTTAGTCACATCACGCGCACGTTCGACATCATCGAATCAGTTGGGGTGCTGCATCATCTCGCCGAGCCTTTCGTCGGATGGCAAATCCTGTTGTCTCGGCTGCGACCCGGAGGATTCATGCGTTTAGGCTTCTACAGCGAAATTGCCCGTAGGCATGTAGCGAAGGCGCGGGAGATCATTGCAGCGCGCGGTTATGCCGGCACACCGGACGACATTCGTCGATTCCGCCAGGATGCAAGCATCGAGCTGCGATGGCTGAGAGATTCCGGGGACTTCTATTCAACCAGTGACTGTCGCGATCTGCTTTTCCACGTGCAGGAACATCGACTAGCACTAGGCCAGATCGAGTCCTTCCTTGGCGAGTCTGGGCTGCACTTTATCGGTTTCAATTTGAATCCTCGCTTGCTTCATCAGTACCATTCATGCTTTACATGCGACAAGACGGGTACAAATTTGCGCAGCTGGGCACGGTTTGAGGCCGACAATCCGGATACGTTTGCCGGCATGTACGACTTTTGGATTCAAAAACCCGTTACTAACTGAATCACAGCGCCCATCGCAGCGAGCCGCGCCGCAACGCCTTGTTCCCCGCTCCTCTCTCCGATTCTATAATTTTCCGTGCTAAGTGTGCTCCGACCCTCGATCCCAAGTCAGAGATTTTCGAAACAACGACGGAAGCTCACATGCGCTCTTACCGGCGCTCAGCGCCGATGCTGACGCGGTGCGGATGTTGCGGCAAAGCGGAGTCAACTACTCAAAGATTACGTTTCGGGGTGCGACCGCCCTCGAAATCGCCAAGCGGTTAGGAGACCCCGCGCTCATCGACGCGCTCGGAGGCAAGCAAATGGACTTGTAGAGAATCGGACAATCGTCAAGTGACAGCTACTACTACACAGTTGCTGTTCGTTTAGGAAATACATTGAGCGCGCGTAAGTTTTTGATAAGAAAGTGCGCCCGGAGAGATTCGAACTCCCGGCCTCCTGGTTCGTAGCCAGGCGCTCTATCCAACTGAGCTACGGGCGCAAGGGGCGCGAATATTACCACAACGATTGCCGATCGCTGTCGCGCTTGACCGATCCTGGGCTAACGAAAATTTGAGCAGCCGCTGGCGGAGAGGGAGGGATTCGAACCCTCGAAGGGCTTTTGACCCTTACGCCCTTAGCAGGGGCGCGCCTTCGACCACTCGGCCACCTCTCCGGATTAGCCTTAAGCGGCCTTCGCGGAGCGCGGGATGATACCCGCCCGGGGGAGTCTAGGTAAAGCCGGAGAGCTAAGCGCCTGTTTCAGGCGTCATCGATCATTCTGGCGGGTGCCGTACCCACATTGCCATCCTGGTCTTGCTCGCGCTTGATGCGCTCGTAGATCTCTTCACGGTGAACTGCGACATCTTTTGGTGCATTCACGCCAATTCGGACTTGGTTGCCCTTCACGCCCAACACGGTCACCGTAACCTCGTTGCCGATCATCACGGTCTCGCCGACTCGCCTGGTCAATATCAACATAATCTAGCTCCTTGCATACTTGGCACTCGCAGCGGCAAAGATTTACCGTGCTGCACGCCGCTTTGCGTCAAGTGTTCGTTCGTGTATCGAACGGTGGTTACTATTCCCCCACAAGAATTCTTCAGTCGATCGGACAAGAATACAAGAATACCAAACGCATTTGTTGCAACTTCTTGTCAGAATAAAACAATCGTTCAATTAGACAGCCGGCTCCGCACCAGCGACTCGACCCCCGCCAGCGCGGCAGCTAAATTTTCGGGCTGCGTGCCGCCGGCCTGAGCGAAATCCGCTCGACCGCCGCCCCGGCCTCCGACTTTCGCGGCCACCTGCCCCGCAATATCGCCCGCTTTGATCCGCGCCACCAGGTCATCCGAAACTCCCGCAACCAACAGGACCTTGCCCTCCTGCACGCTCCCAAGGACGATCACCGACGAGCCGAGTTTGTCCTTGAGCCGGTCCAGGGCATCCCGCAGTGACCTTACATCGACTCCGTCGATTTGGGCAGCCAAAACCTTAATGCCGCCGATATCCTTCGCGCCGGCGGACAGATCGCCGCCGTGCCCGCTGGCCAGCTTCGATTTGAGTTGCTGGACCTCCTTTTCCAGCCTGCGAGAGCGCTCGACGAGCTCACGGACCTTTTCATCCACGTCCTCGCGGCTGCCTCGAAGCATCGCAGCAATGTCGCGCAGCACGTGATCCGTGTGCACAACCCACTCGTATGCCCCACGGCCGGTCAACGCTTCCACGCGGCGAATTCCGGCCGCTACGCCCGATTCACTCGTGATCTTGAACAGACCAATATCACCCGCACGTTCGACGTGCGTTCCGCCGCAGAGTTCCATCGAAAAATCTCCGATCGATAGAACCCGCACATCACTGTCGTATTTCTCACCAAACAACGACATGGCGCCCGCGGCTTTGGCCTGGTCCAAGGCCATCACGCGCGTCTCGACCGGTGCGTTCGCACGAATTTCGGTATTAACCCGATCTTCGACCCGGCGCAATTCGTCCGTCGACAAGGCCTGCGTGTGGGAGAAGTCGAAGCGCAGGCGGTCGGCGGCGACCAGCGACCCCTTTTGCTCCACGTGCGTGCCAAGAATTTTTCGAAGCGCGGCATGCAGCAAGTGCGTCGCAGAGTGATTGAGCGCAATCGCCTTGCGGCGCTCTTGATCGACCTCTGCCTTCACGGCATCGCCGATGCGCAATTCTCCCTTCTCGACCACGCCCACGTGGGAAAACGACGCGCCGATTTTCTGCGTATCGCGCACCGTAAAGCGCGCATTGGCGCCCAGCAGGATGCCCGAATCGCCGATCTGTCCGCCGCTTTCCGCATAGAAGGGCGTGTGATCCAGAACAACTTGGCCTTCTTGGCCCGGCCGCAGGATATCGACCAGCGCGCCGTCGAATATCAGCGAGGTGACCCTCGCCGAGTCCGCCACGCGATCGTAGCCAGAAAAATCAGTCTTGCCGGAAAGCTTGATCGTGTCGCGCAGATCCACGCCGAATTTGCTCGCCGCCTGCGCCTTGCGGCGCTGCGCGTCCATGGCGACATCGAAGCCCGCCTGATCGATGCTGAGGCCCCGCTCGCGTGCGATGTCGGCGGTGAGATCGGCGGGAAAGCCAAAGGTATCGTAAAGTTTGAATACGGCTTCGCCCGGAATCACTGATGATTTCAGTTTCGCCGTTTCCGCGTCCAGCAACACCATGCCGGTCGCCAGCGTCTCCGCAAATCGGATCTCTTCCTGCGCGAGCACTTGCGCGGCACGGGCTTCACCGGCCCCCAGTTCTGAGTAATACGAGCCCATTTCCCGCACCAAAGGCGCGACGAGCTTGTGGAAGAAGGGTTGAGTCTGGCCGAGCTTATAACCATGGCGAATCGCGCGGCGGATGATGCGCCGCAGTACGTAGCCTCGGCCTTCGTTCGACGGCACGACGCCATCGATAATGAGAAAGGTGCAGGCCCGAATATGGTCCGCGATGACTCGCAGGCTGGCCGACTGCAGGTCCGAAGTTCCCGTGACATCCGCGGCTGCTCGAATCAGGGACTTGAACAAGTCGATGTCGTAGTTGCTGTGCACCCCTTGCATCACGGCCGCGACGCGCTCCAGGCCCAAACCGGTATCGACCGAAGGTTTGGGCAGGGGCACCAGCACACCATCCGATGAACGCTCGTACTGCATGAACACGAGATTCCAAATCTCGACGTAGCGGTCGCCGTCTTCCTCGGGCGTACCCGGGGGACCGCCGGGAATCTCCGGCGCCATGGTCGTAGAATATTTCCGAACAGGGACCGCAAGGCCCGGTATCGCCCATCGCCCAAAAGTTGGATTTCTCGCCGAGTCGCGTGCAGCGCGTCGGATCGACGCCGATCTCTTCGACCCAAATGCGCTCAGCCTCATCATCATCGGTGTACACGGTTACCCACAGCCGGTCCTTCGGAATTTCCAGCGTTCCGGTAATGTAATTCCAAGCGAAGTGGATCCCTTCACGCTTGAAGTAGTCGCCAAAGCTGAAGTTACCGAGCATTTCAAAAAAAGTGTGGTGGCGTGCCGTATAACCGACATTCTCCAGATCATTGTGCTTGCCGCCGGCGCGGACGCAGCGCTGCGCCGTCGCCGCGCGCACATAATCGCGCACTTCTTTGCCGAGAAATACATCCTTGAATTGGACCATCCCGGCATTGGTGAACAACAGGGTCGGATCGTTGTGCGGCACCAGCGAACTCGATGGCAGCACCTTGTGGCCGTTCTTACGGAAAAACTCCAGAAAGCTGGCGCGAACTTCCGCTGTCGTCATCGATTTCATTTTTGCGTCGCGTTTCATGTCTCTTCAATGTCTGAATCAAGTTCAACGTCAAAGCCTAATGCCATTCTTATCTGGGCGCTCGTGAAACCTCGGTAACCCAAAAATCGCGCCTGCGCCTGTCGGTCGGCGTAGTTCTTCGCCGGCTTCGCGCCAAATTTCTTCAGACGCGCCTTCTTTAGCAGCACGATCCAATCAGGGTAGGCGGCGAGGTATTCCTCAACCAGCGGTCCCTGCAAACCATGTCGACGCAGATCGACACGGATGCGAAGCGGCCCCTGACCCCTCGTAGCGCGATAGGCAACGAAGTTCTCTAGGTAGCGCCGATCGTCGAGTAATTTTTCGCCGCGCAGCGCATCCAGCAAGGGCAGCACGACGGATGCATCGTAACCCTTCTCGAGCAGTTTAAGGCGCAAATCCTCGGCAGAATAGTCGCGCCGGGCCAACGCATCGAGCGCCGCGATTCGGGCGGCGCGCGCGTCCAAGGGCTCAACGGGCCCGGCTGACCGGGGCATTACGCCTCTTTGACGTCGCCACCCCGGTTCATGGTCGCCTTTTCCGGAATCAGCTTGGCGCGAACCTGCGCCTCGATATCCTTGGCGATCTCGGGGTGCTGCTGCAGGAAAATGCGCGCATTGTCCTTGCCCTGCCCTATGCGTTCGCCCTTGTAGCTGTACCAAGAGCCGGATTTTTCGACCATGTTATGTAGGACTCCCCATTCGATGAGCTCGCCCTCCTTCGAAATCCCGGTGCCGTACATGATTTCAAACTCGGTCTCACGGAATGGGGGCGCGACCTTGTTCTTGACGACCTTGACGCGGGTCATTGAACCCACGACTTCCTCGCCATTCTTGATCGCGCCAATACGCCGAATATCCATGCGCACGGAAGAATAGAACTTCAGCGCGTTTCCGCCGGTCGTCGTCTCAGGGTTGCCGAACATGACGCCGATCTTCATGCGAATCTGATTGATGAAAATCACAATGGTGTTGGACCGCTTGATATTGCCGGTCAGTTTGCGCAGAGCTTGCGACATGAGCCGCGCCTGCAAACCCATGTGTTGATCGCCCATCTCGCCCTCGATTTCAGCCTTCGGCGTCAGCGCAGCGACTGAGTCGACCACGACCACATCGACGGCGCCGGATCGCACCAACATGTCGGTGATCTCGAGCGCCTGTTCGCCGGTGTCGGGCTGGGAGACCAGCAGGTCATTGACCTTGACGCCCAGCTTTTCCGCGTACACCGGATCGAGCGCGTGCTCCGCGTCCACGAATGCCGCTGTGCCGCCGTTGGCCTGCGCTGAAGCGATGATGGCCAGGGTGAGCGTGGTTTTGCCCGAGGACTCCGGACCAAATATTTCGATCACGCGGCCGCGCGGAATGCCGCCGACACCGAGCGCGATATCAAGGCCCAGCGAGCCGGTGGGGATCGAGTCCACTTCATAGGTGGCGCCGGCGTCGCCCAAACGCATGACCGAGCCCTTGCCAAATTGTTTCTCGATCTGGCTTAAGGCCGCTGCGAGAGCTTTCTTGCGATTCTCTTCCATGGATGGTCCTCAACGAAATGAGCGTCTATTATTTCATATTCAGCGCGCGACGCTCATCTCATATGCAACGATTTCGCATAGATTTCTCAAGCGTTTTTGATTTCATCCAGTAGTGACCAGGTGTCGAGTACTGTATATGCGGACTCGACACCGCCGGTCTCGGAGCGAATCAAACTGAAATTTGCCGCCGGCCACTGGATTGGCGACATTGCTTGCGGCACAGGGGCTTGCGTGACCTTCCTCGCGAGCGTGACATGCGCACGCAGCGGCTGCCGCGGCAATCCAGTTGCATCATTCAGCTTCCCCCACAAATCGAGCAATCCCGGCGGTGCTGCACTCGCTGCCGCCACCACGACCCGCGACTCCCGCCAATATTCAATCGAATCGAAGCTGACGGTAAATCGACTCGCACGCAAAGTTCCGCCGATCTGCTGCAGCACCGCGAGATCGGCGGCAGGCACCTCGCCGATAAACGCGAGGGTCACATGGTAGTCCTTCGGATTGGTCCGCCGGCCTCCGGGCTCAAAGCTGAGCTGTCGCGACATTTGCGTGAGCTGCGCAGCGACATCGACTTGCGGCCAGAGTGCAAAAAATAATCTCATCGGCAAACCTTGACAATCGGGCTGCTGATCAACGCCTCAACAGGCCTTGCAGGGCAGCGCGCACGGTCTTGCGCCGCACCGTCTCGCGGTCGCCGCGAAATCGTCGCAGCGACATGGCAACCCGAATAGCGCTGCCGCGGCGCGTGGCCCATCCCAGCCAAACGGTTCCCACCGGCTTCCCGGCAACCGCACCGCCCGGGCCCGCGATGCCGGTCACCGCCACGGCAACCCGTGCCTTGCTGCGGCGAAGCGCGCCGGACGCCATGGCCTTGACGGTCGCTGCGCTGACTGCACCGTGGCGTCGCAAAATCGCGCGCGGCACACCGAGTCGGCGCACCTTGGACTCGTCGCTGTAGGTGACAAATCCTTCGCAGAACCAGTCCGAACTGCCGGCGATGTCGGTCAGAGCCTTCGCAATCCAGCCGCCGGTACAGGACTCCGCGGTTGCGGCGCTGTGTCCCTCTTTGAGCAAGTGTCGTCCAACACGCTCGGCAAGACGTCTTAATTCCATATCGCTGTGTGCCATGGCGATCAGTTTACTGGTTTAGAATTACCCATGGTTTGCGTTTAGGGCACCGTATTTGCGCACTGCGCGTGCCTGCACGAGTCTCGAATTAGCGGAGCCGCAGTTGACAGCCCAACATTGATCGGTTGGTCTGACTAGACTAGACTAAGTAGATCAAAGAGGAGGCGTGATGACTGTCGTCAATATTTACGATGCCAAAACCCAGCTTTCTAAGCTCATAGAGGAGGCGGCGGCCGGTAATGACGTCGTGATTGCGCGCGGCGGCAAACCTGTCGCGCGGCTTACGCGGCTAGCCTCCTCTAAGCGGAAGCTAAAATTTGGCGTCCTCAAAGGCAAGCTTAAAGTCTCGGCGGATTTTGATGCACCGCTGCCGGGCGAAATTGTAAGACAGTTTGAGCAGCCGTGATGCGGCTGCTCCTGGACACCCAGGTTTTCCTCTGGGCGGTTACGGCAAACCGGCGTTTGAAGCCGAGCAACCGCGAGTTCCTCTCGCGGGCAGACGCCGTTTATGTTTCCGCTGCTTCCATCTGGGAAATCGCCATTAAGGCGCGGTTGGGAAAGATCGAGGCCGACGTGGCCTTTCTTGTTGACGCGATCGATCGCAGCGGTTTTTACGAGCTCCCGGTGAGCGCCGATCACGCGGCGGCGGTAGCCAAGCTGCCGCCGCATCACAATGATCCGTTCGACCGGCTCTTGTTGGCTCAGGCCTTTTTGGAGCCCCTACGGTTCGTGACCGCCGATTCGGCGCTCCAGGCATATGGGGGCGCCATCGAATTGCTGTAGCAATCAGATACGCCAGCTCGCCCCACATACAATTGCAAAAGCGCGCCGCACCGCCGCGAAGTTAGGAAATGATTCAAAGCGACACCAACGGTCCAGGGATTACGCCCGACCACACCCCCATGATGCAGCAATATCTGCGCATCAAGGCGCAGCATCCGGACGTGCTGCTGTTCTACCGTATGGGTGATTTCTACGAGATGTTCTACGACGATGCACGCCGTGCCGCGGAACTGCTCGACATCGCCTTGACTCAACGCGGCGCATCCGCCGGCGCCCCGATTCCCATGGCGGGCGTGCCGGCCGTGACCTTGGATGGCTATCTGGCCAAGCTGGTCCGTAAAGGGCAATCGGTCGCGATTTGCGAACAGCGCGGCGAGCCGGGAAAAACCAAAGGCCCGATGGATCGCGAGGTGGTGCGCATCGTCACGCCGGGCACCGTCACTGACGAGGCCCTCTTGGAGGAACGGCGGGACACCGTGCTGGCCAGCGTCTGCGGCCGGGATGGCCGCTACGGGCTCGCCTGGCTGGACCTATCGGCAGGGCGCTTCAGTGTCATGGAGCTCGACAGTCTCGCCGCTCTCGAGGCCGAAGTGGAGCGGTTGCGCCCTGCAGAGATACTGGCCCCGGATGGCGCGCAGCCGGCTTTGGCTCAGTCCTCCGCGGAAGATCGACCCTGGCGATCCCGGGCTCCATGGCACTTCGAGATCGACTCGGCCACCCGGGCGCTGACCGAGCAGTTCAAGACCCGCGACCTAGCCGGCTACGGCTGCGCGGACAAACCGCTGGCCATCTCCGCCGCGGGCGCGTTGCTGGGCTATGTGCGCGAAACGCAGAAGTCCGCGCTGCCGCATCTGCTGTCGATTACGACTGAGGAGCGCGACGACGCGCTCATTATGGATCCGGCGACGCGCCGCAACCTCGAGCTCGATGAAAGTATTACCGGAACATCTGAACTCACCCTCGCGGGTGTTTTTGATCGCACGACAACCGCCATGGGCGGAAGATTGCTGCGTCGCTGGCTGCATCGACCGTTACGGGACCGCGGCGTCTTGCGCGCCCGCTATCACGCCGTCGCCACCCTGATCGACGCTGGTCAGCATGCGGACATCGCCGAAGCGCTGGCGGCCGTGGGTGATCTGGAGAGGATCTTGGCAAGAATAGCCCTGCGCTCCGCGCGGCCTCGCGATCTGGTGCAATTGCGCACGGCGCTGGGCGCGTTGCCGTCACTGCGGCAGCTCGTCGCCGACGCACAGTCGCCGCTGCTGCTGCAGCTCACCACCGGCATCAACGATCATCACGCAGAACACACCCTGTTGCAGCGCGCAATCGATGAGGCGCCGCCCCACTATCTTCGTGAAGGGGGAGTAATTGCAGCGGGCTTCGATGCGGAATTAGACGAATTGCGCGCGCTCGGCAGCAACACTGAACAATTTCTGATCGACCTCGAGCAGCGAGAACGCGAACGCAGCGGCCTCTCCAGCCTGAAGCTCGGCTTCAACCGGATACAGGGTTTTTTCATCGAGGTGAATCGCAGTCAAGCCGATAAAGTGCCGCCGGAGTATCTGCGCCGGCAAACAGTCAAATCGGCGGAACGATTCATTACCCCGGAATTAAAATCCTTCGAGGACAAAGTCTTGGGAGCGCGCGAACGTTCGCAGGCGCGGGAACGATTGCTCTACGAGGCAGTGCTGGATCAACTATCCGCCAACCTGCCCGCGCTGCAGGGCAGCGCGGCTGCGATTGCGGAAGTCGATGTGCTCAGCTGTTTCGCCGAGCGTGCGACGACCCTTCAGTGTGCTCAGCCGGAGCTGGTCGATGAGCCCATGTTGCGCATCGATGGCGGGCGCCACCCGGTGGTCGAACGCGCCGGACGCGAGCCCTTCATCCCCAATGATCTGCGGTTGGACGATTCGCGCCGCATGCTGATCATTACCGGCCCCAATATGGGCGGCAAGAGCACGTACATGCGCCAGACGGCGCTGATCGTCATTCTCGCGCACATCGGCTGCTTTGTGCCGGCGCGGCGCGCGATTCTGGGGCCCCTGGACCGCATCTTCACGCGCATCGGCGCGTCCGATGATCTGGCGGGCGGGCGTTCGACCTTCATGCTGGAAATGACTGAAACGGCCAATATTTTGAACAACGCCACCCACCAGAGCTTGGTGCTCATGGATGAGGTGGGCCGCGGCACCAGCACCTTCGACGGGCTCTCGCTCGCCTGGGCCTGTGCTGCATTCATCGCCGCCAAAATCCGCGCCTTCACGCTGTTTGCCACGCATTATTTCGAACTGACCAGCCTCGCGAGCGAGGCACCCGGCGTGGCCAATGTTCATGTCGAAGCCGTCGAGCATGGCGAGCGGCTGGTGTTTTTGCATAGCGTCAAGGAGGGGCCCGCCAACCAGAGCTATGGCTTGCAGGTGGCCGCGCTGGCGGGAATCCCCAAGTCCGTAACGACGCAGGCACGGCGCTACTTGACTGAACTGGAGCGGGAGCGCGACGCCCTGCGAAGTCATAACTCGCCCCAAGGCGAATTACCCCTGTTCGTGCCGACGCCCGCGCCGGTTCCGGATTCGCCCGCCCTGGAGGCGCTGCGCGCGGCAGACCCCAACACCTTGAGTCCGCGCGAGGCGCTGGATCTGCTGTTCCATTTGAAAAACCTGGATCTCGGCGAAGCTAACGAATAAAACGTCCGTCGTTCAAGAACGCAGCGGTTTGCCGCGCGACCATCGAAGAAAAGGGCAGAGCCGTGTGGCTGATCCTCAAGACCAGGTGCTCCGATATGCCCGGCAGCCGCGTCTCCTCCACGAAGATGGTGCCATCGCTGGGTGCACCGTGTACGCCCACCAGCCTTCCCAGGCCGATTCCCACGCTGCCTGCGATCACGCCCAGATCGCGCTGCCCCATCCAACGGCGTTGACGCTGCGTGAGCAATTCCTCGTGCACGCCCCTTCCCAAAACTTTCTTGCCGAATGGCAGACGCGCCAGATTCCGCGCGGCGCGGCTGCCGTTCAGCGGCGAACCCAGGAGCACGATTCGCCCCGGCGGCAGTTGCACGCGATCGCCGCCCTCGAACAGCTTCAATATCACCAAGCCGCCCAGGCTATGGCCTACCAAGTGCAGCGTCTCTGCGCGCTGCTGTGCTAAGAATTTTCCGAGTGCCAGCGCACTGTCGCTGATATTCGACCTCACCGATGGGTAGGAAAATGCGCGCGTCTTCGCGTTCAACTCCCTGGCCAACCGTCTGAGCAGGATGCCGGCCTCGTTGCCGCTCAGCCATAGCCCATGCACGTACACGATCAGTGTGCTCATCGCGTCAGGGTCTACAAACGCAGTTCGGCAATCACCGCACGATTCGTGCTGGAAGATGCCGTTTCCATGGCATCGGCGGCCGACACCCAACGAAACTGTACATGCTCCGCGTCGCTCAAAACCACCGGCTCGCGATCCGGCAGGCGCAATGAGAAGGCATGTTCGAGATTCTGCGTAATACCCGGGGCGTAGACCTTGCCGAAGGCCGGCAATATCTCGTACACCTGCGTCCATTGTAAATTGACGAGCACGCCTTGCCGGATCCCGGTTTCTTCAATCACTTCGCGTCGAGCGGCGGCATCCGCGCGTTCGCCCCACTCCATGCTCCCGGTGACCGATTGCCAAAAACCCGGCGGCCTGCGCCGCTCGAGCAGCAAAAATTCGCCGCCGTCCGTGTGGATCACGATTAAGACGGATTCGGGCCGGCGAAATTGTTGCAAGGTCACTCGATCTTGGGCGGGGTTCGCACGCGAATGTGCAGTTCTCGAAGCTGGACTTCGCTCACCTCGGTGGGCGCATCCATCAACAGATCCGCGGCCGTTTGAGTCTTGGGGAAGGCGATCACATCGCGGATGCTGTCGGCACCGGCCATCAGCATCGCCAGTCGGTCGACGACCGAACGCGATTCCACCATGCGGCGGGGCACCCAACTTGAGCGCATCGAGCAGGAAGCCGAATTTCAAGCGAGCCTCTTCGGCCGATATGCCCAACAACTCGAACACGGCGGATTGCAATTCCTGATTGTGGATTCTCACCGAGCCTCCACCGATCTCTGAGCCGTTCAAAACCATATCGTAGGCTTTGGCGATCGCCTCTCCCGGGTTTGCCGTCAATGCCGCGCCGTCCAGATTGGCTGGGCTGGTAAAAGGATGATGCATGGCCTGCCAACGCTTGGTGTCCTCATCCCATTCGAACATCGGGAAATCGACCACCCACAGCGGCCGCCAGGCGGGGGCGACCATTTTTAAGTCCTGGCCCACTTTCAACCGCAAGGCACCCAACGCATCGCTCACAACCTTGCCGCTGTCTGCGCCGAAGAAGATCAAATCGCCATCCTTGGCCGCAACGCGCTGCATGATTCCACTGACGGCCGAATCGCTCAAAAACTTCAAGATCGGCGACTGCAAGCCTTCGCGACCTTTGGACAGCTCATTGACCTTGATGTACGCCAGACCCTTGGCGCCATAGCGGGACACATAGGCGGTGTAGTCATCGATCTCCTTGCGCGACAGTTTGCCGCCCTGGGGCACGCACAACGCCGTGACCCGACCCCGAGGATCGGCGGCCGGACCTGCAAACACCTTGAAATCGCAGCCCCTGACGAGGTCAGCGACATCCACCAATTCCAACGGTACGCGCAAGTCCGGCTTGTCGGATCCATAACGGCGCATCGCCTCCGCGTAGCTCATCCTCGGCATCGGACTCGGCAATTCCACGCCCAAGACCTGCTTGAACAGGTGATGGATGAGACCCTCCATCAGCCGCTGAATTTCCGCCTGGTCCAAGAAGGAAGTCTCGATATCGAGCTGCGTAAATTCCGGCTGACGATCGGCGCGCAAGTCCTCGTCGCGGAAGCAGCGCACGATCTGATAGTAACGATCGAATCCAGAAATCATCAGCAATTGCTTGTAGATTTGCGGCGACTGCGGCAGTGCGAAAAATTTTCCGGCGTGCGTGCGGCTCGGCACCAGATAGTCGCGGGCGCCCTCGGGCGTGGCCTTGGACAGCATGGGCGTCTCAATGTCGACGAAGCCCGCTTCATCCAGATAGTGGCGCATTGCTCGGGTGATGCGGTGGCGCAGCAGCAATCGCTCGCGCATCTCCTCGCGACGTAGATCCAAATAGCGGAAACGCAATCGAACCTCTTCGCTCACGGTCTCGTCGAGTTGGAAGGGCAGCGGTTCGGAGCGATTGAGAATTTCCAGCTCCTGACACAAAACTTCGACCTGCCCGGACTTGAGATTGGCATTGGCCGTCCCGGGCGGCCGGGCTCGCACCAATCCGGTCACCTTGAGCACGAATTCATTGCGCACTCGCTCCGCCGAGGCAAACACATCGGCTTTGTCCGGATCGAACACGATTTGCAGCAGGCCCTCGCGGTCGCGCAAGTCGACGAAAATGACGCCGCCATGATCGCGGCGACGATGGGCCCAACCGGCCACGGTGACGGCCTTTCCGATCGATGTCTCATCGACCCGGCCGCAGTAATGAGTGCGCATAAGCAAGGGCAACCAAAAAGGGGAAGCGCGGGATGCTAAGGCTTTAAGGCCCGCTCGGGCAAGTGCTTTAGCGCCGGCGCTTGACCTTGATGGGTTTGCGTTTGCGGCGCGCCGCACTCCGCTCGCTGCCTCTGCCCGAAGCCGGCTTCTCTGCGGCGGTACGCGAAGACTTATCCGCGGGCTTGTCCGCTGGCTTCTCAGCTTTGCTTGATTCCTTCGCGGGGGCTTCCGCCTGGGTCTCCCCGGACTTCGCGTCCTTGCCATCCTTGCCATCCTTGCCCTTCTCATCCTTAGGTTTGGGATCCGTATCCTTCGCATCTTTGGGCGCATCGTCGGGCCGGTCCGCTAAATTGCGCTGCTTGTCCTTGTCGCCCTTGAAGTCAGTTTCGTACCAGCCGCCGCCCTTCAGCCTGAACACCGGTGCCGACATCAACCGGGTAAGCTGCGACTTGCCGCACTCCGGGCATTTTTTGAGCGGCGCTTCGCTGACCTTCTGCATCGCCTCCAGCTCGTGGCCGCAGTTCTTGCACTGATACTCGTAAAAGGGCATGGAATTCCTATAAAGGGGTCTGGCGCCGCAAAGTATAGCGAACTTAAGGTCGCCTACCTCGCGGCGCCAGAATTTAGTGCAGGCGTTCCTTTTCGAACACCAGCGCGTCGCGCTTAAGCTTGGCGATGACGCGATCGCCGGCGATGAAATCGCCCTTGAGGATCCGCTGCGCCAGGGGATTTTCGATCTGCGATTGGATGGCGCGCTTCAGCGGCCGGGCACCATACACGGTATCGAAGCCTGCCTCGCCGATCTTATCGCGCGCATCATCGTCTAGCCGCAGGGTGATATCGCGCTCCGCCAGACGCTGGCGTAAGCGACCGAGCTGAATATCGACGATCGATCGAATCTGTTCCCGGCCGAGCGAATGGAACACCACGATCTCATCGACGCGATTGATGAACTCGGGTCGGAAATGCTGTGTCACCACTTGCATCACCGCCTCTTTCATTTTGGCGTAATTGGCCTCGCCGGAGAGTTCCTGAATGACCTGGGATCCTAAGTTCGACGTCATGATTACCACGCAATTGCGGAAATCCACCGTGCGGCCCTGGCCGTCGGTGAGGCGTCCATCGTCCAGCACCTGCAACAGGACGTTGAACACGTCCGGATGCGCCTTCTCAATTTCGTCCAGCAAAATGACGCTGTAGGGCCGGCGGCGCACCGCTTCGGTCAAATAGCCGCCCTCTTCGTAGCCCACATAGCCCGGGGGCGCGCCGATCAAGCGGGCCACCGAGTGCTTCTCCATGAATTCCGACATGTCGATGCGTATCAAGGCATCTTCGGTGTCGAACATGAATTCGGCCAACGCCTTGCACAGTTCGGTCTTACCGACACCCGTGGGGCCTAAGAACATGAACGAACCGCTGGGTCGATTCGGATCCGACAAACCGGCACGGGTGCGTCGAATAGCGTCCGCCACTGCTTTGACGGCTTCCTCCTGGCCCACGACGCGCTTGCCTAAGACTTGCTCCATTCGCAGCAATTTGTCGCGCTCGCCCTCGAGCATGCGCGATACCGGAATCCCGGTCCATTTCGAGACGATTTCAGCGACTTCGGTCTCGGTCACCGAATTACGCACCAACTGATTGGGTTTGTGTTCGACTTCCAGCGCCTTGGCCAATTTCTGCTCGAGCGCGGGAATGCGGCCATACTGCAGTTCGGACATGCGCGCCAAATCCTGCGCGCGACGTGCCGTGTCGAGGTCTTGGCGTGCGCGCTCCAATTCCTCCTTGATATGGGCGGCGCCCTGGACGGTGGCCTTCTCCGCCTTCCAGATCTCTTCGAGGTCGGAATATTCCTTTTCCAATCCGGCCAGGGTGTCGTTCAACATGCTCAAGCGCTTGCGTGACGCCTCATCGCTTTCCTTCTTGAGCGCCTCGCGCTCGATCTTCAGTTGAATGATGCGCCGATCCAGCTTGTCCAGCGCCTCGGGCTTGGAATCGATTTCCATGCGGATTAAGGAACCCGCTTCATCGATCAGATCGATGGCCTTGTCCGGCAACTGGCGATCGGCAATGTAGCGATTCGACAGGGTTGCCGCGGCCACGATGGCCGGGTCCGTGATTTCCACGCCGTGATGCACCTCGTAACGCTCCTTGAGGCCGCGCAGGATCGCAATGGTATCCTCAACCGAAGGCTCATTGACCATGACCTTTTGGAAGCGCCGCTCGAGCGCCGCGTCTTTTTCGATGTATTTGCGATATTCATCGAGTGTGGTTGCGCCCACACAATGCAGTTCGCCGCGCGCCAGCGCGGGCTTCAGCATGTTGCCGGCATCCATCGCGCCTTCGGCCTTGCCGGCTCCCACCATGGTATGCAATTCGTCGATGAACAGAATCACCTGGCCCTCTTGTTTGGCCAGGTCATTGAGAACGGCTTTCAGACGCTCCTCGAACTCGCCGCGAAATTTCGCACCGGCGATGAGCGCGCCCATATCGAGCGCGAGAATGCGCTTATTGCGCAGGCCCTCCGGCACCTCATCGTTGATGATGCGTTGGGCCAAACCCTCGACAATCGCGGTCTTGCCGACGCCCGGCTCGCCGATCAGCACGGGATTGTTCTTGGTGCGCCGCTGCAGTACTTGAATCGTGCGGCGAATTTCGTCATCACGCCCGATCACCGGGTCGAGCTTGCCCTGGGTTGCGCGCTCCGTCAGATCGATGCTGTATTTTTCCAGCGCCTGGCGATTCTCTTCGGCGCCCGCATCGTCCACCTTGGCGCCGCCACGCACTTCCTCGATGGCTTTTTCCAGATTGGCGCGCGTCGCGCCGTTGGCCTTGAGCAGCCGGCCCAATTCGCCCCGATCATCGCATGCCGCGAGCACGAACAATTCGCTGGAAATGAACTGATCGCCGCGCTGCTGCGCCTGCTTGTCGGTGACGTTCAAGAGCTTGTTCAAATCGTTGCCGAGCAGAACTTCGCCGCCCGCGCCGTCGACCTGCGCGACCCGATCGAGCGCCGCGGCCAGATCCGAGCGCAGCTTGGGCACTTGGACGCCCGCCTTCTCCAGCAATGGCCGTGCAGTGCCGCCGTTCTGATCGAGCAACGCCACCATGAGGTGCACCGGCTCGATGTACTGATTGTCGCGGCCAACGGCTAAGGACTGGGCATCGGCCAGTGCCTGCTGGAATTTGGTCGTCAGCTTGTCCATTCGCATAAGCTACCCTTCGAGACCGCTCGGAATGCGCAAGAAATGGGGATGGAAAGCCGCTAATTCAACCGTTTTTTCACTGTTCCCGCCAGATTAGCGTGGCCTGCCGCCCGGTGATGCCATCGCGCCGGTGCGAGTAGTAGCGATCCGCTCGAGTAAAGGTACATTCTCCGCCGCCATAAATGCGGTTCACCCCAAGGAGCTGCAAGCGCCGACGGGCGAGCATCGCTAAATCCGCCATGAACCGTCCCCTGGCATTGGGCTCGAACGCCTCGCCGGCCTGGGGATCAACCTTTAGAAAAGCCTCCCGCACTTCCGCGCCCACCTCAAAATGCCTAGGTCCAATGGCGGGCCCCAACCAGGCCACCAAGCTCCCAGGGGGCACGCCCATGGCGCCCACGGTGGCCTCGATCACTCCGGCGGCCAATCCGCGCCACCCCGCATGCGCCGCGGCCACGCAATCGCCTGAGTCGGTCGCGAGGACTATGGGCAGACAGTCAGCCGTGAGTATCGCGCACACGGCGGATCCGCGTGCGATTGCCGCGTCCGCGAACCCTCGGTCGGCCGGCGAATCCAAGTCCGCGACTCCGATGCCGTGCACCTGAGACAGCCACGAAGGCTCGCCGGGCAAGCCAGCCGTTTCTTTGAGTCGGCGACGATTTTCGGCGACCGCGGCCGGGTCGTCGCCGACGTGATCGCCCAAATTGAAGCACCCATACGGAGCCTTGCTGGCGCCGCTGCGCTCATCGCCGCGCAGAGTCGACAAGGCGCGCACGCCGCGTGGCGCCGGCCAGTCCGCCTCGAACCAAGGTATCGTCATCGCGGCCGCTCGAGTTCCGACGTCCTGCGTGCATCGTCGCGCAACGCGACCAGGAGCTCATGAAAGTCCTTGGGCACCGGGCTGTGCAGTCCCACTCGTTTGCCGGTTCGAGGATGATCAAATCCCAGCGTCGCCGCGTGCAAGGCCTGGCGTCTGAAGGCCCGCAAGGTTGTAAGCAGGCCCTGGGATGCGCCGCGTGGCTGCGTCAGTCGGCCGCCGTACACCGGATCGCCGACGATCGGGTACTTCAGGTGCGAGAGGTGCAGGCGTATTTGATGGGTTCGCCCGGTCTCGAGTTGCACTGACAGGTAGGTATGCGCCCGAAAGCGCTCGACCACCCGATAGTGCGTCACCGCCGGCTTGCCGCTCTCGCGCACCGCCATCCTGAGCCGATCGCTGCGATTGCGACCGATCGGCGCGTCGATGGTGCCGCCGCCCGTCATGACCCCCACGCACACCGCCAGATAATTTCGCGACATCGTGCGCGCCATGAGCTGTCGGGACAGAGAGGTTTGCGCCTCGACGGTGCGGGCGACGACGAGCAGGCCGCTGGTGTCCTTGTCCAGCCGATGGATGAGGCCGGCGCGAGGCAATTTTGCCAGCGAGGCATCCAAACCCAGCAGGGCATTTTGCAGGGTGTGACTCGGATTGCCGGCGCCCGGGTGAACGACCAATCCGGCCGGCTTGTCGATCACCAACAGGTCGGCGTCTTCATAGGCGAGGCGCAGCGCGATGGCCTCCGGCTGGACCACCGACGCCGGCTTCTCCGCTCTGACCTGAACCCTCACTCGGTTCCCGGCCGCGACCAAGTCGCGAGGCTTGAGGCGCTGTCGGCCCACCAAAACCGCGCCCTCCTCGATCCAGCCCTTGATTCGGGTACGCGAATGCTGCGGTAACAGGCGCGCCAGGGCGCTATCCAGCCGCTGACCCGCCAACTCCGGCGGGATTTCGAGATCGATCACTTGGAACTCTGCACTCATAGGGGACTCGAAGCTACCGGCGGGGCATCGGGTATACTGCCGCGCTTTCGGGCCCAGCCAACCGGGCCGCCTATTGTAAGGAATCGCTTGTGAGACTGCGTGATCTTGTCCAACCGGGCCGAATTTTAGTTCTGGCCCTGGGCGTCGCGATGCTGGCTTCCGGCTGCCGCAGCCACCGCGCCGCCGATGCCAAGTCCGGCCCCGAACAGATCTACGCCAAGGCGCAAAAGGCCATTCGAAATAGCAGTTATGCGGAGGCGGTGAAACAGCTCGAAGCGCTCCAGTCGCGCTTCCCATTCAGCGAGCCTGCCCGCCAAGCGCAGCTCGACTTGATTTACGCCTACTACAAGAATCACGAAGTCGACCCCGCGATCGACGCCGCCGACACCTTCATTCGCGAGAATCCGACCAATCCGCGCGTCGACTATGCCTACTACATGAAAGGCCTGGTGTACTTTGAACGCCAGACGAATTGGCTGGAACGGCGCTTCCGCGTCGACCTGTCGCAGCGGCCGCCGGTCAACGCGAAGAAATCTTTCGATGCCTTGCAGCAGCTCATTGAGAAATTTCCCCACAGCCAGTACGTCGGCGACGCTCAACAGCGCATGGTCTATCTGCGCAACCGCCTGGCTGATTTCGAATTGCACGTGGCCCAGTACTACATGCGCCGCGGTGCCTATGTCGGCGCGCTCAATCGCGCCAAGTACTGCGTGGAAAACTACGACGGGGCGCCCGCGGTCAAAGGTTCGATGCGCGTCATCATTGCCGCTTACTACGATCTCAACATGGTGGATCTGGCAAAGGACGCCGAGCGCGTGTATGCGGATAATTATCCCGGGCCGATGAAAGACCTCGCGCCGAAGAAGCACTGGTACCAGCGCATTTTCTAGTCCACAGCTTTAAGGCTTAGTGCGATTTGTAGCCGCTGGTAATCGGATAGCGCCAATCGCGGCCGAAGGCGCGGCCGCTCACGCGCACGCCCGGGGGCGCTTGACGGCGCTTGTACTCGTTGCGCTTCACTAAATCAAGAATGCGTCCCACGGTGGCCCGATCGAAGCCGCGCGCGGCGATTTGATCGACCGATAAATCCTCTTCGATGAAGGCCTCGAGTATGGGGTCGAGAATTTCATAGGGCGGCAAGCTGTCGGTGTCTTTCTGGTCGAAACGCAACTCTGCCGAGGGCGGCCTATCGATGACTCTGGCGGGAATCACCGCGGATTGTGCGTTTCGCCAGCGGCACAGGCGATACACCAGCAGCTTGCTGCAGTCCTTGATCGGCGCAAATCCCCCCGCCATATCGCCGTATAGCGTGGCATAGCCCACCGCCATTTCGCTCTTGTTGCCGGTGGTGAGCAGCATTTTGCCGGTCTTGTTGGAAATGCCCATGAGCAGCACGCCCCGGCAGCGCGACTGAATGTTTTCCTCCGCAGTATCCGGTGCCCGTCCCGCGAACTCCTGCTTCAAAGCGGCCAAGGTAGCCTCGAACATGCCTTCGATGGAAATTTCGCTGTGTTTGACCTGCAGATTTTTCGCCTGCAACGCGGCATCGTCCTTGCTCATTTGCGAGGTATACCGCGAAGGCATGGCCACCGAATGAACCCGCTCCGCGCCCAATGCGTCGACGGCAATGACCAGGGTGAGCGCCGAATCGATGCCGCCCGACAAGCCCATGACCACGCCCGGGAAGCGGTGCTTGGTGACATAGTCACGGGTGCCCTGCACCAAGGCGCCGTACACGCTCTCCTCCTGCCCCTGTAGCGGCACAATGTCGCCGGGTATGGGCTGTACCGTACCGGATGCATCCAATCCCAAATCCACGACGTACATCCCTTCGGTGAAGGCAGGCGCGCGTTGCGTCACGGTTCCGGTGGCGTCCATGACAAAGGAATTGCCGTCAAACACCAACTCATCCTGCCCGCCGATCAGATTACAGAACACCACGGGTATGCCGGTTTCCTGGATCCGCTCCTTGACCACTTGTTGCTCGCGCATGCTCTGCTTGTCGACTTCATAGGGCGAGGCGTTGATGATCAGCAACACCTGCGCGCCCTTCTCACGCGCCTGGCGCGCGGGCGTCGAATCCCAGGCGTCCTCGCACACCAAGACCCCCGCGCTGACGCCGTTGATCTCGACGATGGTCGGCTCGGTGCCCGGCGTGAAATAACGCTTTTCGTCGAATACTCGATAGTTGGGTAGACAAGCCTTGCGATGATTGGCCAGCACTTTGCCGTCGCGAATCACGATGGCTGAGTTGAAAATCTTCGGGCCCGCATATTCGGGATAGCCGGCGATCAGCGTGATGCCGCGTACTTCCTGCTTGAGGCGCTCCAGCGAGCGCGCTACCTGCAAGCGCATGCCGGAGTGGAACAAAAGATCTTCCGGGGGATAACCGGATACCGCGAGCTCCGGCACCATCACCAGATCCGCACGGTATCGATCTCTCGCCTCATTGGCGGCAGCGACGATCCGCGACGTATTGCCGTCGACGTCGCCGACAACCAGGTTCAGCTGAGCCATGACACAACGTAGTTGCCGCGTGGCGCTCAACGCATTCTCCTCATTGGACGTGCAGGCCCGGTCTGATGCGTAACCAGGTCGGCCCCCAGCATGGCCTTGGCCGCAGCCCGAACCGCCTCGATGACCAATTTGACGCCGCCCGTCTTACCCCGCCCGCCAGCGTGAATCTGCGCCTTGACCACCCACAAAGACCCGCCGAGCGCCTTGGCAGCGGCCACAGCCGAGTCCGGCGAGTCGGCAACCTCGCCTTTGGGGACCGGGATGGCGTACGGGGCGAACAACTGTTTCGATTGATACTCGTGCAAATTCATGAATTATCCCTAAGTGCCGATCCGGTCGCGTAAGGCGCGCTATTCTGAATTAAGCTTGAGGGCAGCGCAAAGCAGAGAGATAGAACGCATTTGAATCGCCAGTTCGATCGCCGCATTGATCACGGCATCAACCGTGACCCCGCCATGGTTTGGCGCGTGCTCGCCGTTCTCAATCTTTACCGGGTCTTGGTGCCCTTGGTTCTGCTGGGTCTTTATTCCTTGGGTGGCGCGCGTGGCTTCGCCGTGTACTCGTCGCAAGTCTTTTTTGGCGCCACGGTGTTTTATTTTTGTTTTGGCATCGTCAGCGTGGTGTTTGTGCGCCAGCGCCTGGCGAGCGCGCAGAGTGCAAACAATTCTGCAGGCCGTCGGTTGACATGTTTGTGCTCGTTCTGCTGTTGCACACTTGCGGCGGCGTCGCCAGCGGTCTCGGAGTCCTGTTTTTAGTTCCGGTCGGCGCGTTGGCATTTTTGCTGCCGCCGCGCAGCGCGCTGTTTCTGGCGGCGGTCGCAGCCATAGCAATTCTTGCCGATACGATATGGCAGCAGCTCGGCGGCAAGACCGACATCAATTCGTACGCCACCGCCGGATTGCTTGGCGCCGTGCTCTTCGCAACTGCCGGCGCTGCCTCCTTCGCGGCGGGGCGCATGCGCGAGAGCGAAGCACTGGTTCGCCAGAAGGACGTCGATCTTGCGAATCTCGCGGAGCTTTCCCAATACATTGTGCAGCATTTGCGCGAAAGCCTGCTTGGTCGTCGACGCCGCCGACAAGATCCGTCTCATCAATGAATCGGCGGCGGAAATGCTCGGCGACAATCACGCCGTTCCCGGCGCCCTGGTCGGCGAAGTTTCGCCGCGCCTGCTGTATTCGCTGTCGACATGGCGACAGCGCGATCAAGGTGACGATTCGCCGTCGAGCTTTGTCGCTGCCGACGGCGCGCGTGTGATTCAGCCACATTTCGCCCCACTTGGCGAAGAGCCCGGTCCAACTTTGATTTTTCTCGAAGACACGAGTCTTCTGGCGGAGCGCGTGCAGCAAGGCAAGCTTGGCCGCGCTCGGCAGGCTTTCAGCCAGCATCGCTCACGAAATCAGAAATCCGGTCGGCGCGATGAGCCATGCAGGTCAGCTTCTGGCCGAAAGCGCTAATATTGGCGCGGATGAGCGTCGACTGACCGACATCATCCAAAGCAACTCCGAGCGGGTCAGCACCATCATCAACAACGTTCTGCAGTTGTCTCGACGCGAAGCAACAAAGCCGACACGTCTGGCTGCTTGGCGATTGGTTCGAAGATTTTCTGAGCGAATTCTGCGAAACCATGCAGGTTCGCGAAGCCCAAATAGGTGTTCACGAGAGCGAGCGATGATTTGGAAGTGCGGTTTGATCCCAGCCATCTTCACCAGGTGGTTTGGAATCTGTGCGACAACGCCATGAAATATGGCGAGGCGCGCGACGGAATCAGCGTCGAGATCAACCTCGGTCGTCTCAATCCCAGCAATCGACCCTATTTGGAAGTTTCGAATCGCGGACCCGGCATTGAGCCACAGTCGGTTGATCGCATTTTCGAGCCATTCTTTACCGGCCGAAAAGGCGGCACTGGACTCGGTTTGTTTATTGCGCGCGAACTGTGTCAGCTAAATCGCGCGATTTTGTTGTACGAGCCGCGCGGCGGCGATGGCAGCATTTTTAGGATCGTGTTTAGCGATCCGCAACGCTGGGAGGAGTAGGGTTCAGGCAACGCTACTTGGCATGCGCAACGCGCTGCTGCCAGGCTTCGCGTAGCAGGTCCTCGAATTTCGCCGTGAAACGGTTCTCATCGCGCAGCGGTGATCGCTCGAAGCGCTCACGCAGCGAAACACGCAGTTGCTCGACCCGCGACAGGTCGCTTCCCAGGGCAACCGCAATTTTAACGTACTCCTCCGGTGTGGATGCAACCAACTCGCCTAATCCGAGGGCGCCAAGAAGACTCAGGCCGCTGCGCGCGACCCCATTGCGACCGTGTAGCGAAATTACCGGTACGCCAACATAGAGCGACTCGCAAGTTGTCGTGACGCCGTTGTAGGGATAGTTGTCCAATGCGATATCGACTCCCGCAAACTGTTCCCCATATGGCGGCTCGTTTGCATATGGCACGCAGGTGATGCGCTCGGGGGCCACCCCCGATTGTCCGAATAAGGCGACAATTTCGGCCGCGCGTTGCGCACTGCGAACGCGGGTCAGGCGCAGGCGTGCAGTCGGTAACTTGACGAGAATCTGTACCCAGCAGCGAAGCAGCGTGTTGCTGGCCTTGGTTAAATTGTTGAAACCACCGAACGTGACGAAACCAGTTTCGCGCGCGGGCAATGGGCCCGGCGTCGCTGGCGTTCCGAACGGCCGAAAGCACCATTGCGTATCAGCCAGTCGCAGCAGGCGCTCACAATGCCACTCGTCGGCGGGCACCGCTGGATCGGTGATGGCATCGGTGATTCGGTAGTCCATCGTCGCAAGGCCAGTCGAGGCCGGGTACCCTAGATAGCTGACTTGCACGGGGGCAGCGCGGCGCGCGAATATCGCCAACCGGTTGGATGCCGTGTGTCCCGAGAGGTCGACGAGGATGTCGATCCGGTCGGTGCGGATCGACTGGATCAGAGCGTCGTCCGTCAGCTGCCAGACCTCGCGCCAGTCATCGGCGTACGCGCGCAAGCGGCGAGTGACCTCGTCCTGAATATTCGAGTTGCTGTACAACACATACGTAAATGCGTCGCGGTCACGGACACTCAAGATGGGTTCAAAAAAATGCGCCACCGAGTGCGTCCGAAAATCGCCGGAGACGAAACCAACACGCAGTCGATCACCGTGGGCAATTACGGGACTCACGGGCGGGTGACGCCACGGCCGGGTGCTGTAGCGAGAAACGCGCGCCCCACTCGCGGATCGTCGCAGCGATCTCTTCTGGTTCTACCCGATCCGAACTATGCAGAGCCATGATATAACTGGACTGCGCCTGAGGGTAGGAAGGATTGAGGCCGCAAGCTGCGCGCAGCTCCTCGACAGCCGCATCGATGTATCCCCGAGAAAGTTGATTCAGTCCAAGGTTATAGCGGACTACATGGTCGCTCGGATGGAGGTCGCGCGCGTGCGTGTAATGGGCGACAGCAGCATCAAGATCGCCTAACTCACTGGCGACGTTGCCCAGCATGAACCAGGGCACATGGGAGTTCGGGTCGAGTTGTGCGGCCCTTTCGAAATAGGGCCGCGCCGCGGCCGTACCGACCCGCTGCCGCTCTCGCAGACCTTCGTTTATCAGTTCGCCCGCAGTCGGCGCAGGCGCGACACTCAATTTAATAACGGGGGCCGCGTTGGTAATGATGGCCGCAGCGGCCGTCGGGGTAGCGTCCGCCGGAGTAACGCTCTCCGACGTCTGCGCTGGATCGATGGTCTTGTTTCTGACGTACGCCGCACGGATTCTTCGCAAAATTTGCCCCAGCGGCCCTTCGGGTTTGCCCAGCTCACTCATCTAGCACGCACATCGCCTGTCGAAGTCCAAGGGCCGTACGCGGGTTTGCGCACGCCGCGCGACAAAAAGTGGAGTCCCATAGTCATAATATGCACGGCCCTAGCACTTCAAATCAATGTCTCCGCCGGCAATTTTCAAGATCGTTCGACGCTGGCGGCCAATGGCGCCGCCGTCAGTGGCGGCGTGGCAAAGCGGGAAATTTGGCGACGATTCGTATCACGAAGAGATTGGGGACCCATTGAATTCGCGACTCAGGTCACGCCATCAAGGTTGTTCTTCACGCACCGTGGTTTAGAATCAACTGTCGTCACGACCCACCCCGGGACCTGATGGCGTCGAAACCAACGAGTCGAACGCGTGGAAGGAAACGTGGATCCCATAAACGAGTTCCGAAAGGAAGTTGCCGGTAACATCGAAGCGCAGGGTAGGGACCACGACATACAGGACCTGTCGATGCGCTGGTTCCACGAAGCCCAACGCAAACGCTATTCGTATAATTTTAGTTGGCTGGGCCGGCCGATCATTCAATATCCGCAGGACATCGTTGCCATGCAGGAGCTGATCTGGTCCGTGAAGCCGGACCTGATCATTGAAACCGGCATCGCGCACGGCGGCTCCCTGATCTTCAGCGCCTCCATGCTGGCGCTCCTGGATCTGTCTGATGCCGCCGCCACCGGCGCTACGTCATGCCCCACGCAGTCGCGTCGCAAAGTTCTCGGTGTGGACATCGACATCCGCGCTCACAACCGGGCCGAAATCGAAGCGCATCCCATGGCCTCCAGGATCCAGATGATCCAGGGTTCCAGCATCGCACATGATACGGTGAACCAGGTGCATGCGATCGCCCATGGGTATTCACGCGTCCTCATTTGCCTAGACAGCAACCACACCTTTGAACATGTATTCAAAGAGCTTGAGGCCTACGCGCCTCTCACGAGCCCGGGCAGTTACTGCGTGGTGTTCGATACTGTGGTAGAAGACATGCCGAAAGAACTTTCCGGCAATCGTCCATGGGGACCGGGGAACAGCCCCAAGACCGCCGTCCGCCGATACCTTGAGGAGCATCCGGAATTCGAGATGGACCGGAGCATCTATCACAAGCTGCTAGTGACAGTCGCGCCCGACGGTTATCTCCGTCGTATTTAGTCTCGCTCTACGGGCTCAGACATAAATTCCGGCCCACGACGAGGGCGGGCAACGTGCCAAACAGAAAATTTACTATTGTAATTCCCACCCGAGACCGCGCAGATACACTTATGTATGCCATCAAGAGCGCGCTGTCGCAAGACTATCCGGATTTCACCGTTCTCGTGTCGGACAACGCCAGCGTGGACGACACACGCGAACTCGTCACATCGATAAAAGATGAACGACTCCGCTACATCCACACCGGCAAGCGCCTGTCCATGTCGCACAACTGGGAATTTGCGCTCCGTCAAGTGTCCGATGGCTGGGTGACCGTCATTGGCGACGATGACGCAATTCTGCCCGGAGCTCTCAGGCGGGTAAGCGAGATCGCAGATGAAACCGGCACGCAAGCGATTCGCGCAAATGGTTGCAGATATCAGTGGCCCACGCTGCGCGGTGGCAAATACGGCGCACTTGCTGTGGATCTGGGCAGAGGTTATCGAAAGATGGATTCAGGGCGGGCCCTTCAGGCGGTCCTGGATGGCAGGATGGACTACACGAAGCTGCCGGTGCTCTACAACGGCGGATTCATCAACATAGACTTGATCAAGGAAGCGAAAAGCAGGCGAGAAGACGGTGTGTTTTTCCGCTCTTTGTCCCCGGATGTCTACTCGGCCATGGTCTTCTCGCTCCTTACAGACGAATACGTGTACTCAAACGAGCCTTTGGCCGTCAACGGCGCATCTATACACAGCGGTGGAACCGCGAGTTTCGGCATACGTGTCGCGCACCGGAAGTATGATCCGGCGGAGAAATTCTGGTCCGAGCCAAACATTCCTTTTCACAAGAGCCTTCCGCTGGCTACAAATGGCAAACCGGTTCTGTCATTGCATGCAATGGTCTATGAAGCGTTTCTGCAGGCAAAAGACTTCCACGACCGCAAAAAGATTTCGGTCGACGCCGCGGAACAGCTTCAGATCATTATGAAGGAACCCAGAATCCGTGCGCTAGAACTGAGAGCTTGGGCAAAGTCGTTTGCGGAATTGCACGGAATTAGCCGGAGTGGAACTGTGAGTCCCATCACCGCAGCGCTCGCGCGAGCCGGGAGTGCCCTAGCCTTGATTCGTACCGTTGCACTGATGTTGATCCGCAGCATCAGGATCTTGGGCACGGAGCGCCAGCCGCTCCTGAACGTTCATGAAGCCAGCCTGGTTACCAGCCAGATTCTGATGTCGAGACCGGGCCCTTTCGCACGAGCGGCGAATACCCTGGGCCGAGTATGGCATTTCCTGTTCATACGGCCGCGGCACGACAATACAATTGTCTAAATGAAGCCCATCAACGGCGCTCATCTCCAATGGTACTAACAGTATGGGAGTAATCTAAACTGATGTGGTGGGTTAGGAAGTTGTTCAAAAAAAGGCGCGATCAGGAGATCGGCAATCCACGATTGAGCACGCTAGAACTGGAGCGATTGGAATCCATGTTCGCAGCCATGAATTCCGGGGATAGACGCGCGCGCCCTTCAAAATATTGGATAGAACTAAATAAGATGAATTTGGCCCAGCTGCAGCAGCACGGCTATGAGAATTTCAAGCGCACCATCGCCCTCAATTACTTCACGTTTGTCCGCATCTTGCCTTGGGATCCGCAAATCATTTTCCTGCTAAGCAAGTTACCAATGTATGTTGTTGTTGAGTGTACCTGGCGCGCCTTCTCTACTCCGAAACACGAGTATTTTACCGCATTCAATTGGATTCACGGCCTGCTCTACAATTTCTTGACTCTTGCGTCGTGGGAATACTCACGAAGGTTGGTTATCGACCCGAAGCTGCTGGCCCTGCGCGAACCTTCGGAAGGCAATCCCTCCCTGATTACAGACCGATCTGGCGCGCTGATTTCTCAGGACCTGGCAAATTCCGTCATCGAAATTTCCGCGATGAATCTCTCCTTGCATCCGGGTTCGGTCGTGCTCGAATTGGGCGCGGGATACGGCCGCGACGCCTATGCCATATTGGCCACGAATCCGGGAATAAGATATGTCATTGTCGATATTGCGCCTGCACTTTGGGTTGCTGAGACCTATCTTCGCCACGAGTTTCCGGATCTTCGTTTTTTTCGCTACAGGGAGTTTGCGCAATTTGCCGATATCGAAAAGGACTTCTTGGCCTGCGATATTGCCTTTTTCCTTTCGACGCAGATCAGTCAGCTCCCGGATGGACTTGCTGAACTGATCATCAATGTCTCATCACTTCACGAGATGCGCCTTGAACAGATTGGCTTTTATTTGACGCAATTCGACAGATTGTTGCAGGAGCGAGGCACCTTCTACTTCAAGCAATGGAAACGCGGCGTCGTGCCGTTCGAAGATATAGTCATACATCAGCGGGACTATCCAATTCCAAAAAGCTGGATTCGCGAGTTATCCCAGGAAGCGCCAATTCAGTCAAAGTTTTTCGAAGAACGCTACAAAAAATCAGCAAAATAGACCGCTCGGCATCTAACCTTGGCATTCTGGCCTCATGGCCGAGAGGATGGCTGAACGCCCAGTCGAAACCGCACGTGCTTGGCTGCAGCGACTATATGCACTGCAAGAGGGGCACGCACCAATGGACTGACCAGCGCGGCCGCGACGACAACGCAAGTAGAGGTGAACATCAGGACAAGAATTTCAATCATCGTGCTAGCTCGATTCGGCATGCAATATCGGCAGGCCAAAGCGGTGACAAGAGCGGCCGATGCCGGAGCAATCACGTCCTGACCATACCAGCGCCATTTTTCCGACGGCAACAATCGCAAGTGCATGAAGTAAATTCCAAAAAGCAGGTAACCCGCGTTCAGCCCAACCCAGACCCACGCCGCACCGATTCCGCCATAATCTTGGAACAACCAAGAACAATATGGGCACCAGCAAAGCTACAGCAACGACATTCATTTTAACTGCCAGTTTGGTCCAGCCGTAGGCCAATTGCATCTGATAAGGAATCCCCATGAACCCGCTAAGCAGCGTGCCGAACGCCAAGACTCTCAGTATCGGCGCCGCATCCTGGGTCAACGTGCGATTGCCGGTCCATGCACTCAAGACCGTATCGGCAAATATGATCAACACGATGGCCGCGCTGCCCATCACGACCGCGGACATCTGCGCAGCCTGGTGATATGCAAGACGCAGCCCCACGACGTCACGAAGCGTTATGAGTTGCGTAAAGGACGGATAGAATGCCGCGCCGATCGGAGTCGACAGCATGTATAAAGCGCTGCTGAGCACACCGGCGACTGCATAAACGGCAAACATCTTTAACGGCAATAATCGCGACAGCAGAATCTTGTCGGATTGAGTTAGGAGGAGCGACAACAGTGTTATCGTCATCACCCCTCCCGCAAAACGCCAAATTTCCGTCACCGAATTCCAGGAAAAGCGCGCCGGCCGCGGACACGCCGGAAGTTCTTTATAGACGACAGTTGCCAGTATCGGAATGGTGACAATCGAGATCAGGATCTGCCAAATGAAAAACGCTTCCACGGTGGGTGAGACCCAAGCCAGTACGGCAATGGCGCCGAGCACGCGCGCGGTGATCAGACCACTGCTCAAGACGCTTTGCAGGACTTGACGCTGTAACCCCGCGATGCTGCTCGAATATATGTTCTCGACCAGCCGCAAGGCGCAGAGCTATGCCCATTCCGACGAGTGCATGTCTTACTACACTTAGCTGCAGACTCTGTACATTCAGCCAATTGGAAGCCACCCAGCTTGCCGACCACAACGCACCCATCGAAATGATCGCTGCCATCGCAGCGGCGACGATCTCGACGCTCCGAAGCAAATTCCGAATGGACTGCGCGTCGTGTGCTCCGGCAGTGAATTTGGCCATTTCTCGTCCCAACGCGGGCTTCATGCCCATGTCGAGTAAGGCCAGACTGCTTTGAAAGATAGTAAATACGGCGATGAGTCCGAATGCCTCGATGCCAAGGTACTTGATGAATACCGGGACGAAAACAAAGCCAATGACAGCTATGTATCCCTGGCTGAAGTAATTTGCGACGACATTTGCCTTGACGCTCACCCGATGGGCTCCTAATGTCCCGGTCGAGCGGCCGAAGGCGGGGCCGTTACCTGCCCCGTTGGCAAACCAGCGGCCATGCCGGCAGCGCCCATAGCGCAGCTCGCTTAGAGACTGCAGGGTCTTGACCAGCACCATGATCGCGGATCGAACGACGCCGCGCGTCGGCACTAGGTGAGCGTAGATCTCGCGCGTTCCGAGCCAGACCGCCCGCAGCCCGGCGTTGGCAGCGCCGCCCGCGCGCATGAAGGCGACATCCGTCCGAAGCAGATGGATCGTGGGGTTGATTGTCCGCTCGAGGTCGTAGAACAGGTTTACGTCGGAGCCGAGCTTCAGACGCGCATCGAAACCGCCGGCATGCTCCAACATCCGGCGCTTCGCAAACAGACCCTGTTGGATCGGAAACAAACCGGTGCCTCGCACTCGCGCCAGCAGCCGCGGTGCACGCCGGTGCCGCCACAGTCCGTGGCCGCCGACTCATCCCCATCGAAACATCGCCCGCGATCAAATCCGGATTCCCGTCGCCGCCCGGGCGCGCGGCGTCCATCGCTTTCGCCAGGGTGTCGGGCGCGACCAGGAAATCGTCGGCGTTCAGGAAGAGCACGTATTCGCCCTTCGCAGCCCGCAGCCCCTTGTTCATCGCATCGAAAATGCCGTGGTCGAGTTCGTAGATGCGCCTGATGTGGCCGACTTGCAATGCCCATGCGTCGACTACGTCCCGCGTTCGATCCGTCGAGCCACCGTCCACGCAGATGTGTTCGATGTCGAAATCGCGTTGCTGCAGCGAGACGGACGCGAGCGTGTCCTCGATCGTGGCTTCGGCGTTGAGCGACACCGTAATGATGGAAATGAGTGGGTTCAATTGGTCAACTAGTTGCTTTGGAAAAGCAGAAAATCGGCCTGAATGGGTCGCAAGGACGTGCCACACGACAGATTTGCGACGCATATCGAGTTTGAAGCCTCGACTGAACAGGAATCCGATCACTTCCGTCGCAAGCGCCTGACCTACGTAGAGCTCAATGAAGGATGCTTCGACATAGACATACCTGAACCGTTCGAGGAGGCGCCCGCACCCCTGAAGCGCTGACAGCTCAAATCCTTGCACATCGAGCTTCAGCAGAGCCGGGCCCCGGATCAGGTGCTCTTCGATGCACGCTTCCAGAGTCGTGGTTTCCACGACTTCCCTGGATGCCTCCTCGGTCAGCGGAAAATTGTCGTGTTGCGCCTGAGCGAATGGCAAAAGTGATGAGGACACGTCCCAGCGGGACACGTGCATCGTGGCGGACCCGGACTGTAGCGCAACGGCTTTTTTGAATAGTTGCGCCCGCGTGTCGGCGCCGAAATTGCGCATCCAGGCGGCGGCCGGCTTGGCCAGCGGCTCAAACGAGAATATCTGTGCGTGCGGATACAGGTGGCGGATGCACAGTGCGAACTGGCCGCGGTTGGCGCCGATGTCGACGACTGTGTTGAGTTGCAGTCCGTCCAGGATTCGATCGTGTTCAGTCGATGCGACTACGCGGGTGCGCAATAATGCGCGCCGGTAATCGCGTATCCACATCACCCGCAGCATTTTCGTAAGGATGTTCACCGGCTGGTTTCCTGGTCGCGGCCTCAATCCGCCGCGCCTAGTCTATGCCAACTTCTCTATCCGGTAGCGCGGCGCCCGTACATAATGCCCTTCCATCAACCTTCGCGAGGAACGGACTGGTGAGAGGAGTTGAGAGATAGTGCTGAGCAGGTTTCCCGTAGTCCCGTCCGCTGGTCCGCGCACCTTGTTCCTGGTCGGCGCGATCGTGACCACCGCCATACTGCTGTGGACCCATCAATTGCGCCAGAGTGGCGACATGCATGGCCTCGCGACCAGCTTCTTCGTGCTGTTTGCCGACAACGACTACCCGGGCACGGTGTGTGCGCTGCTCATACTCGGGGGCGCACTCTTCGGATCGCGGTACCTTCCTGCACGACGGTTCGTCCGCTGGGCCGGTGATCAACCCCTTGTCATCGCAATCATCACCGCATCGCTGCTCGCGCTCGGCACTCTGGTCATCTACCACAATCATCCGCTCGCCATGGACGAGTACGCAGCGTACTTCCAGAGCCGCGTATTCGCGGCGGGCCAGCTGCACGGCAGATTTCCAGCCCCCCAGTTGGACTGGCTCATCCCGCCGTGGATTCCAGGACTACTTTCTGAATGTGTCACGAGTTACCGGCAGCGTGGCCGAGGCTTATTGGCCGGGCTTTGCGCTGCTGCTCACACCCTTTACCTGGGCAAGCGTCCCATGGCTGTGCAATCCCGTCATATCCGCGCTGACGCTTCTGGTCATTCATCGGCTTGCGCTCGAGATGTTCGATGATCGCGAAGCGGCCGGTTTTGCGCTGCTGCTGACGATCGCGTCGCCCGTGATCTTCGCCAACGGCATCTCCTATTACTCGATGCCGGCCCACCTGTTGGCCAACTCAGTGTACGCCCTGCTGCTGGTCCGTCCGACTCCGCTTCGCGCCGCCGCAGCCGGTGTCGTAGGGTCACTCGCGCTCGCACTGCATAACCCGGTGCCGCACATGCTCTTCGCTGCGCCCTGGCTGGTCTGGGTCGCCACTCGACGGGGCGGCATGCGGCTGTTTGCCTCGCTCATCGCAGGCTATCTGCCGCTTTGCGTACTGCTGGGACTGGGCTGGTTTCTATTCTCCGGGCACCTGCTGCGCGAGGGACTCGTGTCCGCCGCCGGACCGGCTGCACCCTTGCATCGACTGCAGCACATGATCGAGATCTTTTCGCTGCCCGAATGCGACGGTGGTGCTTGCACGCCTCATCGGGATCGCCAAGACATGGGTGTGGGCCGTCCCGGGACTGATGATTCTTGCCGCCGTCGGCGCAGTACGGTGGCGCCAGGACACGTTGTGCCGGTTGTTCACCGCTTCGGCGCTCCTGACGCTCTTTGGATATTTCCTCGTGCCGGTCGACCAAGGGCACGGTTGGGGTTACCGGTACTTCCACTCTGCCTGGATGGCCTTGCCGCTGCTGGCGACGGCTGCTCTGTTCCGTCCCGCGCGAATACCACAGCGACAGCCAGCTCTCACCCACGCCTATTCGAGGACGGCGAGACCAAAAACTTCGTTGCAACCTGCGTACTCCTTACCCTGGTCTTCGGAGTAGGCTTCCGCGCCTGGCAGGTGGAAGCCTTTATGGCCCGCGACGTAAGCCAGGTGCCTCAATATACGGGCACCGAAAGGCGTGTCGTCATTCTGGACGGCAGGCACTCCTTTTACGGGGCGGACCTGGTGCAGAATGATCCCTGGCTCCGCCGAAACGAGATCCGGATGTACAGCCACGGCGCGGCCGCAGACGAGCAGATGATGGCGCAGTACTACCCAGAGCTTCACAGAGTGTATGCGGACCGATACGGTACAGTGTGGTCCCGGGCATCCAGGGTCGCCACCACTTTGAGCACAAATGATCCACGCTGACGATGTAAAATACTCCGCAATGGACCCTGCTGCCGCCAATTCATTGCTGGATCCACGGCGAAAAATCGCGGTGATAGTTCCGTGCTTCAACGAAGCGCATTCCATTGCGGAAGTAGTTCATGGTTTCAAATCCGCGCTGCCGGGCGCAAGCATATACGTGTTCGACAATAATTCGACCGATGAAACGGTCGCAAATGCCAGCGCTGCCGGAGCCCTGATACGGCGGGAAACACTGCAAGGAAAGGGCAACGTCGTAAGACGCATGTTTGCCGACGTGGACGCAGACGCATATGTCATGACGGACGGCGACGCGACCTACGACCCTGGCTACGCTGCCCATATGGTGAATCGATTATTCGAAGAGCGCCTCGACATGGTTGTCGGGACCCGGGTCGCTTCGCACGCTGCTGCGTACCGGACAGGTCATCAATTCGGCAATCGCTTGCTGACATTCGCTGTCGCGAATCTGTTTGGCAAGCGATTCTCTGACATGCTTTCAGGATACCGGGTCTTTTCGCGCCGCTTCGTGAAGTCGTTCCCCGCCATGTCGAGCGGTTTTGAGATTGAGACCGAGCTCACCATTCACGCGTTGGAGCTGCAGCTGCCGGTCGCCGAGGTTGTCACGCCATACCGGATTCGGATCACCGGATCTACCAGCAAGCTTCGCACGTATGTGGACGGCCTGAGAATAGTTCGCTTGATAGTAGTTCTCTACAAGAACGAACGCCCGATGCGATTCTTTTCCGCAATAGGGGGCGTCTCTGCTCTGCGGTTGCTCTCGGCCTCGGCATTCCGCTGGTCATTACTTTCATCAAGACCGGCCTCGTGCCTCGCCAGCCGACTGCCATTCTGGCGACGGGCTTGGTTCTTTTGTCCGCCCTCAGCTTCATCGCAGGAATTATCCTCGACACCGTCACGAGGGGACGTCTGGAGATGCGCCGTCTCGCCTATCTGGCTGTGCCGCCGCCCGACTCCTGAGCAGATGCACTCGTCGAAGCCTCGGCTTTCGGGCTTCGAAACTCGACCCCCCTTGTGAACTTCGGACTTCAATCGAAATTCACGTTGCTCTATTGCTGGTAACGCTTTGGCTAGCTCTACATGGCTACCACGGCCTCACCAACGACGGACAGATCTACGCGTTTCAGTCGTTCGCGAGACTCCATACACAGCTCGCGGCCGACCTCTATCTGCAAAACACTTCGCAGGATCAATTCACATTGTTCTCACCCCTGTATGCGTGGTGCATCGATTTACTGGGGCTGGAGAATGCGGCTCGACTGCTCACCCTGATTTTTACCGCTTGGTTCCTGGCCGCGTCTTGGAGTTTTGCTTCAGCCGTCGTCGGGCGCGGCACGCCTGGCTGGCGGTCGCATTTCTATTGATCATCGCCGGAGACTTTGGCGGATCCGGAGTATTTCGGATTTTGGATCCCTTTCTGACGGCGCGCCTGCCGGCCGAAGCATTGATCATGTACCGCGCTTGCCTGCCACTTCCGCGAGAGGAAGGGACTCGGTTTATTACTGGCGCTGGGAACGCTTTTTATCCATCCGCTGATGGCGCTGCCCGGATTGCTCTTGCTGTTTTGCCTCTGGCTGCCGGTTCGCGCGGGTGTCATGGGCGCAATCGGAGGCATATTCGCGACTCTTACCATAGCGCTCGTCGCCGGCAACCTGCCGGCGGCCTCGGCTGCTGCTGACCGTCATGGATGCCCCGTGGTTGGACGTGGTGCAGGAACGCTCGCAGTTTCTATTCTTGCAACTCTGGTCGATGCGCGATTGGGACATCAACGCGCAGCCATTCATTTCCCTGGGATTGACGGCAATCTCGGTGGAAGACCTACGTCTGCGCAAACTCTGCGCGACGGCAGCGCTGGTGGGAGCCGCCGGTCTCGCAGTGGCGCTCATCGGCGGCCTCAATGATCCGGTCGCGCTCCTGGTGCAGGGTCAGGCCTGGCGATGGGTCTGGATTACCGTCTTCATCGGCGCCGCTCTGGTTCCCATCACGGTGCGGCGAGTGTGGCGCGACGAGAAATGCGGTCCGCTCTGCGCTCTATTGCTGGTGTCGGCTTGGACTTTGCCCGGGGGTCAATCGCACGGCTTGCGCATTGCTCGGCATTGGTCCTCTGGTCGACCCGGGCGCGTATCAGCTCTCGTCCGGCCGTCTTATTGTCGATGGGTGGCCGCTGCGCTCGGCGTCGGCATCCTGGTGTGGGCTTTGGTGAAGTGCCTGGCCCGTCGTGCAGCCGTCAACGGCGGCATCCGGGACGCGCGCCCTCAGGTGCGCTGCACAAGGACAAAGCATTTTCGGCATTGAGACTCCTGGCGGTCCTGCTGGCGGCACTGGTCTTTAAGGGACTCGAGAATCCGGCCGCACGCCATGGATGTCCAGGCTCATCGCCACGATGCTCATGGTCTTGTCCCTTGCTACCTTTCCGGCGGCATTCAAGCAATCCCGCACCCTGGCGGACGCCGCGGACAGAGCGCGAATTCGCGGATTGGGAAAATGCCATTCCACCGACCGCCACGGTGCTGGTCGCGCCGACACGTGATGTGGGCTCGTTCGTTTGGTTCACGTTGGAGCGGCCGAATTATCTGGCGCTCGATCAATCGAGCGGCGTGGTCTTTTCCCGCAAGACCTCGCTCGAGGTTCGGCGACGTTCGGAAGTACTGCTGCCGCTCATGGATCCGGACTGGAAAATACTGACCGGTCTGCGTCAGGCGGACAGCGCACGAAAGAAAGAAGTCACCACACGTCCGCTGACGGCTGAGAATTTGATCGCAGTCTGCGCCGATCCGCAGCTTGGTTTCGTCATTGCGCCGAAAAAGGTGGGATTCGATCCCGTGCGTCACGAACACGCCGGAATTTGGAAGGATTGGAACCTGTATGACTGCCGCAAAGTGAGATCGGTACGGTCGGCAACATGAGGACGGTCGCGCCGCCGGTTTCTCTTCGCCGTTTATCGCACGGCTTGGATGCTGCACATCATGTCTCGGGCGAATAAATCGCAGAAAATTGCAGTCATAGCCGGAGCAGGGCCCGCCGGCCTGACGGCCGCCCTCGAACTCCTGAGACGGACTGATATCACGCCCATCGTCATCGAGGCCGACGGCCAAGTGGGCGGCATTTCCAAGACGATCAACTACCGCGGCAATCGAATGGATCTCGGCGGTCACCGATTTTTTTCCAAATCCGATTGGGTGATGCGGTGGTGGCAGGAGATCCTGCCGGTGGCCGATGGAGAGATGCAGCCAACGGGCGCGCTGCGCATCCACTACCAAGGCCAATCGCACGAGCTGACGCCCGAGGAGATAGCGCCCGCCTCCTCCGACGCCGTCATGCTGGTTCGCAAACGCCTGTCGCGAATTTTCTATCGGCGACGGTTTTTCGACTATCCGCTGACACTGAATGCAAGCACGGTCAGGAATCTAGGGATGGTCGAAGCCATCAGAATCGGATTGAGCTACGGCCGGGCGCAACTCAAGTCCCGATCACCCGAGAAAAGCTTGGAAGATTTTCTCATCAACCGATTCGGAACCCGTCTGTACCGCACTTTTTTCAAGGACTACACCGAAAAGGTGTGGGGCGTCCCATGCACGGACATTTCCGCGGAATGGGGCGCGCAGCGCATCAAAGGCCTGTCGGTGGCGAAAGCCATCGCGCACGCGCTGACGAGCCCGTTCCGCAACTCATCCGACGCCGCTCAAAAGGGGACGGAAACCAGTCTGATAGAGCGGTTCCTGTATCCCAAATTCGGACCCGGCCAGATGTGGGAGGAAGTGGCCCGGCGCGTGGCCACGCTGGGGGAACGGTTCACCTGCGGCAGCGTGTGGTGGCCTTGGAGCGCGTGGCCGACAAGATCGTCAGCGTCGATGTGTTCGATGAGGCTACCGGCGCAGTTCGACGCGTGCCTTGCGACTACTTTGTTTCGACGATGCCGGTCAAGGAACTTGATTGCGATGTTGAGACCTGAGGACTCGCGCATCGCGCAGATTGCCGCCGATCTTCCCTACCGAAGTTTCATGACCGCGGGCCTGCTTCTGCGAAGTATGCGAGGCCGCCCGACTCCGTCCGACAATTGGATCTACATCCAGGAGCCTGATGTGCGCATCGGGCGGCTGCAAATTTTCAACAATTGGAGCCCCGCGCTGGTTGCCGACCCAAGTACCGTCTGGCTGGGTCTGGAATATTTCTGCGACCAAGGCGACGATTTGTGGGCCATGGAGGATGAGGAATTTCTGAACTTCGCCGGCGGCGAACTCGAGAAGATCGGTCTCATTGACCGCAAAGATGTGATCGGCGGCACTGTCGTACGGGTCCCCAGCGCATATCCTGCGTACTTTGGCGCATACCGCCAGTTTGGCGACTTGCGCAATTATCTGGATCGATTCTCCAACCTTTACCCGATCGGTAGAAATGGAATGCACCGGTACAACAATCAGGACCATTCCATGCTGGCCGCCAACGCCGCGGTAAACGCGATCGCCAAAAGGGCGCCGAAGGAGGCGATCTGGAACGTCAATGCTGAGGAGTCCTATCACGAGGAAACCGTGGCCGCCGACGCCGTTCGCCATGCCTCCGCACGTTCGTGATGACCTCTGAAGCCGTGCATCGCGCCTCTCCCGCCCTTGGCCAAGTAGCGCCGTATCGATGGTACGTCTTCGCCGCGTGCACGGTTTTGGCGGTTGCCTTGAACTATGTCTTCGGCAAGGAAATGGCATCGGATCTGCTGCAGTACCACTTCTATTCGGGATTCAGCGCGCTCAACGATCGGTTTGAGCAAGATTACTTTGCGGCGGGACTTCAATCCTATTTCAACCCGTACGCCTACGTCCCATTCTATGTCCTGGTGAAATCGGGTCTGCCGGCACTGGCGGTAGGCAGTGTAATGGCAGTGATTCACAGCGTGGTCCTGTGGCTCACTTACGAACTCGCGTGCCGCGTTTGTCCGTCGGAAGACCGTCAGGGGCGCTTTCTCTTCGGCTTGTGCGCCACCGTCCTGGCGTTCATGAACCCCATTCTGCTGCAGCAGATCGGCGCGAGTTTTTCGGACATCACCACCACGGCCTTGGTGCTCGGGGGATGGCTCTTTTTGGTTCAAGCCGTCCGCTACCCGCGCACGACGCCCATGGTTGTCGGCGCGATCCTGCTCGGGATTGCGACCGCCCTGAAGCCGACCAACAGCATCCACGCATTCGGCTGGATTCTTCTTGGTGGCCTTTGTGCCGCTGCCGTTTCTCGGGCGACTTCGCAGTCTGTTCTACTTTGGCGCGTCGCTCGGCGCGAGTTTCGTGGTCGCCGCCGCGCCGTGGTCCTATCGGCTGGCAAGAACCTTCGGAAACCCGATGTTTCCGTTGCTGAACAATGTATTCAAAACTCCCTACTCTACAACTGCGACGTCAAAAGCCTACCGCTTCATACCCGATTCGCTGACCGATGCCCTGCTGCGTCCATTCGCAATGTCAGGCACTGGGGAAATGGTTCATGAGGAAATGTCGTCTCCGGACATTCGTTACGTCCTGTTGCTGCTGGTGTTTCTGGTTTTTGTCGCTGCCCGGATCTGGCGGTCCGTCAGGCGTGAATCAATTCCTGCCCCGGCTCCGTCCTCTGAATCGGCTACCCGCGCACTGATCGCGCTTGGCTGCGCTTTCACCGCTGAATGGATCGTATGGCTGGACGGTTCAGGAAACAGCCGATACTTCATCCCGATGGCATGCGTCGCCGCCGTGCTTGCGGTCGCTCTATTGTTTCGACTGCTGGCCAATCACACCCTCGGCCGCAATGGCATATTGCTCGCCCTGTTTGTCGCGCAAGGGATTCAGCTCACACTTGGAACCGACTATCGGTGGAATCCGGCGCCCTGGGATGGGCGCTGGTTCGATGTGGAAATTCCAGAGAAGCTCGCGAGCCAGCCGAACTTATACTTGTCGCTTGGCATGCTGTCCAATTCCTACATCGCTCCCGTTTCTCCCAAAAGGATCTGGAACGGTTAATTTTGCCGGAGGGTACCCGCTCGGACCCGACGGCGCAACCGCGGCGCACCTTCGTGCCATGATCGCGCACAGTGCGCCGCATCTGCGTGTTCTGGTTAGCGGCGATCGCATTCACGAGGATTCAGAGTCACGCGCACCGCGTCAATCGGACGTTGACGATACTCTGCGTATATTTGAGCCTTCGCGTCGACATGAGCGATTGCGAGACGATCACCGTGCGGGGGATGCGGCCGATGGTTTGGCGGCCGCTGGCAAGCTCCCTCCCGGGCCCTGTGATACCGTCCCGCGGCAAGCTTCGGTACACGAATCATCTGGCAAGTTGCCATCTCGTGGCTGACAGCAGTGATGGGTCGCGGGAAATGGCGGCTCGTCGAGCAGTCGATGTGGTGCTGGATCGCTTGGAAGATGCCTGCCCCACGTTGTTTCAACCTCCTCGCCCGCAAACCGAGCACGTCAATCAAGTGTGGATGCGATCGTATGGCGCGACTGACTTGACAGCCTGGGTCGGCGAGGGGGAGGTCAAGTTCATCGACCCGACCCGAGACTTTCACGAGATTTTCGTTGGACGCGAGGAAGCGTGGGCCAAGGGGCCCCTGCCGATCGAATGCGGGCGCCGGCACGGCTCCTACTTCGCTAGATTGATGCAGGCCGGACAGTGAAGATCGCCGCCACGCAAGGTGTTGGCGCACCCTACCGATTGCCGGTCTATGTGGCGTGCACCGTCCTGGCGGTGGTTGCCAATTACCTCCTTGGTAAGGACATGGCGTCGGACGCGCTCAGCTATCACCTGTATGCCGGGTTTAGCGCAGTCCACGACCGTTTCGCTCAGGACTACTTCCCGGCCGGACCGCAGTCCTACTTCAATCCTTACATCTATGTGCCCTTGTACTATCTGGCCAGCAGCACCCTCTCGTCTCTCGAAATCAGTTCGGTACTGGCCATAGCGCACAGCGTGATGCTCTGGCTGACTTACGAACTTGCCGTCTCGGTGTGCCCGTCGGACGACCGACGCCAGCGCTTGATCTTCGGCCTTTGCGCAGTCGCCTTCGCCCTCA
>CAVSVK010000013.1:0-541946 GCA_963731465.1 uncultured Gammaproteobacteria bacterium
TGCCGCGCGCACCTGGATGAAGCACAAAACCAGCTGAAAGTCGCGACGGCCAGTCGCGCGCTCGCCATCGTGCTGCCTTCCGGCCTGGCGCGCATTGCGGACGTAGAGTACGAGTTGCATTCGGCGCGGGCCTCGTGCGGCGCCGGCGCAGCGCTACGCGACCAAGAATTGCATGCGGCGCTCAACGCCGCGCAACGCGCCGTGGAGCTGTATCGCGACGCATTCGATGCAGTATCGATGGTCACCATGCAGTTCAACGTCAGCGTCGCGTATCACAAACTGGGCGACATTGCCGCCGCCTCGGCGGCGCTGAAAGCGACCTTGGACCTGGATCGCGAGTACGGTTTCGAGGACGACGCGGCGGAGAATTATCAGCTGCTCATGCAGTGGACCAATCAAGACGCCAGTCCAGAGCACATCGAAGCGTGGATGAACGATTTTCCAGAGCGCTCCGCGACGCTGTCTTTCGGTTGGGCGGCGAGCGACGCGACGCTGACATTGCAATCCGATGTCTCACAGCTTGCCGGCGCGGATTTCGCGCATTTCCACGCTTCAAGAAGCGCGCAGCGGCGCGTGCGCAAGGGCTTGGGCAGTTGGGTGGTGTCCTTCCAACCCGGCGATCCGCACTTCGATTTCGGCGAACTGCCCAACAGCGCACCCCCGGAGAGCAAACCATCCAAGAGCGAACCGCTGGCAGAGACGTATGCGAACTCTCTTGCCCGTGTGCTGATGCATTTTCACGACTATCGTCTCACACGCAAAGGCGATTTCGATTGGGGCACAGACGACTTCAGATTCGGTAGCCGCGCGCGCGCGGACGCCAAAACGCTGGGCCGGGACCTCGGTTCGTTGGGCTCGGGCTCAAACGACCAAGATTCAACCCAGCTGGCGCGCCTCGTTGGTGCAGCTGTCAGAGACGCGCTGTCGCCCGAAACCACGGAGGCGCAAACCGCCGAGGACTACGATCTCGAGGCAGGGACTTGGATTGGCGCGACGCTTGAACAAGGCGTTTGGTACAACATGACGGCGACGCTTCGCCTGCCGCTTGCACCCCAAGCCCTGCTGACCCACCAAATACAGTTCAGCTATTCCCGGCCGGTGCCGTGCAGTGCGGGCTCCTCGGAACTGTCCTGCATCGAAATCGTATTGCGCGCGGCGCCCGACCCGGCCATTCTCAAAACAGACCTCGAGATGCTTGCCCGCGGAGCGCATCTGGCGCGCGGCCAGGTGCCGCGGCTGTGGTCGGTCACCACGATGCGCCTGGTCACGGATCCTACGACGCTGCGGACCTACAGCCTCGAGACGCGGTGGCACACGTATTGGTCGAATGGAGAACACCGACCCGATCAATCGCTGATCGAAGCGGAAAAGACCATCGTGTCCATGTCAGCGCCGAAACCTTAAAAAAAAAGAGCGGACTTGAAGTCCGCTCTCTTTTGACCGTCACCAGCTTTGCGGCCGGTGTTACATGTCCATACCACCCATGCCACCCATGCCGCCGCCCGGGGCGCCATGTGCATGCTCTTCTTCCTTTGGCGACTCGGCAATCATGACTTCCGTGGTGAGCAGCAGGCCCGCCACCGAGGCGGCGTTCTGCAGAGCCAGACGCGTCACCTTGGTCGGATCCAGGATGCCCAGTTCGATCATATCGCCGTACTCGCCTGTCTGGGCGTTGTAACCGAAGGTGCCCTTGCCCTCGCGGACCCGGTTCAGGACAACCGCGGCATCCTCACCCGCATTGGCGACGATTTGACGCAGCGGCTCTTCAATTGCGCGAGCCAGGATCTTGATGCCAGTGGTCTGATCTTCGTTCTTGCCGACCAGCTTCTCGATGGCCTTGAGCGCACGGACCAGAGCAACGCCGCCGCCCGGAACCACGCCTTCTTCAACTGCCGCACGGGTTGCGTGCAACGCATCTTCGACGCGGGCCTTCTTTTCCTTCATTTCGATTTCGGTTGAAGCACCGACTTTGATCACGGCAACACCGCCGGAGAGCTTGGCAACGCGCTCCTGCAGTTTTTCCTTGTCATAGTCAGAGGTCGCTTCCTCGATCTGCTGGCGAATGCTCTCGACGCGCGCCTTGATGTCAGAGGCCTTGCCGTTACCGTCGATAATGGTGGTGTTCTCTTTCTCCACCAGAATCTTTTTCGCTTCACCCAGGTCGTTCAGGGTCGCTTTCTCGAGCGACAAGCCGACCTCGTCGGAGATGACCGTGCCGCCCGTGAGGACCGCGATGTCCTGCAGCATGGCTTTGCGGCGATCGCCGAAGCCCGGCGCCTTGACGGCGGCGACCTTGACGATGCCGCGGATCGTATTGACGACCAATGTGGCGAGCGCCTCGCCTTCCACATCTTCCGCTACGATCAAAAGCTGTCGGCCGCCCTTCGCAATGGCTTCCAGCAGGGGCAACAACTCGCGAATGTTGGAGATCTTCTTGTCGATCAACAGGATCAGCGGCTTGTCGAGCTCGGCGCTCTGGCTCTGCTGATTGTTGATGAAATACGGCGAAAGGTAGCCGCGATCGAACTGCATGCCCTCGACCACTTCGAGCTCATTCTCGAGGCCCGAGCCTTCTTCAACCGTGATCACGCCTTCCTTGCCGACCTTCGCCATCGCATCCGCAATGGTCTTGCCGATGCTCTCGTCGGAGTTCGCGGAGATCGTGCCGACCTGCGCAATCGCCTTCGGATCCTTGCAGGGCTTGGAGAGCTTCTTCAACTCTTCGGTGGCCGCCACGACCGCCTGGTCGATGCCGCGCTTCAGGTCCATCGGATTGATGCCCGCCGCAACGGCCTTGAGGCCCTCACGGATGATCGCCTGGGCGAGAACGGTCGCGGTGGTGGTGCCATCGCCGGCTTCGTCGGAGGTGTTGGAAGCAACTTCCTTCACCATCTGCGCGCCCATGTTCTCGAACTTATCCTTCAGCTCGATTTCCTTTGCAACGGAGACACCGTCCTTGGTGACGGTGGGAGCGCCGAAGCTCTTGTCGAGCACGGCATTACGGCCTTTGGGACCGAGCGTGACCTTGACGGCATTCGCCAAAATATTCACACCCTTGAACATGCGTGCCCGAGCGTCGTCGCTGAAGCGTACGTCTTTAGCTGCCATTTGCTGATACCTCTAATTAAATTTGATTTGCGCGAAGTAAGATCGGATTGGCCGGGCTTATTTGCCTTCCACGATGGCCATAATATCTTCCTCTCTCATCACAACTAATTCGTCCCCGTCCATCTTTACTTCGGTGCCGCTGTATTTGCCGAACAGAATCTTGTCGCCGACCTTGACGTCGAGCGGGCGAATCTCGCCGTTCTCTAAAATCTTTCCCTTACCAACCGCAATGACTTTGCCGAAAATGGGCTTCTCGGTCGCGGTGTCCGGGATCACGATGCCACCTGGAGACTTACGCTCCTCTTCCTCTCTTTTCACGATCACGCGGTCATGAAGCGGACGAATCTTCATAAGACAAGACTCCTAATGCTTAGGTTGGGTTAACAAAGGGGGGAGTGTTGTTAGCACTCTCCCATCGAGGCTGCTAATCATAGCGTCGAATTGTTACGATTCAAGGCCTGAACCGCTTAATTTTTGTTGTGTCGCAGCAATATTAAGGAACTGGCGCGCCTGCGCTCTGCCTACTAAAGTGCCGCCATGAAAAGATCTCCCGCCTCCGCCTTGACTGTAGCTTTCTTTGCATCGTTGATGCTGGGCATCGCGCCGGCCGCACACGCCAAACCATGGTGGATGCGGGGTATTGATTCCAACGCGACGGATTTTCTGCCGCCGGACGTCGCCTTTCGGGTCGGAGCACGAGTCGACGGCAAGCTCTTGAAGGTCCGCTGGGTCATCGCGGACGGCTACTATCTTTATCGCTCAAAAATTGAGGTCAAAGCGGAAAGCCCGGATCTGATCATCGGTACGCCAGAGCTGCCGCCCGGCATTGTCAAGACCGACCCCTATTTGGGCACGCAGCAGATCTATACGCAACAGGTCGAGGCGGCGGTCCCGTACTCGCGCATCGACGCCGGCGCGCATCCGCTTCAAATCAAAGTCATCTATCAGGGCTGTGCAGAAGCTGGCCTGTGTTATCCCCCGATTACCAAGGTGGTTTTCCCAACCGTCGGCGCATCGGCCGCCGCCACCAATGAACCGGCCCAGCCCTTTGAGCGCACAGCCATTATCGCCGGTGCGTGTGCGTTTCTGCTCGCGGGGTTGGTGCTGCGAAAGGGCCGCAAGCTCGACCTGCCGGCATGAAGACCCCCGGCCTGCGCTACCTCGGCGGGGCGTTGGTCGTCCTGCTCGGAATATGGGCGGGGCTGAAGTTTCACTCCGCCCACCGGGTCGTGCAGCCCGCGGTGGCGGTGCCCGCGGGCGTTGCCAGCGCTCCTAATCCCAAAGACGATTTCGCCGCGGAGACAGCGCCCCGTCCCGTGATCCCCGCCCGGCTGCCGGACTTCTCGCTCAAGGATTTGTCGGGCAAATCCGTCTCAATTGGCGCCTGGAGTGGTCAATCTTTGGTGATCAATTTTTGGGCGACGTGGTGCGCTCCCTGCCGACGAGAAATACCCCTGCTCAAAACCCTGGCCGCCGATTGGGCCGGCCGTAATCTTACGGTCGTCGGTATTGCCGTGGACTATGCCGACAAGGTCCGGCAGTACGCAGGGCAGTTCAAAATTGACTACCCGGTGCTGATTGGCGAGCAGGACGCTCTGGAGGTTGCCGCCAAATTTGGCATGGAATCGCCGGCCCTTCCCTTCACTATTTTTACGGACCGCCGCGGCGAGGTCGTGGCCCTGTTCGTGGGCGAATTGCATCGGTCGCAGGCCGATTTCATCCTCTCGGAGGTCCAAAATCTCAATCAGGAGCGCATTCAACTCCCTGAAGCGCGGCGCGCCATTGCCGACGCCCTCGAAACCATGGCGAGAAAGAACGCTGGATAAGCTTTTAGCGCGACGTTCGCCGCCGAAGCTTGCCTATTCACTTCAATTTCTGGTTATTATCGCGGACCTTTGTAGCGCAACCGCGCTGAGAATTGATCTCAAAATGGCCCGAGTTTTGCTTTTGAATGGCCCCAACTTAAACCTGCTTGGCACTCGTGAGCCGGCTATCTATGGCAGCGCCACGCTACAAGACATCGAGACAAAGCTCAAAACGCAGTGCCATGCCCTGGGGCACGAACTCATCGCGGCTCAAAGCAACGCCGAGCATGAATTGGTCGCCAAGATTCACGCGGTCAAGCACGACGGCATCGGATTCGTGATCATCAATCCCGGTGCCTTCACGCACACCAGCATTGCGCTGCGCGATGCCTTCCTCTCGGTGGGCGTGCCGTTCATCGAGATTCACTTGAGCAATGTGTTCGCGCGCGAGGCTTTCCGCCATCACTCTTATCTGTCCGACATCGCAGTCGGCTGCATCTATGGATTGGGCCCGATAGGCTACGAGCTTGCGCTGCAAGCCGCCGCCGCGCGCCTGACTCAACCTTAAAACAAAATTTGAAGGGGTTCGCGGATGGATATTCGCAAGGTTAAGAAGTTGATCGAGTTGCTGGAGGAGTCAGGCATCTCGGAACTGGAGATTTCGGAGGGCGAGGAATCGGTTCGCATCAGCCGTCATCCCCGCGCCGGGATGCAGCTGGCGGCGGCTCCTGCTGCGCAGGTCATCCACGCAGCGCCAGCCGCGGCCGCAACGCCCGCCACCGCAGCAACCTCGGCGGCCGAACGGGCACCCCGCAACGATGAGCACACCGTGACCTCTCCCATGGTGGGCACCTATTATGCGTCGGCCTCTCCCGGCGCAAAGCCCTTCGTCGAAATCGGCAGCGAGATCAAAGTCGGTCAGATCTTATGCATCATCGAGGCGATGAAGATGATGAATCAGATCGAATCCGACAAAGAAGGCCGGGTCACGGCCATGCTGGCGAAGAACGGTGAGCCGGTTGAGTTCGGTCAGCCTCTGTTCATCATCGAATAGTTTGAGATGATCGAAAAAGTTGTCATCGCGAACCGCGGCGAGATCGCCCTTCGCATCTTGCGCGCCTGCCGCGAACTGGGTATCAAGACCGTGGCGGTGCATTCCACCGCCGATTTCAACACCAAGCATGTTCTCCTGGCGGATGAAACCGTCTGCATCGGCCCGCCGCAATCCGCGCTCTCCTATCTCAACATGCCCGCGATCATCAGCGCGGCCGAGGTCACGGACGCGGTGGCCATCCACCCCGGTTATGGGTTCCTGTCGGAAAACGCCGATTTCGCCGAACGCGTCGAGAAGAGCGGCTTCATTTTCGTCGGACCTCGCGCGGAAACCATCCGTCTCATGGGCGACAAAGTCTCGGCCATCAAAGTCATGAAGGCGGCGGGCGTCCCCTGCGTACCCGGGTCCGACGGACCTCTGGGCAAGGACGCTGATGAGAACTTCCGCATCGCCAAGGACATCGGCTACCCGGTGATCATCAAGGCGTCGGGCGGAGGCGGCGGGCGCGGGATGCGCGTGGTGCACACCGATGCCTCACTATTGAATGCCATTGGCGTGACGCAGTCAGAAGCGCTGGCTGCCTTCGGCAATGATCAGGTCTATATGGAGAAGTTTCTCGAAAAACCGCGCCACATCGAGTTCCAGGTGCTGGCGGATAACTACGGCAATGTGGTGCATTTGGGCGAGCGCGATTGCTCGATGCAGCGCCGCCACCAAAAGGTCATCGAAGAGGCGCCCGCGCCCGGCCTGACCGCCAAGCAGCGCAAAACCATGGGAGAGCGCTGCGCCCGGGCCGTGCGCGAAGTGGGCTACCGAAACGCCGGCACCCTGGAGTTCCTGTACCAGGACAACGAATTCTATTTTATCGAAATGAACACGCGCGTTCAGGTCGAGCATCCGGTGACCGAACTGGTCACGGGAATCGACATCGTCAAAGCGCAGTTGCTCATCGCCGCGGGCGAACCGCTGCCCTACGGGCAGAATGACATTCAGATCCGGGGCCACGCCGTGGAATGCCGCATCAACGCCGAGGATCCGAAAAATTTCACCCCGAGTCCAGGCCCGATCCGCCTGTGGCACTCGCCGGGCGGCCCCGGAATCCGGGTCGACAGCCACGTCTATACCGGCTACAACGTGCCGCCGTTTTATGATTCCATGATCGGCAAGGTCATCGCGTATGGCGACACACGCGACACCGCGATCGCGCGCATGCGCAACGCGCTGGCGGAGATGGTGGTTGAAGGCATCAAGACCAACATCCCGTTGCATCAGGAGATATTCAATCATTCCGCATTCAGGCAGGGCGGAACCGATATTCACTATCTCGAGCGGCGATTGGGGCTGAAGTAACATCTCGCAGGATGTTGCACTGATGAGATTTTATGAAATCGAATTTCCGCTCGCCGCGTTGAATTCCGACGCGGTCGAGGCGGCACTGCTCGAAGTTGGTGCAAGCTCCATTACATTCGTCGATCGCGGCGACGAACCCGTGCTCGAGCCCAAGCCGGGCGAGGTGCGGCTGTGGAGCGACACGCTGGTGCGCGCTCTGTTTCAAGAATCGAGCGATGCGGCGCTGAATCTCGACCGGCTCGCCACCGCATTGGGCCCGCATGTCACACAGACTGCCCGCGTGCGCGCCGTTCAAGATCAGGTCTGGGAGCGCGCCTGGCTCACGGGCTGGAAATCATTGCGCTTTGGACGCCGGCTTTGGGTTTGTCCACGCGCTGCCGAGGCGCCCGCGGACCCGCAGGCCATTGTGGTGCGTCTGGATCCGGGACTCGCCTTCGGCACCGGCACGCACCCCACCACAGCGCTGTGCCTGCAAGTCTTGGATTCATTGCCCCTCGAGGGCCGGATGGTGATCGATTACGGCTGCGGCTCCGGTATTTTGGGCGTGGCGGCGTTGAAACTCGGCGCCGCGCACGTCATCGCCGTGGATCTTGACCCGCAGGCGCTCATTGCCACACGCGACAATTCACGGCTTAACGGCGTCGCGCACAACATCACGGTGCAGGGTATCGAAACCGGCCTGCCGACTGCATTCTGCGTGCTGGCGAATATTTTGGCCGGACCCTTGATCGAATTGGCGCCCAAACTGACCCTTGCCTGCGAGCCCGGGGGCCATTTGCTGCTCTCGGGGCTTTTGAAAACGCAGGCCTACGCCGTAAAGGGCGCATACGCATCCGGTTTTGATATGGTGCAAGTTATAGAGCGGGACGAGTGGTGCTGCATCCACGCGCGGAGATATCCATAGCGTGTTTACGCAATGTTCTAAATGCGAGACTGTCTTTAGGCTATCCGCGGAGGTGCTGCGCGCGGCTGGCGGACAGGTGCGTTGCGGAAAATGCGGAGAGATTTTCAACGCCTTGGCTCATCTCGCGGAAGATGCCAGCGCCTTTACCGCCGGCGAAAGCTCATTCGATTTGGAAACCCGGGCCGACAACATTTTAGAATCACCCGCGCCGCCGTCTCCGCGGCGCGCGCCGCCGGACTCGGATGATTTTGCTCCTCCGGGAGTAGAGATAGCGCGATTGCAGATTCTCGATTGGAATGAGAGCGAGGCCGCCGCTGCGCCCTCGGCTCTCACCGAAGATTCGGCGCCGGAGCAATCGGGCGAAGGCTCATTGGAATTCACTCTCCCCCCGGGAGAACTGGACCGGATTTTCGTCGAGACCAAGCGCGGAGTTCGGGCGCGGATGCCGCCGCCGCCGGCGCAGGAGTCCGCGGAGGCCGAAGAGATCGAAGTCTTCAACGCCGCGGATCCCGGCACTGCCATTCCGCTTGCGGCGGGACCGAATTCCGCGGCACCCACGGCAGCGAGCCCGGCGCCCGCGCCGAGCGGCTTCGAGGTGCCGGAAGAGGTCCGCCTTGAAATGCTGTCGGGCATCGAATCCTCGGTCGAGGCCAGACCGATCGTCGAGCTCTCGCAACCGCGGCGCCCGATCAGGCGCCGCGCCTCGCCATTCGACTCCGGCGCGCAGGAATCCGCGCGCTCGTTCATCCCATGGCTCGCCGCCGCAATTACCGCCGGTGTGCTGCTCATCGCTCAGGTCGTTCACCAAAATCGCGACTGGCTCGCGGCACACGCGCCGCTGGGGGGGTCTCTGCGCGCGCTATACTCCAAGATGGGCACGCCGGTGGCGCCGCCTGCGAATCTTTCTGCCTATCAGCTCAGGCAATGGGGGGTGACCGGAGACCCGGCCGGCGAGGGGACATTGCGAGTCCGCGCCAGCATCCTCAATACCGCGGCTCAATTGGAGCCCTACCCTCTGCTTCGCGTGACGCTCGCCAACCGCTTCGGCGGCAGTATCGGCACGCGCGACTTCGAACCTTCAGAATATCTCGGCAAGCCAACGGCCAAACTGCTCGCGCCCGGCGAACGCGCCGATGCCACATTGGACATTCTGGATCCGGGAAAAAGCGCGGAGGGCTTTGAGATCGATGTGTGCTTGCGCGGCGCGGATCGAAGGGTTTCCTGCGCTAACGACAAAGCACCGGCTCAAGCGAAGCGATGAGCGTCAAAATAGGTCCCTACACGTTGCCTTCCAACGTCTTGCTCGCGCCCATGGCCGGCGTGACCGACCGTCCGTTCCGAATTCTTTGCCGCCGCTTCGGCGCCGGCTTGGCTGCCTCCGAGATGCTCAGCGCCGACGTGCGGTTATGGGACACTCCCAAATCGCGCCGCCGCATGGATCACAGCGGCGAACCCAGTCCGCGCGTGGTGCAAATCGCGGGATTTGACCCGGCAATGATGGCGGATGCTGCGCGGCGCAATGTCGACGCGGGAGCCGAGATCATCGACATCAACATGGGTTGTCCCGCCAAGAAAGTCTGCAATCGATTGGCCGGTTCCGCGCTGCTCCAGGACGAGGAACTGGTCGCGCGCATTTTGCGCACGGTGGTGCAAGCAGTCGCCGCACCCGTGACCTTGAAGACCCGCACCGGCTGGAATCCGAATAACAAGAATGGAGCGCGCATCGCAAAAATTGCGGAGGACAGCGGCATCGCGGCGCTCGCCATCCACGGGCGCACCCGCACCGACATGTATCAGGGCGATGCTGAACACGAAACCGTACGCGCCATCAAAGCGCAAGTAAGGATTCCCGTATTTGCCAACGGCGACATTGCCTCCCCGCAGCGCGCGCAACAAATTCTCAAGGAGACAGGCTGCGACGGCATCATGCTCGGCAGAGCAGCCCAGGGCCGGCCATGGATCTTCGACGAAGTCAATTTTTTTCTATCGACGGGGGAAATTCGCGCGGTGCTAGCGCTGGAAAAAGTCCGTGATATTATGCGCGCCCACCTCGAAGACCTGTATGCCTTCTACGGCGATCAAACCGGTGTTCGAGTGGCACGTAAACACTTGAGTTGGTATTTCCGGCAGCATCCAGGACAAGAGGACTTGCGGAACCGTCTCGTTCAAATCGAGACGCCCGAGGAACAACTATCGACGCTGCTGCAGCATTACGATACGGGTGTGGAGCGCGCTGCGTAAGCGTACATTTGGACAAGAAAAATCAACGGGGATTTAAACTTAAGGCCATGGTCGCTAAAAAGAAATCGAAATCACGTCGAGAAATCGCGGCTGCATTCAACGGACGCGATCTAAAGGTCAATGGCAAGGGTGTGCCATTGCGTTCGCAGGCCGAAGAGGCCTTACAGTGCTATTTCGAGACGCTCAACGGCCATAAGCCTGCGCATCTGTACGACCTCGTGATGCGTGAAGTGGAAGAGCCGTTGTTCAAGGTCGTAATGGGCCATGTGCAGGGCAATCAAAGCCGTGCCGCGACCATTCTGGGCATTAACCGCGGCACTTTGCGCAAGAAACTCAAAGAGTTCGGCATCGGCGAGTAAGTCTTAATGCTTACGCCCGTACGCCGCGCGTTGCTCAGCGTTTCCGATAAGACCGGCATCGTGGAATTTGCGCGCGAGTTGAGGGAACGCGGCATCGAGTTGTTGTCGACCGGCGGTACCGCCAAGCTGTTGACGAGCCATGGAATCCCGGTAAAGGAAGTCGCGGAGCATACCGGTTTCCCGGAAATCATGGGCGGACGCGTCAAGACTCTGCATCCCAAGATTCACGGCGGTTTGTTGGGCCGGCGCGGACTCGATGAGCCGGTCATGCGCGAGCACAGTATCGAGCCGATCGATTTGCTGGCGGTCAATCTTTACCCGTTCGCCGCCACTGTGAGCCGCGCGGACTGCACCTATGAAGAAGCGGTCGAAAACATCGATATCGGCGGTCCCGCAATGGTCCGCGCCGCGGCAAAAAATCATGATTCGGTCACAGTGGTTGTAGATCCGAACGACTACCGGGAATTGCTGGACGAATTGGCGGCCAATCAAGGCAGCACCAACCTGACCATGCGCCGCAAATTGAGCGCAAAGGCGTTTGCGCACACGGCGCAGTACGACGCCATGGTATCCGCGTACTTCACCGGCGCGATCGGCGGCGCGGTGCCGACATTTCCCGACGACCTGAATCTCTCTTTTCGGAAGCACGTTGACCTGCGCTACGGCGAAAATCCGCACCAGCAGGCGGCGTTCTATACCGACCCACGCGCCATCGGCGCATCCATCACGCAAGCGAAGCAAATTCAAGGGCGCGAATTGTCGTTCAACAATATCGCCGATGCCGACACGGCGCTGGAATGCGTGCGTCAATTCGACAACCCCGGTTGCGTCATCGTCAAGCACGCCAATCCCTGCGGCGCCGCGCGCTGCAGCAGCATTGCGGACGCCTACGCGCTTGCCTACCGGACGGATCCCACCTCTGCCTATGGCGGCATCATTGCGTTCAATCGCGAATTGGATGCGGCAACGGCGCGCGCCATCATCGAGCAGCAATTTGTCGAGGTGATCCTGGCGCCGAGCGTTTCGGAACAAGCCAGGGCGGTCCTCGCGGCGCGCGACAATCTGCGCGTGCTCACCACCGGCGACTTGTCGCTGCCGGTGACGCAATTGCTCGAGTACAAGAGCGTGGCGGGCGGCTTGCTGGTGCAGACGCGGGATACCGGGGGCGTGCGCGCTCAGGAACTGCGCACCGTCACGCGACGTCCTCCCACCCTGGCGGAATTGGATGACCTGATTTTTGCGTGGCGAGTGGCGAAATATGTCAAATCGAATGCCATCGTCGCCGCCAAGGATAAGGCAACGTTGGGGATCGGCGCCGGGCAGATGAGTCGGGTGATTAGCAGCAAGATCGCCGCGATGAAGGCCAAGGACGTCGGTCTGACGCTGGAATCCGCTTCGGTCGCCTCCGATGCCTTCTTTCCGTTTCGCGATGGGCTGGATGCGCTGGCGGAATTCGGCATCAAAGCCGTCATTCAACCGGGCGGCTCGCGGCGCGACGCGGAGGTGATCGCGGCTGCGGACGAACATAACATCGCCATGGTGTTCACCGGGATGCGTCATTTCCGCCATTGAGGACACCGCGATGAAAGTGTTGATTGTCGGCGGCGGCGGTCGCGAGCACGCCCTGGCATGGAAATGCGCCTCATCGGCCCGGGTCCAACATGTCCACGTTGCGCCCGGCAACGCCGGTACGGCATCCGAGCCCAAGGTCAGCAACGTCGACATCGCCGCCGACGACATTGAGGCTCTGCTTCGATTTGCGATCGCCGAGGATATCAGCCTCACCATCGTCGGGCCCGAGGGCCCGCTGGTTGCCGGCATCGTCGACCGCTTCGTCGCGGCCAAGCGGCGCTGCTTTGGTCCGACCCGGCAGGCGGCGCGGCTCGAAGGTTCGAAAGCCTTCAGCAAGGATTTTCTTAAGCGTCACCGCATTCCGACCGCGAGTTTTGCCACCTTCACGGCGGCAAACTTTGACGAGCACTACGTGCGCGCGCAGCGGTTGCCTCTGGTCGTCAAGGCGGACGGATTGGCCGCGGGCAAGGGAGTGGTCATTTGCGACAGCCACGAATCGGCGGTTGTCACCGCCCGCGCCATGCTCGGCGGCAGTTTCGGCGCCGCCGGCAACACCATCGTGATCGAGGAATTCTTGCAGGGCGAGGAAGTGAGCTTCATCGTCGTGGCGAGCGACCAGCAGGTGATTGCGCTGGCGACATCCCAAGACCACAAACGCCGCGATGATGGCGACAAGGGGCCGAACACCGGCGGCATGGGCGCCTATTCGCCGGCGCCGATTGTCACGCCGCAATTGCACCAACGCATCATGCGCGAGGTGATCGAACCCACTTTGAGAGGCCTGCGCAGCGACGGCAGCCCTTATCTGGGCTTTCTTTATGCCGGGTTGATGATCGCAGCGGACGGCACGCCCAACGTCTTGGAATTCAATTGTCGATTCGGCGATCCGGAAACGCAGCCGATCGTAATGCGCCTGCAAAGCGATTTGGTCGAACTGTGCGAGGCTGCGCTTGCCGGCGAGCTTAGTCGGCACGAGCTTCGATGGGACGCGCGCGCGGCACTCGGGGTGGTCATGGCCGCGGGCGGCTACCCGGATGCTTTCCGCAAGGGCGATCCGATCAGCGGTCTCGAGGCGGCGGCCGCCCTCCCAGGCAAGGTATTTCATGGCGGCACCCGCCGGGAAGGCGCGCAGGTCGTGACGGCCGGCGGTCGCGTGCTCTGCGCCGTCGGCTTAGGCGACAGTGTGAGAGACGCGCAGCTTCAGGCCTACAATCTGGTGCACGCCATTCACTGGAATTTGGTGCAGTACCGGCTTGATATCGGCTACCGCGCCATCAGGCAGGAACCTGTCTAAGTATCCCCGCTCCCAGGAGTCTCGCATGCCACACATTCGTCCCAGCATCGCCGATAAGCGGCGCGCATTTCATCGCCTCCATCACGAAGGCTGCTTCGTCATTCCCAACCCCTGGGATGTGGGCAGCGCGCGGTATCTACAGACGCTGGGTTTCAAGGCATTGGCCACGACGAGCTCGGGATTCGCGTGGTCGCACGGTCATCGCGACGGTGGCATGTCCCGGGACCGGGTCTTGGATCATTTGACCGAAATGGTCGAGGCCACGGATTTGCCCATCAACGCGGATTTCGAGCATGGATTTGCGCCCGATGCGGCTGGGCTCGCCGACAGCGTACGTCTCGCGGTGGAAACGGGCGTGGCGGGACTATCTATTGAGGACTCCACCGGGGACGCGTCCAAACCATTGTTCGAATTCGAGGTGGCGGTCGATCGAATGCGCGCGGCCCGCAAAGCCATCGACAAAGCCGGCAGCGACACCATGCTGATCGGCCGTGCCGAGTGCTTTCTCGTCGGCCAACCCGATATTGAGCAGACTATTGCCAGACTCAAGGCCTATGCGGGTGCGGGAGCCGACTGCCTGTACGCGCCCGGAATTAGCACGGTGGAACAGATCGCCGCCGTCGTCGCCGCCGTCGCGCCGAAACCCGTCAATCTGCTGATTGGCTTCAATGCCGCATTGAGCATGCCGCAAATTGCCGCCTTGGGCGTGCGACGTGTGAGCGTCGGCGGCGCGCTGGCGCGTGCGGCTTGGGGCGGATTCATGCGCGCCGCGAAACTCATCATCGAACAGGGCAAGTTTGATGGATTCGCTGACGCGGCATCCGGGAACGCCCTGAACACGGTATTCCGCGGCAGCCAGCCTTAAGACGCTGTCGAGCGCTCCGCCGCGGGACGCATGGCAGGCGGCGCAAAAAAGGCGATGGTCGCTTCCGCGGACAAGGGATCGCTGTACAGATGGCCTTGACCTTGCTCACAGCCGCTGCGCACGAGTTGCGCCTGCTGTTGCGAGGTGTCGATGCCCTCCGCGGCGATGGTCAGGCCGAATCCCTCCCCGAGGCCGGCCAGCGCACTAACGATCGCCGCGCTTTCGCGCGTTGAACTCATGCTCTCGACAAAGCTCTTGTCGATTTTGATCTTGTCCAGTTTGAAGTTTCTCAAATGGTAGAGGCTCGAATAGCCCGTGCCGAAATTATCGAGCGCTATGCGCACACCGGCTTCGCGCAAGCCTCCCAGCACATGTTGTGCGCCTTCCAGATCCGCCACCAGCGCGCTCTCGGTGATTTCGATCTCCAGGCGCTGCGGCGACATGCCGCTTTCCTCCAAGATTTTCATGACTTGTGCTGTCAGGTTCCGATCCTTGAGCTGGCTTGGAAACAAGTCGACCGCGAGGACGATGTGGCGCGGCCAGCGTGCCGCCGCAGCGCACGCGTCGCGTAGCAGCCGCGCAGCGAGCTGGTGAATGAGGCCGGTTTCTTCGGCAATGGGAATAAACCGCCCCGCCGGTATCAGGCCATGAATCGGATGAATCCAAAAGGGCGCCGCTTCGAATCCCACCACCTCGCCGCTCTTGAGGTTGAAGGAAGGCTGGTAAACTGTGGTGATACAGCCGCTCTCCAGGGCCTCGCGCAAATCCGCCTCGATCTGATGGCGCTCCCGCACCTGGCGGTCCATCTGCGGCTCGAAGTATCGAAGCGCGGAGCGGCGCTCCTCCTTGGCGCGATAGAGCGCCACATCCGCCTTGCGCAGCGCCTCTTCCGGCACGGTCGCATCGTTGGGCACCACTGCGATGCCGATTCCGGCGCCGATTTTGTGCTGCAGTCTGCCGGTGCAGATCGGAACCTCCAAGGCCTGAATCACGCGCAACGCCACATTGGTCGCTGCTTCCGGACCGGCGAGGTGCCGCGCAAGAATCGCAAACTCATCCCCGCCAAAGCGGGCGAGCAGATCGCCGCCGCGCACGGCGCTCAGCAGCCGTTGGGCAACGACAATCAATACCTCGTCGCCGATGCCATGACCGTGGACATCGTTGATCTGCTTGAAGCCGTTCAAATCCAATAGAAACACTGCGTGCACCGCGCCGCCGCGCGGCGGCGCCGCGAGTGCGGCTTTCAACGCATCGTCATATTGCCGCCGATTCGGCAAACCCGTGAGGCCATCTTGGAAGGCGAGTTCTCTCGCGTGCGCTTCCGCAGCGATGCGGCGCGCGGTTTCCCGCTTCTGTTCGAGATAACGACGCACGGCGAACACCAGCAGGGCGAGCATCAGCACGGCGCCCAACAGCAACAGCTCATCCACCTCGATCGTCTGGTCTTTGCGGGGCGCGTTTCCCTCGTTGGCGAAAATGTCGACCTGCCAGGCGTAAAACGCAGCCACCAGCATGATGAGCAGAATCAGCGACAAATCCTTGATGCTTCTGCGGTGCCGGCTCATGAAGTGGCGAATCCTCGAACTGCCCATAACTACCCGCCGGTCGGGACCGGACTTTGCTTCCGTGAGAGAATGACTATGATTGAGCCTCGGAGGCACGCGCTTCGAGCCGTGTCTCATTTCCTCACATAATGCGGGCGGCAGAACCGCGTGCTGCAAAGCAAGAACCGGCCAATTGGTGCTTTTGCCAGGGAGAAACGCAATTTCCACCATGCGCCTAGCGATTTGCAGCACTGCGGCGGCGATGGCGTTGAGCGCCTGCGGCGGTTCCGGCGGCGCAGTCAGCCCGCTGGCGGCCGCGCCGAGCCCGAGCGGGCCGGTCATTACCAGCGAAGCGGATTCCATCCTGCACCTCGATCAACTGCGCGCGGCGGGATTTCGCGGCGGCGGCGTGCGCGTGGGGGTGATCAGCACAGGGGTCGTCAACCTAGCGTCCTATCAAGCCGCAGGAGTGCTGCCCGCAGGGATCTATATCAGCCAGAACGCGCCGGGCAGCCTCGATGAGGGCAGTTGGATGCTCGAACTGGTTCACCAGCATGCACCCGATGCCGTGCTCGGGTTCTGCGATGGGGTCGATCTGGATTTCAACGGCTGCATTCAGGATCTGGGAAACAACTTCCACGCCGACATCATCGTCGATGACATTTTATTCTCGGGCCAGTTCTATCCCGATGCCACCGCCGCGACCGTCGCCCAATTGGAAACCGCGAACGATCGAATGGTGTTCGTCCATCTTTCCGGCAACGAACAAGATGGCGGCTACTGGCAGGGGCCGTTTGTGCCGGTTACCGCGTCCATCGCCGGTGCGCAGGCGATGCTGCTCGACTTCGGGATGGCGAGCGGCGGTGCGAGCGATGCGTTCGATGCAGTCACAGTGCCCGCCGCCGAACGCTTAAGGCTCATCTTGAGTTGGAACGATCCGCCGCACGAACCGGCCAACCGCGCACTCACCGCCTATCTGCTTGATGGCAACTCGCAGGTGCTCGCCCAGGTCAGCAGTCAGTCGGATCCCACCTTGGTTCTTGACTACACCAACACCGGTGCGGCGCAAATCGTGCGTCTGGCCGTATCGCTGGATTCGGGTTCGGCTCAGGGCTTGGTTGTACAAGTCACGGAGGGAAGCGCGACCTGCAACATCGAATGCCAGCCGCTGGCGCACAGCAGCTCAGGGCTCGCGGGCGGCACGATCGGCGATATCGCGGACGCGCTGGTCGTCGGTGCCACCTTCGCGCCGTCGCCGCGCATGCTTGAGTCGTGGTCGAACCACGGCCCGTTCCGGATTGATTTCCAGGCCACCGCAGACGCCGCATCGGCGGACGGATTCGATTACTCACGCCTCGCCGCTCCACTGCAGATCGCAAAACCTGATTTGGTCGCTCCGGACTGCGTCACCACTCCTTTCAGCAACGGCAAGACGCTCACGAACAATCAGTTCTGCGGAACTTCCGCCGCTGTACCGTCGATCGCCGCAGCGGCGGCGCTGCTCGAGAGCGCGGGATTCAATCGCGCCCAGGTGCTCAAGGCGCTGCGCAGCACCGCCGTGCCCTTGGGACCGGCCGCCTGGGACCCCGGCTATGGCTTCGGGCTTGCCGATGCCGCTGCGGCGTTGCAATCGGGCGGTAACTAGAGCGCCTGGCGCCTGACCATGGTCTGCATCAGATGGTCCAGCGCCGTGGCCGGATCGGCGCATTGGCCCGTGTGCACCGGCGAGGTCTGCACGATCGTGCTGCGCGGCGCGACCAGCCAATGAAAGCGCTCACGCGCAGACAGCCTGCCGATGTCGCCGGCCTCTGCTCCGCCGGCGCAAATCGCGGGAATGCTGTGCAGCACGCTTCTTACCAGGTCCAAATCCGCGTGCGCGTCGACGGCGAGCAGCGCTTTCTCGTCCAGCTCGATACTCGCCACTAAAGTGCGTTCAACATCGCAGGAGAGGATGATCCCGGCATTCACGAACTCGCCGCGCTCGACGCGCGGCACGACGCGAATCACCGCGTAGTCATAGGTGCGAAGCGCGCGCAAGCGTGGCCTCCTGAACGAAGAGGTCGGATGAGGCCAGTCTTGCGGCGAAGTAATTCAGATAAGCCTCCCGCTGTTGCACCTTGCTCGCGAACCCGGGGTCATCGGCGAGCCACGAGTCGGGGATCAATTCGACGATCGCCGCGACCTTGTCGATGGTCATGCGCTTCTTGAGCTCGGCGTCCGCCACCTCCAGCTCGCTCGCGAATTTTAACAGCACATGATCCTTGATCAGCGGGAATGGCGTAAGCGCGTGCCGGTCGCCGTGATTCCATGCGTGATGGAAATACAGGGCCGCGCCATGATCGATGAGCCACAGGCGACGGTGCCACATCAGCATATTGACGTTGCGAGCCGTTCGATCCACGTTGCATACGAATGCATCGAACCACACCACCTCCGAGGCAAGCTTGGCATCGGGCTGATAGACCAACGGATCAAAGGTGACCGAGCCGGGCAGATAGTCCAAGGCCAAATTTAAACCACCACTGGCGCCGATGAGGCATTGAATTTCGGCGTCGGGTTCGGTGCGCGCCAAATCCTTCGGGAGATTGACGAAGACAATCTCAGGAACGGGCAGTCCTGCGAGCCGCCCCACCTCGCCGGCCAAAAGCTCCGCAATCAGCGCTTTCGGCCCCTGGCCTGCGCCACGAAACTTGAGCACGTACAACCCGTCATCGTCGGCTTCGATGATGGCGGGTAATGAACCACCCTCGCGCAGCGGCGTGACGTAGCGGCTCGCGATGACGGTTCTTGGGCTGCTCATGCCTGCAAGTCTACCGCGTCAAGCGCAGCCCACCGGTGCGTTACGGCTCCTGTCGCCGTCAGCAGCTCACCGATGCGGGTTCGCAGGCATGTCGGGTTTGAACTCGGTTGGCGAGCCCTGTTGTTGCAGCTGATTGGCGAAGTCCTTGCCGCTGAGTTCCGCCTGCCTCAATTGATCGAGCGTGCTGCAGCGAGCGTGCACAAAATGCGTGCCCAGCTCGCCCTCGTCGCGGCAGAACACCAGCATGCCCTTGCGATTAACCGGCTTGTAGCCGCGACTGCGCATTTGCTTGATCTCCGCCTCGGTTGCGGCAACATTGACCACTTCGCTCTTGTCGGCTTTGCCGGGGGTGCCCGTCGATGCGGCAGCGGCCGGCTTGGCGGTCGCGGGCGCGTTGGCTGCGACTGGCGCAATTGGCGCCGGCGACTGCTCCGCCGCCGGCTGCGCCGCGGGGGTTTTTGGTTCGTCGGCAAAAGCGCATGAAAATGCGGCGACGGACAGCACCGCAAGATAGGCTGCTAATTTCATCGGAATCTCCCTGTTGTAGGTTTGTGTATGCCATACGGCACACGGCGGGTCAACGCGCGGCGCGAGCGGGACTGATGGCGGCCCAGGCGGGCATGATCGCCGCGAGAGCGACCCACAGCAGCGGATTTTTTCCGCTGCGGCCACTCTATTGCGAACTCGCTGCCTCGATGCGCGCGCTCTGGATGATCTTTGGATCGCTGCTCGAATGATGCGCCCTGAACAGGCGGCCTTTCTCGGCCAACAGTACAAAGCCCAGGCTGATGAGCCCGCAGCACAGGGCGCCTGCGGCCAGCGGCACGGTGGTACCGTTGAACTGCTCGCCGATGAGAATTCCCACCAACGCGCCGCTGAAGGTCGAGATGAATCCCTGCAGCGATGCGGCGATCCCCGCGATCGCGCCCATCGGCTCCATCGCCATGGCGCCGAAATTGGAAACCGACAGGCTGAATGTCGCCATGGTCAATGACTGCAGCACCACGAAGGTCCAGATCTGCTCGAGGCCCAGCGCCGCAATGAGAGCATGCAACCCTGTGACGACAATGAACAACAGCAAGGCCGTATGCGAAATCAGCCGCATCCCCAGGCGCTCGACGATGCGCGAATTCAAGTACGCCGCCATGCCCATGAAAATGGCGCACAACGCGAACATGCTGGGCATCAGCCTGGGCCGATGAAAAACTTCGGAGAAAATCTGCGCCACCATGCCGACGTAAGCCATGATGGTTCCGAACATCACCATCATGGCGAGCGTGTAGAAAATCGACGCGCGGGTGCCGAGCACCCGCCTGGCTGCGCTCAGCACGTGCTTGCGCGTCAGGGTCATGCGGTACTCTGCATGCAGCGTTTCAGGCAGGCGCAAAAATCCCCACAGCGCCACCATCGCGGCGAATACGGCGAACACCACGAAAATATAACGCCAGGGGGCGACCAGTAAGATCAGCTGCCCCAAGCTCGGGGCGAGAATCGGCACCGTCAGAAATACCACGAAGGTCAGCGACATGACCCGCGCCATCTGCCGTCCTGAATAGAGGTCCCGCACCACGGAGCGCGTCACGGTGACGCAGGCGGCAGCCAGGCCGTGCACGAAACGCCATGCGAGCAGCGCAGGAAAGCTGCCGCTCAAACTGCAGAGCAGCGCGGCAACGACGTAGAGCGTCAAGCCGCCGAGCAAGATCGGTCTGCGGCCGAAGCGGTCGGACAGCATGCCCCAGAACAGTTGCCCCAGCCCCAGGCCCGTCATGTAGGCGGTGACGATCCATTGACCATGATTCGGATCGGCGATGTGCAGCGCGCTGACGATGGTCGGGAATGCCGGCAGCATCGCGTCGATGGCGATGGCCTGCGTCGACATGGTTGCGGCCGCCAACACCACAAACTCGAGAAACCCAAGCGAATGGGCGGTGCGCGCTTCAGCCATGACTAGGAGTCTAGCGATCGGCTCTTGGAATGACCGGCGGCCCGCCGGGCGGCGAGCCCGAAGGCTTGCGCGCGATGCTGGTCGCCATGGTGACAATGGAGGCCAGGTCGGTCAGATTGGCCGGCACCACCAGCGTCGTGCCCGCTTGCGCGAGCTTGCCGAACTGTTTCACATACTCTTCGCCGATACGCAGCTGCATGGCTTCGATGCCGCCGCGATCGGACAACGCGATGCCGACCTGGCGCAGACCTTCCGCCGTCGCCGTGGCGACCGCGAGGATCGCCTGGGCCTGGCCTTCGGCCTCATTGATCTGCTGCTGCTTGTTGGCTTCGGATTGCTTGATCACGCGCTGCTTATCACCTTCTGCCGCGTTGATCTTGGCGTCGCGCTCACCCTCCGAGGTCAATATCACGGCGCGCTTTTCGCGCTCGGCGCGCATTTGCTTTTCCATCGCCGAGAGCACGTCCTTCGGCGGGGTGATGTTCTTGATTTCATAGCGCAAAACTTTGACGCCCCACGGGGATGAGGCCTTGTCCAATTCGCTCACCACGTTGGTGTTGATTTGACCGCGAGCCTCGAAGGTGCGGTCCAATTCGATCTTGCCGATCTCGCTGCGCAGAGTGGTTTGCGCCAGCTGCGAAATTGCAAAACCGTAGTTGGTGATCCCATAAGATGCCAGGTGCGGATCCATCACCTGCATGTAGAGCACCGCATCGACGCCCACCTGCACGTTGTCGCGGGTGATGCAGATCTGCTCCGCGATGTCGATCGCAATTTCCTTCAGGCTATGCCTGTAGGCGATCCGCTCCATGAACGGAATCAGGATATGAAACCCGGCGGAGAGCGTGCGGCTGTACTTGCCCAGATGTTCGATCACGAAGGCACTTTGCTGCGGTACGACGGTTGCAGTCTTTAGCAGGACCACAACGACAACCACCACCAGCAGTATGATGGCGTAAAGGCCTACGGACATTTCCACGAATTTCTCCTAACGAGTTTCAAGGCTCGCCATGCACGATCAAGGTCAGGCCATCGACGCGGTCAATGCGCGCGCGCGCGCCGGCCACGATGGAAGATGTGCCGCCGTTGACCGCGCTCCATGAGCTGCCGCTGTACTCCAGCCGGCACGACTCGCCGGGCTTGAGTTCGGCCGGCAGCACCACGGTCTTGCCGGCGGGTCCGGATTTGACGTCGGGTAATTTGCGCCGCAGTTTCTCGTAGACCCAACGCCGAAAGGTCACCATGGAAAATGCCGCCAGCGCGGCAAACGACAACCACTGCAGCCATGCGGCCGCCACAATTCCCGTCAGCGTCAATATTCCGATGACGAGAGCCGCGACCCCGAGAAAAACCAGGTAAAAATCCGCGGCAATCAGGGTCAGCTCGAGAACCAAAAGTATGGCGCCGACCGCAATCCACGCCCACCACTGCATGAAAAACTCCTGTGCTTCGAACCTAGCGCTTCATCGCGTCGAAGAAATCCGTGTTGGTCTTGGTGTCTTTCATCTTGTCGAGCAAGAACTCGATTGCCGCCAGCTCGTCCATCGGATGCAGAAGCTTGCGCAAAATCCACATCTTGGACAGCTCGGAAGGCTCGGTGATAAGTTCCTCTTTACGCGTCCCCGAACGGTTGATGTTGATCGAAGGGAACACGCGCTTCTCAGAGATGCGGCGATCCAGGTGGATTTCCGAGTTTCCGGTGCCTTTGAACTCTTCGAAAATCACGTCGTCCATCTTGGAACCGGTATCGACCAGCGCAGTGGCGAGAATGGTCAGGCTGCCGCCCTCTTCGATATTGCGCGCCGCGCCAAAAAAGCGCTTCGGGCGCTGCAGCGCATTCGCATCGACGCCGCCCGTGAGCACCTTGCCGGAACTCGGCACCACCGTGTTGTAGGCGCGCGCGAGACGCGTGATGGAATCGAGCAGAATGACCACGTCTTTCTTGTGCTCGACCAGACGCTTGGCCTTCTCGATCACCATTTCGGCCACTTGCACGTGCCGGCTGGCGGGTTCATCGAAGGTCGAGGAAACGACTTCGCCCTTCACGGTGCGCGCCATTTCCGTCACTTCCTCGGGCCGCTCGTCGATGAGCAGCACGATGAGGTACACCTCGGGATGATTGGCGGTGATGGCGGTAGCGATGTTTTGCAGCAGCATGGTCTTGCCGGCCTTGGGCGGCGAGACGATCAATCCGCGTTGACCCTTGCCGATGGGTGCGACCAGATCGATGGCGCGCGCCGTCAAGTCTTCCGTCGAGCCGTTGCCGCGCTCCAATTTCAGCCGTTCGGTCGGATGCAGCGGCGTCAAGTTTTCGAACAGCACCTTGCCGCGCGAACTCTCCGGAGAGTCATAATTGATCTCGCCCACCTTGAGCAGCGCGAAATAGCGCTCGCCGTCCTTGGGCGGCCGGATCAAGCCGGAGATGGAATCGCCGGTGCGCAGATTGAAGCGGCGGATCTGGCTCGGGCTCACATAAATGTCGTCCGGACCGGCCAGGTAGCTGGAGTCGGAAGAGCGCAGGAACCCAAATCCGTCCTGCAGGATCTCCAGGACGCCATCGCCGTAAATATCCTCGCCCTTGCGCGCGTGCGCCTTGAGCACGCCGAAAATGATGTCCTGCTTGCGCGAACGGCCCATGTTCTCGAGACCCATGGTCTCGGCCAGCTTGACCAGATCGCTGATCGGACGCTTCTTCAGCTCCGTCAAGTTCATCGAGCTGCGGCTGCGCGCAAGATCGGTCGGCGCAATGATCTCTAAGTCGTCGCCGCCCTCCGGCAGATCGCCGTAGTCCTCATGCATCGGCCGGCCCCCGTTGGAGTTGCCGTTGCGATTGTCGTTGCGTGGTCCGCGGTTGCGATTGGATCGGCCACCGCCCCCCTGGCCGCCGCCCTGCTGACCGCCGCCCTGGCCGCCGCCGCGCGATTGATTCCCTAAGTAGCCTCTCACAGGTTGCTGTCCAGAAAAGCGGCCAGCTGTGACTTGGTCACGGCACCGACTTTTTGGGCCTCGACGGTCCCGTTCTTGAACAGGATCAGTGTGGGGATGCCGCGGATGTTGAATTTCGGGGGGGTGTGGGGATTTTCGTCGATGTTGAGCTTGGCGATGCGAATCTTGTCTTTGTAGGTATCGGCAATCTCATCGAGGATCGGCGCGATCATTTTGCAGGGACCGCACCACTCTGCCCAAAAATCCAACAATACGGGCTTGTCGGACTTCAACACGTCCTTGTCGAACGTTGCGTCGCTGGTGTGAACGATACTTGGGTTACTCACTGCGGATACAGCTCCTTTTGGAGATTTGAATGAAGTTAAAACGGGTTATTTTGGGAAGCCAGAACCCAAAGCAGCACCGCGAAGTGACGATGCGCGGCCGTTCGGGCACAATACAGCGGGTTTAGCGGTCTTGATTACCTTAAAAGGGTACCGATGATACGGTTGGGGAGCGGATAGACCAGCTCCTGGTTGGCCATATTGTTATCCGGTCCCCATCTTTTTGCAAGTTTATGCAATTCACAAAGCGAAAATGTCAGACGCCCATCTCAGTCAGCTTACTTTTGATTCCCTAATCATCCCCGAATCCGTGAAGCGTGGTATCGCCGAACAAGGCTTTACCCGTGCCACACCCATTCAGGCGCAAACGCTGCCGATCGCCCTTGCGGGCCGCGATGTGGCGGGCCAAGCGCAGACCGGGACCGGCAAGACCGCGGCATTTCTCATTGCGCTGTTCAACCGCCTGTTGACCAACCCCGCCGCGGCCAACCGTCCGGTGAACGCGCCGCTCGCCATCGTGATTGCCCCGACGCGCGAACTTGCCGTTCAAATCCATTCCGATGCGTTAGGCGTAGGCAAGTACACCGGTTTGAAGCTAGCGATCGTATTCGGCGGCGTCGATTACGAGAAACAGCGGCGCATTCTTGAGGAAGGCGTCGATGTCTTGATCGGCACGCCCGGGCGCATCATCGACTACTTCAAGCAGCATGTGTTTGATCTGCGGCATATCCAGGTCGCGGTCCTGGATGAGGCAGATCGCATGTTCGATCTCGGATTTATCAAGGACATCCGCTTCATATTGCGCCGCATGCCGCATCCGACGCTGCGCCTCACGATGATGTTCTCGGCCACACTGTCGCATCGGGTCATGGAACTCGCTTACGAGCACATGAACAATCCGGAACTGATCCGCATCGAACCGGACAAGATGACGGTTGACCGGGTGACGCAGGTGCTCTACTTCCCCTCGACCGAGGAAAAGATTCCGCTACTGATGGGTCTCCTGCGCCGCATTGACGCGCGCCGCACCATGGTATTCGTGAATACCAAGCGCGTGGCCGAGGTGCTGGAACGGACGCTGACGGCGAATGGTTTCGTCGCCCAGGCTTTGTCCGGAGACGTCCCGCAGAACAAGCGCTTGAAAATGATGCGCGATTTCCACAATGGCGACATCGCGGTGTTGATCGCCACCGATGTGGCATCGCGCGGGTTGCACATTCCTGACGTAAGCCACGTGTTCAATTTCGATCTGCCGAACGACGCGGAAGACTACGTGCATCGCATCGGACGCACGGCGCGCGCGGGTGCGGAAGGCGATGCCATCAGCTTCGGTTGCGAGGAATACGCCATTTCGCTGCCCGACATCGAGCGCTACATCGGCCACCAAATTCCCCGCGCCGCCATTGAGCCGGTGGATTTGGCAGCCGTGATTGCGCCGCCTCCCGCCGTGTGGCGAGAGCGTGCGCCCAGACAGGGACAGTCGCGCAGCGGCGGGCGAACCGGCGGCGGCCGATCCGGCGGCAGCCGTCCGGGCGGACCGAATCGATCCGGCGGCGGACGCTCCAGCGGTGGCCCACCGCGCCGCGGGCCCCCTTCCCGTCCGTCGCATTCGAATGCGCCGAGGGCCCCGGCCTCGTCCCCGAATTCGGGGACCCCGGCGGCAACGGGCGACGCGCCGGCAAAGGATCCCAACCGGCGCAGACGCCGTCGCGGACGCGGCGGCGGTCCGGCGGGCGGCGCGCCCAATCCCGGCGCGGCGGGCTCTTAGGAGCCCGTCAGGCTGCTACAGCAACTCCGCAACGCCATCGATGGCGGCAAAGTCCGCGGTGGCCTGAGGCGGCGCGCCGCTGTCGGGACGGCGCACCGCACGCAAATGCGCAATGCCGTAGCCACGAGCGCACCGAAGCACCCTCAGGCTGTCGTCAATGAACAAGGTACGCTGCCGCGAGAACTCCTCGCGTGCCGCCAGCCGCGGCCAAAAGGCCGCATCTTCTTTCGGCGCGGCGAAGGGCTGTGAGCAGTAGCAAGCATCGAAGTACTGCATCAACGCGACGCGCTCATTCTTGATGGCGAGCGTCGTGGGATGCGAGTTGGTGACCAGCACCATGCGCTTGCCGCTCGCCCGCAATTTTTGCAAAAACGCTTCCGCGCCCGGCAAAAACCCCACACGCGGCAAGGTCTCGCGCTTCAACGCAGGGATATCGAGCCTGAGCTCGCTCGTCCAGTATTCGATGCAATACCACTGCAAGGTGTGCGCCACATCCTTGAATTTGAGCGCCAATCGCTCGTGTGACTGCGCCTCGCTGATGCCGTTGGCCGCAGCGTATCGCTCTGGAATCAAGGTCCCCCAGAACCAATTGTCGAAGCGCAAATCCAACAGTGTGCCGTCCATGTCGAGCAGCACGGTATCGACGCTTTCCCAGTCGACTGCAGAGGACGCAACCATGTGCGTATGATACCTCGATGCGAGATCTAGCCAGCCTGGCCCAGGCCCTGATGCCCATCGTCGGGCGCGCGAGCGCGGCCATCATGCAGATCTACGATGGCGCGTTCGCGGTGCAACGCAAGGACGACAATTCGCCGCTGACGCTCGCCGACCTGGAATCGCAACGGGTCATCATCGAAGGACTCAAGCGCATCGCACCGGAGATTCCGATTCTGTCGGAAGAATCGGCGGCAGCGCCCTGGACGGAGCGCCAGAGGTGGCGCGAGCTATGGGTGGTCGATCCGCTCGACGGCACGCGCGAATTCGTCAAGCGCAACGGCGAATTCACCATCAACATTGCGCTCATCGTGCAGCATGAACCGGTGCTCGGCGTGGTGTGCGCGCCGGCGCAAAGGCTCATTTATTGGGGCTTTAGAGGCGGCGGCGCGTTCACACGCGCGCACGACGCCGAAGCGCGCGCCATCCATACCGTCCCGCCGCAACAGCCGGTTCGCGTGCTCGGCAGCCGCTCGCACCAGAGTCCGCAGACGGCGGCGTACCTGGCGCGCTTGGGTCCGCATGTGCTGAGCGGCATGGGCAGCTCGCTGAAATTCTGTCTGCTCGCGGAGGGAAAAGCGGAACTTTACGTGCGCTTCGGTGCAACTTCGGAGTGGGACACCGCGGCAGGACAGGCGGTGCTGGAGGCCGCGGGGGGCCACGTCACCCGCCTGGACGGCCATCGGTTGCGCTACAACTGCCGCGAAAGCCTGATCAATGGCGACTTCGTCGCCTTCAGCGATCCGAAGGTATTACCGACCTAGGACAGCCTATCCGTGCGATAGACAACCTAGGCGTGCCCGACGGGTTCGCACAATTGCAGGGTGGCGTCCAGCAAGGTCGGGATATCGAATACCACTTCGTCCTCGGCGATGGTCAGTTTGGCGACGCCCGCAGCGGCGATGAGCGCTGCCGGCACGTGAATCTGATCGCGCCGCTGCGGCGTGGTCCAGAAGCTTACTCGAGCATCGCCGAAGGCGCGGTTCAATGCACTCCACCGCAGGTGAGCGGCCCGCGCCTGAGGTGTATCACCGCCCCATTGACGACGTGCGATGGCGATTGACATATCACCCGTCGATGACGGCGCACGGGTCATCAAATCGTGTACGTAGCGCACCATTTCATTCGGATCTACCCGCACAGCCAGCGACGGTTGATGATCTTGGGTCATATGCGTGAGGCCTCCTGGGATCTTTAGTTTGGGGGTCAACTCTGAAAAACCAAGGGCGGCAGGCCGAACCGCGAAGGGTTAAGATTCGGCCCATGGATGACAGCTTCATTATGCCCGTGGCGATTGCAGGCGCCCTGGCGGGTGCCTACAAGGTCTGGGAAATTTCCCTGGAAGCCCGCGAGGTGGCAAATCGCATCGCCAAGGACACCTGCTCCCGCGCTGTGGTGCAGTTTTTAGACGGTACGGTCGCCTTCGCCGGGTTCCGCTTGAGCCGCGACCCCCAGGGCAAACGGCGCCTGCTGCGCACCTATACCTTCGACTACACGAACGACGGCTTCGAGCGCGCGCAGGGGTTCATCGTGCTTGCCGGAAACCGGCTCGAGGCGGTGGGACTTGCGGGCGCTCCATGAGCTGCACCCTCAATATCGATCTTCACACCCATTCGAATTGTTCCGATGGCTCCTTGAGTCCCGCTGCGCTGATTGAGCGAGCGGCCGCAGCCGGCGTCCAGGCGCTGGCCCTCACCGATCACGACACCGTCGCCGGCCTCGACGAGGCACAGCGCGCGGCCGGGGAGCACGGCTTGCGCTTGGTGCCGGGCGTCGAGATCTCGGCGGCCTGGCGCTCCCAGGCGATTCATGTGTTGGGGCTGTGGATCGACCCCGCCTCACCCGAGCTGCGCGGCGCGCTGCACGCACAGGGGGAACTCCGACGGGCGCGGATGCGCAAAATCTGCGCGCGCCTGGAAAAGCTGCGGCTCCCGGGCGCGGAATTGCTGGCCTACGTGGAAACAAGTCCGGGATTACCGACGCGTGCGCACCTCGCGGCGGCAATGGTGGCCGGCGGGCATGTCGATAACCACGATGCGGCGTTCCGTAAATACTTGAGCAAGGGCAAGGCCGCGCACATCGCTGCGGAATGGCCCGCTCTCGGGGCGGTGGTCGGCTGGATTCGCGCCGCCGGCGGTGCCGCCTCGCTCGCCCATCCGGCCCGCTATGGCCTCTCGGCCGGAGCGCGCCGGCATCTGCTCGTCGATTTCACCGCCGCGGGCGGTACCTCGCTCGAAGTGGTGACCGGCGGCAACGGCAGTCAACATGTCGACGCCTGCGCGGCGCTCGCCGTGAGGCACGGTCTGTTCGGATCGGTGGGTTCGGATTTTCACAGTCCGCAAGCTGCCTGGAATCCCCTGGGCCGCTCCCTTAAGCTACCCGATTGCGTCACCCCGGTGTGGCGCAGCTTCGGTCTATAAACGTGAGTGACGAAAAGAACAACGTCAATACCGATTTGTTCAAGAACATCGAGCGCCTACGCCAGCTGCGCATCGAGCATCGCGACCTCGACGACGTCATTTCCCGACTCAGCATGGACTTCAAGGTGGATGAGCTGCAAATGAAACGACTCAAGCGGCGCAAGCTGATGCTGAAAGACCAAATCGCAAGGCTCGAAAGCCAGCTCATACCGGATCTCAACGCATGAACGAGATCTGGCTGCACGTCCAAGCATTCTTCGAAATTCTCTCCACGCGCAACGTTCTGATCGAGGTCGGCGTGCTCGCCGTATGCTTGCTGCTGGGCGGACTGGTGGGTTTGGAGTTGAGCCGGCGCAATCAGCGCCAGGCCAACAGACCGCCGATGGCGTTGTCGTGGCGGTATTTCGGCACGCAGGGCAACGTGGTGATCACACCGATCATCGTGGTGCTGGTTCTGGTTCTGATCGCCAACAGCACCTTGCTGGCGTCGCATTTCGACGTGACGCTGCTCGGCGCCGCGGCGCGTCTGATTCTCGCGTATATCGTGGTGCGCTGCGCGGTGCTGGTGTTTGCCGCGAGCCTCGGCAACAAGTCCTGGATTCAAAATTGGGAGGGCCGGGTCGCCCTGCTCATCTGGCTGGCGATCGCCGCGGAATACCTGGGATGGCTCGATCCGATCATCGCAACGCTGGACAGTCTCGGGGTCGCCGCAGGCAAGAGCCGCATCACCGTCTGGTCGGTGCTGAAACTGTTGTTCACTTTGACGCTGTTCATGTTGGTGGCCACCTGGATCAGCCGCTGGGTCGAACGGCGCGTCAAGCGGCTCACCAGCGTTGCCATGTCGACCCGCATCGGCATTGCGAAATTCGCCAATGCGTTCCTGATCGCCCTGAGCATTCTGGTCGGCTTGAATGCCGCGGGCGTCGATCTAACCGCCCTCACCGTGCTCACGGGCGCCGTCGGCTTGGGATTAGGCTTCGGCTTGCAATCGATCGCGGCCAACTTCGTCAGCGGCTTCGTCCTGCTCATGGATCGCTCCATCAAACCAGGCGATGTCATCAGTTTGTCCGGACAATCGGGCACCAGCACCGAGAACTTCGGCTGGGTGCAGGAGCTGCGCGGGCGCTATGTGGTGGTGCGCGACCGCGACGGCGTGGAAATGCTGGTGCCGAATCAACAGCTGATTTCAAATGCCGTGATCAACTGGAGCTATACCGACCCGCGCATCCGGCTGAAGCTGCCGATCCGCATCAGCTACCGCGACGATCCGGAATTGGCACTGAAAATATTGCTCGAGGCCTGCGACGGCCAGGCGCGGGTGCTGCGCGAACCCGCGCCGGTGTCGCGATTGATGCACTTCAGCGACAGCGGCATCGAGTTGGAGCTGCGCTTCTGGATTTCCGATCCGCAGGAGGGCGTCAATAACGTGCGTTCTGAAGTCAACCGCGCGATCTGGCGCCTGTTCAAGGAGCATCAAATCACCATTCCGATGGCGCAGCGCGAAATCATCGTGCGCAATGCCGCCTCGGAACTCGACTGATTCAAGTGCCGATCCAGATCACACCGCACATCGCCATCCCCGATGAGGAGCTGGAGTGGAAATTCATCCGCGCCTCGGGCCCCGGCGGTCAAAACGTCAACAAGGTTTCCAGCGCGGTGCAGCTGCGGTTTCTATTGCCGCTCAATTCCAGCGTGCCGGTCGCGGCCCGCAATCGGCTGCGCGCCATCGCCGGACAGAAAATGGTCGACGACGGCAGCATCCTGTTCACCGCACGCAGCGAGCGCAGCCAGGAGCAGAACCGGCGCGCCGCGGCCGAGCGCCTCGCGGCGCTGATCCGCACCGCGCTCGTTGAGCCGAAGATCCGCAAAAAGACGCGGCCGACCAAGGGGTCGCAGGAACGGCGCATCGAATCGAAAAAACGCCGCGCCGCGACCAAGTCGCAGCGCGGTCGGCAGGGCTGGGACTAGCAGCCTGTCAGCTCACTGCCCCAGGGTGACCTGCAGGATGCTATGGCGAATCTGTTCCGACAGCACCAGCTGCGCGTCGGCCGCGACGCCGAGCAGCGGCTCGCCGAACATGAGTTTCCCGTCCTCCGACATTTGAATCACGTTGCGCCGGATCAGCAGGTCGATGAAACCGCGGAACAGAGTCTTGTCCACGAATTCCGGGGAATTCAACCCATACAGCACCGTCATTCGCTGCGCCATCAGATGGCAGCGCTCCTCGAGCGCCTCCGCTGTGATGACCCCGCTCCCCGCCTGCAGCAGCAGCGCGATCGCGAGGTAGTAGCGCTCGAGGGTTTGGATGGTCGCTTGCGCGAGCAGCGACAGGTGGATGGCCTCGGGCGAAGTGGGCGGCGGCCGCTGCCACTCGCTGCGCTCTGCGTTGCCCTGCAGCAGGTTGAGCTGCGCGAACGTCTCGAGCAGCGAGTCCGCCACTGCCGCGATGTTCGCCTCGTCCCAGCGCAGGAATAGTTCGGCTGAAATGTACGGATACACGCGCCATACCAGCCTTTGAATATCCGCCGTTCGCATGCGTGCGTTGCTCACGAAGGCGCAGGCCAGGAGCGAGGGCATGGCAAACAAGTGCAGAATGTTATTGCGGTAGTACGTGGCCAGCACCGCGTTCTCCGCGCTCATCCGCAGGATGTCGCCGAGCGGATGCTTTTGCCGCTCCAGCAGGCCAAAGGCTTCCGCATAGGCCACAATTTGCCGGCCGCTGTCGGGCGTCACCGTGACCAGAGGCGAGTACGGGGCATCGCGCAGCAAGCGCTGATACAACTCAACCTGCCGCACCAGATCCGCTTCGGGCAATGCCTGGCGCTGGGTCGCCAGAATCGCCGTGGCCACCAAATTGATCGGCGTCACCGCGGCTGCGGAGTTGATTTCCCTGTTGATGCGCACGGCGAGCTCGGCGACCGCCTGCCCGATCCAGCCGGCGCGGGAATCGTCGCTCGCCGCGGGCTGTGAGCGCCAGTGCGGGTTGTGCTTTTGCAGCAATGCGTCCAAGTCGATGGGCTGACCCAAATTGACGTGGACTTTGCCGAATTTGCTGCGCAGGACCGAGACAATCGATTTGCACAGGACGAAGACGCTTTCCTTTTGTTTCGGCTGCCCCGACAGCTCGCCGATATAGGTCCTGCCCTCCACGATGCGCTCGTAGCCGAAGTACACCGGCATGAATTTCACCGGACGTTTTGGATCGCGCAGATAACTGCCCACCGTCATCGACAGCATGCCGGTGCGCGGCGCGAGCAGCCGCCCGGTCCGGCTGCGCCCTCCTTCGATGAAGTACTCGAGCGGATGGCCGCGCGCCATCATGAAGCCGAGGTACTTGGCGAACACCACCGGATACAGCGCATCGCCCTTGAAGCTGCGGCGCAGAAAGAAGGCGCCGCCCTTGCGCAGGAAACGGCCGATCAGCGGCATGTTGAGATTCGCGCCGGCGGCGACGTGCGGAACGGCAAAGCCTTTGCGATAGATGATGTACGACAGCAGCAGGTAGTCCATGTGGCTGCGATGGCAGGGAACATAGATGATCTCGACGCCATTGCCGACAGCGCTCAAATTCTCGATGTGCTCGAGCTCCACCCCGTCGTAGAGCGAATTCCACAGGCGGCTCAACGCCATGGCCATGAAAGTGACGAAGGCCTGGGAATAATTCGCGGCGATTTCCAGCGCGTGCTTGCGGGCCAGCAGCAATGCGGGGCGCCGTTGCAACTGGCGCGCCTGCATTTCATTGCGCACGGCCTGGCGCACGGCTTGAGTCTTCAAGACCTGCAGCACCATGGTGCGCCGATGCGAAAGATCCGGACCGATGCTCGATGCCCGCTGCGCGCGCAGCACCGTGCGCAGCGAGCGCAGCACGCGCCGCACGCTGCGCGGCTCGCTCAGACCCTCGTCCAAGGCATCGCGCAGGCGGATCGGCTCGCCGAAATACACCAGGGTGTTGCGGCCATTGAACAGCACGCTCAAAAATTTTCGGAAACGCCCGACCAATATCCAATCTTCGGTAAACGGCAGGCGCCACCAGCTGATTTCCTTATGAGGCGCGCGGCCCCAGAAAATCGCCACTGGCACAAGATCGACGTCAAATTGGGGATGGGCCGCGGCCGCGCCGATGAGCTGCACCAGGTAACGAGGCGCACGCGCCGCATTGCGCCTGCTGAACACGCTGGGGCGCGTCAATTCGAAGTAGGCACGATCCGCGCGCTTTCCTCCCATCATCAAACGGCGCATGGGCCGCGGCAGATTGTGCTCGGCGCAGACGTTGTTGAGCACGGCGAAGTCGGTAAGGCTCTCGCGTTCCAGGACATAGCAGACGGGACGCGTCCGCGCCGAGATGGCCGCAACAGCATCCTCGGGCTTGATGGTGACGCGCACCCACAGGCCTAAAATCTTGCGCACGCTCCAGCGCCACGCCTGGCCCAAGCCGACAAGGGGGTTCATGGGCGCCTATGGGTCAGGGAGTGGGCTCGCCGTGCTCTTGAGCATCGATCGCCTTACGGGTTTTTTCAGCGTTTTCATCCACCGTCTTTTGAACCTCACGGGCCTTGTCGATCTGTTGCGTCAACGGGTCGAACACAGTCTTCGCCGGCGGCGGAGGATCTTGCGATGAGCAAGCTGCAATGAACAAAACCAACAGCGCTGCTGTCCGACATTTAACGTAACCCATGCTGCACCCAGATGCCGGTCCGTTCGGGAGCTTGAGTGTACAATACCGACATGTTTCGAATTGCACTCCTCTTGGGTTTCGCCGGGCTCGCTCAAGCCGGCGTGCCGGCGGTCGATATGGACACCGCGGCGCAGCTCTATCAAGAGGCGGCTATTCGCGAGCAGGTGCGCGCATCGTTGGGTTCGATGCCCGGACATATTCGCAAACTCTTTGAGGGCAACACATCGACGCCGCTGACGGAATCGCAATTGAAAGCGGTGAATCTGGCGGCGACCCGCGCATTTCGCATCGATGTTTTTGAGGCGCCGGCTTTGAGCGCGTTCGCGGCGAATCTCGATGCCGATACGTTGAAGAAAGCCGAGGCATTTTTGACCACCGATGTCGGCAAGCGGATGGTGGCCGCCGATGTCGGTCTGGCTTCGCTGAGCGATGCGGATGCCGACAAAGTCATGAACGGCGACATCGCCGTTCCCAGCACCCCGCAGCGCGATGCGCTGGTCGAGAAGCTGGAGCATGCCGAACGCTCTGCCGAATCCACCGTGCAGATTCTCGTGACCATGGGCACCGCGGTCGCGACCGGAACCGCCGTCGGTTCCGGCATGGATCCCGGACCGGTGGAACAACGCGCCCGCAAGTCCGGGGAAGCCAGCCGCCCGGCAATGGAAGAAAAAATGCGCGAGCCCTCGCGGCGCTACCTGGCATACGGTTATCGCGACTTGAGCGATGCTGACTTGAAGCGGGTGTTGACCTTTCTGCAATCGACGGCCGGCAAGCAATACATCACGGCGTATCTGGCCTCGTTGGGGGCCGGCTTTTACGCCATGGGCAGGCGCTGCGGCGAGCAGCTCGGCGAGAGCTTGCGCGAACTGGCGATGGCCCAGCTCGCGACGGAAAGCGCCGAGCAAGCGCAACCGGTGCCCCGACCCCATCCCTGACAGCCCGTGCGGGCATATTTCCTGCTCGAGACTAGAGCGCAGTCAAGAAATCTCGCAGCAAAATGCAGATCGCGCCGATCTGATGTTCCAGTCGGTGATCGGAATCGAGGACGTGCAGCGTCGCTCGATGCTCCTTCGCCCAGCGGATGACATTGTCCACCGGCACGACAACATCATGCCAGCCGTGCACGATGGTGGTGGGCACGGACACGTCTTGCGGCGTATGTTTTTCGAAGCCGGGCATGTAGAAGGCCGGCGCCAGTAAAAATAGCGCGGCTGCCTTGAGGCGGCTCGCGGCGGCGGCGGCTACATGGCCGCCCATGCTGGAACCCACGAGGACGATCGGCCCGTTAAGTTCTTGGCCAACGGCCAGGAGTTTCTCAACGCGCTGCGCGGGGTCGTCCAAGCCGCGGTAATCCACCGATTCCACCCCCAGATTGAGTTCGCGGACCGTCGCTGCCATGGCGGTAATTTTGGCCCCCCAGGGGCCGCTTTCCTTGCCATGGGAGAACACCACAGTCTTGACGGTTCGACTCAAGTAACGCCCCCTCGCAGCCGCTACAGACAAATGGCATTGGATGAAGAACCGACGAGCGCAACTCTCGAAATGCCACGCGCAATCGACTGGCTGCGCGATTGTGCCGATCTTGCCGGCGTAGACCCTCTAAGCCTCGAGTCCTTGGCGGCCGGTGCCATCCATTTCTCGCTTCCCGCCGGCTATTTGCTGTTCGAAGCCGGCTCGGACCCGAATGGAGTATATCTGCTGGCCAGCGGCCGGTTGGGCGTCAAAACAGCGCTCAAGCCCGGCCTGACCGCGGAGATAGAGCACGGCGAACTCGTGGGTGAGGCGGGCTGGCTGCTGGAAACGGCACGTAGCGCCACGGTTGTTGCACTGCGAGACAGCGAGCTGTTGCTGATTCCGAACGCGCAGCTGGATCGCATCGCGGCGCGTTCCACCCTTTTTTCGCTGGCGCTGGCGCGTCTTTGTGCGCGGCGGCTCAGGCACAGCAACCGTCAGGAGTATCGACCCAAGCGGGCGCACATCTTTGCCCTGGTTCCCAACAGCATCGAACTCGATGTGGCCGATTTGGCCACGCGCCTGGTCGATGAGCTCAGCCAAAGCGGCCGCACCGAACTGGTGTGGGATGCCCGCGCCACGACCCATACGGCGACGTGGTTCAACCGCATCGAGGAGGTCAATGACTACGTCGTGTACGTCGCGAATTGGGCGGCCTCCGGCTGGACGCGCCAATGTTGCCGGCAGGCTGATGTGATTCTCATGGCGGCGCCGGCCGGCGGCACAGTGATGCCCTGGCCTCCGGGCATCGTCGAAGCGGCTGCGGCGCGCGGTGCGCGGCTCGAACTGGCGTTGGTTCACCAGGGCGGCATCGAACCCGGCTCGAGCGCCCCATGGCTGAAAACTTTGCCGGTTACGCTGCACCATCACATCGTCGAGGCCGCCGACTTCGGCAGGGTCGCCCGACTGCTGATGCGCCGCGGAGTGGGCTTGGTGCTGTCGGGCGGCGGGGCGCGCGGTTTTGCGCACTTGGGGATTGTCCGCGCCTTGCGAGAGGCCCGGGTACCGATCGATTTTCTGGGCGGCGCCAGCATCGGCGCCATCATCGCCGCGGGGGTGGCGATGGGTTGGAGCGATGAAGAGATGCAGCTGCGCTACCGCCGAAGCTTTGTGCATACCAATCCGGTCAACGACTATACCTTTCCGTTTCTCGCCCTGACGCGCGGCAAGAAAGTCTCGCGGTTGCTGGAGCGCGAGTATGGCAGCGCGCGCATCGAGGACCTGCGCCACCCCTATTTCTGCGTGAGCGCCAATCTCACCACCGGCCGGCTTTTCGAACACCGTTCAGGATCGGTGGCGCAGGCCTTGCGCGCATCCGTGGCCATTCCCGGCGTCATGCCGCCGGTGTTTCACGAAGACGGCGTACTGGTGGATGGCGCGGCCATCAACAATTTGCCCGTCGATGTCATGCAGGCCCATGCGCCGGGCTTCGTGATCGGCTGCGATGTCGGCGCCGACCGCAATTTCGGCGAACGCCGCGTCAACATATTCGAGGTATTGATGCATGCCGGCATGATCAACAGCACCGCGAGCGAGCGGGCGCAGCGCGAGCTGGCGGATGTGCTGATGAAACCGCCGCTTGCGAATATTGACCTTTTGAACTGGCAGGCATTCGACCGCGCGATCCAAGCGGGCTATGACTATGCGCGCAGCGCTCTGGATGAACTGCCCAACATACCTCGCATCGTCCCGACGGTCACCGCGAACGTCCGACCTCATTCAGCGGTGATTGAACTGGAAAGACGAATTGCGGCGACAATTGCTGCCGGTTAGGACGGCTGCAGGGAGCTAGGAATCTCCGCCCAGGCTCCGCGCAAGGCTGTCCACCCACTCGAGTTCGGCCGGACTGTACTGGGAAAAATTGAGCCGATTAATGCTGACGGGTTGAACCTTGTTGCCGGCCGCCGAATGAGAAATGCGGAAACAGTGAAACTCATGCTCGCGGCTCGCCGCAAAACCGATTACGAACTGAACCTCACCGCAGCTTAACGCCGATGCGTTGCTGACCCGTTCGTCGCAAATCACGAAAAACGCCTCCTCCACGCGCCGCGTCCCAAACGTGCCCGCTGCGTGCAGTCCCTCGAAGAACTCGCGCACCTGCGCGCTCACGGTTTCGGCCACCTCGGCCAGGGAACCCGCCGCGACGACCCAGCGCGTACCCTGCTCGATGCTGCCCAGGATGAAAAGCGCCAGCCGCCGCGCGGACAAGTAGCGCCAATCGGCATTGGCTGTGTTGCCGGCGGCCAGGGTCCGCAGGCGCACGTTCATGCGCGCGGCCGATCGAACCGCCTGCAGCGTATTGACTCCCAAACCCGCCAGCCGGATGCGCCGATCCTCGCTGACCAGGCAGGCGGGCCGAAAGCCCGGCCGCAGAATGGGTTCTTCGCGATCCGCCGGCAGCCAAACCGGAGCGCCGTCATCGAAACGCGCCAGCATGCCGGCGACCGCGCCGCATGGCGCAAAGGATTCAAAATGTCCGCGCAGTTTGTCGTGCGCCAGCACGCGTGGAAAATACATCAGCGCGTTCTCATTGGGAAAATTCCAATCGCGCAAGCCGCCCAAGGCATCGTCTGCGGTTTGCCAGCTGGACGGCGGGTCGACGATCAACAGCGCGCGCTGTTCCTTGCAGTAGCGCGCGGCGACCAACAAAGCGCTCGGCCCCACGTCCCGATCGCGGGACAAAGGCGGTATGCATAGAAAATTGAAGTATTCGGCCTGATGCAGCGCGAATACTCCGGTTTGGTCCAGGCTCGAGCCGATCAAATCGTAGTCGGTGAGCGGAGCGCCGTCATCGCCGTCCGAATTTGAGTTCACATAGGCGGTGGCCAGTCCGCTGGCGGGATCCAAGGTTCTATCCGGGCGTTGCCCCGGCATCTCACCGACCAGGCGAATCAGCGCGGATTGCGCAATCGCGCCCGGAAAGTAGCGTTCATCGGTCCGCGACATCGAAAGGCGATGGAATATCTCCTGATCATCCACCTGCCCCGTGCCTTGAGCGCGCACTCTTTGCACGGTCAGGTTGAAAACATCGGGCTCGTCCGCCCCGATATTGTCGAAGTCGACGCTGGCTCGCAAAAACTCGCGGGTGCCCGGCCGAAGCGCCTGCAGCTGCAACGCATGCTCACCGGCTTTCAAGGTCAGCGTCGCTGAGCGTGCGCCATTGACGACGCGCACGATGAGGGCCTCGCGCCCGCCGTTGTCGAAATATTGCTCGATGGCATAACCCAGGAGGCTCGGCTGCCAGAGGCCGCCGAACACGTGCTGGAATTCCACGAAGCTTTTGATGAATACCGGCCGGTTGACCGGGCCGCGCAGTGTGCGGCCGACGAAGGCGGTGCGCGCCGTAGCCAGACGCGAGATGGAATGATCGGGGCCGCGTTCTTCGGCGACCTGAAGCGCTTGTTTGCTGGGCGTCACCAAATTCTAGTCGTCAGTGAACTGCGCGAACTCTAACACAACCCCGCGCTCGATCGCGCGCCCGAGTCTTCGTCGCGGCGCCGCTCCTCTTCCGCGCGCACCTGATCCTGTTCCGCTCTCTTGCGTGCAATTTCCTCGAGCATGATCTTCAGCCACTCGCTTAACGAGCCCTCCGCGCTCATTCGCTCGTTTCCTCTTTCGGAACGACGATGGCTTCGATCGCCTTGACGGTTTCCGGGTGATATCCGGGCCGCGCCTTGGCAAACACGCGCTTGGCGACCTCGGCGCCTGCGGGCGTTTTCATCAGTGACTCATATAAAGGCTCGATGAGCTTGCGCCTCCCAATGGTTTTCAAATACTCCTCGAGACGCGCAAAGGCGGGCTGGTAGTTGTTGACGACCACCAATTTGAACCAGCTGTGGCCGATCTCGGCATTGGGGCTTTTGCTCAAGCCGAATGCCTTGTCAAGGTCGGCCAATTGCGCCGCTGCCAACGTCGCCGGCATGCCGTCGAGAAAATACAGCCATTGTTGCGCCACCCAGTCCGCGCCGATTTTCTTTGCCGGAAGCTTGCCGGCGAGCCACGCGTCGCGTGCCGCGTCCACCGGTTGAAACAGGGTGGTGACGGGCAACACCGCGTCCGCAGGCAGTCCGGGCGACAAAATCCAGGCATTCACTTGAGCGCGGCTGACAATGCCGGGGAAACGATCCAGCAAGTTTTCCTGCAGGTACGATATGAACTGCTCGCTATTGACGCTTTTGAATGCAAAGTGATCGAAATAGCCGTGCAAGAAGCTGTCGAAGCGCTCGCGGCCGAATTTGGCGTCGAGATAATTCAGGAACAGTCGGCCCTTCTCATACGGAACATTCGTGAAGCCGTCGGCGGGATCGCGGTCGCGCAGGTCGATGGCAAGGATTTGATCGGCCGGTTTGAGCTTTGCCAGGTCATCGCGCAGAGACTTGAGCCCGAGCACCGCCTCCATCGACGCGCGCGGTTCCCCATAGACCGCGGCCATGATGCGGCTTTGCATGTAGTCGGTGAATCCTTCGTTGAGCCAGAAATCCCGCCAGGTGGCATTGCCCACCAGATTTCCCGCCCAGGAATGCGCCAGTTCATGCGCGATCACGGATACTAAGCTCTTGTCGCCGACGATCACGGTGGGCGTGATGAAGGACAGCCGTGGATTTTCCATGCCGCCCTCCGGAAAGCTGGGCGGCATCACCAGGATGTCGTAGCGCGACCATCGATAGGGCCCGAACAACTTTTCGTTGGCCGCGATCATGGACTCCGTATCGGCGAACTCCTTGGCCGCCGCCTTGATCATCGACTTCTCGGCATAGACGCCGGTGCGCGGTCCGGTTTCCTGAAATTCCAGATCGCCGACGGCCAGGGCTATCAGGTAGGACGGCACGGCCTGCGGCATGACGAAACTGTAGTCGCCGCTGGGGCTGGGCTTGGCCTTCGGATCATTCTCCGCGCTCATGACCGCGCGCAGCCGATCCTCGGTATGGATTTTAGCCTTGTATGGGGCGCGGATTTGCGGGGTGTCCTGCAGAGGAATCCAGGTGCGCGCGCCGATAGGCTCAGATTCGGTGTAGAGAAAGGGCTTGTGCCGAGAAGTTTGTTTCGCGGTCAGCCATTGCAGCGCGGCTGAGGATTCCAAGGTTTCGTAGTCGATCTTGATGGATTCCGTGCCCTTCTTCGAAGGCGGCAGGTCGATCACCAGCGCGCTGCCGAGAATCGGATCGGGCTTCTCCAAATGAAACGGCCGGTTGACCCATATGGTTTGATTCTTGGCCGTGGCGCCCAGGACATCGGTGGCTTTTTGGGTGACATCCAGGATCATGAGGTCCTTGGTGTCGAGCACCAATTGCGTCGAACGCGGATCCAAGCGCTTTAATTCCAGCGTGACCGAACCGGAAATGGTCTTGAAATGAAAATCTACACGCAGATCCAGGTCCAAATGAGTGGTTCGAAACTGATCGACATTGGCGTAAGAGTGATAATCAAAGCCGGGATCGATGGGTCCGGAATCGGTGGGCGACGCACCGCAACTGAAGGCTGCGGAGATGGCAAGCGAGCCGGCCAGGAGCCGCTTCAAGGGATGCCTACCGGCGCCTTGTCACGTCCGTTGAGCAGGTCATTGAAAGTCTTTTCGTCCACCAAGAGACCGGTCTGGCCATCCCAGTTGGAACCCTCAGGCAGGGTGTTTTCAACCAATACTCCTTGCGCGATCACGGCATCGACGCCGTCGTGACCGCCGGTCACCGGCACCGGCACGGCGCGCGGCGTGTGCGCCAGATCGCCGACGCGCTGCCAGTCGATTTCATCGTCATGCTGCGCAATCTTGCCGCGATCCTTGGGATGCACCAATTTTGCCAGCAGGCGTTTGCGATCCTTGGACCAATTGCGCGAGTCGTCTTCCATGACCGAGTAGGCCTGGAGATATAAAGTACCGTCGCGCCACCCGAACAGATAGGGTTGGTTGACCACCGTGACCTTGGTGCCGATCGGAATGAGATCGAAAAATACCGCGATATCCTCCGGATACAAGCGCATGCAGCCGTGGCTGGAGCGCATGCCGACGCCGTACGGCTTGTTCGTTCCATGAATCAGGTAGCTCGGCCAGCCCAAGCGGAACTCGTACGCGCCCAGCGGATTGTCCGGTCCGGCGGGCACCTTGGCAGGCAACTGCTCGCCATTTTCCTGGTGTTCCTCACGCACCGACTTCGGCACCACCCAGACGGGATCCTTTTGCCGGCTGACGATCTTGGTCGTCCCCTCCGGGGTCTTCCAACCCACCTTGCCGATTCCGATGGGATGCGTGTAAACCGTTTCGGGTTGGCCTTTTTTGTGAGGCGGATAATAAAAAATTCGCATTGCCGCAACATTGACGACAACGCCCTCGTGCGGCGCTGCGGGCAGGATGAACTGCGTCGGGACCACCACCTCGCGCCCAACGCCCGGCAGCCAGGGATCGACGCCTGGATTTGCCGTGAGGATTTCCTCGTAGCCCACATCGAAGCGCCGCGCAATGTCAGGCAGCGTATCGTCCTTGCCGATGATGGTCTTCTGCACATAGCCGACGATGTCGCTGCCCGGATCGACTTCGAATAGATGCGTGGCCTTCGGTTTAGGCAAGACCGGCTGCGGCGGCGGCAGCGCCTTGGCCACGACCGGCGGTTCCTTGGGAACCGGGTGAAACAATGAACATCCGGCGACGCCAAGCGCGCATAGGGCCGCGCATAACCCTACGACGGGAGCCCTGCGAAACACAGTGATGAATTGAGCGGACATGGGTTCTATCTACAACAAAGTCGGGCGGTCAGGCAATTGATTAGACTGAATCGCCCGAGCGGGGGCCTGCGGGAAGTGACGCGCCAAAAGGTTGCCGATCGCGTCCACGCCCGCAATGGATCCAACTTGAAAGCGGCCGGCCCGGTAGTGCTCCTCCATGAGGCGGCAGACCGCCTCCCACTCGGCCGGACTGACTCGCCCTTGAAAGCCCCGATCGGCGACGATCTCCACATTGCGGTCCGCCAGCTGAACGTAGATCAGCACACCGTTGTTTGCTTCGGTGTCCCACACGCGCAAATGCGAAAACACTTCCAAGGCATGGGCGCGCGGCGTGACGTCGTTCAAGATGTGATGCGGCGCCAATGCCGTTTCGATCGCGAAGCGGATCTCGCCGGCATGCGTCAACTCCGCACGCTTGATGGCTTGCTCAATGGCATCAAGCGTGGCCGTTGGGAACAACATTCGCGTGCGCCAGTGCGTCGCCGTTGCGTGCCGAATCAGGCGACCGATCTGCATCACCAACTACCCGAGGCGCCGCCGCCGCTGAATCCCCCGCCACCGCCGCTGAACCCGCCGCCTCCCCCGCCCCCAAAACCTCCACCTCCGAATCCGCCACCCCCAAGTCCGCCCCCAAATCCTCCCATGCCGCCGCCCCAGCCGCGGCCGGTCGACCACCCGGAGCGCGAACCGCCCGTGAGCAGCGCGAATAAGAACGCGAGCACGCCGGCGCCGATGCCGATGGGAATGACATGGCTCAAGAGCCAGACGATGCCGGCGGTCAGACCGCCGGTGGCGACCGATCCGAACAGCCGGCCGAAAATCGCGCGCAACACGCCGCTCACGACGAATACCACCACCAGGAGCAGCGGCAGCGAATTTCCCAAGCCGCCATGCCGTTCCCATTTCTTGTCCGGGGCGGGCAACGGTTCGCCGTTGACCACCGAAATCATTTGATCGATGCCCGCTTCCACGCCGCCGTCGTAGTCGCCCTGTTTGAAGTGCGGCGTGATGGTTTCGGTAATGATGCGATTCGCAATCGCATCCGGCAGCGGGCCTTCCAATCCCTGTCCCACCTCGATGCGCACGCGGCGGTCATCCTTCGCCACGAGCAGAATCGCACCGTCGTCAACGCCCTTGCGCCCGAGCTTCCACGCCTCCGCGACGCGGATCCCGTACTGTTCGATCTCCTCGGGTTGCGTGGTCGGAACGATGAGCACGGCGAGCTGACTGCCCTTCCTGGCCTCGAGGTCGGCGAGCTTGGCCTCGATGCGTGCCACTGCCCCGCCGGACAGTGTGCCGGTCAGGTCGGTGACCCGCGCGGTGAGCGGCGGCACGGCAACGTCTGCGCGGGCGAGCGCAAACCCCAGCAGCAGTGCCACCCCGAACCCGAGGCGGACAACGCGCGTGACGGCAGCCGGTCCGAGTATTTTAGCCTCCTAGTGTGCGGGCGCAGGCGGCGGAGTCGCCGGTTGCTGAGCGGGCGGTGCCTGGGCCGGGGGCGGCGCGAAGTCCACCGAGGGCGGCTTGGAAATCGCGGCTTCATTTTCCACTGAAAAATTCGCCTTGGTCTTGTAGCCAAACATCATCGCCGTCAGGTTCGACGGAAAGGAGCGGATCGCCAGATTGTAGGTCTGCACGGCCTGAATGTAGCGGTTGCGCGCCACGGTAATGCGATTCTCCGTGCCTTCGAGCTGCGCCTGCAGATCGCGGAAATTCTGATCGGATTTCAGCTGCGGATAATTTTCCGTCACCACCAGGAGCCTGGATAGGGCGCTGGTCAGTTGCGACTGAGCCGCTTGAAACTTCGCCATCGCCGCCGGATCGTTGACCAATTCGGGCGTCGCCTGGATGGAGCCGACCTTGGCCCGGGCCTCCGTGACACCCAACAACACCGTTTGCTCCTGAGCCGCGTAGCCCTGGACGGTTTTCACCAAATTGGGGATGAGGTCGGCGCGCCGTTGGTACTGGTTGAGCACCTCGGACCAGGCAGCTTTGGTCTGTTCATCCGTCGTCTGGATCGTGTTATAGCCGCACCCCGACAAAAACAGTCCGGCGACAGCAACCAAGGCGAGCGCAAATTTACCCATCTTCCCCTCCTGCCCTTTTGATTGGGCGTTGGGCGAAGTCTACCACTTGCTAAAAAAAAGCCCCGAGTGTTAGCTCGGGGCATGAGAGGCGGACTTCAATGAAGGGAAGTAAAGCCCGCTAGGGGATCGGTTGCCGTCAGTGCAATTGGTGCCACTGCAGGACTTGGATGTCGGTCTCCTCGAGATCAAAGCTGCGCGCCAGCATGCGTGCGATTTCTCGATCGCCTTCCACACTTGCCGCCTGACCGAGCAGTTCGACGACGCCGCGATATTCGTTGTACTCGATGGCGTCTTCCGATTGCGCGATAAAGTGGGTGTAGTATTTAGCGCTCATGGGTGAGAGCTTATGATTCGGGCCTGCTGCAATCTGTGAGCAACTGCTCAGTCGGCCGTAGTCGGCCAAGAACCAATTCACGTCCTTGAAACGTCCCACAAAGTTATTGCACCGTGTCAAGATATCGCCCGCCCACCCCGCCCGGTTCCAAATACATCACCCCGGAAGGCGCCAAGCGGCTGCAAATCGAGCTAGATCAGCTCTGGCACGAAGAACGGCCGCGCGTCACCCAGGCGGTGTCGGAGGCTGCCGCGCAGGGGGATCGCTCGGAGAACGCCGAGTACACCTACGGCAAAAAGCGGCTGCACGAAATCGACCGGCGCGTGCGTTTCCTGCGCAAGCGGCTCGAGGGGATGGCCATCATCGACCCCGCGGCGGGTCTCGCGCGTCGCAACCCAAAACGGGTGTACTTCGGAGCATGGGTGCAGATAGAAACCACCGCCGGCGAGCTGCGCTGGCATCGCATTGTCGGTCCGGACGAATTCGATATGGACGGCAACTACATCAGCATGGACTCGCCGTTGGGGCGCAGCCTCATGGGTAAAGGCCAGGGCGACGAGTTTAGCGTCGAGTTGCCGGGAGGCGCGGCCACCTTCACGGTGGCGGCGATCAGCTATGGGCTCAAACCACCCGAATGTTCTTGAATTGCCAGGGATCGGACTGATCAAGCTCTTCGGCGAACAATTCGCCGCGCTGATGCAAAGGCGTCCAGTCGGTGTACTGGCCCACGACCGGTCCGAGATAGGGCAGGCAAATTTGCAACGGGCGCTGGTAGTCCATGTCGTCCGGTTCCACCACGCCGCGGTTCGGATTCTCCATCGCCCAAATCATGCCGGCGAGCGCAGCTGAGGTCACTTGCAGGCTGGTCGCGCTGTTGTAAGGCGCCAAGGCGCGTGCCTCGGCGATGGACAGCTGCGAGCCGTACCAGTAGGCATTTTTCGCGTGCCCTGCGAGCAGCACGCCCAATTCGTCGATGCCCTCGGTGATCTCCTTCATCATGATGCGCTTGCGATCCTGGATGTGCCAATTCCGGCCCGCCAATTCGTGCACCGACAACACCGCATTGTCGCTCGGGTGATAGGCATAGTGACTCGTGGGCCGGTAAACCACGCGCTCCCCGTCCAACACCGTGTAGTAGTCGGCCAGGGAAATCGCTTCCGAATGCGTGATGAGAAATCCATGAAAGTATCCCGCAGCCGGCGTCCACGTGCGCACACGGGTACTGGCGCCCGGCCGATTCAGATAGATGGCGCAGCGCGAGCCGACTTTGTGCCGCCCTCCGTCGACCGGAAAATGCTTCTCATGCGTGCCCCACCCCAACTCCGCGGGTTGTGCGCCTTCACTGACAAAACCGTCGACCGACCAGGTATTCACGAATTCGTTGGGCTGCTTCGGCACATTGGACACCTGGGTGTCGCGTTCGGCCACGTGGATCACCTTGATGCCCAGGGTTTGCGCCAGCGCCGCCCAGCCGGCGCGCTCTTGCGGAACGGCGGTCTTCACGCCCGTGTCCCTGGCAATGTTCAACAGCGCCTGTTTGACCAGGTGCGAGACCAGGCCGGGATTGGCGCCATGGGTGAGAACCGCGGTCGGGGCCTTCTCGTGACCCTTGCGCAGCCGCAACGCTCCTAAGCGCATGGCGTAGTTGCTGCGCGCTTCGACCGGCATGTTGGGATCGGTGTAGCCCCCTGCCCACGGTTCAATGCAGGTGTCGAGATACAAGGCGCCGCGCTCGCGCGCCAATTGAATGAGCGCAACGCTGGAGACATCCACCGACAAATTCAACAGAAAGTCGCCGGTGCCCAAGATGGGCTCCAGAACCTGGCGGTAGTTCTCGGGCGTGAGCGCAGTCTTGAGGAATTTCACGCCAAATTCTTCAGCTTCCGAGTTGCCCTTGTCCTCCGCCGTGACGATGGTGATGCGATCCGCCGAAGTGCCGATGTGACGCAAGATCAAAGGCAAGACACCCTGTCCGATGCTGCCGAAGCCGACCATGACGATCCTGCCCGCAAATTTCACATGCACTTCGTGTGTGCTCATAACGTTTCTGCCATGTTGTTTTTCCTAAGATTTAAGTGTCGCGCCAATGAGGCGGATAGGTACGTTCGTACCCGGGAAGCGATTCGATGCGATGAATCCAGCGGGCCAATGCCGGGTAGTTGCGTTCCATGGGCAGGAAACGCGCGCCGAGTTCAGCCGCGGCGCCGCGATTCAACGCCCGCCGCAATATTTGTATCCACGGAAAAATCACCATGTCGAGGGCGGAATAATTCGCGCCGACGATCCATTCTTCCTTGCTCAAGCGCCCTTCGATGGTGCGGGCCTCACGCCCGACCAGGTGCATGGCATCGGTGAGGTTGTCGATATCCGCGGCGACTTGGTCCGTGAAGATGGCGCTGACGATCTTCTGCACGGACGGTTCCGCGTAGGACTGAAACTCGCAGATGACCCGCATGATGACGCCGGCTTCTTCCGGCGTCAGGCCGAAAATCGGCGGCTGAGGATATTTCAGGTCCAGGTAGTAAAGAATGGCCACGGACTCGAATACCACATAGTCGCCATCCTTCAAGACGGGCACGCGGCCACGCGGATTCATCTTCAGCATCTGCGGCGATTGTTGCTCCTGCTTGTCGAAATGCAGCAGCTGCGACTCGTACTGCAGCCCCTTGTGCTCGAGCGCCAAGAGGACCCGCCACGAGAAGGGACTGCCGCTGCCCCAATAAAGAGTGAGTGCCATAACCGTGGATTGTAGCGGATCAACTTCACCAGGAGCCCGGCATCGCGCTAAGCTCGATTGGTGACATTTACCACCTTAATCAGCGCGGCGGCTCTTCGCGACTCGGTGGGCAAGCCCGACGTCGCCATCATTGATTGCCGTTTCGACCTGATGAATCCTGACGGCGGACGGCGCGCCTATCTCCAAGGACACATCCCCGGCGCGCGTTATGCGGACCTGAATCGGGATTTATCCGCCCCAATTACTGCCGAGTCGGGCCGCCATCCGCTACCCGCCCCCGACGATTTCGCCGGCACGCTCGCCCGTCGGGGAATTGACCGCGCCGCCCAGGTCATCGCTTATGACGATAGCGCCGGCGCTTTCGCGTCCAGGCTCTGGTGGATGCTGCGATGGGTGGGCCATGAGGCGGTTGCCGTGTTGGACGGCGGAATCAAGGCCTGGGTGAATGCGGGTGGCGCGTTGGAGTCCGGGGAGGACAAGCGGTTGCCGGCGGGGGCGGTCGGCCGCCCGTTGCCCCTGCAAGCCGATATGGCTGCGGTGATGGAGGCGGCCGATGTCGAGCGGCGACTATCGGATCCTGGGTTTCTGCTGATCGATGCCCGTGCACATGAACGTTATGCCGGGACAGTCGAACCCATCGACTCCGTTGCCGGCCATATCCCGGGCGCCGTGAATCAGCCTTTTTCGGTCAATCTCGCCCCGGACGGGCGCTTCCTGCCCGCGGCGGCGTTGCGTCAATTGTGGGAGAAGCGCCTGGCCGGGCGAAGCCCTTCGCAGGTGGCAGTCATGTGCGGCTCCGGGGTCACCGCCTGTCACGACCTGCTCAGTTTGGAGGTCGCGGGCTTGCGCGGCGCGAAGCTCTACGCAGGCTCCTGGAGCGAATGGATTCGTGATCCACATCGACCCATCGCGCGCGGTGCGTAGCGAGGAGTCTGTTTCACGCGCCAGGTCATTTACTTGGCGCCACAATTTGTTATCGTGCGCGGCTCATGAACACGCCTGCAAAAGTGCTTAGCGCTCCGAACCATGCCTGGAAGATCGCCGAGTCGCTCGACTTGTATCAGGTTGAAGCTTGGGGCAAGGGCTACTTTTCAATCAATGCGGACGGCCATGTCGTCATCCGCCCGAACCTCGACGCGAGCCGCGAAATCGATCTCTATGATGTGGTTCAGGGACTCAAGGCGCGCGATCTTCATACACCGGTGGTCATTCGTTTCTCCGATATTCTGGCGCACCGCCTGCGTCACCTTGCCGATGCTTTTGCGACCGCCATTTCGGAGAACGACTACAAGAATCGCTACGCCGCGGTGTTCCCCATCAAGGTCAACCAGCAACGCCTTGTGGTCGAGGAAGTCTACCGCTACGGCAAGGAATTTGGATTCGGTCTCGAGGTCGGTTCCAAGCCGGAACTGCTCGCGGTGATGTCCATTACCGAAAATGCGCCCGAGCGGCTGGTGGTGTGCAACGGCTTCAAGGATGACAGTTATATCGAAGCTGTCATGATCGCCACCAAACTCGGCCGCACCATCATTCCGGTGGTTGAAAACTACGAGGAAATTCACCTGATCCTGAAGCACGCCGAAAAGTACGGCGTGCGGCCGAAGATCGGCGTTCGCGTCAAGCTGGCCAGCGAAGGCGCCGGACGATGGCGCGAATCCGCGGGCGAGAAGTCCAAATTTGGCTTGTTCATAAGCGAAATTCTGGATCTACACGCACTCCTCAAGGAGCGCAACATGCTTGATTGTCTGCAGCTCGTGCACTGTCATCCGGGCAGCCAGCTGCAGGACATCCGGCGGGTGAAGGATGCCATCAACGAACTGGCGCACGTATACGCTGAGCTCAAGATCATGGGCGCGGGACTCCAGTACATTGATATCGGCGGCGGCCTGGGCGTGGACTACGACGGCAGCGGAACCAATTACGAGTCCTCGATGAACTACACCCTCAATGAATACGCCGGCGATGTGGTGTATCGCATCAAGAGCGTCTGCGACGCTCGCGACGTACCCCACCCGATGATCGTGAGTGAATCGGGCCGCGCCATCGCCGCCCATCACAGTCTGTTGGTGTTCGATACCTTAGGATCCTCCAAGCTGGACCAATTCAAAGTATCCGGGCGCCCCGACGAGGACTATCGGGGAGCCGAAGAATTGCCGCAGCCGGTGCTCGATTTGTTCGATAGCTATCGATCGGTCAATGAGCGGCGGCTGGTGGAGTGCTATCACGACGCGCTGCAGGCGCGCGAACAGGCGTTGCAAATGTTCAACTTGGGCTACCTGAGCCTCGAGTTTCGCGGATTGGCCGAAAGGCTCTATTGGGCGACCTGTGCCAAGATCCGCGATTACTGCCGCAAGCTGGATCGGGTTCCCGAGGAGTTGGACAACATCGAGGACATGCTGAGCGACATCTATTTCTGCAATTTTTCCATATTCCAATCGCTGCCTGACAGCTGGGCCATCGGCCAGGTGTTTCCCATCATGCCCATCCAGCGCTTGGGCGAGCGGCCGACGCGCAATGCCGTGCTTGCCGACATCACCTGCGATTCGGACGGCAAAATCGACAAGTTCGTGCATCCGCGCATCACCAAACGCACGCTGGAAGTGCATGAACTGAATGCCGGCGAACCCTACTATCTCGCCGCGTTTTTGGTGGGCGCCTATCAGGAAACGCTGGGTGATTTGCACAATTTGTTCGGCGACACGCACGTGGTGCACATCCGCCTGCAGGAAGGCGGCGGCTGGTGGATCGAGGAAATCGTCAAAGGCGATACCGCCAACAAGGTGCTCGAGTACATGGAGTACGACACGGACGAGCTGTATCCCGGCATCGCCCGCGACTGCGAACGCGCCGTCCAGGAAGGACGGATGTCCTTGAGTGAGGCGCAGGCGGTCAAGCGCTTTTACGAAAACGAACTCAACGGTTACGCCTATCTCGAGGTCGAATAACCCGCTTTTCCCGCAGGCCTGCCCCGCGTTTGCCAACAATTATCTCAAAGGGTAGCATCGGCCATTAGGTCGATTCCCTAATTCAAATTAGTGCACGGCCGATGGGACAGACCTCGATGCTGCGACTCGCACGGGTGTCTGCAAATTGAAACCGCGTGCCAGTGGGATGTCCGCGAGACACGCAACAGTCAGTGAGACCAGCTGAATGACGACGATCTACGTTGGCAACTTGCCTTTCACGGCGACCGAAGATGAAGTGCGTGCGGTTTTCGAGCGCCACGGCAAAGTCGAATCCGTCAAACTCATCAACGATCGGGAAACCGGGCGTCCCCGCGGATTCGCGTTCGTCGATATGGCCGCCGGTGAAGCGCAAAACGCCATCCAGCAGACCAATGGCTTCCAAATGGGTGGGCGACCGCTGCGCGTGAATGAAGCTCAGGAGCGCGCTCCTCGAAAACCCGGTGGCGGCGGTGGCTTCGGCGGTGGCGGTGGTGGCGGCGGTGGTGGTGGAGGCGGTGGTGGTGGAGGCGGCGGATCACGCCGCTGGTAAGCGCCGAGGGGTAGCGACTTAGCTACCGGGGAGCCTGTTCGGGGAGGCTCCTAGGCATTCACCACATCTCTTTGAGTTGCGCGACGACGTCGACTGTCGTCGTATCGGTGGCTTTTAGACTCTCCACGCCCATGGTGGTGCGGATTGAGATCTTTTCCAGTGTGTCCAGGACCTTGTCGCTCATGAAACGGCTCTTGGCGCCGTACACATGGGCGTCGCCATTTTTGGCTTGTTGGGTCACGGCATACTTGAGCGGCGCGCACAGGTGCAATTCGTTGCGCGCGCGAGTCATGGCCACATACAGCAGGCGGCGTTCTTCCTCGATCATCTCCGCCTTGCCGGTCGAAAATTCCGACGGAAAGTTTCCGTCCGACACATTGAGCACGTACACGATGTCCCACTCCTGGCCCTTCGCGGAGTGAATCGTCGATAAGATCACGAAATCCTCGTCCTTTGAGGCTCCCTGCGATTGATCGCTCGAGGCCACCGGCGGATCCAAGGTCAGCTCCGTCAAAAAGCGCTCGCGGTTGGGCTGCTGTACGGCCAGGGTCTCCAGCTGTTCCAAATCGCCCATGCGGGTCCAGCCCGCGTCATAGATTCGTTCCAGCTGCGGCTTATACCAGTCCTTGACCAGAGTGACCTGACCCGCCCAGGGCGTGGCCGGATCGGCCAGCTTTTCGAACAAGGCGCAGAATCGCTTCCAATCCATCTTTACCGGCTGCGGCGCGTCGTAGTCGGCGAGGGCCTTGGCCTCGAATCCGCGCGCCTCGAAATGCTCCAGCGCTTGCTTCGCATTCGCGGGACCGAAACCCGGATGCAGCTTCAGCACGCGAAATCCCGCGACTGAGTTGCGCGGATTGTCGGCCCAGCGCAGCACCGACATCATGTCTTTCACGTGGGCCGCTTCCAGGAATTTGAGTCCGCCATATTTTACAAAAGGAATGTTTTTCTTGGCGAGCTCGACCTCGAGCACATCGCTGTGATGGGAGCTGCGGAACAGGATCGCGTGCCGCTTCAAGGAACCGCCGATCTCGCGCGTATGCAGAATCTTGCCGCAGATGTATTCGGCTTGCGCCTGCGCGTCGTCCAACGCCACGTAAAAGGGCTTCTGCGCCGATTGGCGTGTGCCGAGCAAGGTTTTGCGATGCTGGCGGGCGCCATCGGCCATCAGGGCATTGGCGCAATCCAGCACCTGCTGCGTCGAGCGATAATTCTGGGCGAGCACGACGATCTCGGCCTTCGGCTTGTACCGATCCGCGAAGCCGAGAATGTTCTCCACCGCCGCGGCTCGGAATGAATAGATGGCCTGCGCATCATCGCCCACCACGGTGATGCCCTTGCCGTCGGGCTTGAGCGCATGAATGATGTCGCCCTGCAGGCTGCTGGTGTCCTGATACTCATCGACGAGCACATGGTCGAAATTCTTGGACAAGCTCTGCGCCAGGGCCGGGGTTTGCATCATCACCTGCCAGTAGAGCAGCAGATCATCGAAGTCGAGGCCGCGATTTTTTTGCTTGCGCCCGACGTATTCCCGATACAGCTTGGTCAGGTCCGCTTCCCATTCGAGGCACCATGGAAATTGCTCCTCGAGAGTCTGCTTGAGCGAGAGGCGCGTGTTGACCCGGTATGAATAAATCGCGAGACAGGTGTCCTTGCGCGGGAAACGTTTCGGCCGGCCGGAGTAGCCCAATTCGCTGCGAATGACATCCATGAGATCGGCGGCATCGGAGCGATCCAGCACGGTGAAATTCGGATCAAGACCCAGATGCTTGGCATACAGCCGCAAAATGCGGCTCCCGACCGAATGAAATGTGCCGCCCCAAGTCAGGCGCGAGACGACGCTGCGATCGCCGCCCTTGCCGCGATCCGACAGCACCTCCGCGACGATTGTCTGCGTGCGCTTGATCATTTCCTGCGCCGCGCGGCGCGTGAACGTCAGCATCATGATGCGCGAGGGGTCGGTGCCGTTCAGAACGAGGTGCGCGGTGCGATGCGCCAGGGTGTTGGTTTTGCCGGTTCCCGCGCCGGCCAAGATCAGCAAGGGACCCGCGCTCACGCCCTTCTCCGGAACGACAGTGCCAAATGTCGCCGCGCGGCGCTGACCGGGATTCAGCGCGTCAAATGCATTTGCCTTCACTTTCATCATGGGCGTGCGGTACTGTACGTATATCCAGATCTGGACGCAACTTAAGTAAACCAGCATCGCGCTTCGGCCCTGGGCACGCGAGGAGACAGATCACACAGTTGCCAGGAGCCGGCCGCGGAATACCAGACAAGGTCCCAGCTTTCGGCGATGATTCCCCAATCCTTTGCCTGTTCGGAAGCGATTCATGCAGAAACCGCGGGTTGTCGCGAGTACCCCGGCGCACACCGGCCGCGTCATCCAGGTATCGACCGAGCGGCTGCGCTACTCGAACGGGCGTGAGTACGACAACGATTTCGTGCGCCATCCGGGCGCCGCTGCGGTGGTTGCCATCGACGGCGCGAACCGGGTTTGCGTGGTGCGCCAATATCGGCACGGCATCCAAGACTTCATGTGGGAGATTCCTGCGGGAAAACTCGATGCCGGCGAGCCGCCGGAAATTTGCGCCGTGCGGGAACTCAAGGAGGAGACCGGTGTGTCGGCAGCTCGCTGGACTTCGCTTGGACTCTATGTCCCGGCGCCGGCCATCTTCACCGAGCTGATCCACCTCTATCTGGCGCGCGATCTTGAAGTGGGCGCGGCCAGCCCGGACGCGGACGAGGAGCTGGAATTAAAGTGGCTGCCTCTCGATCAGGCCGTCAGCCATGTCGTCGCCGGCGAATGGAACGACGGCAAAACCGCCATGGCCTTGTGGCGCGCCCAATATCAGCTGCAAATGTGAGGTTTTGCCGCTTGTAAATGTGACTTTGCGCCGCTTTTAGAAGCCTCTGGCTTGACTTAACTCCTGCATCGCCTAAAAAGGTAGCGTGAGCAACGAGAAGTCAAAACCGGCCGCCCAGCCCGCCCCCAGCGAGCCCGATTTGCCGTCCCCGAAGAATGGGACCGGCGACAAATCCACTGGACGCGTCAAATTCGATGAGCGCGGCAATGCCGTGTGGGAGTGGCAGGTGGAGACCGGCGCCTTCGGGGCCGAGGTCTCGACACAACGGCTGCAAAAGCTCGAGCATCCGGCTTTGTCGATTGCCGATGACGCGCCGACGCCGTTCGAGACGGTGCGTGCCAATCCGCTGGGCACGAAGAAGGGTTATGACCCGTACGACAGCGGCAAGCTGGGCAAGAAGCCACCTCCGGCGAAGAAGGATCTGCGCAAGTTGAGCGAATGGTTGAAATTGAAAAAGCAGGCTGAATCCAACAAGGATGAAGAGCCTCAGGAATGAGCTGATGAGTTCTGCCGAGACGAGCCGGCGGCGCATCGTTGCCGCACCCCCGCCCACCCACCCCGCTTTGCTGCCGTCGCTTCTTGACGTGGAATGCGCCGACAACGAAGAAGTCGTGTGGACTTGGACCGAGACGCTCGCCGGGAGCGTGGTCTCGGGCTATCAAGTGGTGCCGCGACCTTCAACCTGCGGCGGCCCTTCAATCTAGGGCGGCGTTCAACCTAGCGCGTGGCGCAGTTTGGCCGAGTGCCGTAAGCGGAAAAAACTGCGCAGCTCGCGCACCATCGCCTCGATCTTGGGCTTTCCCCGGTTCACGTAGCGCCGTTCCAAGCGCCGGCAATACTGCGCAGCGAGGGCATGCGCGGTACGGTAGCGTTCATATTGATCAGGCTGCAGCCGTGCATCGAAGCTGACATGGTCAAACAGGCGTGCATGTACCTGCGCCGGATAGAACTGTCCCTCTTGTTGCCCGGCCAGGAGAAATACCGTCACGGCGTATTTGTCCACTTCAGCCTGCGTTTCAAGCTCCAGCAGCGACACCGGCATGTCGCGCTCGAGCCCCCAGGTCGAATAAACGAAATGGCTCACGCCTTCGAGCGCGGTGCAGTAGTCCGCAAGATTTCCTTCGGTCAATGCGTGATGCGGATCGGCCGCCTCCAGACGGCTCAGGATCTGCGGGTCAAGATACAGCGCCACACCCGCGCCGGCGCCGTCGGTGGTTTCCGCCAGCAGTAATTCCTCATCGAGGTCGCGATGCTCATTCGCCGCGGCCGCGACAGCGCGTCGATCCGTGACCAGATAATCGTACACATCGTAGGGTAGATCCACATCGTACAGGCGCCCGAGCAGGGTCTGCAGGCCGCGCAGTACCATAAAGCTCCTAGTGCTCGCGGCGCGCGCCCGCGGCCATTACCGGCTGCACGCCCAATTGGCGCAGCAGTCCGCGCGCTCGCGGACTGCCGGTTTTCATCCATATTTCGTAGAGACGCAGGATGTCGGCGTCCGTGTACTGATAGGACATGTCGCTGACTTCATTCAGCGCATCGACCAAGCCCTGAAATTTCCGTGCGAGCTGCGCGTACACAGCCGCGACGCAGCGCCCCGAGAGGGTCCGCGGCAGCGTATCAGCGAGAGAGCTGTAGGCGTTTCCGCCCATGGCGATGTGATAATCGATATCGATCAGCTTGCGGGCGAAGCTGCGCGCGAAGAATCCGGCGATGAAAAGTGAAACATCGCCGAGGCGCTGCAGGCCACGGTGCCGGGCGCCCGCACTCGGCGCTTCAAGGGCATCCGCCAGCATATGGGCCAGCGGTTTGATGCGCAGACCGTCCGGGGTGCGCTCGTACAGTGCATCGGCCCGGGAAAACATCGTGAGCAGATTGACGACGTATTGTTCCGCCTGTTCATCGATGTCCAGATGCTGGTGTTCGCTCGCGGTGTGAAACGCGTCACGAAAAAATTCCCGTAGCGAACTTACCGCAACCAGACTGCCTGCCGTCATCGCTTGCATGTGGCATCCTTTTTTCGGACTGACACCATCCTATCGACTACGCTACGCCGAAGTGAATCTAAAAAGCGCGAACTGCAGTCAGAAAATGCCTATATTCATGGGCATTTCTCAATCAGCAATCGCCGCCGTAGGCTGCTAACGGACACTGTGCGCCTAGGTAATTTCTTCCAGCGACAAGATGGTGCGCGGCGGCGGCGGGAGCTGCGCCGGCCAGGATTTCGCGTCGCGGTTGAGCCATGCCGCCTGCATGCCCGCCTGCGTGGCGCCCATGACGTCGAGATGCGGATCATCCCCGATGTGCAGCACCTGCGCCGCATCGACCCCGGCTGCATCGAGCAACCGCGTGAAAATGCGGATGTCCGGTTTGGCGGCGCCGGCGGAAATCGCGGTGATGTGGCCTTCGAACCAGCGCGCGATTCCGCAGCGCTTGAGATCCGCGTTGCCGTTGCTGAGCGCAAACAGCCGGTAGCGCGAGCTGAGGCGCCTGAGCGAGACCTCAACCTCGTCAAAGAGCTGCACCCGATTGCGCGCCGCATAGAACACCTCGAATGCTTCATCGGCGTGCGCTTCGGCGTGTCCTGCTGCCGCGAACATTTCCGCCAGGGCGCGATGGCGCAGGAACGTCATGTCATGGCTGCGCTCGGGGAATTGCTGTGCAATTCGCACCCGCATGGCGCGCAGCGATTCGCGGTCTTGCCCGTGCATCAGCTGCGGATGATGTTCCTTGAGCCACGCTAGCATGGCGGCTTCTGCGGCGAGAATCACGGGTTCCACCGCCCACAAGGTGTCGTCCAAATCAAAACTCAAAACCAACGGCTCATTCATTGATGAATCATAGCCCTGTTAGAATCCGGCCATGGGCACGGGCACACTTCTGATCGGCAGCAAGAACTACTCCAGTTGGTCGCTGCGGCCGTGGATATTTTTGCGCAAAGCGGCCTTCCAGTTCACGGAACAAATCGTCCATTTCGACGAAAGCGGCTATCAGGCGCAAATTGCGGCGTTATCGCCGTCGCGCCGCGTTCCATTGCTCATCGACGCGGGCGTCAAAATCTGGGACTCGCTCGCGATCTGCGAGTATGCCGCCGAGCTGACCGGCCGCGGTCTGCCGGCCGATCGCATGGCGCGCGCGCGGGCTCGCTCCGTCGCCGCGGAAATGCATTCCGGCTTTCAAGCCTTGCGCAATGAGTGCCCGATGAACGTGCGCGCCAGGAATCGGCGCGTGACGCTGACGCCCGCATTGCAGTCGGACGTTGCACGGATCGATGAAATCTGGTCCGGCTGCCGCACGGAGCACGGCGGCGCCGGCGGCTGGCTGTTCGGCGATTTCAGCATTGCCGATGCAATGTTTGCGCCGGTGTTTTTTCGCTTTCAAACCTACGGCGCCTCTTTGAGTCCGGCATCTCAGGCGTACTTGAGCCATGCTCTCACGGATCGCGACCTGCTCGATTGGCAGGACGCGGCTGCGCAGGAGGGCCACCCGCTGCTCGAAGTGGACCGGCTCGGCGCCTAGGAACCTGTGCGCGTATAATCGTGTGGTATCTCCATCAAGAGAGCCTCCCATGTCCGTCGAACGCCTAGCTCTTGCCTTAAGCCTCGTGTGTCTCGCGCGCATATCTGCCGCGGCGGCCCCCGCTCCAGCGGAACCGGCGCAGCCCTTCTCCGTCCAGGACATGGTTCGCATGGAGCGCATCTCCGATGTCGCCGTTGCGCCGGATGGCAAGCACGTGGCCTATACCCAGCGCACCACCGACATGGAGGCCAATAAGGGTCGCACCAGCGTTTGGATGCTCGACACCGGCAAGCGCGGCGCCACGCCGCTGCGCCTGACCGACGGCGGTCCGAATTCCAACAGTCCTGAGTGGAGCAAGGACGGCAAGTTCATCTACTTTCTGTCCAATCGCAGCGGCACAACCCAAGTCTGGCGGGTGAACTCCAACGGGACAGGCCCGCGCGGCGACACGCCGGTCGCTGATTCGACTCAGGTGACCAATCTGCCGCTCGATGTCGGCAGCTTTCGGGTATCGCCCAAGAGCGATCGAATATTGGTGAGTGTCGAGGTGTTCCTGGACTGCGCTGACCTTGCCTGCAGCAAAAAGCGCCTGGATGATACCGCGCACTCGGCCGCCACCGGCGTGCTGCACACGCAGCTGTTCGTCAGGCACTGGGACGCGTGGAGCGATGGCCGGCGCTCGCAGGTATTCGCCATGACGTTGAACGACAGCGGTGTGGCGGTTGGCACGCCGGTGAATCTGACCGGCGGCATCGGCGATGTGCCGGGCAAGCCGTTCGGCGGCCGGGAGGACTATGCCTTCAATCCGGACGGGACCTTGGTGGCATTCTCGGTCAAGGCCGGCGCCGGCGAAGCCTGGTCGACGAACTTTGACGTTTACACGGTCGCTGCTGATGGCGGCGCCCTGCCGAAAAATCTCACCGCCGACAACAAGGCATCCGACGGGCAACCCGCATTCTCCCCCGATGGCTCGCAACTCGCGTACCTGGCGATGGATCGGCCCGGCTTCGAGGCTGACCGATTTCACCTGGTGCTGCTCAATCTGCAGTCGGGCGTGAAACGGGCGCTGACGCAGAATTGGGATCGATCGATCGGTAGTTTTGCCTGGTCCAATGACGGCAAGACATTGTTCGCGACGGCGGATCACTTGGGCCAGCGCCCGCTCTGGGCGGTCGATGTCGCGAGCGGCCGCGCTTCGGCCATCACCGGCGCGGGTGAAGTCGAGGGGTTCAGCGTCGGCACCTCAAAAGTGTTTTACACGGCCAGCAACCTGGGTGCTCCGGCCGATTTATATTCGGTGCGCTTCACCGGCGGAAAAACCACGCAATGGACCCGCTTGAATCAGGGGCTGATGGAGCAGCGCAAATTCGGCGAATACCAGCAATTCAGCTTTCCCGGCTGGAACAATGAAAATGTGTTCGGCTACGTGGTCAAGCCGGTGGATTTCAAGCCGGACCGCAAGTATCCGGTGGCTTTTCTGATTCATGGCGGACCGCAGGGCAGTTTCGGCAATGCGTGGAGCTGGCGCTGGAATCCGCAGGCATTCGCGGGCGCCGGCTACGCGGTGGTCATGGTCGATTTTCACGGCTCAACCGGATACGGCCAGGCATTCACCGATTCCATCAGCGGCGATTGGGGCGGCAAACCGCTCGAGGATCTGAAGCTCGGCCTGGCTGCGGCCCTCAAGGACAACCCGTGGCTGGACGGAGATCGCATGTGCGCGTTGGGCGGCTCCTACGGGGGCTTCATGATCAACTGGATCTTGGGTTCGTGGCCGGATGAGTTTAAGTGCTTGGTGAGCCACGACGGCATCTTCGACAATCGCACCATGTACTATTCCACCGAGGAACTGTGGTTTCCCGAGCACGAGTTCTCGGGCCCCGAGTTTCAAAATCAGTCGGCGTACGCCAAGTTCAATCCCATCGACCTGGTCTCCAAATGGAAGACGCCGACTCTGGTGATCCATGGGCAGCAGGATTACCGTGTGCCGCTGTCGCAGGGGCTGTCGGTGTTTACCGCCCTGCAACGCCGCGGCATCCCGAGCGAGATGCTGTATTTTCCCAATGAGAACCACTGGGTGTTGAAGCCGGCCGACAGCATCGAGTGGTACGACACGGTGCTGCCCTGGTTGAACCGCTGGACGCATCCTTAAAGAGCGTGCGTCAAAGAATATCGGGGGGCTCAGGTCACGGCTCCGCGGCACGCCAAGCGGCGGGATAGTTCTCGCCCAACTGCATGATCCGATGCAGCAAGTCGTCGTAGTTCATGCCGGCCTTGAGTGCGGAGGAGGAGAAGTCCTCCGCGGCTGAGATGTTCGGGTTGGCATTCGCCTCGAGCACGAATAATTCGCCATCGGCCCGCAAGCGAAAGTCCATGCGGGCGTAGCCGGTCAAATGCAGCGCCCGAAAAATGCGCTTCGACAATTGCTCCAAGCGCGCGACCGTTCCCTCGGGCAGGTCTGCGGCGGCGGCCGTGGTGATGCCGTAGCGCTGTTGATAGACCGCGATCCCACTTCACTTTGCGCGTGGCGATGGCCGGCAGATTCTCCGGCAGGGAACCAAAGGTCATCTCCCACACGGGCAGCACTTTGAGCCGATCGTTGCCCATCACCCCCACGTACAGCTCGCGTCCTTCGATGTATTCTTCAACCAGCGCATCGGAATGGGTCTGTTCGTGAATAAAGGCGATGCGTTCCGTGAGCTGCTTCGAGTCGGCGACCACGGAAGCCTGCGCGATACCCAACGATGCGTCTTCGGTGGAAGACTTCACGAACAAGGGGAAGCGCAGGTTCTTCGGAATACGGACCTTCTTGCCGCGCGGGAACACCATGAACTGCGGGGTCGGCACGCGGTGATACGACAGCAACTGCTTCGACAGCACCTTGTCGCGCGACAACAGCATGCCACGCGGATTGCAGCCGGTGTAGGGCTGGTGCATGAGTTCAAGAAACGCCACGACGTGCTGATCGTAGGTAACGATGCCGTCAAATTCTTCCAACAGGTTGAAAACGATGCCCGGCTTCCACTCGGTGATGGCGCGCCTGAGCTCCGACAGGCTGTCGCTCAAACCCAGCGGCATGACTTCGTGGCCGGCCCGCTTCAGATGCGAGATCACATCGTATTCGGTGCGCCACTCCTCGATTTCCTTTTCGGTCGAGCCCTTCAGCGAATCCGGCGGCACCAAGGTGGAGTGCACCAATACCAAGGCGCGCACCTTCTTCACGGCCTGGCCCTCACAATGCCACCCGCGGCAGCTTGCGTTCTTCGTATGACTCGGCCAAGCGCGCCACGACCCACAACAGCTGCCCCTTGAGCTCGCGCCGCGAACCGCGGACGTACAAGTTCAACGCCTCGCAGCGCGCGATCATCAGGCGCAACACCTGATGCACCAGGTACTCGCTGAACGCTCCGGAGCGCTGGATCTGCTGGCGCAGCCCGGCGCGCATTTCGCGCAGCACGCTGGCCGCCTTCGGCGAGCCCCTAGTGCGCGGCGCCGTCGTGAACACCTTGAGCAGCAATTCGTCTGCGCCCGAGCGGCGCGGCAGCCGATAGCGCGCGAGCTTCTGCTGGTAGTGCTCGCGCAGCGTGGTGGTCTCGTGCGTCACATCCTCGATGGTGCTGCGATCGCTGATCAGCGGTTTCTGCTCGCCGATTTCCAGCACCAGCCGATCGATGTACTGAAGTTTGGCATAAGCCGGCCAGCCGACATATTCGCGCCGCCACGGGGAATGCGGCTTGAGCCAGACCGCAAAGGTCTCGGCGAAATCTTCGGTGGGATGCGCCTGCGCATACCAGGCGCCGAGATGCTGCACGAAGCGGCGGCTGCCCGGACGCGGCCGGTAGGTGTCGGGATAGGGAAGCGAGGCGGGACCGAACGCCTCGCGCCAGGACTTGAGACGCCGCAGACGGTAGGCGGAATCGACCGCATGGCCTGCCTCGTGGCGCAGAATGCGCATCAGCCAGTTGCGATTGCCGCCCTCCACCTCGCGCATGAATCGGCGCTCGAGCCGGATCAGCCGCTGGTGCGCCAGATAAAAAGGGATGGCGATACCGGGGATGCCGTCGGGCGAGAACCACTCCTGCGCCAACCAGCAATGCGGGCGGAAGCGCATGCCGCGCATCGACAATTCGCGGTAAAGCCGCTCGATGGCGTCCTGCAGCTCCGTGCCTGCGATGCTCAACTTCAGGTCGCAGAATCTCAAGCTCAACAACTGGTCATCCGAGAGCCTTTCCCAGGCAACGGGCCGCGTTCGCCGCTTGAGGCTCATCTTAGGGGAGCCCCATCTCGAGTTCTGCGGCAAGCTGCTCCTCATCCGCATCGCTCATCGCCTCGACGCGGCGCCCCTCGAGACCGGCGAAGTCAAACAATTTGGGGTCGGCGAGCTGCGAGCCGGACACGTTGCAGATGCCGGAGAAAATGGCTTCGATGCGGCCGGGAAATTCCTGCTCCCACTTGAGCAGCATGGCCTTCACTGTCGTGCGCTGCATGTTCGGCTGCGAGCCGCACAGCGTGCAGGGAATGATGGGAAACGCGCGGGCTGTCGCATAACGGGCGATCAGCCGTTCCGGCACGTAGCAAAGCGGCCGGATGACGATGTGGCGCCGGTCCTCGCTGAGCAATTTCGGCGGCATGGCTTTTAATTTGCCGCCAAAAAACAGGTTCAGGAACAGCGTCTCGACGATGTCGTCGCGATGATGCCCGAGCGCAATCTTGGTGATGCCGTTTTCCGCGGCATAGCGGTACAACGCGCCGCGCCGTAAGCGGGAGCACAGGCCGCACATCGTCTTGCCCTCCGGAATGACGCGTTTCACCACCGCATACGTGTTCTGCTCGATGATGCGATAACGCACGCCGAGACTTTCCAGGTAATTCGGCAGCACTTCGACGGGAAAGCCCGGCTGTTTCTGATCGAGATTCACCGCGGTGATCTCGAAGCTCACGGGCGCGCTGCGCCTGAGGCTCAACAGCATGTCGAGCAACGTGTAGGAATCCTTGCCGCCGGACAGGCACACCATCACGTGATCGCCGTGCGCGATCATGGAGTAGTCCGCGATGGCTTTGCCGACCGAGCCGCGCAGCTGCGCCTGCAGTTTTTTGAAGGTATTGCTCACGGAATTTCCAGATACTTGGATTCCAAGTATCTGAGGTAGGCGGCTGCGGTGAGCGGCTTACCGGTAGCCTGCTTGATGAGTTCCTGGACCGGCAGGCGTGCACCGATGCCATGCACATTGTCGCGCAGCCATTCCATCACGCCGCCGAACTGGCCGGCGGCGATTTCCTCGTCGAGCGACGGACGTGCCGCGCGCATGGCCTCGTTGAGCTGGCCTGCTATGACGGCTCCCAGGGCGTAAGACGGAAAGTAGCCGAAGTGGCCGACGGCCCAGTGGATGTCCTGCAAGCAGCCTTCGACGTCATTCGGCGGACGAATGTTCAGGCGTTGTTCCAGATTCGCATTCCAGGCTTCCGGCAGGTCGGCCACGGGCAACGATCCTTCGAGCATTTTCTTTTCCAAGTCGTAGCGCAGCATGATGTGCACGGGATAGGTGAGCTCATCGGCATCCATGCGAATGCAGCTGCGGCGCACCCGGATCAGCAAGCGGTAAAGATTGGCCTCGTTCCATTCCGGTCCGCTGACCTGCAAATATTTTTCCAGCAGCGGCCTTAGGTACTTCACGAACGAGCGGCTGCGGCATAAATTCATTTCGAACAACAGCGACTGGCTCTCCTCGAGCGCCAAGCCGCGGTCCCGTCCGACGGGTTGATCGCGCCACTTGAGCGGCAGCCCTAAGTCGTACATCGCGTGGCCGGTCTCGTGCACGGCGCCGAGCAGTCCCGAGAAAGGATCGATGGAGTCGAATCGTGTGGTAACCCGGATGTCGCCCGGAACACCTTCGGTAAAGGGATGCTCGCTCTCATCGAGCCGGCCGCGATCGAACGGGAAACCCAGTGCCTTGAGGACGTCGACGGCCAGCGATCGTTGCCGCGACGGCGCTGAATTTGCCGGTGAGCGGCATGGGCGCATGGGCCGCCTGAACTTCGATGGCCTGATTGATGAGGCCGGGCAGCTTGCGCGACAACGCCTTGAATATGGTATCGATGTCCGCCGCCGAAATACCGGGCGTGAATCCATCCACCAAGGCGTCGTACGGAGCCAGGCCGCGCGCCTGGCCAAGCAGTGCGGCCTTGTCGCGCACCAGATGGACCACCTCCTCCAGATGCGGCGCGAGCAATTTGAAGTCGTTGGCCTTCTTGGCCTCAACCCAAAATACTTCGGCGCGCGCAGTGGCCTTGGCGAGACGCGAAATCAACGACGGCGGGGTTGCAATGGCGTGGTCGCGCTGTCTGCGCATCTCACGCAAGTTGGCGAGCGGCCAGTCCTCCATTTGCGAAGCACCCGCCTCCGCGCGCTCAAGCAGGCGTGCTACTTTCGGCGTCGTCAGCAAGGCGTGATGCTCGGTCTCCAGCGCCGCCAATTGCTCGCCGCGCACATCGGCGCTGCCGCGCGGCATCATCACCGCGGCATCCCAGCGCAGCAACGATAACGCGCCGCGAAATGCGTGCAGGCGGCGAAACTCTTGTTCCAGTTGTTCGTAAGGCGAGGCGGCCATGAAACCCTTGCAGCGGCATGACTTGCCGCCGTTGTTTAGCGGCGAAGTTTACCAGACCCGACGGGTCAGTGAGTACCGCTTCGCTGTAAAAACTTCCGTTATTTCAATGGGTTACTGACCTAGCGGAAGCTTTAAAGCCCCGCTCTGATGAAACGGCAGATTTCGCAGGAATGGCAGGTCGATGCTGGCCGCACCGCTCAAATCATAGTCAATGGAGTCCGCGTGCTGATTGGCCTTGTCGGCAAGTTTGAGCAAGATCAGGGCGAGATTGGCGGTGATCGTCAGGTCGAATTCGGATTCGCCGAAGGCGGGAATCACGACGGCACGATCGCTGATTCCGGTCGCAATCTGCTCCCCGCCGACATTCAGTTCGGCATGCAGTCCGCGCACCGGCAGCGGACGATCGTTCGGATTTTGAATATTGAGCTTGACCGCGAAATTTTGCTGCAGAAGATTGCCGCCGCGCAACTCGATGCCGAGAACCGTGACATTGGGCCGGTTGAATTTCGGCGCAATCAGGGAACAGGCGCTTAAGGCGAGACTTAAGGCGAAAAATTGCAAAAGCCGTGGCAACATGGAGAAATGATACCGATTTTCGCGCGCCTCGCTCTGGCTTTGACATGGGTTGTGCCCGCGGTGGCTGCAGCACCGGTCGCCGACTCAACGCCGGGCGCGCCTGGCAAAACGCCCGGGTTCAACTGCCTCATCTCGGGTGACGGTTACTTGCGCGCGAAATTGGCCGGTGCAGTAGAGGCGAACCTTGATTGGCCGAATAGCGGCACGCGCTGCGAGGGAGAATCTCGCGACAAACCGCCGGGTGTTCGATTGAGTTTTCAGCGCGCTGCGGGTGCCAGGCCCAATCTTCTGTTGGTATTCGGCTTGACCGGGGTTACACCGGGCCAGTCGGCGCGCGAGGTCAAGGCGAACCTGACCGTCATCGTTCAGGGCACCAGTCGCATTTACGGCACCCTCGGCGATTCCCGCTGCACTGTGGATTCCTTGAGCCAGCGTCCTTTGAATGCGGCGGGCGCCTATCGCATCGAGGCTCGCGGCTTCTGCACGCAGCCGGCCCACGCGGTGCGGGGCAAGGGCGACGTGCTGGTCAGCACCTTCGAATTCGCGGGACTCGTCAACTTCAACACGGAAAAGATCTGATGCAGCTTCACAGAAGTCATTTTTTCGCGGCGCGCGTTTTGTTGGCTGCCGGGCTGTTGTTCGCCGCGGGCGCGGCGACGGCGCAGAGCCCGGCGCCGCCACAGAGCCCCGCGCCCGAACCGCTGTCGGCGTTTCCGCAAAGCTTGCTCGCGATTCGCACGAATAGCGGCAAAGTGGTTAATTTCAAGATCTGGGAAGCCGATACACCCAAGCGCGAAGAGCAGGGAATGATGTTCATCCGTGAAATGGATGAGCACACCGGCATGTTGTTCATGTTTCCGCAGAACAAACCGGTCACCATGTGGATGAAGAACACGTATGTTTCTCTGGATCTGTTATTCCTGAATGCTCGGGGCAAGATCGATTACATCGCCGAACGTGCCACACCGTTGTCGGAAACCATCATCGGGCCGGCGGGGCCCGAGTCCGCCGTGCTCGAACTGAAGGGCGGGGCCTGCGAACATTTCGGCATCAAGGTCGGCGACCGGGTATTGCACAAGAAATTCAAGAAAAAGTAAGCGCCTCCCCTAGCTCCCCTCCCGCCAGCACTACGTCAGATAGGACGCTTCGCCTACAGACATATTGTCAAATGTAGCGGATAAACAACGCTCAAAGAATGGACTTAAATACTGCGGCAAGTGCGGTGTTGCGTTCATGCAAATCACTATGGAGCTACGTTTATGAAGCGAGAGATTTTAGGCGCCTTGATCGCTGCGGCGTGCACCGCGGGCGGGTCCGCCATGGCGGATGGTTATGATGACACCGGCGCCGTCTATATCAGCCCGATGGCGGACTACACATTTTTGGACAAGAACAGACTTTCCAATAACGGCACAGGGTATCAGCTGGGTCTCGGCTACAATTTCGCGCCAAACGTTGCCGCGGAACTCGATTTCAGTCCCAATTCTTTCAAGATCCCCCACACCGGTGCCAGTGAGAAGCTGACCGCGCTTTCTGTCGACGTGCTGTACAAATTTCTGCCGGTCACCTCGTTGGTGCGGCCGTATGCCTTGCTGGGCGGCGGACGCATGACCGATGAGGTTGGCGGCCATGGACCCCAAAATACTCAGTGGTTGGTGGAAGCAGGCGGCGGCGCGCTCATCGGGCTGGGCGCTCAAACCGGCTCGACGCGTTTGCAGCTTCGCACCGAAGCGAAATATCGGAAGGAGTTCATATCGGACGCGCTATTCATTCCGCACGATCCGGGCGATGTGATCGTGTCGGTTGGACTCAACGTGATGTTCGGCGCACCGACGCCGCCGGCCCCACAGGTGGCAGCGCCGATTCCTGCGCCCTCGCCTCCCCCACCACCGCCTCCGCCACCGCCGCCCCCGCCACCGGCCCCGCTCGATAGTGACGGCGATGGCGTGCCCGATTCGATTGATCAATGTCCGAATACGCCCAAGGGTGATCGGGTCGATGCGGTCGGCTGCACCATCAAGGATGAGATCAAACTGGAGCGCGTGCACTTCGCGACCGACCGCTGGGAGCCGCTGCCGGATTCGATCCCAACGTTGGATTATGGGGTCGCCACTTTGAAGAAATATCCTCAGATGCTCATCGAGGTCCGCGGTCACACGGATAGCACCGGCAGCAAGCAGCACAATCAGGTGCTGTCGCAACACCGCGCGGAGAGCGTGCTGCAATATCTCAAGGATCACGGCGTCACGAATTCCATGACCGCCAAAGGCTACGGTGAAGAGCTGCCGATCGCCTCCAACGCGACGTCGGAGGGCCGCCAGCAAAATCGTCGGGTCAGTTTACGCATCGTCGGAGGACCTTAAGGCCTCGCAACCACCCGTATTCCCCGTTTTGGTTGTCAAACCCCGCCCCGAGTTCGCTCGGGGTTTTTTTTGGAGGATCGATGCGAACGAGCGCGGACCGAGGGCCCGCCATTGCGCCGCCCGTCGGGCGCACCAAAAAAAACGGCGGGCTAAAAAGCCCGCCGTTTCAAATCACCTCAAACGATCGCTTAGAACTGAACCGTCAGCTGACCGAAGATGAATCGGCCCAACGCGTCATATACCTGCGGGAAAGTGTTGCCGTTGCCCGCAACGCCCGGCAGGTTGGAGCCGCCGATGACCGGTGGATCCTTGTCGAACACGTTGTTGACGCCGACCCGGAAAGTCATCTTGTCCATGAGCTTCACCGCGGCGCTTAGGTCCAGATAGTTGTAGGCCTTGATCGCCGCATCGGTGCTTGAAACGCCGCCGTTGGCAACCGTGGCGCCAGTCAAAGCTAACGCCGAAAGGTTTGCCTGCGGGCTCAGCGCATCGAGCTTCATGGCCGAGAAGTAGCGCCATGAAACGGTGAGATCAAGTCCCTGCCAAGGCGTCGACCACGTCGTACGCAGCGTGTGCCTCCAGCGGAAGATCGGGTTGGCCGTGGATGCGCCGCCACTACAAGTATCGCCATAGAGTCCGGCGCAGTTGTAGCGCGTGCTGGGATCGGCCGAAATCGGCGTCACGATGTACTCGTCCAGGTAGGTACCGACCAGGTTGGTGCGAATCTTGCCGGCGGCGCCGACATCGAAGCCGTAGGACACGTCGAGGTCGACGCCCCGCGTCTCCAATTTTCCAACGTTGGCCAGCGAATCGACCACGAAACCATTGTTCGACAGCCACAGCGAGCCGTTGGCATCCCGATGGATATCGTCGCAGAAATTGCCGTTGTTAATACACTGCTGCAAAATGGTGTTGGAGCCGATCGTGGTGATCACATTCTCGATTTTGATATCGAAGTAGTCGACCTGCACCCGCAGGTTCGGCACGAACGACGGTGTCCAGCCGATGCCAAACGAGGTCGTCAACGCGGTCTCCGGCTGCAATGCCGGATTACCGCCGAGCAAACCGTTGTATTGATTGGCGGTGCTGGGGGTGGTCGGATAGAGGCCCGACCCAGCCGGAATGCCTGCCGCGACGCATTGCGCAGCCGTCGCAGTGGGAGGCTTGAGCGCCGTTCCCGCGCACGGGTCCGTGTTGCCATCGAGCCCCACCACTTGCGGTGTGAACAGCTCGGTGACATTGGGCGCGCGAACCGCGCGCTGGAAGCTGCCGCGCAGACGGATGTCCGAAATGGGCGACCATTCCACACCGAACTTGTAGGTGTTGGTCTTGAAGCCCAGGTTGTAATCCGAATAGCGGTAGCCGGTTTCCAGCGCCAGGGATTGCGCCAGGAAATGATCGTCGACCAAGGGCAGGCGCGCCTCGATGAAGCCTTCGCGGGAAATGATGCCGCCGGAGGTCGGCGGCGTGTCGCCGCCCGAGCCGGCGAGATCGCCCGTCTGGAATTCCTCGTCGGGGTTGGTGAGTTCCGTCACGTCACGCCACTCGGCGCCGAAGTTCACCTTTAAACCCGAGCCCGCGGTCGGCAATTGCACGCCGTACTTGCCGAGGTCGCCGGTAAAGTTCACGTCCACCACGGTCTGAGTGATATTACCGGTTTGAATGCCGGGCACTTCCAAGTATGCCAGCGCCGCCGGCGTAACCTGGCCCGGCGAGAAGATGTTGTAGGGCACGCAGGGCGGTCCGATGACGCATTGTGGACCGTTCGCCGTCTGAACGACATTAAATGCATTGTCGATTTTCGCCGTCGAGAAATAATTCTGTTGCGATTCACTCAGATTCACGATGCTGTGCTGCCAGCTCGCGTCGTAATCCCAGCCGTCGACGATCTTGCCCTTGACGCCCAAGGTCACACGCCAGTCTTCATGTTCCAGATCATCCACGCGGCCGCCGCCTTCGACGTTACGCCGGCCGATGAAGAGGTTCGTGGTCTCGCCCGCGGTGCTGCCGCCGCACCACGCCGTGAGTTCTTGCGGCGAGAGAAATGGATTGGCGCAATTCACCGCGAATTTCGCGAAGAATGCGCCCGAAGCCGCAATCTGCGCGAGGGACTTGTCGTCCATGAACATGGTCGTGGCGTAGACCGAGGCATGTTCGTTAAAATCGTAGTGCAGAAAGGCGCCGGCGGTGTAGCGCTCGTCGGGCCGCTGGAAGAAATTGACCGGGCCGAAATTGTAGGCGTCGGCAGCCGTGTACGGAATCAGCGTGCCATTCGGCCCGATGGTGTTGTTGCTGGCCGGCGCACCCGCTCCAATGGTCGCAAAGCGGCCGGGGAACCCAGTCGATGAGCCGCCGCAGGAGAACTTGCCGGAGTTCGAGGTCGCATAGCCGGAATTGAGGGTACACGCGCTGTAGGAGTACTTGCCTTCGAGAATGGCCGCGACATTTCGATAGGTGGCGTAGAACGTGGCATTACCCTTGCCGTCTTCGGAGTTGATGCCGGCGATGAAGGCTAGCGATTTCTGCGCGCCGGTATTGACCGACGAGGGAGCCTCTTGGAAATGCGCCGCCGCGACGGCGTCCTCGACGCCTCCGGTGTTCTTATTGGAGTGGTTGTAGACGCCGGCATCGGCGATGATTTTCACGCCCTCGAAGTGATCATTGAGCTTGAAGTTCACGACGCCGCCGACGGCATCCGCACCGTAAGTGGACGATGCGCCGCCGGTCAGCACTTCGATGCTGTCGATCATTTCCGCCGGAATCATGTTGATGTCGGACGAGCCGCCCGTGCGCGGATCACCAGGACCCAAGCGCAGACCGTTGACCAGCACCAGGGTGCGCTTCGCGCCGAGGCCGCGAAGGTCGACTTCAGCGGTGCCGGTCGCACCATTCGAAATGTTGGCGCCTTGTGCCGCAAAGACTTGAGGTAGCTCGTTGAGCAGGTCCTCGACACGGGTCACGCCGCTTTGCTGCACATCGAGCGCGGAAACGAAGGTAACCGGGCTGATCGAGACTTGGTTCGGCACCGAGATGCGCGAACCGGTGACCACCACCTCCTGCAGGGAGGTGTCGGGGCTGGCGGCGGCTGGCGCCGTTTGCGCGTTAGCAACACCGAACGTTGCGGCCAGGGAGCCGCCGGTCAGCGCAACTCGCACCGCCATTCGAAGCCGAGGATTCCCGAGATTATCATTTAGCATTGAGCGCCTCTCCGGTTATGCAATTCGTTCCATAAATACACATGCGATGGCTGTTCGCGCCAAGAATCCGCAGGATCCAGGAAACAAAGGCATGCAGCGACGATCAGCCTTGTTGTGGCGGACGCGCAGCAGCGACATGAACTTGTGTATTCCCCTGGACGATTGCCATCTCTTGGCATGAGCATCGATGCGCGAAATATAACACAGTGTCTGACCAGCACAACACCTGCTTGGCGCGTTTTTGTTGCTTGTGCGCAACGAACGGCAGCGCTGCACTGGACGCGACGCGCCGGGCCCCGCATCATTCGTCGTTGAATTTCCGACTGGATCATCATGGGTAACCCCTCCTTCCCCTCGCTGAGTGACTTCGAATTTGAAATCGGTGCGCGTATGGGACGGCGCGATTGGGGCGGGGCTGCCGACACCGCTGCGGGATGCCGCGCGGCCTGGCCTGCGGCCTCGGCCGGCTGGCTTTTAGGCAGCATCGCCGCGTTGTTGGCTGACAAAAAGGAAACGGCCTTGGCGCTGGTCGAAGCGCGTCTCGCGACCGATCCCGGTGACGTGCAGTGCCTGCTCCAGAAGGCCGAATGTCTGGTCGCCCTGGGGCGCCGCGCCGAGGCGTTGTCAAGCGCCAATGACGCGGCCCTGCATGCCGCCGAGGACAAGAACGCGGTGGCTCTTGATGCCGTGGGTACCTTCCTGGTGTATGCCGCCGAGCACACCCGCGCGCTCGAGATCTACGATCAAGCGGTCAATGCCGACCCGAAAAATGTCGCCATCTTGGGAAAACGGGCGGAGGTGCAGCGTTTTCTCGGTCGCTTCGATTTATCCAGCCGCGACCACGAGGCGGTGTTAGGCCTCTCACCCGGCAATCCGGACGCGCTCAGAGGTCTTGCCGAACTGCGCCAGCAAACGCCGGACCGTAATTCGGTCGCCGCCATGGAAGCCGCCTTGGCCGCCGCGCCGGCCGCCTCCGAGGACATCACGACCCTGCATTATGGCCTGGCCAAATCCTACGAGGATTTGAGCGAATACGCCGCAAGCTGGCGCCACTTGAGCGCTGCAAACAAGCTGCAGCGAGCGCGCTATCAATATGACTCGGCACACGAACGCGCGGTCATCGATCGCATCATCGCCGGATTTCCGAAGGTGGAACCCGTTGCGCCGGACACGACGGGCGAACAACCGATTTTCATCGTGGGTCTGCCGCGCACCGGCACCACATTGGTGGAACGCATCCTGGGCAATCACTCGCAGGTGCACTCGGCCGGAGAACTCGGGGCGCTTTCCGAAGCCATTGGGGCCGTGGTCGAGCAAAAGGCGCCGGTGTTGACGGAAGGCTGGCTGGGTTATGCCGCGGCGTTGGGAGATCTGGACGGCGAACCGATCGCAAGCGAGTACCTGGCGCGTTCCCGCTCACGGCGCGGAGACAAAGCGCGCTTTTCGGACAAACAGACCGCCAATTTTTTCTATTGCGCGCTGATTTTGCGCGCCTTCCCCAATGCGCGAATCGTGCACTTGACGCGCCATCCGCTCGCAGCCTGCTATGCCATCTATAAAACCCGCTTCTATGGGAGCTTTACCTTCGGCAACGACCTCGCAGATCTCGGTGATTTTTACCTGGACTACAGGCGCTTGATGGCCCATTGGCACCGCATTGTGCCGGGCCGAATATTCGACCTTGCCTACGAAGACGTCGTGACCTCGCTCGAACCGACGACGCGCCGGCTGCTCGATTACCTCGGGTTGCCTTTCGAGGCGGCGTGCTTGGAATTTCACCGCAATCCCAGCGCCACGATGACGGCAAGTTCGGTGCAGGTGCGCAAACCGCTCTATGACACCTCGCTGCAGCAGTGGCGCAACTACGCCGATGAACTCGAGCCCCTGCGCGCCCGGCTCGAGGCTGCGGGAATGACAATCGACTGAGGACGGAGCGCGCGCTTAACGCACCCGCGTCACTTTACAGCCTCGACCGTTTTTCAGCTGCAGCCAGTAGGAGCCCAGCAAGCCGCGCGCTATCGTGGCCGAATCGCCGAGCTTTGCCAGCATGTCGCCATCCGACTCGAGCTGCCGCCAGACCTGCGTATTATCCAGCGTAAACAGGGTGCGGCCGTTGCCGGTGAGCGCCAAGGCGACAACGCGCGCCTCTATCTTTGGCAGTTTCTGCGGACGGCCGCCCGCGGCTTCTTCCTTGGCAGCGATGGCACTGCCGCTCAAGCCAAATGACTGCTGGGCATCCAGCGCGGGAGCGGCATGCGCGGGCGCTGCGGCAATCGCCGGCGCCGGATTGGTCTCGGGTGCGACCGCTGCAGCGGGTGCAGCGGCGGCAGGAATAGCCGCCGGAGCGGGAGCGCTCGCCAACGCGGCTGTCTCGCGATCGAAGCAGGCCAGTCTGGCGGCGGAATCAGTGATGGTACGACACGCAAGAACGCCCGCCAACGGTTCGGCCGCGGTGCTGGGAAGCGCAAATACGAGCGAGACGAGAAGCAGACAGGATTTCAAATCAATACTCCCGGTACCGGACCTTCAGCCTCGTGATATTGCGACAGCGCAAGGGTGGTTTCGCGCACCAAGTCACGTTCCAGAAGCGTGAGTTCCGGATTCCAGACATCGAAAATTAAAATCGCCCGCGGCGCATCAGAATTGTTCCACGCTTCGTGCTCTATCGTATCGTCGAAAACCCAGGCGGTACCGACTTGCCACTCGCGGGTCTCGCCGCCGACTCGAAATCCGCAGCCGGGGGGCACGATCAGCGGTAGGTGAACTGTCACTCGCGTGTTGGTCACGCCGGTGTGAGGCGGAATCTTCGTGTGCGCCTCCAAAATAGAAAAAAATGCCGTGGGGCCGCGGCCCGCAATGTCCACTTGTGGAACCTGGGCGAGCGCGGCTGCCGTGCGCGGGCAGCGCTTAAGATGCGATTCCTCCACCCGGCCCTGGTTCCAGAGAAAATAAGCGCTCCAGCTGCGCGAATGGTTGAGCTCCTTCCACTGCCTCAAAGGCAGTCCATCTTGGAATGCGATGTAGGGTTCGATGCCCGACTGATCGGCGCTCAAGGCGGCGACCAATTCCTCGCGAATCGACGCGGTCGCGGCCTCGACCGTGGCAAGCCAAGGCAAGGCCTCGCGATCGAAGAACTCGTAGTTTCTCAAGTAGGGGAACAGCATGAATGTGGGTTCGGGCACGTAGATGCGCCGGCGGCCGAGAATGCGGTCGAGACAACGATCGAAGCGCCGCTGCGCAGTGCCGGGCTCCGCGCCGCGCAGCCGGCCGAGCCGCTTGTCGATCGCCGCCGCCAAGGTGACGGCGTTTTCCCGCACTCGTTTCTCGGCATGCCTCACGTGCGCCTCGATCGGGGCCGGCAACTGCGTCCCTGGCGCCAAGGTCTGCAGCGCATGCCCGTACACCGTGGCCGCCGAACGCGGCTTGTGCATGAGGTCGAGCAGCGCGCCCTTTTGCAAAAGGACGACGAGATGCGTGGGGTCCAAGGCAAGGGCGCGTTCGAGCGAGCTGAGCTCCTCGTCGTGACGCCCGAGCGTGCGCAACGCCGCCGCCAAGCTCAACCAAAAAGGCAGATGACGCGGCGCGAGGACAACAACTTGCTCGAGCAGTACGCAAGCTGCCGCAGCATCGCCGGCTGCGAGAAGCCGGCGAGCCCGCTCGTGGAGCTCGTTTGCATCACGCCCCGCTTCTGCCGATGGCATCATCGGTAAAGTATACAATCACCCGTATGCCTGCGCCCAAACTCGTCAATATGTTTGCCGTGCCGTTCGCGTTCAGCCACTACGCTGCGCATGCGCCACTCAACGCCGCATTGAAGCGCGTGGTGTTTTCTTTGGAGAAGAGCGGGCGGGCCGCCAATCCGCGCCCTCTGACTCAGCGTAATACTGCGGTGTTCGAGAGCCACTTCAACTTGTTCCGAGAATCCGATCCGGCCATCCAAGAGTTGAAGGCTTTCTGTTGGGACCAATTGCTCAACGTGATCGGGCAGCTCAACGGTTACGATATGCCGACGATCAAGCGGCTGGAAATCTACAACGACTGCTGGTTCCACATCAGCCGGCGCGGCGGATTTTTCGGACTGCACAATCATCCCAACGCGTCATGGAGCGGCGTCTATTGCGTGGATCCGGGGCAGCACGACCCGGGCAAGCCGGACAGCGGTCTGCTGAGCTTCGTCAACCCCATGCTCATGACTTCGATGCACATCGACGCCGGCACCGCGAAAATTTCATTGCCCTATGGAAATCAAATCGCCAATGTGCGCTTGGCTGCAGGCGAACTCGTGATCTTTCCCTCCTGGGTGCTGCACGACGTCAAGCCGTTCGAGGGCGAGGGCGAGCGCATCACCATCGCCTTCAATTGCTGGTTCAACCTGCCAGATCTCCCTTGAGCTTAATTCAAGGATCGTAGTAGAAGCGCTTCACCCACGGCTCGAGCAGCGGCAGCACCGGCCGCAACGCTGCCTCATAACGGCGCCACTGACCGAGTCCTTCCGTATTGAGGCCACGCACCAATTGCGCAGTGCTCGGCGTCGAGACCGCGCGCTTTTCGGTACGCAAGGCGAAATCTCCCATTGCGGGTACCCAATCAAGATCAAGATATGAACAAACACGCTTCATCTCGCGCGTAAATTCGGTCACGACGTCCTCGTGGCGCACCAGACACATGTCAAGTTTGAGAGCGGTGGTCAGGCAAACCGCGAGCGCCATGACGGCATCGTAGTAGCGCGCCGCGCCTTGCAAAGACAACATCTCGAAAATAGGCGCGCTCATTCGAAATCGATGGCGAAAGCAACTCAAGACTACATCGCGCGGATCTCTGCAGGCGAACAAGATTCTGGCACGCGGAAACAGCCGCGCGATGAGCGGCAGCTTCAAGGTATTGAGCGGGTGCTTGTCGACGAACGTCTTGCCGGCCGCATCAATCCCGGCTTTCGCAACCTGCTGCCAATACCTGGCGCGCAACGGCTCGAGCAAGGCGGCGTCGGCGCGCATCAAGCGATCCAAATCGGACGGTCCGCGCATGAATTCACGCACGCCGTCGAGCAGCAATTCATTTTCCTCCAGGCTCACCACTCGCGGATGGCCTTCGAGCACCACTTCGAGCAGTGTCGTGCCCGATCGGGGGAAGCCCAGCAAAAAAACATGATTCGAGGGCTCCGGCACGGCCGTGGGCGCCGGCGCGGAGGCGCCAAATTGCGGCGGCACCCGCTCGAAGTAATGCGTCAATGCGCGGGCGTACTCGAGCGCGCTGGGACCTGTGGAGAATCGAGCCGCGTAAGCCTGCTGCAATTGCTGATTGCACGAGGTGTAGGCCGCGAAGGCCTCGTCCGGCAGACTCTTTGCATCCAACACATCACCCAACAGACCGGTTGCGTAAGCCCGTTCGATCAGCGAAAGGCGCGTGTCGGTCAGCAAAGCGCGCAGCCGCACCTCCGCTCGGTTGACCTGGCGTTCACCCAACTCCGCGGCGGCCAGACTCATCACGGCGTCCGGATAGCCCGGCAATGCACTCAGCGCTTTCTCAGCTTGCTCCCGCGCCTCACGGTGCGCACCACGACTGATGGCGATCCGCGCCAGTCCGGCGAGTGCGACGCCTTGATTGGGATCCAGCTCGAGCGCCCGCTGGTAGCTCATCCCGGCATCGTTCACCGCGCCGAGCGCGAACAATGAGTTGCCGCGACTCGCCTGCACAAAGGGTAGCGAAGAGTCCAAGTTGAGGATTGCGTCAAACTGCGCCAGTGCTTCGTCAGGCCGGTCCAGCCCCAGCAGGCACAAACCGAGCGCGTTGCGAGAACCCACGTCGCGGGGCGCCATCGCGACTGCCCGCTGCAGGAGTTGCTCAGCTTCGTCGACGCGGCCCTGCATCTCCAGACTGAGGGCTGCCACATTGAACAGCAACGGATGTTCCAGACCACCCGCCAGCGCAGCTTCGGCCATATGGGCCGCCTCCGTGTGCGCGCCGCGCTGCGCGGCTGCGTGAACCGCGCTGAGTGTTGCGTGATCGGCTTTCGGATCTCGCGCGACGCCTTCGCTCACGAGCCGCCTTCGCTCACGAGCCGCCTTCGTGATAGCAACCCGTGCCGTAGAATTCACCGACGTCGGCGCTGACCCTGCTCACGAGTTCGCGCTCCGCGATGCTCACGTGCGGACTCCAAATATCCAGAATCAAGACGGCGCGCGGTACGTCGCTGTCATTCCAGGCTTCATGTTCGAAGGTGTCGTCGAACACGAAGGCCTTGCCCGGATGCCATTCGCGCTGCTCCGCACCGACTCGAAATCCGCAGCCCGGCGGGACGATCAGCGGCAGATGCACGATAAGGCGTGTATTGGAGACGCCGGTATGCGCCGGAATACGCGTCTTGGCGTCGAGAATGGAAAACACGGCGGTCGGACTGCAGCCTGGCACCTTGCATCTCGGCCAGGCGTCGAGCGCCTTAACCGTGTGCGGGAAGCGCGCGAGGTGATCCGGTATGGCAACCCCTTCCTGCCACAGATAATAGACGCCCCAGCGGCGCGATTGATTGAGCCCGCGCCACTGATCGAGCGGCATTCCGGCGGGAATATCAACGTAAGGTTGCAATACCGAAGGTCCGTCCTGAAGCAGGTTGACGAGTTCTGCCCGAATCTCGTCGCTCGCCGCTTCGATCGAATCCAACCAGGGAAAATCGCTGCGCTTGTAGAACTCGATGGCCGGCAGGCGCGGAAAATACATGAAGGTTGGCTGCGGCCGATACACCGGCTTCTTGCGCAATAAAGTCTCTAGGCAGCGGTCGAAACGCTGCAGCGGCTCGTCCTTGAAGCGCTCACGCAGCGCCTCGAGGCGCGACTCGAGAAACGCTTCGAGCTCCTTGTCGCTGGCCGCGACAAATTGCAGCGCATATTGGAAAATCGGCCGCAAGGACTGCGGCGGAAGAGCGCCTGAAGGAACGCTCTGCAATACGTGCCGATAGGTCATGGCCGCGGCGCGGACCTGGCCCTGCAGCTCCTGCAACGAGGCTTTTTGCAGCATCGCGCGCAGATTGCGCGGCTCGAGCGCGAGCGCCTTGTCGATCGCCGCCATTTCCTCCTCGGCTCGCTTGAGGCCGCGCAGCGCCGCTGCCAAATTGAGCCAAATCGACGCGTGTGACGCATCCTCGCCCACGGCCTGTTTCAGCAGCGCGTACGCGTTCGCGGCATCGCCGCTCAGCAGCAGGCGTCGCGCGGTCTCATTCAGCACCAATGGATGCTTGGGCGCTTCAGCCTCGGCCTGGCGCACGAGGCGATCGGCCTCCTGTACGCGACCGCTGGCGGACGCCTGCGCCGCGGTCTCAATCAACTGCCGGATGCGCCGGTCGTCGTTCTGACCGATCATTTCATCACCGCGACCACATGCGGTGCAGGTTTGCAAAGACATAGTCGAGCTGAGTCCGCGTGCGCCATTCCATCTTCGCGGCTTCATACGCGCGCACCTCGCCGAGCGAGAACAACAGGTCGCGTTGCAGCGGATCGGGGATCTGGCTCTCGATGAAAGTGATCATCACCAAGCGCGATCCGGACCGCACCGGCTCCACTTGGTGCACATGGGTGGACGCATAGAACACCGCCGTGCCTGCGTTCCCCTTGAGGTGAACGATTTCCGAACCCAGGTAAATGACCAGCTCGCCGCCTTCGTAGTCGCTAGGATTCGAAATAAACATAGTGCATGAGACGTCGGATCGCAGCGGTTGGGGGCCGAGCGGCAGGAACGCCGCATCGATGTGCGCGCCGTACTTCATGCCGACGTCGTAGCGCGCGAGCGACGGCACCGCCATCCGTTGTGGAAAGGCGAAGTTCCTGGACTGCTCGTTGCGCTGCAACGCCGTCAAGGCGACTTGCGATGCCTTCTGTGCCGTCGGATCGTTCGGATCGCCGATGACATTGTCCTTGGTATGATTGTGGGGATTCGAGCGCCGGCCTTCTACGAATTTTGCCTGACGCGCAAGCTCTGCAATTTCCTGCACTTCGGCCGGCGTCAGATAGTTGTCAATTTGAAGGAACATCGATTTTCCTGCCATTTTTCCGCTACGAGCCACTAAGTATAAACGCGGACTCGCGAAAGAACCGGGGTGGTGCGAAACTGCTTGAAATGAATGACATAGCGGCGGAATTGGGCTCCCCTGAGCTATTTCCTATTGCGCTCGATCTGCCCGGCGACGACGTTGCATTCATTCGCTTACAGAGATCGGACTATGAGCGCGCGAGCTTTCTCGACGCCCGGCTGCTCACTGCGCAAATGTCGAGCCGCGCGCTGCCGTGGCCGCAAGTGGCGACGGCGATCGGTGCGGCCCGGCTCCTCGAGCGCTGCGGGTTCATATTCCACATCGGTCATGTAGGTTCGACGCTGCTCTCCCGACTCATCGGCTCTCATCCGCGCGTATTCTCCCTGCGCGAGCCCGCGCTGCTGCGGACCTTTGCGCAACTCAATGATCAGCCGGCGGCCAAACCGCGCCTCTGGGGTAGCAATGATTTCGAGGTTCGGTTGACCGGGTGCCTGAAACTCCTATCCAGAACCTTCGAATTGCAGCAGCTTCCCCTGGTGAAGGCGACCAGTTTTGTCTCCGAACTGGCCGCAAGCCTCATGTCGCGGGCCTCGAATCCGAAGGCGGTGATGATGTACGTTTCGCCCGAGAGCTACATGGCCACCATCCTGGGCGGCCCGAATTCGCGGCAGGAAGCCAAAATGCTTGCGCCGAGCCGCTTACGGCGCCTGCATCGGCGCATTGGCGCCGATGCATGGGAACTTGCGTCGCTCACTGAGGGCGAAATCTTGGGCATGTCATGGGCGTGTGAAACATCGGCGTTGGCGCAGGCGAGCATTTCTGGAGGCGGCCGAGTCTTTCGGGTCAATTTCGATGAATTTCTGGCGAACCCTGAACCCCTTTTGTCGGCCCTGCTACGCCACATTGACATTGAGACGACCGCCAATGAGGTGCGTACGATTGTCCAGGGTCCGGAGATGCGCCGCTATTCCAAGGCACCCGAGCACGACTATGACGCGGCATTGCGCCGCGACGTGCTGAACTCCGCTCGCGCCACGCATGGGGCCGAAATCAAGCGGGGACTCGCTTGGCTCGACCGCGCAGCGGAGCAGCACGCCGCAGTGCGCCAGGCGACTACCTATGTCGAATAAGGCTCTCGGCACCCATATAAAGTCCAAGCGCTGTATGAGTGCATGAAAATTGCGCGCGACCTTAACGAAGAGTAAAAGGTCACTGCAGGGCGGCGGCCTTTAGTAACCAGAGACTCTCGGCATCAGCGGGTGCAGGCGTGAAGCTGACAAATCGTTTGATGGTTCCGATCTGCGCCGCCGCGGCTGTTGCCGCTGCGCCCGCCTTCGGAGAGGAACCGCCGGCAAAGGAGCCCTCGGCGGTTCAAAGCACCCCCACCGTAACCGCAAGCGCTGCAACCGCGACGCCGGCTCCCGCAACGCCTGCGCCACCGCTCGTGGACCGCAAAAAGGCGCTGCAGTTCGGTTTTCGGCCGGAGGTCGTAAAGGGCGTTCCGGTGTTTTGCAAGGAAGTGCCCATTGAGGGCACGCGATTTACAAACAAACGCTGCGTGCGCCAAAGTGAGTTGGCAGCGGTTCTCTCTCAGCTGCAAATGGCGCGGGATGCGGCGATGAAGAACGGCTGTTACGGCGGCGTCTGCAATAACATCGAGAGCATGTCCGCCAAGCCACGCATGGGCATGGGCATGGGCAGCAAATAGTCGTTCACAACGGGCAGCGAGCGATGAACTCATCGTAGGACCCGGTCCGGGCATAAGATGCTTTTCGAGCTGCGGAGGCGATCGGATGCACGGCCTCCCAACATTAAGAATCCTTCATTTAAGGTATTCGGCCCGCGCCTCACCGTCGCGCGCTGTCGCCGGATTGAAACAGGCATCAGCTTAGATAATCGGGTAATAATGAGCCCGTTGGCCGGGTCTTTTATATGAGCAGCAATACCGCTGCGTTCTAAAACTATTGAAGGAATCGAAAAATGCAGATCAATAAACTGTCGAGCGCCGCCATGGCAGCCGCTGCCGCCATGCTGTTCACTTCCGCAATCAGCACCACTGCATTTGCAGCTGATGCCGCCACCGTGAAGTGTCAGGGCGTCAATTCCTGTAAGGGGACCTCCGAGTGCAAGTCCGCGAAAAATAGCTGCAAGGGCATGAACAGCTGCAAGGGTCAGGGCTTCGTGTCCATGACCAAGGAAGCTTGTGCCGCTGCGAAGGCGAAGAAGAGCTAAGTATTTGATTCGGGGGCCGGGCTTCACCGCCCGGCCCTTATCTTGATGACCCTTTCCGGCTTCGGCCTTGGCCTGCGTCCTCCCCACTATGAGGCCATCCTAAACGAGCCTCATGCCATCGATTGGCTCGAAGTCATCACTGAGAACTATCTGATCCCGGGCGGCAAGCCGCTCGCATTTCTCGATCGGATCCGCGAACGCTTTCCGATGGTGATGCACGGCGTCTCCCTCTCGATCGGCAGCACCGATCCGATCGATTTCGAATACTTAAGCGCGGTGCGCGGCCTGGCCGCGCGCGTCGAACCGCATTGGATTTCCGATCATTTGTGCTGGACCGGCGTCGAAGGACGCAATCTGCACGATCTGCTGCCGCTGCCCTACACCGAGGAGGCGTTGGCCGCGGTGGTTGCGCGCGTGGGCCAGGTGCAGGATGCCCTGGGCAGGCAGATCCTCTTGGAGAATGTCTCCAGCTATCTCAGTTTTCACGCCGATGAGATGAGCGAATGGGAATTCCTGCGCGAGGTTGCCGCGCGCGCCGACTGCAACATTCTGCTCGATATCAACAATATCTATGTCAGCAGCGTCAATCACGGTTTTGACCCCGTGAAGTATTTGCAGGCCATGCCGAAATCGCGCGTGCGCCAGTTTCATCTTGCCGGGCACAGCAATATGGGCGGCCACTTGATCGATACGCATGACCATCCCATCGTCGCGCCGGTCTGGGATTTATTCCGCCAAGCGCTCACGATCTTTGGCGAAGTGCCGACCATGATCGAGCGTGACGATAATATTCCGGAATTGGGCGAGTTGGTCGCGGAGCTCGACATCGCGCGGGACCTGGCGGCCCGACACTCGCGGCAGGCGGCATGAACAGCATTCGAACTCCGCTGCGCGAGCTGCAAGTGGACATGCAGCGGCATCTGTTGGGCGAGGAAAGCACTGTGACGGCGGCCATTGTGGATGCCCCGCCGCTCTGCCCGGCGGATCGATTGGCGATTTATCGCAATGCCTACCAGGTGCGCCTCGTCGATGCCTTGCACGAAACCTATCCCGTGCTGCATGCACTGCTGGGCGACGAAGCCTGGGTTGAATTAGGTTATGCCTACGTCGCGGCCTACCCCTCGGTGTTCCGCTCGATTCGCTGGTACGGACGCGAATTGGCGAAGTATCTTGAGGCCTCTGCACCTTATGGCGACGCGCCGATTCTCTCGGAGGTCGCGCTGCTGGAATGGACGCTGTCGGAGGTGTTCGATGCGCCGGATGCACTGTCCCTACCGCGTTCCGCGCTGGCCGCGATTGAGCCTTCGGCGTGGGGCTCGCTCACGCTCGAGTTTCATCCGTCGCTGCGGCGTCTGGCTTTCAGCTGGAATACGGCGGCGGTTTGGAAGGCGATGAGTCAAGAGGAGACGCCGCCGAGACCGGAAATGGCATCCGAGCCGGCGCCCTGGCTGCTGTGGCGGCAAAATCTGCAGAATTATTTTCGCTCGATGAATGCGGTGGAGTCGGCGGCGCTGGATTCGGCGCTGCGCGGCCGCAACTTCGCGCAAGTCTGCGAGGATTTGGGCGCCCTGCTGCCGCAGGAAGAAATTCCCGCCGCCGCCGCAAGCCTGTTGGGCGCTTGGGCGGACGGCGGAATGATCATCAAGGTCGGCTCGGACAGCGCAGCCTCACCGTAGGCTACCTCACAGCAGACTACCACCCTCGCCGCCGAGCATTTCCTTGCGCAGCAGGGGTATGGGCGGCCCGCCGTACGATAAAAATTTGTCGTGAAATTCATGCCAGCGGGTTTGATCGTCCGGGTTGGCCGGCGCCGCGCTCTTGGCGAGCCAGTCGGCACGGAGCTTGCGGATCATCAGTTTACCCAGCGTGTAATTCAGGTACGCCGGATCGTAGGTGCCGCGCGCCGCCTGTTGCTTGGCATTGCCCGGGTCCTGAAAGGCTTGCTCGCGGAACATCTTTTCCGACTGCGCGACGCTCATCCCATGCGTGTGCAGTCCGATGGCCGAGAGCAAGCGCACATCGCGCAGGAGCGCCTCGCTGAGCTGGCCAATGTGCCTTTCTGGATCGTCTTTGGCCAAACCCATTTCAACCATCATTTCCTCGCAGTAGTGCGCCCAACCTTCGGCGAAGGCATAACCCACCCACAGCCCTTCGAGCTTGTCGGGGTTCGCGTTCGAATGCAGGAATTGCAGGAAGTGTCCCGGCCAAACCTCGTGCACCGAGGTAAAGAGCAGCACCGCTTCGCCGGGAATATAGGCGGCCTGCTCGGCCTTGCTCCACTTGGGATCGGGCGGAGCGATGTTAAAGACCGACACCACACCCTTGTCATAGGGACCTGCGGTATTGATGAAGGCGGCGTTGGATGAATTGTACGGCGGCGCCTCCGCCACCAGGGCTTCGTCGTTGCTCGGAATTGACACGACGTTGTGCTGGACGATGAACTCCTTGAGCATTTTGAGTTGATTGCGCGCTTCCTCGACGGGTCCGCCTTTGGGCTTGTTGGCCTGCATCCTTGCCACGCATTGAGCCAGAGACGCCTTCGGGGCGTAGCCGCCGCATTCGGCTTTCAGGGCCGCCGTGTTGCGCGTCAGATCGGCGCGGCCGGCGGCCTCGATCTCTCCAACCGGCAGATCCACCTGCTCGGTCTGCTTCACCATCTGCGCGAATAAGTCCGGTCCCAACGCATATTTGTCGTTGGCACTCTTGCGCTCGCCGATGAGGTAATCCTTGAGGCCGGTCATCGTCTGCGCGGCCGCCGCATCGGCGTCTTTCAGCTGCTTTTGCAGATCGGCATCGGACACGGACGCAAAGACTGCCGCGACATTCTTGGTGTAAAAATCGGCGAGACCGCCGAACTCCTCGATCCCCAGCTCGACGTAGGTCTTCGGCATGGGCGACTTGAGATTTTCCCGGATCGCTGCGGCGATCCTGGGAATGCCCTGGGCGTACTTGATGTACGCCTTCATGCGCACCTCGAGCGGCGCATAGTTTCGGCTCAAATACATATCGGGATCGATCTGACCCAAATACCAGCCCGGATTGCTGAACGGGAACCGGGTCTTTTCCAGCCAGAAAAGATCCTTGTCGATCACCGCCAGCAGGTATTCGCGATCGAAACGCTCGCGCGGCTCCAGGGCTTTGGCGTCGACGGCCGCGATCTGGTCGCGCTGATCGTGCAGACGCGCAATCTCGCGCTTCAGACCGTGCGCGCTCACATCCGGCAGCTGACCGTCGAATTCATGGCGCCCGGCTTGCGCCGCAAACGCGGGCTGGGCCAGCATATAGTCTTCGATGAAAGCGTTTGAAAGTTTGAGCCACGCTTGACTCGCCGGCGAGGGTTCCTTGTGCCTGGGCGGCGGCGGCGATTGTCCGCAGCCAGACACGATAAACACCAAGGCTCCCAGCGTTGCGGCTCCCTTGGCCAGAGACTTCCACATGGCAAACCCCTCTTATTTTTTTGTCCAACGGCAATATTGGGGCGGGCTAGTAGTCGTACTTCCCGCCTCGTTCCAGCGCGCGCTTATAGGCGTCGCGCGCATGAATGCGTTCCAGAAAAGCGCTCGATTTCGGACGGCTCGCGTTCAGGCCGGCCCGTTGCACGGCGATCTCCAAGGGAAAGCTCATTTGCACATCGGCGGCCGTGAATTGCTCGCCGGCAAACCAGGTATGCGCACTCAGTTCCGCCTCGATGTAGTCAAAATGGCGCTTCAGGTTCGGCGCAATAAAGCTATTGGTCACGGTCGCCGCGATGCGTCGAGCGATCGCGCTGATGGGCCAGGGCGCGGGATTCGCGGCGACCCGATCGAAAACCAATTTGAGCAGCAGCGGAGTCATCGCAGAGCCTTCCGCGTAGTGCAGCCAGTACGTATAGCGCAGACGCTGCGCCGTGCCGGCAGGAGGCGCCAGGCGTCCGTCACCGTATTTTCCCACCAGGTATTCGATGATCGCGCCGGACTCGGCGACCGTGACATCGCCGTCGACAATGACCGGCGACTTTCCAAGCGGGTGAATCGCCAGCAAGGATGGCGGCGCCAGCATGGTCTTGGCATCCCGCTCATAGCGCTTCACTTCGTAGGGTACGGCGAGTTCCTCGAGCAGCCACAACACGCGCTGTGAGCGGGAGTTGTTAAGATGGTGGACCACGACCATGCGCCGATTGTAAACCCTTGGGGCCTGTCCGAGTATTCCTGGGCGCGAGCGAGATGGCTTGCGGAGGCGCCTAGGGATTGCCGGGCGCGAACCAATCTGCTTTGGATAACATAAACTCAGGCAGCGCTTCGCAGCGCTCTGCCAGGGAGCTCAGCGCGGGATACACCACGCTTTCCCGATTGATCCCCAACGCGTCGCTCAAGAACGTGTAGACGCAGACGGCAGTGATATCAGCCTGGGAAATTTTCCTGCCGATCAGCCACTCATCGCGGCGTACCTGGCAGAACCGGTCCAGTTCCCCCAGCGCCGCATGCGTCTGGGTGTGGCAGCGCTCCACCCAGGGCCGATAGCGCTTCTCCGGCGGGCGAAATGCCGTTTCGTAGACCTGCATCATGCCCTTCTCCGCGCCGCCGACCGCAAGGGCGATGACGCGCAGGGCTTCGCGCCGAAGCTCGCCTGAGCGCGGCAGCAAGGCGCGTTCGGGGCCCGCCATTTCATCAAGGAAATCCAGAATGGCAGCGGACTCGATCAGTGTATCGCCATCGGGCTGCACCAGTGCGGGCACTCTTCCCAAGGGATTGAATTGTCGAATCAGCTCGAAATCCTTGCCGACCGACCAGTTGCGGTGCTCGAAGGGCATTTTTAGCAAATTCATGCTGACGGCCACGCGCCGCACGAAAGGCGAATCGAACCTGCCGATGAGGATCATCAGTGACCGCCCTTGACATGCAAACCGGCGGCCGCGAGAGCCTGCGCCAGTTCGGCTTCGATGCGCGCAGCCTCGCTGCGTTTGATGTATTGCAAATGCATGGTCGGTCCCGTCAGCACTTCAATGCCTCGTTTCAATACGCTCCCCGCCGCACGAATGCCCGCCTTGTGCTGATCGAAACGCTGCGCCGGGCCGTACTTGCTCATGCCGACGTAAACACCGTACGACCCGTCGCGATCGCTGAAATCCAACAGCACCAAGTAGATATTCGAGCGGCCCTTCGCCGAGGAATTAAACTTCAGCGAGATTTCGTAGACCGCGGGCAGCCAGTCGATATAGCGCATCGGCAGCCACTCTGGAATGGAGGCCGCTGCGCTTGCCCATAGCTCATCGAGCGCGCCTTCAATGTTAATGGACATTGCTCCGCGCATCCATAGCTCATGTATGCAATGAGCGCCGCGGAGGCCGTCGGCGGCGGCGAGCGCGCGCTTCAGCCGCAGGGCAATGTCGCGCGGCGCGAGATCCTGGTATGGTCGGCTGGCAGGCGGGGTTTTGGCGTCGATGCGCAATCTCGGCGCATTATAGGGCAGGCGTGGCTTGCATAGACCTCAGGGAATTCGGCGCGCATCGCCGTCCGTCCAGCGGATCACGCCTCTGCACGGCTCAAGCAGGCCTCTTATGCTTGGGGCAAAGCCACTCGTCCGCAGCAAAGCAAATGCTCGTATCTGCGCGTCGGGGAATGCTTCGCGCACACGCGCTGCGGCGGCCAAAAAAGTGCGCCCGCGCGTGATCACATCGTCGACGAGGACGACGCTCTTTGGTTGAAGCTTGAGCGGCTCCACTCGAAACGAGTCGTAATGCCGCTCGACGCTGGGCCGACAACCCTTGGCGGAAGTTGCCGATTTGCACACTGCGGAGACTCTGAGCAGGCCGGGCCACGTTGCGCAGCCCACCCGTTCTTTAACCAGCGCGTGTGCAAGCTCTGCGGCCGGCCAGGCGCCTCCCGTCTTGGGCGCGCTTCGAGGCACCGGTATCAGGACGTCGTCGGAGAGAAAGAAGCCCGCGAGCACCGAGGGTGGGAGCATCTGTTCATGAACCCGCTCGGCGTATCTAGTCATGAAGTGCGCATCGGCCTCTTTGAGCAACGCCCGCAGCAGCCGGGAACGTGCGCAGATCCGGCTGTCGCCGGCGGGCGAATAGGCGTAGCACGAGGCGAAGGCGATGCGCTGGATCATAGTGAAAGATCGAAATCTCTCTCACGGGTGCGCCGGCCAGCAGTGGGAGCCAGCTCGGATTGCTCCCGCTCCCGCGTCTGTCGCGCCCCCGCCGGTTTCGGCGCCTCCGCCTCCTTCTGCTCCTGCCGATACCGAAGCCAGTTCTGTACGTCCTCCTTTGCCGTGTCTTCCGGGCTTTTTGGCGGCGCGTCTTGTCCGTAGAGCTTCTTCCAGCGCATGGCAGCCTCCTTAGCCACGTCTTGCGCGGTTTCTGACTGCGCGCCGTAGCGTTGCTTCCAGCGCATCGCAGACTCCATTGCCAGGTCGCGCCCGGTTTTCGATTGCGCCTCCTGCCCGTAGAGATCCTTCCACCGCATGGCAGACTCGTTTGCCACGGTTTGGGGGTTTCTAGACTGCGCCTCCTTCTGCGCTTGCGGATACCGAAGCGGTCGCGGGGCAGCCTCCGTTGCCAATTCTTCTTGGCTTTTTGACCGCGCCTCCTTCGGTGCCTGCCGATACCCAAGCCACCGTTGCACAGCGCCCTTCGCCATCTCTACGAGGCCTTTTGGCGCGCCGCTGGGTTTCTCAGGTTGTGCCGCGCGCTGCCGTGCCTCGACCCTTGCCTGGTACTCCACGCGGATCCGTTCCGCCACGACGCTGTGATATCCGTGCCGTTCCATTTCAAGCGCGGCATGCGGAATGTGCGGCTTGGGCTCACGGTCAATCCCCTGCGCCTTCAGGGTGCGATGGTCGATGCGCGCGTTGATGTGTTCTTTTTCTAACGCCGCGTTGGCGAACACCGCCCAACGTTCGCGTACATGCAGGAGCTCGCCGACGGCCGCCCCGAGGCCGGCCTGGCGCCGGTGTGTATCGCTCCACTCGATCGTGGTTTTGGCGCCCAATCCTTCGCGTGTCGCTTCACGCGTGGTTGCCAGCAGATGCGCGTGGAAATTGCGTGGATCGCTGCCCGGATGGTCCCGCGGCGCATGAATGGCGATATCGAGCGCGAACCGATAGCGCTCGACCAGCTCGCGCGAGAATCCTGCGACCAAGTTGACGCGCGCCTGCGGCGACAGTTCGGGCGGCAATGCGATCAGATACTCGCGCGCCACCCGGGAGTTGCGTTTCCCCTCAGCGTTCTCCGCAGAATTCCACAAGTTACTGCGGTCCTTCGCCCACGCCATCTCGTCGGCCGCGAATTGTTTTGGCAGCATGATTTCTTTATGCAGGACACCCTGACGGCCGGAATGATCGTAGGTCCTTCCTGTGCGCTCGTCGCGGATGCGCTCACCCGCGCGGTAGGCGGCCAAGCTCACGGCGCTGCTGCCGTTTGCGCGTCCGAAGCTCCGAAGGTTGAGGTGATATATCGCCACTGGCCGCTAGAGCACGCGCATGAAGGCAAAGAATTGCGGGTCGAGCGCATAGCCGGCCGCACAGGCGCTGATAGCCTGCTTCACTTCGGTCAGCGAAATGGCCTGCGCCTCATGGGCATCGCTCGGCATGAAGCCGCCGGCCTCGCAGTGCAGCTCGTCTTCGCTGAAAATCCCCGCGCATTGCGGGCAATGATTGGCGAAACAGCGCTCGGACGAGTCATCGGCGCGGGTTTGATGGAAATCCGGAACGCACTCGAGCAGATGCCGGCTGACTGCATGCGGTAGTCCGGCGATTTGAAAAATGAACGCATCGGCGCCGACCGTCTGCCATTCATCCTCAACCAGCGTTTCATGATTGGGCGGCAGGCTCAGCGCGACAACCCGGCAGGACTGGCCACATTGCGCGCATCTCACCTGCGTCTCTGCTATGAAATAGCTCGATGAGCGAACGTTGGTATCGGGTAGCTGCACGGCTATTGCCTCGTAAGGTTGACCTTCCACCAGGTCGCAGAAGATGCGGTTTTCAGATATCCGCATAGGTCAGGCAGTTGCTCGAGCTCGGAGGCCAAGACTGCCGTTTCGGTGACGTGATGATCGACGATGCTGCGCGAGCGGCGTGAGGCGCGGCTAAAGAGGGCTGAATCGCCATCCCTGCCGCGCGAAACCTGTCTTCTCAGCACCTCCCGCTCACCGATCAGTCGCGAGGCAAATTGCGAGGTGCCGCCGTTTTCGCTGGCTGAACAGCGCAAAACCAAGCTATTGCCGCAATTTTCGACCAGCGTCTGGGCCTCGCCTCCATAGGTGCTGGATACTTGGGAAGCCGATTGAAAACCGAGGACACAGCGCCCGCCAAATTTACGCAGCCGCGTCAGTGCATCCTTTAAGCCGTCAATCGCCCCCAATGCGTCCAGTTCGTCGACGACGAACCACAGCCTCTGATCGCGGCCTTGGGGTTGGCTCATGGCCTCGAATATGGCGAGATGCATCCAGGTGGCGATCATCGAGCGCAATGCGGAAATCTGGCCGGCGCGATAGGGAATGAACAGCATGCCCGGATGGGATTGATTCTTGACCCATGAGCGCACAGAAAAAGGCGTCGCGCGTTGGTTCTGCACGAACTCGAATGCGGCCAATGCCGAGCCGGCCACCGAGCGGATTGACCCGAACATTCTGGCATTGTCAGGATCGAGAAAAGGCTGCGCCGGAGTTCCCGCCACAGCGGGGCGAAGTTCGTCCGCCGATGCAATCATGAGCAGACGCCACAAATCGGCAAGTTGGGCTGCGCCGGAAAAGCGGCAGCGGCGAATGATTGCGGCCAGAAACGTACGGGCATAGCCGCGCCACTCCCGGGCGGAAGCGTCGTCACAGTCCGGGATCAGTCCGTTCGCCAACTGATCGACGTCGAAGTTCCTGTCAATTTCCCCAAACAGATCCCACTTTACCGACTGCGTTTCGAATGGATTGAGAACGATGTCGCCCCGGTAGCGACTGTAGAAACGCTCCAGATATCCGGCGTCGGGATCGGCAAACACCGCCCGATCGCCGCGCGCTATTGCGCACCCCAGCAATTCACGAATCGCGGTGGTCTTGCCGGTGCCGGTAGTGCCGATCAGTTTGAAATGCTTGCATTCATCCCCCGCCGGAATGGCGACGCCCGCCAGCGTGAGCAACCCCGGGCGGGCCCTCTGGCGGCGCGCGCTGTGGCGTTGCATCGGCGCCCCATCGGCGATCAACACGCCGCGCTTGTGAATCTCGCGGCCGCTCCGCTGCACGCCGCGTGCAAACAGCCGCACACCCAGGGCGGCACCCAGGGTGAGCACGGCCGTCAGCGCCACAGCATTCATCACCTTAATACCCTTCGATCACGACGTAGTCGCCCTTGTCGCCATAAGTCGGCGCCCGGCGGTCCACGCGTACACAAAGGCGCCGAGCTTCTCCGCAGCGACGCCAATCGATGCGGCCCCCTTGCTGCTCGAGGCTCGCGAGATTTGCCGCGAGCTCATCGCGACGCGAGCGCAAAGTGGCGATTTCCGCCGCTGACGGCAGGGCCCAACGCGCGACGCCGATCGGAACCAGAGTGCAGAGAAGGGCGGCGGCGAGACTCGAAGCGGCGCCGCGCAGCGCACTGGCGCCCCTGATCTTCTGGAGCACCTGGGCCGCGCGCGAGGTTTCTACAGTCAGCCCCTGTAGTTCCTCCGCGAGCGTGCGGCGGATCTCATCGCGAACCACGCCGTCGAGGTCTTGCGTGTGCGCGCGCAGCTTCTCCAGCTGACCATCGGCCAGTTTCTGGTGAGCTTGCGCGCTCTCCATGAGCAGGCCCACCTTCATGGCCGCATCGTCTACTGTGTTGCTGCGCTCAATCATACGGCGGCCATCACGCTCGTTTGCGCTCCGGCTGAAACCAGATTTCCTTGATGAACCGCTCGTGACATTCGACGCCGAATTGAATGACGACGTCGACCAGCAAATAGAGCAGGCTCTTGATATCGGCGCGCGCAAGCTCGCGGCCGCCCTGATTTTGCTTCACCAACAACATCAGTTGTTCGAACGCCAGTTCGGCGCTGGTCGCGTGCACGCTGGTGATCGAGCCAGGATGCCCAGAATTCACGTTGCGCAGGTAATCAAAGGCTTCTTCTGCGCGCAATTCCGCCAGTAGAATTCGGTCGGGCTTCATTCGCAGACAGGATTCCAGCAGTTGCTTCGGAGTCACACGCGCCATGCCTTGATCGTCCTTGGAATAGAACAGGCGCACGTGATTGGGATGCCGGTCCAGCACCAGCTCCTTTGCATCCTCGATGGTTACGAGTCTCTCGTCGCCAGGAATCTCGCGAATCAACGCTTTTGTCCACGTCGTCTTGCCGGAACCGGTCGGCCCGGAGACGACGATATTCTTTCGGCTGCGTACCGCGAGGCGCATGAACGCCTCGAATTCGGAACGTCGCAGCAGGTCAAGGAGTTCCTGTTCAACAACGTCGAGCATTTCTGCCGACCTTTTGACGCGCCGAAAAATACCGCGGGCCGCCAGCTCCTCGATGCTCCAGACCTTGTCTGCCGGCCGGCGGATGGCAATGGCCACGCAGCCCGCGGTGGTTGCCGGCGGCATGACGATCTGCACTCGCTCTCCCGTGGGAAGCGATGCTGACAAAAGCGGCGAAGTCGAGTCGATGCGCTGCTGCGTGGAGTTGGCAATCAATTTTGCCAACCGGACGCACCAGTCGAAGTCGGCGAAGGCCAGCCGTTCGAGCCGCCATCCAGCCGAAGTTTCCACAAATGCTTCGTACGGCCGATTGATGCAGAGTTCCATTACGTCTTCGCGCAGATAGGGCCGCAGGGCGCGAAGCGTCAACGCGAGCGCCGACCCATCGCCGACGCCCGGACTAATGGCCGGCGGCGCTGGATTTGAGTTCATAGACGGCCCTGAAGTCCAAGTCGCGCGCGACAAGAACCTGTATCCGATCGCCTTGATGCTTTACGACAGTCGGAGGAATGTTGATCGTCCCTTTCAATACTTCGGTCATGACATCCTGGGTCGCGGAAGGGTTGACGATGACGGTGCCGTTGTTGCCGCGACTAGACTGAACGGCCGCCTGAATGACGCCGTCGATCACCGAGACCAACATCGCGGCGCCAAAACGCTCCCAGAAATGACGATCGACACTGCCCGGTAGGCCCGCGCGCCCCAATTCATCCGCCCCGGGCGATGCCAGCGGCACAATGACGCCCGTCGGCGTGCGCGCCTCGTTCCACAGTACGAAGACCCGCGCGGAGCCTTGCTGTACTTGGCCGCGAGTCTCGCCGACGAGCTTGGTACCGCGCTCCAACAACACGACTTTTCCGTCAACACCGAAAGTGTCGGTTGCCGTAATACAGGTGGTCATGCCCGGCAATGTTGAATCGATCGCCGTTTCCAACGTGCAATCGAGAAATGCGCCCTTCGGCAGCAGCAAACGCTGCGTCGGCAACACCTGCGCGAGAACCGCGCTGGTCACGCTGGGCCGCAGCAACGCGCCGAGTTCGCCGGGTTCCGGCGTCGAGACGGGCGAAACGCTGCCGGCTGCCGGCTGCATCGGCGAGGAGCCTTGCGCGAAAGCGGGCCCTGACAATTGACGTTCCAGGGCGAGTTGTGCCGGCGTTTTAGGCGCTGGCGCACCATAGGCGGCGGCGGAGGGCGCTACATCAAGTGGAATCTCGCGAAGTGGAGTAGCCACCAGTGTGGCTGCCTGGGGCGCGGGATCCTGCGGCGGCTTCTCTCCACGAGGCGGATCGATTCTGCCCAAACTCGGCAGAGGGATGTCCCCGCTCCCCGCCCGCTTGGCCGAAGAGGCCTGGGCGGTTTCTCGGACATGACTTTGACGCGTCATGGCGTTGGCGTAGTACCAAGTGAGCATCCCCAAGCCAAGAACGCTCATCAAGCCAACGGCGAGCAGGTTGCTGACGCGCGACTGGACCGAAGGCGCATGAGCCAGAGTCGTACTGTCGCGCTCGCCGCGTACCGAACTGACTTCGGATTCCTCGTCTTTCATGGCACGCCTCCTTGAACTCGTCGTTCGACGTCCGGTGCCACCGTGCCGGATTCCAGCCGTTTGCCCCCGCCGGCATATCCACGATTGACGACACAGCCGGTAAGATTCCCGCGCCGCAAGATGAAGCGCTGCGCCACTCGATGAATGACGACGTCGCCGGACTCGACGCTGAAATTCAGCAGCGACTCTGAGCCGTCGGCGTCGCGCACAAAAATCGCGGGCAAATCGGCATTCGCTGCGAAGCTCAGACGGGTGTGCACTCCGTCGTCCGACGCGCCGGCCGGTCGAAGCGCCGGCTCGCCGCAATACCAGTAGTCCATGTTGCGAGGCCGATGACTCGATGCGTTTTCGAGCTGTGAGTCCAGCTGTTTGGCCGCGGCTCCAGCCCGGAGATTGGCGGGCGTTTGTGCATACGTGAATCGCAATGAATAGATGACGTCGTCTTCGTTCAGTCGCTGCGCTAAGGCCACATAATCGAAGTGATAGTGCCGGCGGGTGGTTAGCACCGTCAGATTGGTCGCCACCTTCGCGGCTTTCGGCTTGAGAAACAGGTGATTTTCCTGGCCGACGAACGACAATCCTTCGAGATCACCGGCACCCAACCCGACAAAGGTCTCGCCGGGCTCAAACTCCAGATCGATTTGATAGCCGACAAGTCCGCGCAATTTGTAGACTTCGGCGCTGTCATAGGCTGCGACTCTCACCCGGGCATCAACGCTGCCTTTCGCCGGCGTCGTTTCGGCCAACGCGTCAACGTTCTGGAAAAATGCGGCTAGCATTGCCGCCAAAAGCGGGAGAAGATTTTTGCCGGCAGATACTTGTGTATTCATCGGGTGACCTCGCCGACTAATTCCGGTTCCGCGCGAAAATCGAGAATCTTGAAGCCCAGCGGATTCCAGCGTCGCGTCCTGGGATCCTTTGCGACCTCGGCGTAGGCGTATTGAATGGTTGCCACCCAGTGAGTAAAGGTCTCCTCGGCACCCGGCCCCTGGCGGGCCGCTTTCAGGTAGCGCACCTGAGCAAGGTCCGACAAACCGCTTGCGCGCGTGAAGAAGCTGACCGAATTGACCTGCACACGCACGCTGCCGCCGTCCTTGTGCAAATTCAAAGGCGAATTTGGATTGGTCGCGGTCCACAAGGCGTACCAGACCTGGTTGCGTTGAGCGGAGTGAAAGGCGCCGCATTCCTCGTAGTCGCTTTCTGCCGTGGAGAAGTTGAAGCGCTCGCACACATTGACGTAATGCGTCAAAAAATATCGGGTAACCGCTTCCTCCGGCGTAGCAAGGCCAGCCAGCACCGGCACGACATCGACAATGCCGGTGCTGCCGTCAACTCGCACCAAGTATGGAACAACGTCTTTCAAGGGCATTAGCATCAGAAGGGCCGCTGCGCTGGCGACGGCACAGAGCCAACCTGCTGCCGCGACCCGCCAAGCGATTCGCGCGTTGCGTCGAAACTGCTCAACACGATCGGCGTCCCAACTTTCCGCCGCCGTGAAATAGGCCTCCGCGTCGGATGCAGCCATCACGTTGGAGACCGCGCCAGGTCCGCAGGTTGTCTGCCGGCAGGCGCATTAATCGGCTGAAGGTGCTTGTCGCACCGCACCTGCGGTGACGTACACGCGCAGAGCACCAGTGCCAACAGGAAAATCACGCGCATGGTCGCCTCCTGAATTTGCATTGCTTTATCGATGCCATTCGCGCCAACTGCGCGCCAGCGCCTCCATGCCGGCGCCGGTTCGGCCAGCGACAGCACGCACCGCCTGCCCACCGCCCTGCGCGGCGGCGCCCACTGCGCTTGCCGCGTACGGGATGGCTGAACGGAGCGCCGGTGTCGTAAAGGCCGCCGTTTTTCTGGCGGCCCAGGAAACACTGCGGCTCGCGACACCGAAGGAGTTGAGAGAGGCGCCGCCGGACAATCCGGAGGCAATGGGCATTACCTGACGCAAGACGAGCAACACCAGGAGCGCGACCAGCATCATGTTCAGGGCATCCACCGTCAAAATAGCGGCGCCCCTCGCCGCCGTTTGCGCGGCATAGGATTGAACTATGCGAAGCAGCAGCGCGGCCACCATTACGGTCAGAACCGTGATGAAGCCGTAATTGGCCAGCTGCGCAATCCAGGCCGTAAAGAATCGTCGGGTCGAGTCGAAAAATAGCGACGCGATGAAGAGCGGCCCCAACGCCAATAGAACCGCGAGCGCGATACTCGAAAGTGCGATCAAAAACATGGCATACACGCACAGCACGCCGATCAAACACCAGACGACCGCACCCGCCAGGTAGAAGCCGAAATCACCCGATAGCAGCCCGCCCCTATCCCAGAGGTTGCCCGCGACAGTCCCGCCGCTGTCCCAAATCGCGTCGATGGTACCAACGGGGTCGCTCGCGCCCACGACGGCCGCGGCGAGTTGCGAGGGCGCGTTGTAGAACGTATCGACAATCACCGTGTTATAGAGCCAAAGGCGCAGACCGACGCCCAGGATCAGTGCAACTAGCGCGATGCGCTTGAGGCCTACTTCGAACGGCTCGGTGATTTTTCCCGTGAGATGCAGGTAACCCCACGCCATCACGTAGATGGTCGCCAGCGTGAGGAGCGCCGGCTCCAACACACCGGCGAGGCGCGAGGTGTTGTCGCCAATGTAGGCCGCAAGCTGGCTATTCAGCCACGACCAAAATGTTGCAAAGAATCCCATCGCCGCTTACGGAACCGGCTGGAAACGAGCGCTGAAAAGGCCATGTCCATCGATGACCTGTTCCCTTGCCAACTGACGCAGCGATGACTCTTGAGCTTGAGTCGCCTGATTAAGTATCTGCACCTTGGTTTGCTCATTTTGCAGCATGCCGAGCTCGGCGCTGATCCTTGCTTGCAGGTCCAAAATACCCTTCTGATCGGCGGCTGTGGAGATTGCCGCTATCAGACTTTGGATGGACGCGAATCGATTGCTGGCATTCGACAACGCTTGATGCGACACGGCCTGCTGCATGGCGCTCCACTGGCGCGAGTTCTGAATGAGTTGCTGAGCGCCCGGCGAAAATACGGCCAGCCGCTGCGGCGTCAAGACGGCATTGGCCGTGACGATGCTCTGTACGTCGGCTGACAGAGCGCCAAATCCACCCGATCCTTGCAGTGCGCCCGTGACTTGCGTCCAGTCCGACGGAAGGTAATTGCGCACGGTTCCACCGAGCAGCAGTTCCATGCCGCGATCGCCCGACATCGTTTGCAAAGCCTGTTTAGCTTGAAGCAGCTGATCCTTGGCGGTCTGCAGCTGTTGAGCAGTTGTCTGCACTTCTTGAATGAGCTGCATGATCGCCGGCGCGTCGACAACCGCCCATTGCGCCCAGGCCGCCGGCGCAAGGATGAATGAGGCGATGAAGCAAGCGGCAACCTTTCGGAACTTGAGACTTCGCATAGACCTCTCCTCTCATTGGGTGTTTTCGGCCAGAAACTGCGGCAGCCATGCTTTCGGATCCGTCCCGCTCGCCGCGATGATCCGTCGCATGTGCTGAACCTGGCGGGCACGACCTGAAATCACGGCCAATTCGCCGCCAAAACCCTTCAGATCCAGCTGGCACACCACGCTGTGATGCGCTTGTTTGACCAAGAACATGCGCGAGCCCGGTTCCAGCTGCTCTTTAATCAGCCGGAATTCCCGTTCGGTGAGTCCAAAGCCTTGCGTGTACTCCGTGAGATCGGCATCGGCGTTCGGGAAAAAGACCTTGGTCGGCGTTTGCTCCACCAAGGTGCGGCTGATGGGGCTGTCCAGCACATCGCTCGGACTCTGTGTCGCGAGGCACATGACCGCATTGAGCTTTCGCCATGTCTTGGGACCGTCTTTGGCAAAATTCTCGAAGGCTCGATCCGCGAGCAAACGCCAAAACTCGTCCATCCAGCAGACGAACCTCCGCCCGTCCAGTAGCTGTCGAACCAAGTGAAACAAGTACAAAGTAATTGGCGCACGAGCTAGGCTGTGATCGAGAAATTCCGTCACATCGAAGCCGATCAATGCGGCCCCGGACAGGCGCGCGACGACGCTGTCACACGGATTATCGAATACCCACGCGTAGTCGCCCCGATGCGATTCGCACCAGCGCGCGAGCCTTGCATGCAGGCCTTCAGGATCAGTGGGATCGAGAAACTCCACCAGCCGTGACAGGCGGCGCGCTGCCGGATCCAGCGAGAGAGTGCCGTGCAGCGCTTGATCCAAATCGGCGGCCTGCCGTACCGCGCGCGACTCCGGCGCGGATCCCGATTCTCCTCTCGCCAGCTCCCGCAACCAGATCTTGAGAAATTCAATGTTTCCCGGCGTGTTCGGCAGCTGCAACGGATTGAATCCCGTGGGAACGCCACTCTTCAGCGGCAGATAATCGCCCGCCAACGCGCGCACCAGAATTTCAAGCCCGCAATCCTTGTCGAAGATGACTTGCGTGGCGCCCTGTCGGCTCAACATGGCAATGAGGAAGCCGATGAATACGGTTTTCCCCGATCCGGTGGGTCCGCAAATGAGCGTGTGGCCCGTGTCCTTGCGGCTCCCTCCATCCGGATCAAGGGGGTCGCTTGCGTGCAACGAGAAGTAGTACGGAGAGCGCGCGCTGGTGACAAACATGCTGAGCGCATCGCCCCAATGATTACCGTGCGCGCGCCCGATGGGATAGTTGTGAAACGGCGCCATCGCGGCGAAGTTCCGAGAGGTAATCGGCGCCTTGCGCGGTCTGAATGGAAAATTTCCGGGGAGCTGGGCCCAAAAGGCTGCTTCCAATGCCAAGTCCTCTCGCGCCACCAGCATCCCGGTATCCGCAAGACTGCTGCGCGCCAGCGCGACGGCATCATTCAGCGCCTTGAGCCGGGCGCTGCTGTTGTCCGCACCGCCGTCCGGAACATCCGCGATGACCTGCAATGAAAAATGATGATCGCCCATGACGAATTCATTGCTGGTGAGCGCATCGAGCGCGTCTTTGAGCTCTGCGGCCTGCGTAACCGCGTAGTCAGCCGCATTCAGCATTCGGTTGAATTGACGCTGCAGCAACGCCTGACCCGACGATTTGGCCAAGAACGAAAATGACTGCGTTGCGACGAACGCAAACGGCGCTGCCAATAGCCGGTTGTACATGCCGACCGCGCTCGGCGTCGGATACTCCTTGATTCCGAGCATCCCTGCCACGCGCGTCCCGCAGGGTGGGCGATACTCGATCGCCTCCGTGCCGAACAGCAGGCGCGAGGTCGCAAGTGACCGCTGGACAGGGCCGGAGGGCAGCGGGATGCGCTGCCACTCACCGTTGACGAGCAACCCAAAGTACTCGAGCAACGACGAACAAGGAACATTGCCTGCTCGATAGACGGCGAGCGGCTCCGGCTCGTAGCGCGCCAAGGAGGCCAGCAGCGTCTGCGTCAGCTTTTCGCATGCATCCAGCGCATCGTTAAGCGCTATTTTTGAGCCCGCACGCTGCGCGCGCGAAAGCGCTTTTGAGACCAGACCGGCCGCCATCCCAGCGGTCGGCCGATGCACGATTGCCAGGTACAGCTCGTTGAGCATGAGCGTTTCGGTGGCGAGACGATGGTGATATTTTTCATGCAAGGCATCGGCAAAGCCTGACGGTTTTGAGCCGCGCGCCGCGGTCGCATCGACTCGGGCCCGATGGCGAATGACGTGAGTCCACAGCGCCACATTCGGACTGGCGATATTTCGCCACAGTACATTCAAGCGCTCGTGCCAATTGTTGAGCTCATCGTCATCATTGCTTTCGAAACTTGCGCCACCGAGACGAAACGCCTGGACATAGTCGCCAAACGCCGTCCGCACTATCGACGGCGCGACGTGGGCAGCATAAGGAATCCGATCCGCGGCGCTGATTTCGCGATGTAAGGCGGACGGACGGCGCAATGAGACCATGACTAGCTTTGCCGGTTTCGCCGTCCGCGGCGATTCGGGAGGTCGATCTCCAACGGACAGTAGCTGCTGGCCTTCCAAACTCGCAGATTGGCGAACCACGCAGGCAGCCGGGTGCGACCCCACAGCAGCACAAGATCGAAGAACCGTGCATCGCGGGCGCATAACAGCATGCATACGCCGTGAATCGGCGCGCACAGCAGTAGGATCAGCAAATTCTTCGTCAGAAGAAAGGCCTCCATCGTGAAAACCATGTTGAAAAGCAGCGCCGAGTACGTCACGCCCCAACGCATCGGCGGTCGGGTTGCTCCAACGAACAGCGGATCGGCGGCGAGACCTGGGTTGCGTTCGTGCATGCGATCGCTCTAGACACCGAACATGCCGCGCACCCACGTGACGATCTGCGGCGCGCCGAAACCAATGGCTATTCCCAAGATCGCTCCGATGCACCATCCCCACGAAAGCCGGTTCGCCATCGCCATTCCGCCGAGCACCATTATTAAAATTACGGCGACTGGCGTCAGCCATGCGAGAATGTTTGACTGCAGAGAACTTGCGCCCGTCAGAAAAGGCGAGGCTTGCGCCAACGCCAGATCGGGTGCCCAGAGCATCGCAAGGAGCGCCGCCGCCAACGCCAAATGCGCAAGCCCGCGAGTCGGGAACTGCGGCATGTTAGATCTCCGTCTCCAGCGCGCCGATTTCATTCTCGCCGCGCCGTGCGGCCAACTCTTCACGCTTCGCCCGGCCGGGAGCGCCGAAGCGAAAATTCTGCACGACGAACGAGTGGTCGTATTGCTTCTCGCCCTCGCGGTCGGTCCAGTTGTTGGCACGAACCTGGGCCTGGAGAATGAGCTGATCGCCCTTGCGTACGTTCTTTGCGATCGCCTCCCCGAGGCCCTCAAAGGCGACAAACCAGAGACTGGTAACCGCCTCGCGCGCATTGCCTTGCTCGTCTTTTCCCGCGTAGTCATTGCCGACCAGACAAAACCGTGCATAGCTGGTATCGCCTTTGACGGCGAATTCCGGATCTTTGGCGAGATTGCCGACAGCGGTGAGGGTGAAACTGTTCATGCTGACTCCTTGAAGTTGTGTTGCGCGCCGATAGAAATTCTCGCCGCGTGACGACAGTGTCCCCGGAGCAGCCGCGGACCGAAATTCAATTAAGTGCCGGGTTTGCGAAGATTTTGAGAGGAGTAGAGACGGATCGCGGCGGCTCTTTCCAAGTCACGCGCAATTGCTGCGGCGATTGCCCAGAAATCATTAACGGGTATCATGCGGGAGCGTGAAACACTCCCGGCAGTCGGAGATCTTATGAAATATTTGATCGCATTGCTCAGTGCCTCGCTGTTTGTACCGGCGTTCTCACATTCCCTTGCTTCGTTTCGCGGCGACGCACAGCACAGCGGCATCTACGCACAGCCGGGAGCTCCGCTTCTGCACGGGATCAAATGGAAATTCAAAACCGGCGCGGCGGTCATTTCCTCCCCGGCGGTGATCGACGGCGCGGCTTACTTCGGCAGCAACGATCATTATGTATATGCGGTCAATCTGGCCGACGGCGTTCAGCGCTGGAAATTCAAGACCGGGAGCCGCGTTACATCGTCGCCCGCGGTGTACAACGGCTACGTGTATTTCGGCAGCTTCGACGGCAACATTTATGCGGTTGATGCCAAGTCCGGTGAGCAGCATTGGAAATTTGCATCCGAGGGTGAGCGCCGTTTTACGGGCCGGCATCTTCATGGCTCGGATCCGGCCGGCGAGTCGATGCCCGATCCCTTCGACTTTTATCTATCCTCGCCCACCATCGCGCATGACACGGTTTATATCGGCAGCGGCGATGGCAATATTTATGCGCTCGACGCGGCTTCCGGCGCACTGCGCTGGAAATTCCGCACCGGCAACGTCGTGCATGCATCCCCGGCGATCGCAAACGGCGTTGTGTACATCGGCAGCTGGGATACCTATTTCTATGCGATCGACGCCAAGTCGGGACAGGAGCGCTGGCGCTTCAAGACCGGCGAGGACCATGAGATTGCCAACCAAGTCGGTATCCAGTCCTCGGCGGTCATCGTCGACGGCGTGGTGTACTTCGGTTGCCGAGATTCAAATCTGTATGCACTTGATGCCGTCAGCGGCGTAAAAAAGTGGGCCTATTCCAACAAGGGTTCCTGGGTGATTTCGACGCCCATCGCGAAGGATGGAACCCTCTATTTCGCCACTTCGGATTCCGGGCTTTTCAATGCAGTCGACGCCGGCACGGGCGCGCTGAAGTATTCGCTGAGCTTTCATCACTGGCCCATGTTTTCTTCGCCCGCAATCGCCGGCCGGAATCTTTATATCGGCTCTCACGACGGCACGCTTGTGGCCATCGATCTCGACAAGCACGCTGCGGCGTGGACCTTCAGCACGGACGGGGCGAACCGCAACGCCGCGGCGCTGACGAAGAAAGACGGCGATCCTGACTACGCCGCCGCCTTCGCCGACAATTTCTACGATGCCATGGTCATCGGCGTGTGGAAAATGCTGAGCGTCGGCGCGGTCTTGTCATCACCCGCGATCGAGCAGGGCGTGATTTATTTTGGAAGCACCGACGGCAACGTCTACGCGATCAGCTAAGCACCGCCGCCAAGGAAGCATTGCCACACGGTGTGGGTCACCTGCGCGGCGTGGGCCATCCGGTCAGTTAGTTCTTGTCCGGCTGCCACTCGGGCAGTCCCGCGCGCCAGAACACGAAGGCGATGACGTCCGCGTTCAATTCGTCGCCCTGCGTCTTGGTGGAACCGATCCCGTGCCCTGCGTCCGCATCGATGCGCAGCAGCACCGGTTTCGTGGTTCCGGACCCCTGCAGCGCCGCCGCCAACTTGGCAGGCTCCCAAGGCGCAACGCGAGGATCGTTAAGTCCGGTGGTTATCATCACCGCCGGGTATTGCGTGCCTTTCTTGACGTGCTGGATGGTGTCCATCTCATATAGATTGGCGAGGCCCTGGGCGTTGGTGATCGTACCAAACTCCGGGATGTTGGCAGGACCGCCCGCTGTAAATTCCGAGCGCAGCGGGTTCGCCGCGGGCACCAGATCGAGCACGCCGGCGAACAGATCCGGCCGTTCTGTCATGGCGCGCCCCATCGTAATGCCGCCCGCCGAACCGCCCAGAATGAACAATTTCGCCGGCGTCGTCGCGCCGCGCGCGATCAAGTACTCGCTGCACGCAATCAGATCGCCCCAGGTGTTGTGCTTGTTGGCGTCCTTGCCGCCAAGCCGCCACTGCTCTCCCAACTCGCCGCCGCCGCGCACGTGACACACGCCGTAACTGATGCCCTGGCGCATCGCCGCCGCACGCCGAACGCTGAAATCGGCGACTTCGGAGATGCCGTAGGAACCGTAGGCCTCGATGATGGTGATCTGCGCGCCCTTGGCGCTCTTTGGCTGCATCAGGGACAGCGGCACCAAGGTCCCGTCGGCGGCTTTGGCCTGCAAATCTTGAAGCGAATAGTCCGACGCAACGAAATCGCCGTGCGAGCCGATCTTCAGTTCGCCGAACGCTTTGTTGCCGGGATGGTAGATGAACTCCTTGGGCGGCGTGGTGAAGCTCGAAAGATCGAGCGTGATACCCGGGGCGCGCGGGTCGGTGAAGGCTTCACCGATGTGGCCGCGGAAAGGCAATTGGACTTCCTCAACGGAAGTCGACCCCGCAGGAATGCGCAGCAACTCAGAATAGGCGGCGTGGCGCGCGAGCACATACAGCGCATCGGCTGCGGCGTGAATTCCTTCGATCACCCGGTCAGCTTGCGCCGGTACCAACGTCGTGGCAGCGGTGAGAGGCTGGCCTGCATGCACCGTGAGGACTTTGAACGTCGGCGCGCCTTTGTGCGACAGCAGGAAAATTTCCGCGCCGCGCATATCGACGCTGGTGACCTCATCTTCGCGCGTAAGAAATTTAGTCCAGGTCACTTTGGGATCGCCGACCCGCGCAACCGGCGCCAGCCACATGGCGATTTCATTTTGCACGCCGTTGATCGACAGCGCGGCAGCCACGGGAGAACCGACGCTGATGGCGATGGCCGGCGCCTCGACCGGCGTGAGCGCGGGGCCGTGGCCCAACGAGGCTCCCAAGATCGCCACGGGTTCGGATTTCAGATCCCACGCGTCCGCCGTGGCATTCAGATACTTGTCGCTGGCCGGGGCATTGACCGGGACTTTTTGCAGGCGGATGAAGTACAACAGCTTGGAATCATCGCTCCACGAGGTCGCGCCAAATTGAGCACGATCGATCGGGCCGCCGATTTTGGCGCCGCTTGCCGCGTCATATACGGTGATCGACGCATCTTCCGAGCCGCCCTCGGAAATGCCGACCGCAACCTTGTTGCCATCGGGTGAGGCCAGAAAGTAATTGATCGCATAAGGCTTGCCGCCGTTGGCGACACGCAATGCGGCGACGTCGACGAGCTTGCGGATGCCCGCGCCGTCCGACACGATGAGATCGAAATTATCCGAGCCCGGCGCCCGCTCCTCGTAGAATTCGCGGGTGCCGAAATGTACATAGCCTTGAATCAGCCCGAAGCTCGCGGAAAATTTTGCAACGTCAGCCTTGAGGTGCGCCAGCGGCTTGATGCTGTCGAGCAGCGATCGCGTATAAGCGCCCTCGGATTTCATCCACTCGATGGTCGCCGGCGCGAGCGCTTCCATGTACCGATAATTGTCGGTGATTTTGCGGCCAAAGAGAGTTTCGACGACGGGCTTCACCGGCGGCGCGGCCGGCTTCTTGTCCGCGGCCGGCCAGGCCAGGGATCCCGACAACAGCCCGGCCGCAATCAAGACCAACTTCGTAGCGCGCATCGCTTTGGATCCTAGAAATAGGAAGGGTGCGCGATTCTACGGCGCATCCCAAACTTCGGCAAACAGGCGCGCGAAATTCGCGCCCATCAATTTGTCGATTCGGATCGCAGGCCACCCGCGATTCGCCAAATCGTTCGCCAATCGGGCGAAGCGCAGCGGATCGTTGTATTCGGGCACCATGGTCAGCACGTCGGCGCTCTCGCCCGGCGCGCCATAGCCGGACCTTATTCGCGCCTCCACATCCTTGCGAAAGTACGCCCGATACGCATCGGTCAACGGAACGCCGGAAATCGATCCGTCGGTGCCCAAGCCGACGTGATCCTCGCCGCAGATATTCACGGCATGCTCGATATGCCGGATCAGGTCTTCGGCGTGCGGCTGTCCGGATTCGCGCAAGAAGGGCATGAAATAGATTCCAACGACGCCGCCGCGATCGGCCAATGCGCGCAATTCAGAATCGCGGGTGTTGCGCGGCAAATCCACGAGCGCACGGCAGCCGGTGTGGGTGATGGCCATCGGCACTTTCGATGCGGCGATGCCCTCCGCGATGGTGCGTGGTCCTGCGTGGCTCAAATCGAGCAGCAACTTGAGGCGATTCATTTCGGCGACGAAGTCGTAGCCCATTTTGCTCAAGCCGCCATCCGCCTTCTCAATGCAGCCGTCGCCCATGAGGTTGCGGACATTGTACGTGGGCTGCACGATGCGCACGCCGAGATCCTTGAATACCGACAGATTCTTGAGATCCCCCTCGAGCATGGTTGTGTCCTGACAGCCATAAACGAATCCCAGGCGCTTGCTCGCCTTGGCCGCCTGGATGTCCTGGCTCCCCAAGATTTTCATGAGCAAATCGGGATGCAGCCGCAATTCGTGCTCTATGCCCGCGATGTTCTTGACAGCCGCCATGAATTTATTGGGGCCATTGCCGACGTCGCTGATGGTGAAATTGATCACCGTTACTCCGGAGTCGCGCGCGTCGGCCAGCGCGCGCGCCGACAGCGGCGCATCGTCGGGCGCGTCGGGATTGAATTCGCCCAGCCCGCCGAGCGCATCGATCACGATGGCCCGAGCGTATCGGGAGCGCGGATAGGCCGCGCTTGGCGCAACTGCCGAAGCTGCCGAAGCGGCCGAAGCTGCCGCAACAGTCCAGCGATGCACCAGACCGGCGGCCGCCATTCCCGAAATGAGTTGCCGCCGATTGATCGTCGCTCGATTGATCATTGCCCTTCTCCTGCTTTTGTTGGCGTGCCGGCCTGCTCCATGTGAACCTTGAATCCGGGCACCCAAGCGTCTTTGGTCTTGAATTCAGTCACGACATCGTAGGCGGTCGCGCCGCTGCGCTCCCAGCGGCTGCGATACACCATGGTTTTGCCCTTTTCAACAAAACTCGTATCCGGAAAGACCAGGGCCTCGTTGTCGACCGACACCGGCCCGCGGCTAAAGCCGCCGTCGCTTTCGATATAGAGATATTCCAAGCGTTTGGCGGCTGAATCAAAAAAGTAGATCGACTCGCCGAGGGCGTCCGGCTTGCCTTCGGCCCGCACGGTGTGTCGATCGCGCATGAATTTGCCGTCGTAGATCCAGGTAAAGCAGTGTTCGTCGGTCCTGCCGCCGGGGAAAGCCCCTCGCCAGCAGTGGTCGGCCAGAAACGCCAGGGGTTGATACCCCGCATCCGGATGCGCGGACGCGAAAAGGGGCGCGAACGCAAAACCCGGCACAAACAGAACCCAGCGGAATAATTTACGCATTGTTTTTCTCCCCTGTCTTTTTGATTTGAGATTGAGCTCCTTGCTTGCGCGGCGCCGCACCACCCGGTGTCTCGAGACATTTGAAGTAGCGGCGAAGCTGGCGAACCGCGGCATCGAAGTAGTCGATGTCGCGGAAGGTGCGCGCCTGCATCACGCCGCCTTCCATGACGGTGAGCACCAACTGCGCCAGCTCGCGCCGATTGAGGTCCGCCGGCAATCTCATCTCTGCCTGTGACAGGCACTGGGCGACTGCCTCAATCCAGACGGCGAAATTCTTGGCCAGCCGTTCTCGTACGGCCAGATCGGGTTCATGCAGTTCCAAGGCCAGGCTGCCGATCGGACAGCCATAGAAGCAGTCGGTATCCAGCAGCGATTGTCGATAGCGCGCGAGCAGCGCGAATATTCTTTCCAGCGGATCGTCGACTCCCGCCCAGGCGGGTTCGAGCAACATGGGCCCAATGCCCTCGTGGTACGAGTCGAGCACCGCGGCCAGCAGATCGCTCTTGCCCGGAAAGAAATAGTAGAGGCTGCCGCTGTTGACCTTGGCGGTCTGCAAGACATCCGCAATGCTGGTGGAGTTATAGCCCTTTTCCCAGAACAGCCGCATGGCCGCGAGCACTAAACGGGTCCTGGTATCCGCGGTTTGCGGGGCTTGATTGATCATTCAACTAAGATAGAGCGGAGAGGCTGGCGACGTCAACCATTTCCGGCCGCAATTAACGGCCGCTTAAGGCGGATTAGCTTTTAGGTACTGCGCCTTGCCGTCGCCGAAGGACCAGTCTTCGGGCGCGACCTTCACTGCTTGAGTGCGCTGACTCAGCGTAATTTGAATCATCACGATATCGTCGGTGCGCGTCACGCCCAGAGTTTCTTTACAGCGTCTGTGGATTATAGTGTCGAACCCGGAATCCAAGATATCTGCGGCATCAACAACATCGAAATTGCCAAGGGACCAACATGACACCTAACACTGAGCTTTCCTCGAGATCGTTGCGTAGAAAATCGGCGCTTGGCGTTCTGGCGGCGGCCGCCCTGACATTGAGCCTCTCGGCCCCAATAAACGGCATCTGCCGCCGCGGCTGCCGCCGAGGACGGCCACGCTTCCAAGCACTATGTGCTTCCTGCAACGAAGGAGAATGTGCAGTGGGGTTGGTATGACATCACGGAAAAGCCCAAGCTCACCATGAAGTCGGGCGACACCGTGTCCATCGAGACCCAGTCGCATTCGCTGGGGCAGATCAAGCCGGGGGTGGAGATGGATGAGATCGTGCGGCTGCGCAAGGCCAATCCGGGCGGCGGACCGCACTCGATCACAGGTCCGATTTACGTGGAGGGGGCGGAACCCGGGGATACGCTGGAAATTCATATTTTGAAAATCGTGCCCAAGGCGGACGGTTTCAATTTCAATGTACCGGGGAAGGATTTTCCCACGGTCGGACAGTTGGCATCGGAATTCCCGGACGGCTTCGTGCGCTACTTCAAGCTCGACCTGACCAAGATGCAGGCGCAATTCAAGCCGGGCATCGTCATCGATTTGAAGCCCTTTCCCGGAACCTTCGCGGTCGGGGTCGACCCCAATGAGCCGGACGCCAAAGCCGGGCCGCCGATTCGCGATGCAAAGGGCCGCACCAGCACGCTGCGTCCCTGGAAGAACGGCTCCAACATGGATGTGAACGAACTTCAGGCGGGCGCGACGATGTACTTTCCCGTGTTTCAAAAAGGGGGCCTGATCTGGACCGGCGACTCGCACTGCCGCCAGGGCAACGGCGAGGTCAACCTGACCGCACTGGAATGCTCTTACAAGGAAATCGAAATCAAGCCCATCGTGCGCAAGGACATGAAGACCGATTGGCCGTGGGCGGAAACGAAAACCGATTGGATCTTCATGGGCTTCGATGAAGACCTGAATCAGGCCATGAAAATAGCCGTCGATCAGACCGTCAATTGGCTGTCGAAACAAACCATCGTGCCGATGAGCCGCGAAGAGGCGTACTCCCTCACCTCAATGGTCGGCGATTGCCGCGTGTCGCAGGTGGTCGACATCCGCAAAGGCGTGCACTGCATGATTCCGAAAGCGGTGTTCGTGAACTACAAGCCGGGAGCGCGCTAGCACCGCCGCGGCAACAGGTCGGGGCGAATTGCCAGTGTTTGCAAAGGGCCCGGTCTGGATTCCATCATGATGTCGCTTATAAGAAGACGTAGCTGATGCCTGGCCGCCAACTCTCAGACTCGGTTCGCCGCCCATTCCCCAAGTGGCTTAAATGGATTGTGGCTGTATCGGCATGCTTGGCAGTCGTAGCGGGCGCGGCCTATGTGACGCGATACACCCTGCTGCAAAATGTCGCGAGGATCGTGCTGAACCACGACTCCGAATTGGTGGCTCAGGAACGAGCCGATGGCATCGCGATTGTTTTCGCAACGCCGCCATCCGTGTGGATTACACCCATGAAGAATCAAATGAACGGCATATGGGAGCCAATAAAGGCCAATGGCGTCAACTATTACATGTTTGCAAAGCCGCGAACCTGGTTCAAGCGCTATAGCGAGCGCTCGAATCCCCTCTCGCCCTACTATCAAGCCTGGGTAGGCGGATACGTGATCAAGGCACGAGACGGCTCACTCCCTGCGGATTTGGAATCCCTGGCGTGGCAAGTGACCGCGCTCGATCAACGTTCGTGGCTATCGGCAATGGGCGACCCCGGTCCGATCGCCGAATCGTCTCCGGCAACCCGCGTCGGGAGTATCACCGTCGACGGTCACAGCCTTCCGCTTTGGCACGGAATCATGCGAAGCCATAGCGACCTTAGTGCACACCCGGCGGGTCCGCTGGCAACTCTGATCGGAATGCCCCCCAAGTCTTCATGGCCATCGGGTGTCGACTCCTTTCATGATGTGAGTTTGGATGGTTACTTTGCCTGCTGGATTGATTCACAGCGGAAAGTCTCCGTGGTTGTCTACGCGGTAGCCGCCAATTATGCGGCGCAAACGCAGGAGCGCCGCAATGTCGTTCTGATCAATGATGAACTGTTGAGATTGATGAAATCGGCCAAGCTCGAATCGGTGCATTAGTCAGAATTGGAACGGTGGCGGCTAACGCGCCTTGACTTCGCCTCCACCGACGGCGACGAGCCGCTTCGCCAGCGCGTGCTTCCAGTGGCCGGATTTGAAACGCCAGATGAGCATGGAACCTTTGAGCATGTAGTCGCCGATGATGGAGCTGTACACCCAGACCACGGGCAGGTGGAATGAGGCGAAAGTTGCCGCCAGGGCACAGCGCACACCGATCAGTCCTAGGAACGAGGTCATGAGCGGGAAGCGCGTGTCGCCGGCGCCGCGCAAAGATCCGCCGATGGCCATGTCGACCCCCAACAGGGGAAGCATGGCGCCCATGATGTAGGTGAATTCGGTCGTGCGCTGCACGGCGATTTCATCCGATCCCAGGAAGAAGCGCGCCAGACCCGAGGCATTGATCACAATGAGAAAACCGATCAATGACATCGCGCCGACCGCCATGCTGCAGGCCCGCCAGCCGCTGCGCGCCGCCCCTTCCACATCGCCCGCGCCCAAATGCTGGCCCACCAGCGTCGCGCCCGCGATGGAAAATCCGTACCCCACCACCATGGCCGCGTTCAGCATGTTGACGCCGACGTTGTACGCGGCGAAGGCTTCGGTGCCGTAGTAGTGACCGATGAGGGACATGAACAAGAAGAAGCCGAATTGCAGCACCAGCTGCTCGAGGGCGACGGGGTAGCCGATGTGCAGCAACCGCTGATAGCGCGCCTTTTTGAAAATGTCGCCGGGATAGAACTTGATGGTCAATTTCTGGCGCATCCACAGCGACACGAGGACCGCGCCGCACAGGACGAACGAGAGCCCGGACGCAAACGGCGCGCCGGCCGCACCCATGCGGGGCGCGCCCCAATTTCCGAAAATGAAGGCGTACAGCAGCGGTAGGTTGATGGCGTTGACCGCCAAACCGAACAGCAGCGGCGTCCAGGCGTTGCCGGCCGCGCGCAAGGCGCTCGACAGGATGATGTCGATGGCAAATCCGATGATGAAGGCGGCGAGCCAAAATATGTTGCGCGATGCAAGTTGCGCCGCATTCTCATCCAGTCCGAAAATTTCGGCGATCTGGTGCGAGAACAGCATGCCGAAAATCATGAGCACGAGACCGACCAAGCCGCCGAACATCAGCGAGGCTGAGGTGATGCGGCTGGCCTCCTCGCGCTGGCCCGCGCCCCAGGAACGCGCGACCAGGGCCGTCGTTCCCACGCCGATGGCCATCAACAAGGCCTGCAGCGCAAAGAAGACGCGTTGTCCCGCGCCCACGGCCGCCACCGCCGGCGCGCCCATGCTGCCGACAAATTTGGTCTGCACCATGGCAACCATCGAGAACATCAGGTTGGACGCGATGGACGGCCCGGCCAGCTGCCATATGGTGGGGCGCGTGTAGGGCGCCTCCGATTCAGCGGCGATTGTCATCGGGGGTTGCGTCAAATCTTCAAGACGGCAGGCTTTCTGATCCATAGCGTGAGCAAGAGATAATAAAAGACGCCGATCGCAATCCAGGCGAGCCCGAGGATTTTGGCCGCGCGATCCATTTCGTACAGCACAAACACGATGATCGACAGGCCGAGCAGCGGAAAGAGCAGATGCCTGAGCCAATCGCCGCTGCGCCGGCGGATCAAATAATGGTTGATCACCGACAGATGCAGCAAAACAAACCCGGTGAGCGCGCCGAAATTGACGATCAGAGTGAGATCGTCAACCCGGTTGGCAAACAGCAATCCGACCAGCAATGAAATGACGGCGACCAGCAAGGTGCTGACGTAGGGGGTCTTGTAGCGCGGATGGACCTTGGCGAGGATCGCCGGCAATTTGCCGTCCCGCGCCATGGCAAACAGGATGCGCGAGACCGCGGCCTGCGCGGCCATGGCATTGGCGATGGCTGAGGCGATGACGACGGCGATGATGGTGATCAGCCGCAGCCAGTTGCCGCCGGCACGCTGCGTGATTTCATAAAAGGCCGTCTCCGGCGAGTTGAAGTGCATCCCGGCGCTCAAGTCGGTCGCGATCCAGGTCTGCAGCATGAAGAGTGCGCCCACCAACAGGAGCGCGAGCACCGTGGCGCGGCCCACGGCATTCTTGCCGGCACGATTTTCCTCGGAGAGCGTCGAGATGCCGTCGAACCCAAGGAATGACAGCACGGCGATCGAGGTTGCGCCGGCCACCGTGGACAGCGAGAAAACGTGCGCATCGTAGATGGGCTTGAGCGTCAGCCTGCCGGCGCCCATGCCGCCGTACAGCGCGATCAACCCCACGATCACGAACAGCGCCAGCACGAGCAACTCCATGATCAGCATGTAGCGGTTGACCCGCGCCGTGAACTCGATGCCGATGAAGTTCACCGCGGCGTTGAAGGAGATGAAAAGCGCGAGCCAAACCCAGGCGGGCACGCCGGGGAATACGGGCCGCAAGGCGACGGCACTGAACAAGTACAGGAGCGAGGGCACCAGAATGTAATCGAGCAGAATCAGCCAGCCGGAAAAAAACCCGGCAATTTCATGCAAACCGCGCTGCGCATAGGTGTACACGGAACCGGCCAGCGGGAAGGCGCGCGACATGGCGGCATAACTTAAGGCGGTGAAGAACATGCCGATGAGTCCGACCAGATACGCCAGCGGCACCATGCCCTTCGCGTCCTGGTAGACGAAGCCGTACACGGCGTACGGCGCAATCGGCACCATGAAAATCAATCCGTAGATGACCAGGTCCTTGGTCGTGAGCGCGCGGTGCAATTGATCCTTGTATCCGAATTCTTCAATCGACAAGCGCGCGGGCTCCTTTTGTTGCGCAGTCTATCCCAAGAACCGATCAGTCGCGGGCCAGGATTTGAGTCGCGCAACTTTGAGTCGCGCAGCGGCACGAAGATTCCGTAGAATACGAAAAAAGCAGTTCCGACCGATGACCCCACCCGTACAGCGACATACAATCCACCAGCGGCATCATGGCTGGGATAACGGCATTGCCGCCGTGACGCACATCGCACCCGGCGACTCGTTGGAGTTCGATGTGGCCGATGCCTCCGGCGGCCAGCTTGGTCCGACCTCGACCGTTGCCGATGTGGGCCGCATGGACTTCGCCAAGATCAACCCCGTGACGGGGCCGGTCTTTATCGACGGCGCCGAACCGGGCGACGTTCTGAAGGTCACGCTGCTGTCGTTCGCCCCGTCCGGCTGGGGTTGGACCGCGAACATTCCCGGCTTTGGCCTGCTGGCGGAAGATTTCAAGGAAGCGGCGCTGCACCTCTGGCGCTACGACGCCGGGACGCTCGCGCCGGCGCTGTTTGGGCGCTGGGGCAAAGTACCCTTGAAGCCCTTTACGGGGACCATCGGCGTCGCGCTCGCCGAACCCGGCCTGCACAGCATCGTTCCGCCCCGGCGCGTCGGCGGCAACATGGACGTTCGCGACATTTCACGGGGTACCGAACTGTTTTTGCCGATCGAGGTTCAGGGGGCCCTGTTTTCGGTCGGGGACACACATGCGGCGCAGGGCGACGGCGAGGTGTGCGGCACCGCCATCGAGAGCCCGATGCGCGTGGCGCTGCAATTCGACCTGATCAAACAGACGCCGCTCGCCTTCCCGCGCTTCAGAACGGCAGGACCGGTCAGCAGGCATCTCGACGGGTCAGGCTATGAGGTTGCGACCGGGATCGGTCCCGATCTCATGGAGGCGGCCCGCGCGGCCGTCCGCTCCATGGTGGATTGGCTGGCGCGCGAGCGCGGCATGCCGGCGATCGATGCCTACCTGCTCTGCAGCGTCTGCGGAGATCTTCGGATCAGCGAAATCGTCGATGTGCCGAACTGGACCGTCTCGTTCTATTTTCCGCGCATTGTGTTCGAGTAAACCGCGGAGACAGGCGCGCCAATGCGATGGCGGGTTGCCGGTGAGTTCGGCGATGGTGCGCGTCATGTGCGCTTGATCGGCAAATCCGGCCTCGGCGGCGATGGCGGACAACGGCGTCGCACCGGTTCGAATCTGCCTGAAAGCCGCGTGCGCCTTGGATTCGAGCCCGAACCGCTTCGGCGTTACGCCAAAGGCGCTGCGAAAGCCGCGCGACAGCGAATGCGGCGTGAGTCCGTGATGCGCCGACCAGAGCTCCAGCGAGATTACCGCATTGCGCCGCAGATCCGCTGCCAGCAGATCCGGCCAATCGCCCGATTGCGCGGAGCGGCTCAAGCAATGAATTGAGCAATTCCTGGCCGGCGGCGGCGGGGTCGCGCTCCGCAATTGCCGCGATCGCATCGACATCGGCGACGCTGAAATGCGCGCGCTGCGCGGGGCTGCACTTAAGCGGAATATTGAGGATCACGGCGCCTGTCGGCTCGACGCAATTCAAGTGGGCGTCGAAGGCATCATGAAACATCGCCTCGCCCGACGCGACTCGAAAGCGGCCGCCGCTGCCGGCCTCGCGATAAGCCCCGGCCAATACCACTGCGGCATAGGGAAAGGCGTGCCGGTGGCGCGCGAAGCACTGGCCTGCGCTCAAGGTTTGCCTCGAAGGCGATGTCCCCGGTGTCATGGCGGCAATTTTAGAGCAAGTGTTGCGGCTTCACACGCTGCGTCGATACACCACGAAGCCGGAGCGCTCCGCCACTTGGTCGTACAGGCGCATCGCGACCGTATTGGTCTCGTGAGTCTGCCAATAGACGCGCGGCGAGCCGGCGAGCTTGGCGTGCGCGTAGACGGCGCCGATCAGCGCCCGGCCGACACCCTGACCGCGCGCATCATCCGCGGTGAACAGGTCCGCCAGGTAACAAGTGGGCGGTATTTGAATCGTGCTGCGATGATAGAGAAAATGCGCAAGACCGACGATGCGGCCGGCGAGCTCCGCGACCAGCGCGTGCATGGGCTCGTACGCATCAAAAAATCGCGCCCAAGTCATGCGCGTGATGTCCGGCGCCAATGCCGTGCCGCCCGCACGGCCATAAAATGCGTTGTAGCCGTCCCAAAGCTCGCTCCACCGGGGAAAATCAGCGCCCTGCACGGCGCGTACTACAACCTGATCGCTCAACGGATTTCTCCTGTGAATTTTAAGTCCCACCAGACAGCTTTCTCGCCTCGGCATTGAGCGGGTTCGACGGGTCGAGATTCTGTTCCACATGCGTCAGCGCTTCGCGCGCACTCGCCGCCGCTGCCGCCCTGTCCCCGAGCGCCAGTTCGGCGCGGGCCCGCAGCAGCAGAGCCTCGCCGATCCATGCAGAGGACTTCGGATCAACGGCCTCCTGTCTGGCTCGATCCAGCGCCAGCCCCGCATCCGCATCCGCTGCTGCATACCGGTGCTGCGCCAGCTCGATCTCCGCTCGCAGAGCCACGATTGGCCGCCATTCCGGATCGCTGCCGGCGAGCCCCGCAGGTATGAGATCAGTGGCCTGCTTGAGGGTCTTTGCGGCCGCGCCCAAGTCTTGTTTCGCCAAATTCAAGCGTGCGTGCGCCATCAACAGCCTCTGCGCATCGCGGCGCCACGCAGGATCCGCGAGATACTTTTGTTGCAATGACGCGGTCGCGTCCCAAAAGGAATCCGCAGCGCTGGTATCGCCCCGATTGAGCGCGGCGCGAACCGCCCCCGCACGATAGGTCGCGATTGCCGATGCCATTCCCTGTTTCTCGGCCGTCTCGGCCAACTGCATCAGTGCCTCGCCGTTGGAATCGGGAACTCCTGCAGCTCCGCGCGCCAGCAACACCGAGGCATTCAAGTAGAAAGGCAGGTTGGCATTCGGGTTGGATTTTTGAGCTTTTTGGATGGTGGCTTGCAGCAGCTCGAGCGCTTTCAGAGGCTGGCCGCCGGCCACCAACGCCGTGCTGCCGACATTGACCATCGCATCGTAGGCATCGCTGTCATCGCGCCCGACCTCGGCGACGATCGCCATCACCGACTGCTCGGCGGACCATGCGGCGCGGTAGTTTCCTCCGAGCGACAAGGACCGGGCGTATTCGTGCGCGATGCTGGTGTACCGGGAAGTGCGCGTAATCCCTGCTTTCTCCAGCGCGTCCATCGCAGCGCGCATCGCTTGCGTTGCGCGGCCGTAATCCCCCTCGCGTTCCGCGATATAGGCGCTTGCCATGGCGCATTCGGCCGTCAGCCCCACCGAAACGAGCTTCACTCTGCGCATATTGGCAAGCGCCAGATCTGCTTGCCGGTGCGCGAGCTTGAGATCCCCGCTTTCGACGGCGTCCTGTGCCTTGCCGCAGGCAATGTCGGCGTTGAGGTCCGGATCATCGAGGCGGTGACTGATGGTCTCGACCTCGTTGGTGATATCAGCGGCGATCTTGTACTCGCCCGCATCGATGAACCGTCCGGACAAACCGTTGAGCAGAGATGCTTCGATGGCGGGCTCGGTGCGAAAGCGGCGCTCGATCAGGCTGCGGGCACGATTCAACCGTTCCCCCAATACTTCGCGCGGCGCCTGACTCAAGCTGTCGCCCAACAGAAACTCGGTGAGCTCGTTCTGAGCGTGGGCATGGGCCAGTTCATATTCAGCGACATCGCGCTGCGCGCGCGCCTCGATGAGCTGGCTGACGGCAAAGGCGACCGCAGCAATCAGCGCGGCGGCAACCAGCGTTCCCGCAGCAACACCGCCGCGGTGACGACGCACGAACTTGGCGATCCGGTAGGGAATCGTGTCGGCGTGAGCGATGACGGGTTCGTGATTGAGGAAGTGGCGCAAATCGTCGGCGAACGCGCCCGCGGATAAATAACGCTCGGACGGGCTCTTTTTCAACGCCTTGCCGAGAACGTTGTCGAGATCGCCGCGCAGCGCGCGCGGCTCGATGCCGGCGCCGACCGCGATACTCGAGGCGCGCGGCGCATCTTGGGTCAATACAGTCCGGATGAGCTCCGCGCTGGAACGCGTATTCGCCGGCACCGGATGCGTTCCGGTCAGGCAGACATACAGAACCAGGCCGAGCGTGTAGATGTCGGTTGCGGTGGTGACGGGTTGCCCCAGCAGTTGTTCGGGCGCCGCGTATTGCGGCGTCAGGGGGCCGAGACGCGACTGCGTCAGTGCGGCCGACGGATCAGCGCCATCGATGAGTTTCGCAATGCCGAAGTCCAGCAGCTTAACCGTGCCATCGCGGGTGATGAAAATGTTGGCGGGCTTTAGGTCGCGATGGACGATGAGATGGCTGTGCGCGTGGCCGACGGCGGCCAGAACACTCATGAATAGGCGCACGCGCTCCTCGACGGTCAGCGCATTTCGCGCGCAATAGGCGTCGATCGGCTCTCCCTGCACATACTCGAGCACCAGATAGGGCTGAGCGTCCTCGAGCACTCCTGCATCCAGCAGCCGGGCAATATTGGGATGGTCGAACTTCGCGAGCAGCTTGCCTTCGGTGCGAAAGCGCTCTTCGCCCGCCCGCCCGATCCACGCGGCATTGACGAATTTGACTGCGACCATCCCCTCGAAACGGCCATCATCGCGCCGGGCCCGCCAGACGCTGCCCATGCCGCCGCGGCCGATTTCCGCGTCAATCACATAAGGGCCGACGCGCCGCCCGATCAAGGTCGCGATGCGCCCGGCACCCTCAGGAATCAGCGGAGGCCCGGAGAGAAACTCGGAAAAGCCGGCCTGCGCCCGCGCCTCGAGCAATTGGGTGAGCTCCGCCGCCAGCGCCGGCTCATCCTCGCGCAATTGCTCCAGCCACGCCTGACGTTCCCCGTCGGACAACTCCAGGGCGCGGTCCAGGTGCTCGCTTAAGGTTTTCCAGTCGTCATTCGACATGCGCCCAATTGTAACCCCCGGGCGTCAATTGACCTGCCGCGCCGTCGCATCGTCAATCGTTCGTCCACCAATCAGAAGTCCGCCGTCAGATAACCGAAAAATGCGCGCGGCTGATATTGGGAAAATATCGGACTGCTGAAGGCCAGATTCCAAAAATAGGTATTGGTCAGGTTTTGCGCTTGTACACGCAGCGTCGCGGGGGCGCCGAGCAGCTTGAACCGGTATCGGGCTCCGAGGGCTAGCGTCGTCGCTTCCCGAGCCCGTACTACATCATCGATGCTGGCCGGATAGGGTCCAAAGTGAAAAATCGCGACATCGGCGGAAAGGGCCGGCGCCCACGGAAATTTGTAGCCGGCGTTGATTGTCCCGGTGAAATGAGCCTGGTTCAGGGCCATGGAGCCGACTCCTTCTGCCTTCAGATCCGGTCCAACGACCTTCACCTCACCCCATAGCACGGCGGCGGCGATGTTGAAATTCTTGCTCACTTGACCGGATACCGATAATTCGAGACCGGAGGCGCGTTGCAGTCCGAGTTCGCGATCGATATTGCTGCTGTCGAGATTGAAATAAGGCTTTTCTATCTCGAACACGCCCGCAATGAGTTTCACCGTCGGCGTGAGCAAATAGCGAATGCCGGTGTCTGCCTGCCAGGTGCGCGCGTCGGGAAGAATGGCGCCGCGATTCGCAGCGTTGCTCGAGGCGGCGCCGGAATCCTCAAGGCCTTGAGTGTAGCCCGCGTAGGCGGTGGCCCGATCTGTCAGCGCCAGAGCGGCGGTTGCGTACGCGCGTAGCGGGTGATCAGTCAGGCGTGCCTGCGGCAGATCCGGAGCAGTCACGTCCTTGCTGTAGCTCTCCCGCTGGACACCGAATGCGAAGTCTCCCTGTCCCTGCCACTGCGCCCGATAGGCCACGCCTGCGCTCCACAGGTCGGTGCGATCATGAGTTCGCGCAGAGTGGGTAAAGGCCGGCTCGGGCACTTGGATGCCCTGATCGATCAGGGCGGGGCCGAGGTCAATGACATCAGAGCCGCCGTAGAGCGCCAAGGTGTCGCGGCCGCGGGCCAACAACACGATGTCTTGACGCCATGAGCCCGTTGCGAAGCGACCCGTGAGACGAGCTTCGCCGGACGTTGAAGAAGTCATCTGGTCCGGATAGCTGACGATAAATTGCTCCGCAGCGCCGTTTCGTTGCGTGTTCAGATACAGGTCGGTGTAACTAATCGGATTGTCCCCGACGGATCGAAAAATGCCGGCGGCCAACGACCATTCCCGATTCAGCTGGGCGGTGACGATGCCGCCGAAGTTTTCCGAAAGGCTTTTTCCCTCGGCCCAGTTCTGGCCGTAATATCCGCGCGGTGTCTGCGGCGGCTGATAGTCGCCCGCGGTGAGGACGAAGGGCAAGGTCCTGGCCTCGGTGGTTCGAGTCCAGTCAAAAATCCCGCGAAAACTCAGGCGATCGTTCGGCTGCCACTGGGGTGTCGCGCCCGCGTTCACGACCGTTGACGTGTAGCCCGGATTGGAGCCGCCGAACGGGGTTTGGGTGCTGACCTGGTAGCTTAACCCCATCGGCAATTGCAGGTTCGCGGCGGGCAGGGGCAGATTGCCATCAATGCTGACGCCGTGGGCCTGGAAGGGACCGGCGCTGGCGACGATGGTGGCGCCCGGCGTGCCGTTGCCCGGATGCCTGAGGTCATAGTCCACGATGCCGGTGGGTGCCGGGAATGCATAGCCGATTTCGCTCACACCGATGCGAATGGTCGAGCCTTCAACGACACGATTGGACAGCGCCCCTTGCTGATCAAAATACAGTCCGTCGATGCGCACATTTCCCGCCGCTTGGGGATTGAAGCCGCGCACGAATCCCGGCCCGTAAAGACCGATGCTCTCCAATCCGAGCGTCAAGCCGAAGGCGTCGTTGGCGGAGGCCACCGGATCATCCGATGCATGCTGCGCTCGAACGATGCTGACAGAGGCCGACGTCAGCAGCAGCGCGCATGCAATGCCGCTCGTCTTAGCGAGGGAACTCGTCTTGGCTCGTGGCATCGTTCACCCAAAATTTGGCAATCCAAGTCGCTGGAAATCTCGGCGCTCAGTGTAGGTGCGACGATCTGCCGCAGCGAAGACCGCTCATTGCACGGGGACGGCGCTTCGTTTCATTTGTGAACCCCGCATAAACCGCTTGGCGTAAAGTGAGGGCCATGGTTGACACCCACAGTGGCGTGCGCTCGACTCGCTGGCTCTGGATAACTGCCATCTGGTGCGCGGGAGCACTCTTTGACGCGAGTCAAACGGTGCTCTTCATGCATTCGTTGGGCAGGCAACACACCGGGCTGATCTTTGGAACAGAACTGCTGTCTTGGTTGCCATGGATGCTGGCTACGCCCTTGGTCATCGGTTTGGCGCGGCGCTACCCGCTATTCCCCGACATGACTCTGCGAACGGCGGCTGTGCACATTGCGGCTTTCGCCATCATTGGCGTGGCGGCCGACGCCTGGTTTTCGATGCTGCAAATGCTCTTCAATCCGTGGGAGTATCCCCAGCAGCCCTCCTTTATGGACGCGTGGCGCTCGTCGCTTCTGTTCCAAATTCTGACTTTCCTGATTATGTACGGACTGATATTGACCTTTACCTACGCAATGGACGCGCGCGCGAGAATGGCGCGCCAGATGACCGAGACTGCGCGCCTGAGCGAGGAGCTCTCCAAGTCGCAGCTCGCGGCATTGCGCCAGCAGATCGAGCCGCACTTCATGTTCAACACGCTGCATTCCATTACGGGATTGGTGCGTGATTCCAAGAACGACGCCGCGGTCAGCATGATCGTGGGCTTGAGTGAGTTTCTGCGCCGCGCCTTGGAGGATTCCCACCGCTCGCAGGTGACGCTCGCGGAGGAAGTTGAATATTTGCAGCGCTATCTTGATATTCAAAAGGTGCGTTTCGGGGAACGCCTGCAGGTCAGCATGGACATTCCGGCGGAACTGCTGCGGGCGCAGGTCCCCAACCTGCTGCTGCAACCCTTGGTGGAGAACGCCATCAAGCATGGCATTGCGAAGCGCGCCGCCGGAGGAGCCGTGCGCATAGCGGGTGCCTGCCACAACGGCACCCTTTCCCTGAGAATTTACAACGACGGCGCCGATTCCCCGACCGACTGGCAAGCGGCGCGCACCGGCGTCGGCATCAGCAATCTGCGCACCCGTTTACAAATCCTGCACGGCAACGAATCCGAATTGCAGCTCAAGCACGCCGCTGAGGGTGGGGTGGAAGCCGTGGTGACCCTGCCTCTGAAGGAGGCGTGAATGGCCGCGCTGGTCAAGCAAACGACAAACATACGGGTTCTGGTGGTTGACGACGAAGCCTGGGCGAGACGCAACCTGACCGTGCTGCTGCGCCGCGATCCGGACATCGGTTCCATCATAGAATGCGGATCGGGCCCGGAGGCCATTGAGGAAATAAGAAAATCGAAGCCCGATCTGGTGTTTCTCGACGTGCAAATGCCGGGCTGCGGCGGCTTTGACGTGCTCGAGCTGTTGGGCAGCGATCTGCCGTCGACCCTCATCTTTGTGACGGCCTACGACGAATACGCACTGCGGGCATTTGAGGCAGGAGCGCTCGATTATTTATTGAAGCCATTCGATGACGCGCGCTTCAACAGAACCCTGATTCGTGCCAAGGATAAGCTCGCGCACTACGCATCGCAGCGCTCGCAACGCGTGGAACGCCTGGTCGTCAAAAGCCGCGGCGAGGTGCTGTTCCTGAGCCCGGCGGACGTCGATTGGATCGAAGCGGCGGGCTGTTATGCCTGCTTGCATGTGGGCAGCGATACCCATGTTATGCGCCGGACGCTTTCGGAGCTAGAACGGGACCTGGGCGAGGAAAAATTTATCCGCATTCACCGCTCCATCATCGTGAGCCTGGATCAGATACATGCGCTGGAACTGCAGAACGGCGGCGACTACGAGGTCGTATTGAAATCCAAAATTCGACTGCGCTTGAGCCGCCGCTTTCGCAAGCGCCTTCAGGAGCGTCTGCTCGGCACGCCATCGGGCGAGGAATAGGGGCGGGCATCGGATCGGGGCGGGAAAAATGCGATGCAGCGCAATACTGCCCGGGTGGCAGGCATTTTGCAGTTTTGAGCGGGCAACGCAGTGATTTTACTAACTCACCCGGCGTCGGTAAAATACCCGTAACCAAAATCAGCGCCTTGCATTCGATCGAGTCGCCCTCAACATCGGAAGCTTGGAGCTGTGAGATTTTTCGAAGGGTGAGGGGCAATGAGCTTTGATGTTCTCTTGATCGCGCTCATCGTGGGCGGCATTGCATTATCCGCCGCCTACGTAACAGCAGAATATCGCGGTTGGCGCGCGAACGGCGCCGCGCAGCGGCGCAGAGAGGCGGCGCTTCGTGAGCTGCACGCCGCGAGTCTTTCCGAGCAACGCGACGCCCTACTCCCCAGCGTTTTGAAGCTTCAAGGGTTCGGCGAGAGCGAAGCCGCGAACCCCGATGTTTCGCATGAGATTGCGGCTGCGCGCCGCGCCTCCGCCCTGGGCAATTCGGGCCGCGGCTTTTCTCTGGCCGAACGGCGCAAACGCGCCCGACAGCGCGCGTCTCACTAAAGAAGTCTGCGGCTATTCTCCCTTGACGCCGAGGCTGCGAGCCAGGAAATCCGCCGTCGCCTCGTCCGCTCGTATCCAGGAAGCATGCCGCAGGAAGCCGTGGATTTCATTCGGAAGCACGAGTTCTTCGAATGGAAGGTTTCTCTCCTCGAGCCGCCGCGCGAGATCGACAGTCTGTTGAAACCGCACGTTGCGATCGTCATCCCCTTGTATCAAGAGGACGGGTGACTTCCAGCCATCCATCGCAGCATCGGGCGACGAGGCCCAGGCGACCTCCAGGGCTTTGTCGTGATCGCCCTTCTCGAAGCGAGTGCCCGGCGCGCCGAACCGATCCATGAGGCGCGACCAGTCGTGCACGCCGTGCAAGTCGACGCCTGCCTTGAAAATGTCGGAATTGCGGGCCAGCGCCAACGCGGTGAGGTACCCCCCGTATGAGCCGCCCCAGACACCGATGCGCTTGCCATCGACGCTCGAGAGCGATTGCAGAAAGCGGGCACCTGCCACGACGTCCTGATATTCCGCGGCGCCCGCGAAACCTGCGTGCTCAGGATGATGAAACGCCAGGCCATAGCCGATGCCGAGCCGATAGTTCACCGACAGCACGACGAAACCATGCGCCGCCAGATACTGGTTCACGGCGTAGGCGTTGCTGTAGTAATCCATGTAACTCCACCCGAGCAGCATTTGCCGCGGCGGCCCGCCGTGCAGAAATATTACAGCGGGCTTGCGCTCGCCGGACTTTGCCGCACCTCGATCGAACAGTTGCCCGTGCACGAGAGTTCCGTCGGGCGCTTTGAAGGAGACTGGTTTGGGCGTCATGAGCTGGGCGAGCGGGAATTCCGCGTTCGTCGCGGCGGGCAGCGACGCGCGATGCGACCCGTCGAGATTTGAAATTGCCACGGTCGGCGGTTGCTGCGGCCCGGCCGCGACAAACGCGATGCGCTCGGCCGCTGCCGCCACCGGCGTCCATTCCAGGGATTCGCCGGAAGTCAGCGGCACGGAGCCTGGATGATCGACGGCCACGCGGAACAGATGACGGCGATCGTCATCGCCGGCCGCACTCCCGGTATTCGCGTCGTAAATCATGAAGCGCTGGTCGCGGCTTTCAGCGACATGCTCGACCATAAAATTGCCCGGCGTGAGCGACACAGGTGTGCCGCCCGCCGCAGCGACTGAATAAAGATGCGGCCATTCATCCAGGTACGCCATGAAAACCAAGCGATTGCCGGCCGCCCAATGCAGGTTGGCGCCGCCCGCGACATCGGGGAAGGATCCGGCAGCCGTGTTGGGACTCTTCCAAACAGGGTGCCCGGTTCCCTCGTTCGCGGCGGCAACCCAGATCGACCACGGCCGCGGCTCCCGGGTCAGAATCGGCCGCGGCGGACCGCCATCGCCCGCACGGCGGGTAAATGCGATTCGTGTGCCGTCGGGCGACCAGAGCGGCGACTCATCGTGGTTGGTGGAGGGTGCGAGATACAACAGCGGTGTGCTCTTCGAGCTGTAAACCCCGATGAAGGAGTGGTCGCCGCGATTGGAGACAAATGCCAACCGGCTTCCATCCGGCGACCAAGCCAAGTCGCTGTCCTTGCCGCGGTCGAAGAACAGGCGTTCGGGTTTGCCGCCATCCAGCGTCGCGATCCAAACATGATCATCCTTGATGTAGGCGATCTGGCCGCGAGCCGAAATCACCGGCGCATCACCCTCGTCGACTTTTACCGGCGCACCACCGTTGGCAGGCACGGCCCATATCGCCGTGACCGGCTGTATCGGCGAGGAGTTGGGATCAGGCGATAGGTTTCCTTCGGCGGGCCAGTTGGCGTCATGATCGCCGCCCAGCACGAACAGGAGGCGCGCGCCGTCCGGGGAGAAAGTAAGCTGCGTAATTTCCTGCCCATCGTCATCGTTATACTGCGTGACCTTGCCGGGCGTGAAGTTCGGGCCGCGCGCCATCCAAACGTTGCGCACGCCGTCAAGGTTGCACACCCACGCAATCGCATCGCCGTGCTCGGCCGCCGCGAGCTCGGAGGCGAACGGATAATGCAGCATTTGTTCCATGGAGAATCCGGATCGCGCGCTCGCGTGCCCGGCCAGGGGGCTGAGCGCGAGCAGCGCCAGCACGCCCGAAATGAACCGAAAATTAGTCATGCCCTTTCCTTCCGCGACCCTGTGAATGGAGTGCGAATATTAGCCCCAAGGGCGCGCCGGCGACACAAGATATGCGACGCCGCCAATGATGAAGCTAAGGCGCTAGTGCTCGATCGGGCGGTTTGCGGTCTTGACGGCGGCGGACCGGGTGGAGCGTCGGCGCCGCGCCACCAACTCATCGGTGATCTCGATCACGGCGTGCTTTCCGGTTGCGCCGACGTCCTTGCGCGCTTCCACCCGCTGGTCGGCAAATCGCTCGCGCTCGGCAAGGCTCACGCGTTTGATGGTGGGCTTGTCCCAGTAGGCGGCGAGATAACTCGCCACCGCGACTGCGCCGATTTCCTCGCGGAAAAAGCCCAGACGCAAGGCATGCACCACGCGGCCCTGGTCCACGCCGGCGACAGAGTACAGGCGGTACTCGCTGAAAATGTCGAGGTTCGGCACCGCGTCGGGGTCGAAGGCGCGATCCGCAAGCGCGAGTTGAATGACGAACCACCGCGATGCTTCGTTGTCCTCGAGCTCCATCGGCGTCAACGCGCGAATGGTTTGCGTCGACTCCAAGCTCTCCAAGGGTTCGTCGAGTTTCTTGACCTCCCGGGGAGCCGGCGCGGGAGCGGTTGCGACCACGACATGCTGCAGCGATTTGAGCTTGCTCGCCCCAGGCTTGCTGAGCGCTGCCCGAAACTTGGGCCAGGATTTTCGCGGCGGCGCGACTGACTGCGTCAGAACGGGTTCCGCTTTCACGGCTGCGGCGGGCGCGGCACTCTTGGGTGCTGCAGGCTTCGGCGCCGGCGGCAGGGTTTGTTTCGGCGGCGGTGCTACTGTCTTTTTCGGCGCCGGCGCCATTGCAGGCTTCGCCGGCGGCGCGCTCTCCGGGTGGGGCGCCAATTTAGCGGCAGATACGGCCGCTGCGCTGATCGCGGAAGGCACGCTTTCCGGGTGGGGCGGCAATTTCACCTGCGGCGCGGCCACTGCGGCGATCGCCGGCGCGGCGACGGCGGTGACCACAGGCGTGACTGCGGCGGGCGGCGCCGGCGGTGCCTTGGGCTTCGGTGCGACCGCCTCGGTCAGAGTCGGTGCGACAATACTTGCAGGTAGCGGCGCAGTATTCTTCGGCGCGGCCTTCTTGGGCGTAACCACCTCGGTGAGAACGGGCGCGAGGCTGACGGAGAAAGGCGGCGCGATCTTCAATTCAAACGGGATCGGCGCTGGAACAGGCGTTGCGGCCTGCTTCGCGACCGGCGCAACCGGTGCGGGCGCCTGCTTTTGCTTGGTTGGCAGCGGAACATCCAATTCGGGCAGCGCCCATTGTTGCTTGGGTGCCGCGGGTGCTGCAACCGATCGTTCGCTCCTGACGGCGGCGGGCGGCGGGGACGCCGCACGCAGCGGCTGTGCGGTTGGGGGCACGCCCAACTCGGGCGTGGGCCACGCGATATCGATCGATATTTCCGAAGCCTCCGCCCTCGCGCTGGGGATGTTTTCCGGGACTGGCGCTTTCGGCGGCGCGGCCTTTTCAGCCGCGACTGCAGCGGTTTGCGGCGCAGCCTTTTGCGCGGCGAATTTCCGCGAGGCGGTTTTTTCGATCACGAGATCGGCCGGTTTCGGGGCCGACCGCTGCTCAATCTTGGCCTGCATGCCTGCGATGACACGCAAATCCGAGGAACTCGCGGTCGCGGTCAGGGCGCCGGGATAAGTATCGCGAACCTCCCCAAGAATGGCATCGGCTTCATCTTCCGAAGCGAATGGCCCCAGCCGCAAGCGATAGCGAGTACGCCCGTCTTCGGTCACCTGGATTTGATAGACATGGGCCTCGAGCGGCGTATTGGTAAATGCCTTGGTGGGCACGCTGATCGGCGCGGTCGAGACGCTGAGATTGATGACAAAAGGTCCGTCGCCGCCAAGACGCGGCGCTTCCTGCACCGGTTGAAACAGGTCCTCGATGCTGAGATGCCAGATCTCACCTGCCATTGGGGCGTTTAGTGGCGTTGCCATAAATCCTTTCCCAGGAACGGTACGGGTGCTCAAGATATTGACGAAGTGAGCAGAAGGAAAGCGTGATCGGCGTCTCTCAGCAGCGACACGCGCGCTGTTTATGTCAAGGACTACGAGCAACATAAGCAAATCTTGCGGCCATCCGCCGCGCAAATCAGCTTTTTGAAAGGGAATAAGTTGCGTGCCCGGCGCGCCTCGAGCAATAAGTAAAAGATTAGCCTACAATCGCGTCGCGCTAACCCCGCTTGAGGCATCTCGATGCTGGATCCCGATCGCATCACGACCAAAGCACTTCGCCTCGTGCTGGTTTTCGTGTCCATATTTGCGGTCGCCGCAATCGGCATTTCGCTGCATCACTTTGGGGGAAGCTTGACGCTTTCCTACCTGCCGAACGGCATCGCCGTTGCGGTTACCTATCGATTCGGCCGCCGCGTCTGGCCCGCGGTGTTCCTGGCGGGGTTCGCGATCCAGCTCGCCGTGCCTGTGCCGCTGCCGGCATGCATCGGCGTCGGAATCGGCCTGGCGAGCGGCGCCTGGGCATCGGCATGGCTGCTGGAACGCAGCGGTTTTGACCCGCGCTTCTCGCGCGCGAAGGACGTGCCGCTGTTCATCCTGTGCATCGCTGCAGGCATGGTGCTGGCGCCGCTCTTCAGCCTGCCGGGATATTACCTGTCGGGTCTGAAGGATTTCGCCACCGATTCGAGTCATTGGGTTCGCTGGTGGGCAAATGCCGTCGCGGGCGCCTTGCTCTTGGGTCCTCTGTTGATGGCGTACAACCGCAAGAGCTTCGAGCGCTTCAGGGCACACTGGGCCGAGGGAGGACTGTGGTTGTTCGCACTGCTGGTCTGCTGCGCAGCCATCATGCTGGCGCCGGGGGCGCTCGGCCGGCCGCTGATCGTGGTATTCGCGTTTACTGTCGTCGTCGTCAGTGCGATGCGCTTCGGACTGGTGGTCGCGGCCGGATCCTCGTTCGTGATTTCGACCATGACCGCGGTCAGCGCGGCATTCAGCGTCGGCGCGTTTGCCGAATTCAACCAGTTGCAAGGCATCGTGACGATCTGGTCGTTCATCGCATCGTTGTCGGGCTTAAGCATCATCATCACCGCGCTGCTCGGCGAGCGCGACGCGGCCGGCGATGAGGCGTTGCGCGCCGAGCAGCGCTACGCGCAGATTTTCAACGGCACCCCGCAGCCCCTGTGGGTGCACGCTCGGGACTCCTTGAGATTTCTTCTGGTCAATGACGCCGCCGTACGCCAATACGGCTGGAGTCGAGACGAGTTGTTGTCCCGCAGCGTCGAGATCCTGTCCGCCGGTCCCAACCAGCCGGTGCTGCCACCGGTTCACGATGTGCTCGTGACGGCGGACTTGCCGCTGGAACCCTTCGAAACCCAGCACCGCACCCAGGACAGGCGCCTGCTCGAAGTCGAGGTGTGGACGCAGTCGATCGACTGCGGCGGCCAGGCCGGAGAGCTGGTGTTCGCGGTCGATGTGACGGAGCGGCGCGCATTCGGGCAGGCGCTCATGGAGGCCATCGGCGGCGAGCAGCGGCGAATCGCGCAGGAAATGCACGACGGCCTGGGTCAGGAACTCACCGGTTTGGCCCTATCGGTGCGCGCGCTGGCGAACCGTGCGCAAAAGGAACGGGACGTGATTTCCGTGGACCTGGACCAGCTCGCCTTGTTGGCAACCAGTTGCATTCAGGATGCGCACCGCATCGTGCAGGGTCTCTCGCCGCTGACCAATGCGGATGGCAATCTCGATGCCGCTCTCGAACTGCTCGCACAGCGCAGTTCGCTGAGCGGCACAAAAGTGAAGTTCCGCTGCCGGCACGAGGCGACGCCGGCCATCGAACTGAAAATGCGCAATCATCTCTATCGTATCGCGCAGGAAGCCGTGCAGAATGCGCTGAAGCATTCCGGCGCGAAGAATATCGAAATTGATCTTTGGTCGCGCCCGGGCGATCTGCGGCTTTCCGTGACCGATGACGGCCAAGGCGGGAGGGGCGAGGCCGAGAAGAGCTCAGGGTTGGGGATGCGAACGATGCGTTTTCGCGCCAGTGCAATGGGCGGCAGGCTGAGCATCACGCGCGGCGCGAATGGCGGCAATTGCGTGGTGTGCGACGTGCCGATCAAGCCGGCGGTCTTCGCCACCGCGTAAACCCGAGCGCGCAATCCTGGATTATTTGTAGAAATACGGATCCAAGACACGCACCTCGGTGATGCGCTCAACGGGAAGTTTGCTGCGGGCCGCGGTTCGACGAATCGCCTCCGGCGACGGCCCGTCGTAAACACAAAAGGTTCTTTTCTTGTCCGCGCTCACGTAGGAATCGACCCAGGTGACCTGGTCCGCCATATTGCTGTCGACGACCGCCAGGCACGCCTTGGCGCCGGTTTCATCGATGGGGACATGAAGTCCGTCCGGAAACTCTCTTTCGACCATGTATCGCGGCATCGTCATCTCCATGTTCTTTGCCCAAGGACGCTTGCGTTTGCACGATAGGATCGCTGCTGCGATTTGGGATCGGCCGACCTACCTAAATTGCGCGCCGCGTTTGCCCAAATTGCGGCGTCCCGGCGGGAGGACGGTGCCGTGCCACCGTCCTCGCATCGGATCCGACTAGCGCTGGTTGTCGGCGATCGACCTGGTTTTCGCCAGGTAGTAGCTCGTCAGTGCGGGAGAGTTCACATCGGCGACCGCTTTGGCGATGGCTTCCCGGCGGCAGTCAAAGCGTTCGCGCAGCAATCGGGTCAAGGTCGCTGTATCCGACCACGCGAGCGGGCGGTACATCGAGCTTGTTAATCGTCATGGCAAGCGCACTTAAAGGGCTCGCGAACAGCGCGGCGAGCGCGCAGGCGGCGAGAATTTTGGGGGCGAATCGAGGCATGTTCTTAACTCCTTGCAGGCGTCCGGGGAATTCCGGGCAAGGGATAAGCTACGCGGCGCCCCGCTTCGATGAATCGGGGAACCTCCCTATTTTAATTCCAAAGCATCCTTAATTTGCCCTGAAAAGGACCGGGGACGCTGGTGCATCCCCGGCTTTTTTGGCGGCAAAAATGCCGCAATAACGCAATGCTCGGTCGTCTAGAACTGATGCTCGATACGCGTTGAGGCTAGGACCACTCGAGAAGCTCCCAGCGGTAGCCGTTTTCATTGTAGGGCTGCTCGATGGTCGAATCGGCAACGTAGTAGGTTCCCTGGCTTTCGCGAGCAACCCACCTGCCCACTTCGGGGGCGAACCATATCGTTTCGCGTCTCACTGAATCCGTGCGCGAAAAATCGCTGTGCTTGAACTGGATGTAGTTGGTAAATCGCAGCGCTTTGAAGTGCCCGGCGGGCACGGTAATCGTCTCCCAGGCCAGCGCCTTCATGGTCTGATCCCAAGGGAGTGCGTCTTGGTCCGCGGGTGTCTTGTAGTTGGTGCTGATGTGAGTCTGCCAGCCCGGTTCCAGTTGCGCCGGCCATAACGGAATCGGCGTCTCGTACACCTGCACTTGGCTCCAGTGCGGATCGACCGCCACCATACCCCACGGATCCTGGATTTCACTCGGCAGCGAGCCGGCGGGGATCTCTTGGTGTCCGGTGTACTTGCGCAATAGTTTGGAGCCCCATTTCGGCTTCTCGGCATGGGCTGGGGCTTGGTAGCTCGAGCTTATTTCGACGGTATGATCGACTGCCCCGATCTGGTCCATTTGTTCATCGACCACTGAGCGGGTGTAAATGTCATGCTTCGCATAGCGCCACGATTGGCCCTGGGACGGCTGACGTACCGCTTGTGCAGATGGCATCGCCGCACCGGCCGGCGACCCGCGAACTGCGCAGCCAATCGAGACTGCCGCAGATGACAACAAAAAAAATCGCCGCGTCACGTGAGCCATAAGTCCTTCTCCAACGTCCTCGGAAGCCAATCATACGACCGCGGAGGCGAACGAAAATTCCTCAGCCAACCTCAAATGAGCCGCCGAGCGCGGGACCAGGGGCAAGCCGCCCCTGATCCCGACTCTTGCAATTTTCAACCGCTTAGAACTTGTAATTCACGCCAACCGAAACCGCCTTGGGCCGGCAGCCGCCCCAGGTTGTGTTGCCCGCGCTGGTGTAGTCGATGATGGGCGTGGTCGTGCCATCATGACAATCCGTCTTGATGCCGTGGCTACCGGCACCGAGATCGAAGTGCGAATTGGCACTGTTGATGGTTTCGGCAACGTCGGCATACCAGTACAAGTTCTTGTCGAAGTGGTGCTTGTACGCGAACGTGAACATGTTTGCCGAGTTGTCCGAGACGTTCGGGTTGTAGTTATGCTGCCCGCCCGGGTCGCCCGGCGTTTTTCCAGCATGCGCCCAACCAAAGTTCAAGTTGTCCCTCGCAGTGAGCGTCTGGGTTAATGCCAGCCAGGTGCCATTGCGCTGCCGCTCGTTCTGGAATTCCAGCGCGGCGGGAAGCTTGCGCATCATGCGTTCGAAAATGCCGTTCACCGTCAGGCCGAAATCAAAGATATATTGCGCCCCGACCTTGACCGCCGACTCGTCGCCGATGTCGCCCACGAACTCGGGCGTCGCATTGACGCAGTAATACGTGGACGCACTGGGTGCCGTGGTGCAAGACCCCGTCGCGCCATAAGCGGTCGCGACCTGATTGAAAAGACCCCAGTTCAGATACTGCGACAAGGGCCCGCCGCCACCTGCGTTCGGATCGCCCTGATTGAGCATGTTGGCGTACCCGGGCGCGTTCGACCCAATGCCGTCGCTGTTGCGGTTGACATGCTTGTGCAGTTCATAGGCCGCCGCCAGGTAAAGATGCTGGGTTTCGTACTTCAGATCCACACTGTACGCATTGTCGAATCCGCCGTCGTCGCAGGCGAGCAGCAAGTTACCGCTGCCGGGTACATTGCCGCCGGCGCAATTGGAGTCGCCGCCCGCCACGCTCAAGTCCTGGTCGGCGGTGCGATTCTGCCCGGGCGAGAAGAACAGGTCAAAACTGACCGGGCCGTACTTGGGGGATTCGTACCAGATCGCGTGATTCAACGCGGTGTTGAACTCGAGACGGTTGTCGCCTCCGGTATTGCCGATGATCACACCCATATCGCCGACCATGCCGGCGAAGGGGGTCAGCCGCCGGCTCATGTTGCCGTAGGGTGTCGAACCGTGACCGATCTTGATCGAGCCCCAGGTCGGGCTGCTGAATCCAAGATACGTGGTGCCGGAACCGATGCCGCCGCGGACGCTGGCCGTTTGCGCGGTATAGCTCGTGGTCACGCCTGGAGAATCTATCAAGGCTACGTTCGCCTCAATCTGCATCACGAACTTCGTATCCTCCAAACCGGGGATCGCGTGACTGCCGCGCCAGCCCAGGGTGGCCGCGTTGCTGGCAATCGCCGGCTGCCAGCCCACCGGTCCAAAGGGCGTGCCCTTCACGCCGGTCTGAGGAAAGACGCCGTTGACCGCATCACCATAGTGATACGCGGTCATGCCATCCATGCCCTTGGTGGAACCATCCACGGATGCGTCCAAGGTTCCGTAGAAACCTTTGATGAACTTGTCGAACATCGGTTCTGCAGGCGATTCCTTCTTCGCGACCACCGGCGGCGGCACATAGGCCGGCGGCGGCGGCACGTACGCCGGCGGCGGCGCAGCTTGCTTCGCCGACAGCGCCTCGACTTGCTTCTGCAACGCGTCCATGCGCTGCATCATCTGCCGCATTTGTTCCTTGAGCGCCTTGTTTTCCTGCGCATCGTCGGCCAAGGCGCTGCCCTGGACGAAGATATTAGCGGCGCATGCTGCCAGCGCAATCAGCATAGGCCTCGCCAGTTTGAGATTTAGCATCTTGTGATCCTCATAAAGGTCGTTTGATCGAATCGATGATCTAGGAATCCATTGCTCGGGCACGCGGGAGTGGAGCGATTGAAAATACAAAACGCGGCTGCGCCTTGATTGACCCCCATTCAATACCCCCTTCAGACAGACGGAGTGATACACCGCTTGAGTTAGTTTTCGTGGTATACCATATATGATTGGCTTTGCGAAACAAAGTGTTTTCTTTGCCACACTGAGTCGATTTTCAGCCCTGTACCGGTGCCAAAGTCCTGTTGGGCACAGGTGGACGGAGGTACCACCTTCGGCCGGGATCAGGCTTCGAAGGCTGCGCGGCTCTTGGCGAAATGCCGGACGCGCATCGGCTTCAGCACAAAAAGCGCCAGTAAGGCCGCCAGTACGTTGAATGCCACGGCCATCATGAACACCGCGTTCCAGCCGCTCGATCGCATGAGGATGGCTGCGAACGGCACCAACAATGTGCCGGCGCCCTTGGCCGTATACAGCAGGCCGTTGTTGGCTGCCGCATACTTTGATCCGAATGTGTCGCCCTGGGTGGCCGGAAACAGGCTGTAGATCGCGCCGTACGTGCTGATATAGAGCGGCACTACGAGGACATAGAGTACTGGATTGGTCCCCGATTGGCTCAAAGTGAACAACGCCGCCGCACCGACCAGAAAGACCAGCGCCATGGCGTACTCACGGCCGATTTGGTCGGATAGCCAGCCCCAAAAGGGCCGGCCGATGCCGTCGAAAATCCGATTCAAAAAGAGCGCGAAGCCCAAGGCGGGCAGGATCGTGCCGAACAACTCGACCGGAACTTTGCCAACTTTGAATTGCTCGGCGATCGGCGCCATGGATGCCAGCATGGTCAGGCCGCCGAAGGCGACCAGCACCATCATCAGGTACATCACATAGAACACCGGGCTCTGCAGCACATCGATGGGCGAGTAGCCGTGCGCCGTCTGATTGGGCTTCACCACCGCGGTCGCAATCGTCGGCGGCGGCGCCAACAGCAGCCACGACATCACCACGACGATGCCGCCTTGAATGAGTCCGAACACCAAGAAAGCGTGCTCGTAGCCCGACGCTTCAATCATGGTTCTGATCGGTCCAACGGTGATGGCCGCGCCCGCACCGAATCCGGAAGCGGTGATGCCGGCCGCCAATCCGCGCCGTGCGGGAAACCATTTGAGCGCGTTGCCGACGCAGGTGCCGTACACGCAGCCTGTGCCGATGCCGCCGATCGCGGCGGCGAAGTACAGCAGCGGCAGTGAGCCCGCGACCGAATTCAACACCCAGGCAGCGGCAACCAGGATGCCGCCGATCATCACCACTCCGCGAGGCCCGAATCGATCGACCATGTAACCTTCGACCGGGATGAGCCAGGTCTCGAGGGTCACGAACAGGGTGAATGCAACCTGGATCGCGGCGCGCCCCCAGTGGTACTTCGCTTCAATCGGATTGACGAATAAGTTCCAGCCATATTGCAGATTGGCCACGGCGGCCATGCAGATGACACCGACCAGAAGCTGAACCCAGGGATTCGCGAACGGTGATGTCGAGGCGGCATTCTTCGAGGCGCCGGTGCCGGCCATATTCTGGTTCTCCCTCTAATACGTTGCGCGCGGTACTCTGCATGTCAAAGTCCAAAGAAGTCAAGACTGGCGTACCGGCACGAAGCGCTGCGCCAATGCGGGCAAAACATAAAGATTCAACAGTGTCGATGAGAACAAGCCGCCGAGCACGGCGATCGCCATGGGCCCTTCGATTTCCTGACCCGGCTGGTTGATGCCGAAGGCCAGGGGCGCCAAGCCCAGGGCCGTCACCGCGGCGGTCATCAAAATGGGCACGAAGCGTTCATTTGCGCCGCGCAGTATCAGTTCTCTATTCCAGGTACCGCCCTCGACTTCGACCAAATGTTCGTAGTGGGCCAGCTGCAATATGGCATTTCGCGCGCTGATCCCGAAGACGGTGATCAAGCCCATCACCGACCCTAAGGAAATGCCGACGCCTGTCAGCGCGATCGCCGCGACGCTGCCGATCAGGCTGAACGGCAAATTGGCCAGCACCAGCCAGCTGTTGGCGCGCCAATGAAAGGACACGAACAGGATGATCACGATCAAGGCGAGCGCCAGTGTCGAGTACAGAATCAGCTCAAAGCGGGTCTGCGCCTCGGCCTCGGCGGCGCCGGTAAATTCGATGAAAACCCCTCGAGGCAACGCCACCGAGCGGGCGATGTCCTGTTGCGCCTGCTGCACCACGTGCTGTAGCGAGCCTTTGCCGACATTGAAGGTCACGCTGATGCGCCTTTGGCCGCCGTCGTGCTCGATGCTATATCGATCCTGGGTTGTAGAAATCCGCGCGATCTGCGCCAGCGGCACGGGGCCGCTCGGACTCGAGATCATTAATTTCGCGAGTTGCGCCGGCTGATGTCTCAATTCATCAGGCAATAACAGCACCACATCGACCGTACGCGTGCCACGGAAAGTCTGGCCGACCAAGGAGCCGGCGTACGCGGTATTGATGGTATCGAGCACCTCTTGCGCCTTGAGGCCGGCGGCCGCCATCGCCTGAGGCTGAAGTTCGATGCCGATCGCCGGCGTTCCGCCCTGTCGCTTGAATTGCAAATCAACGATGCCGGGAATCTTGGCGAGAACCGCCACCAGCTTGCTGCCGGTGGAATCAAGCACGTCCAGATCATCGCCGAAAACCTTGACGGCAACCTGCGCGGTCTCGCCGCTCAAACTCTCGCTGATGCGGTCGCCGAGGAAAGTGACGACCTCGCTCTGCAGGCCCGGGTAGTCCGCCAGAATTTTTCGCAGCTGTGCTTCGGCCTCTTGCTGGTCGATTTTCGCGTCCCGCTTCAGCTCCACGTGGAATTCACTGCGATGCGGCCCCCAGGTATCCTCGCCCAGTTCCGCCCGGCCCACTTGCTGCTCGATGCTTTGCACATAGGGCAGAGCCAGAACTTCGGCGCTGACTCGCTTGCCCATTTCAAGCATGGTCTCCAAGGAGGTGCCGGTCGTGGAACTCGACACCTGCAGGACGAAGTGTCCCTCGCGAAAATCGGGCATGAAAGTGCCGCCCAGAAAGGGCAGCGCGACGATGGCCGCAACGACCAAGCCGATCAGCACCGCGGCAACCACGGCGAAGTGATCGGCGACCAGATGAACCGCCGAGCGTTGCCAGGATTTGAGGCGCACCAACCAGCCTGCTTCCGCACGCGCATCATGCCGCCGCAGCAACAGTGCGCACAGCGCGGGCGTCGATGTCAGCGCGACGAGCAGCGAGGCGAGGACCGCGAAAATGAATGCCAACGCCAGGGGGCCGACAAAGTGCCCCTGCACGCTCGAGGTGAACAATTCCGGCAAAAAAACCGCGACGACCACCGCCGTGGCATAAATGACCGGGCCGCGCACTTCCAGCGCTGCATCGCGCAGCACATCCAAGCGCGGCGCCGGCTGCGCGAGCGTGCCGTTTTCGCGCAGCCGGCGCAGGATGTTCTCGATGCCGATGATGGCATCGTCGACCAAGACACCCAAGGCAACCGCAAAGCCGCCAAGCGTCATGGTGTTGAGCGTGAGTCCCATGCGATCGAGCACCGCGATCGCGGCCAGCAGCGACAAGGGTATGGCGGTAAAGGCGATGAGCGCCGCGCGCACGTCGCGAAGAAACAGATACAACACCGCCAAAATGAGGACGGCCGCGATCAGCAGCGAATGCTCAAGGTTTCCGAGCGCCCGCTCGATGAAATTTGCGGGGCGATGCAGCGCGGGATAGAGAGTGATTCCCTGAGATTTTAAGGTGGGCGCCAGCTCGTTCAGCGCCTTTTCCACCGCCTGGGTCGCAGTCAGAGTGTTGGCACCGTACTGGCTCGCGAGCGACAACATGACGCCGGGCTTACCCATGATCAACGCGTCGCCGAACTTGAGCGCGGGTGCAATTTTAACTTGCGCGAGTTCGCGCAACAGGATGGGCGTGCCGTTGCGCTCGGTCACGACCGCTTCGTTCAAGGTGTCGATGTCGGGTTGCGGTGTGGGTGTTTCGATGAGCACGCGCTGGCCGGGCAAGTCGATAAAGCCCGCACCTCGTATGGGCAGCGCGGCGTGCGCGGCATCCCCCACCTGCGCCAAGGTGATGCCGAAACTTGCCAGCTTTGCCATGTCGGGCTGAATTTGGATCTGGCGCACTTCGCCGCCGAACACCAGGACGTGGGCGACGCCGGGCACCGCGAGCAAGCGCGGTTTGATGATCCAATCGGCGGTGTCGCGCAGCGCGTACGCGTCGGCTTGCTGGGACAGCAGTCCGATTTTCAGCAAGTCCATGGTGCTCGAGACCAGCGGCGACAGTTTGGGCGTTCCCACTCCCGCCGGCAGGCTGCTGCCGAGTTCCGACAGCCGTTCGGAGATACCCTGCCGGGCGACATGCACGTCGACGCCGTCGGTAAAGGTGATGGTCACGACCGACAGCCCCGGAATCGACTCCGACCGCAACGTCGCGAGACCGGGCGCGCCGTTAACGGCATTCTCGACCTGCTTGGTGACCAACTCCTCGACTTGTTGCGGGGCGAATCCAGGTGCCTCGGTCTGAACATCGACCTGCGAGGGTACAAAATCCGGAAACACATCCAAGGGAGCGTGCATCGCGCCCCAGCAGCCGAGGATGAGTGCGAACAGGCTCAAGGCCGTAACGGCGCCGAAGTGGCGAACGCAAAGGCTGACGATGGCGCGCATTTTAGTCGGCGTCCGCGCCGGAATTGGATTCCTGCGCGAGAAGCTGCGACGCGCCGCGCGTGACGACCCTGTCGCCCGCCTTGACGCCCTGCGTCACCACATAGCCAGTTTCAAACGGCTTGCCGATGTCGATCTGCGTTTTGACGAAGCTGCCGGGCTTTGCCTCGATGTAGCACCAATACTTGCCTTCGCTGATGACCATCGCCTCGGCTGGAACCAGCACGCCGGGTTGCGGCGCGCCGATCGGCGCCCATGCGATGATTCTTTCACCCTCGCCCAGCTCGCCGGTGTTCAGCACCGAAAAGAAGCTGCGCCCGGGAACCGTTGCGTCCGCGGGGGCGGCCCAGATCGAGGTCAATTTCCAGCGCTTGGCGCTCGAGTCCGCGCCCAAGCGCGATGCGCTCAACGTCTTGGGGACCGCACCCGGCAATGCGCCCAGAGGGAAGGTGACTCGAACCAATAGCTTGCTGCCGTCGGCGAGAGCGTGCAGCAAGCCTGAATCATCGCCGCCGCCCCAGGGCGGCTTTTGTCCGAAGGAGGCGGACAGCCGTTGTTTTGCCAGGTTCAATGCGGCCGTGTCGACGGCCAGTTGGCGCGCGTTGGCGTCTTCCACGTCGGCCGACATCGCGCCCGGCGTGCCCGACAGCCGTTGCGTACGCGCCAGCGCCCCACGGCTCTGCTTCTCCGCCGCTTGCGCCGTGCTCAAATCGGCGACCGCTTGGGCGATGGCCTCGTGCGGAATCACCGCGCCGTATCCGGCGGTTTCCTCGGCATAGTCGACCGTTTTGAGTGCTGCAGTCTGCAAACCGATCTTCTCGACCTGCGCGGCCGTCAAGTTCAGTCCCTCGCCCGCATCCTTACCGTTGTCGTTGTCCTTGCTTTCCGCGGCAGGCGAGGCGCCGGTCGATTTGCCCGGCACAGTTGCCGCAGCCTCCGGTGGAGTTTTGTGGCAGGCGCAAAGTGCCGTCAACGCAACCAAGAGCACCCACATTTTCGTAGTCATCGAAATTCCTTGGTCTTAAGTCGTTGGTGCCTGCCAGCCGCCACCAAGGGCTTTGTAGAGCGCGACGAAAGCCTGGAAGCGCGCGAACCGATATTGGCTGAATTGATCGCGCGCAGCATACAGGGCGCGTTGCGCCTCGAGCGCCGAAAGAAAATCGCCGGAGCCTGCCTTGTATCGCAAGGTCGCGCCTTCGAAGGCGCGCTCGCTTTGCGCCATGTTTTCCTTCTGCAGAGCCCGGGCATCTTGGAGACGGGCGACCGACGACAAAGCGTTCTCAACATCGCCCAGCGCCGCAAGGATCGCGGCTTTGTAGGCCGCCACCAATTCATCATCCTTGGCCTGCGCCTCGGCCCGCATGGCCTGCAGACGGCCGTGATCGAAAATGGTTTGCGTAAGAGAGGCGCCGAGATTCAGGGTGGGACCGACGCCGCTCAAGCTGATGACCGCCGCGTTCAGCGCAGGGTTCTGCACGCCGCCGCTGGCTGTGAGACTCAAGGAGGGAAATAACGCGGCACGGGCCGCGAGCAGGTCGGCGTTCGCAGCCTGAAGATTGGCCTCGGCCATGAATACATCGGGTCGGCGCGTCAGCAGTTCCGCCGGCAGACCTCCGCCTATCGTGGGCTCGAGCAGTGAATCGAGGCTGCGGCCCTCCACGGAAAACTGCTCCGGAGCACGCCCCAACAACAGCGCCAGTGCAGCCAGCGCCTCCGACTCCTGCCGCTGCAAATCGGGGATGACCAGGCCGGCGCTGGCGAGTGCGGCCTTTTGCGACGCCAGTTCCACCGGATTTGACAAGCCGACGTCGAAACGCGCCTGAATGATGTCGAGCAATTTCTGCGCCGCATTCAAATTCAAGGTGGCGATCGCCAGACGTTCGCGCAACGACAGCACTTGGAAATAGCCGTCGGCGACGGCGGCGAGCGTCGTCAGAGCCACCGTGTCCCGATCTGCCCGCGAGGCATCCGCCAAGCGGCTCGCGGAACGCGCGGCAGCGCGGTTCTTACCCCAGAAATCGACCTCATAGCTGGCCGACAACAGCACGCCCCAGTCGGTTTCATGTGCGCTGCCGTTGACGGAATGACCCGCCAGATAGTTGCCGTTGGCGCCGGCGTCGACGCTGGGAAGAATGGCGGCGCCTGCTTGTCTGGCGCGCGCGTCTGCCTGGGCGACGCGCGCCCGAGCCACGCTCAAATCAAGATTGCCGTTCGAGGCTTGCGCGATCAGTGCGCTCAATTCAGCGCTGCCGAATTGTTGGTACCAATTTTTTCCCGGCCAATCGCCGTTGCCGGCCCGCGGCGCCGCGAATGAGGCCGGCAAGCTTGGGGGCGGCGGCTGCACCTCGTGCAGCGCGCAGCCCGCGGCGAGCAGACTCATGACGCAAAGCGCCGGGCGAAGGCGGTGTTGCTTCATTCTTGATGCGCTACAGGGCCGTGAGAATGACGCCGCCCGCGATCAGAATGGAGCCAATGCCGACTTTCCACGTGAGCCTCTCTCCAAGCAATAGAACCGCGAACAAAACGACGAGAACCACGCTGAATTTATCGATCGGAGCCACGCGCGAGGCGGGCGCCAGCTGTAGTGCGCGAAAATAGCAGATCCAGGAGAGACCCGTCGCAATGCCCGACAGAAGCAAAAAGATCAACCCTTTGTGAGACAGAGTTGCGGGCGACTGCCACTCGTGGCGTGCCGATACGAGCAAGGCGCTGACCGTCACTATCACGATGGTCCGATAGAAGGTTGCCAGGTCCGAATTGATATCGGACACGCCGACCTTGCCGAAGATGGCCGTCAAGGCGGCAAAAAACGCGGAACCGAGCGCAAAGAAGCGCCAATCGATGCTCATGCGGCGACTATGCACTCACATCATGCGGCGTCGCAACTGCGGCGAACCCGCTCGAAAGCGGGGAGCACGCCGGCGACGTGCTCCCCGCAATTGACCGTGAGAGCTAGCGCAGATCGGTGCCCGGCGTGAAGGAGACTCCGCGCAAAACTTCGGCAAAAGCCGCAGTGCGCAACGTAAAAAATCGCGCGTCGCCCGCGGCGCCGGCATCGATGTTTCCAACCCTGTCGCGAATCGCGACCAGACGATTGGGGTCCGCTCCGACATCGCCATTGCCGCTGATGGTCGAGGTGATGCCCCAGATCGTCGCGATGCCATCGCGCCCCACCCTGCCGGTGATGTTGCGCAGACCGTCGGTCGCCGGCGCCCAGGGCAATCCGGTGCCCGGGTTTAGGCCCGTGGGGTAACCGCGTACATCATAGGCCAGCCCCAATCCCAAGCCGTTGGTCAGCGCATAGGCAAACTGCCACGCGCCCCTGGCACGGTTGAACACCCACTTTTGCAGGCCCGCGCTGCTTTGCGCCGCCGCGTGAGTGTACAAATCGGTCCCGCCGGTATAGCCGTCGCCTTCATCGGCGACATACAGAGTGCGCGCGTCGGCGAACCAGATGCCGAACGGGAACGCGGTCACTGTCGCCGTCTTGTTCGGCGTCTGCGGGAAGCCGGCCAGGATGCACATATTGTTTGGCAGGCCGGCGGTTTGCAGGTTCGCCGCGTTGTAGGCGAGCGGCGCGGCGGGAAGCTTCGCGCCCGGCGCCGGCAAACCGACGCCTTTCGGACACGCGCTGCCCGTGGTGTCAACAAAGTAAACCGTATTGACGCCGTTGCTGCCGCTGCCCTTGGTGAAGTAAAGCACGTCGTTGAAAAGCGTCAGGCCGCGGAAATTATCATCCTTGCCGATCTTGTCCGCCTTCGCGCCGAGTTCAGTCACAGAGAAACTCGCCACCGGCGTGGATGCTCCGGGTACCTGGGCCGCTTGCGGCGCGTTTGCAGGGCTTAAGATCTGCGTGCCCGCCCCCAGGATAATGCCGTCAGGTTGTGGGTTGGCGCCATTGCCGGCGTTGCCGGCGGTATAGATCAAGTCCACGCCGCGCGAATCGTTCTGGATTGCCGCCCGGCCGTTGTTGCCGCTGTAAGCGTTGGTGTCTGTGAACTGAAAGACCCCATCCGCATCGACTTGTGCAACCGCGCGCGCGTATTCGGTGCCGACCGGATTGGTTGGATCCGGTGCACCCGGCGTGTTCGAATTCGACACATCGAGCACATTGATCGGCGCGACATACCCCATGAAAGTGATGAAGCGGCCGTCGTTCGACAGGTTGAGCGCGAGTTCCGATTTCGAGCTGAAGCTCGTCACCAGATGATCCGCGCTCGATCCGCGCCGCGTCGGTTGGGACGGCACCTTCAGCGAGTCGATCAGCCAGCCGAACGGCGTCATTTCGTCGAGAAAGATCCGCGAGGTAATGCCGAAACTTGCGTCGTAGGTGTCGTTGTTCCACACGGCAGGATAAGTCCCGTCATTCGGCGCCCCGCTCGGCGCGCTGCAACCCCCGGTCGTCGCCGCGCAATTGGGCGGCAAGACTGTCCCCACGGCCACGTTGCTCGCCTGGTCGTCGTACACGCTGCGGCTCACGACGAGGTTGCCGGGGATGAAGAAGCGGCCGTGCCGAAAATGGCCGAGATCGAACGAGCCGTCATCGTCATGGTCGGCGGCAGCCACACCGCTGAGTGCGGCCGCCAGGACTGCGCCAATGAGAAGAGATTTCATGGATGACCTCAGAAGGGAGTAACGCTGTTGTCGAAGTGGCCCTTGAAGAGGAAGGGCAACGGCGCAATCTGTTCCCGGCGCACCGCTTCCAAGTCGTTGGGTTCAAGCCCCAGAGCCTTGATGATCGTCGGCGCCACTTGCTGGTTGCTCACCGCGCTCTTGACCACGGCGTGCTCGAGCTGCGGGAAGGCCACCAGCAACGCGGTGTGGATGTCATCCTCGTTGAAGCCGCCGTGCTCGGACAGCTTGGAACCGCCCGTGAAGATCACGCCCGTATTCACCTTGAGAATGATGTCCGGTGTGCGCGGGTCGGCGCCCGGATTGTCGAACTTGTTGCGCAGCGAAACGCCTGCGAATATTTCTTGGATGCCGAGCGCCTGTTGATTCGCGGGCACGCTCAGATTGGACACCACAGCCGGTGCCAGCGAGGGATCGGTGAGCCAGATCAGCGAGCCGTCGTCGGAAATATCGAATGCATCGGCCGCTCCGATCGTGGCCGTGGGCTGCCCGCCGCCAATGCCGTGCCGCTTGCTGCCGTCAATCGGCGATTGGCCGTGCTTGGCGCTGATAATGATGAGCGTCGAATCAAACACTCGCTGTGCCTTGAGTTCGCTCACGAAGCGGCCGATCGATCGATCGATGAACTCCAGCTCGCCCGCCAGCGCCTGCCCCGGCGTCCCGAGCACATCGGTGTAGCCGCCTTTGAGTCCGGTCACCGGATCCGTGGCCAGCTTTTCACCGACACTGACGGCCTGAAAATTGGTGCCGAACAGCGCCGGCACGCCGACCTTGCGCGTGCGGTCGTGGGTGAAGCCGTCAATTTGATTGAGCACCGCTTGAACGTGCAGGGAGTCGTAGCACTTGATGTCGTCAAAGCTGTTGGTCCAGCCATCGTCAGGAGTCGGATCGGCGAAGGGAACGGGCGAGCAGCCGGCAAACTGCGGCAGGGCAACCGGAATGGAATTGATTTCCGGACCCCAGAAGTCATCGACGCCTTTGCCGCTCGGACCGTTGGTCCATTCATAGGAAGGATGCTTGTCGGTCCACGCGGTGCGCCCGCCGCCGGCTTTCACCACCTCGAAAATCGTGTTTACGCGCAAATATTCGTGCGGCAGGATGGTTTTGCAGCCGCTATTCGGGTTGCGCACCAGGAATTTCGGATTCAGGCCGCCGCCGCCGTCGAGTTTGGTGAGATCCATGTCCACCGCCTCGTCCCAGGCGACATTCGTGCCGATTTGCCCCGGGCAGGCGCCGCCGGGATTTCCCAAGCCGTCGGTCTGCGACGGCGGCGACAGCGCGCGATTGTAAGTATCGTCGTACCACAGGCCCGTGGTCACCGGCGAGCCGCCCGTGACCAGCGATGCGAGACCCGGAAAGGAATCCGATGGACTCGAGGTGGAATTGTTTGAATACGTGACGCCATGCCGGCTGAGCTCGGCGAGCGTCGAGTCGCGGTGGGTGGCGATGAAATTGGACAAATCCAGCGCGTGCAATCCATCCACGCTGATGAGCAGCACGTGTCTGACCTGGTGAGCGTCGAGCGATGCATCGCCGGCCGCGGCGGCCGCGGTGCCAAAGGCCAGCGCGGCGGCGGCAGTTGCGCAAAGAATCAGTCGGATCATCGGATTTCCCCTACTTGCTGTTGGATTGGGCGAGGCCGTTGCCGGCATCGAAGCGCGTAGGTTAGATTCGCAATGTGACAGTTAGACGAACATCATTTCGACGCGGCGCTGAATTTGATTTATTTTCAGCAAAGTTTTTTTATTTTCCGAAGGCATGGTGTAGGCTTTGTCCTACAAAGTAGACGAAAAAGGAGCTTCTCATGTTATCGACGCGAACGGCCTTGCGGGTCTGGCTGATAGTGAGCCTGGGGGTGGGACTGACGGGCACCGTTATCGCCGAGGGCGCCGCGGCGCCGAACATGGAAGTGCTGCAGCGCTGGAAATTGGGCGGAGCCGGCGGCTGGGACTATCTGACCATGGACTCCGCAAAGAAACGGCTGTTCCTGAGCCGCGCGACCCGAGTCGATGTGATCAGCGTCGAATCCGGCAAGCTGATCGGATCAATCCCCGAAACACAGGGCGTTCACGGGATTGCACTGGCGCCCGCGTTGAACCGCGGCTTCACCAGCAACGGACGCGCGAATTCCGTAACTGCGTTCGACCTTGATACCTTGAAAGTGATTCAAGAAGTCAAAGTCCCGGGCCGAAATCCGGACGCGATCTTGTATGAGCCCGCCGGCAAACATGTTTTTACTTTCAACGGCGCATCCAAGGATGTGACGGTGCTCGATGCCTCGAGCCTGGCGGTGGTTGCCACCATCCCGGTACCGGACAAACCTGAATTCGCGGTTCAGGATGGCCGCGGTCACATCTTCGTCAACATCGAAAGCGACCCGGGACAAATGCTGGTCATCGACACTCAAAAGTTGAACGTCAAGAGCACCTGGCCGCTTCCCGGTTGCAACAGTCCGTCCGGTCTTGCGATCGACAGCGCTCATCGCCGCCTGTTCTCGGTCTGCGACGGCAAAGTGATGGCCATCACCGATTCGGTCAGCGGCAAGCAGGCTGCGCTCGTGACCATCGGCGAGCATCCGGATGCCGCGGCCTATGACAAGAAGCGCGCCCTTGCCTTCAGCTCAAATGGCGAAGGGACCTTGTCGGTCGTTCATGAGGATTCGCCTGATCACTATACGGTGGTTCAGACGCTCGCCACGCAGCGCGGCGCGCGCACCATGGCGCTCGACGAGGCCACCGGCAAGGTGTATCTCGTGACCGCCGATTTTGGACCGGCGCCGCCGGCCACCGCGGAGCAGCCGCGACCGCGGCCCACGCTGATCCCGGATTCCTTCGTGGTGCTCACTGTCGGCGAACGTTGATAGGCGGCGAACTTTGATGGGCGGCAAGCGTTGATGGACTAGCGTGCCGCGGCGCGTTTGAGGCCATGGCACTGGACCGCCGCCAGCACGCGAATGCTGAGCAGCGCAAACACGCCGTACAGCAAATAGTCGCGAAGATTTTCCGGAGCCGCCAGAACGGCGGGGTGCGACGCACCCTGTGTTCCGCTATTCCAGAGTATCGCCGCCAGTCGCACCAGCTGGCTTGCGCCAAACAGGACATACAACAGCAGGTAGATCCGGCGTGAGAGGTGACGGCAAAGTTCATGCACGCCGGCGCCGCTCAACCGCCGAACCGCAAGGGTTGCGTGGCTGAACTGCGCCACCACCACGAGCCAGAGCATGACGCCGAAGATCGCGTGCAGATTGACGCCGGTCAAATGCGGCGCGCCGGGCCATGCGTCCCGCAGCAGGCCGGCAATGCCGATCGCGCCCAGAGCCACGGCAAGCGCAAAGCCGCGGGCACTCGCTGCGCGCGCCTCTGACCCGACTGGCTTGATCGCCGCCACTGCCACCGCCCTGCAAAGTGGATAAAGTGCAACTTTGCGATACAAAGTACCACCAGATATGCATGTCAGGCAACCGCGGGTTGATCGGCCCGTTGTTGCAGCGCGAATTTGTTGTTTACAGTTCTTGACACTGCGGCGTATTTGCTTTGCAATCCCAAGCGCCGAGGCATTTTTTGCAACGAACTTCGGAATTTACGAATGACAGAACTGCGCCAGGCGCTGGACGACATCAACACCATTCGAAGCCAGGTCGCACGCGGGACTCAGTTTCGCGGCTACGGTCCGGTGTCAGTTGCCTCGAGCGGGATTCTCGCCCTGGCCGTCGCGGCTGGTCAGACTCATTGGGCGCAAAGCTCGGAACACAATCTGAAGCTATTTCTGATCATCTGGATAGCGACCGCGGCAGTTGCCGTGCTGCTGTCAGCGCTGGAAACCGTCTTTCGCGTGCGACGAGTTCATTCCGGGCTCGCTTGGGAAATGATCCAGGCGGCGGTGGAACAGTTTTTACCCTGCGTTGTCGTAGGATTGCTCCTGACCGTGGTGTTGATCCGCATTGCGCCGCAAGACGATTGGATGCTGCCCGGACTGTGGGCCGTATTTTTCAGCCTCGGCGTGTTCGCATCGTGCCGTTTCCTACCACGGCAAATGTTCGCTGTTGGGGCCTGGTATCTGGGCGCCGGGCTCGTCTCCTTGCTGATTGCCGCCGGCCACCATGCGTTGCTGCCATGGGCCATGGGAATATCGTTCGGGATCGGGCAATTGCTCGTTGCCGCTGTCTTACATTTTGGATTCGAGGAAACCATTGAAGAGACTTAACCGAAAAGCACGGGCTGCTTCCCGCTTTGCCTACGACGGGTTGAATCGCGTCATTCATGAGCGCGCACGCTTGGGTGTGCTGACCTGCCTGGTCACGCACCCGAGAGGGCTGCCCTTTCCGGAAATGAAAAAGCTCTGTGCGCTGACGGACGGCAACCTGAACCGTCACCTGCAGGTTCTACAGGAAGCCAACCTCGTGAGTCTCGCCAGGGGTCCGGACCGCGACCGGCCGCAGACTTTCTACCGAGTCACGGCGCTGGGGCGCAAGCGTTACCTCGACTACCTCGCGGTGCTCGAGCAGGTGATTCTCGACGGCGCTGCGGCGACCAAGGCACTCTTGCCGGAGCGCGGTTCCTAGCTCAAGCGGAGCAGCCATGGCCGAACCCAAAGGATGATCACGTGCCAATCGATGCGCGGCAAGGCTTGGTGTGGTGTGGTTACGCCTGCGCGCTGGCGTCCATGGCCTACAGCCTGATCACGGCGTTCGCGACGCGAAGAAACTTCTCTGCCGCTCCCCGCAATCGCGAAGCGTTGCCGCCCGTTACGATATTAAAGCCGCTCTGCGGTGCGGAACCCGAAACCTACGAATGCTTGCGCTCCTTTTGCGAGCAGGCTTATCCCCGATATCAGGTGATTTTTGGTCTCTGCGATCCGCATGACCCGGCCGTTGCGGTGGTCCACCGGCTGCAAACCGAATTCCCGGATCTCGATTTGGCGCTGGCGACGGATCGTAAACAGCACGGCAGCAATCGCAAGGTGAACAATCTCATCAACATGATGAGCGTTGCGCGTCATGACTACCTCGTCATTTCTGACAGCGATGTAAAGGTGGAACGCGACTATCTCGCCAAGCTCATACCGCCGCTGCTGGACGCAGGCGTAGGCATCGTGACCTGCGGCTACAGGGGCGTTCCCCGCCCGGGAATCTGGTCTCTGCTGGGCTCAATGTACATCAATGAGTGGTTCATGCCGTCGGTGCGCGTCGCCGCCCTGTTGGGCTACCGATCGTTTGCGTTTGGGGCCACCATTGGCATCCGGCGCGAGACGCTGGCCAGAATCGGGGGGTTCGACTCGGTGGCAAATCAGCTGGCCGACGATTATCGCCTCGGAGAATTGACACGCCAAATTGGTCTTCGGACCGTTCTGTCCGACGTCGAGGTCGACACGTTGGTCGAGGATTGCACAGCGTCCGCTCTCGTAGCGCACGAATTGAGATGGCGGCGCACGATCCGCAACTTAAGTCCCTACGGATACGGTTTTTCATTCGTCACGCTCGGGCTGCCTGTCACCGCCCTGCAGATGCTGCTCACGGGGGGAGCGGCGCCCGCCGCGGGCATTTTTTCAGCAACGGCGCTGGCGAGCACGTTGATTCATTTCAACGCGCGCCGTCCCGGCACGCCGGTATCTGCATTGTTGCTCGTGCCATTCCGCGATCTGCTGCACTTCGGGCTTTGGATCTGGAGCTTTGCCACTCGTCGTGTGCAGTGGGGCGGCGATCTTTATGAGGTGGGCCGAGATGGCGCCGCGCAGCCAATTGAGGGTTAATGCAGCGGCATTTGATCGTCACTGCGGATGACTTTGGCCTGCACGATGCCGTCAACGAAGCCGTGGAACAGGCGAACCGCAGCGGAATCCTCACGGCCGCGAGCTTGATGATCACCGGACCGGCAGCGGCCGATGCGGTGCGTCGGGCACGACGCCTGCCCTATCTTCGCGTCGGCTTGCACATCGTGCTTGCGGATGGCCTGGCGGCGCTGCCGCATCAGCAAATCCCCAGCATCGCCGACGCCGACGGGCGCATGGGCGGCGATATGTTCTTCCGCGGGCTACGATATTTTGCGAGCGCCTCCGCCCGCAGGCAGCTCAAGGCCGAGATCCGTGCTCAGTTCCTGGCATTTGCGCACACCGGGCTGCCGCTCGATCACGTCAATGCACACAAGCATTTTCATTTGCACCCGACAATCCTCGGTCTCTTGATCAGCAGCGCGCGCGAATTCGGCGCGCGCGCAATCCGGGTGCCTGACGAGCCGTTGTGGTTTGCGGCGCGCGCCAAACGTTGGGACGCCGCCGCCGGCACGCTGCTCACCCCCTGGCTCATGCTGATGCGGCATCGATTGCGCGCCGCCGGCATATTCCACAACGACCGACTGTTCGGAATCGCCAACAGCGGCTCGATGGATGAGTCACAGCTGCTGGCCATTTTGGCGCGGCTACCGCGCGGCGTGACGGAAATTTACATGCATCCGGCCATCCGCACCGGAATTGCATCGTCCATGCGCACTTACCGGCATGCGGATGAGCTCGCCGCGTTGCTCAGTCCGCGAGTGCGGGAAGCCCTCGCCGCGCTAAACGTGCGGCGCGGCGGCTACGGCGACATCTTGCGCAACATCGGGCGCTCGCTCGCCTGAAGATCTCGCCCGGCCGTATACTGCAAACATGATTTCCGCCATTCGCCTGCCTGGCGCATTGCAGCGCTATCTGAACGGCACGGTCGACAACTTGCTCAGCGGGGAGCCCGGAGGCCGCAGCGATTTTGCGCGACCGGCGCGCGAAGAAGCGCTGCTGCCTGCGGATTCGCTGTCGTGGCGCATCTTGAAGAATCCTGTCGCGCTGTTCGTCGGCGGCACGGCGGCGGTAATTCTCGAACTGGCGGAACCCGAGGTGCGCGCGGGCGTCTGGGAACATTCTACTTTTCGCAAGGACCCCCTGAAGCGCTTGAAGCGCACCGGTCTCGCGGCAATGATCAGCGTCTATGGCGCACGCAGCGTTGCCGAACCGATGATCGCGCGCGTCGTGCGGATGCATGCAGCGGTTCAAGGAACCACGGCCTCGGGCATACGTTATTCGGCCAACGATCCGCGCCTGCTCACGTGGGTTCATGCGACGGCCGCTTTCGGATTCGTCGAAGCCTACAACCGCTACGTGCAGCCATTGAGCACGGCGAACTTGAATGACTATTACCGCGAGGGCGCGCCAGTCTCGCGCCTGTATGGCGCCGTTGACACACCGCTCTCGGACGCGGAAATGCAGGTGCTGTTTGAGTCGACGCGTTCCCGGCTCGTCCCGTCGCCCATCATTTTTGAATTCCTGCGCATCATGCGTGAAACCGCCGCCTTCCCGCGCCCGCTTCGTTGGCTGCAGCCTATGCTGCTGCGCGCGGCAGTGGACTTGGTACCCGGGTGGCTGCGAGAAGTTTTAGGCCTGTCCGAGCATTACGGCCTGCGCGCACGTGAGCAGCGGATCGTGAAATGGGCCGCCGCGGGCGCGGACCGCATCGTCTTACCCACCAGCCCTGCCGTGCAATCCTGTCTGCGCCTCGAATTGCCGATGAACTACCTTTACAGCTAATGGCCGCCGGCGGTGCCGATGAAAAAGCTGAATGAAATGATCAGCAGCACCAATGCAGCGATGGCGCCATACCGGTAGTCTCCCGCCCGCAAAAAGAAAATCAGCATGGCTGCGACGCGCAGCGCCGGAAGCAGTATAAAAAGAGCGATGCCGGCGGCGGCGATGCCCCATCCGACGAGACCGGACTCCCTGAGCACGAGTCCCAAAGCGATGATGCCGGAGGCGGCGAGCGTCCCATAGTGCAGCAGCCTTGCGAGCAGGTTTTCCAAGCGCTCGGATGATGCGGCCTCGACTTTCAAGACCCTGCCCCGATGAGATTGATGCCAAGGCCGGTCAACAGCATTTGCAGCGCGAGAATGCCGAGTATGGCGATGAACATCAGGCGCAGCCTCTCATTGGGTACGCTCATGAGTACTCGCGCGCCGAGCACCGCGCCGACGACCGAGCCCAAGGCGATCGGCGCGGCCACAGACGTGACGATTTCGCCGCGTGCGAAATACGCGGCGGCACTGGCGGTCGCCGTCACCCCGATCATGAAATTTGAAGTTGCCGAAGACACTTTGATCGGCAGCCGCAGCGCGGTGTCCATGGCGGGAATTTTCAGCACGCCGCTGCCGATGCCGAGCAGGGCCGAAATCAAGCCGGCGCCGTACATCAGCGTCATCCCCAACGGCACGCGCTGCACCGATGGAGAATCCGCCCTGTCTTTGCGCCGCGCCAGCATTTGCTGCGCGGAGAGCAGCAGAATCGATGCGAACAGCAGGTATAAATAATTGGCCGGGACCAACCCTGACAAAAGCACGCCGCACAACGCGCCCGAAGTGGTGGCGGTTTCCAGCAAAATGGCCAAACGAATGTTGGTGAGCCGCTCCTTCAAGTACGGCGCCGCGCTGCCGCAGGAACAGGCGATCACCGAGACGAGGCTGGCGCCGATCGCCGTGTGAATATCGATGCGGCCAAACATGGTCAAGATGGGCACAATAAAAATTCCGCTGGCCATTCCCAGCACGCCGCCCAGCAAGCTGGTGCCGAGCGCCACCGCGAACAGCCACAATTCAAGTCCGATTTGCATTGGGGATTGTCCGAGTGTTGAGCGTGGTCGCGGCCGGCGGGCGGCGCGCCAGGCGCGTGACAAAGCGGATGTGATCGCCACGGTAATACAGCCTTTCGTAGTCGACCGGACGATGATTTCCCGAGAAGGTGGTGCGCTCGATCAAGAAAACCGGGCTGCCGGCCTGCATTCCCAGCGCGCGCGCCACTGTGCCATGCGAGGCGACGGCCGCGAGCCGGTACTCCGCCTCGAGCAATGGTGTCGCGTATTTCAGTTCCAGCAGGGAAAAAATGGGCTGATTCTCCAGATCATCGGCCATGATCATTTCCCCGAGCTCCTGCGGCAGGTAGGTCTCATCAAATGACAGCGGTATTCCATCGGCCAGACGAACGCGCTGAATGCGCGCCACCGTCTCGCCACGTTGCAGCGCGAGCTGTCGCGCAACGGTTTCGCTCGCAGCCACGAGACGCCGATCCAGAACGCGCGCGGAAGGTTCGCGACCGAGGGCGTGCATGTCCTCGACGAAGCCTGTGAGTTCGGTGAGTTCTTGAGTGATGGCCGGTTGCGTCACGAAAGTACCCTTGCCGCGACGGATCTCGACCAGACCCTGCGCGATCAGGCTCTGAACCGCGGTGCGAATGGTTGTGCGGCTGACTGCAAAGCGCTCAACCAGATGGTCTTCGGCAGGCAGACGCGAGCCCGGGGCCATCACACGCTCATTGATACTTTTGAGCAGCGCCGCCTCAACCTGCGCATGCAAGGGGAGGTGCGAATGCGGATCGGTCTCCATATAGACATTGTGACATCATGATGTCGTGATGTCGATGAAACTGGCCAGATGGCGCGCTGAAGGTGGAATAAACTCTGCGGCGACTGACTTAATAGATGTTTACAGGAGGTAAATCATGGCGGCCACATTCAACCTCATCATGAGGATCGTCAGCAGTCTGATCGGCGTGGCAATGATATTGATGGGGACGGTATGGATGCTGCAGGGCATGAACCTGGCGTTTCGCGTCGGCTTCATGGTGGGCAATTATCATTGGACCATCTACGGCGCCATGCTCGCATTGGTTGGTGCGGCGCAGGTGATCTGGAGCAACATCCGGCAAAAGATCTAAAGCGCCGTCCTGATCCGCAAAGACGGCGTCATTCAGTCAGCGGATGCCCTTTGGGCAATTGATGCGCGTACCAGGTCGCGAGCCGGTGGCGGATAGTTTTCTCACTGACTTGTTCTTCGGGCATCGGCGCAATTACCTTGTCGTGCACCAGCAGCCGATACACATACAGAGCCTTGAGACTCGCGGAATCGGTGGCTTCAAACTCGACCGCCTTGCGCCCTTCGGCATATTGAACACCCGCCAGCAGTGCCGCCTTGAACAACTCCGATTCATGCTTGAGTTTTTTCACATCAGTCTCAACGGCCGGGCGAAAGATGGATCAAATCCTCGGCGTCGCGCTCAACCGCGGCGCGGCTGAACCTTAAGGGCACATACGATCCCTGCGCCCACATGGGAAACAGATCCCGATAATGTGCGCTCATCGGATCATCCGACTGGCCCGGCGTATTCATGACGACCGAATCGTCCCAGTCACCCACGTCCATCACCATGCGCACCGAAGCGCCGGCGATTACTGAGAAATCATCGGCTTTGTAGGCCTGCGCACGCGGCGTCGAAGAGGAACCCGGCGTTTGCAGCGGGCCCACGGACATCTGCGCGCGCAACTCGGGATCCGCCAAGACCGCGACCGCCGGCTCGAAGCTCGCGCGATGCAGCCGGCCCCAGGCCCAACTCGTCATGTCGGGACCCAGCCGCCGCGTGAGTTCGGCCAGCGCGCCCTGCACGCTCTCCAAGAGAATGGCATCGCGCGCCGCCGCGGGATCCGCGCCCAGCGCGCCGTCGGGATGCTCGAGATATTCGATCACCGCTTGCAGCTGCCCATGGTCAATCAGCTTGCGCGCGGCTTGTGGAGCTACTTTCGCAACCGTCGTTTTGCCGAGATACTGGGTGGCCCACACCTCATAAATTGCGGCCGCGACGCTGTCGGCGCCCTCTTCGTGATTCCACGCCTTGAGCACGCTTAAAGCCTGCGCGATGGCGGCATCGTGCGAGGACAGAGACCCAAGCAGCGCCACCGCGCGCCGCGACTGCGTGCTCACCACGTCGCTCTGAATCGCCATCGAGTCGGCCAGGGTCATTTTGTTTTTGGCGCCCAATAATTCATCGATTCGATCGATGCGCGAGCGATCGCCCCATTCGAACCCTATTTTATAGTTCTCATTGGGATAATCGGCGGGCAGGTTCATCTCGTTGGCGCTCGCGAAAAAGCCTTCCGCCGGATTGAACCGTGAGGGCAGCACATTCTTGCCCTGAAAGCCGGCCCATTCATAGCGACCATCGCCCGGCACCGGCATGAGGCCATCCCAGTTCTTGCGCTTCGGTGCGCGGCCCGACGCCGCCCAGCCGATGTTTCCCCGCACGTCTGCATAGACGATGTTTTCCGGCGGCGCGCCCCAGGCGTTGGCGGCAGCCTTGAATTCTTCCCAGTTTTTCGCCATGAGCAGGCGCGAGGATCCAAAATAGCCCGCCAGACCGGGTTCTTTCCACACGGTGCGCATGGCAAAGGCGCGATGATTCGCCGCGTCCTGCTTGAGCACCGGGCCATGGCGCGTGTAGCGCAATTCCACTTCGCGTGCAGCGCCGCCTTTCACCTCGATGCTGTCACGCACGATTTGCATTTTCGCCCAGCCGGATCGGTAGCGATAACTGTCCGGGTCGTTCTTGTTCAGTTCATAGACGTAAAGATCTTCTTGATCGATCGAGAAGATCGTGAAGCCGAACGCAATGTCGTCGTTGTGTCCGAAGGAAATCCCCGGCAACGCCGGCTCGCCCGCGCCGATAATATTTAGACCGGGCGCATTCAAGGCCACGATGTAGCGCAGCGACGGCACGCCGAGCAGGCGATGCGGATCGTTGGCCAGAATCGGCCGGCCGGTTGCGGTGCGCGATGGCGCAATCACCCAGTTGTTGGAGCCCTCCAAGGATTGCGCCTCGATCGCCCGGGCGAGCTGTTGCTGCGCCGAGAGCTCGGCGTGCTGCCGGATTTTGCCAAGTGCGCTGAAATCCACCGGTTTGGTCCCCAACAAATAGTCCTTGAGGACATCCGCTGGCACATCGCAGGGATTGAGTCCTGCGGGCACGGTAACTTTGTGGCCCGGCGGTTCAATCTTACGGCGCAACGCGTCCGCCTCGAGGCCGCCGGCGCAGACGACGCGGGCGCGGGCGACTTCCGACGCGACGTTGGACACCAGCGCATGGCTGCGGATGCGAAGCACATCCTCGGCGCGCCACGGGTCCGGCCAACTGTCAGTGAGTTTGAATTCGATCGGCAACGGCCGGGCGCCGCTTCGCACCTGTGCGACATAGGCGTTCACGCCCGCGACGAACGCCTCGACCCATTGACGCGAATCCGGCGCATACGCCGCCCACTCCTTTTCCATGTCGCCTCGATACAGGAACAGGCGCGCGGCGCGGTCCTCATCCAGGTAGGCCGAACCGAAAGACTTGGCCAGCAATCCCAGGCCGCGCTTGCGCCACAAATCGATCTGCCAGAGGCGGTCGCGTGCGGCGTTGTAGCCCTGCAGAAAAAAGGCATCGTGAATGTTCGCGGCGAATATGTGCGCAATGCCCCAGTGATCGATGAGGATGTCGGCCGGCGCGTTCAGGCCGGGAGCGCTCCAATTTTGTTCGCGGACCGCCGTCGAGATCGCGGCCGGTGCGCTCAACGCCGTCCAGACCGAGGCAAAGGCCGCCCAAAACAACTGTTTCATCCGCATCTCTGCTTGGCTACGGCAGATATTCCTTCGGCAGCGGCGCGGACGCCGACTCCGCCTGCCACATGATGCCCATGACGCGCCAGCCGCCGGCTTCTTTGATCGCTTGAATGCTGTTGATGCCGCGCGCGACCTGCTTGCCGTCGCTGTGCAGTGCGTAGGTGCTCCATAAGTGCACGATGTTGCCGTAGCGCTGCGTCTGGAATTTCAGCTGCTTCTCTTCCAGCAAGTCATGGCCCCGGGCTTTGACCCGGGTGATCCAGTCGTCCAGGGTCAGAATGCTGTAGCTGGGCGCCCCATCCTTGCCGATGGACACGACGATCAGGCGCGCTTCGGGTATGAACAAGGCCTTCATGCAGGCACGATCCTTGTCCGCGGGCCCAGTAATCGCCGCATCGATCGCGGCGGGGATGGCCTTGGGCTCCGTGGGCAGCGCACAGGCGGCATCCGGTGCCTGCGCCATCGCACTGCCGGCGAGCCCACCGGCCAGCGCGCCGGCCAACATCGATGCTGAAAATAATTTCCGCAACATTTTTATTCTCCCGCTCATGAATCGATGCGCCGATCATAACACCGGCCGTCGCCACGCCGGCGTCCGGCAGGAACTCAGACATCATGCGCGGCCGTTGCGGCGTCAATCCTCATGGCAGACTCGCCTTGGTGTTGCAGAAGGATCCGAAACGCCAGCACGTGCGTGATCAGCAGCAGCGGTACAACCAGGGTCGGAAGGACGTAGGTGACGCCAAGCTGGCCCGGCACGAGCCCGGCATTGGCGGCTTGGTAAAAGGCATTCAAAATATCGCCTGAGCCCCAAAGGTTGAAGATCCATGCGATGACGACGCCGGCCGGACGGGACAGCGAGGCCAGCGAAAGCAGCGCGAGCACGGCGGCAATGATGTCCCCGTAGGCGGCGGCATGCGCGAAGGCGGAGGGCAGTTCGGACGACACGACGCCCGGGACCAGGAATGCGAGGCCGAAAAATCGGAAGCTGTGCAGGATGAGAACCGGCCGCAATGCCTCGGGCTGCGGCAGCAGACGGAGTTTCGGCCAGATGTATTGCTTCGCGACGATCCCCCAGGCGATCAAGGCGAATGCGATGCTCGTGAAAAAGACCAGTTGCGGCGACATGACTCTCTCCTGTGACTGTGATCCGAATTCGCAGCATGGTACCCATTGGTACCAGCGATGCGGCAAGTGTGGTACCATACGGTACCGACTGTCAAGAGGGGAATCGATGACGCGAACATCGCCGGCGGCGGAGCGCCAAGAAACCGACGAAACTGCGGTGCGCACGCGCATTCTCGACGCCGCCTTCGCGGCGTTCATGAAGAGTGGTTATGCAGCGACGAGCACGCTTGAGATCGCAACGGGCGCGCGTGTTTCAAAACGGGAGCTGTATGCGCTGGTGGGCAACAAGCAGGCGATGCTCGTTGCCTGCATCAGCGCGAGGGCCGGGCGAATGCGGGTACCCGCTGAACTGCCGGCACCGCAGGATCGTGCGACCCTCGCGCAGGTACTGGCGTCGCTCGGAGCAAAGCTCGTCCACGAAATAACCGACCCAAGCGTCATTGCGGTATTCCGACTGGCGATTGCCGAGGCGCTCCGTGCGCCCGAGGTGGCGCAAGCGCTCGACTCCATCGGGCGCGAAGCGACGCGTGCCGCGCTGCGCCAAATCATGACTCGGGCTCAAGAGTCCGGACTTATCATCGGTGGTTCTGCAGAACTTGCCGAGCAGTTCGGCGGCCTGCTGTGGGGCAACTTGATGGTCAGCCTGCTGCTCGGCGTTACGAAGCGGCCCAATTCACGCGAAATCACCGCACGTGCCCGTGAAACCACCGCTGCATTTCTCACGCTTCATCCGCTCCCGGGCGGCGCTGCGGACGCCTAGTTTTCCGCCGCGCGATCAGGCTTCCTGGGTCTGCAGGTGCGCGAGCGGAATTCGCGCCGTGCGTTTGATGATCTGGAGCACGACGCTCGACTGCATGTCGCGAACATTGGGAACGCGGATGAGTTTCTTCAGCACGACATTGCTCAGCGCCTCCAAGTCCTTGCCGTACACCTCGAGAATGAAGTCATAGCTGCCGGTCATGGCGAGGCACTTGGTGACCTCGTCCATGCGCTCAATTTCGCGCTCGAAGCGCGCCACGGTCTCGTCGGTGTGTTCGGTCAGCTTGACCTGCACAATGGCCAGCACCGCAAGCCCCACGCGAGCCGGATTGAGCACGGCCGCATAGCCTTCGATCGCCCCGGCCGATTCCAACGCCTTGATGCGCCGTGCACACGGCGTGGGCGACAGGCCGATGGATTCGGCGAGGTCTACCACAGATAGGCGACCATCGCGTTGCAGTGCGTCGAGTATTTTTGCGTCAAAACGATCTAACTTCATGTTTCAGCCACTTAAGTTAGCTGTATTAGCTATTATCACTAATATATTGCCACTAATGCGGTTTTTTTGGCGATTTCTCTTAACCTGACTGGATTAGGCTTGGGCGATGGTTGCCATCCCGCAGCAGGTGCAGCGCGCGTCCGAATCCGGGGCCTTCGACTGGCGCCGCGTGCTGCGCCACGTCGCCGTCTCGCGCGCCCTCGATGATCTCGAAGAGTCCACGCTCCTCAAGGAGCGCAAAGTTCTCTACCAATTTTCCGCGCGCGGGCACGATCTCACCCAGGTGCTGCTGAGCACGCAGCTGACCGGCACCCAGGACGGCGTCGGCGGCTACTACCGCTCGCGCCCGCTGTTGCTCGGCCTCGGGCTCGCGGTGGAAGAGGCGCTGGCATCGACCATGATGCGGGCCGGCGGCATGAGCGATGGACGCGATATTGGGGTGGTGTTCAACCTGCCGCGCAAGGTAGGTCCGTGCGTGCTCCCGGTGTGCGGCGGCGTCGGAGCGCAATACACTCCGGCGGTCGGATGGGCGCAGGCGCTGCGCTATCGCGCCATTCAACTCGGCGAGCAGTCGTGCCGCGGCAGCATTGCCGTCGCGCACGGCGGCGAAGCATCGACGGCCACAAATGGATTTTGGGCGGCGCTCAATATCGTGACCACCGAGCGACTACCCTTCTTGTTCTTCATTGAAGACAACGGCTATGGAATTTCCGTGAGTTCGCAGCAACAAACTCCGGGCGGCAACATCGCCGCCAATCTGGCGAGTTTTACAGGACTGCGAGTGCTGGAGGGCGATGGCTCCGATCCGTTCAGTGCGGCGGCATTGATCAAGGACGCCGTGGCCGGCGTCAGGTCCGGCGAGGGTCCGGCACTGATCCGGCTGTTGGTTCCGCGCCTCTCCGGTCACTCGGGCCAGGACACCCAGACCTACAAATCCGCCGAGGAAATCGCCGCGGAAAAAGCCCGCGATCCCTTGACCAAATTGCGCGAGCAGTTGGTCCCGCGAATTCTTTCCCACGCCGATTGGGAGCTGGAGATTTCTGAAGCTCGCTCTCTGGTCGCGCGGACGCTGATCGATGTCGAGCGCCGCGCGGCACCCGACCCGAAACGCATTCTGCGCCACGTGTTCTCCGAGACTCGCACCGACGGGTCGCTCGACCTGCAGCAGCAAGGCGGCCTGCGCTGCGCCGGCATCGAGCCTGCGCCGGGCAGCGAGCGCGCCGAGCCGCAGGGTGCGCGCATCAACCTGGTTACCGCGGTGCGCCGCACGCTCGAGCATGAGCTGGCGGTCAACCCGCGCATGCTGGTCTTCGGCGAAGACGTGGGCCGCAAGGGCGGCGTGCATGCGGCAACCTTGGGGCTGCAAGAACGCTTCGGCGTCGCGACGGGTATTCGATACCAGCCTTTCCGAGGAAGGCATCATCGGCCGCGCGGTCGGCATGGCCGCTGCCGGACTGATGCCGGTGCCTGAAATTCAGTTCCGCAAGTACGCCGATCCGGCCGCGGAGCAACTGAACGACTGCGGCACGATGCGCTGGCGGACCGTGAATCGATTCGCGGCGCCGATGGTGGTGCGCATTCCCGGCGGATTCTTCAAGTGCGGCGATCCCTGGCACAGCCAATCGAATGAAGTGCAATGGCTGCATGGCGTCGGCTGGCGGCTGGCCATGCCCTCGAACGCGCAAGATGCGGTGGGATTGCTGCGCAGCGCCTTGCGCGGCAATGACCCAACCATATTTTTCGAACACCGCTCGCTGCTCGATGGCGGTTGGGCGCGCCGCCCCTATCCGGGCGATGAATTCGTCGTGCCGTTCGGCAAGGCGAGTTTGCTGCGCGAAGGCACGGAACTGAGCGTCGTCACCTGGGGCGCGATGGTGGAGCGCTGTGAACAGGCGATCGAGGCCAGCGGAAGATCAGCGGAACTGCTCGACCTACGCACGCTGTCGCCGTGGGATCGTGCGGCGACGCTGGCATCGGTACGCAAGACGCGGCGCTGCCTGATCGTGCACGAGGATACGATGACCGCCGGATTTGGTGCGGAAATCGCGGCGGTGATCGCCAAGGAGGCGTTCTTCGATCTCGATGCGCCCATCGAGCGTCTCGCCATGCCGGATATTCCGAGTCCGCACAATCCTTTGTTGCTCGATGCCGTGCTGCCCAGCGTTGAAACGATTGCCCGCGTCATCGCCGATCTCGCCGAAATCTGACATGAGCAGCATCCAGGACGTGCTGGCCCCGCCGAACGAGGAAGGAACCCGGGCGACGATTCTCAGGTGGTGCAAAGCCGTCGGCGACTCGGTCGTCAAGGACGAGCCGCTGGTGGAACTCGAAACCGACAAAGTTACCGTTGAAATTCCCGCGCCGGCCAGCGGCACGCTGGTCGAAGTGCTGAAACCGGAAAGCGCCGAGGTCAGTCCCGACGAGGTGCTGGCACGCCTGCGATTGAGCGACAAACCGATGCCGTCAGCAGATTCCAAGACGTCCAGCCCGGCAGCGAAGATCGGAGCCTCGCACGGCGGCGCCAATGCGCGCGCTGACGCTGAATTGTTGAGTCCTTCGGTGAGAAGGCTGCTGCACGAGCATGGCATCGCACCCGGCGATATCAGCGGCACCGGCCGCAATGGCCGTGTCACGGCACAGGACGTGACGCGCCATGTCAAACCTGACTCGCAGGGCGGGCCGGTCTCCCCCGCCGCAAAAGCCGCGTCGGGCGAGGCCAACACGCTGATTCCGCACAGCGCCATGCGGCGCCGCGTGGCGGAGCACATGGTGCGAAGCTTAAGCGAAGCCCCGCACGTCACGACCTTGTTCGAAGCGGACTTGAGCCGCGTGCTGAAGCATCGGGCCCTGCATGGCAAGAGTTATGAGTCGCGCGGCGCCCGGCTCACCTTGACGGCCTACTTCATCAGCGCCTGCGTTCGGGCACTGCGCGCGCATCCCGAGGTCAACGCCACGTTTCGCGAAGACGCCATGGAATTGCATCGCGATGTGAACATCGGCGTGGGCACAGCGCTCGGCGACAAGGGGCTGATTGTCCCGGTGATTCACCGCGCGCAAGACTTAAGCCTGCTCGAAATTGCGGAACGCTTGCAGCATGCGGTGGAAGCGGCGCGCGCCGGCAAGCTCTCGCCGCAGGATGTGCGCGGCGGGACCTTCACGATCTCAAATCACGGCGTCGGCGGCAGCCTGCTCGCCGCGCCCATTGTCATCAACCAGCCGCAAGTGGCCATTCTCGGCGCGGGCAAGGTGCAGCGCCGCGTTTGCGTCATCGACACAGAGGGAAGCGAATCCATTGCGGTGCGCTCGATGTGCTATTTGACGCTGACCATCGACCATCGTGCGCTGGACGCATTCCAGGCGAACGCCTTCCTAGGCCTCGTCGTCGAGACCCTGGAGCAATGGCCCGATACCGCCGAAGCGCTGCATGACTGAAGCATCCGCTGCCGGCAACGCTCCCGTGAGGCGCGCCGCGACTCGCGACAGATAGGTTTCCGACGGACCGAAAACCCGCACGTAAATATCCCGGCACAAGATCGCCGCCTGCGCACCCGGCCAATTGGACCGCAACAACTGCGCGGGCAAGAGCGGGTCGCGCAAATGCAAGCGGCGATATTCATGGATCAGCAGCGTACGCACCAGAAAACAGTCGCGTGGTTCGAAGTCGCGTGGTTCGAGGTCGCCAGGGTCGAAGTCGCGATGACGCTGCAATTCCGCCCGCACTGCCGCGAAGCGGGCGACGAAGCGTTCGTAGCGCAGCCCCAGTTCTTCGAGGTCCCATCCCAAATCGACCAGGCGTTGCGGGGCGTCCTCACCTGCAAGCGACGCATCGAAGACAACAACCTTGGAGAGCAGTCCGCCCGCGCCGCGTTCGGAGCGCAGTGCCTGCGAATCGAGTTCCGGATGCGCGAATACATTGGCAGAGATCTCGCCAAAGCCGCGCCACTCCAATTCCTCGCGAATCTCATTTCGCTGCGCAGCCCGCATCGGCGGCACGACGATGAGCGTCCAGCGGCCCGACCAGGGCGTGTCAGGTTCACCGTAAATGCGCTTGGTTGCCTCGGCGAACCGGGCACGGCCGTTCTTCGACAGACGATATTCGCTGAGCTTGCCCGCACGGCGCCCTTCCAGCCAGCCGTCCTGCGCCAGTCGCGCGGTGGCGGTCCGCACCAGCCGCTCATTCAGCCCAAAGGGGGCCGCCAGCTCAATCAAGCTGGCCAAGGCGATGGTCCCGCCCCGCGGCATGATGGAATCGCCGAACAGCGTCACGATCAGCGAGCCGCCACGCAACGGACGCTGGCGTCGAAATCGGGCCACCAATCCGGCGGCGGCGCCCAGGGGCGGTGGGGCGGCCCGGACGGCAGCGGCCCGGGCGGTGGGAGTAGTGCGAGCGTTTCCGGCCATTTTCGTAGCTTTCCTAAGTCACCTTTATGACACAAAAATCTTTGCATTTCTATATTTCTTGTATCAGAATATCCTCAGAGACAGTGTTCCCCGGGGGTTCGCATGTACACGCAGGCTTTGGATACGCACAGCGCCGAGAGCGCGGTGCAGCTGGATGAAAGCGCGCTCGAGCAGCGCTTCCTGGCGCGCGTCGACGCGGAAGAAAAGATCGAGCCCAAGGACTGGATGCCGGCCCGTTACCGCAACACCTTGATCCGGCAGATTTCACAGCACGCGCATTCCGAAATCGTCGGCATGCTGCCCGAAGGGAACTGGATCACGCGTGCGCCGACGCTGAAACGCAAGTCGATCTTGATTGCCAAGGTTCAGGACGAAGGCGGTCATGGCGCGTATCTCTACAGTGCCGCCGAGACTCTCGGCGTAAGCCGCGATCAACTGGTCGAACAATTGCTATCGGGCAAGGCCAAGTATTCGAGCATCTTCAACTATCCGACGCCGACCTGGGCCGACGTGGGCGCCATCGGCTGGCTGGTGGACGGCGCCGCCATCATGAATCAGATTCCGCTGTGCCGTTGCTCGTACGGACCCTATGCGCGCGCCATGGTGCGGGTGTGCCGCGAAGAAAGCTTCCATCAGCGCCAGGGGTACGATCTGATGCTGCACCTGGCACAGGGCAGCGCTGCGCAAAAGTGCATGGCGCAGGAAGCGCTCAATCGTTGGTGGTGGCCGGCGCTCATGATGTTCGGTCCTTCGGATGCGAATTCGACTCATACCGGCGACTCGCAGCGCTGGAAGATCAAGCGTTTTTCGAACGACGAGCTGCGGCAGAAGTTCGTCGATTTCACCGTCCCGCAGGCCAAATTCCTGGGTCTTACGGTGCCTGACCCGCTGCTGCGCTGGAACGAATCCAAACAACAGCATGAATTCGGCCCCATCGACTGGAGCGAATTCGACCAAGTGCTCAAAGGCAACGGGCCGTGCAACGCGGAGCGCCTCGCCGCGCGCCGCAATGCGCATGCTGCCGGTGCCTGGGTGCGCGAAGCCGCGAGCGCCTACGCGGCGAAGCACGGCGCTGCGGCGAAGCACGGCGCTGCGGCGAAGCACGGCGCTGCGGCGACGAATCAGAGCGCCACGGCCTAAAGGAAAGCAAATGGAAGACAAGCGACAATGGCCCCTTTACGAAGTGTTCGTCCGCGCCCGCGGCGGCCTTGATCACAAGCACGTGGGCAGCCTGCATGCCTCCGATGCGCGCATGGCCATCGATCACGCGCGCGATCTTTATACTCGACGCCAGGAAGGAGTGAGTGTTTGGGTGGTGCCGTCCAATGCCATCGTTGCCTCCGATCCTGCGGAATCCGATTCCCTGTTCGAACCGGCGCGCGACAAGATCTACCGCCACCCCACGTTCTATGACATTCCCGACGAGGTGAAGACCTTATGAGCGCAGCCGCGCCCAAGGTCGACTCGGACGCGTTGTTCCGCTACGTCCTGCGCCTCGGCGATTTGAGCCTGGTGCTGGGACAACGGCTGGGTGAATGGGTGGGCCATTCGCCCGCGCTGGAAGAGGACCTGGGACTGGCCAATATTGCGCTCGACCTGGTCGGACAAGCGCGGCTGCTGCTCACCTATGCGGGCGAGATCGAAGGCCGCGGCCGCGACGAAGACAAGCTCGCCTATCTGCGCGAGCAGGGCGCCTATTTCAACGCGATCCTGGCGGAGCAACCCAACGGCGATTTTGGCCAGACCATCGTGCGGCAGGTATTGATCGACGCATTCCAACTCGAGCTCTACGAGCGCATGACGGCATCGCGCGATGAGCGTCTGGCCGCGATCGCCGCCAAATCAGTGAAGGAAGTTCGCTACCACCTGCGCTACAGCAGCGACTGGCTGGTGCGCCTCGGCGACGGAACCCCGCAGAGCCACGCGCGTGCGCAGTCGGCGCTGGATTTGTTGTGGCCCTACACGGTTGAGCTGTTCGCGGCGGACGAATTGGATCGGCTGATGGCCGAGCACGGCATCGGACCCGACCTTGCCGAGGTGCAGGCTGCGTGGAGCGCGCGCATCGACGCCGTCCTGAAAGAGGCGACGTTGCAGCGACCCGCCGACCGTCCGCATGCCTGGCATGGCAAGCGCGGCCAGCACAGCGAGCATCTGGGCTACATCCTCGCCGAGATGCAGTATCTGCAACGCGCCTATCCGGATGCGCGCTGGTGAGCTCCGCAGTCTCAAGGGACGAGCAGCGAAGCGCGGCGGCGGACGCGGCGACAGCGCGTGACCCGGCACGCGTGGCGGCGGCATGGCAGTTGCTCGCCTCCGTGGAAGATCCAGAAATTCCGGCCTTGAGCATCGTCGATCTGGGCCTGGTGCGTTTCATTGAGGTGCGCACCGACGGCAATCTTGAAGTGGGGCTGTCGCCAACCTATGTGGGCTGTCCGGCAACGGAAGTGATTCGGCGCTCGGTGCAGGACGCGCTGCGGCAAGGCGACGTGGGTAATTTCAGCGTGAGCGACGTCCTGTCGCCGGCGTGGAGCAGCGATTGGATCGGCGCCGACGGCCGGCGCAAGCTGCTCGAGTACGGCATCGTGCCGCCGGATCAGAGCGTGTCGAACATGCGCGATGTGCTGCGCGGAGTCCGACGGCTCGCCTGCCCACGCTGCCAGTCGCTCGACACGGAAATGGTGAGCGAGTTCGGCTCCACGCCTTGCAAGGCCCTGCATCGCTGCAAGTCCTGCCTCGAACCTTTCGAATACTTCAAGTGCATTTGACATGGCGGGCTTGAGTTTCCATGCGCTGAAAGTGATCGGCGTCGAGCGGGCCGCCGAAGATGCCACCTGCGTGACGGTCGAGGTGCCCGCCGCATTGCGCGAGACCTTTGCGCATCATGCGGGCCAGTACGTTACGGTGCGCCGGACGATCAATGATCGCGACGAACGGCGCACCTATTCCATCGTCACGGCGCCGGGCGGCGGCGTGCTCAAGCTCGGAATTCGGACGCAAACCGGCGGCCTGATGTCGGGCGATCTGGCCGCGAATTTGCGCCCCGGGGATCTTCTCGATGTCGGCACGCCGATGGGGCGGTTTCGCACCTCGATCAACCCCGAGCGCCGGTTTTCCTATGTCGCGTTCGCCGCCGGCAGCGGCATTACGCCGATTTTGTCGCTGGCGACGGACATTCTGGCCAGAGAACCGCTCAGCCGCTTTACCTTGATTTACGGCAATCGCAGCATTTCACGCACGATGTTTCTGGAGGAGACTCTGGGGCTCAAGAATCGCTACATGGAGCGTCTGTCGCTGCACTTTGTGATGAGCCGCGAGCCCCAGCATAGCGAACTCTTGAACGGACGCATCGACGGCAAGAAGGTCGCCGAGCTGGCGCAGCAGCTTCAAGAAATTCCCGGCGCGGATGAATACTTGATTTGCGGACCCGGCGACATGGTCGACGAGGTACGCAATGCCCTGAAAGGCTTGAATGGCGACGCACCCATCCGCTTCGAGCGCTTCGCGACGGCGAATGCGCGGCCGCTGGAAATACTGATCAAAGAGACGCCGGCGCCCCAGGAAGTCCTGGCGACCGTCACGGTGACCATGGATGGCCGACGCCGCAGCTTCCCGATGGCGCCGAGCGATCCTTCGGTGCTCGATGCGGCGGAGCGAGCCGGACTCGAGCTGCCCTTCTCCTGCCGCTCGGGAATCTGCGCGACCTGCCGTACCCGGATCACACAGGGCGCCGCGGTCATGACGCACAATATTGCGTTGGAGCGCTGGGAGATCGACGCGGGCTTTGTATTGTGCTGCCAGGCGCGCCCCACAACGCCGACGCTCGAAATCAATTACGACCAGAAATAATTGTCCGGAGTTTTAAAGGGGAAATCATGTCATACGAGACCATTTTATTTGAGGTGGACAGCGGCATCGCTCGCCTGACATTGAACCGGCCCGACAAGCTCAATAGTTTCAACACTGAGATGCATGGCGAGGTTCGCCAGGCGTTGTCGAGCATCCCCGAGAGCGGTGCGCGCGTGCTGGTACTCACCGGCGCCGGGCGCGGCTTTTGCGCAGGACAGGATCTGGGCGATCGCGCCGTCGCCCCCGGATCGCAGGGGGTCGATCTCGGCGAGTCACTGGATAAACGCTACAACCCGCTGGTGGCGACGTTGCGCAATCTCGCCATGCCGGTCATCGCTGCCGTCAACGGCGTCGCCGCCGGCGCGGGAGCCAACATTGCGCTGGCCTGCGATATCGTCATCGCGGCACGCAGCGCGAACTTCGTGCAGGCCTTCTCCAAGCTCGGCTTGATTCCCGATTCCGGCGGCACGTGGTTTTTGCCGCGCTTGGTCGGCGATGCGCGCGCCATGGGACTGACCCTGCTGGGCAATAAGCTCCCGGCCGAGCAGGCCGCCGCCTGGGGATTGATCTGGCAATGCGTCGAGGATGCGGAGCTTGCCGCCACGGTCGATGCCATGGCGCGCCAATTTGCGATGGCGCCCACACGCGGGCTGGCCGCCACAAAGAATGCTCTGCGGCGCAGCTGGCAAAACACATTCGAAGAGCAGCTCAATGTGGAGCGCGATGTGCAACGCGAACTGGGGCGTTCGGCCGATTATGCGGAAGGCGTCGCGGCCTTTACCGAGAAGCGCTCGCCGCGCTTCACCGGCCGTTAGCATGTCCCCGGCCGGCGTAGCGCCAGAAAATACGCCGGGCGCGGCCGAGGCGCTCGAGCGAGCGCGTGCCGCGGTCCAATCCATGTACCGCAGCGATCGTGCGTCGCAGAATTTGGGACTTGAAATCCTCGAAGTGGCGCCGGGCAGCGTGCGACTCTCCATGACGGTACGGCCGGAGATGCTCAATGGCCACGGTCTGTGCCACGGCGGAATCATTTTTACGCTGGCCGACAGCGCCTTTGCCTTTGCTTGCAACTCCCATGGCGAGCCCATGGTCGCCGCCGGCGCCAGCATCGATTTTTTGGCGCCGACACCCGCCGGGGAGCGCCTGACCGCGCTCGCCACAGAAGTTTCGCGCAGCGCACGCCACGGCATCTATGATGTGCGCGTTACCAAGCGTTCAGGCGAGACCGTCGCAGTTTTCCGCGGCCGCAGCGCGCGACTGCGTCCGCCCACACCCAGGACTACTTCATGAATCTACAGAGCCATATCTGCGGCCGCTGGCACAGCGGCGAGGGCGAAGGCATCGCCATGCGCGACGCCACCACCGGGGAGCTGATTGCGCTGGCCTCCTCGAGCGGCATCGATTTCGCCGCGGTGCTGGAGCACGCGCGCCGCAAAGGCGGTCCGGCGCTGCGCGCACTCACCTTCCAGCAACGCGCCGCCATGCTCAGAGCGCTCGCCAAAAAGCTGTCCGAGCTGAAAGAAGAATTTTACGCCCTCTCCTATCGCACCGGCGCGACCCGGAACGACGCGCTCATCGATATCGACGGCGGAATCGGCACGGTATTCGCCTTCGCCGGGAAAGGCGCTCGAGAGCTGCCGAATTCCCATGTCTATGTGGACGGCGATGTCGAGGGCTTGTCCAAGGGCGGCAGCTTCGTCGGCCAGCACCTCTATGTGTCGCGCGAGGGCGCCGCCATCCACATCAACGCCTTCAATTTTCCGGTGTGGGGCATGCTCGAAAAACTGGCGCCGACCCTGCTCGCCGGGATGCCGGCCATTGTCAAACCCGCAACCGCGACCGCATACCTTACCGAACTCGTGGTCCGCCGCATCATCGATTCCAAAATATTGCCGGAGGGCGCATTGCAATTGGTGTGCGGCAGCCTCGGGGACCTGTTCCAGCATTTGAACTGCCAGGACACGGTATCTTTTACCGGTTCCGCGCACACCGCGGAGCGTTTGCGCACGCATCCTGCCGTGGTGCGGCACGCCGTGCCCTTCATCGCTGAAACCGACTCGCTCAATTCCAGCATCCTTGGGGTGGATGCCAAGCCGGGCACGGCGGAATTCGATCTTTTCATCAAAGAGGTCGTGCGTGAAATGACGGTCAAGACCGGACAGAAGTGCACGGCCATTCGCAAGGCGCTCGTGCCCAAGTGGGCGAGCGGCGAGGTGGTGGCGGCGCTGCAGGCGGCGCTGCAAAAAATCATTGTGGGAGATCCACGCGCCGAAGGCGTGCGCATGGGGCCGCTGGTGAGCCAGGAACAACGCACCGATGTACTTGAGCGCGTCGAGGAGTTGCATCGCGAGGCGGAACTGGTGGCCGGCGATCTGGGCCGCTTCGAGGTCAAGGACGCCGACCGCGAGCGCGGCGCTTTCGTGCCGCCGCTGCTTCTGCTCTGCAACGACGTCCAGGGGGCGCGCGCCGTCCATGAAGTGGAAGCCTTTGGCCCGGTGGCCACCGTCCTGCCTTACCAAGACACGGCAGAAGCGATCGCCCTCGCGCGGCGCAGCGCCGGCAGTCTTGCCGCCTCGGTGTTCACCGGCGACGATGCCCTCGCCGCGCAGATCGTGCTGGGATTGGCGCCGTATCACGGCCGAATTCTGGTGGTGAACCAGACCTGCGCCAAGGAATCCACGGGGCACGGTTCACCGCTGGCACCCCTGATTCATGGGGGGCCCGGACGCGCCGGCGGCGGCGAGGAGATGGGCGGGATTCGCGGCGTGCTGCACTACATGCAACGCACCGCGGTGCAGGGCTCGCCCGACGCCATCACAGCCATCAGCGGGCGCTGGGTCAGGGGCAGCCGGCAGATCAATCCGGGACGCCACCCGTTCCGCATTCCCTTCAACGAGCTGCAGTTGGGCGACACGTTCAAGTCCGCAGAACGCGAGGTAACCATTGCCGACATCGAACAATTCGCGGCCTTGAGCGGCGATAATTTCTATGCGCACATGAGCGACACCGAGGCGGCACGCAATCCCCTCTTCGGCGGCCGGGTCGCGCACGGGTATTTTTTGATATCGGCCGCGGCCGGGCTGTTTGTCGATCCTGCGTATGGACCGGTGCTGGGGAATTATGGCCTCGACGAGCTGCGCTTCGTGAAACCGGTCAAACCCGGCGATAAAATCAAAGTAAGGCTGACCTGCGCACGCAAGAGCCTGCGCGCCGACAAGGGGTGGGGCGAAGTGGCCTGGGACACCGAAATCACCAACCAGAATGGCGAGACCGTGGCTTCGTACTTTGTGCTCACCATGGTGAGCATTCATGCCGTTCCGGATTCGGTGGGGAATTGACCGTGCGCATCGACCTTGAGCGCTACGCGGCGGAATTTCCGAGCCTTAAGTTCTCGAGCGAGGAGGCGGGAATTCTCGAGCTCGTGATGTCGAACCAGGGCCGCTTGAATGCGGCCTCTGAGGATATGCACCGGGATCTGGCGCAGGTGTGGCGCAGCGTCGACGTCGATGAGGCCGTGCGCGTGGTGGTGATCCGCGGTGAGGGCGCGAATTTTTCCTCCGGCGGCGATTTCGACATGATCGATCGCATGATCGACGATGAGGCCACCCTGATCCGGGTATGGAAGGAAGCCAGCGACCTGGTTTACAACCTGATCAATTGCTCCAAGCCCCTGGTGTCGGCGATCCGCGGCAGCGCGGTGGGCGCGGGGCTTGCCATCGCGCTGCTGGCGGATGTGTCGGTGGCAGCGGATAACGCGCGCATTCTCGATGGGCACACCAAGCTCGGCGTCGCGGCGGGCGATCACGCCGTCATTATCTGGCCGCTGCTATGCGGACTGGCCAAGGCGCGCTACCATTTGTTGACCAACAAATCCTTGTCCGGCGCCGAGGCGGAGCGCATCGGACTGGTTTCGGTGGTGATGCCTGACGCCAAGGTGATCGAAACGGCATTCGAGATTGCGCGCACCCTGAGCGCCGGCAGCGCCACCGCGATGCGGTGGACCAAGCATGCGCTCAACAACTGGCTGCGCTTGGCGGGACCGAGTTTTGATACCTCGCTCGCGCTGGAATTCCTGGGCTTCAGACTGAAGGATGTGCGCGAGGGAATTGCCGCCGCGCGCGAGAAGCGCCGGCCGAGTTTCGATGCACCGAAAGAGCCCTGACGGCCGTGACGAGCCTGGCGTGACCAGCGTGTCAGGCATACAAGCCTTGGCAGTCGCCGAGCCGATCTTGAACGCCTCGCGCGCGGAATTGGACTCCCTGCAGCTTCAGCGCCTGCAAGCGACACTGCGCCACGCCTGCACCAACAACGCCAACTATCGGCGAAAGTTCGACGCAGCCGGGGTGCGGGCCGAGGACTTGCGCTGCCTCGATGATCTCGCGCGCTTCCCTTTTACCACCAAGGCCGATTTAAGAGAGGCCTACCCGTTCGGATTTTTTTGCGTGCCCATGGAACGCGTGGCGCGCATTCACGCCTCCTCCGGCACCACCGGCAAAGCCACCGTGGTCGGCTACACGCAGCGCGATCTGAAGAGCTGGAGTGATCTGGTGGCGCGTTCGATCCGGGCTGCGGGCGGCCGCGCCGGCATGAAAGTGCACATCGCCTACGGCTATGGATTGTTTACCGGCGGCTTGGGCGCGCATTACGGCGCCGAAGCCGCGGGATGCACTGTGATTCCCATGTCGGGCGGACAGACTGAAAAGCAGGTGCAATTGATCCGCGATTTCGCACCCGAGATCGTCATGGTGACGCCGAGCTACATGCTCGCCATTCTCGATGAGTTCAGACGCCAGGGCGCAGATCCGCGCTCCACGAATTTGAAGGTGGCCATTTTGGGGGCAGAACCGTGGGGCGAAGGCATGCGCGCCGAGATCGAGAGCGCCTTCCGCATCGACGCCTGCGATATCTACGGCCTGTCGGAGGTGATGGGCCCGGGCGTCGCGCAGGAATTCGCGGCGACCAAGGACGGCCCGACGATCTGGGAGGATCACTTTCTTCCCGAGATCGTCGATCCGCGCACGGGCGAGCGCTTGGCGGACGGCGAGGAAGGTGAATTGGTATTCACGTCGCTGACCAAGGAGGCCATGCCCGTGATCCGCTACCGCACGCGCGATTTGACGCGGCTGCTGCCGGGAAGCGTCTCGACGATGCGGCGCATGGCGAAGATCAGCGGCCGCTCGGATGACATGCTCATCATCCGCGGCGTCAATGTGTTCCCTTCGCAAATCGAAGAGCTGATTCTTGCTTGCGCCGGATTGGCGCCGCATTACGAAATTGAAATCACCCGGCCGAATCGCCTCGATGAGATTCGAATTGTGGTGGAGTCGCGCAACGACTTAAGCGATGCGGCCAAGAGCGCGGAGGCAGCGCTGTTGGCCGCAAAGCTTAAAGGTCTCATCGGCATCTCGGCGCAGATTCAGATCGCAGCTTGCGGCTCGCTGCCGCGCTCGGCCGGCAAAGCGGTGCATGTGCGGGATCGGCGCTAGCGGCGATTTCAAGTACCAGGTTTCTGACGGCTCAGAACTTGTATACACCCTGCAGGGCAAAGCCCGTCTGGCTACCTGCAAATGGGCTGCCGGTCTCGTCTGTGTTTATCGACCTCACGAAGGTCGTCTTATCGGATTTGTCGTAGCGCGCCTCCATGCGTAACTCGAAATTCTTTACCGGGGCATAACCGAACGTCAATGTGCCTTCTTTCAGCTTCTGCGGCGTGCCCACGAGTCCGGAGACGAATCCCCCCTTGTCGTCCAGGTATTCAAGCCGCATCGACAAGCGCCATTGATCATTCAGTGCGTAGTTTGTGTAGAAGGCGGCTCCATCCCAGTCGAGGTCCGGATCACCAGCCGCGTGCTGCTGCTGCCTGCCCCGGTCGTAGCTCAGAACCAAAGTCAATGCATCCGTCGCGCTGTACGTCGCCACCGCATCAAGCAATGTCCGTGGAGCGTCATAAGCGGGGTCTTTGCCAACATACGCTTGAGCCGCCAACGAGAACTTCTTGTTCGGAGTCCATGCAACGGCCATTTCCGCGGTCTTCGAGCCGGACGCGGACAAGGATGAGTAATTCCAACCATTGTTGACGCCGGCGATGATACTGAGAGTATCGCTCGCGGCGTAGGTCGCGCGTACACCCGTGTGGGTCAAAGGCTCGGCGAAGAACAGCAGAGAGCGGGAGAAGTTCGTGTTGCCCGTGGGAGCAATCACCTCCGCACCTGCCTGCGTGAGGTACTTGCCGGCAATGACGGTTAATGGGCCTGTCGCATACTGCGCGAAACCCTGCACAATATCGAAGGTGCTGGGACTGCTGCCCTCAGCGGCGTTAAGAATTTTCATGTCTTCGCCGGCTGCGATATCCACCAATGCGCCAAAGCCTTCTTTGGGCTGAAAGGCAATCGTGAGCGCAGCCTGGTCGAGCTGAAAGCTATCATGCTTGTTGTCGAACTGGTGATAAGTGCTGTAGCCGTTCGAATGGTAATAGGACGCGGCGATGTAGCCGCTCTCAGTGATGCCTGACGCCTTCAGCACGTCAGAAAACGATGGTGCGGTGAAAGCGGCCGGATTGACCGGATCATCCCCGGTCACGGCCGCTCTGCAGGTTGCAATACCCAGCATCAGTGCCGGAGCAAGCCGCTTCTTTGCAGGCTTTTTCATGCTATTCATCCCTCAATGCCGTGAAACACCTGGTCGCAGACAAAGAATCATCGCGGCCGGTGGCGATGAGGCCACCAGCTTTGGATGAACGCCGCCTGGCAGCTACTCCACGCTTTCGCCGTGGAGCGAAATGTCCAAGCCTTCGCGTTCCTGTTCCTCGGTTACGCGCAGGCCCATGGTCATGTCGATGACCTTTAAAATGATAAAACTCATGACAAAACCGTAGATCAGCGTGGTCGCGACGCCCCAGAGCTGGGTGATCACGGAACCCTCCATTCCGCTGATTTCCTTGCTGGCGAAGGCACCGGTGAGCAACGCGCCGATAATGCCGCCGATGCAATGCACACCGAACGCATCGAGCGAATCGTCGTATCCCAAGGCACGCTTCAGCGAGGTTGCCGCAAAGAAACAAACGATACCTGCGGCCAGGCCGATGATCACCGACGGCGTCGGGCCGACAAAACCTGACGCGGGAGTAATGGCCACCAGCCCCGCGACAGCGCCCGATGCTATTCCCAAGACGCTCGGTTTCCCTTTGGTGATCCATTCCGCGAACATCCAACTCAGCGCTGCCATGGCCGTCGCGATCTGTGTCGCGACCATCGCCATTCCCGCGCGGCCGTCCGCGGCGCCTGCGGAACCGGCGTTGAAGCCGAACCAGCCGACCCACAATAGCGACGCACCAATGAGCGTCAGGCTCAAATTGTGCGGCGGCATGGCCTCCTTCCCATAGCCCACGCGCTTGCCGAGCACCAGGCAGCTGGCAAGTCCGGCAATGCCTGCGTTGATATGCACGACCGTGCCGCCTGCATAATCAAGAACGCCTTTGACAGCCAGCCATCCTGAGGGCTCCCATACCCAGTGAGCGATCGGGCAGTAGACGAGAAGCGACCAGACGGACATGAACACGAGCATCGCCGAGAATTTCATGCGATCGGCAAATGCGCCGGCAATCAATGCAGGAGTAATGATTGCAAACGTCAGCTGGAACATTGCATAGACCGTTTCGGGAATGGTGAGCGCCAAGTGCGACACGGTCAGCTTGTTGGCGTCTTTCATCATTGTCATGCCGTTAAAGAGCGCGCGAGTTGCACCTCCGAGGTAGGCGCTACCCGGCGTAAATGCCCACGAATATCCAATCAACCACCACAAGATCGTAATCACGCACGTGATAGCGAAGCTCTGCATCAGCGTTGCCAGCACATTCTTCTTGCGGACCATGCCTCCATAAAAGAGCGCAAGACCCGGCACGGTCATCATCAACACCAATGCCGTCGAGGTCAGCATCCAGGCGGTGTCGCCGGAGTTGATCTTGTCGGCGCCGATCAACGTCGGTTCGGTCGGAGCTGCCGCAGCAGGCGCAGCAGATTCGGCAGTCGCGGGCGCGGCGGCTTGCGCGGCGGCTGGGGCCGCGGCCGGCGTATTTTCAGCCCGGGCCGCCTGAAAGGTGAACGCCAACAAGCCGAGACCCAGCAATTGAAACAGTTTGTTCATCAGTGCCAATCCCCATGTAGTACTAGATGGCGGTCGCGCCGCGTTCGCCCGTGCGAATACGCACGACTTGCGCGAGGTCGCAGACAAATATCTTTCCATCGCCGACTTTTCCGGTCTTGGCAGAGTTGATGATTGCCTCGATGACCTGCTCAGCCTGGGAATCTTCAACTGCGATTTCAATCTTTGTCTTGGGTACAAACTCCACGACGTACTCCGCACCCCGATAGATCTCGGTGTGCCCGCGTTGCCGTCCAAAGCCACGCACTTCGGTGACCGTGACACCTTGAACTCCCACATCACTTACGGCCTTGCGAACCTCATCAAGTTTGAAAGGCTTGATAATCGCGCTGATCAATTTCATTGAACGACATCCTTCTGACTTGATATTTCTCCGTCGTTTCAGGCGAACGCATGCGGACCGGCCAAGTAAGTAGCAACTGCCGTGCCAGCGCCGATGACCGGTGTGAGATCAGTGGGTTGCGGAAACCGGGGGGTCCGGCGATTCAATCCAATGCACTTGAATCGCGCGCAAGGTCGAGGCGCGTGCTTCAGTTTGCGGCATCGACGACCACGCTGCCGCCGACTGCGCTACCGTTTTGGCGGAATGGAATACGTGCCCACCGCGTGCGCGACCATTTCCTCGTTGCGATCGGAGTAGAGGGCCACCTCACCGATGACGAGGATTCGCCCGACCTTGATCAGCTTGCACACGCCCACGATGGGATTGCCGGGCGAGGGCTTGCGCAGAAAATTGATGTTTAAGTTGGTGGTCACAGCCAGGGGCACGAGGCCGATGGTCGCGAGTATGGCGACGTACAGTGCCACGTCCGCCACCGTCATGAGTACCGGACCAGACACCGTGCCGCCCGGTCGCAATTGCGCGGGCCCCACCGGATGCGAGACCGTCGCCGAGCGCTCACCGGCGTCCTCGACCACGCACTGGCTTTGCGGAAATTCCCGCGCCAGAAAATCGATGATCTCCGTCTTGGTGGGCATCCACGTAAAGTAACTTATCTCGGCAATGCCGAATAGCCGCGCGGCTTTTTTGGCGGAAACGCCTTCAGCGAGCAACGCTTCTTGCCGCACTTGGAACAACGCATGCGCTTCGCCACATCGGTGAGCCGCGCATCCCAGCCGCACAAGCGACCCAGCGTCAGCGGCTCCGCTTTGCGTTCATGCCCGCACTCGGCGCACTTCAGCACCAGAGTGTACTGGCCGAACTCGTCGCTCAATTTGTCGATTTGAAAGCCGTTGGACATGCGCTTAGATTGTTGCCGCGCGACCAAGGCTGCGTCCATCCAGTTCGAACCGAGCGCTGCTACTGTATAAGCGCTTACAAATTGCCTTGGCGGCGCGTCGAAGCGGCCATAACGGTCAATCCTGCGGCGACGCATGGCCGTTTTCGTGATGTTCATCATGACAAACTGCAGCGTTTCAAGCGCAGAATCGTGAGTTCGGGGCGAATGTTTTCATGCTAGTTTGAGCGGCAACCGTCCTCTTCAGAGGGATAAAGTATGACCTTCCGCAGTGCCCTTGCCTTGTGCCTCGTTACGGCAGCATTGGCCAGTTGCAATGGAACGACACCGGGCTGCTCCAAATGCGGACCGACTTCGGTAAATTTGAAGGGCACTGTCAGCGGCTTGGTTGGCTTCAGGCTGGCGCTGCAGAGCGGCTCGACAACCTTGAGCATCCCCCTCAATGGGCCCGACGCGAACGGCAGCCAGACCTTCGGCACAGCGGCTCCGAATACGGCCTACAATGTATCAGTCAAAACCCAACCGACCAGCCCGTCACAGACCTGCGTGGTGGCGAACGGCATGGGGACGACGGGCAGCAGCGACGTGACCAATATCGCCGTGACCTGCACTACAAACCCGCCGCGCTTTTTGTATGTCGTGAATCGCGGCTCGGGTGACATCTCGGGCTATACGATCGACGCGGCATCGGGCAACCTGACCGCGATCGCCGGCTCGCCATTCATGGCCGGCGGCAATCCCGTGGCGATCGCCGTGGATCCCACCGGTTCCTATGCCTTTGTCGTCAACCAACTGAGCGCGAATATCTCGGCCTTCACCATCAATCGTACGACCGGCGTTCTGACGCCGGCCGGAGCCGCTCCGATCGCCACCGGGTCGAGTCCGACGTCTGTGTCGATCGATCCGAGCAGTTCTTATCTGTACGTAACAGGCGGCGGCAACAGCGGCACGGTTTCGGTCTATTCCATTACCGCCGGAACCGGCGTACTCACCGCCGTAGCAGGATCGCTCACCGCGGTCGGTCGACTGCCCTCCGCCGCGGCCGTCGATCCGTTGGGCGAGTTTCTCTACGTCGCCAATCAATCGGACGGCACCTTTTCGGCGCTTGCGATTTCTTCCGGCAACGGTACGCTGAGCGCCGAACCCAACTCGCCCTTTCCCTGCGGGGCGAGTCCGAAGGCGTTGGCGCTCGATCCCACCGGCAACAATCTCTACGTCGCGAATTCTTCCGCAAACGCGCTCACCGGCATCAACGGCCTTCCTCCGAGCGCCAGCGCCCCTCCGGGGACCATCAGCGGATCGCCCTTCGCCACCGACGTCACGCCATTTTCAATCGCAGTCGATCCGGTCGCGAACACCCTGTATATCGCCGACCAGGGCGCGAATAACATTTCCGGATTCAAGATCGGCGGCGCCGCCGGCACGCTCACGGCAATACCGGGATCGCCCTTCACGGCCGGAATGCAGCCCTCGGCGGTGGCGGTCGACCCCACGAGTCTGTACGCCTATGCGGCGAACTCGAGTTCCAACACCGTGTCCGGGTACTCGCTCGATCCGAAATCCGGAGCATTGACGCCGCTCAGCGGCTCGCCGTTCGCCACGGGATCGGTTCCCATCGCGATGGCGATCAGCGACTGACCTGCGGCGCGATTGACCTGCGGCGCGATTGACCTGCGGCACGACAACTCTTACGAGGAAAAATAGCTTGCCGTGAGCCTGTCAATACAGGTACTTTGCGCTACAAAGCATGATTACGGCGCATTTTCCAATTCCGGCCGCCCGCGGCCGCTCGATCCTTCGGCTGCTCTGCTGTGCATTGCTGCCCCTGTTGGCGCTGCCGATGCAAGCGCGCGCCGGCGACGGTTTTTTGGGCATCGATCACGAACTCAATCTCGATCAGCGCGGCATCTGGGCGCGAAAATATCAGACGGGCCTTGAATTCGGCGTGATCGCCACTGAGATAGGCGGCGCCCTGTGGCTGGGGAACGACGATGAACTGGGCCACACGCTGTGGCAAACGATTGACTCAACGGCCATTTCCTCGGTTGCCGCTGAGGCGCTCAAGTTGAGCTTCAGCCGCGCGCGGCCCAACCAGGGCAATAATCCGAATCAGTGGTTCAAGGGACGCTGCTGCGACAGCTTTCCCAGCGGCGAAGTGACCCTGCAAGCGAGCTTCGTCACGCCCTTCATTGCGAATTACGCGCGCGACTATCCGTGGGTGTGGACGCTGGAACTGCTGCCCGCCTACGATGCGCTGGCACGCTTGAAGAGCCAGGAGCACTGGCAAACCGACGTCATTGCCGGCTGGGTGTTGGGATCGGCGGTGGGATACTGGGCCACCACGCGCAGCACGCCGATTTCGGTGCAGTTCCTGCCGCGCGGATTGTCAGTCGGCTTTTACAAGAAGTTTTGACGCCGGCGCAGGCGCGTCACCGGGCAGGCGGGTGCCAAGCCTTGAATTGTGGGTGCGCGAGAACCGCCTCGCGCCACGATTCATCCTGCCCCGCGCTGCCAAAGGGAACTTGCGCATCGCTGCGTCCCCACTTCGCCAGCCACTCCTGACCCAGCAACTCGCGGCCATGCGCAGCGTCGGCCGCGCGCGCCGACAGACCGATGGTTGTTTCCCCTTTGGGACCGGTGGGCCGCCCCTTGGCCACGTAGAAGCCGGCCGCCAGCATCGCGGCGCGAACTCTGGTGGAATAGCTGTAGGTGAAGAGCTCGGTGGGCTGGTTGACACAAACCTGCGCCAATTCGCGAAATGCGTCCAAGGTCCAGAGTGCGCGGTCGGTCTTGAATGAGAAGGGATCGAAAAAAACGATGTCGGGGGGCGGCGCTTCGAACTTGCGCAACGCAAAGTCGCCGCTCAGCAACTGCCATTCAATCGGAGATGCGGGACTGTTCCAGCGGCTGTCGCGCAGCAGTGCGCGTGGAGCGGCGTGGCGCAGATGCTTGAACCATCCGGGGTGATCCAGCGCGAGCTTGAGCGAATCCAGGTCATTCTCGAAGCTCACGAGCTTGAGCGGCCGCGCCGCCGCCGCTCCGGCATTCTCCACCGCAAGGATGGCTGCCATGGCGTTGGCTGCGGCGCCCAGCCCGACGTCCCAGACCACCAATGGCGCCGCCGCGGGATCTTGGAGGCGCGCCAACAAGCGCGACTGCTCCACGTACAAGGATTGCGCCTCCAGCGCGGGATCGGCGCCGGGATGCATGATTTCTCCGGAAACGGTGTCGCGAATGTATCCGACCGCTTCCGCCACAATCACTTCGTATCGTCCGCGCTTGCGCTTGCGTTCGCGCAGCACGGCCTTGGTCACGTGCCGCGCCGGCCTGCCATAGCTGTCACGGGCGTCGAGCACATCGCGCTGCGCGCGGTAGAACTCCGCCCAAGTGCCGGCGAGAATGTGCGCGCGCATGGTGCGCATCAATTGCAGGTAGAAATGGAGGTTGTGCAGGCTCAACAGCTGCCATCCGGTGGTTTCGTGCACGCGCTGCAAGTGAAACAGATAAGCGATCGAATGGGTCTCGCAGGTGTAGCAGCGGCAGGAGGGGTCGATCGGACCTTCCATGCCGCGATAGGCAGCGCGCCGCAGATCGCGCCTGCCCACGCTCGTGAACGCCACACCCTGCTTGGCGAGCGAGGTGGGCAGAATGCAGTCGAACATGTCGACGCCCCGATGCACGGCTTCGAGTAAATCGCGCGTCGTGCCCACCCCCATCAGGTACCGCGGACGGTGCTGCGGCAGCCATTCGGTGACCGCGGCGGTGCAATCTTCGCGCTGCGCGCTGCTCTCGCCCACGGCGAGTCCGCCGATGGCATAGCCGTCGAACGGCATCTGCGCAATGGTCTTCGCGCTTTCGATGCGCAGGTCCGCATAGCTCGCTCCCTGCACGATGCCGAACAATGCCTGGGGCGAATCGCCGCGGGCCGCCAGGCTGCGCGCCGCCCAGCGATGCGTCAGCTGCATGGCGCTGCGGGCTTCCGCGTGCTCCACCGTCGAGGGCACGCAGTGGTCGAGTGCCATCATGATGTCGGCGCCGATGATTTTCTGCGCTTCGATGCTGCGCTCGGGACTGAGACGGACCCGCGTGCGGTCGACATAGCTGGTGAATTCCGCATATTCCTCGCACAGCGTGCGGCTGCCGGGAAGCGAGAAGATTTGATAACCGCCCGAATCGGTCAGCGCCGCCCGCGGCCAGTTCATGAACCCATGGATGCCGCCGAATTTCTCGAAGATCTCGAGACCGGGGCGCAGCATCAGATGATAGGTGTTGGCCAACAACACCTGTGCTCCGCTTTTCAGCAGATCTTCACGGCGCTGCGATCGAACCGCCGCATGCGTACCCACGGGCATGAACGTCGGGGTGAGCACCTCGTGGTGCTGTGTGGTGAAGCGCGCGGCACGGGCGCTCGAATTCCCGGCCGTGGCTTCGAGCGTGAAATGCAGCCGCCCCGCGGCGGCAGCCGTCACTTTACCGCGAGCTTGGCGGATGACACCACGCTTTTGACGTGATCGAACTCGGGCCGGGTCGAGTGCGAGCCGTTATCGGTAACTTTCAGCAACTCGGCGTAGTAGCGCTGCGCCTGCGGCGCATCGCCCGCGGCCTCGGCCGCTTTGCCGGCGTTATAAAGACCATTGAAGCGATTTGGGCTCGAGGTCAGCGCCTGCTTGTATTCGGCCAGTGCCTCTTGCGGGCGGCCCGAGTCGAGCAGTATGTCGGCGAGCATTTCGCGCGCGGGGATGTCGACCTCGCCCTGTCCCACTTTGTCCTGAAGATCCGCGGCTTCGCGCATGCGCTCGAGCGCCTCGGCCGGTTGGTCTTCCGCGAACGCAATCCACGCCTGCATCTCGCCGCGTTCGATGCGCGCGCCGGTCGAGTCGGCAAAGTAGGCATGCCTTCCCTGCTTGATCTTCGCGACCAACGCGTCATAGTCGTTCAAGTCGGCCTGGGCCTGCTGCGCCTGATGCAGATGACCGGCCGCCACCGTGCGCGCCCAATAGGTCAGCGTCTGAGTTTCAGGCGGGGCGCCGGCGACGGCCTGCAGCGCGGCGGCGGCTTTCCAATTGCGCAATTCCAAGTTGTAGATGATCGGCAGCTTGGTGCGGTAGTAGGGAAACATGCCGGTCATGTAGTGCTCACCCATGTCGGACATGGTCTCGAAGTGGGCAATCGCCGCGGCGGAATCGTCCAGCACGGCTTTGGCCCGAGCCTCTTGCCCGCTCTGCAGGTAGGCGTACACCAAGAAATCGTCGGAATGAAATTGATCCATCGCGCCGCTTTGCATTCTGCTTTCGGCCGCGCGCGAGGCGGCCACCGACCCCACATTGGCGTCGATGTCGGCCTGCCACATTCCCAAACGCGCGAAGATATGGCCGGGCATGTGGACTGCGTGCGGAGCGGAGGCTGCAATTTCGCCGTAGTGCTTCGCCGCCGCGAGTCCGTCCTGCGCCAGCGCGGGCGTGTCGCAGGCGTGGATGATGTAGTGCACCACGCCGGGATGATCGGGATATTTCGCAAACAAAGGCGTCAGCACCGCCATCGCCTTGCGATTCAGCGTCAGGCTATCATCATTGGGCGCCGTCGATGCCAGGAGCGCCAGCGCGTAGAACGCACCTGCATCGGTATCTTTGGGGTAATCCTGATAGAGCCTGCCCATGGCGGCGGCGTAAGACACGACGCGCGCCTGATAGTCGCGCGGGCCTGGGGCGTAGAAATCGCTCAGAGCCGCGACATACTCGCGCTCGCGTGCGCTCTTCGCCGGGCGCGCCCGCGCCTTCTGCATTTCTCTCCAGCCCCTGGCGACGGTGCCCTCGTCCGGCCGATCCCAGATCTGATGGTACAGGCTCATCGCGATGCCCCAGTGAGCCATCGCGCAGGACGGATCGCTGTTCGCGATCTGCTCGAATTGGCGCTGCGCCTCTTGGTACCAAAAATCGTGCAGCAGCGAGACGCCGCGAACGAAAGAGGCTTGAACCGACGGCGCGCAGGACACTGCGAAGGAAACGGTTCCGAGGCGTTCAGGAGCGGCCTGCGCCGCGGGCAGCGCCATGAACAAGGCCAGCAGCGAAATAAGTGTTTTCATAGCGGCGGATTGTAAGACATGGCCGGCCAGGGCATCAGACAAAGTGCGACGGCACCTGGTCTTTAATCTGTGTTAATGGTAGCTGTCCATGCGGGGTTGTTCCATGATCGCTAAATGCCGCCTGACGCTCTTTCGCGGCGCATGAGTGAAACGCAGGGCTGCGGAGGACACAAATGAAGCGCATATGGACGATCATCGGCGTCAAAGACGTTGCATTGAGCTTCAAGTGGTACCAGGCGCTCTTCGGGCAGCCGCGGACGGCTCCGGCGCACGATGACTGGGGGCAGATCCTCGATTCGGACGGGACCGTTTTGCTGTGTCTGCACCAGTGGGGCGCGCACGAGCATCCATCGTTGATGAGCCCGGACAAGGCGCCGCCTGGAAATGGACTGCTGTTGTTTTTCCGGGTCGATGATTTCGCCCCGGCACTAGAGAGAGCGCGCGCGCTTGCATCCAGATTTGAGGAGGAGCCGCACGTGAACCCCAGCACTGAAACGCAGGAGTTCTCACTGCGGGATCCGGACGGATACTACGTCACCATCAACGCGCTCCCGGCCGCGTAGCCCGCGGCCGGCGTCCCGTGCCAGGAAGTCTCCGGTAATACAGGTTAGAGTAGGCATCCAGTCAGGATGCCGCATGTCCACTGAGCCTTCAAAATTCGACCGCCTGCCAAAAACCCTCAAGGGCCTGCGGGAATTCAACGCCGCCAAGGGAATTTTGCTGTTTTTGATCGGTGCGCTGCTCTACGTGGGGCATACCGCCTTCATTCCCGTGGCGCTCGCCATGCTTGCCGGCCTCATTTTGTCGAGCCCGGTGGAGGCCTTGCACCGCCTCGGCTTGCCGCGAGGCCTCGGCGCGGTCTTGATCCTGGTCGCGGCGCTCGCGGCGGTGGGCGGATTGGTGGCATTCGTCTGGACGCCGAGCCAGCAATGGTATGCCTCCGCCCCGCACACGCTTTCCGTGATCCAACGAAAATTCACCCCCGTGGCGCGGCTGATGAGCCACATCGAGCAGTTGACCGACCGGGCGGGAAAGGTTGGCGCGCCGACGCCGGCCGAACCGACGGCGGTGACCGCGCCGCAGGAAAGCACCTCGCGCATCCTGCTCTCCACCGTGCGCGATGCGGCCATTGGTCTCGCGACCTTCGTCATCATTACGCTGTTTCTGCTGGCGGGTGGACCGCCGATGGTGGCGCGCATGACCGCCGCCTTTTTCGATCACCTCAAGGCGCATCACGTGCAGGGGTATATCGACAAAGTTCGCGCCGAAGTCGGTCATTTCTACGTCATTACCACCTTCATCAATATCGGATTGGGGATCGCGACCACGCTGGTCATGATGGCGTGGGGAATGCCCACGCCCTACCTCTGGGGCGCCGTGGCCGCGCTGCTGAATTTCATTCCCTATGCCGGCGCCACGACCACGCTCTTGGTGGTGACGCTGGTCGCCATCGTCTCGTTCGAGGGACTCGGGCACGCGGCCGGCGTCGCCTTGAGCTATTTAGGACTGTCCGTGATCGAGGGGCAGATCGTGCAGCCGCTGCTGGTGGGTCGGCGGCTGGACGTCAACCCACTGCTGATATTCTTGGGCCTGTGGTTTGGCGGCGTTTTCTGGGGAATCGCCGGCGTGATCCTCGCCACGCCCATTCTTGTGGCATTGAAGGTGATCGCGGAAAATGCGATCCATGGTCAATCGATGATGCAGTTCCTGGGGCCAAACGACCCCGCACCGGCGCGGATTGAAAAACTGCGCAAGGTTGCGAAAGGTAGCTGATCGGGGACGCGCTGCGGTGAATGATGTCGAGGATGAAATGCATGCCAAGAATGACGCGGGAGCTTAGCTTCTCCACTTTAGCGTGCTGCGCGCTCGCGTTTGCTGCGCCGCCCGCCTCCCGAGCCCAGCAGCACTTGCGCGACGCGGAAATTCACGACGCGGACACCTTGGCCTGGTGGCATACGACCGTCGCGCTGTCCGACGATCGCATGGAAGGCCGCGATACCGGATCGGCTGCCTTCCAGCGCGCCGCCGACTATGTCGCGAATCGCTTCAAGGCGGCAGGCCTGTCGCCCGCCGGCGAGAACGGCGGCTATTTTCAGACCGTTCCCATGCACGAGATCAATGTCGTTCCGGACGGCACCCGCTTCTCGCTCGTCGGCGCCGACGGCGCGGAAACCGCGCTCGGCTTTCTGCAGCAAATCACGATCGCACCGGCAGACGGCCTCGCGCCCAAGTTCGAAGCTGCGCTCACATTTCGCGGATATTGCGGCAAGGACGCCATGACCGACATCGCCGGAAAAATCGTCGTCTGTCTCGGCACGCAGCGCGCAGGTCTGCCCAATGGTTCAGCGCGCGCAGCCAATGCCCGCGAGGGCGGCGCGCTTGGTCTCATCAGCGTCGATGACCCTTATTTTACGATTGAGCCGCCGCGCTGGCCCTATGCGTACGCGCGCAGCGTCGCGCTGCGCATGCCGCTAGTCGAGAAGGCGCATGCGGTCCCTCTCGCAAACATGCGCCTCAGCGCCGAGTCCTTTGCCACCCTGCTCGCCGGCACCGGCCAGGATGCCGCCGCGATACTCAAGAGCGGCGGTGCCAAGCAGCCGCTGCCGAACTTCGACATTCTGAGCAAGCTGCGCGTTTCGGTGCATCTGACACAGCGCGACATCAGCTCTCCGAATATTCTTGCGACTCTCCCGGGCAGCGATGCGAAACTGAAAAACGAGTTCGTCGTGATTGCCGCGCACCTGGACGGTTATGGATATGGCACACCGGTCAAAGGCGACAATCTCTACAACGGCACGCTGGATGATGCGGCCTATGTGGCATTGCTGATTCAAACGGCCGATGATCTCAAGGCGCGCCGCTTGCGGGTGCCGAAGCGCAGCATTCTTTTTATTGCCTTCACCGGCGAGGAAAAAGGCCTGCTCGGCTCGCGTTGGTTCGTGGACCATCCGACCGTGCCCGCCGCGCGGCTTGCGGCAGACGTGAATCTCGACCAACTGCGGCCGCTTTTCCCCTTGAATATCCTGACGGCGGAGGCGCTCGGCGATACCAGCCTCGGCGCAACCGCACGCGCCGTCGCCGCGCCGATGCATATCGAGATTCGCCCGGATGCGGAACCGGAGCGCAATCTGCTGGCGCGCGCCGATCAGCATCCCTTTCTCGGCATTCATGTGCCGGCCATCAGCTTCATCTTCGGCTACGATCCGAACACCGAGGCGGAACGGCGCTACCGCGAGTGGTATCAGATCCGCTACCACCGGCCGCAGGACGACATCACGCAGCCGATGGATTTCGCGGCCGCAGCAAAATTCAATACTTTTTTCTACCGCCTGACCTTAACCATCGCGAATGATGGCAACCGCCCGGCGATCTATCCCACGAGCTCATTCGCCGCCGCGAACAAACACTAGGTCCTCGCCTTCGCGCCGATCGACGAAATCGACGATTTTGTTGGCGGCATCGCGCCGGAATATTTTTCGATCGCGCGGATGTCCGGGCACGAAGAACACATCGGCAGATTCCTGGGCCAGCGTTACGTTCGGCAGTCCCTGGCGCTCACCGATGAGATGGTCCCCCTCGCGCCGAATCACGTAGGAGAGATCGGGTGCCGCGCGATAACGGCCTTCATACTCGGCCAGCAGCTTTACCGGTGTCTTGACGGCAGGCGGGTCTTTGGCCACGACGTACACATGCACGAGGGCGAGACGCCAGTCCGCCCCTTCCTTGATCCACGTCTCCGTCATGAGGTACCCGGCTTGCAACGGGATGCCGTGGTAATTTTCGCGCTCATCGTCCTTGTGAACGACCAGGGCCACCTGACCGTGGAGCTTGACTTGATAATCGATGATGGAAATATGCCCGCTCGAGCCGGCCGGCAACGGCTTCAATGCGGCGAGGAATTGGGCGCGGTTCAAGACCGTGCCGTTTTCGTCGACGTAGACCGCGTCCTCAGTCAACAGCCGCTCCCACACGGCCTTGTCACCGGGCGCAATGGCATCGAGCAGCGCCTGGTCGTCGGCGCGCAATCGTTTCTGCACGGATGCAAGATTCGCATCAGCCGCCCCGGACTGCAGGGCGGCGATGGCTAGCAAGGCGCTGAGCATTCGAGGATCATACCGCCATCATGACTGCGACTTCACGCATCCCGGCTCGCGCAGCGACATTTGCGTGCGGATATCTGGGATTGTGGGGGGCCGCAACCGCCTATCTTGCGGCCAAGGGCGCTGACTGGACGCTGCCGGCGATTTCGCTCGGCGTATTCGGCGTTGCGCTGCCCCTGCTGAGCCTGCCGCTGACCCGAAGCGCGGCGCCGCCGAAAATCCTCGTCGCTAGGCCGGCTCTGGAACTGTGGGTGATTCTCGGCTTCTTGATCTTCTACGCAGTGGCCTTTCTGGGCTGGGGAATGAACGCGACGCGCGCGGCCTTGCCCGCAGGACGCGGCCAGGAATTGCTGGTACTGCTGGTCAAGCTGCTGATGCATGTGGCGGCGCCGGCGTTGCTGCTGGCGGCGCTCGGCGCCAAGGTTGCGCCGCTCTTCAGCTCGCGGGCCGGACGGCCCGGATTCTGGCCGCCGTTGCTGGTGCTGGGCGCGGTTATTCTTGCGCTGCTGTGCGTCGTGTCGCCGGCACTGGGTGAGATCGAAGCGCTGCACGCATCCGTCGCCACACTGGCGTGGGCCGCGCCGGCCTCATTCGTGTGGCTGGCCATCGAAGCGGGCCTTTGCGAGGAATTCTTGTTTCGCGCGGTGCTGCAAACGCGGCTGGCGGCCGTCTTGGGAACCCAAGTGGGGGCGATCGTGGGAGGCGCCGTGCTATTCGCGTTGGCGCACGTTCCGGGACTCTATCTGCGCGGGCACCCGGGCGTCGACGGCTACTCGACCGACCCTCTGCAGGTAACTGCCTTTACGCTTGCCGTGCTCTCGCCGGTCGCAGTGCTGTTCGGAACGCTGTGGGCGCGAACCCGCAGTTTATTGCTGATCGTCCTGCTGCATGCCGCGGTCGATGTGCTGCCGAATCTGTCTGAGTTCGTGCGAATCTGGGCCCGGTAGCGAGACGCGCGCCGGCGCCCTCACGGCGTCATGTCCGGATTGTAGTAGTCCAGAAAAACGATGAAGTCCATGACTTCGTCCATGTCGCGGCCCACGAAGCGAATCGAATGAGAGTCGGTGCGTTGCACGGAACGCAGATAAGCGACGATTTCCGCCGATGTGTAATTTTTGAATGAAATATCCAAGGTGATGGGAGCCGGAACAACATAGGGTTTGCGTTGATCTCGATGCGCGACCGCCGAGAGCGCGCCCTGATAGATCTTGTCGCAGGCGGCGGCCGGCGTGAGCGACTCCGCCGAGTGAAATCCAAGGCTCTTTTTGGTGATCACAGACTCCATTGCACCCAAGCGCGCCGTGACCTCGGAGACAGCGACATCGTCGCCGGAAATAAAAACCACCGGCACCCCCATGGCACCGGCATAGGCCGCATTCAATTCCCCCTCGGTAACGGCGGTGCCGTTCAGGGCGACACGCGTAAAGTGGGCGCTCGAAATGGTATGAGCGCGCACACCCTTTGGATTGGTTGTGGAGGCGTGATAACCGACAAAAAGTGCGGCGGCGAAGCTGGAATCGAGGCCAGCCATCATTTCGCCGTGCCGCGGCCACGAGCGCACGATTCGAACATCCTTCGGGAAGAGCTCGATCAACAGACTCTCGCCGTTGCCATGCGAATCGCTCACCACGACCTCCGTGGCCCCCGCCGCCTGGGCACCTCGAACCGCCGCCACGGCTTCATCGGTCATGAAGCGGCGGAACCGCTCATACTCAAAACCGCCGGGGAGCAATTGGTCGGCGGTCACGACGCCGGCGATCCCTTCCATATCGACCGAGATATAGACCTTGAGAGGAGCGGCGGCCGCCTTTGCGTTTGCACCTTCAGCCGCCTGCGGCTGCACAAAACTCAACAGCCCGATGAACGATCCCGCCAGGCCGAGGAGAGCCCGCCGCCAGAAGCCGGGCGCGGCTGAATTTGCGTTGAATGCGGACATTGAGGCGGTCCCTTACGTTGTTATGAGACGAGCAGAGTGTCAGCGCGGTCGCTAAAAGGCAAACGCTGCCAAGGCTCTGCGCAGGCGCGCCAATCTGTGCTATGAATTGCGCGTTGTATGCACACCTTGAACCGCTTGGTACTGCCGACGATTTGGCTGTTTTTCGGCTCGAGCACCGGGCTGTTTGCGCAGGCAATTGCACCGCTCGAAGTGCTGGTCCTGGGTTCCGGCGGCCCGGGCGCCGCGGGACGCGCGGCGTCCAGCTATCTGATCTTGATTGACGGCGATGCGCGCATCCTCGTCGATGCGGGTCCGGGATCGTTCGCGCGCCTGGGCGAGGCAAAAGCTTCATTGGCGGACACGGACATCGTGCTGCTCACGCACCTGCATATCGACCATGCCGGCGAAATCCCCGGTTTGTTCAAAGCACGCGCCGTGTCGAGTTCCGGACCCATTGCATTCAGTGTGTGGGGACCGACCGGCTCACAGGGCGGAGGTGAGAACGCCTACTTTCCCGGCACGCGTGAGTTTCTGCGCTTGTTGTTCGGACCCAAGGGCGCGTTTGCCTACCTGAACGATTTCGCTGCGCCGATCACGCTGCATGGGCATGACATACCGGCGCCGGTTGGGGACGCCGCAGCCCGGCAAATTCTCAGTCACGACGGCTTAAAGATCACCGCGATTGCGGGGCATCACGGCGATGCGCCTGCGGTGATTTATCGCATCGAGCATGCCGGCAAGAGCGTCACGTTCTCGGGCGACATCGATGCACGGGGCCTGCCGGCGTTGCGGCGCATCGCCAAGTCCACCGACCTTTTGGTGTTCAATACCGTGGTTCTCGATCCGCCCGGCTCCCCCGCCGTGCTCTACACCCTGCACACGCCGCCGCACGACATCGGACAGCTTGCCAGGGAAGTGGGCGCAGGAGCGCTGTTGCTGAGCCATATTTCGCCGGCCGCCGATGAAGCAAGGCAGACGGTGTTGGAGTCAATCCGCGCAAACTTTGCGGGCAGCGTGACCTTCGCCACGGACGGCATGCGCGCACGGCCTTGAGCAAGGAGCCTGGAGACAGGCTCCTAGACACGCGCTACCTGATCGGTCCTCCTGGTAAAGGCCAGGCAGACGGTCCTGGAGCGAACCGCGCCGCGGCAGCCGCTGCCGCGCAAGTGCGGCACGCGCCAAAACACCCGGTTCTCACGCCGCACAAGATGGCCGCGAACATGGTGGAGGCGCGGCGATTGGCGTCCGCTGCTGCCCTCGTCCGCCGAGTCCGATGTGGACACGGCATCCAGCGAGGCATTCACTTCGATGTGATCGAGCAGCGGAGCGCGGCCGTTCGCCAGTCGTTTGCGGTTGATGGCGGCGCGCGATATCGGCAGCAAACGAGTGGCGTCTTTGGCGCTCAGCAGCAACAGAAAGGCCAGCACAAAGGGCGCATCCCAGGCAATTGAATCGATTGATTCGTTGATCAATCGGCGCTTGAAATCCGCAGCCTGCGCCGCCTCCCGATAATAAGCGGCCCACGACTCCTCGAAGCGAAACCGAACATGGTCCAACAGGGATGCGGTAGCCGCATTGCCTCCGTGTGTGGCGTCGAGAAAGCCGCCGGAGAGGGCATCGTGCGTCTCTTTGGAATCGGCGAATTCGCCGCGCAGATCGAAATGCGTTTCCAGAGGCGAAAGCGTGATCTCGGCCTGCTCTTCTGCCGCGGCGTCGGTCCAAAAAGTGCGCCCGACCGCGGTCAACCCGTCGGGGGAGGCACGCAGCAAAATGCCGACCTTGCGTCCCGCGGCGGCCGAATCGAATTCGACTGAGGAGCGAGTCTCATGAATCACGCGCTTGTGCACCTCGTCGTTCCACTCGATCCAAAGGTGCGGTGCGGGCATCCGCAGCAGATCCAGGCAGCCGACCAGCCGCGCGCCGTCCGCATATGCCAGGTCGGCGCTGGCCTGGGTCAAATCATCACCCAGCACGAAGCGCAACGGACAGGCCGCGATTTGCGCCGCGAAGCGGCTCGGTCCCGCAAGCTCGACCTCAGCCTGAGCCATGGCGGACGGCAGGACCAGCGGCGTGTAGCAGCGGGCAATACTATCGAGTAATCGCATCGGCGCGGCTCTCCCTCGCGTTGAATTTTTTGGTTCTCGGGCCGTATTGAATAAGAGACGTTGCTGCGCAGTGGTGTTTAGGGCCAACCGACGAGTTCGTCCCCTGTATCGACGATTTCGTCCCAAACCACGATATGAAGCGCAGCAAGCTCCGACAACACAGCGGGCGCGAGCGGGAGTCAGCACGGAGCCACCGGCGTTTGTGCGGCGCGAGCGGATCTTCGATTTCGGCCGCGGCGCCCGGCCGGCGCCTCTAAATGCGCGCGCCGCGGCCGCTTGCGCCGCGCCCAGTCCCGCTGGCTCCACCTGCTGCGAACGCTGTTGGCGCCTTCCGCGACACCTTCTACACTGCCTGCATGAGCACCCCAGATCTGGCGCAAGACATCGGACTGCAATCGGAAGATCTGGCCGGTCATCAGGTCTCTGCGCGCGAGCCCCCGCGCGACGAACTGTGGCCGATCATTTGGACGGCGGGCGGACTGTGCTGGCTTGCGATCGCAATTCTGGGCCTGCTGTGGTCGTGGCCCGCCAGCGGCACTATTCAGAACGGCAACTACATCGTCAGTTCCACGGCGCGCCTCGTGCATCACGTGTTGCTGTTCCTAATGTCGGCGTGCGCCTATCGCATCGCCCTCGGCCAAGGGTGGCCGCGCGCGCCCATCAAGCGAATGCGCGTTATCGCCGTGCACGTCGCGCTCGCGCTTCTGGTTGCGCGCCTTTCGCCCCTGGTGCTCGGAGTGACGGAAGTGATTGTCGATGCGCGCTTGTCGCACATCGGCGAAGACATGAGCGATTGGCTGCCGTTTCACCCGACCTGGATGCAGTGGGTGGGACTATTGCGGTTCTGGATGGTCCCGTATGTGCTGGGGCTGGTGGCCGTGGCGTTCGTGTACACCGCCCGGCGGTATCATCGCGAGTCAATGCACCTCGCGCGCGTTTCGGCGGAGGTCGCGACCCTGCGCATGGCAATGCTCTCCGCGCAGCTCCACCCGCATTTCTTGTTCAATGCGTTGCACGCCATTTCCGAGCTGATCAGTGAGAGCCCGGCCCAGGCGACCACCATGGTGGCGCGGCTCGGCGATTTTCTGCGTGTGGCCCTTGAAAGCACCAAGCGTCCTTGGGTCCGCGTCGAAGTCGAGGTGATCGGCTTGGATGCCTATCTCGCGGTTCAGCAAACGCGGTTCCGCGATCGACTCAGCGTAACGCTGCTCGTGGATCCGGCGGCAATGAACACCTTGATACCGGCGCTACTTCTGCAGCCTGTCGTTGAGAACGCCATTGAGCACGGACGCTCTGGTTCCTGCGATGCACTGGCGGTCAGCGTAGCCATTCGATGCTCTCAGGGTCGGCTGCTCGTCGAAGTGACCAACAGCACGCCGCAGCTCATTGCACCGCTGGCGCGCGGCGACTTCGGCGAAGGCCTGCGCAACGTCGAAGCACGCCTGCGCGCAGCCTTCGGAGCGGACGCCGGTATAAGCGTCGGTCCCAATGCCGACGGCGGAACCCTCGCCCTGCTCGACATGCCGGCCAGATCCGCGCCGGCGGAAACTTGAGTGAACCGCCCACCCCTGTCGGCGTTGATTGTCGATGACGAGCCGATTGCGCGGCAGCGCATTCGCCGGCTCCTCGCAAAGGAACCGGATTTTCATTTGATCGGCGATTTTGCATCGGTGGCTGAGTGCGAGAAGCTGGATTCCAACTCCGCTCCGGACCTGCTGTTGCTGGATGTGCGTATGCCGGGGCGCAATGGGTTCGACTTGCTGGCCACGTTCGAGGCGCGCGGCGTACTTCCTTTCGTGATTTTTATCACCGCGTATTCCGAGTACGCGGTGGAGGCGTTTGGGGTCGAGGCGGTGGATTACCTGCTCAAGCCCTTTGATGACGAGCGCTTCGCAAAAGCGATCGCGCGCGCCCGGGCGCTGCTCAGCCAGGAACGCACCACACTCGGAACTTCACCGCAGGCCGGCGGCGCCGTGCCCAGGTTGCGGGATCGGCTCTTGGTCAATGACGGCGGCCGGGTATTGTTTGTGCCCGTGCGCGATATCGAACTCGTGCAGGCAGCCGGCAAGCATGTGAAGATCTTCGTCAACGGACATTGCTATCTTGCGCGTCAGGCGCTGCGCGATGTGGAAGCGCGCCTCGATGGGAGCCACTTTGTACGCGTGCACCGTTCGACCATCATCAATGTGGAACAAATCGTGGAGCTGCATCCACTCTTTCACGGCGACTACGAGATCGGTTTGAAGCGCGGAACGCGAGTGACCCTCAGCCGTCGGTTCCGCAGCCGGATTTTGCCGTTTTTGGTGGGTCCCTGGCCGACGTGAGCGAAACGCCCATGGCCTCCGGAAATTTGGCGAGTTTGCGGCGGACAGCGAGCAGCTCCTGCTCTTCGATGACACGAGCGCCGCCCGGCTGTCGCATCGCTTTTTCGAGCGCGGCCTGCCGCGTGAACAACTCAAGAAGCTCGTTGACTGATTTCATCCTTTCACCCTGATTAAAGCGCGGGTTCATCGTCCCGCACAATATGGCGTGCGGCGGCACTGTAACAACGTGACCCAACTCGCGGTATCGACGCTCTCATGTCTTCTGTAAAGCCGCGCGAGATCGCGCTGTCTGCAGCAGCAGACTGGCCGCGTGGCATGAAGGCGACGGTTTTAAGGCGCCGCCTGCTTTTACTAATTTTGTGAACCACCTGATATCGGCGGCGCGCGGGGCTTTCTTTTCGATCGATCCCAAACAACGCCGGGAAATCCTTTGAGCGGCACCAGCCGCTCCCCCAGGTAAGTCCATTCCGGCATCTGCTCGATGCCGATGTGATAGCGCGCCTGTCTGCCGGTGCGCGTTTTGAACAGGGCGCGCGGCACATTTACCATATGCGGCGATCGCGCCCGTTCGTAGCAAATCGGCGTCCCGCAGCGCGCGCAAAAACTGCGCGTCGTGCCGGAGGCGGCATCTTTAAAATGTGTGATTTTTTCGAGGCCGCGTGTAATGCGGAAGCGGCGCCGCCAGCTGCCGACGTAGGTCGCATAGGCGGCGCCATGAGCGTGCCGGCTCGCAGCGGAATGATCGTGCCAGGCCCATCGGGCCGGAAAATCGATCTCAATGCGTACGGCGCCGCACAGGCATTGGCCCGGCACGGCTGCTGCAGCTGTGCTTGCGCGGCCCGCGGTTGCTGATTTTCTCAAAGTTCACCCCGAATACTGACCCAGGTTATTGCAGCTTAAGCTTCAATCCTGTCAGGCCTTGTCAGGATTCGCTTTGCGCCGCAAATCATCTGGCGAGAATGCTAAATTGCGAGCAGTATGCGGCCCTAAGATCCGCATTCCCCATCGCCCCCGCTCTGCAACAAGGATCTTGATTTGTCCGCCAATTCACCCCCACCGCCCGACATGGTGCGCGAATCCGCCGAAGAGATTGCGCGCGATGTTGCCGCCGTCAACCAGCTGCAGGCGATACCCACGCTGCTGGAGGTGTTGTGCGAATCCACCGGGATGAGATTTGCCGCCGTGGCCCGCGTCAGCGAAAGCACCTGGACGGCGTGCGTCGTCAAGGATGAGATCAATTTCGGGCTGAAGGCCGGCGGACAGCTCGATCTTGAGTCCACACTCTGCATCGAAGCAAAACGCTCCAATGCGCCCATCGTCATCGAGCAAGCGAGCACCGACCCGCGTTACTGCGGACATCACACCCCGAAGCTGTACAAGATAGAGAGCTACGTATCGGTCCCGATTGTTCTGTCGAATGGCCGCTACTTTGGGAATCTCTGCGCCATTGATCCGGCGCCCGCCAAGGTGGCGGACCCAAAGATCTTAAGCATGTTCACGCGCTTCGCCGCACTCATCGCCATGCAGCTCGACAGCGAGAAGGCCAGGCAGGAGGACCAATCGGCGCTGCGCGGCGCGCAGGCTGACAATGAACTGCGTGAACAGTTCATTGCGATCCTGGGTCACGATTTGCGCAATCCGCTGCAGGCGGTCTATTCCGCCGGCGTCCTGCTCGAGAAAAAGATCACCGATCCGGCTCTCAAAGGCGTCGCGGCACGCATCAGGCTCAGCGTGAAACGCATGTCTTCCTTGATCAACGATGTGTTGGATTTCGCGAGCGCGCGGCTCGGCGAAGGCCTGGGCGTGCGCGTCGCGGAAGTCGAGGATATCGATGCCGGGCTCAAAGCGGTGGTGAGAGAGTTTCAGGACGGGCAGCCCGACCGGCAGATATTGTCCAACATCAGCGTGACGCGGAAAGTGCGCTGCGACTTGGGAAGGGTGCAGCAAGTCGCGTCGAATCTGATCGGCAATGCGCTCAAGCACGGCGCGCCGCAGGGCCCGGTCAAGGTCTCCGCACGGGCCGAGCTTTCGGACCTCGTCATCAACGTCTGGAATTCCGGCGAACCCATCCCGCCGGAAAACATCGACAAGATCTGCGAGCCTTTCTGGCGCCCGTCTTCCACGGGGCATCGCGAAGGACTGGGGCTGGGCTTATATATCTGTTCGCAAATCGTACACGCTCACGGCGGCACGCTGTCGGTGACCTCCTCACAAGAGAGCGGAACCAGCTTTACCGCGCGGCTGCCGCTAGATGCCGATCATCTTGACCAAGATCCCGGCCAGAATGGCGCCCATTAAGGGACCGATGATCGGGACGAAGGCATAGCCGAAGTCCGATGTCCCCTTCCCCGCAATGGGAAGCATGGCATGCATGACTCGCGGACCGAAATCGCGCGCCGGATTGATGGCGTAGCCGGTGGGACCGCCCAGAGACAACCCGATTCCCCACACCAAAAACCCGATCAAGAAGGGCCCGAGTCCAGGGCTCAAGCCCACACCCGTGCCGTATTTTGAGGAAATGGCGGCGGCAACCAGCACCAGCACGAAGGTGCCGACAATCTCGGTGAGGATATTGGCCAGCGGCGCGCGGATGGCGGGAATGGTTGAAAAGCAGGCCAATTTTTCGAGCGGCTCGGGCGTCTTTTCCCAGTGCGACAGGTATGTGAGCCATACCAGCACGGCACCCGCCATGGCGCCCAGGATTTGCGCCGGCACATAGGCGCTCAAGCGGCTCCAATCTCCGGTCGATATGGCAACGCCGACCGTCACGGCAGGATTCAAATGCCCGTCGCTGCCGATTGCGAGGGCAGTGAAGACTCCCGCCATCACCGCAAAACACCAGCCGGTGGTGATGACGATCCAGCCGGATTTTTCTCCCTTGGATTGCCGCAGCAGGACATTCGCCACCACGCCGTTGCCAAGCAAAATCATGATCATGGTGCCCAAGAATTCGCCGAGAAATGCCGAATGCATGCTATCCCCTTGCTATTTTTTTTAAGACACGGTTCGAAATTTGTGCTGCGCCTAGTCGGTCCAATCCAAAGACCGGCTCACGGCTTTCTGCCAGGAGTGAAACAGCGCCGCGCGCCGATTTTCCGCCATTTGCGGCTGCCAGCGCTTGTCCACCGCCCAATTACTGACCAGATCCTCGCGATTGCGCCAATATCCCACCGCCAGGCCGGCCGCGTACGCCGCACCCAGCGCGGTAGTCTCCGTGATTTTCGGCCGCACCACCGGCACGTCGAGAATGTCGGCCTGAAATTGCATGAGCAACTCGTTGCCGACCATGCCGCCATCGACGCGCAACTCAGGGATTTGAATCGAGGAGTCCTCGCCCATCGCGGCGAGCACTTCACGGGTCTGATAGGCAGTCGCTTCGAGCACCGCGCGGGCAATGTGCGCCCGGTTGACATAACGGGTCAGACCGATGATGGTTCCGCGCGCGCGTTCATTCCAGTGCGGCGCGTACAGCCCGGAGAAGGCGGGCACAAAATAGACGCCGCCATTATCCTCGACCTCGCAGGCGAGTTTTTCAACCTCGTTGCTGGCGGCGATCATGCCGAGGTTGTCGCGCAGCCATTGCACCAGCGCACCGGTGACGGCGATCGATCCTTCCAGGGCGTAGCAAGCCTGTTCCTTGGCGATCTTGTAGGCGACGGTGGTGATGAGCCCGGCGGTCGAGGCGATCGATTTCTCGCCGGTGTTCATGAGCAGGAAACAGCCCGTTCCGTAGGTGTTCTTCGCCTCTCCCGGACGAAAGCATGCCTGACCGACCAGCGCCGCCTGCTGGTCGCCGAGAATACCCGCGACAACGCTGCCCGAAAGCGCCGGCGTCTTGATGGCGCCGTAAACCTCGCTCGAAGCGACAATGCGCGGCAGCACGGCGCGCGGAATCAGAAATTCCTCCAACAACGCTTCGTCCCAATCAAGCGCCTGAAGATTCATCAATTGAGTGCGGCTCGCATTCGTGACATCGGTCAGGTGCAAACCGCCCTCGCTGCCGCCGGTCAGGTTCCACAATAGCCACGTATCGATGTTGCCGAACAGGATCTCGCCCGACTGTGCCTGGGCCCGCGCACCGGGCACGTTGTCCAGCAGCCATTGCAGCTTAAGGCCACTGAAGTAACTGGCCAGCGGCAGTCCGGTTTTGGCGCGGAAGCGATTTGCGCCCCCGTTTCGGGCGTACTGCGCCACAAGCTGATCCACCCGCGTGTCCTGCCAGACCAGCGCGTTGTGCAGCGGCTTGCCGCTGCGCTTGTTCCAAACGATGGTGGTTTCGCGCTGGTTCGTGATGCCTACGGCGGCAAGATCCGAAGGCCCCAGACCGGCGCGAGCCAAGGCGGCGCCCGCAACTTCCTGGGTGTTCTGCCAGATCTCAATCGGGTCGTGCTCGACCCAGCCCGGCTTGGGGAAGATCTGTTTGTGCTCCTTTTGCGCGGAGGTGATCATGTTTCCGCCGCGGTCGAACACGATGAACCGCGTGCTGGTCGTGCCCTGATCAATCGCCCCCACGTATCGCGTCATGATTTCCCCTCCCGCCCAAGCCAAAAAAGAAACGCGCTTAGTCCGCGTAGGCCTTCACCAGATCGGTGAGAAAGTCCCTGCCGATGTACACGGATCGCACGCTGCGGCGCTCGTTCAGTCCATGCGCGCCATTGCCGTCCGGGTCGCCCCAGCCGCCGGGGGCGCCGTAGACGGGGATGCCGATGGCTTCGAGAAAGATGCCGTCTGTTGCGCCGGTCGACATGGAGGGTATCAAAGGAACGCCCGGGAAATATTTCGCAACCAGCGCTTCGGCCGGGCCAATGATCTTGGGATCGAGCGGCGGCGGAACCGCAATGGGCCGGATCGGCAGCACCGGCGTCACTTTGACGCCTGCATCGCCAATGGCGGCGACCAGCGCGGCCTGGGTACTCTCGACGCTTTCGCCCGGAAAAATGCGGCAGTTGACGTTGGCCGCCGCCCGCTGAGGCAGGGCATTGTTTGCGTGGCCCCCTTCAAGCAGCGTTGCAACGCAGGTGGTGCGCAGCACACTGTGGTAGCCGCGATCCTTGGAAACGACTGCCTCGGCCGCCTTGTCGGCAGGATTCTTTGCCAACGCCACCATCGCGCGCCCCAGGTCATCGGTACGCGCAGCACCGGCCTTGGCGAAGAAGGCGCGCGTCGTATCCGTCATTTTCACCGGAAATTCGAGATCCCGAACCTTGGCGAGCGCATCGGCAAGTTGGTAGATGGCGTTGTCGCGGATGGGGATGGAACTGTGGCCCCCGGCATTAATCGTCTCCAAACGGTAATTCTGCGCCGCCTTCTCGCCCACCTGGATGGATTCCACGACCAGCTTGCCGTGGCCGTCGGTGCGGCCGCCGCCGCCTTCGTTCAGTGCAAATTCGGCGCTGATGAGTTCCGGCTTGTTCTTCGCGAGCCACTGCGCGCCGTTGAATGCATTGGTGGTCTCCTCACCGCAGGTCAGGGCCAGCTTGAGGGTGCGTTTGGGGTGATAGCCGCTTTTCTTGAAGCGCATCAGCATGTCGACCCAAGTGGCATCCATGGCCTTCATGTCCGCGGCGCCGCGGCCATAGAAATAACCATTTTCCTCAATCAACTTGAACGGGTCGCGAGTCCAGTCCTCGCGCTTGGCCTCAACCACATCCAGATGACCCAACAAGAGCATGGGCTTCGCCGTGCTCGAGCTGCCGTTCAAAACGGCAACCAGACCACCTTCCTTGGGATGATCGGGCACGGAAAAAAGCGTGAGATCCTTGTCGGTAAAACCGGCGGCCTTCAGGTGCGCGGCTATGCGCTGCGCCAGCAGCGTGCAACTGCCCGCCGACAACGTGGTATTGGTCTCGACCAGTTCTTTGTACAGCGACCGGAACGCGGCCTGATCGGCGCGCAGCGGCGGCATGGGTGCTTCCTGAGCCAAAGCAGCGCACTGCAACGCCAGGGTGAGTGTGAGCGCGCCGATCATCTGATACGTCATTTTTTTCAATCCTCGACTGCCGCGCGTTGCGCGGATTCGTTCCACAAACGCTTGGCCGCCGCATCGTCTCGTCCGCCCGCGGTCGGGGTCGCCGGGCGGCATTTATAGAAATATTCGCCGCTGATCGCGGCTACATCGGGAGAGGAAGCGAGATAGACGATGGTTTCGGCGCCCTTCTCCGGCGTAATGGCAAACATTTTGGCGATGCGCACCACGCCGGACAGAAATCCGCCGCTGCCATCGCCGAAGCGCGTCGCGACAAATCCGGGATGCAGGCAGTTGGCCGTGACGCCCTCCGCGCTCCAGCGACGCGCCAGCTCGCGGGTGAAAAGAATGTTGCAGAGTTTGGAGCGTCCATAGGCGCGGATCGCGGAATAGCCCTTTTCGGCCTGCAAATCAGCAAAATCCAGCACGTAACCCTTGTGTGCGCCGGAGGCGGTACTGACAACGCGGGCAGGAGCGGCCGCAAGCAGGCTCGCCTTGAGCCCCAGCGTGAGCACGAAATACGCCATGTGATTGGTTGCAAACGTCTCCTCGAGATTGTCCGCGGTGAGACGGCGTGCGCCGAAGAGGGCGCCGGCATTGTTGATGAGCACATCGATGCGCGGTTCGGCGGCGGCGATTTCGCGCGCCACGCGTTTGCATTCGGCAATACGCGATAAATCGCCGTAATAGATTGAATGAGGCGCGCCTGAGCCGATGCTGGGCAGCCGCGTCAGGGTTTTTTGGCCCCGCGCGGCGTTTCGCGCCACGAGCACGATGCGCGCGCCCATGCCGGCGAGCCGTTGCGCCGCGATTTCGCCGATACCCGACGTCGCGCCGGTGATGACCACGACCTTGCCCTTCATACGCAACTCGCTATTGATAAAGGCCATGCGCACTGTAGCAGGCGGCGCCGCAGATACAAATCAGGGCGCAAGAGCGCATCTGTTATGCTGATTCAACACGGAATTGAGGAGGCCGAGATGAAAATAATAAATCTCCTGTGCGCGACCCTTTTTGCCTCGCTGCTCATCGGCGCCTCGGGTACGCCGGCCAAGGGCACTGCCCCCAAGGACCTATGGGACCGGGTCGAGCATCACGATGCCGATTCAAACGGCGTCAAAATTCATTACGTCGCGATCGGCAAGGGGCCGCTGATTGTGATGATCCACGGCTTTCCGGACTTTTGGTACACGTGGCGCAAACAGATGGACGCGCTCAGCGGGCACTACCGCGTAGTGGCCATGGATCAGCGCGGCTACGATCTGTCGGGCCGCCCCGCCGGCATCGAGCAATATGCGATGCCCTTGCTGGTCAACGATGTCGGCGCGGTTATCAAGGCCGAAGGCCGCAGCAACGCGGTGATCGTCGGTCACGACTGGGGCGGCGCGGTAGCGTGGACCCTGGCCATGACGCATCCCGAATGGATTCAGGCGCTCGTCATTCTGAATCTGCCTCATCCCAGCGGCATTCAACGCGAAATCAAAAATAACCCAGAACAGCGCAAGAACAGCCAGTACGCCTTCAATTTCCAGAAGCCCGGAGCTGAAAAAAATCTGACCTCCGAAAAACTCGCGGGCTGGGTCAAAGACGATGCGGCGCGCGCGCACTACATCGAAGCCTTCAATCGCTCAGATTTCGAGGCCATGTTGAACTACTATCGGGCCAACTATCCGCGCCCGGACCAGGACTCGAACGCGGCGCCGTCGGCGCCGCTGCCCAAGGTGACCGTGCCCGTGCTCGAGTTTCACGGCCTTGCCGATCAGGCATTGCTGCCGGGCGCCCTCAGTGGAACGTGGGATCTGGTCGAGAAGGACTTCACGCTGGTAACCATCCCCGGCGCCGGACACTTCGTGCAGCAAGATGCCGCGGATCTCGTTTCAACCACCATGAGCGACTGGCTGGGGCGGCGCATTCACTGAATGAATTCGGCCAGGTACCGGTCGAATCGTGCGCGGGCGGTCGCGGCAAATTCGCGCGCTTCTTGCTCATAGCGGTTCGCTCGATAGCCGCGACGCGCCGATTCCATGAGATAACGCCAGCGGGTCAGCTGGCCCGGGCGCCACTGACGAATGACGTGAAAGTATTCGTGCAGCAAGAGTTGCGGATTTGCGGCAAATTCCGCGCCGCTGATGGCGAGCAGGATGCGATTGGGCCGCGTCGTCGCGCCCATGCCCAAATGCGCGCGCGCATACAGCGAATTTTCAATAACGATAATCCCGGCGATTGGCGCTTCGAATAGGCGCTCGAGCGCGGCCAGCACTGGATGGGGAATCGTGTAGCGCCTTCCCAACATCGACTAGGCCTGGACTTGCGAAAGCTGCTCTTTGAGAAAGGCCAGCGTGCGCTCCAGCGCGTCCCGGGTCGGCTGTCCGGCTGCATCAATCAGGTGATTCGTGAGCACACTGTGCGCCGGCTTGGGGAAGCGGGGACTGGCATATTTCTCATCGATCTCAATGGCCTCGAAGGCTGAGCCGAACTCGTCGCGCAATCGTGCGAAGCGCTCGCCGGGGCACATCGGGTCTTGAATGAATCGCAACGCAAGAATGCGGGCGCCGTGATTGTCGATTTTCTCATGGGCGGCCTGCAATTCTTCGGCGGATGCGTGCAACCCAGCCCGCCGCGACTTGGAGATGGCGAACGGCAGGGACGGCTGCGACAGAACCGGGGCGAGGACCGGCGCGTTCAGCATCATGGCGAGCGCAAAATTTCCCGTGAAGCACATGCCGATCGCGCCGACGCCCCGGCCCCCGCACTCGAGGTGGGCGTGACGCGCCAGCGCTCGCAGCCAGTCGACGATCGGGCTCGATTCGTTTGCCGCCAGCACGCGAAATTCTTTGCTGATGCAGGATCCGGCCAGGACCCGCAGCGCGTAGCCGCGCTCGGGAGGCCGCATCGGCTCGCCAAACAAGAGCGGCATGAACACGGTGTGGCCTGCCTCGACCACCCGCTGTGCAAAGGCGGCCATTTGAGGCGTGATTCCCGGAATTTCCGACATCACAATGACTGCGGGACCCACGCCGGCGCGGTAAACACAGCGCGCGGCCCCCTCGAACTCGAGCCTGCTCGCGTCAAAACCCGGGACATCTTTCGTGGCGGCGCTCCCTTATGGAGAGCGGAGCATGTCACGAATCGGCGCGGTTCGGGGCAATCACCGATTCACGCCGCCATGCTCGATTCACGGCCGATCGCGCTTAAGCTACGGCCCAGCGTGGCGGCGAGCGCGGCGTCGAGCGGCGTGTGGGTCTCCGGGCCGATCAGCGCGCGCAATTTGGCATTGTCCAGCTGCAACGGGACTTGCCACAGATAACGCATTTCGAGCATTTCGTGGAAGGCATTGACGAAGGGCGATGCCAATTTGATGATCCACCAGGGAAAGGGCTTGATGCGGCGATTGCTGATTCCCACGACGCGGCAAACCGATTCCGCCATCTCCACGCCGCGCTCGAAGCAGTGGCCGCGAAAGTGAAATACCTCGTAGCCGGACATCGGGCGCTCGCACTCGATCAAACGCACCATGGTCTCGGCGAGATCCGGAAGATAGGCCCAGGAATGACCCACGCCGGCGGGCCCTGGGTTGTAAACCGACCGGGCCCGGCCGCCGCGCACACTGACCATGCCGCGCGTCAGCCAGCTGTTGCCGGCACCCGGACCAAAGAAGTCCCCGGCCCGCACGACGATGGATCGGACGCCATAGACACTTGCCTTCTGCAGCTTCAGTTCCATCTCCACGCGCACTTGGCCCTTGCGCGTGGTTGGAATCTGCGGGGAATTTTCCCTTAAAACCGACGCGGCATCGACACCGAAGTTGTAAATCGTTGCCGGCAGCAAGACGCGCGCCCGGCTGCTCTTCGCGGCGGCAATCGTGTTGTCGAGCATGGGCAATGCCAGTCCGCGCCAATTGCGATATTTCGGCGGGTTGGCGGCGTGCACAATCAGCTCGGTACCGCGCGCCGCCTCAACGACGTCGCTCGACTGCATGGCATCACCCTTGATCCAATCAACGGAATTGGAGAACGGGACCGAATTCCGCGCCGCGCCGGGATCGCGATGCAAAGCCCGCACCTGCCAGCCGTGCCGCAAGAGCGCGCCCGCAACCTCTCTTCCGAGACTTCCTGTGATGCCGATGACCAAGGCCGTTCGAGTTGCACTCTGCATGTCTGCTCTCCGTTGAATCGACGAAGCATGCTTGCAGACCCTATCGATAAAGAAAATTGCGTATAACTGCAGATCTGCTATACATAAATGCATGGACCACAGCGAGCCTGGCTGGGATTTGTACCGCTCGTTTTTGGCGGTGCTGCGGCTGGGAAGCCTTTCAGCCGCAGGACGCGCTTTGGGATTGACCCAGCCGACGGTCGGCAGGCACATCGCCATGCTGCAGGCTGCCTTGAGCGGCCGAGTGCTGTTTACCCGCTCCCAGATCGGCCTGACGCCGACGGCCGCTGCTCACGAATTACGCCCGCACGCGGAAGACATGGCCGCGGCCGCCGCGGCGTTTGTGCGCATGGGATCCGGCAATGCGGAAGAGGCGGCGGGCGTGGTGCGCCTCGCGGCCGCCGATGTCGTGGGCGTGGAAGTGCTGCCATCAATCTTGAGCAATTTTCGATATCAACACCCGAATGTGGTGATTGAGTTGACGGTATCCAACCAGATGGCGGACCTGTTGCGGCGCGATGCGGATATCGCCGTGCGCATGGTGCGACCGAAACAAAAAGCCCTGTTGGCGAAGCGCGTCGGCAAGATCGTGCTCGGATTTCACGCACATCGCCGCTATCTTGAGCGCTACGGCTATCCGGAACGCTTGGAAGACCTGGTCCACCACACGCTCATCGGATTCGACCGCGTCGCACCCTCGGGCGGTTTTCTCGAAGCGGCGCCGATGCGGGTGTCGCGGGAGCTGTTCGCGTTCCGCTGCGATTACGACTTGGCGCAACTGGCTGCGCTGCGTTCCGGCTTTGGAATCGGCATCTGCCAGGCCGGGATCGCGCGCCGAGATCCGGACCTCTTGCCGCTCCTCAGCAAGCAATTCAAGGTGGAGTTGGAGATTTGGATCGTCATGCACAATGAATTGAAGCGCGTCTCGCGCATGCGTCTGATGTTCGATCATCTCGCCCTGAGTCTGGCTCAGTACGCCGCAGCGCTCTGAGGCCGGGCAAAGCAGACGCCAATGAGCCCGACCAGCGCGGCAGCGGACAACCACAGACCCGGAATCGCCGGATTATGCGTTGCATGAATCAGGTACGTGCTGATGGCCGGCGTGAATCCGCCAAAGATGGCCGTCGCCAGGCTGTACGCAAGAGCAAAACCTGAAGTGCGAACCTCGATCGGCATGATCTCGGTCAGGAATACCACCATGGCGCCGTTGTAGCTGCCGTAGATGAAGGACAGCCACAATTCGACCGCCAGCAACCTGGAGAACGATGCGTCATGCACCAACCACAACATCGCCGGATAGGCGCTCAGCAGCATCAGCAGCGTGCAACCGAACAACAGAGGCCGGCGACCCACTCGGTCCGACAGGCTGCCCATGATCGGCAGCCAGAACAGATTCGAGGCGCCGACGCACAGCGTCACCAGCAGGCTGTCCATGACCGCCAAATGCAGCACTGAACTGCCGAAGGTTGGCGTATAGGCCGTGATCATGTAGAAGGACACGGTCGTCATCGTCACCATCATGGTGCCGATGAGCACGATGCTCCAATTGGCCTTGAGCGATCCGAATATTTGCGAAATGCTCGATGCTCGCCTTGCGGGCGATGAATTCATCGGTTTCCTGCAAGGAGCGTCGCAGCCAGAACAGAAACGGAAGAATTGCGCAGCCGATGAGCAGCGGTACCCGCCAGCCCCAGCCGAGCATTTGCTGCGCCGAAAGGCCGTTGCCCAGCAGCACTCCAACCAGGGCCGCGAACATGACGGCAACCTGCTGACTGCCCGACTGCCAGCTGACATAGAAACCCTTGTGGCCCGGCGTGGCGATTTCCGACAAATAGACTGAGACGCCGCCCAGTTCCATTCCGGCCGAAAATCCCTGCAACAGTCGACCGCAAAGCACCAAGAGCGGCGCGATCAGGCCAATGCTTGCGTAGCCCGGCGTCAGCGCGATCGACAGAATACCGACCGACATCAAGGACAGGGTCAACAGCAAGCCGGCGCGCCGGCCGTGCCGATCTGCATAGGCGCCAAGCACGATGGCGCCCAAGGGACGCATCAGAAAGCCCGCGCCGAAGGTCATGAGCGAAAGCATCAGAGAAAGAAAAGCATTGCCGCTGGGAAAAAATGCTTTGCCGATTGCCGCGGCGTAGTAGCCAAAGACCATGAAATCGTACATCTCCAGGAAATTTCCGCTGGAGACGCGTATCACGGACCAGATAGCAGATTTGCGGTTCAACGAGGTCATATTGAGCGTGCTTCACGCCGGAGTCGAGACGGCCTGTGAGATTTCACACCGGCAAGTGAGCGTATCCGCCTACAGACGAGCCGGCACCATTGCAACACCATGACCGACGATCACTGGACAGAATTAGGAGGGCCATGATGGAAAAATCACAGGAACTGCGGCAGTTGACCGGCCATGTCGAAGGCCTGATGAGCAAGGTTGCCAACGATCAGAGCCCGCAGCTGCAAGAGCTGCGCTCGCGTGTCACTGAAACGATCGACTCCGCCAAATCGGCAATCGCAAAGGCTGATTCCGCCGCGCTCGACGCCATCAGAAACGCAGCGAGTTCTGCCGACGATTACGTGCGGGAAAATCCCTGGGTTGCCGTCGGCGTGATCGCCGGCGTGGCGGCATCGCTGGGTTTTCTGGCCGGATATATGGTTGCCCCGCAAAGATCGTTCATGGGCATGCTGCGTCGATAGTTTGCACGCGATTAAAGTAAAACAAATAGAGGAAAAATCCATGGACATGGTGTTGTTGCTGATTATTCTGCTGCTGCTGTTCGGCGGCGGCGGCGGATTGTACTGGGGCTTGGGCGCAGGATGGGGCGTCGGTCCCATTGGACTCATCGTGCTGGTTGTCGTGGTTGCCTTTTTATTGAACGGCAGACGCCGGCGACTTTAAGACCGGCCTCGGCTCTGTTTGGCTCAAATGCGCCGCATGCCCAGGTTTCAGCCCTGGGCGTGCGGCGGCCGCGATCAAGAGAGTGAGGCGAGCCCGAATACTCCGAAGGATTGACGCGCATCAGTCCACATTTCTTCGATATACCAACCCGCGCTCTCGACCAGCGCGGAAAAAACGCGTACATCGTACTTGCGCGAGGTTTCCGTGTGAATTGACTCTCCCCGCTCGAAGTCGAAACTCTGCCCATCCACCACTGCGGTCTGCGCATCGAGGCTCACCAAATGCATCTCGACCGCGGAATTCATACTGTTCCAGCGCGCCTCATGCGCAAAGCGGTCGACTCGGAAATCGCCGTCGAGCTCGCGATTGATCCGCGCCAGAAGATTCGTGTTGAATGCCGCCGTGACGCCCTGCCGATCATTGTAGGCAGCCCGCAGAATTCGAATATCCTTGGTCAAGTCTGCGCCGATGACGGCAGTTCCTTTGGGACCCACGTGCCGATGTATGCGCCGCAAAAAGGAGACGGTCTCGCTGTGATCCAGATTGCCGATGGTTGAGCCGGGAAAGAACGCCGAGCGTCCTTTTAAGGGGATGGCCGCCGGAATATCGAAGTCGCCGGTGAAGTCCGCGACAATAGGCCAAATGCCGATGTCAGGAAACCGGTGCCTGAGCGAGATGACCGCTTGATCGAGAAAGTCGCCGGAGATATCGACCGGCACATACAATCGCGGTGCTTGCAGGGCAGCGATCAGGATTTCCGTCTTGATTCCCGCGCCCGCGCCATATTCGATCAGCGTCGCCCCCCTGCCGACGAAACCGGCGATCTCCGCGGCATTCGCGCGCAGGATTCCGGTCTCGACGCGCGTCGGATAGTATTCTTCCAACTGCGTGATCTGCTCGAACAGTTCCGAGCCCCGCTCGTCGTAGAGCCAGCGGCAGGGCAGGCTTTTGCGGCGCTTCGAGAGCCCCGCGATCACATCCTGACGAAATAGCTCCGGCTGCGAGAGCCGATAGTCTGCTGTAGCGAGCATTACACGTCCTCCGCCAATCGCAATCCAGAGAATTGCCATCGAGCCTGCGGTGCAAAGAAGTTTCGATAGGTCGCCCGCACGTGATCTTCCGGAGTGACACAAGAACCGCCGCGCAACACGAACTGACCTGACATGAACTTGCCGTTGTATTCCCCCAGCGCGCCTTCCATCGGACGAAACCGCGGATAGGGCAGGAAGGCACTTCGCGTCCATTCCCAAACATCGCCGAACATTTGCCGCAATTCGCCGGCGGACGCCGCTGCCGGACGGGGCCGCAGGCGGTCCGAATTTGCGAAATTGCCGGCGATCGGCAACTTTTGTGCGGCTGCTTCCCACTCGGCTTCGGTCGGCAGCCGCCGGCTTGCCCAGGTGGCGAAGGCATCCGCCTCGAAATAGCTGACATGAGTGACCGGCGCGTCCGGATCAATGGGCTGAGCGCCGCGCAAAGTCATGCCCCAAAACTCGCCATCGCGCGCTTCCCAGTAAAGCGGCGCCGACCACGCTGCGCTTCGCAGCGTGGCCCAGCCGTCCGAAAGCCACAGCAGCGGATTGCGATAGCCGCCATCCGCGATAAATTCCGCCCACTCGCGGTTCGTCACCAAGCGATCAGACAGGCGGTAGGGCTCGATACGTACCGCGTGCCTCGGGCCTTCACAATCAAACGCGAAACTCTCGCCTTGGTGTCCGATATCGATCAGGCCGCCCGCAAAACTTTGGTAGGTTTGTGATCTGTCGATGAGCTCGACCGGCAGCGGGACAGATTCTTTGTACGCCGGGCGCAGCGGATTCTGCGCAAACAAGTGCAGGATGTCGGTCAGCAACAATTCTTGATGCTGCTGCTCGTGATGACAGCCCAGTTCAATGACTTTCAGCGCACTCTGCGCCGGCATGCTTTGCAACAGCTGCGCAATCGCCGAGTCGACGTATTCCCGATAAGCGAGAACCTCTCCGAGCGCAGGCCTGGTGAGCAAGCCCCGTTGCGGCCGGGGATGGCGGGCGCCGACTGATTCATAGTAGGAATTGAAGAGAAAATCGAAGCGCTCGTCGAAAGGTTTGTAGTTCGAAGATTCGGCTTTGAGCACCATCGACTCGAAGAACCACGTGGTATGCGCCAAATGCCATTTCGCCGGGCTGGCGTCCACCATCGACTGAACGGTGGCGTCCGCGTCCGATAAGGGCGTGGCCAGCGCCACAGTTGCCGCGCGCACCGCTTGATAGCGGCGCTCGAGAGCCGACGCTGCATGGGTCTCTGCCGGAGAGACGGTGTTAGTGCCGAGCATAAGGGGCCTAAGGGGGTAATGATGACGCAACGAACGCCCATCGTAATGGGTGGAAATGAATCGTGGGGGACTATGTAAGAATACTACCTTTCACGCGCCGCTAATTTTCGTGTAGGCAAACTCCGACGAGATTTCCGTAACTATCGAAAATGGCTGAGAAAAGTCAGGAACCCGGTGTCAGACCGCCGGCAGGTGCGGTTGACCTAACGCTCGGCGAACATGCGGTCAACCGACTTACTGAGTCGATTGAGGATGAAGTCCGGCGCAACCCGGCTCATGAGCTTGAGTACATTGCTCAATCCGGGCCGGATTTCGGGCCGGTCATTCTTGATGCCGTCAATGGCATGCTTCACGAGCATTGTCACGTCCATGGGCTTGACCCCTGCGACATCAAGCGGGCTCAAATCGTCCTTGAACAATGCGGTTTGCGTGAGCGGCGGCGCCAGCTCGAACACACTGACGCCGGTCGTCCTCAGTTGAATCCGCAGCGATTGCGTGAACGAATGCAAACCGGCCTTGGAAGCGCAATAGACGGGTGAAATCGGGGTGGGCACAAAAGCCAGTCCGGAGGACACATTGACAATCGCGGCTTGCGCCTGATTGATCAAGTGCGGCAGAAACCGAATGCACATGCGAATCGGCCCACTAAGATCGATGTCTATTTCGCGTGTGACCTCATCGAGGCGTGTCGCGAACCTGGCGAGATTGATCTTTCGCATGATTCCCGCGTTGTTCACCAGAACGTTCAAGCCGGGAAATTCGTCGATGACTCTTTGGTGCAGCCTGTCGATTTCCGCGGGATCACTCACATCGCTTCGAATGGCATGAACGCCCGGAAGCTTCTTGGTTGCGATGCCGAGCGCCACAGGATCACGTCCGGTGACGATCACGAAGTTATCGAGCGCTCTGAGCTGACTCGCCAGTTCAAAGCCGATACCGGACGTTCCGCCCGTGATCAAAACGGTGTTGCCGGAAATTCTCATGGCAGCCCCGCCGCCAAATCCGCGACAATCGCCGCAGCCGGGGAAGTGCGGCGGACCAGGCCGACACCTTCTCCGGCATAGAGGGCCATGGCCTCGGCGCCTTCCGCGATCTCACGCGTCGGTGAGCCGAAAAAATAACGCGGAACTCCGGTTCCGTCGGTGCGTCGTGCCACCATTTCACCTTCACCGGGTCGATTCGGTGTCACCGGCCTGCCTGCGTCTTCCCAAAGACGCGTTGTTGAATTTTTCAAGGTGCGAAGCGGCGCATTGGGCCAGCCGATATCAAACAATTCGGAGTAAAGCGTGTCATCCGCCGAGGCTGCGATGACACTCGCCAGGTAGTGATCGTGGATGTTGGCCTCCGTTGCCGCGAGAAAGCGCGTACCGACCCAGACACCGGAAGCTCCAAGCGCCGCCGCCGCTGCAACTCCCCGACGGTCGGCGATGCCGCCTGCCGCCAGTACCGGCAGCGGAGCGACGGCGTCGACGATCTGCGGCACCAGAGCCATGGTGCCGATTGTGCCGCAAACGTGGCCGCCCGCCTCCCGGCCCTGGGCAACGATCAGATCGAATCCGGCATCCGCCGCCCGCCTGGCCTCGCCGATTGAACCCACCACCTGGATGGCCACCGCGCCGGCGGACTTCACCCGCGCCAAATACGGTCTGGCATCGCCCCAGAAGAATGAAACGACGCGCACGCCCTGCTCGAGTGCGACGGCGAGGCGATCGTCAATCGGAAAATCCAAAACAAAGTTCGCGCCGTAGGGTCGGGCCGTCAAAGTCCGCATTCTGCCGAACAGGATCCTGAGCTGTTCAGGGCTGCGCCAGGTACACGCGAGATGGCCCAGGCCGCCCGCGTTGGAGACCGCGCTGGCGAGCGAGGCCGATGCAACAGAACCGATCGGCGCCTGGAAGATCGGGTGCGCGAGAGCAAGACTCGCCAGGGACTTTGAGGTCATCATGGAACACCGCGTGCGGGAGATACGGCGACTCTACCATTCCACGGAATCGCTCAAGCCGCCTTGAAGCGTTCCGCGACGAAGTCGATGAAGGATTGAAGCTTGGGCGTCATCTGTCGATCGCGGACATAGACCACGTGCAGCGGCCGAGAGGGGACCTTCCAGGCCGGCAACAGGCGAATCAGGCGCCTTTCTCTGACGTCATCGGCCACCAGCACCTCTGGTTGCATCACAATGCCGACGCCCGCGAGGGCTGCCTGGCGCAGCCCTTCTCCGCTGTTGGCGCGCAAGCGCGGCGTGAACATCACGATCTGGTCTTTATCTTCTTGAATCAGGCGCCATCGGCCTCGGTTTCCGGAAAAGTTGAATCCGAGGCAGTCATGCTCATGCAGATCCTGCGGCGATTTGGGCCGGCCGCGGCGACGGACGTATTCCGGAGACGCGCACAGCATGCTCTTGTACGGATGCAGCGCGCGCGCGATAAGCTGCGAGTCGGCCAGGTGACCCACCCGAATCGCCACCTCAAAGCCCTCATCAACGAGATCCACCACTCGATCGTTCAGCGAGAGATCCACCTTCACATCCGGACAGAGCCGCAGATAGTCCGCCAGGGCGGGTACCAGCCGCCTTGTGCCAAAGGTAACTGGAGCTGCAATCCGCAGCGTGCCGCGCGGCGCAGCGCGCAGCTGACTGACTGAGGAATCTGCGGCATCGACCTCGCTCAGAAGCTTTCTGCAACGATCGTAGTAGACCTCGCCCGCCTCGGTCAGTCTTTGATGCCGGGTGGTGCGACTCAGGAGCCGGCAACCGACATGGGCTTCGAGCGCTTGAACGTGTTTCGCGACCATGGTGGCCGAAATGTCCGCTTCGCGCGCAGCCGCGGCGAAACCGCCGAGCGTCACCACCCGCACAAAAATCGACATGCTCGTCAGCCTGTCCATATTCCACACCTATGGTTGTGGCTGTTCGAACGATACGCGCCTTTTTCACGGGCTGCACGCCGTGCACAGTGTCCAGCTTGTCGACACTGCGCCGCATCAACCCCTCGGGAGAAACTCATGTACTTGTTGAACGTCAGCTACAGTCAATCCCTGGCGAAAGTCGAACCGCATGTTCCGGGCCACAGCGCCTGGGTTAAACGGCATGTTGAGGACGGCACCTTTCTATTCGCGGGTCCAAAGAAAAGCGGTCTCGGCGGCGTGATTCTGATCAAGTCGATTCCGCGCACCGATCTGCAAAAACTGTTGTCGGAGGATTCCTACGCGCGGGCCGAGGTCGTCGACTACGAGATTCTGGATTTTGACTGCAAGACGACCAGCCCGGACTTGAAAGCGCTGACAAATTCTTGACTCGCGTGAAGCTGCGAGGAGAGCGGAAAACGATGCGACGCACTGGAATCGATACGGATGTCTTGATCGTCGGCGCAGGGCCGGTGGGCTTGTTTCTCGCCAATGAGTGTGCGCGCCGAGGATTGCGGTCGCGCATCATCGAGGCGAATGCCGCTCAGTCGATTCATTCCAAAGCTCTCGCCATATTTCCCCGGACATTGGAGATCCTGGACATGGCCGGCATTGTCGGGCCGTTCCTGGAGAAGGCGAATCGAGTCACCTCGGTGGCGGTTGCGACCCGCGACCGGCGACTCGGTCAAATGCGTTTCACCCCCGCGGGCAGTCCGTACCCTTTCATTGCCATGATTCCTCAAGACATGACGGAGCGGCTGCTCGTGGACCATCTTAAGAGCGTCGGCGGCACCGTTGAATACGAGACGAAATTCGTTTCGGCCGTGCACGAGGACGATTACGTCAGCGTCGATCTCGAGGTTAAAGGCGAGCCGGCGAACCTGACGGCGTGCTTCGTGGTGGGCTGCGATGGCGCGCACAGCGCCGTCAGGCACCGATTGGACCTGCCCTTTGAGGGCGCAGAGTACGCTGCCAGTTTCATGTTGGCGGATGTCGAGACCAACGACATGCTGCCTGCCGATGAGATGCAGCTGTGCCCCAACGAGCACGGACCCATCGCAATTTTTCCGATGAGCGCGCGGCGGCGGCGCATCGTTGCAATTATTGACAAGATTGAGGGAGAGGCGCCCTCGTTGGAGTTGGTGCAAAGTCTGCTCGCGGAGCGCGCGCCAAGGGGCATCGAAGCGAGTGAGCTGCACTGGAGCAGCTATTTCCGGATTCATCACCGTCAAGTGGCGCAGATGCGGATCGGGCGAATGTTCATTGCGGGCGATGCGGCGCACATTCACAGTCCGTTTGGGGGCCAGGGCATGAACACCGGGCTGCACGATATTTGGAATCTGGCCTGGAAGCTCGACCTCGCGGTGCGCGGCCACGCGACGGAATCGCTTCTTGACAGCTACACGACGGAGCGCCGCCCGGTCATCAAGGAGGTCATCGAAACCACCGACCTGCTGACCAAAGCGATGGGAACTCCCAGCAAACTCGCGCAGGTGCTGCGCGACATGCTCATTCCACCTGTATCACGTCTGGCCGTCTTTCAGCACGCCCTGGTGAACCGGCTCTCTGGGTTGGGGATTGACTATCACCGCAGCCCGATTATTGAAGGCGCCGGTAAGCGGTACTTCGACGATTCGGTGAGAGGGGGCAAAGGCATCGGCAGCCGGTTTCTCCTGGTCGCAAGCAATTCGGAGGACGCAAGGAGCAAAGCAGCCGCCCTTCAATTGGCCAGCTCATTGAGCAATATCGTGGAGCTGCGGTTCGAGAGCCGCAACGACACGGCCTTGGTGCGTCCGGACGGCTACATCGCCTACTCCACGCATCATCGCACCGGCAGCGCGTTGAATTCCGTGCGTTCGCTGTTGGAACGCCAAGCACACTAGGAGACCCGCATGACAGCACAAAACATTTTTCTCGCAGGCGCGGGCGGCGCCATCGGCAGGAGGCTGGTGCCCCAGCTCATCGAGGCGGGACACAAGGTGTTCGGCAGCACTCGTTCGTCGGAAAGAGCGGCGGCACTGAAAGAGCTCGGTGCGATACCTGTTATGGTGGATGTATTCGATCACACCACATTGACGCACGCACTTCGCGAGGCGCGTCCCTCTATCGTGATGAATCAACTCACGGACCTGCCGAAAACCTTTAGCGGGCCGCTGACGGCAAAAATCCTGAAAGCCAACGCACGATTGCGCGAGGAAGGCACGCGCAATCTCGTGGCCGCAGCGATCGCGGCGGGCGCGCGGCGCGTCATTTCGCAAAGTCTCGGCTGGATCTATGCGCCGGGTCCGCAGCCGCACCGGGAAAATGATCCACTCGACCGCAGAGTTGACGGACCTGCTGCGGCCAGCATCGCCGGGGTCATCGCTCTGGAACGCATGACTTTGGGCTCACCGCCGCTCGAGGGAATAGTGCTGCGCTACGGCCAATTCTATGGGCCCGGCACGTGGAACAACGCGCAGAACGGCCCGCTGCCGGTTCACATCGACGCAGCCGCGCACGCTGCGCTGCTCGCCGTGGAGACAAAGCACGTCGGCATTTTCAACATCGCGGAGGAAAATGCCCTGGTGACTTCCGAGAAGGCGCGCCGCGAGTTGGACTGGAGCGCAGACTTCCGCCTGGAGCCGGCCATTGCGTAGCGCGGCGAAGAGCGGTCAGACAGACCGCGCGCTGCGCCAGCGGCCCTCGGGCGCGCACGCTTCTGCGTATCGCAAATCATTGGCGAATCGGGCGGACGCGACGATCGAGCGGGCACTGGCACAGCAGCGGCTGGTTGGCGTGGTCGTTTTGATTGCCCGGGACGGCAAATTGATCTATCAACGCGCCGCCGGATTTGCCGACCGCGAAGCGCAGCGTCCGATGCGGCAGGACACCGTGTTTCGGCTTTCCTCGCTCACCAAGCCGATCGTCTCAGCTGCGGCAATGGCGCTCGTGGAACGGCGCCTGCTCGATCTTGACGACACGGCCGCGCGCTGGCTGCCGCAATTTCGTCCGAAAACACCGCATGGCGAGGACGCCGTCATCAGCCTGCGGCAATTGCTCACGCACACGGCCGGATTGAGTTACGGATTCTTTGAATCGGACGACGGCCCCTATCATCGGGCAGGCGTGTCGGATGGCCTGGCTGAGGCCGGCCTGTCGATGGAGGAGGAGTTGAGGCGTCTGGCGAGCGTGCCGCTGCTTTATCCTCCCGGCGCCGCGTGGGGTTATTCGTTAGCCCTCGATGTCTTCGGTGAAATCATGAGCCGCGCCACCGGCGCCTCGCTTCCCGCGCTGATCGAAGAGCTGGTGACGCTGCCGCTTGGCATGTCAAATACCGGATTCGCGGCGCGCGACCTGCCTCGTCTGGCCACTCCATACGTTGACGGCGTGCCTCCCCGGCGCATGAAGGACCCCGATGTCGTGGGCTTTGGAACGGGCGCCGGGATTCGATTTTCGCCCTGGCGCATCCTCGACCACCGTTCGTTTACTTCAGCCGGTACCGGGCTGGTCGGCACGGCGCCTGAATTTCTGATCTTTCTCGAATCGCTGCGTACCGGCGGCGGCTCCATCCTGTCCACTGACAGCGTGCGAGAAATGATGAGCAATCAGATTGGAGCCTTGCGCATCAATGTCGAGCCGACCCCTTCCTGGGGATTTGGATTCGGCGGGGCCGTTCTGATGGACCCGATGATGGCGCAGGTGCCGCACGCCGCCGGGACGTGGAAGTGGGGCGGGGTCTACGGTCATCATTGGTACGTGGATCCACACAACGGTCTCACGGTTGTCGCGCTCAGCAATACCGCGCTGGAAGGCATGCTGGGCGGATTCGTCACGGAACTGACTGAGGCGGTCTACGGGAAAATTCACGTCTTGACTTGACCGATTGAGCTCAGCCTCAAAACGAAAAGGTGTAGTTGACTCCCAAGGTTCGGGGCAACGCGAGATTGTGGACGACGTAGGCGTCCCCCGAAACATCATCGACACCGTGGCTGAGAGAGGATGCGTAGCTGCGGTTAAAAGCATTGTTGAGATGCAGATCGATGCGTTGATGGCGGCGCGAATCCAGGAAGAGCCGCGCGCCCAGATCCACCACCGTGTAGTTGCCATATCCGAATCGGCCGCCGTCCGAGCCCAAGGGCATGTCATCGACGTTGCCCAAGTTGACGACGTTGGCGGAGACGCCGAAAGGCGCGCCTGCCGGATGATAGTCGAGTCCTAATTTCATCTGGGTGACGGGGATTTGATTGAATTGAACCGCCGATCCGGTCTGTCGAGTCTTGTTGTAGGTGACGCTGAAATTTGCCGAGAGCGAAGCGTTGATGGCGCCCTCGAGTGTCGCCTCGACACCGCGGCTGATCACGGTGCCAGGCACATTGCCGAATACATCCTGATTGGTGTCGGGATCGAAGCTCGCAAAATCGATCAGATTTTTAATGTCACGGTAGAAGCCGATGAGTTCCCATTTCAGCGTTGCCGCGCCGAGATCGGCCGTGCCGCCGACGGACAGGTTCGCATTGGTGCTGGTCTCGGCCTTGAGGTTGGGGTTGCCCCGCTCGTCCTCCGGATCATTGGCAAAGAGTTCCTCTGCCGTCGGCAATCGAAATGCGGTGCCGAAGTTCGCCCGGACAAATAGGGAGCCGGAAAAGTCGTACTGACCGCTGCCGTTCCAGACCAGCGCGGATTCTCCCACGCTGGGCATGTTGTAGCGCAGGCCCGCGGCCAGGTGCGCATCCGGAATCAAATCGGGCGTCGTGCGAATTTGGCCGAAGAAGGCATTGACGTGCTCGGTTTGCTGCTGGATGACCAGCACCGCGTCGCGGCCGGTGTAGTTTTGGAAGTCGTAACCCGCCAAATATTCGAAGCCGCGGTTGACGGCAATCTGGGTCAGCAGGTTGACGCCGTAGTCCTTGAATCCCCAAAAATCATGATCGTCAATCGTGGTCAAGGCGCCCGGGCTGCCGATGACATTGTCGAACTCGGTGTAATGGGAATACCACCAGTGGTAGTAGTCTTTTATATACAGCTTGAATTCATCGCTCGGTGCATAGTCAATTTTTGCGCTGACCAGATCCTCGTTGCGTTGGTTATAGGCGATCGCGGTCAATTCAGGCTGCGCAAAATCCAAGTTCGCGTTGGTATGTTCATACGCCGCGGTGAAGGTGAGGTTGTCGGCGAAATCGTAGGCGTACTTGCCGCCGACCGAAGTGACCTTGTAAAAGCGGCGCCGATCGGTGCCGCTGGGTTGGAACTCATCGTCCGCGAAGGGTTGGATGCCGGGTGCTTCGTTATGGGTTGCGTACACGACGAAATGATGGTTCGCGACCGTGTCGCGATAGTAACCGCTGTATTGCTGCGCCTGATTGGTGTCGAAGCCCAGCGCTCACGGCACCGTCCGGATGGTCCGAGAAACCCTTGGTGACAATATTGATGGCGCCGGCCACCGCTTGCGTTCCGTAGAACAGCGCCTGGCCGCCATTCAATACTTCGATTCGCTCTATCAAACCCGCGGGCAGCGTATCGAGCGGCGTCGTTCCGGCGTACAGCCGGTTGTTGATGCGAATGCCGTCGACCAGCCAGAGAACATCGGTCGTCCGCGATCCTTGCAGCGAGATCTGCACGTAGTCGAATGGGCCGTTCCTGGGACTGATATAGAGTCCGGGGCTCAATGCCTCCAATGCGCCGGCCACGTCCAGGTAACCGCCATCCTTGATCTTGGCTGCTGAAATGACGTCGACGCGGGTACCGTAATGAGAAAGCTGCTGCGGCAGCTCATCTTCCAGGCTCTTTGCGGTTACGACAACCTCGTCCAAAGAAGTATCGGCTTGCGCCCAGGCGAAATTCTCGAAGGCAGCGGCCGCACTGAATGCCACGGCGGCGTAGATAATCGTTTTCACTGCTTGACCAGTTCTCGTTTTGGATAGAAGGGATAGCGGGCAACACCATCCGATGGGGCTGCGGGTCGATATTTCGTATGGCAGCTCTGACAAACCTCGCTCAAGTGATCGGCGGCGGCGCTGAGGTTCGCTGAATCCTTGGCCTTGGCGGCGGCCCGGATATTCAAGGCTGTGATTTGCATGTCGCGAACCCAGGTTTGCCAATCCGTATTGGCAACCCACTGACGGTCGTTCTTCCCCGTCCCTGGCTTAGAAATGAGCGTGGCGGCGCCGGCCAGACTGACGGAATCCTCATCCGCGAGCAGCCAGTCATCGTCGTCAAGCTTTTCCGCGCCCTGAGCCGCCCATATGCCGTCGGCCGGGATCTCCACCGAAGCCCGCATGAGATCCAAAATACTGACCGGGACCGCGGGCGCCGCGGTGTTGCCCGGCGGCTTGGCAGCCCATGCGGAGTCCGCTCAGCAAGGTTGCGAGGCCAAAAATGAGGGGGGCGGCTGTAAAACGCCGGCCAGACGAGAGTCGCTGATCCATTGAAAAAACTCCCCGAACTGCAGCGTGGTCGATGCGACCGCGGAGTGTGGGGAGCTGCGCTGCGGATTTCACGTAATTTACTGTTCTGTCTAACGTTAATAGCGTTAAATTGTCCACCCTATGGCTGCCGAGCACGACTCCTTTAGGCCCTTTACCGCCGTTGCGCCGCCCGCTGACGCGGACGCGCTGCGCGCGGAAGTGAACCGCGTTCAACTGAGCGGGGTCCTCGGCGAGGCGCGACTACGACGTATGTTCGACTATCTGGCCGAGAAATCCCTCGAGGGTCAATCCCCGAAAGAGATCGCCATCGCCATGGATGTGTTTGGAAAGAGTCCCGATTTCGATGTCTCCCAGGATGCCCTGGTCCGCGTCTACATCCATAAGCTGCGCAAAGCGCTGGACGAGTACTACGCCTCCGCAGGTCACCAGGGCAGTTCGGAATTGCACATTCCGCGCGGCGAATATCGGCTTCGGGTCAGCGCCAAGGCGGCGCCCGAGAAGCCGCCTCCCGAAGTTCCAATTCCCGCGACCTCGCCAAGAAGCGCGCGCTTTCGAGTCCTCGGCGCCGCAGGGCTGCTCGGCGCGGCCATGTTGGTCGGAGCCTTGGTCACATGGGCCTGGGCGCCCCGCTCTGACGTGGAGCAGGTTCGTGCCAGTCCAATTTGGTCCTCCCTGCTAAAGGATGATCGGCCGATCATGATCATCGTCGGCGACTATTACTTGATCGGCGAGACGGACGACTCGATGGGCGTCAATCGTCTGATTCGCGAATATTCAGTCAATTCGAAGAACGATTTGGACCACTACGTCCAGGAACATCCGGAGCTTGCCGATCGCTACATGGACGTGGGACTGCGGTACCTGCCGATCTCCACCGCCTTCGCGCTGCGCGACGTCATGGTGGTGCTGGCGCCGGAGAATCGGCGCATCACCGTCAGCAAGATGTCCGACATTGAACCGAGCAGCTTGAAATCCGCCGACATCGTCTACATCGGCTATTTAAGCGGCATGGGCATGCTGCAAGACCTGATTTTTGCCGGGTCGCGATTTTCCGTCGGCGATTCCTATGATGAAGTCTTCGACAAAAGAACCCGGGTGTCGTACGTCAGCGAAATCGGCAGCGATATCATGGATCCGCCGCAGCCCACGGGAAAGGAAAAAACCTATCACGACTATGGTGTGTTTGAGAAAGTTCGCGGCCCGGGCGGCAACACCATCGTCGTCATTTCGGGAACCCGCGATGCGGGCGTCACGCAAACCGCCGAAGTCTTCACCTCTGCGCAGAAGCTCAAGGATCTGGAGCAGAACAACGACGTGAAATTGCCGATTGAAGCGCTGCTCGAGGTCAGCGCGGTCAACGGCGTGAATTTAAACGGCAAGCTGGTGGCCGAATCGAACCGCGATCTAAAATAGGGATACCCGCGAATTACCCTTTCTTGATGAGGCCAGCGTCGTACCTCTATAAGCTGAAGCCGTAGCACATCGATCCTTTGGGTCGCAAAAAAGAGAGGAATTGCCCAAGAACTGCGGTCGGCACCCCACCTCTAGTTCGCAAGGGATCGACAGCACACGCCCATCGCCGGTCAAAATGATCCTCAACGAGCGCTGCATGCTACTGGAGAACCAGTTCGATCGTTGCGCGATGGCCGTGGGCGCCCGCCAATTTGGCGTCGCATGTCAGCAGGGGAGCCGCGAGTGCCTCGGCAAGGGCTACATAAACGCCGTCGTATGCGCTCAGCGAATCACGAAGCTGCCAAATTCTGGGGATCAGCGTCTGATGTCCATGGCGTTCAATCAACAGGTCCGATAGGTCTTGCAGGGCCTGCTCGGCACGTGCGGCGGTAATATCCTTTTGGCGTAGCAGGCGGCGCAGTACTTGTGCGATTTCGATGTCGAGCAGCTGCGGAGCGTGCAGCTGTTCTGAGCCCGAGAAAGCGCGCTCCATCAATCGATCCGCCCGCTTGGTGCGCAGCAGGATTTCCACCAACGCCGAGGCGTCGATCACGATCACCGACCGTCGCGCTCCGCGCGCAGCAATTCGGTCGGCGCTTTTTTACCTCGATACGGCTCGCGTTCTCGCAAACGCTCACGCATTTCGTCGAGCGTGGGCTGCTCTGCGATCTTACGGACTTCTCGAATTAGGTAGTCCGACAACGGTAGGCCCGACATCGCCGCGCGCGCTTTGAGTTGCCGGTGAAGCGCATCCGGAACGTGGCGAAGTTGTATCATTTTAGACATGTGAATAGGATAGTTGCATGTGCCGCACATGTCAAGATGACGGCAAAGCGCCGACCCGCACCGCTAGAACTTAGTGCCGAAGCTGATGAGATGAAATGTCAGCATGGCATGCAGTAGGGCCAGCGCCGCCAGAGCTTGGATCGTGCCCCAACTCCTTGCGGCACGTCCGCGAGGGAGGGACCACACGCGCCGAAGGTTCCAGAGAGCCGCGCCAGCCAAACCAAATGCTCCGAGCGTGCCGCCGATTTCCAAGAGCCACACCCGCCCATCGATATTTTCCATGACCAGGGTTCGCAGCTCGAGGAGCGACATCCAACCTGCCAATACGATGAGTACCAGCCAGGAAAACCCGCGCGCCAAGCGATAGGTCATGAGATCGGCGCCGAATAAGGGATTGACGGCGCCATAACGGCGGCGTGCGATCGCCGCGACAGGCCAAGAGAGGGCCGTGAGCACGATGATAATGAGAGCAAACAGAGCCACAGGCTCCAACCACGCGGCATCGCGATACCAGGGTGCGCGGTCGTAGACGTTGGTGGGCGCATCGTCATCGATGCCCCAGCGTACGACACGGCCGTCTTTCACCAGCGCGGCGAGGCGCTCGGGTCCCTGCGCGTCCTGCCACTGGAACGGCGCGATCTCGATCCAATGCCGGGGAGCGCCGGCGAAATTCGGCGAGGACGAGATGAGGGGTCGCCCGTCCTCGTCCAAACCGATGCTCGCTTGGCCGAGGAAGTTGGTCACATCGACAAAGTTTGAAAAGCTGCCGTTGCTGGCGATGTAGCTGCCGGCGAGCATCTTGGCGTGCTCCTTGGCGGTGTTGAGTTCAATCCGCGCCGCACCGCGCGCCTCGGGAAAATACCGCGCCCCGAACTGCTGGAACAGCGCGAGGCGAATTTCATGAGTGGCACGCCCCGTGCCGGCGCTATTCATCGACATGAACAATCCGACATGCTGCGCCGGCAGCAGCCACAGATCGCTATGAAAATTGATGGCATCGCCGCCATGTCCGATTGCCTCGAGCCGATTGACGCGTTGTTCCATGAAGCCCAGTGCCATGCGGTCCACGCCGGGCACGGCGATGTACACAGGATCGTGCATGAGTTGCGCCGTGGCCGGCTGCATCAGTCCAGCGCCCTGATCTAAGTGAGCAATCATGAATTTCGCCATGTCCGCGGCCGACACAGCCAGCGAGCCCGCCGGCGGCAGCGTGACGAATTCATAGGGCTCGGGACCGACGGACGCCAGTCGATAGCCTTTGGCCATGAAAGGTTCCAGCGCTGTGGGCAGCGGCTGGCGGAAGGTCGCGTGCGTCATGCCCAAGGGCGCGAACACCTTGCGCTCGACATAGTCCTCGAACGGCATTCCCGAGGCCCGCTCGACGATGTAGCCCGCAAGTCCGACTGCATAATTGGAATAGGCGCCGGTCGTGCCCGGCGCGAACACCCGTTTCGGCAGCCGCTGTTTCAAAGCGTCGCCCAACGAAGGCACCGGGCCCGAGCCTTCGAATACGATCAGATGTTTGAGGGCCGCTTCGAAGCCCGGCGTGTGCGTCATGATGTTTCGCATCGTGATCGGCTTGCCGTCAAAGGGCGGAATGCTGAAATCAAGATACCGGTTGACGTCGGCATCCAGGTCGATCTTGCCCTCCTCCACCAGCTGCATCACCGCCGTCCAAGTGAAGAGTTTCGAGATCGACCCGGGACGAAACATCGTGGTCGCCGGATCGATGCGCCGGCGCGCGGCCACATCCGCGTAGCCGAAGCTCCGTTGCGTCAAAACCTGCCCATCCTTGACGATGACGACCACCGCACCGGCGATATCGGCTTGCTCCAGTGCAAAGGGCAGATAGCCATCCAGCCAGGCGTCGGCATCCGCCGCGGTGAGCTCATGCGTAAGGACGGGCGATTCGGTGTCGATACTGGCCGCCATGACGGCCGGCGCTGCCAATACCAGCAGCGCCGCCGCGCCAACGGCCATTGCAAGCTTCCATGTCATCTGCGTCGCCGGTCAGTAGTTCAAGCTAAAGCGAATCAGGCCGCCGATGAATCCGATCCAGACGACGCCCAGCAATCCCGCCGCGGTTACAAAGCCCCAGAAAGGTAATTTGCGTGAAACGTTGAGTCTGGACAGGCGCCAGGCGCTCCAGACCCCGAGCGCCGCGGCCGCGATGGCCAGCAGTCCGGCCGCCTCCATCGTGCCGACGACCGGATCGAGGCTGCTGCTGTAAAAATCCAGCTCGAGGCTGAGAGTCGGCCGCAAGATCATGAACCAGCAAATTAGATACAGCACGTCGAACAACGCGGCCGCGTGCAGCATCAGCCGCAAGCGCCTCACCTGCGGAATCAGATCCTCCGCAATGTTCTTCGGGGGTTTGATCCACGGAGAGAGCAGCCAAGACAGCAGGGTCCAAATCAGAATCAAGCAAGCGACGAGCAGCACGGTCAAATTCAGAGCCGACGATCGTTTCAGCGGCACAGCCTGCAGCACGGAAGTGGGGTCCGTGCTGTCGACGACCGTCTTGACTCCGTCGACGGTCTTAAGCATGAGTTGCTGAGCACCGCCGTCGCGGCGCCAGAGCTGCGGACCAATCTCACGATAGGTCTCAGGCTCAGGGGTAAACGTGCCGGGCACGGAGATCGTCCCATCCGCGTTTGCGCTGATGACCGATTGTTGCAGGACATAGAAGAGACTCAAAAATCCGTGCTCGATTCGACGCGAGCTCTCGTAGCGTCCTGCAATGAGTTGCGCATCGGCGCGCGCCGATGACAACGCCGGCGGCTGCGCCGGTGCGGCCGGATGCGGGAAATAGCGATCCATGAAGCCGTCGAACAACGCCTCGCGGGCGAGATACACGGCGTCGACGCGGCCCCGGCTGTTGAAGGTAAAGTCGATGCCGACTGCTTCCGCCGGCAATAATTCGAACTCGTTGTGAAAGTAAATGGTGTCCCCGCCATGCCCGATCACGGTCCGGCCGTTGTGTACTTCTCGGAAAAACCCGTGCGCCATGGTGGCAAATCCCGGCGCGGCTTCCTCCGATGGACTGTGCATGAGCTTGGCGGTGTCAGCCTTCAAAATCTCCGCGTCACCGACATGACCGTCCTGCAGGTGTGCAAGCATGAAGCGCGACATGTCCGCGAGCGTTGTCGTACCGCTGCCCGCGGGCCGGGTCACAATCAGCTCATAGAGCCCTGGCGGAGCCGACGCCGTTCGATAGCCCTTCGACACTGAACTCGCGAAGCGCTCGGGCAGCGGCTGATCGAAGCTGGTGTGCGCCATGCCTAGCGGCTCGAGAATGTGGCGTTCGATGTACCGCTCGAACGGCTCCTTGGATATTCGTTCCACGATGTAACCGGCCAGAGCCGCACCGTAGTTCGAGTAGGCCGGAACCCGGCCCGGCGGGAATAGCATCGGACGTTGATGATCCTTCAGGTACGCCTCGGTCGAGGGCACGCCGTGCGGATTGGTCCACAAGACATCCTTCAGCCCTTCCTCGAACCCGGCGCGGTGATTCATCAGGTCACGCAAGGTCACGGGCTTGCCGAAGTTTTCGGGAATCTTGAAGTCCAAATAGTCGTTGATATTCCGGTCGAGATCGAGCTTGCCCTGCTCGACCAACTGCATGACCGCCGTCCACGTGAAGAGCTTTGAGGTGGACCCGATTCGAACCATGGTTTGCTCGGGATCCATGCGAACTTTCTTGCTCACGTCCGCAAAACCAAAGCCCTTCTCCAGGAGCACGGTTCCGTCCTTCACCACCACGACGACTGCGCCGGCCATATCGCCGGCCTTCAAGGCATACGGCACCATGCCGTCCAGCCAAGTTTCGAGGTCAGCACGGTCGAGCGAGTGGGTGCTCGGCTCTGCCGCAGCCGCAGCCGACGAGACCGGGACGGCAGCGGGCGGTGCTTCGGCCGTGGCGGGAGGGGCTGCCACCTTGCCGGTTGCGGCCCTGACCGTTGCTGCGTGACAAAACACTGCCGCCGCGCAGGCGGCCACAGCGAGGATATTTCGGATGTTCATAGCGTTACTCTCTTATTTGGACTTCTGCGCCACCGGCGTAAATGACAGGTCCTGATAGTCGTAGCTGAAGTCCGCGAGCGGTGAAACCGCTTTCAGGGTGATGTGGTCGACCTTGCCGTCCGCATTCAGGCCGAACGTGACGTACGCCGGCTCGATGGTCCTGTCTTCAAAACGCGTCACGAAGCTATCGTATTGCCAATGCTCGAGCGCGCCGCCCATACGCGGCGTCGATTTGAAGTCGATCGTCAGCGCCCCGTTGGCCTGGCCGATTTCGATGTTGCCGTACCAGGGATCGCTATAGGTGCCGACGTAGCGCTCGAGCGGCAGCGAGGGACCAATCCTGGCAGGCGTTGCCACTGCCGACTGATACGTCTTGAGCGCTTCTTGCACACGCTGCTGCCTCTGGGCAAGGATTTTTTCCGGCCAGGTATCTTTCGGCAATCCGAGATAGTGATCGAGCAGCTCGTACATCAGTCCGATGATGATTGCGCCATCTTCGCTGTTGATCTCGATCGAGAATCCCACATTCTTTTCCGGTATCAGCACGACCGCGGTCAGAAACCCGAACACGGCGCCGCCGTGCCAGACAATCTTGGCGCCGCGATAGTCCCGAACATCCCAGCCGAGCGCGTAGGTGTTGAACATGGGCTGGGTCGGCGCCATGACGCCCGTTCGAGGTCCAACCGGCTGCAGCACCACCGGCGTCCACATTTGATCGTGCGCCGCCTGGCTGAACAACCTGCCGCCATTATCGGGAAGTGCGCCACCATCGAGCTGGATCATCAGCCATCGCGCCATGTCGCTGGCGCTGATCGCCAAACCGCCGGCCGGCGATGCGTTGCTGCCCAGATTGTCGCGCTCGTTGAGCACTGATTGATCGCCCACCCCGCGCAAACCGCCGTTCATGCGCGCATGCGGCTGCGCTCGATCGGGACTCGCGAAGTGGCCTTCGTTGTCCGTGGTCGAATGCAGCATCCCGGCCGGCTTGAGCACGTGGTCAGCGGTAAATTTCTCCCAGGTTGCACCGGTGACGTCCTCGATCAGCTGGCCTGCAACCATGTACAAAATATTGTCGTAGGCATAGGCGCTGCGGAAGCTGGTCGCGGGTTTGATGTATCGCAGCCGCCGCACCGATTCGGCGCGGCTCAAGTTCGTGCGGGGCACGAACAACAAGTCGCCGGCGCCGAGTCCGAGACCGCTGCGATGCACGAGCAGATCGCGGATCGTCATCTCGCGCGTCACCCACGGGTCATACATTTGAAAGCCCGGCAAGTGGTCGATCACCTTGTCATCCCAGCGGATTTTTCCCTGATCGACGAGGATGCCGAGCGCCGCCACGGTGAAGGCCTTGCCGGTCGAGCCCGTCGGAAAGATCGTGTCGGCGTCGACCCGCTCCGGCGAGCCGAGGCGCTTGACGCCGAATCCTTTCGCGAGCGTGATCTTGTCGTTCTCCACGATGGCGATGGCCATGCCGGGAACGCCGATCTGCTTGCGCAAACTCTCGACGCGGGCGTCGAACCCGGAAGGCGGCGCCGCAAGCGCCGCCGAGATGCCGAGGAACGTCAATGAGACTAGTGCGAGGACTTTCATGCAGGCTCCGGTTGGGTGGCGTTGAACGCGATGATTTCGGCAGCCCGCGCTGCCTCGATTCGCCGTATCGCAGGATCAAGTGCAAATAGCATGGCCGCAGCGATCCCCGAGATGACGGTCAAAATGACAAAGAATCCGGCGTGACTGATGCGGTCCCACAAGGTGCCGACGAGGCCCGCCGACAGCGACCCGCTGCTGATCACGAGAAACCACGCGGCCACGGTAGTTGCCCCGTAGCCGATCGGCGCCAATCGCGCAAACAGGCCGAGGCCGGTCGGCAAAATGTAGAGTTCGCCAAAAGTAAAGATCACGTAGAACAAGGCCAACCAGACCCAACTCGCCCGCCCCGTTCCCGCCGAGAATGCAACCGCCGCGAGCAGCAGAAACGCCGCCGCCACGATCAGCGCGCCCAATGCCATCTTTCTCAAGGTGGAACCCGGCGAGCCGGCTTGCGTGCGCCGGCGCCAGTGCGCCAGCAGCAGCGGCGTCATCATGAAGACCAACAGAGGATCCAAACTCGGGAACCAGGTCATCGGAATGCTCCAGTGCCCGATGCTTCGATCGATGCCGACATCCGCCCACAGCGCCAAGGTATTGCCATACTGTTCATAGGCGCCGCGAAACACCGTGACGGCGAGTCCGACGGCAAACAGCAAAACGAACGTGGAACGATAGTTGCCTGCCGCTGCCCGCGACGGGGTCGGCGAGCGATTTTGCTTCTCGCCGCGAACCGGATCCGGCAGATACTTGCCGCCGCGAATGTAGATGACGAGACCCAGGAGCATGCCGACGCCCGCGGCGGCGAAGCCCCAATGCCAGCCGTAGAATTCCCCCAGTGCTCCGCAGACCAACGGCGCCAAGAACGCGCCGATATTGATACCGACGTAATAGACGTTGTAGGCCCAGCCGCGGCGCGGATCGTCGGCGCGATAAAGACCGTCGATTTGACTGGGCAGGCTCGGCAGGAACAATCCGTTGCCCAGTGCGATGGTCGCAAGTGCCAGGTAGAACAGCGGCTCGAAGGTCATCATGAAATGGCCCGCGGCCATGATGCTGCCGCCGATGATCACGGCGCGCCGCTTGCCGAGCCATCGATCGGCGATCAGGCCGCCGAAGATCGGCGTGAAGTACGCCATCGCCACGTAGACACCGTAAATGATCGACGCCTTTTCCTGGCCGATCAGCAATTGCTTGGTCATGTAGTAGACCAGCAACGCGCGCATGCCGTAGTAGGAGAAAATCTCCCACATCTCGGTCAAGAAAAGTATCGTGAGGCCGCGCGGCTGACCGAACCAAGTCTGCTGGCTCGCGCTCATCGCCTTAAGCGTGCGTCCCGCCCCACACCTGCTCACCGCTCCACGCGCTGCCATGGGTGTACGTCATGCTCGGCGTGCGATCCTTGGCGAGAAAAATCGGACCGTCCAAGTCGACGACGTCGCACAGTTGTCCGAGCACGAACGCCGGCGCCATTGCGAGACTGGTGCCGACCATGTTGCCGACCATCACGCCCAGTTTCAGGCGCCGGGCTTCGTGCGCCATGGCCAACCCTTCGGTCAACCCACCGCACTTGTCCAGCTTGATGTTCACCACGTTGAAACGTCCGACCAACCCCGGAACGTCGGCAAGCGTCAGCACGCTTTCGTCCGCGGCGATCGGGATCTTCGATTTGAATCCGTCGAGATCGGCCTCACGGCCGCGCTTCAGAGGCTGCTCGAGCAGGGAAATCTTCGCCTCTTCGAGCACGCCCATCAGCGAGCCGAGCGAGCCGATGGCGTAGCCTTGATTCGCATCGACGCCGATCCACACCTCGGGACGGGCTGAGCGCACCGCGCGGACGCGCTCGATGTCGTCCTTAAGGTCGCCCGTCAATTTCAGCTTCAGCGATCGAGCCTGGGCGAATTTGCGCGCGCCCGCGGCCATGACGGCGGGATCGTCGGCGCCCAGTGTGAAGGTCGTGACCAGCGGCTTCGGCGCATCGATACCGGCGAGTTCCCAAACCGCTACGCCCAGGCGATGCGCCTCCAGCTCCCACATGGCGCAATCGACCGCATTGCGCGCGCCACCCGCCGGCAGCAATTGTTGAAGCGCGGTCCGATCGATGCCCTTCTCAATTGCGCCGCGCGCCGCTTCGATGCCGGCAACCATGGTCTGCGCGGTGTCGCCCAAGTAGTACACACCGGAGGCTTCGCCGCGACCTCGATGCTCGCCATCATCGAGCGTCACGACCACGACCTCCTGTTCTTCGAAAACAAAGCCCGAGATGCGAAACGGCGCCGACAGCCGCAGCTTCTCCACCTCGACGCGCATCTTCAACGCCGGCATCAGAAATACACGTCGAAGCTAAACAGATGGAAGGTGAACGCTATCCACAGCACGATGAACGCCGACAGCGCGAGCATGATGCTCCATGTTTTGGCGGGCCAACGACGCGTTCCCTTCCATACCGTGATCAGGTTCCAGACAATAAAGGCGGATCCCAGCAGGAACGCGAAAATCCCGAACACCTCCGCAAAACGGATGTGACCGTTGTAGTTGTTGCTGAGGTTGTTGAAGTCATTGAACATGCGGATGATCGTGAATCCCCACAGCCCGAGCGCCGCCAACAGCAAGATCGACCCGACCTTGCTCAAGCGATAGGCGCGCAGCGCGTCGGGCGTCAGCGCCAGGCCCGCGCCAAAGCGGCGGCGCACAATGGCCGTGACCGGCCAAAACACGACGGTCAGGAGAAGTGCCGCCAGCGCGAGGTAAAGTCCCGGCAGCAGCCAGGCCGCATCCTCGTTCCACGGCGCGCGGTCGAACACCATGAACGGGGATATTTCGTCGATGCTGAAGCGCACCACCTTGCCGTTGACGACCTTGGCTGCCAAACGTTCGTGACTGTCCTGATCGCGCCACACGAAAGGCGCCGTCTCAGTCCAGTGGCGCGGCTTGTCGTTCAAGCCCTTGAGGGGCGTGACCAGCTCGCCCTTGGCATCCACGCCGACCGTGGTTTGGCCGAACAGGCCGACCGCGGCCAAGAAGCTCGACTGTGAGCCGCGCGAATTCACCCAGTGGCCCGCGAGCATGGCGGCATGTTCTGCAGAGGTTTTCGGATCGACCGTGGTGGCGGCGGTCTCCGCCGCGGGGAAATACCGGTCCGCGAAGTCGTCGAACAGCGCGGTGCGCAAGCCGCCGGCCGCACCGGCTTTACCCAAACTGTTGAAGGAGACGTAGAAACCCACGCCCTCCTTCAGAAACAAGTGCAGCGAGGTGTGGAAATTCTGCGTGTCGCCCAGGTGCGCGATCACCTCGCGGCCGTTGATATTGGTTTCAAAAAAGCCCAGCTCCATGCGGTTCAGCGGCGGCATCAGGGTGAGCGGACTGTTGTGCATCAGCTCCGCGGTTTCGGCTTTGAGGATGCGATTGCCGTGATACTCGCCATTTTGCAGGTGCGCGATCATGAAGTGCGCCATGTCCTCGCCGGGCGAGGACAGCGCTCCGGCCGGCGCGGGCCCGATTATCTCGAAGGGTTTCGGCGGCTCAGAAGCCACCGTGTAGCCCTTGGACATCAGCGGTTCAAGATTTGCCGGCAGCGGCTGGCGGAAGGTCGAATGCTGCATGTCGAGCGGCGCGAAGATGTGCTTGTCGATGTAATCGTCGAATGACTCGCCCGAGACCCGTTGCACGATGTAGCCGGCGAGAGATGCGCCGTAGTTTGAATACGCAGGCGTGGTGCCGGCCGCGAATACCCGCTCCGGAACCCATTGTTTTAGCAGTTCTTCAAACCCCGGCGATTTCGGGTCGGCCGACATGATGCCCTTGGCCTGCTCTTCGAATCCCGCGACGTGCTGCATCAGCTCGCGCATGGTGACGGGCTTGCCTTCGCGCAAGGGGATTTTGAAATCCAGGTATTGATTCACGTCGGCATCGAGATCGATCTTGCCCTGTTCGACCTGCTGCATCACCGCGGTCCAGGTGAGGAGCTTGGACACCGAACCCGGCCGGAACAGCGTCAGTTTCGGATCCACGGGAGCGCGTTTCGCGACGTCGGCGTATCCGTATCCCCGCTCAGTGACGATTTGCCCATCCTTGACCACAGCGACCACCGCGCCCGCGATATCGCCGGTATGCAGCGCATACGGCATGTATCCGTCCAGCCAGGCGTTGACATCGTCCGCCGTCAACGGAACCGGCGCCGATGCGCCGGCGGGCGCCGCCGCGGGCGGTACGGTTGCTTGGGGTGCGGCTGCGGGCGGCGCGGCCAGCGGCGCAAGGCTCGGCGCAGGAACGGGTTTCTGTACACCGGCATTTTTCGGTGCGGCGGCAGTTTTCTGTGCGGTGGCCGTCAATGATCCCAAAGTGAGGAGCGCGGCGGCCAAAAACGCGAATATACGCATGGATACTCTTCTTGCGACTCAGGTCGCTGTTATCTACAAATTCAAGCGAGGCATTTGTCGACGAGCTTTTCCAGCGCGGCGCCGGCACGCATGGGGTCGGCGACGGGTACGCCAAGCCGCGCGCTCTCGGTTTCCAGCAGACGCGCGGCATCGCTCGGACTCAGCTTTGAGGTGTTCAAGCTGACGCCGGCGCAACGGATCGCCGCGTTGGTGCGGCGCCCCAGCCGCAGATTCAAATCAATGGTGTCGAAGACGTCGGGCAGCAGGTAGCCGGGATGACCCAACATCTCCTTGCGATCGATGTCGTGGCAGACCACGATGACATCCGGCTGGCTGCCATGCAGCAGGCCGAGCGAGACCCCGGCGTAAGCCGGGTGAAACAAAGAGCCCTGACCTTCGATCACATCCCAATGCTGCGGCGGGGCCGCAGGACTCAAAATCTCAGCCGCGCCGGCTTCGAAATCCGCAACGACCGCGTCCATCGGCATGCCGCCGCCCGCGATCAGGATTCCCGTCTGTCCCGTGGCGCGAAAGTCCGTGTCGAGTCCGCGCTGCGTGAAGGCGCGCGCCAGGGCGAGAGCGGTGTATTTCTTGCCGACGGCGCAATCCGTGCCGACGGTCAGCAGGCGTTTGCCGCTGCGCTTAGCCCCGGTTGCAATCGGGATGTTCCTCGGCGGCGTGCGGACGTCGATGAGCCTGCGGCCGTGGCGTTCCGCGGCCGCTTTCAACTGCGGCACATTGCCGAGCTTGGCATGCATGCCGCTGATGAGATCGAGTCCCGACTCCAGCGCTTCAACCAGCGAGGGAATCCAATTGTCGCCGATCACCCCGCCTGTGTTGGCCACGCCGATGACGAGCGCGCGGGCACCGCGCGCGCGCGCCTCCTTGGGCGTCAGGCGCGGAAGATCCGTGGTGACGGTGGCACCGGCGCACGCCCATTCTCCGACGCAGCGCTCGGGCGCCCAGTCGCGCAGCCCGAAAGCCGTCTTGGCGTAGCCCTTCTCGGTGGTGTCCCCCAGAAAAAGCAGATACGGGTGAGGTAAATCCAGCACCTGCGACATTCTGGCCTCCGGCACGTGCAATTCGCGTTTCGTATTCATTCCCAACCTTTAGAACTTCTTAGAATTATGTCCAGGTAATACCCAGCAAGCGGCGGAAATTGCCGCCGAGGATCGCCTGAATATTCGAATCGCTGTAGCCGCGATGGATCAAGGACGCCGTAAGGTCATACACCTTGCGGGGATGATCAAAACCGTCGGTATCAATCTTGTCGCGGAATGCATATGAGGCCTTATAACCGGCCTTCAGCTGCTTGTATTGATCCGCCGGCATGTGATCGTATCCCATCAGGTCGGAATCCGAGCCGATACCGACGTGCTCGATACCCACGAGTTTCACGACGTGATCGATGTGATCGACGATGTCCTCGACGGTTGTCGGCTCCTTGTCCTTGACGAACATGCGCACGCCGGTGATGCCCATGACGCCGCCCTTCGCCGCCAGCTTGCGGATCGCTTCGTCGGTTTTGAGACGCGGATGATTGTTCAGCGCCCGGCAATTCGAGTGGGTAAAGGCGATGGGCTTGGGCGACAATTCGACGGCATCGAGGGTGGTCTTATCGCCGCTGTGCGAAACGTCGACGAGCATGCCCACCTCATTCATTGACTTGATGATCTGCTCACCGTAGTCGGTTATCCCGCCGTCGACCCGTTCCGTCGAGCCGCTGCCGAGCAGATTCTGCGTATTATAAGTCAGCTGCGCACAGCGCAATCCCAATTCGTAGAATGCCTTGACGTCCTTCGGCTCGCGAAACTCGTCGGCATTCTGCAGTCCCATGATGACTGCGATCTTTTGCCTGGCCTTCGCAGTATCCAAATCGTCGGCTCTGCCCACCAGAGAAAAAACGTGCGTGTTGCGCCCTACAAATCCGCTCCATGCGGCGATGAACTCGAGCGCGTCGTCATAAGCGCTCGCACCGCCGACTCCCACGGAATTGTGAAATCCGGTAATGCCGCAGGTGCGAAACATCGCGGCCTCAGCATCGCTCAACGGCAGCGCATACGCCTCGGGACGAAAATCCAGCTTGAGCGGCGCGAGCATGTCGATCACGAGCGAGCGCTGCACCAGATCCAAGACCTTGGACGAATATTTGTTTTTCGGATCGTGCGCAGCCGCGGTCGCCGCTGCGTAGCCTTTTGGGAGCGCCACAGCCGCCAAAGCGCCCGCCATCGCCTGCAATGTGCGGCGGCGGGTTAAGGGAGGGGAAGAGTCGGACATCGTTTGCCTATCCTGATATCATGTCGCAACTAAGCCAGAATAATCCTGTATAGACAATTGTCAATAAAATTCTCTATACAGGTCGGTCTGTCCAAATTGCCAGATAATCATCTTTTTATCGCCTCGAAGCGGTTGACCTGTCAAATGCGCTAGGTATGCTGCGAGCGGCCAACGGAAATGACGAAATCTCAAGGGCGGCTTAGATGGACATGAATACGCGTCACCCCACGCTCGGAAGCTTGCTGCGGTCTTTGCGGGCGCGCAATGGCTGGACCTTGAGCCAGATGAGTCAGCGCACCAGCATTCCGGTCTCCACCCTCTCCAAAGTGGAGCACGACCGTCTCACCTTGAGCTACGACAAGCTGGTGCAATTGAGCCAACGGCTCGAAATCCGCGTATCCGAGCTATTCGCCGATCCGACCGAAGCGGAACCGGCGGTGACCGCGCGCCGCAGTATCGGCCTTACTGACGATGCGGTGCGGGTGAATACGAAGAACTACGACTACTATTACTTGTGTCCGGAGCTGCGCAGGAAACGGATGATCCCGATCTTGACGCGCATCCGCGCCAAGAGCGCCGAGGAATTCGGCGACCTGGTGCGCCATTCGGGCGAGGAATACATCTACGTCCTGAAAGGTGCGATCAAGGTCCTCACGGAGTTTTACGACCCCGTGGTCCTGAACAGCGGCGAGTCGATCTATCTCGACAGCAACATGGGGCATGCCTACGTCACCGCGGAGGGGTGCGATGAGGCGGTCGTGCTCGGTGTGTGTTCGAGCAATGACGAAGGGTTGATCCACTCCCTGATGTCGTTGCACGGTGAGACCGAAACGGCGTCGCCAACACCCTCGGCGGAGCCGCCGCGCGCTCCAGTCAAGGCGGTCAAGCAGCGCAAGAGCCGCTAGGGTTCGAGGGCGAATCCCAATGCGCGGCTGATCGAGGCCGGAACGACGCTCAGGTGATCTTCGGCACTGAAGTCTTGAAATCGCACCGACAATCCTGACTTCGAGCCCGCCTCGAGCCGCTGCGCCAAGTCGCGCGCATTGTCCACCATCCGGGCCTCCGCGATTTTCTTGTTGACCTCGCTCAAGGACATGTTTCCAGCTCCGGGCGGCACCTGAGAATACGGGTCCTGCTCCTTGGCGCCTACGCAGATCAACACCCGAATGGGGTGCTTCGCGCTTTTGATCTTGGCCAAAAAGCCGCTTTCATCCTTCAACACCGACTTGTTGTCCCACCAGATCGAAGGACTGCTGGCGACATAGCTGTTGAAGGACTCCGGGTGTTTGAACATAACGCCGAGAACGAACAGTCCGCCCAACGAGTGACCGTACAGCGTCAGTTGATGCGCATCGACGGAATATGAGGCGGAGATGGCGGGCCGCAGTTCCTCGGTAATAAAGCGGTAGAAAAGTTCGGATCCGCCGCCCTGGTCGGCTGCGGCGAGCGGCGGCTGAGTCGGAAACAGGGTTTTGTCCTCGGTCACGGGCGTGAGGTCCCGATAGCGCAGCATCATTGGCTTCATAAAATCATCGCCGGGATAGCCGATGCCGACGATGATTGCGCCCTTGCCCGCGAGTGCCAAGAGCGCCGTCTGCGCCGCGGCCAAGGGGAACATGCCGTTGCCATCGGTCACGAATACAACCGGATAACCGGAGGGCGGCGCCGGAGTGAGCGGCTTGTACACAAAAATTCGATAGGTCCTGGCGCTGATTTTTGAGGCCAGATCGAACTGGCCGGCGCCGAACAGCGTGACGGGAGACTGTGCCCGCGCGTTGGCAGGCGGGGCTGCAGGCGCGGGGGGCTCGCTTGCCGCGGCGACGACGGCGTCCTGCGCCAACAACAGCGCAGTGGTTGCCATTAATGCAGTGAATTTCATGGTGAGCTCCGCGGTGGTTGCCCCAGCGGCACAGAGAAGGTGCTGGGATGAGTTTTGACGGGACCGAACACCAGCCGCAGTCGGCTGCGAATATCGACATTGCCAGAGGCGTGGGCAGCCTCGGCTTGTGCGGCGACGAAGTCGCAGCACAAGCCGAAGAGGACGAGCGGCGATGCCGCCGCAGGCCGCATGGATTAATCGCCTAGAATTTGTACCCCACCTGGATGCCGATGGTTCGCGGCTGAATGTAGGACGCTAGACCGGTTTGATTGGCGCCCCCACTATTGGTGAAGTCTTGGATGCCGCGCGAGTTGTTCAGGTTATTGCCGTATAGCTCCGCGTTGTAGTGACCATTGTCCACACCGAGGTGCAGCTGCAAAGTGTTATAGACCGGCAGCTTGACGTGCGGTTCGATCACGGAGATGGATGGCGAGAACGCGGTATAGCGGCTTCCTGTGTAGGTCTCCGAGCCTCCGACGAAGGCTGACCATTCGCCGAACGCAGGCCACTTATAATCGATATTCAGCGTCGAACTGACATCCGGCACAAAGGGCAGTTTGTCGCCGGACATGGCGCCGAGGCCCGGCGCATCGGCAGTCAAGTAGGCGTCGGTATACGACCCCAAGAACCCGACCGAGAGCCCCGTGACCGGCCGCCACTCGAAGTTCCATTCGAGGCCCTTGCTGGTAGCACTGCCGGAATTGCCATTGATGCCAACGGGGCCGGCGGGCGTGTTCACGATGCCCAAAATCTGAACGTCCTTCCAATCGATGTAGAACACCGCCATGTCGATGGAGAAGGTTTTGTCGAACAGGTCCGTACGGATGCCGACCTCGTAATTCTTGGTCGAATCCGACTTGAACGACGGCGGGTTCGGCAACGTCGGCGTCGGCAGATTCGGGCCGCCGGGACGAAAGCCTGTTGCCACGCGAGCGTAAGCCAACGTGTCCGCGTTGATGTGCCAACGAGGCGCAACCGACCAGGTCGTGCTGTTCTGTGCCGTAAAAATCGCCGGAAAGTGCGTATCGCTGGGACCGTAAAGAATGCAGCACAGCGTGTTGGTCTGCGAGTTTTGCTTCACGTCCGTGTCGCGTCCGCCGAGTTCAAGGTCAAAGGCGGTATTGAAGTGAAACGTGAAATCAGCAAAAACGGAGTGTTCCTTGTAGTCGCCCGGTATGATGGCGCCGCCGACCGCCGGCGCAAGAATGGTGGAAGGATTGGTCGCATCAAGCGCTTCAAACGGCTGCGTCAAGGTTGTCGACTCGTGCGTAAAAAAGCCGCCGAACTGCCAGTCGAATCCGTGGCCGAATAGCATGTTGCCGGCATCGGAGGTGAGCCTGAGTTCTTGATTGAACTTATGCACGAACTCAACCTGATCGACTTTAAACAGCGCCGTCTGACCGTAGAGGCTGGAGATGAAATCTCCATAGGTAAAGCCCGGCGCCAAATTCAAGTTGCTGTCGTCATTGGTAAAATGCAGATTGAAGCGCCCGTAGCTTGTGGCCGACAGCAAGGTCGCCCAATGAAAGTCGTACGCCAGATTCAACGCCCCATACTTGAGGGAATTGTCTTCTTCGGACGGTAGAGCCTGGTTGTTGACGAAACCGGCAAGTTGATTGAATTGGTTCGTCGGCGGCGCCGCAGGGGTCGCCGCGGCACCGACGGCCTGCGCGGAATTGTTGCCGGTAGTCCGCAGGTGCTGCTCGAATATCGTGGCGCGTGCCGTGAAATCGGAGACCGGTTGGACCAGCAATGAGGCGCGCAAGCTGTAACTACTGCCGCTGTTGATGTTGCTTTGGCCGAGCTGGGGATTGTCGATCCAGCCCGGAATTTGCGTCTCGACCGCACTGACACGCAGTGCGGCTTTGTTGTCCCAGAAGGGCAAATTGACCATGCCTTTGATGTTTCCTGCCGCGGAACCGCCGTCGACGCTCTGGCCGCCCAGCGAGATATCGCCTTCGACTTTGTTGAGGTTCGGCAGATTGGTCACGTACTTGATGATGCCGCCTTCTGCGGCGGCACCGTACAAGGTGCCCTGCGGACCGCGCAGCACCTCGATGCGCTGCAGATCATAGGTGTCGACATTGGCGCTGAAAAACGCGCCGTCGGCCTGTGCACCCGACATGAAAAACGGAATGTCATCCACGGTCGTGGCGATCAAGGCGCCCACGCTGCCGACATTTTCTCCGCGTATGATCAAGCGTGAAAAGGCAGCATCGCTGGTTTGCAACGACAGGCCGGGTACTTGAGCGGCCCAGTCAACAAAGCCCGTTGCCTGCCTGAGGGTGAGTTCCTCGCCGCCGAGCGCGGTGATGCTCATTGCGACATCGTGCAATTTCTCGTCGCGCTTGCTCGCGGTCACGATGATCTCGTCCAGCGCGCCGGGCTGCGCGGTGTCGGCGGCCGCCCATGCAAGGGTGCTGGAGAGGAAAAATCCCGCAGTCGCGACCTTGACCACGAAGTGTTGAATAGGCATTGCATCCCCCATTTTTTCGAGCGATCGATTGCAGGCAGCGCAGCCGCACCTCGAGGTGCCAGTGGTGCCCAGACAGTCGCTGCAATATATTTTTTATTATCCTGATTGGCAACTAGTTTCTGATCACGCCAAGTTTTGCCTAGAGTCGGCAGGCCTGATATTTGGTATTCCGAACGCCGATCGGCCCATTCTCCCACGCCCAGCCGCCTTTCGACACGCCAGGTAGAAGCCCTGATCGCCCGTTCCAGGGCCTCGCTGCGCGTATTTGGGCCGCCGAAGGCGGGTGTCAGGGTGAGTGCAAGCCTTTTCGGCCGACGAGCCGTCGGCGGGCACACGGGCGGTGATGGCGAAGTTTTTCATTGTAGAAAATTTCTCTTAATGTAAACATCCGCCTTAGCCAGCGTAGCTTCAAGGGGATAACAAATGTCTCGCCCATACCCAGCCTTCCTGTCGACTTCCCTGTTCTTCTGCTTGTGCAGTTTCGCGTTCGCCGCCGGTGCTGCGAACCCGGAACCCCGCGGCGCCGAATCCAACTCCCGCGGCGGCCCATTCCCTCGAGCGGGCCGATCTCGAGCCATGGCTGGACGGTTTCCTACCCTACGCCATCGAGCGCGGCGACGTTGCCGGCGCGGTGGTTGCCGTGGTCAAAAATGGTGAAGTGATATTTGCGAAGGGCTATGGGTTCGCGGACGTCGAGAAGCACAAGCCGGTCGATGCGGAGCGCACCATGTTCCGGCCCGGTTCGATTTCCAAGCTGTTCACCTGGACCGCGGTGATGCAGCTGGTCGAGCAGGGCAAGCTGGACCTCGATCACGACGTCAACGAATACCTGGACTTCAAAATACCGCCGCGCTCGGACGGGCCCATCACGCTGCGCGACATCATGACGCATACGCCGGGTTTCGAAGAGCAGATCAAGGCATTGATCGTCTCCGACCCAAAGCAGCTGGTGCCTCTCAAGGTCTACGCCGAACAAAAGACGCCCGTGCGCATATTCAAGGCCGGATCGACGCCGGCGTACTCCAATTACGCCACCGCGCTCGCGGGCTACATCGTTGAACGGATCTCGGGGCAGCCCTTCGACGACTATATTGATGCGCATCTGTTCAAACCCTTGGAGATGACTCACGCCACGTTCCGGCAGCCGCTGCCCGCGGAATTCCAGGCCGACATGTCCCAAGGCTATGCGCTTGGATCGCAACCGCCGAAGCCGTATGAAATCGTCGTAGCGGCGCCGGCCGGCAGCCTCGCGGCCAGCGGCGTCGACATGGCGCATTTCATGATCGCGCACCTGGAAGGCGGCGAGTATCACGGCGCGCGCATCCTCGGCCCGGAAACGCTGAAAATGATGCATGAAACGCCCAGAGACATGATTCCGCCACTGAACCGAATGATGCTCGGGTTTTACGAACAGAACTACAACGGGCACCGCATCATCAGCCATGGCGGCGACACGGTGTACATGCACAGCTATCTGCATCTACTCCTGGACGACCATGTCGGCCTGTTCGTGTCGCTCAATAGTCAGGGCCGCGAAGGCGCCGCGGGCGCGATTCGCGGTGCCCTGTTCGATGACTTTCTCGATCGCTACTTTCCCGGCACGCCGGATGTGCGCCGCGTCGATGCGAAAACCGCCGCAGAGCACGCCAAAATGATGGCGGGCTACTACGAAAGTTCGCGGCGGCCCGAAAAGTCATTCATCAGCATCATCAGTTTTGCCAGTCCCTTCAAACTCAGCGTCGGCAAGGATGGCACGCTGACATCGCCCTCCTTCAAGGGCCGTAACGGCGCGCAGCGTTACTACCGTGAGGTTGCGCCTTTCGTTTGGCGCGATGTCGACAGCGGCTGGCGGCTGGCCGCAAGAGTCGCGGACGGACATGTGCAGCGCTTCAGCATCGATGAGATTTCGCCCTTTACCGTGTACGAGCCCAGCCGTTGGTGGCGTTCACCGGGTTGGCTGTTACCGGCTGTGGAATTTTCCTTCGCTGCGCTCTTGTTGACGACGCTGCTGTGGCCTGTCGCCGCGATCGTGCGGCGCAGAAACCAACTTAAGCTCGATTTGGTGGGGCGCGATGAGCGCGGCCGCGTGCTGTCGCGTGTCGCGGCGGTCGTGGTTACTCTGGTGTCGCTGGCTTGGTTGGCGCTCTTCGTTACGATCAGCTCACGCACCGCGATGCTCGGGCCCAGCCTCGACCCTCTGTTGTTTCTCCTGCACTTGGCCTCGATCGTGGGGTATATCGGCGGGGCGATCGTTCTGCTCTGGGCCGCAGCGGTTGCCTGGACCGGCCGGCGGCGCTGGTCCGGCAAGATTTGGACCTCGGTGCTCGCCCTGTCCGCGGTGGTGATGCTGTGGATGGCGTGGGTGTATCACCTGACCTCGTTCACTTCGAGGTACTGATACGCGCACGGCAATGGCAGCCTTGATGAGGCATCGGGCGAAGATATTCGGCGCGATCAGTGTGATCAGCGCCGTCTGCATCGGCATCTGCTCGACGCCGGCGCAGGGTTCGCCGTCCGACTATCCGGTCCTCGATGCAAAAGTCTACGATCGCGCGGCGCAGTATCTGGCCAGCAATCAAGACAAGCTGGTGCTCAATGCTGCATTCACGCCTCATTGGCGCCGCGGAACGCCGGAGCGCTTTACCTACCGGCAGGAACTCGGCGACGGCAGAGCCGATTTCGTGCAGGTGTTGGCCGCCACCGCGAAGCGCGCCGCGGCGTTTGACCAAGCTGTCGTGGCGGCGGGTTTGTCTCAAGTGCTCGGCAAGGGGGTTGAGGCGCAGCGTCTGCCCTTCAAGGACTATGAGGAAATTTCGCCCGACAGGATCAGCTTCTCTGCCAACGGCAAGGACTGGATCTGCTCGACGCGCAATGCAAGTTGTGCTGAAAAACCGGCCGCGGTGACGGATCCTTTCGCCATTGCCTCACCCGACGGACGCTGGCTCGCCTTCATCGAGAACGGCAATCTGTGGATTCGTTCGGCAGACGGCAAGACTCGGTTCGCGCTCACGACGGATGCGTCACCGCACGATGAATATGCGGCCCCGGTCGAATCCACCGCGGGCGTAATAGCAAGCGGTGCCGCCGCGCGCGCACTGGCCGTCAAAGATGGACATGCCCTTCCCGGCCCGCCCGGGCCTCCGCCGAAACCGATCGTGCTGTGGTCGCCGGACTCGAAATACTTGTTCACCCATCGGCTGGATCAGCGCAGCGTTCGTGAGATCACCCTCACGCAGTCGACGCCGACGGACGGTAGCGTGCGGCCCGTTTCGAATCATTGGCGCTATGCCATGCCCAATGATCCGGCTGTACCGCAAATGGAACCGTGGATTTTCGACGTGGCGAATCGCACCGGCCGAGCGGTGGCCGCAGCCTCGCCGTGCTTATTCTTGACGCCGATCGAGGCGGGCGATGCATGGTGGTCGCCCGACAGCGCGCATGCCTACCTGATTGCCCGCTCCCGCTACGCCAAGAGCATGAGCTTAAATGTCATCGAGGCCATTAGCGGCAGATCGCGGCAGCTCTGGTCTGAAACCGGCAAGACGTATGTGGAATCGGCGAGTCTGGGCGAATTCCCCATGGTGTATGAACTCGCAAGTCCCGATGTCGTGTGGTTTTCCGAACGCGACGGCTTTGGGCACCTGTATCTTTACGACGGTGTGACCGGCCGTCTGAAGCGCCGTGTCACCGAAGGTCCTTGGACAGTGCGCAATGTGCTTCATCTGGATCAAGCGCATGGATTTATCTATATCGCCGCGAACGAGCGCGAGCCGGGCGTCGATCCCTACTATCGCATGGTGTACCGCGTCAGCCTGAAAGACGGCCGGGTACGGCTGCTCACCCCCGAAAAGGCGGACCATGCAGTTCGTTCCGAGCAGGAAGCCGGCGTGTTCGCAAACAGGAGCGCGGACGCGGCGGGAAATCCTAAAGATTCGTATGGTTTCTCGCCGTCCGGACGCTTCTTCATCGATACCTACAGCAGAACCGACCTGCCGCCCGTTACGGTGCTGCGCCGCTCGGATGGCGGGCTCATCGCTGAGATTCAACGCGCCGACGTATCGCGGCTGATGGCGACCGGACTTGCTCCGCCGGAGCGATTCAGTGCGCTGGCGGCAGACGGGAAGACCCTGCTCTATGGCAATGTGCTGCGGCCCTCGCACTTTGATCCGAACAAGCGTTATCCGGTGCTCGACTCTCCGTATCCCGGCCCGCAATCGCATCGTGCGCAGCCGAATTTCCTGGCGAACGTTTTCGATCGATTGGGCGCGCAGGCCTACGCAGAGCTGGGCTTCATCGTGGTGCTGGTGGACGGACGCGGTTCGCACGGCCGCTCAAAGCGCTTTCACGATGAGTCGTACGGCGGCCTGGGCCAGGCAGGGCATCTCGATGATCACGTGGCGGCAATCCGCGAACTCGCACGCCGCTATCCCTACATGGATCTGGATCGCGTCGGAATCTATGGCACCTCAGGCGGCGGCTATGCCACGGTGCACGCGATGGAAATGTTCCCCGACTTTTTCAAAGTCGGCGTCGCGGACGCCGGCAATCACGACCAGCGCGGCTATATCGCCGTTTGGGGTGAGACTTATAACGGCCCGGAATCGGGCAGCAACTACACCGATGCCGCGAATCCGTTAGCAGTCGGCACTATCAAGGGCCAGCTTTTTCTCCTGCACGGCGACATGGACTCCAATGTCCTGCCGAGCCAAACGCTGCAGTTGGCCGATGCACTCATCCGTGCCAACAAAGATTTCGAGCTGCTCATCGTCCCGAACGCCGGACACGGCGCACTGTTAGTCAGCCGCTACGCGCTGCGCCGATCTTGGGATTTCCTGGTACGCAACCTGATGCACGCCGAACCGCCGCCGGACTACGACTTGGCGGCGGCAAGCGCCGCGGCGTCTCACTAATCTGATCGCGGCGGGGTCTAGTAGCGGGTGACCACCACCACATCGCCGTCCCGTCGCGTCACGGTCACGCCGACGTTGTCATCCTGGCGATGCAGCAGCACGTCGACGGACCCGGTGCTCAGGCGCAGATTTCGCAATCGCACGTGGTCGAGAAAATCCGGCAACATCGGGCGATAAAACTTGATCTCGCCGGTGCGGTCGAGCAGCTCCAGTCCGAGCGAAGCCTGCAGCAGGCACAAGGGAGTCGCGCTCGCCCACGCCTGCGGTGAGCAGGCCACGGGGTATTGCGTCGGCGCGTTGCGCTCCCGGCGGGGAAAGCCGCAAAAAAGTTCGGGAAGCCGGCGCAAATCCATGTAAGTGGCGGCGTCGAAGAGCGCGCCGAACACACGACTCGCTGATTTCTGCAGGCCATATCTTGCAAACCCCAAGGCAACGAGTCCGTTGTCGTGCGGCCATATCGAGCCGTTGTGATAGGACATCGGGTTGTACCTCGATTCCGATGCCCCGATCGTGCGGATGCCCCAGCCGCCGAATACCGCCGGCGAGAGGAGCGTGGCGGCGACGCGTTGCGCGCGCTCGGCCGAGGCAATGCCGGTAAACAGGAGCTGGCCGGCATTCGACGAGATCACCTCACACGGGCGCTTTGCGCCGTCCAGCGCCAGCGCGTAAGTCGAGAGCTCCTCACACCAGAACTGCGCTTCGAATCTCTCGCGCAGGGATTCGGCCTGCGCCGCAAGAGCGGCGGCGCGCTGCGGATTCCCCAGCGCCTCGGCCAGCACGGCGGCGTGGCGTTTGGCGCCATATACATATCCCTGCACCTCACAGAGGGCGATTGAACCTTCGGCGAGCCGGCCGTCGCGATGGAAGATCGAGTCGAAAGAATCCTTCCAGCCCTGGTTCGCGAGGCCCTCCTGGGTCTGGCGGTGATATTCGATGAAACCGTCGCCGTCGCGGTCGCCGTAGTGATCGATCCAGGCGAGCGCAGCCTCAGCGTTCGGCCACAGCGAGCGCACCGTCTCCAGGTCGCCGGTGCGCCGGAAATACTCGCCGAGCAGCAGCAGGAACAGCGGTGTCGCGTCGATGCTGCCGTAGTAGCGGCCGAAGGGCACCTCGCGTAGATTCGCCATTTCTCCATGGCGCATCTCGTGCAGGATTTTTCCCGGCTCGGCGTCGCGTTCCGGCTCGACCGCGGTCGCCTGAGTGGCGGCGAGAAATCCGAGCACGCCGCGCGCAATGCTGGGATCGAGCCAGAGCGTCATGAGCGCCGTGATGATTCCATCGCGTCCGAAGGGCGTGCTGAACCAGGGAATCCCGGCGTAGGGGTAAGGCCCCTGGGGGGTCTCGGTGATGAGCATGTACAGGTCCGAGACCGAGCGCCTGACGATTTCGTTGTAGACGGAATTCGAGCTGTCAATGCTTGCGGCGCGTGCGCTCGATTCCTTCAGCGCATGACGGGCGGCGCGCAATCGCCGATAGAACATACGGCCGTTCCACTCGCCCTGCGCCGAGGCGGTGAAGCCGATGCGCAGGAATATCCGGCGCGTCGCCCGCGGCTGCAGCGCGATCTCGAAGGCCGCTCTGGCGGTGGTCAGCGTCTTCGGCACCGGATAGAAAGCCAGCTCCGAGATGCGCTCGATCGCATCGAGGCCCTTGTAGCGGAGTGCGACGGCGTGATCGCTTCGGAGCTCGGCGCTCGATTCGCCGCGCGCGCTGCGGTGCTCGCCGCGCACTTCGAAAAGATCCGCGAAGTCCGACGCGAAGCGGTATGTCAGCCGCAGGCTCAACGGGCGATCGCCGTAATTTCTCACCACCAGCCGCTCGTAACAGGCGCCGTTCCAGACGAACTTCATGCGATTCAGATGAATATTTTCGCGCCGCAGGGCGATCTTGCCGTCCTCGAGCAGATCCGGATTGCTCAAGTCCGCCGTGAACACGGCGTTGTCGTCCTGCGTCGTCGAGGAGAGCAGCAGCGGCCGCCCTTCCTCGAGAAGCAGCTGCAGCTCCGACAGCATGCGCGTGTCGCGATGGTACAGTCCCTCGGGATTTCCCGGCTCGCCGCCGATGTCGCCGCGATGATCGAACACCGCGAAGGTGTCGGCGTGCTTGAGCGTCCTGGTGCGGCGCTGCTGCAGCGTTGCGGACACGGCGATGGCGAATTGCGGCCCCGGCACCTCGTCGACTGACTGGGAGGAACTCGTCGGTTCAAACATCGGAGCTATGTTCATGCGCGCTGCGATTGTAACTTTTTCAAGAGACGGGGGAATTCATGTGGTCTCTTAGCATTTGTTAATAAGAGTCCTCTTACAAGGATCAGTTCCAGGTTAAGGCCGACAAGCGAGAGCGGAGCCGCTACCATGCTCGCACCATTAAACATCATTACATTAAATCACCTCACCCATTGGGGAACCGATGAAGATAGCGCAAGTAGCACCGCTCGCCGAAGCGGTGCCTCCGAAGTTGTATGGCGGCACCGAACGCGTGGTCGCTTACCTGACTGATGCCCTGGTGGAACTCGGGCACGAGGTCACGTTGTTCGCGTCCGGCGACAGCATCACCAAAGCAACCCTGCACCCCATCTGGCCGCGCGCGTTGCGGCTCGACCCCGACGTGAAGGATCACTTCGCGCCCTTATTCATGCAGCTCGAAACGGTGGCGCGCCTCGCTCACGAGTTCGACGTGATCCATTGTCATATCGATTACTTCGGCTATCCCCTGCTGCGCCGCCTCGGCACCCCCTCGGTGACCACGCTGCACGGCCGCCTCGATCTGCCCGAGCTGCCGCCGCTGTACAGGCTCTACGCCGACATCCCGGTCGTGTCGATTTCCAATTCGCAGCGCGTGCCCTTGCCGGAAGCGAACTATGTCGCGACGGTGCTGCACGGCCTGCCGCAGAATCTATTGAGCAAGGGCGAGGGACGGGGCGGATACCTTGCCTTCCTCGGGCGCATCTCTCCGGAAAAGGCGCCGGACGCGGCGATTCGCATCGCTGCGCGAGCCGGCATTCCGCTCAAGATCGCGGCCAAGGTGGATCGTATCGATCAAGAATATTTCAAGACCACGGTCGAGCCGCTGCTGGGCCAAGCCGACGTCGAGTTCATCGGTGAGATCCGCGAGGACCAGAAACAGGAGTTTTTGGGCAATGCCGCAGCGCTGGTTTTCCCGATCGCGTGGCGCGAACCCTTCGGATTGGTGATGATCGAAGCGATGGCGTGCGGAACTCCCGTGATCGCATTCGAGAACGGCTCGGTCCCGGAGGTGCTGGAACACGCCGTGACCGGCTTCATCGTGCACACGGAGGATCAGGCGGTCGAAGCGGTGCGGCGTATCGGTATGCTCAACCGCGACCGCATCCGCGGCGAATTCGAGCGACGCTTCACCGCGCAGCGCATGGCGCAGAATTATCTGAAGCTCTATTCGCAGCTCGCTCGGGCGCACCGGTTGCCGACTTTGACGGGCGAGCCGGGGCGCAACGAAATCCGGGCTCGATCGCTAATAGCGCTGCCCAGGCCCGCGCTGCCTAGGCCGGCGCTATCTTCCGGCGTGCGTACAGCTGCCACAGCCCGAGGCTCATGACGGGCAGCACGAATACGGCCAGGAAGGTATACGCGAGGAGGCGATAGCCCCTCGCGATCAACGTGACGAGTCCAAATCGCGCCGCCAGGAATATCGAGCCCAAGAGCAGCGCGCCGGTGATCCAGAGGCGCGCGGATTTCGACAGGCTGCCGCCGGTGCGCGCCGCATAGGCTTCGGCGATACGTTCATTGAAGGCATGTACGCAGCCGGTGCCGCTCTCCAGCAGCGCCAAAAAAATCATCAGCTGGAACAGATAGTGAAACGCCGGAAAGTTCAGGCGTTGCAGCAGGAAATCCGACGGCAGCGCTTCGCTGCCGATCTGCGGATAGTAGGCAATCATGCAGATGAAAAAGAGCAGCGCCGGAATCATGGCGAGGGGACCGGCCAATGCCCCCGCGATGAGCGCATTCTCATTGCTCCGCAAATGTCGCAGCACCGGCAGAATGATCACCGCGCCGACCACGTTATAGCCGGCATAAGTGAATCCACCCAGCACCCAGCCGTCGTGCGGCGCGGGCGCCGCCAGATTCACGAGGATGCGATCGCCGAAGGCGAAGAAGGACAACACCACGAACAGCGCATACACCGCGTAGAGAAAAATCGAGACCCATTTGAACAGCCGTTCCACCGAAGCGGTGCCGTAAGCGGTGACGAAACTGATGCAGGCGATCAGGCACAAGGTCCCGACCAGCGGCGGCCAGCCCAATAAGGCCTTGCCGATGGCGCCCGCGGCGGCGCCGAATACGGCGAGAATCAAAATGATGAAAAGCAGATAGCAAACTTCAAAAATCACCCAGAACGGCCCGAGGAGATTTTGAAAGAAGCTCCGGTAGTTCCAGCTCTTGGTGGCGTAAGCCAGGGAAAATGTCACCGCGCACACCACGCTCCAGATCAGCATCGCGAGCAGGATCGCGAGCAGGCCGCCCTGCGGTCCGCTTGGCAGAAAGAACTCGGCCAGTTCGCGTCCCGTGGCATAGCCGCCGCCGATGACCACCGCCTTGAAAGCGAAACCCGGCAGCAGGTAGCGCTGAAACCAGGAAGAATCGCGCAGGTCGGCCGCGGGAATCGCGCTCACGGCGAGCGGCGCGCCGTGTTTGAGTCGTAGCCGGCGCCGCGCAGGACCACACCGGGCTTCGCGCCCGTGTGGCGGGCCTGGTCAATCACAATCTGCCCATTGACCAGAACATAGTCGATGCCGGTGGGATACGCCGTGGGATTTTCGTAGCTTGCAACATCCTCCAACCGGTCCTCGTTGAAAATGGTGACGTCCGCCTTTAAGCCTTCGCGAACGACACCCCGATCATAGAGCCGCATGCGCGTGGCCGGCCAGGAAGTCATTTTGCGAATCGCATCCTCGAGGGTGAGCACATGGCGCTTCTTGACATACTCCGCGATGACGCGCGGGAAATTGGCATAAGCGCGCGGATGCGGCAGACCGATGGCGTCGATTTTGCCCGGCGCTTCGTTGGCGCCGGCATCGCTGCCGATGCTCATCCACGGCCAGCGCAACGCGGTGGCGATGTCCGCCTCACTCATCATGAAATAGAGTCCCATGGCGCGGTTCGGCTGTGCGCCGAGCACGATATCCCAGGATACATCGGCGGGATCCTGATGGAGTTGCTTGGCGATGTACTCGATGCTCTTGTATCGATATTTGTCGTACTTCGGATTGAAGGCGTTGGCGAGCACGACATGATCCCAACCGCCGCTGGACTCAACCAGGTTGGACCATCCTGGCTCCGAACCGGCCGCGATCTCCTTCTTGAGGCGTGCGCGCACCTGCGGATCCTTGAGCCGTTCGAGCCCCTTCTTCGCGCCCTGCTCCCAAACCCAATTCGGCACCGTGATGTCGAGACCCGTGCCGCCCGCGGTATAGACATACATATCGGCCGCGATGTTCACGCCGCGCGCGCGCGCCGCTTCAATGAGCTCGCCCGCTTGCGGAACCAGTTTCCCCCAGCCCGGCGCATAGGCCCCTTTGAAATGGAAAATCTCGACCTGGATTCCGGTCTTCTCGCCGATTTCGATGGACTCGCCGATGGCCTGCAGCAGCTTGGCGCTCTCATCGCGCATGTGGCTGGCATAGATGCCGCCGTATTTCGCGGCGACGCGCGACAGCTCGATCAGATCCTCGGTGCTCTGAAAACTATCCGGCGGATAAATCAGCGCCGTGGCGATGCCCATTGTGCCGGCGCGCATGGCTTCTTCGACATGGGCTTTCATCGCGTCCAACTGCTCTGGCGTGGGCCGGCCGGCGACATCGCCCATAACTTCGACGCGCGCCTGTCCCGAACTGTAGTACGTGCCGAAATTCAGGGAGATTCCCTGCGTCTCGAGCTTTTTGAAGTAGTCCGCGATTTGCGCCGATGGCACGGGCGTGCCGCCCTCCCCGGCGATCGCCGAGGTGACCCCCTCGCGCAGTTTGTTCTCCGCCAGGCCGTTTTTGAGCAGCACTTCGCCGGACTGATCCATCATGTCGATCCAGCCCGGGGAGACATAGTCACCTCGCGCATCGATCTCACGCGCGCCATGCCCTTCGACGCGGCCAATCTTGGCGAAGCGGCCATCCTTGATCGCGACATCGGCATTGACCCAGGGATTGCCATTGCCGTCCAAGAGATGCCCATTTCGAATCACGATGTCGTACATCGGTGGCGGCTGCGCGAGCGCGCTCAGGCAGGCGGCAGATAAAAACAAACCCAGCATTGCGGCGGCGATTCGTGAATTCATCCCTTACCTCAGGCGTTCTGATGTGGGCGCGCGGCGCTCAAGGCGTGGCGCGCCCGCAAAGCTAGCACAAAGACGAGGTTGCTGTTTTCTGTTTAGGAGGGTTTGCGCCTGGCTCAGCGCTCTTTCTATTAACGTGCTCGCACCGGAACTGTAGGACTTGGCTGACCCGCTTTGCCAAGCCCGCGTCCTATCACGCTGTGCGCCCTGGTCTTAAGTTGAACGCGTGGCACATTCGATTGTCAGCATAGGACTATTTATTGTCACCGTTAATTGAAAGGAGTGCCATGCATCCTGAACACAGATCCATTGGTGAGTTGGCCTACCGTCTTTGGCAGGCTCGCGGCTGCCCTCAGGGGACCGCGGAGCAAGACTGGTTGGATGCCGAGAGGCAATTACGCTTAAGTCAGCGCGCAACTGGGACCTCAGCGGCGGCGCGCGCGGCGGAATCCCGCGCTGCGGAATCCGTTGCGTCCGATGCCACCGACCGATCGCTGGAAGATACATTTCCTGCAAGCGATCCGCCGGCGAGCCACCGCAAGGATGAGCCGCCTGCGAATGCCGATGCCAAATGGAAGGCGGCCGGCGCGGCGCGCACGACTTCGGCCGCGCGGCCGCGGCGCTCCAAATCCGCCCCAGGCAAGCCGAGTGCCGACCCCCCGCACTGATCAATAACGTGAGCCACATACGGGATGAATCGTGGCGCTGAGCCCAGGGCGGGTGTCGATCTGTCTCGCGGGACTGCTGTTGTGCCTATTCGGTCCACGCAGTGCGTGGTCGCAATCACCCTCGCCCCTGGAGGAGTGGCAATACTCCGGCGGCGTCATTCTCGCCCGGCTGTTCGAGCCCAATCTACCTGAGTGGCGCAGGATACTCGGTGTTGCCGCGGAGACGCAGCCGGTCTATGCGGGTGCCGATGCCTACCGCGTGCAGGGCGGCCCGGTGATCGACATTCAATATCGCGATATCGCTTTCTTGAGCACCGGCGATGGTCTCGGCATCAACTTCCTGCGCGGCGATCATTACCGCGTGGGCGCCGCCGTTGCCTACGACCGGGGCCGCCTCGAGCGCGACGACTACGCCAATCTGCGCGGCATGGGCGACATCCGTGCCGCGCCGGTGGCCAAGGTGTTTGCCACGTATGTGTTGTCGAAGAAATTTCCGTTAATCCTGCGGGTCGATGCCCGCCAAATCCTGGGCGGCGCCGATGGCACGGTGGGCGATGCCGGGGTGTACATGCCGCTGCCCGGCAGCTCGAAAAAATTCGTGATGTTCGCGGGCCCGTCGATCACGCTCGCCACGCACCGCTATTTGCAGAGCGAATACGGCGTCACGCCGCAGCAATCGCTGTCCTCGGGGCATCCGGCCTTCGATCCTCATGCCGGCATGGTCTCGGTCGGAGTGGGATTCAGCGCGACGCGATTCATCACGGATCATTGGCTTTTGAACCTGGACGCCGCACTCACGCGCTTGAAAGGCAGTCCGGACGTCAGTCCGCTGACGGAAGCCAGCACACAGCGCGAACTCGCGCTATCGGTCGAATATAACTGGTAGTGCCCCGACACCGAGCCCGCTGCTTAAGGCTTGCCGCGGCGCCGGCGCAGCCGGCATCGGCGTGTTCCTCTATACTCGCCGTACATGCCTGAACAACCGTGGGTGTCGATAGCTTCCGGCAGCCTGACTGCTCAAATCGATCCCCGCGGCGCGCAGCTGTCCGCCTTGCGGGCCGCCGACGGCAGCGATCTCCTCTGGAACGGCGACCCGTCCGTCTGGGCGGGCCGCGCGCCGCTGTTGTTTCCCATCGTCGGAGTGCTGGCCGGCGGAGTTTATCGGCTGGGTGCAAAAACCTATCCGCTGCCTCGACACGGTTTCGCGCGCGACAAAACATTTACCCTGCTGAACTTCGGTCCGTCCAGCGCTGAGTTTGCGTTGCGCGCCGACGCAGCGACGTACGCGGTGTATCCCTTTGAATTCGAATTGGCGGTGCGTTACCAAATCTTGGGCGCAACCCTGTCGCTGACGACGGCGATACGCAACCTGGGTGAGGCCGCCATGCCGGCCAGTTTCGGCTATCACCCGGCATTTCGCTGGCCTCTGCCATTCGGCCAGCCGCGCGCCTCGCATTTGATCGAATTCGAGTGCGACGAACCGGCGGGGGTGAGAAGAATCGACGCCGCGGGATTGCTGACACCGGTACGGCACCCCACACCGATCGCGAACCGGCGCCTGCAATTGAGGGACGCACTGTTCGAAGAAGATGTTCTGATATTCGATCAGCTCAACAGCCGGTCGGTCAGCTACGGCAGCGGCCCCGGACCGCGACTGCGAATCGGCCTCCCAGACGCCTCGTATCTGGGCATCTGGACCAAACCCGGCGCGCGATTCATCTGCATCGAACCCTGGCATGGGATTACGGATCCGGAAGGCTTCAGCGGCGACTTGATGCAAAAACCGGGAGTGCGGGTCCTCGAAGGCGGCGAAGAGTTTTTTGCCAAAATGGACATAACGCTGCTGGAATCATAAAGGCCCGAGCAGCGCCTCGTGCCGTTCGCGGCCCAAGAAGCACCGTCCACGCCGCCGAAGCGGCGATTCGGCGCAATTTCCAGGACCGCCGCGTCTCTGGATCTACAGTGCTTCCACGGTTTACAACCATTCGGAGAAACACATGAAAACGCTCAATGGCTTCGCTGCCCTATCGCTCTCGCTGATCTTGGGTCTGGTGCCATTCGCGTTGATTGCGGTGGATGATTTTGTGGTCGCCAAGGCCGAAGTTTCCACCTCGGTCGCGGCCAATGCGGAACATGCGCTGGGGACGGAAGGACGATAAACTCAAGTTCCTTGCGACACACGGGAACTGAATGAAGACCCCACTGCAGGTCCAGGCCGCCGATCCGCTTTCAGCGTTCGACGGCACCCACGATACGGTCCTCGATTTCCTGCGCCGTCGCCTGCCGATGACGCTGGCGATCAACACCGTCATCGCGCTGCTCATTGCCCTGCTGCTGCACTCGTGGGACGAGGTCATCCCGAATCTGGTCATTGCCTACTGCATCGGACTCAGCATTCTCGCGTTGGTGGCGTTCGTGCGCTGCACCGTCATGCAGCGCTTCCGCGGGCACCTTCGTATCCGCTTCGCGATCTACTTCGCGCTGATCGTCGCCGGCGCCACCGGCGGTGAACTGCTCTCGAAGCTGTTCCTGCCGCGTCAGTCGCCCACTTACAGCATGCACGAGGGCTACATCTGGCTGGTCTGCATCGTATTTTCGCTGGTGGCAGGCTGCATCGCGATATTCATCAACTTCAGCTGGGTGCAGCTCGCGCAAAGCAAGCGCGACGTGGAACGCGCCGAGCGCGCCGCGATCGAGGCGCAGCTGCGCGCGCTGCAGGCGCAGATCGAGCCGCATTTCCTGTTCAATACGCTGGCGAATCTCGATGCCTTGATCGCGACCGACGCCGCCATGGCGCGTTGCCTGCTCGGCAACCTGATCCGCTACCTGCGCGCCGCGTTGACGCATGCGCGCAGCGAAACGGCGACGCTGCATACCGAGGTCGAGCTGCTGAAGGCGTATCTTGCGATCATGGGACTGCGGCTGCCGAATCGCCTGACCACCGAATTCGATTGCGATCCAGATTGCCTACGCTTGAAATTCCCGGCGATGCTGCTGCAGCCGCTGGTGGAGAACGCCATCACGCACGGGATCGAGCCGGCGGGCGACGGCGGCTCCATCCGCGTCAGCGTGCGCTGCGCCGGCGACAAACTCATGGTGTCGGTCGATGACACCGGCGTCGGCCTCGGCAACGCGCACACGGCGGGTACCGGTGCCGGCATTCAAAATGTCCGCGCCCGGCTGCAGTCGCTGTTTGGCAGCGCCGCGCGCCTGGTCCTGGAACCGCTCACGCCGCGCGGCACCCATGCCGCCATCGAAGTGCCGCTCAACTTGCTGTCCAGACCGGCTGCATGAGCACGCCGTATAGCTACATCATCGCCGAAGACGAACCGCTGCTGGCGCGAGTACTGGCCCAGCAATTGAGCGAACACTGGCCCGCAGCCCGCTGCGCAGGCCTCGCCTCGAACGGCGCTGAAGCGCTGAAGCTCGCCGACGAAATTTCCCCCGACGTGGCATTTCTCGATGTGCGCATGCCGCAACTCGATGGGCTGGAGGCGGCACGGCAACTGTGCCTCAAGCCGCACCCGCCCCTCATCGTCTTTGTCACCGCCTACGATGCCTACGCGCTCGACGCTTTTGAAACCGCCGCCATCGACTACCTGCTGAAGCCGGTCGAGATCGCGCGCCTGACCAAGTGCATCGAACGGCTTGCCGGACAGTTGAGCCGCGGCAGCAGCGATACCACCCCTGCTGAGATGGCGACGCGCATCGCCGAGCTGCTCGGTTCTCAAAGCGCGGGCAGGGACAAATTGCGCTTCGTGCGCGCGGGCGCGGGCACGACGGTCAAGTTGATCCCCGTCAACGAGGTCCTGTGGTTCGAGGCGGAGGACAAGTACATCACGGTCGCGACCCGCGAGGGCGACAGCATCATTCGCATGCCGCTGCGCGAACTGCTCGAGCAACTCGATGAACAGGTCTTCTGGCAGATTCACCGCGGCACGGTGGTCAATTCGCAGCACATCGCGCACGCCAAGCGCGATGAACTCGGACATCTGACCCTGACGCTCAAGGGCCGCAAGGATGAAATCCCCGTCAGCCGCCAGTTCGCGCACCTTTTCAAGCAGATGTAGACTGGGGGCATGAAGCGGATTCGATCGATTGGCCTGGGGGCCGTGCTGTTGAGCGCGCTGCCCGGCGTTGCCATGCCGGCCGCGGGAGCGGCCGCGGGTGCCGGTGCTGGTGCGGGCGACCCTGTCAGGATGAATCAGATTCAGGTGATCGGCACGCACAACAGCTATCACGCCGGACTCGCGCCCAGCCAGGCCAAACTCCTGGAGCAGAAGAATCCCAAGCTGTATCAGGCGCTGGAGTATCGCCACCGGCCGCTGGATGCACAGCTGAACTCCGGCGTGCGGCAGATCGAATTGGATATTTACGCCGACAGCGAGGGCGGCCGCTACGCGCATCCCATGGGAATCGATGCGGTCGCCGCCGCAGGATTGCCGAAGGATCCGGAATTTGACCCGCAGGGCCTCATGAAAAAGCCCGGATTCAAGGTGCTGCACGTGCAGGACCTGGATTTCCGCAGCACCTGCCAGCAACTCGTAGCCTGTTTGAAAATCGTGCGCGCGTGGTCGCAGGCGCACAAGGATCATGTGCCGATTTTCATTCTTCTCGAGACCAAGCAGTCCGAGCTGCCGCCTCAATATCACGCGCGGGTCCCGGAAAAATTTACGCCGAGCACCTTCGATGCACTCGACGCGGAAATCCGCTCAGTGTTCAAACCTGAGGAAATGATCACGCCCGACCAGGTGCGGGGCAATCACGCGACTCTCGAGGAAGCGGTGCTGCACGATGAGTGGCCGACCTTGGCGGCTGCGCGCGGCAAGGTGGTGTTCCTCATGGATCAACGCCCGGTGGGCCCGGTGTATCTGGAGGGGCATCCCTCCCTGCGCGGCCGCATCATCTTTACCAACGCGGAACCCGGCCAGCCGGATTGCGCCTTCACCGAAGAGAATGACGGAACGCAGGAAGAGATCGCGGTGCTGGTGCGCAAGGGGTACCTGGTGCGCACGCGCACCGATGCCGACACGAAGCAGGCGCGCACCAACGATACCTCGCGCCGAGAACTCGCCCTGGCCAGCGGCGCGCAATTGCTGAGCACGGACTATCCGGCGTCGGAGCCCTCGCCGTGGACCGCTTATTCCGTTGCGCTTCCGGGTGGCGCCGTTGCGCGCTGCAACCCGGTCAACGGCCCATCCTCCTGTTCGAACAAATCCTTCACAACCCATCACGTCGCGACGCCGAATAACGGGCCTTGAAGGCGGTATAATCTTCAACCATGACTCGGCCAACATCCCGCTTGGATCAAGCCTTCCTCAGTCGACAAAAACGACGGCTCAGCGAATTGCGGCAGCAAATTCTGCGGGTGCGGCGCGGCGAACAGAGCGCCGAAGCAAGCGCAAATGCGGATACGCGCGATCAGGCGCGCGAATTCGAGGACGACGCTCAAAAGCTGGCCACACTGGAGCTGGAAGGGAATCTCGAGGCAGCGGACGATGATCGCTTGAGCAACATTGAGCGCGCATTGCAAAAGATCGAGGACGGCACGTATGGCCTGTCCGATGCCAGCGGAGCGCCGATCCCGTTGGAGCGGCTCGAGGCCGCTCCGGAAGCGCTGTACACACTGGCAGAACAAAAATCGCGCGATGCGGCGCGTTAATGCTTTGAAGGAGTAAGAGACATGTCTGCACCGACCGAACGCGCAATTCTCGCGGGTGGCTGTTTTTGGGGTGTCCAGGATCTGTTGCGCCGCTATCCGGGCGTCATCTCCACGCGCGTCGGCTATTCGGGCGGCGATGTGCGCAATGCCACCTACCGCAATCACGGCACGCATGCCGAGGCGATCGAGATCATCTTCAATCCGAAACTGATCAGCTATCGCAAGCTGCTGGAGTTTTTCTTCCAGATTCATGATCCGACAACATTAAATCGACAGGGCAATGATCGCGGCCTGAGCTACCGCTCCGCCGTCTTCTATAGCGGCGATGAACAGAAGCGCATTGCCGAGGACACCATCGAGGACGTCAACGCGTCGGGGCTGTGGCCGGGCAAAGTCGTCACAGAACTCGAGCCCGCGGGCGACTTCTGGGAAGCGGAGCCCGAACACCAGGACTACCTCGAACGCTATCCGGCCGGATACACCTGTCATTTCATCCGTCCCGAATGGCAGCTTCCGGTTCGCCCGGCAGCCAAACAGGCTTAAGCGCGCCGGTCGGAGCGGTTCGTGGCCGCTATCTCACTGTATTTAAAAGCAATTTATTGTCCGCTGAGCTGGCCTTTCACCCTCTGGGTGCGGCCAATCAAAGCGTGCGCCGCTCGTCGATACCTACACGTTTTTGGGTCGAATTGACTTGAAACGGCGCTCCATTGTTCCTAGGCTAGGTGTATAAACCGTAAGTAATCGAAGGTCTTGCGCGCGTTTATTCAATAAAATCAGAAAGAAATCGCACTCTTTTGGCTTCAAGGGATATAAGGACCATGGCTACACAGGCTCGATCAATCGCTTCGCTGACAATCTCTTTCGGGCTTGTCGCCATTCCGGTGAAGCTCTATTCCGCGACGGTTTCCTCGGAACGCATCTCCTTCAACTTGCTGCGTCAAAAGGACGGCTCGCGCGTGAAGCAACAATACGTTGCAGTCAGCGACGGCAAGCTGGTCGAGCGTTCCGAGATGGTCAAGGGATACGAGTTCGCCAAGGACCAGTACGTCATGTTCAGCGCCGAGGAGCTCAAGGCGCTCGAAGATACGACCAGCCACGCCATCGATATCGGGCAATTCGTGCCGCTGGAATCGGTGGATCCGTTGTATTTCGACGGTACCTATTATCTGGCGCCCGACAAGGGCGGCGCGAAGCCCTACACCCTGCTGGCCACGGCATTGCGCAAGTCGCGGCAATGCGCCGTGGGCCGCTGGATTTCGCGCGGCAAGGAACACATCGTGGTGATCAGACCGATCGAGGACGGTCTGGCGCTGCATCAATTGCATTTCAAGGCCGAGGTCCGCGATCTGAAGGACTTGGGGATCGAGGCCGCGCCGGTGTCGGAACCGGAATTGAAGCTGGCGCAACAGCTCATCGATCATTTGGCGGCCAAGCGCTTCGACCCCAATGAGTACGCCGATGAGCATCGCGCCCGCGTGCAGGCGGCAATCCAGAAAAAAGTCGAGGGCAAGGAAGTATCGCTGTCCGAGGGACCGGTATCGGCCAAGGGCGGCAATGTCATCGACCTGATGGAGGCCTTGCGAGCGAGCATCGATGCGCGCGGCTCGAAAGCGACGGATTTGAAGGAGCGCAAGGCACCCAAGCGCGCCGCGGCCGCAGGGTCCGCGCGCAAATCCGCCCGACGATGAAATGCATGCCTATGACACGAAAGACCTGGAGCGGCTGTTCGGATTACCGGCTTCGGCTGTTCGTGCATTAGCGCGCTCGGGAAACATCCAACCCGTCAGACGTTCAGGCAGGCTGCATTACTCGTTTCACGATCTGGTGGTGCTGCGCACCGCCAGCGCGCTGCGCGCCGCGAAAATCTCGTCGCAGCGGATCAACAAGACGCTGCAGGAACTGCGCTCGGCGCTGCCCGAAGGCTCGGCGCTCAATAAAATCTCGCTCACCGCGCTCGGCAATCGGATCGCCATCCGCGAAGGACAGACCTTACGCGAATCCGAATCGGGCCAGTACGCGCTGGCCTTGGAAATCATCGAAGAGAAGGGCCGCCTGCACGTCATTGCGCGCCAGGATGCCGCGCCGACGCCCGAAAATTTTCCGCGCACGGCCGCAAAAACCGCCGGCGATTCCGCGGATCAGCACTACGAGCGGGCACTGAGCCTCGAGGACAGCAACCCACAGACGGCGCAGAGGGCCTACGAATTGTGCCTCAAGAGCAATCCCGATCATCTGGAAGCGCGCATCAACTTAGGACGGCTGCTGCACCTGGCGGGACGGCTAACCGAGGCGGAGCGCGTTTATCGCGTGGGCGCGAAGGCGGACCCTTTCATCGCCTTCAATCTCGCGGTGGTGCTCGAGGATTTGGAACGCGAGCCCGAGGCCATCATTGCCTACCGCGAGGCGCTGGCGCTTGATCCGCAATTCGCGGATGCACACTTCAATCTCGCGCGTCTCTATGAGCGTGCCAGAGATCCCAAAGCATCGCTGCGCCACCTGCTGGCATACCGGCGCATGATGGATCAAGGCGCATGACATGGCGAAGCCGGCGCTCACGGTTTACCGCACCAAGCGGGACTTCACGAAAACCGACGAGCCGTCGGGTGAACAGCGCGTAGCTCCCTCCGCGAGACTGCGCTTCGTGGTGCAGAAGCATGCAGCCCGCCAACTGCACTATGACTTGCGCTTGGAGTGGGAGGGAGTGTTCAAGTCCTGGGCGGTCACCCGGGGACCGTCGCTGAATCCGGCCGACAAGCGCCTGGCTGTGGAGGTGGAGGATCATCCGCTCGACTACGGTGATTTTGAAGGCACGATCCCGAAGGGCGAGTACGGCGGGGGCACGGTCATGTTATGGGACCGCGGCTTCTGGATTCCCGAGGGCACAAAGACCACCGAGGACGCGCTGCGGGCGGGGGACCTAAAATTCACGCTGGAGGGCGACAAGCTCAAAGGCAGCTGGGTGCTGGTCCGCATGCATGGCAATAAGTTCGGCGGCAAGCGCACCAACTGGCTGCTGATCAAACATCGCGACGCGGACTCGAGCGAGACAAGCGGCGATGCCGCGCTTGAGGAAGATCGCTCGGTTGCCTCCGGGCGCACCATGGAACAGATTGCCGCGGGCAAAGGACGGCGTCCCAAACCCTTCATGCTCGCCACACGCACGCCGGGCAAAGCCGACGCGGTGTGGAACAGCAACCGCGGCGAGGTCGGCGACGAGGTGGGGCATGCGGCACCCTCGCACAAAATCGCCGCGAAAGAGGCCAAAGCCGCCAGCACTAAGCGCGCCAAGCCCGTCCTGCTCAAGACGGTGCCCCAGTTCATCGAACCCCAACTGGCAAAATTGGTGGATCGGCCCCCGGATCGCGCCGGCTGGGGACACGAGGTCAAATTCGACGGTTATCGCGCGCAGCTTCGCGTTGAAAAAGGCAAAGCGATCATCCGCACCCGCAAGGGGCTCGACTGGACCGAACGCTTCGGCGCCATTGCGAAGGAGGCGGGCACGTTTCCCGACTGCCTCATCGACGGCGAGATCGTCGCCCTGGACGAACGGCAGCTGCCGAATTTCGGCGCACTGCAAGCGGCCTTGTCTGCCGAGAAAACCGACGATCTGGTGTTCTATGCGTTTGACTTACTGTTCGAGGGCCGCGAGGATTTACGGGCCCTGGCTTTGAGCGAGCGCAAGCAACGGCTCGAGAAATTTTTGAATGCGCAACCCGCCGGCGGCCAGATCCGCTACGTCGCGCATCTGCAATCGAATGCCGAGGCGGTGCTCGCCTCCGCATGCAAGATTGGACTCGAGGGCATCATCTCGAAGAAACTGGATGCGCCGTACAGCTCCGGCCGCAGCGACCGATGGCTCAAGGCGAAATGCCGTGCAGGCCAGGAAGTCGTGCTCGGCGGCTGGACCACGGAAGCGGGCACGTTGCGATCGCTGCTCGCCGGTGTCTACCGCGACGGGCAGCTGAACTACGTCGGCCGCATCGGCACCGGCTACGGGCGGGAGACGGTGAAACTGCTGTTGCCCAAGCTTTCAAAACTGACGCGCGAGAAGAGTCCGTTTGCGGGTCCCAATGCACCACCCAAGGAGAGCAATGTGCGCTGGCTCAAGCCCGATCTGATTGCAGAGATCGAATTCGAGGGTTGGACCGGCTCGGGCATGATTCGGCAGGCGGCGTTCAAGGGCCTGCGCGAGGACAAGGATCCCAATGATGTGGTGGCGGAGACAGCAACCATGCAAAAGCCAGCCGAGAATAACGCCGCGCCCAAGAGGGCGGCGCGCGCAGCCCGAAAAAAGGCAACGGCTCCCAAATCGACGCGACCCGCGGCGCCCGGCCCCTCCACGGTCATGGGCGTGACGCTGTCAAAACCCGAGAAGGCGCTGTGGCCCGATGCCGGCGACGGCAAGCCGGTTACCAAGCTCGATCTTGCCCGCTTTTACGAACAAATTGGCGAATGGATGCTGCCGCATCTTGAAGGCCGCCCCTGTTCGTTGGTGCGCGCGCCCGACGGCATCAAGGGACAGCAATTCTTCCAGCGCCACGCGATGCAGGGCAGTCCAGAGCTGTTCGACTTCGTGAAGGTGCGCGGCGACAAGGCTCCGTATGTGCAGATTGACCGCGTCGAGGCCTTGGCAGCCGTGGCGCAAATCGGCGCGCTGGAACTGCATCCCTGGAATTGCGCCCGCAACGATCCCGAAAGCGCGGGCCGCCTGGTATTTGATTTGGATCCGGCGCCGGATGTCAAATTCGAAGCCGTGATCGCGGCGGCATTGGACATTCGCGAACGCCTGGAAAAGCTCGGTCTGGTGTGTTTTTGCAAGACCACGGGCGGCAAGGGCCTGCATGTGGTCACGCCGCTGCTGGAGGGCAAGAAGGCAGTGGCATGGCCCGACGCCAAGAATTTCGCGCATCTGGTGTGCGCGCAAATGGCGCAGGACAGCCCCGCGCGATATCTTGACAACATGTCCAAAGCAAAGCGCTCCGGGCGGATCTTCCTGGACTACCTGCGCAACGATCGCACGGCGACGGCCGTGGCCGTGCTGTCGCCGCGAGCCCGCGAAGGCGCGCCGGTGTCCATGCCCTTGGTTTGGCGCGATGTCAAAAACGGCCTCAACCCCAAGGCCTTTACTGTGCGCACCGCTCCGGCACTGCTCGCCAAGGGCGGACCATGGAAGGATTATGCGGCCGGCGCGCGCTCACTGCCCGATGCCATCAAGCGGATCACGCGAGCTTAGGCGCTTGAACTTCCGCGCGCCGAAGCTGCCTTAAGCTGGGAATACTCAGACAGGCTCCCAAGTGAACAGCTCCGACGCCAAGCCGGTCACGATCGAGGTCAGCGCTACGACTCGCGTTTCCGGGCTCTTGAATTCGGCGCCGGAATCCAAAGCCTGCTTCGTGGTGGCGCATGGCGCGGGCGCCGGCATGCTGCATCCCTTCATGGCGAAGTTGGCGACGGATTTGGGCGGCCGGGGCATTGCGACGCTCCGCTATCAGTTCCCGTATATGGAAAAAAACGGCAGGCGGCCGGATCCCCCCGCATTGTGCCACGCCACGGTCCGCGCCGCCGTCGATGCGGCGCGCGCCTTGCTGCCCGCGCTACCGTTGTTTGCGGGCGGCAAGTCCTTCGGCGGACGCATGAGCTCGCAGGCCCAGGCCGCAAATCCACTGCCACAAGTGCGGGGACTGGCGTTTCTGGGATTTCCGCTGCACCCGCCGAAGCAGCCGTCGGATTCGCGCGCAGCGCACCTTCTCAAAGTTCAGATTCCCATGCTGTTTCTGCAGGGCGCACGCGATCTGTATGCCGAGCCCGAGCTGCTGAATCCATTGATTACGCTGCTCGCGGATCGGGCGACCCTCATGCTGCTGCCGGACGCGGATCACTCGTTCCACGTACCGGCACGAAGCCGGTTCAACGACGCCCAAATCAACGACGACATGATCAACGCACTTGCGGGTTGGATCGGTGCGGTAGCTCGCCGGTGACTCTGCTGGCCGAGCTCGTGCAGGCCTCGCAACGGGTGGGCGCAACCGCCGCACGGCGCGTCAAAGTCAGTGAATTGGCCGCGCTGTTAAAAGTGCTGACGCCTGGCGAAATCGGCATCGGCGTTCACTATCTCTCCGGCGAGATACCCCAGGGAAAAATCGGCATCGGCTATGCGTCGTTGCGCGCGGCCGCCACCGTCCCGGCCGCGGACGAGAGCGTGCTCACCCTCGCTGAAGTCGATGAAAAGCTGTCGGAACTCGCCGGCATCCGCGGCAGCGGATCCGCTGCGCGGCGCGCGGCGGCTCTCAAGGCGCTGTTCTCGCGTTCGGCGGCGCCGGAACAGCAGTTCCTGCTGCGCCTCTTGATCGGGGAGCTGCGGCAGGGCGCGCTCGCCGGTGTCATGGTCGACGCCATCGCCGCGGCCGCCGCAGTGCCGGTGGCCAGCGTGCGCCGGGCTGCGATGTATTCACGGAGTCTAGGGATAGTGGCCTCGACGGCGCTACGCGACGGCGCTTCAGGCTTGGAGAAATTCCAGCTCGAACTGTTCTCGCCGATAGCGCCCATGCTGGCGCAAACAGCCGTCGATGTGGCCGAAGCCCTGCGTGAAATTCACGGGGCCGCCGCTTTTGAATGGAAAATGGACGGCGCGCGCATTCAAGTGCACAAGCAAGGGGCCGAGGTGCGCATTTACACGCGCAGCTTGAATGAGATTACCGCGGCCATCCCGGAAATCGCGGAGCTTGCGCGCGCTTTTGCAGAACACACCCTGGTCCTCGACGGCGAGGCGATTGCTTTCGACGCGTCGGGCCGCCCGCATCCATTCCAGGTAACCATGCGGCGCTTCGGCCGCAAGCTCAATGTCGAAGCCTCGCGCAGCGCATTGCCGATTAAAGCCTTCTTCTTCGACTGCATGCGCTTCGGTGCCGACAGCATCGCTACCTGCACGACTCAAGAGCGTTTTATCGCCCTGGCCGGCGCAGTTCCGGCGGAGTTTCTGGTTCCACGGCTCGTCACCGATTCCGAGCCCGAGGCGCGCGCCTTTTATCAGGCCGCCATTGCCGCCGGGCACGAAGGTGTCATGGCAAAGGCGCTGGACGCCCCGTATGAAGCCGGCAATCGCGGCGCGAGCTGGCTCAAGATCAAACGCGTTCACACGCTCGATCTGGTCGTGCTCGGCGCCGAATGGGGCTACGGCCGGCGCACCGGAAAACTCTCCAATCTGCACTTGGGCGCCCTCGATCCGGCCAGCGGCGAGTACATCATGCTGGGCAAGACCTTCAAGGGGCTGACCGACGCCATGCTGACGTGGCAGACGCAGGAATTTCTTAGCAGAGAAATTCGCCGCGACGCGGGGACCGTTTACATTCGCCCGGAGCTGGTGGTGGAAATCGCATTCAGTGATTTGCAGGCGAGCAGCCGTTATCCGGGAGGACTGGCGCTGCGCCTCGCCCGAGTCAAACGTTATCGGGATGACAAGTCGATTGAAAACGCCGACACGATGGAAACAGTGCGCCAGATCTACGCAGCCCAATCCGCCGCCGGCGACGCCGAACGCTAGCGGCCGCGTTATCCGCGGTCGGCGCGAACGCCCAGCGGCATGACCGGCGTTATCGGAGCGATCTTGCGGGGTTGGCGCGCAAAGTCGAACAATTCCTCCAGATCGCGCATCGCGGCGATTTCCTTCAATATCTCGCGAGTCGGATACATCAGCAGCAATTCCTTGCGGGCGTGCTCCGCCAGCGCTTCAGCGGCGGTACGCCACACCAACCGCGACATTTCGTTGCCCGCGAGACTCGCGATCTGGCGGGGCGGCACCCGCCCCAGGAAAAACCTCGTGTCGAAACGCACACTGCCCGGCGGCGTGATCCAATGGCTGAAAAATGCGAGTTGGTCCACCGCAAGCCGCCAGCCCTGCGCCCGGCAGGCTTCTGCGAACTTGAGCTCACCGGCCGAGATCTGCAGGCGCGTCGCGCGCAGGCGCGACGGCTCCCACGTGGACAGGTCCGCGATCTCGCCGCGATCATCGTAGGCCAGCAGCAGCCCGCATTCCTCGAAAGCTTCGCGCACCGCCGCCACAAAAAATCGCAGACCGTTGCACGGCAATTCCAATTGCACGCTGGCGAGAGCGTCGTCCAATCCGTTGCACAGGGCATAGGCCTCGGCGCTCTCATCGTCAAGATCGAGCGCGCCGCCGGCAAATACATAGGCGTTCGGCATGAAGCGCGCATGCTCGCCGCGCTTCAGCAACAATATCTCCGGTTGATCGCCGCGAGCGCGCACCAGGATCGTGGTTGCGGCAAGCCTCGGCGCGACGTCGTGCTGAACGGTCATTCAACACATATTAGCAGTGGATATCAATTTGTAACGGCCGGCGCCCCAAGGATATGAGTCAGCTGGTCGCGTTGGTCTTGCGTGTGAGAAAGCCACAGCGTTAGCTGGTCTTCGTTTATGCAGTGCTCGGAAGTGAAACGCGAGCCAATGGGGGCCTCGGTCTTACAGAAGTGCGTCTTTCCATTTGCAATCTTGATCGTGAACCCCGCATTCCGAGCCGACCTGAGAATGTCGGCGGACGGGCCGCCATTCACGTGAATCGTGGGCAGCGACTGCGAGCCGCTTGCCGCCGCCTTCGAGTCGTTTGCTGTGGGCTGCGGGCTGCTCGCCGGCTGCTGCGAACTGGAGGTTGACGAATTATCAGATGGCGCGGTTTTCGCAGGCGGCGGCTGGGCCGGCGGTTGTGATTGTGCGGGTTTCGCCGCAGCGGCGTCCTCGGCGCCCGGTTGCTGCGCGCCAACGGAACCGGCAACCGCGAAGGAAGCCAGGATGAAAAATATTGCACTCAGCGACCTATGCGACATATTTTTTTGCCCCGTCGATCTGGCCGATGCCAGCGTTGAAAATTGATTAATGAATCGTATCACGCCGGCCAAATCCGGCGCGAGAAGGGATTCCAGCGCCGGTGCGGCATGGGCACGATTTGCCATGTTTGCGCCTGCCCGCGGCCACATTGCACCCCTATCGTGGGCCCATGCGGGATGCAGCACTCGAATTTCTGGCCTTCGGCCTAAAACAAGCACGTGCCTGCACTTTCGTCGGCCTGTTTTTCGCAGCGGTGTTTTTAATGCCGCGCGCCGGAGCGCTCGGCATCCCGCGCTACGACCTGCTGCTGCTCTACGCCATCGTTGTTCAGGCAGGAATGCTCCTATGCAAGCTCGAGACTTTCGATGAACTCAAGGCAATCTGCTTGTTCCACGCAGTGGGATTTTGGCTCGAGGTCTTCAAGACCTCGCACGCCGTCGCATCCTGGAGCTATCCGGACCCCGGCTACACCAAGCTCTTTGGCGTACCGGTATTTTCCGGCTTCATGTATGCGGCGGTTGGCAGTTACGTGATTCAGGCCTGGCGGCTGTTTGATCTTCGCGTCCGCCATCATCCGCCCTATTGGATGGCGTGGCTCATCGCGCTCGCCATTTACGCCAACTTCTTTACGCATCACTACATTGGCGATTTTCGCTGGTATATCGTCGCATGCGCATTGGGACTGTACGCGAGAAGCACCGTCACCTACGTTCCCCTGTACCATAGACGCAGCATGCCCCTGCTGTTGTCGTTCGTGCTCATCGGTTTCTTCATCTGGCTGGCGGAAAACATCAGCACCTTCTTCGGTGTCTGGCGATATCCGAATCAGATCGGCGCATGGGCCACCGTTCACATCGGCAAATGGAGCTCGTGGTCAATGCTGGTCATCATGACCTTCACCATCGTCGCCAATCTAAAGCACATCAAGGCGCACATACACGTCCCGGAATAGATTGTGAACCGGAACAGATCCGGCCTGTCCATCCTTGCAGGGGGCTTTACCGGGAGCGCAGCCGTTGTATTGGCGCGAAGAACGCGAAAAGTTGCGCATGACGGCCTTTTTTGCCGTCTTGATGCTTCATGCAGTCCTCGGTACGATCTTGATGAGGTCATCCTCTACGCTGTTGTCTGCGCGCATGACTCCCGACTCATTCTTCATCTCTTTCCTGCCGCCAGTCGAACAGCGCGAGCCCGCCGGCCACGTTCCGCCCAGCAAGGCGAATGCAAACGAGAGTGCCGTGCCGAAGCCCCGCGGCACCGGCGAGATGCCCAGGGGGGCGAGTGCACCGCAGACCCCGCCCGACTCGCAAACGGAAATCACGCCAATCCCGCCGGTCGACTGGGCGCACGAGGCAGATATGGCGGTTCGCAGCAGCATGGACCATGCGATGCGCGAAAAGCTCTACCGTAATCTGGCGGGACTATCGGGCGCGCAACTGGATTGGATTCAGAAGAATCACATGGAACCCGTCGATACCAATCCGCCCTGGGCTGAGACCGCTCCACGGAACAACGCGGATGGCGTCGTATGGATCAGCGACAACTGCGCACTCGTTGATTTGCTGCCCGTCTGCCGAATCAAGATCGGCCGTAGGAAACCGCGCGGCGATCTATTCAAGAACATGCGGCCGTATCTTGATCAGCGCGAGACGGACCCTTTGCCGTGAGGCGCAATTTTATTTCAGCACAGCACCAAACAGCGTGAAAAGACGCTCCCAGTGGCGCTCGGCCGCCGGCTTGTCGTACGCGGGCCGGGATGGAAAGGCGAATCCATGCGCAGTGCCGGGATAGATTTCGACTTCCGCGTTGCCGCCCTTGGCGGCGATTTCGGCACGCAAGCGATCGATCATCTCCGGAGGCGCATAAGCATCGTTTTCCGCGCAGCCAAAATATAGGCGGGCGTCGGTGCGCTGCGGGGCCAAATGCGGGCTGTCGGGCCTGTCGCTCACCAGCGCCACGCCGTAAATCGACGCCGCGGCGCGAATACGCTGCCTGTGCCGCACGGCCGCGTTCATGGCGTATTGGCCGCTCATGCAGTAGCCGACGCAGCCGATCGGGCCGCGCGACGCGGCCTGATCCTGCGCGGCAAATGCCAGCAGCGCATCGGCATCCTGCATCACCATCGGAATGTTGATGGTCGTCATGAGCTGCAGCGCCTTCTGGCGTGTGGCGAGGTTCGCCTCGCCCACGACCGAGCCGAGCTCTTCGACATTGGAGCGGTAGTACAAATTTGGCAGCATGACGTAGTAGCCCACGGTGCCGAGGCGGCGCGCCATATCGCGCAATTCCTCGCGAATGCCCGGCGCGTCCATGAAAAAGATGATCGGCGGATGCGGCGCATCGCGCTCGGGATGGCAAATGAAGGTATTCATGCGCCCGTCCGGCGTGGCAATCTCTGTCTGCCGCTCGATCATGAGCGTTACTCCTGCGCTCCGGCGCCGACCGCGACCCATGCCAGATCGCGATTCGAGACCGATTCCACTTTGAAATTTTTCGCCGCCGCGGACATGCGCGTCAGCGCCTGTGCGAGCGGCATCGGCGGCTTGGTGTCGCCTTTCTTGGCTTTGTGAAAGCGCACGGGATTGATGCGGGCGACGACATAGTTGCGCAGGTAGGGGGATTTGAAGCCCCGTGCCTGCAGAGTTTCGATCAGCTTTTTGGCGCGCGCATCGATATCCAGCAGCCGCGCTGCGTGGCCTTCGCGTTCGCGCAGGCTCGCCGCCAACGTGCGCTCACTGAACCGGTCCACTTTCTTGAGAAACGAGCTGTAGGCGCCCCCGGCAAAGCGCGATGATTTCTCGTACACAATGCCGAGCGTCAAAAGTTCGGCGGCCTCGAATTCCTTGGTGAACTGCGATTCCTTCGCGCTGCCGCGACGTTTGGCGAGACTGCGCGCCATGCGAATGACTTCGAGGCTGCGATCGCGCAGGTTGTGCGCCTTTTCGGTATTGAGGGCCAGAATGCGGTAGGCCAGCGTCTCGTCCGGCGAGATCAGGGCGGTGATCTGCTTGAGGCCCAGAACTTTTCCGGCGGCCAGTCGATGGCGGCCGTTCGGCGTCCATAAGCGGCCGTCCTCCCCGCGCACCACGATCAGCGGATCGAGAAAGGCCGCTGTCTCGTCGATCTTGAGCGCGAGGCGTTTGGCGTGTGTCGGGGACAGGTCGCGTTGAAAGGGCGTTGGCTGCAGCGCGGCAAGCGGCAGGGACGCCAGCAGCAATGCACGTCCGCCCAGAGGATCCCGATAAGCGCCGATCGGTGCGCCGCCTGCGCTGCGCACCAACGCGACCACCTCCGCGATCTCTGCGCTATCCAGAGCGATGGCCACTTCGGCGGCCTCCAGGCCGCGCGCCGTGCTGCCCGGCGCCAGCTTGCCGCGGCCTCGCTTGGTCGCCGCACGGGTGGATCCTTTACGGGGGGTCTTGGATTTTGCTTTTGCAGTTGCCATATAACGTCATTCTCCTGTTACGGGCGCCGCGTAAAGCTTGCCGGCGCGCATCACGGCGATTTCGGATTGTGATCCACCTGGGTGATGAGGCAGGCGCTGCGGTTGCCGGTCAGGTAGATCCACAGCCAGCTGGTTGCCACCGCAAACCGGTTGCGCAATCCGATCAAGAAATAGATGTGCGCCAGCCCCCACACCCACCATGCCACCCAACCCTTGAGCCGGCACCAACCGAAATCAATAACCGCGGAGCGCTTGCCGATGGTCGCAAGATCTCCTGCGTGCCGATAGCGAAACGGCGACGTTGAATCTCCGGCCAACCGCTGTCGAATGGTTCGAGCGACGTAGGCTCCTTGCTGTTTGGCCGCGGGCGCGATCCCCGGAGCGGGTTTACCGTTCCAGACATTGATGGTGGCGGTGTCGCCGATGACGAAAATTTCCGGATGTCCCGGTACGGTAAGATCCGGCTCGACCTTTACGCGGCCGGCGGAGTCCGCCGGCACGCCGAGCCAGGCGGCCGCCTGCGACGCGCGCACCCCGGCGGCCCAAAGCACCACGTCGGCCGCGACGATTTTTTCGCCGATCCTCACGCCGCTTGCATTGCAATCGGTCACGGGGGAACCCAGCCGCACCTCAACCCCCAAGCGGGCGAGGGCCTTCAGTGCATAGGCGGATAAGTTGGGTGCAAAAGCCGGCAGCAGCCGCGGACCCGCCTCGATCAACAGCACCCGCGCCTGTCGCGTGTCGAAGCGGCGAAATTCGCCGCGGAGATTTTGATACACCAGTTCGACAATGGCCCCCGCCAATTCCACGCCGGTCGGTCCACCGCCCACGATCACGAAAGTGAGCAGCGCAGAGCGGCGCCGAGCATCGGTTTCCAGCTCGGCCCGCTCCAGCGCCAACAGTACCCTGCGGCGAATCGACGTTGCGTCTTCCAGTGTCTTGAGTCCGGGCGCGAAGGGTTCCCAATCGTCGTGGCCAAAATAGGCATGGCGGGCACCTGTGGCGAGAACCAGGGTGTCAAAGCTCACTGTGCCGCCATCTTGCAACATGACGCGGTGATTTTTAGGATCCACCCCGGTGACCGTACCCAGCAGCGTGGTCACTTCCTCGCGTTTGCGCATCAAAAAGCGGATCGGCCAGGCGATTTCCGAGGTCGCGAGCGCCGCCGTGCCCACTTGGTAGAGCAGCGGCTGGAACAGGTGGTGATTGCGCTGATCGATGATGGTGATGCCCACCGCGGCGCCGCTCAGCCTCTGCGCGGCGGTGAGGCCGCCGAACCCGGCGCCCACAATGACGACATGATGCAGGCTGGGCATCGGATGGCTACAGCGTGGCCAGCACCAGTTGCGCCAGGGAATTTTCAAACGTCCGGGTCATTTCCGGCGAAAAACCAAACACCTTTACTTGAAATGCAAAAGCGCCTTTCTTGACGTTCAACCCCAAACCAAATCCGGGCGTGCCGATGTAATAGGCATCATCACCGACGGCGCCGACCGGAGTCTTTTCGATGCCTTGAATGGGCATTTTGCCGTTCTCGAAACGCTCGACCGGACTGATCCTGCCCACGGCGCGATAAATCGTGAGCAAGACATGTTTGCCGCTATGACTTGGATCATCGGGCTCGCCCCAACCGCACAACGCGCTGCTCGGGCCGATATGCCGCCCCGCGTCGACGGCGACGCCGAGGACCGCGCTGATCTTTTTCTGACTCAAGAAGGAACAGGCATCGCGGGCTTGCCGTCCTGCGGCGCTCGCAAGGCTGCTGAGAAGCGCAAAAACCATCCCGCAGATGATGGATCTGACCGCTTGATTGCGCATGGAGGACTCCGGCCAAACGTGCTGCGAGCTTAACGCATGCCGTGACCTTCGATCCATTTATACTGGTGCCATGAGTACCCGTTGCCTGCGCATCCTGTTGTTGACGGTCCTGTTCTGGCCGACGGTTCATGCGGCGGAAGAGGAGCGGAGAATCGTGCTTGCCGCTTGCCGGCTCGCCGACGTTGCGCGCCCGGCGCGCTGCGGCACGCTCAGCGTGCCGGAGGATCCCGACAAGCGCGGCGGCCGGCGCCTCTCGATAGGCGTGGCCGTCATTCCTGCCGCGCATACGCCGGCGCTCAGCGATCCCATCGTCGTCCTGCAGGGAGGTCCCGGCGAGGATGCCATCGGCTCGGCCGGATTCTTCGCGGCGCGCTTCGAGCCGCTGCTCGAGGATCGCGACCTGTTGCTGGTCGATCAACGAGGCACGGGCAAATCCGGCGCTCTGCCCTGCAGGCTGTATTCGGCGGGCGATCCCGCCGCGAGCTTGCGCGATGTCTTCCCGGTTGCGGCGGTGAAGCGCTGTGCGCAACGGCTCAAGGCGCGTGCCGACCTCACACAGTACACCTACGATCGATTCGCCAGCGATCTTGAGCAGGTGCGGCGCGGACTCGGCTACGGCGCGTTGAATCTTTACGCAGGTTCTTACGGGACGCGGGCCGCGCAGGTGTTCATACGCAGCTTTCCAGCCAGAGTACGGACTGCGTATCTGGGCAGCCCCGTTCCCCTCGATGCTGCGAATCCGCTGTCGTTCGCAAAGACCGGCGAAGCAGCAATCGAAATGCTCTTCAGTTCTTGCTTCGCCGACGCCGCATGCCGCTCGAGCTACCCGAAGCTGCGTGATGAATTCCGCGCCATCACTCTCAAGCTCGATTCAGGCGCGGTGCGCGTTTCGATACCCGCGCGTGCGGGGAACGCGACGCTTGATCGTGGCCGGGCGGCGGAGTGGATGCGCTTGAGACTCTATCGACCCAAGAGCGCGGCTCTGCTGCCGTGGATGATTCATCGAGCCTATGCGGGAGACTGGAGTCCGATAGTCAAAGATTTGCTCGCGGATGCGCATGATGCCGACTCCTCTTTAAGCTTTGGGCTGTTCTTTTCCATCACCTGCGGCGAAGACGTCGCATTCGTGCGCGAGCAGGATATCGCGCCGGCAACACAGGGCACATTTCTCGGCGACTATCGCGTCAGGCAACAACAGGCCGCGTGCAAAGAATGGCCGATCCGAACGCTGCCCAAGGATTACCGCGCAGCGGTAGCATCCGCCGTGCCGACATTGTTTGTATCGGGCGACGCGGACGGCGGCACGCCACTGGCGTTCGCCGATCGCGTGGCGGCCGGATTCTCCAATCGCGTCCAAGTCATCGTCAAGGGCCAGGGTCATACCGAGTGGAGCGACTGCCTTGCGCGCCTGTACCAGGAATTGGTGCGCGGCGGCTCAGTGAATGGACTCGATCCTTCATGTCCAGACGTGCCGCGACCACCGTTCAAGCTGAACTAAGGGAGATTCTCATGAGCGTGTCGGCCGCAAGAGTTGATCGAGTCGCGATCATTCGCATGATGCGTCCGGAACGGCGCAACGCCGTGGATGCAGCGACGGCACAAGATCTCGCCGCTGCCTTTCGAAGTTTTGACGCCGATGCCGGCCTGGATGTCGCGGTGTTCACCGGCGCCGCCGATGTCTTTTGCGCCGGCGCTGATCTTAAGGCGCTCGCCTTGGGCGACCGAGTTACGCTCAACGCCGGCGGTGATTCGCCCATGGGTCCGCCGCGGCTGCGCCTCTCCAAACCCGTCATCGCCGCCATCGAGGGTCCGGCGGTCGCCGGCGGTCTGGAACTCGCGCTGTGGTGCGACCTGAGGATTGCCGGCGAAAGCGCGATCTTTGGGGTCTTTAACCGCCGCTTCGGGATTCCATTGGTGGATCTGGGCACCATCCGCCTGCCGCAAATCATCGGTCACGGCCGGGCAATGGATCTCATCTTGACGGGACGCTCGGTGGATGCCGCCGAGGCGCTGGCCATGGGCTTGATCAACCGCTGTGTCCGTGACGGCGAGGCGCTCACGACTGCCATTGATATTGCGCAGAAACTCTCGAGCTTGCCGCAAACCGCGATGCGCCAGGATCGGCTCTCCGCCATCGAGCAGTGGGGCCTCCGCCACGAGGAGGCGATCGCGAATGAAATTTCGCATGGACAAGCCACGATTGCATCGGGTGAAACCGCCTTGGGGGCGCAGAGTTTTGGCAGCGGCGCCGGCAGGCACGGCAAGGATCTGTGATCCCGCGTTACCGTCGCTTCGGTTTACAGCAGCCAGGAAATCGCGCGGGTCGACCCTTTGGGAAGCGATGCCCGAAATGCCGGTCGCGCCCGCAAATGCTCGAGATAACGGGCGACGCTTGGAAATTTCGCCAGTTCAATGAGCCGGTCGGCGAGATGCAAGCTATAGCCGACGCCGATGTCCGCCGCGCTGAATCCTGAGCGCAACAAATGCTCCTGGCCGCTCAGCGGCAGCTCGAGCACCTGCACCGCTTTCTCCAGCCTGCGGCCCTCCAATTTGGCAATCACCGCCGAGCGATCGGACGGAGCGATGAAAAATCGCTGTTGTACGAGCGCGGCCGCATGCACCGCCATGGTTTCACTGTAATGGATCCATTGCAGCCACTCGTACCGCTCCGAGTCCCGCTCGAGCCTGCCCAAGCCGCTGTCAGGATGGCGCTCGCACAAGTACTCGGCAATGGCGCCGGATTCGAACAGGCGAAAATCGCCATCCACCAAGCACGGCACGCGTCCGAGCGGGTGCACCGTCAAATAATCCGCCGACCTCATGACCGACAGGTCGAAAGGCATTTCGATCAGTTCGAAGGGGACTTGCAATTCATTCAGCAGCCACAGCGAGCGCATGGAGCGCGTCTCGGCGCAGTGATATAGCTTCAACACATCGCGTCTCTATGTGAGTTGTTTAGGGAAAGCTCCAGGCACAGCGACTATACTTAGGTCAGGCCCGCCAAGAGGTAAAGAAATCATGCGCACACTGTTGATTTGTTTTCTCATGATCGCCGGCACGCCGGTCCTCGGCCAACAAGCCCCCGTGTCCCCTTGCGCGGGTGAGGAATTCAAGCAATTGGATTTTTGGCTGGGCGACTGGGATGCCCGCTGGGATGCTTTTCCGAACACGCCGGCCGGTCGGGGAAGCAATCGCATCACGCGGACCTATGGCGGTTGCGTGACGGAGGAGCATTTCCAAGGCGGCCCTCTCAATGGCCACAGCGTGTCGACCTATTTCGCCGGCACCAAGAACTGGCGCCAGACCTGGGTGGACAATCAAGGGAGCTACATCGATTTGCAAGGCGGCCCGGACGGCGCCGGCAATTTCGTGCTCACCACGCCGCCGCGACCCGGCAGTGCCAAGGCCAACCGCATGGTCTTTACGGATATCAAACCGGATAGCTTCACCTGGCGCTGGCAAGCGACGCAGGATGGCAAGGCCTGGGCCGACAGCTGGGTCATCCGCTATACGCGCAAGAAAAACTGAAACGCGGAGCCGCCTGCATGCACCTCAAATCGACGCTGGTTCTGCTCGGCATTTTTGCGGGCGCGTTCGCCGCCGCGCAAATACCAGCCGGTCAAACCGCCAAGAGCATGAACAATTCGGCGGCGGCCGCTCCGCAAGCGCCGCCGGATACCGCGGCATTGCTCAAGCAGGCGAGCCGCGACATCGCATTCTCGAACGGACATTTGTCGGGGGCCGGCGCGGAATTTCTGCTGGCGCAATTCGCGCATGCGCAGTTCGTTTTGATCGGCGAGAGTCACTATGATCACGACACTCCGATATTCGCCGATGCCCTGTATCGGGAACTGCATGCCAAATTGGGCTTCCACCATCTAGTGGTGGAGCAAGATTCAGTCGGGATGGAGGACGCGTTGCAGCCGGGAGTGCGCGGCAACCCGACCGCGCTAGCCGCGATCGCACGCCGCGACCCGTATTTGATCGGCTTCGCATCCGATCAGGATCTGCAACTCCTGGCGGATGTCGCCAACATCGAGAAAGGACCTGATCCCGTCTGGGGACTGGAGCAGACGCAGGGCACGACCCGCTATCTCCGAGAACTCGCCACGCTTGCGCCGAGGCCGGCGGTGCGAACGACATGTGAGTCCTTGCTGTCGGCGGCAGAGGCAATAGAAGGCAGCCGCGGTCCGCATGGAAATTATCTGTCCGATGCCGGGGATGCGCTGGCGCAAATGACCGCGCTGCGCGAGCAGTTCCGCACGGCTTTGGGATCGCGGGCCCAAAAACTGCTCGACGCACTGGTTAAATCGGCGGAGATATACAGCTACTATCGGCGCGCCGAAAAGGGCGAATATGTCGGTCTTTACAACAACACGGTTCGCGAGGCGTGGTTCAAGCAGGGCTTCATGGCGGACTATCGACGCTCGATCGCGCTCGGCGACGCCCTGCCGAAGGCGCTGTTCAAGTTCGGCGACGAACATATGTATCACGGCTTGAATCCGATCCAGGCGTTCCCGATCGGCAACTTCGCGCACGAATTCGCGATCGCGAACGGTCAGGATGCCTACAGCATGGCGGTCGTGCCGCTGGGAAGTTATTCCAAATGGAGCGACATGCCGGACTGGCTGCTGCCGCTGCTGCCGCCCGCCCCGCCTGCGCATCCGGTGCTGATCGATCTCAGATCGCTAAGACCGTACCAGAAATTGTTTCGAGCAAAGGTCGCCGAGAAGGATCAGTGGCAGGCGCGCGTATTTATCAATGGGTACGACGCCATCGTGCTGCTCCCGGAGAGCCGCAAGGCAGACATGACCCTCACAGGCTTTGCGAATCCCTTTTAGCGCCCTCGTATCAACAACTCTTCAAGTGCGCCCCGTATTCGCCCAACTCGCGCGTGATGCGGCCATTGTCGCCAAGCGGGATCGAGCGAGCGCCCGCGAACAGCGCAGCGAGTGCGAACTTCAACGCGCGCAGCGCCCTGGCGGCCGGCGCCGGCTGCGAGCCGGGCGTGGGCTCGTAAGACGCCGATTCCGCGGAAGAGCTCTGCGGCCGGTAAATTTCTGGATGCGACAAGCCGAGAAGACCGACTGCGATTTTTTGAATTTCATTCATGACGCTCACCGTTGCCGTTGCCTATCCGATTCCACGCTTGTAGATTGCTACCCTGAAGCTCTGGGAACAAATGCAAAGGCTGAACCTGGGTTAAGTAACGCTTAACGCTGAATCCAAACCGGATATTCATGACGCCACTGCACTCGACGCTGAAGCGCTCTTTGACCATTGATGGCCGCGATTACGTTCTGACCCTGACCGAAACCGCGTTGAAACTCACGCTGAAGGGCAAGCGCAACGGCGTTGAGCTGCCCTGGTCGCAGCTGGTCAACGGCGAGGCCGCGCTGGCGGTCGCGCTGCATGCATCGCTCGGTGCCTTCGCGAAGCAGGACAAAGCGGGGGCAGCCGAGCGGCCTCAAGCCCCCAAAGCATCTTTTGCGGCGAAACCGACGGCGAATTTGACGGCGAAATTGGCGGCGAGACCACTTCCCGCCGCCCAAACGAAACGCCGAGCAGGGCCGGCTCGCAAAAAGTAGGCCGGGCGAACGCCGGCAACTCGACGATTACGCGCCCAGCGGCCTCCAAATCTTGAGCGCGCAGTGCTCAGCTGCCATCGCGAAGTCACCATCGGTTGTCAACAATGTCAGATCGTGCCGGATGCAAAGCTGCGCCAGCAGCGCATCAATCGTCCCGAGCTGAATCCCGGAACGCCGACAGTGGTTGCGCAGTTCTGCGGCCTCGATATAGTCCTGCCGATCGGGGACAAGCAATGGCAGCGCCGCAAATCGTTGCACCAGGTCCTTGCGCGCGCGTGGTCCCGAGAATCCCTGCAACAATTCCTGCAGTATAAGACCGGTGGTGACGATCGCATCGCCGCCGTTGAGAGCGGCTTGCAACGCTGCTACCTGGGGAGTGAGCGCAGCGCTATCGCGGCGAAACGCCAGCGACCATACGCTGGTATCAACGAGCAGCGTCACCGCGAACGCTCAGCCTTATAGTCGTAAGGCCGATCCCATTCTAGTTTGCCCATCAGATCCAAAAAATGCTTCTGCCTGCGCCGCGCGATGTATTCCTCGAGGGCACGGGTCACCGCCGCCTTCTTGGTGCGCTCGCCCCCTACTTTGACCGCTTGTTCAATCAGCTTCGGATCCAGTGAAAGATTGGTCGCCATGTGTCACCTCTCACACATCAGTTTACACAAAACGGGAACCCCTGCCAATCCGCGCCTTGGCCGCCAAAGTTGACAATCATCAATATTCATCCTAAAAGGTTAATATATGTCTGACGCAGCAAAGCTCGACAACATCTTAGGGGCGCTCGCCGATCCCACCCGGCGCGCGATCCTGCTGCGGCTGTCGCGAGGCGATGCGCGGGTTACGGATTTGGCGGCGCCGTTCGCGATCTCGCTCAATTCCGTCTCGAAGCACATCCGCATTCTCGAGCGCGCGCGGCTCATCGAGCGCCGCAGAATGGGCCGCGAGCACGTCTTGTCGAGAAATCCGCACGCCTTGAACGAGGCCGCGGCGTGGATTCAGACACTGCAAGCCAAATGGCATAGCCGCATTGATCGGCTGGAAAAAGCACTCGACCAGGAGAACTCATGACAACCAGTCAGAAGGCCGTGGAGCCGAAGCATTTCGTGATCGACCGGACGCTCAGGGCCGCCGTGGAGAAAGTGTGGCGAATGTGGACCACCAAGGAGGGCCTCGAAAAATGGTGGGGCCCCGAGCATTTCAGCTCCACGGTGCGTCATCTTGACGTGCGCGTCGGCGGACGCTTTGAAATTGTGATGACGGCAATGCTGCCGGAAATCATTGCGCATCTGAAGGCCTCAGGCATGGGCGAGAGCTCGGTGGCAAAGGGCGATTACACCGTCATCGAGCCCAACCGGCGCCTGATCTATACCAATGCCGTGGATTTTGTCCCCGGCGTGCCACCGTATACCTCAACCACGCAGGTCGAGATGTCCGCCACGTCCACCGGCGGCACGCGGCTGATCATCACCAACGACGTGATGCATGATGAGCAGTGGACGGCCATGGCGACGATGGGCTGGACACAGCAGATCGGCAAGCTCGAGAAACTGATGAATTGACCTTGGGACCGGCCGCGCCGCTCTGCCTTACGCGCTCACCAGCCGGCAGGGAATCGGCGCGCTTTCATCGAAGTACCAAATGGCGCATATGCGATGGTAGCCATCGGCCACGACCAAGGGCACGCCTTGCGGAACGATCGCAGCAGGCGATGCGCCCTGGCGACGGGGTAAATAAGCAAAAGAAAACTCAAAGCACCCTCGTAGTCCTCCGCCTCAGGCTTTTTTTTCCAAACCAATTTTTGTTTTGACATGGCAGAGCCAGCGCGCTTGAGGGGCAGCAGAGTATGCGGGCGGGCGGAATTGGACACAATTCAGCGCCAAAAAAAGGAATGCCCGGGCTCTAAGCATGCGGGCACTCCTGTGATAACCGATCGGCCTTAGATCAATCTTCGCTGCACTTTCGCGCTTCTCGACCAAAGCCGCGGAATGAGCATCGGCGTACGCGCCCGATAGTCGACGTAGGTCGTTCCGAACGCCGCTACCAAATCCCGCTCCTCGAAACGGATTGCAATGAGGATGTAGGCGGTGGTGGCGAGCGCGAAGACCAGGTGGGCGACGGTCATCGTGGGCGCGGCCCAGAAAATCGTGAGCCATCCGATATACAAGGGATGGCGCACCACCTTGTACAAGCTGGGGGTACGAAATACCGGCGCCCGATAGGTTTTGTCGAGAAGCCGGCGCCATACCTGCTTCAATCCAAACAGGTCAAAGTGATCGATCAGGAAAGTCGTATACAACAGCAGCAGCCAGCCGAACAGGTACAGCCCGATGATGCTGTTGCGGACGACCCCGTCTGACGCGCTCCAAATGACCCCGCCGATCGGCTCCCAAAATATATAGAGCGCGACCAGCGCGAGCGAACTGAGCAGCACATAGGTGCTGCGCTCGGCCGCTTCCGGCACGAAGCGCTTCCACCAGGCCTTGAACGCCGGCCGCGCCATGCCGCTGTGCTGAAGCGCGAATGCGGCGAGCAGCGCGAGGTCCGCTGTCAATGCATGGCCCAGCGACGAGCTGGGCACGCCATCCAGGCTGGTCGGCGTCAGAAAGCCGCCGATGAAGCCGATGCCGTACAGAAACACGGCGAAAAAGACCAGATAACTTAAGATGCCGTAGGCAAAGATTCCGATGCGAGACATGAGCGACTCCTTGTAAAAATCAGGTGTCGCATGCTGGCGCGGGCGCAGCTTTGGCGCATGGGGCGCTCATCCCCATCTTTCGGATTTCATATCCCTATTTTTTGAGGGTGCCGAGCAGTCCCCGGGCGCGGGCGGCGGTGGCGGCCTCCTGCCGGGTGGGCGCTTCGAGCCGGGCCATGATGGCCGAAACATGGTGTTCCGCGGTCTTGGCGGAAATGCACAGGCGCCGGGCGATCTCGGCATTACTCAAGCCCTCGCCGACGAGACCCAGCACCTCCATCTGCCGGCGAGTGAGACCCGCTGCGTTGGCCCGAGTCCCGGCGATGGGGCCGCGCGGCACGGCCCGTGACCCGCCCGCGCGCAGTTGCCTGCGGACCCGCGCAGCCGCGGGCGCGGCTCCCAAATGATCGAAAATCTCCAGCGCGTGGCGCTGCGCGGCTTCATCTCCGCCGCATAGCGCCAGAGCCTCCTCGTAGGGACGGCCGAGGCTGCGCCAGCCTGCCGCCGCCGGCTCCCAGCGGCCCTCGCAATGATCGCGATACGGCTGCACAAATTCCGCCGCTCCGGTTACCGGCTCGCCCAGCATGTAGAGCCATAGCGCCGCATCTTCCGCCACCCAGTGCGAATTGCGCGCTTGCGCGATCGTAAATATCTCGCTCAGCAGGGATTTCGCCTCATGGGTGGCGGCTGACGCCGCATCATTCAGCTGCCAGGCTTCCTCCGCGACCATCATGGCGATGTACACGGCACGCTGCGGCTCAGACATGGCCGCGGCCAGACGCCTGGCTGCTTCCAACGGTATGTCGGCATCCTGATCGCCGCGCCGTATGCGCAGGCGCGCCAGCGCGATCAGCGCAGGAAAGCGGTACATTTCCGCGGCGTAGGAGCGGCTGCAGATCTCCTGGGCCTCTTCTTCCGCGCGGTTCCAATCGCCCCGGTCGAGCCAAACCATGGCGCGCCAGCCGCGCAGGTACGCTTCCCAATGCGAAAGATCCAGTGCGTCGGCGTAGGCGACACCGCGCTCGATATAGGCGAGTGCCGAGTCATAATCGCGCCGCCAGTAACTGGCGCAGGTGAGATTGCAGGACGCGCGTTCCACATGGTCGTGATACTTGCCGGCGACGGCCAGATCAAAACTCTGCTTGAGCTCCGGACCGCTCGTGGCATCGCCGTCGTCGGATTTGGCCGTGCCGATGTTGCCGAGCGCATGAATGATGATTTCCTTTTCGCCGAGCTGCTCTGCCAGCTCGAGGGCGCGCTCGCCCCAGCCGATCGCGCTGTCCATGCGCGAGGCCAGCATGTCGAGCTGGGACTGATGCGAATACGCCCAGGCCAGTTCGGGTCCGGGCGGCGCCGTCTGCAGCACCGCGATCGCCTCGTCGACAAAGCGTTCGGCCTCGGCGCGGCGCGCGCACATCCAGGCAAAACGCGTCAGCCGGGTGAGATCCTGCCCGAGCTTGAGCGTGTCATTACTCCGGCGCCGCAGTTCAGCCGCCTCCCCCATGGAGATCATGGCGAGGTCGGATGACCCCATCAGATAGGCCTGCTCCCCATGGCACTCCAGGGTCTCGACCACCAGGTCGGGCGGCAGCGCGTTGCGATGCCGAAGAATGGCCGCAAAATGCGAAGCCGCCTCGCGCGGTGCGCCCGCCCTCGCCGCCTCCTCGCCCGCGAGCCGCGCGAATTTGAGCAGCGCCGCAGAATCTCCCGCTTTCTCGGCATGGTGGGCGATTTCGCTGGCCCGCGCATCGGCGCGCCGTTTCAGAACATCGACCACCTTTTGATGCAGCGCGCGGCGGCGGGTCGGCGCGATGGATGCTTCAATGGCGCGGCGGGCAAGCTCATGGCGGAACTGCACCAGGCCGCCCTCGAGCGACAACATGCCTTTCTCCACGCAGTCATCGAGGCCGGTGTCGATGCTGCCTTTGACCAGATCAGCGACCACCGCGGTTTCCGCGTGACGGGGAAACAACGACACCGCCTCGAGCACGATCCGTGCCGATTCGCACAGGCGCGATGCGCGCGCCAGCGTCGAGTCGCGCACCGCCTCGGTCGGGACGTCATCCTCCACCGCGAGGGCCTCGGTGACCAGAAACGCATTGCCGGCGGTGAGCGCATAGAGCCGCTCGGCGTGGCGGCCGGCCTTGGAGGCCAGACCGGTCACGGCGGCGAGCGACAGCGGCGCCAGCGTCATGCGCTCAACGCTTCCCACCGGCGCTTCGCCGAGAACCGTGCGCACCGGCGAGCGCGCATCCACCTCTTCATCCCGATAGCTGATCAGAATCAGCGCGCGCACGCGCGCGATGCGCCGGCCGAGAAAACGGATGAGGTCCAGGGTCGCGGTATCGGCCCAATGTACGTCCTCGATGATCAGCAATGCCGGTGCCGCGCCCTGCGACAACAGCCGCAGCATCGACTCGAAGGCGCGAATGTGGTCGGATTGAAGATCGAAGTCCGCGCCGCTGGCGCGCGCAATGTCACGCAGCGGCAGCAACACCTCGGGCGTCGAGAGATTTTCACAGGCACCCCAATAGACCCGCGCACCGCCGGCGCCGCCAGCGCTGCCGGCGACGAATTGCTCGATCAGCGCCGTTTTACCGGCGCCGGCCTCGGCCGCAATGGCGACGATCCGGCCCCTGCCCGCGCGCGCATCCGCGAAAGCATCGCCCAAGCACCGCAGTTGATCTTCGCGCTCCAGCAGCTCGATCGGCATGCCCTCGGGTGGTGAACCTACAGTCTGCCGACATTGTGTACCTCCAGCAGCTCAAGGATACAAGCCGGGTCACTTTTCGAGGGCGCCGGGCCGCCAGTCGACGGCGCCGAAACGGGCGTGTCCGAGCAGGGTGTAACCGACGCTGAAGGTGCCGACGGTTTGGTGCGATGTCGGCAAGGTGGCGTAGCGCCCGTTGCGGCTTGCCTCGGAGTAGCGAAAGGTGATGCCGTGCAAGTTATAGACACGAATGGTCAGCGCCGTATCGACGCGCGAGATGTCCTCCGAACCCGTGCTTTCGGTGGCCGCGACACGGCTGATGTAGTACTCGCGAAACGTGGTGTCGAGCGCGGCGCGGTCACCGAAGATCAGGCGGGCCTGCACTTCCCCCTGCGGCGCCATACCGTAGTGATAGTCACGCTGACCATCGCCCAGCACTCCGGCTTGCGTCACACCGGCGCCATGGATGACGCCGCCGCCGCCATAACCCACACCCAATAGCGCCGTGCCCTGCAATGCGACCTGGCGCGACAGCCACCATTGGCCGGTGGTCCCCAGTGCGGCAGCGGTGGTGGAAACGCGAAATATTTGCGGGCCGACATATTCGTACGTGCCGTACAAGCCCCAAATGCCGCGATAGTTGGCGCCCAGCGCGTAGTCGGTACCGAACAGCAATCCGCGGCTGAATAGAGTTTCCACGGCATTGGTGGTGTCGGCGCTCAACTCGAAATTAAAGTAGTCGAACGGCCTTTCGTAGCTGTAATCGGGTTTGCCCGGCAGTCCGTAGGCCATGGTGAAAATGGCACTGGCGCTTTGACGCCGGAAGGTTTGCGCCGCCGGCGGCGCGGTCGGGTCTGCGTTGACATTGACGTTGGAATAAAAGTGCGCGCTCAAGCTTTCGCCGAGATCCACGCGCGTGAATACGGCCGGATCGTTGCTGCGAAATACGCCCGCGAAGCGGTCGCCATAGACCAATCGATTGAGTCCCATGGAAGGCGAGATGACCGCGGCGCCGATTTTTCGCCAGAGACCCGGCTCGCCGTCCGGGCCGCTTTCCAACAGCAGGCTCGCCATGCGGAACAGCGGTTCGCCGAGGAAGTTTCCGGCGATACCGCTCGCCACCTGATCGTTGATGGAGGGCCGCGTGGTCTCGCCGGCATACTCCCAGAGCAGGCTGCCCGCAAAGGTATAGGCCGAGGATTGCCAGAAGTCCAAGCCCGAGGAGCGCGCCAGCCCTTGGTAGAAGGCGCCCTGATAGGGATGCAGGAATTGGTTGGTGGCGAAGGCGTCGTTGTCCACCACCCATTTATGGTGCAAGTTGTCCCGGAAATTTGAGAGCGGCGATGCATAGACTTCCGAATCCACCGCATAGTGATCGACGCGGTTGAGCAGCAGCTCGAACGCCGGTATTTCGTAGGCCGGCACCCAATAGCTCTTGCCCTCGCCCACGCCCCAGTCCTTTACGGGAGTGGGCTCCGGCGCGGCGAAGGCGGTCGGCGCTTCTTTCTGCGGTGGCGTGTCGAGCTTTGGATCGTCCGCCAAGGCGGCTCGTGCGGCAGCCAACGCAAGGCAGCAAACGATGCAAACGGAAGCGTTCATGGCGTGCTCGTTTTCTTGTTCTCGCGCGAGGGGTGTTTTTCCCAGGACAGCCAGGCGATTTAAGCAACTCTATGCAGCAAAGCGAATTCGGATTCCTAGGCGTTTGCTGTCGGTGGTGGCCTACGAACCACCACGCGAGCTTTCAACTATGCCCTCATCGACGATGTCACCAATAACCTGACCGTGCTGAAGGTGGCCGAACGCCAGGGGAAAAGTCGTTTTTGTGAGCTGATTGTTGAAAAACCGTGACGGCGGTGAACCAGCCGGCGCGCGGTTTTGCTACATTCTTGCCCTGCATGAACGACACCACCATCCAGGACCCGCGCCGCGAGCTGCAATCCATGCTGGCGTCGCGTTTGGCGCTCATCGTGGTGGAGTCGCGCGAAGAAGCACGCGTGCTCAACCTGGTGCGCGACGTAAGTCTCAAGGTGAAGGAAGGCCGCGGCTGGGGCGTGTTCCAATGGACGGTTACCGAGGGTCTGCAGCGCATCGACGTCGATATGGGCGGCCCGCAGCGCATGCTCGCCGATCCTGAGCAGCTGCTGAAGCATCTGAAGGCCACGCCGATGCCGGGCATCTATGTGCTGCTCGATTTCCATCCCTACCTCAAAGAGCCGGTGAATGTCAGGCTGCTGAAGGACATCGCGCAGGGGTACGACCAGGTTGCCCGCACCGTCGTGCTGATGAGCTACGAAGTGACGCTGCCGGATGAACTCGAACAATTTGCGGCACGCCTGCATCTCGCGCTGCCCACGATGAATGAGCGGCTCATGATCATCACACGCGTCGTGCGCGAGTGGAATGCTGCGAATCCCGGCAAGCCGGCGAGCCTGGAGCGCGACGTGCTCACCAAACTCGTTGACAATCTCAACGGTCTCACAGCTTCGGATGCGGAGCGCCTGGTGCGCCACGCGATATTCGATCATGGCGCCCTCACCGCCGCGGACCTCTCGGCGATGCTCGCCGAGAAATACGAACTTCTCAATCGCGGCGGCTCGCTGACGTACGAGCCGGCAACCGCCAAGTTCACCGATGTCGGCGGCATGCAAAATTTGAGGCACTGGCTGACCAGTCGCAAGCCCGCATTCGACGGCAGCGCTCCAGAACTCGATCCGCCGAAGGGGGTCTTGCTACTGGGGGTGCAGGGATGCGGCAAGAGTTTGGCGGCGCGCGCCGCTGCAGGAATCTTCGGCGTACCGCTGGTGCGCCTGGACTTCGGCGCGCTCTATACCAAGTGGCAGGGCGAGGCGGAAAAGAACCTGCGTGAGTCGCTGCACTCCGCCGAAGGGCTCTCACCCTGCGTGCTGTGGGTCGATGAAATCGAGAAGGCGCTCGCCGAGGGTGAAGGCGACAGCGGCGTGTCGCGCCGGGTGCTCGGAACCTTTCTGACCTGGCTCGCTGAGCAGCGTTCACGCATCTTCGTGGTCGCCACGGCGAATGACATCGCGGCCCTGCCGCCGGAACTTATCCGCAAGGGACGATTCGATGAAATCTTTTTTGTCGATCTGCCCGGCAAGGACGCCCGCGCGGACATCATCGCCATTCACAGCCGCAAGCGCGGCCTGACCTTGAGCCCTGCCGAGCTCGCCGCGCTCGCCGGCCGTTGCGAGAATTTCTCCGGCGCGGAGATCGAACAGGCCATCGTCGGGGCGCTGTACAGCGCGCATGCTGCGAAACAGCCGGTCACTGCCGCCATGATCGCCCAGGAGATGCAAAGCACCCGCCCTCTCGCGGTCGTCATGGCCGAAAAGGTCGCGGCCTTGCGTGAGTGGGCAGGCAGCCGCACGGTCTCGGCCGACTAGGCTGGCGGCATGGGAAGCTTCGAGGCCCGGGAGAGCAGGGCCTTGCAGCTCCGCATGCCACCAGGCGTGCGAGTTCTGCCCATATGGGGGACAATGCGCGGGACGAAGTCTTCGGGGAGTTTCATTGACGCACGCGGCCATCGTCGGCTGGGGCAAATGCCTGCCGCCGCTCATTTTATCCAATCAGGACCTTGCGACCTTCCTGCCCACCGATGATGAGTGGATCACGACGCGCACGGGCATGAAAGAACGGCGCATTTCGCATGTGCCCGGCGTCGAGCTGGCCATCACGGCGGCGCGGCGCGCCATCGCCTGCGCCGGCATGTCGGGCAAAGACATCGAAATGGTGATCTACGGCAGCTGCAGCAACGACGAGCTCGTGCCGAACAGCGCCTCCGGCGTGCAGCAGCGCATCGGCGCCACGCGGGCGGCGGCCTTCGATGTGAACACCGCCTGCACCAGTTTCATGTATGGACTGTCGATCGGCACCGCCATGATCAAGACCGGGGTGGTCAAAAATGCCCTCATTATCGGCGTCGAGCTGATCTCGCAGTACATGGATTGGGACAACCGCAATGTGGCGGTGCTGTTCGGCGACGGCGCGGCGGCCGTGGTGCTCAAGGAGTCGCAGAGCGAAGCCGGCGTCATCGCCGAGAAGCTGCAATGCTATGCCGATGCCCGGCAGATATTGCGGGTGCGCGGCATGGGCACCATGTACGCCAATCTCGGCGTGCAATATGGCCAGACCAGCTGGGATTTCGACGGCCAGGAAATCTTTCGCAAGGCCGTGCAGGGCATGAGCGAGGCCAGTCTCGATGTGATGCGCCGGGCCGGCGTCACCATGGCGGACATCGGGCTGGTGGTCCCGCATCAAGCGAACCTGCGCATCATCGACGCGGTCGCGAAGCGCGCGGGCGCGGGCCCGGACAAAGTATTTTTGACCGTACAGAAGTACGGCAACATGAGTTCGGCCACCGCACCGGTGGCGTTGGTTGAAGCCGTGGAACAGGGCCGCGTCGCACCGAACAGCCTCGTGCTGATGCCGGCGTTTGGCGGCGGCCTCACGCTGTCGGCGCATCTCATCCGCTGGGGCGAACGTTTGACGCCGCTCGAGCTGACCGATGCCGAGCTGCCGCCCACCGGCAAAACCGCGCTCGAAATCGTGAATGAGATTCGCGCGCAAAAGAAACTGGGGCAAGCGGAAGCGAGCCGCATGCAGACGTTGAGCTTTGCGGAGAACCGCGGGAGTTAGCCTGGGCGCCGATATCAGTCAAACTAGGGCTGACTCAAGACAAGGGGATTTCTCATGAGTGATTCAAGCGGACCTTTGAGCCGGCGCGACCTGCTGCAAGGCGCGTTGTCGGGTGCGGTGTTATTCACCGTCCCGGCCGCGGCGCTGGCGGCAGCCGACGCTGACCGGGACAAGGCGGCGGTGCTGGCGCAGATTCCGAAAATGCATGCGGAGAACGTGAAGCGCCTGCAGGGTTGGATTGCACTGCCTTCCATTGCGGCCGAAAACCGCAACTACCCGCAAGGCGCCGAGTACATGGCGAAGCTGGCCTCGGATGCCGGATTCACCGGCGTGAAAATCATCCCGACCTCCGGGAAGCCCGGCGTTTTCGGCCGATTGGATGCCGGCGCGAAGACGACGGTCGCGGTCTATTTCATGTATGACGTGAAACAGTTCGTTCCCGAAGAGTGGAGTTCGCCGCCGCTCGAGGGCCGGTTGGTGGAGAAGCCGGGTTTGGGCACGGTGTGCATGGGGCGCGGCGCGGTGAATCAAAAAGGCCCGCAGAATTCCTTCTTGAGCGCGCTCATGGCGTTCAAGGCGACGGGCAAACAATTGCCGGTCAATCTCGTCTTGGTGTGCGAAGGCGAAGAAGAGATTGCCTCGCCGCACTTCGGCGAGATCGTAAACAGCCCGGACGTGTTTCCGCACATGAAGGGGTGCGTCGGCGTGCTGTTGCCGGATGCCAGTCAAGACACCGACGGCAGCGTGCAAGTGGCTGCGGGTGCGAAAGGCGTGGTCGAGCTGGAGTTGGTCTCGGATGGCGCCACCTGGGGACGAGGACCCAAAAAGGATATTCACTCAAGCCTCGAGGCGCAGGTGGATTCGCCGTCCTGGCACCTGGTGCAGGCGCTCAACACCTTGGTCGAGAAAGACGGCCATACGCCGGCGGTCGAAGGATTCTTCGAGAAGGTCAAACCCCTGTCCGAGAGCCAAAAGAAATTGGTGCTGGCCTATGCGAAGGCCGTGCCTGAAGCCACGATCAAGTCTGAATTTGGCGTCGAGCATTGGGTGCATGATCTGAATTGGCAGGACTCGCTGCTGCGCCTATTTTCCCAGCCCACGATCAACATCGAGGGTCTGGTCGGCGGCTACACTGGACCCGGCGGCAAAACCGTGCTGCCGCACAAGGCCGTCGCCAAGATCGACATGCGTCTGGTGCCCGACATGACCGCCGCGGACACGCTGGCCAAGCTCAAGGCGCACCTTAAGAAGCACGGCTTTGGCGATATTCAGGTGAATATGAGCGGCGGCTACGATCCCACGCAGACCGATCCTGACAGCAAGTTCTTCAAGGCGGTGGTCGCGACTTTCAATCGGCTGGGATCTCCGCCGCTGGTGGTGCCGCGGAGTCCCGGGTCCTGGCCCGGCTATCGGTTCACCAGCCCGCCTTTGAGTTTACCGGCGACTGATTTCGGCCTGGGTCATGGCACCGGGGCGCACGCTCCGGATGAGTACTACCTGATCGACTCGAAGAATCCCAAAATCAAGGGACTGGATGGCGCGAGCGCGTCGTTCGTCGAGTTTTTGTACGCGATAGCTTGAGTCTTGACACGCTCACCGATGAGGAGGTACGCATCTGCATGCGCGTCCTGCGGCTCATCGAGGCCGATCGATCCCACCTCACTGCGTTGAGCCAGGAGCAGCGGCGCGAACTCTTGATGCTCGCCGGGTTGGTCACCAAGCCCGAGCGGCACGATGTTTCCCGAATGCTGAAGGGATTTCGGCGCGCCAAGCGTCAAAATTCTCAGGCGCATGACCGCAGCCTGATTGAGCGCGCGGGCCTGCGCGTGCAGCGGCGCTCAAAAGTCTACGCGCCGCTGTGGCTGGAGCGGCCAAAGCCCGAGGCTCAAAGCCCCGCTCCCGAATTCCATCAAGAGCGCAATTGCTACGTCTGCAAGCAGCCCTTCGTGAAGCTGCATCGCTACTACGACTCGATGTGCGAGGCGTGCGGCGAATTCAACTACGCCAAGCGCGAGCAGACGGCCGATCTTACGGGTCATTACGCGCTCATCACCGGTGCGCGCGTCAAGATCGGCTTTCAGGCTTCATTGAAGCTGCTGCGCGCCGGCGCACAGGTGATTGTCACCACCCGCTTTCCGGTCGATGCCATCGAGCGGTACTCGAAGGAATGCGACTTTGGCGCATTTCGCGAGCGCCTGGAAATTCATGGACTGGATCTGCGCCACACGCCGAGCGTCGAGTTGTTCACGCAATTCTTGCTGGAGCGGCTGCCGCGCCTGGATTATCTACTGAATAATGCCTGCCAGACCGTGCGCCGGCCGGCGGGATTCTTCGAACATCTGCTCGCGCGGGAAGACGCGCCGCTCGACGCGTTGCCCGATGCGTGGCGCCGGCCGCTTGCCGGCCATGGAGATTTGCGCCGGCGCATCGAGGGATCGCAGACGCCGGCGCCGGGCGCTCTGGTCGCCGCGGCGCGGGGCCTGCACGGCGAGGGGCTGCTGCACAGCGCGGCGCTGTCGCAGCGGCGCTATCTGGATGAGGACTATCAGGGCGACGAAGCGCTGTTTCCTTTGGGTCGCTACGATGAGGACTTGCAGCAAGTGGACTTGCGCGAGGTGAACAGCTGGCGGTTGCGCATGCACGAGGTCAAAACGCCGGAATTGCTCGAGGTGCAATTGGTGAATGCCATCGCGCCCTACGTGCTCAACGCGCGGCTAAAGCCGCTCATGCTGCGCACTGCAGGGCGCCACAAGCATGTGGTGAATGTCAGTGCAGTCGAGGGGCAATTTTATCGCAGCACCAAGACCGACAAGCATCCGCATACCAACATGGCAAAGGCGGCGCTCAACATGATGACGCGCACCAGCGCGCCGGATTTCGTCAAGGACGGCATCCATATGAACGCGGTCGACACCGGCTGGGTGACCGATGAAGACCCAGCCGCGCATGCGGCACGCAAGGCGAACCTGGGATTCGCCCCGCCGCTGGACATCATCGATGGCGCGGCCCGAATCGTCGATCCCATATTCAGCGGTCACTTGAGCGGCGAGCATGTATGGGGACAATTCTTAAAGGACTACAAGCCGGCGCCGTGGTGATCAACAGCCGCTGCGCGTAAGCTGATGACAATGGTTCGAGCTGCTGTTTCCGCACTTGTAGTCGCCGCCGTGGTGTCCGGATGCGCAGCGCCGCGTCCTGCCCCAGTCGCCGAGCCGCAGCCGGCCGCGGTGCCGCGTCCGGCGACGATTACTCCCGAGCCTGTCCCGCCGCCCGCACCCGCGCCACGCAAGCCCGTGTCTGCTCCGCCTGCCAGCCGCCCGCTCCCAAAAACCGGCGCGTCCGGCGCGACCCAGCCCAAACCGGCGGCGCAAACGCCCACGCCGGCGGCAAAACCTGCAGCGGAATCCGCCAAGGCGCCGACACTTGATTTGGGTTCACTCGAACAACGCTTGAAGGACACCAAGGCGATCGGCGTGTTCACGAAACTTTCGCTGAAAAACCAGGTGGATGACCTGCTCGGCGAGCTGCGCGCATTTCACCAGGGCTCGGCCAAAACGCCGGCGGCAGCGCTGCGACAAAAATATGATACGTTGATAATCAAGGTGCTGTCGCTGCTACAAAACGGTGATCCGCAACTCGCAGCGGCGATAGCCTCATCGCGGGAAGCCCTGTGGGGAATACTGATGGATCCGCAGAAATTTTCACAAATCTAGGATCGAAGGAGGCATTGTGAGCGCGCGAATATTTTATTGCATATCGGTCATGTTGGCCGTGAGCGCAGGCTCGGCATCGGCCGCCGGTCCATCATCGGGCCAGGACTTGCAAGCGACCATCGTGCTCAACGGTCAGACGTGCGACCAGGTTGTCAGCGTGAAACGCAATGCAGACAGCGACTATGTCGCAACGTGCAAGGACGGCAATCGCTACCGTGTGTTCGTCAACCCCCAGGGGCGGGTCGTCGTCCAGAAATTGTAGCGTCGGGCATGGATGCAACCAAGCGTGACCGACCGCGGCTCATAACGGACACCCCGACTGAAGTCGGGGTTTCCGTTGTTGCGAATCTGCGCAACTGATTCTGCGCGGCGCAGCGCAGCGATCTTACTTGGCCGGTGCCGCCTTGGTCTTCAATTCAACCAAGATCAACTCGAACGGCTTGTCGCCGACGTTCTCGGGCAGGTGCTTGCCGGCGTCCGTCCATTGAGCTACTCCGGCCTTTACCGGGGCGTCCTGAGTCTTTCCATCCGGCGTCGTAAATTTTGCCTGACCGTCGGTCAGAAACACCGCCACGCTCGCCGGGTGGTAGTGCATCACTGACTTTTCGTGAGGGCCGTAGGTAATGCGCAGTACCCGCACTTTGTCATTCTCGAACTCCACCTTGTAGTGCTTGGCGTCGACCTTGACGGGATCCGGATTCTCGGCAGATGCCGTTGCAGCGGCCAGCAGGCCGCTGCCGCCGAGAACCATCACGCTGATGGCAAGAAATAGCGTGCGCGCGCCGCCAATACCGGCCTGGCGCCGAAAATTTAAATCGTACATAGATAGATCTCCCTGGTTTGAGAATGGCCGCGCGGATTACAGGCGCGTAGGCCGGTAGTGCCCGCTGGGCCTTGTTATTATTTCAACCGCTTGGATCGTCCGCATCGCATGATGCCTTGCGGACGAAATCTCCGCGGCGAGTTCCGTATACGCCTATTTTCTCCGGCGCGCCACCTGCGTCGATTTACGGAGCGGAAGCAGCGCGAGGATCTTGGCGCTTAAGATTACACCGCGGCCAACGCATACAGGTGCATGACATACGACAGTGTCGCATCCGCCATGCCCTGCACCCTGGGATTGCTGGACTCGATGACGTAGTACTCGTCCGGCGCGTGCGCCCGGCTGCCGTGGCCCGTGCCGAAGTGGCCGGCGGGCAAGCTCACCGGCGGTCCGGTAAAGATATAGCCGGGCCAGGAACCGGCGAGGCGCGGCGATAAGCTCACCGACATGCCGAGTTGCTTGTAGACCGAGGTCGAGGCCTTGATCAGCGAGGAATTTTCATCGGTCTGGGTCGGATCGTAGCCGCCCGTGACTTTGACTTCGATATCGCCGTAGCCACGCTTGGCCAAATGCGCTTTGAGCTTGGCTTCGCAATCGGCGGCGGTCTGGTCCGGCACCAAGCGTAGATCCAGCTTCGCGGTGGCCTTCGAGGGCAGGATGGTTTTCCCACCCGGGCCGGTGTAGCCGGCATACATGCCTTCGATGTTGACCGTCGGTTGCGAGGCGAGCCTTTCCAACGCGTCGCGATACGAAAGATCCCGGACCCAGTGCTGCACACCCAGCAGCTTTTTGACGTCCGCTTCGTTGGTGTGCGCGACCTGTTCTGCGATGAGCTCCTTCTGGCGTGCGGTCAAGGGCTTCACATGCTCAAACCAACCGTCGATTGCCGGGTCATTGCCGTCTTCGGACACCAGGGTTGAGAGCGCCTTGACCATGTGCCACACGGCGCTGTCGAGTTCGGCCTTGTAGCTGGAGTGAATATCATCCTTGGAGCCGCGGCCCCATTTCTCGGTCGAGGCCACCAGTTCCACTTCCACCGCACCCTTGGCGCCGAGTGCAATCTGCACCGATCCCTGCGGCGACTGCGACGCGAATGGCATGAACACCTCATGGCATTTGGACAAGGCCTTCAACACCTCCGGTTGATGCACCACCTGGGCGAAATGAGGCGAGGCAATTTCCTCTTCTCCTTCAGCCACCAGCACGATATTCACCGGCAGCTTGCGCCCGGCGGCCTTGAGCGCATGCAGCGCGGCGAGAAACGTAGCCTCGGGTCCCTTTTGGTTGGTGGCGCCGCGCCCGATCATGACCTTGCCGAAGGGCGGCCGGTCGACGATGGCGGCGTCCAGCGGCGGCGAGCTCCACTCCTTGGGGTCGAACTGCTTGACGTCGTACATGAAGTACATGCCGACGGTGCGGGGCGCGCCCGCGTCCAAGGTCGCAAACACGCCGGGCTGGCCATCGGTGGGCATCACTTTCGCGCTTTGAAAGCCGGCATCCTTCAGGAGCGCGATCATCATTTGCACGCCCTCCTGCATGTTGCGGTTCTCCGCGGCGATCGACGGCAGCGCGATCCAGTCTTGCAGGCGCTTGATGGCCTCGGGCCGCTGCTTTTCGATCGCTGCGCGCACGGCGTTCAGATCACCGCCATATGTCGTTTTGGAGTTGCCGGCTGCGCCGAAAATCATTCGCGGCATGATCAGCGTGGCGCCCGCCGCCGCTGCCGTCAGCAGCAAACCGCGTCTTTGCTTGTTCTCAAGGTCCCAATCGTGCATTTCTCGCATCCCGTGTTGTTATCGTTACCGGGTGCCGTTATAGCAGCTTCAGTGCGATTGCGTCTCCGGCGCGGCGTTGGAGTAACGCTTGACATCAGCCGCGACGTGCGTCGATGCAACGGGCTTGGCGGACAACTTCGCCTCGATCGCGCTGATCTTGGCGACAACGCCGGGCATATTTGGCGCAAGAGCGGCGACGCGCTGGTAGGACTTCAGCGCATCCTTGGGGCGATTCGCGCGAAGCTGCGCGTCGCCCAGGGCAAAGAGCAGCGAGGGATCACTGGGTCTCCAGCGAATGGCGTCATAGCAGGCGTCTATCCTGCCTGCACGGCAGCGCTCGAAGTCCGCATTGAGATTGGGTCCGGCTGCAACTTGAATCGCCGCGGCGGGCGGTGCCGCCGCCCAGGACGGCAGCGCCCCAGAGACGAGCAGGCAGGCGGCGGCGCACCCGGCCATCCAGGTCGCGCGCCTCATGGCGCAATGTCTCTGGCCAAGCGGATTCCAACGCTGCTGGTTCGATAGTCCACGCCGAAATGATTGCGGTAGTTGGCGCGGACATACTCCGGCGTGCTGAACCAGGAGCCGCCGCGAAGTTCGCGCTCGGCGCAATTGCCGTCCGTGCGCGCCGAGCCATCGATGGGCGCGCCCTTGTAGTCTGCGTTCCAACAATCTTCGGTCCACTGAAACACATTGCCCAGCATGTCGTTGAGGCCAAATGAGTTGGCTTTGAAAGATCCCACGGGCGCGGTTTGGACGAAACCATCGTTGCAGGCGAATACGGCCCAGCCTGGATAGCGACGGCCGGCGCTGAGATCCGCAACGTTCGCGTTGGCGCAGGCGTCCAAGCCCTGGGCACTCCACGGCTGCGCGGCCGCTCCGCCGGCGCGCGCCGCATACTCCCATTCCGAGGCACTGGGCAGGCGGTAGTGCTGCCCAGTTTTGGCGGACAGCCAAGCCACGTAGGCCTTGGCGTCATTCCAGGAGGTGCAGGTGACAGGATGCGATCCGGTCTGCTCGAAGCCGGGATTTTCCCAACTGCCATCCTCTCGATGGCGCCACGCTCCGTCGTACGTGTCGCAGCCTTGCATGTCCCTGCCGGTTGCGATGACGAATGCGCGGAATTCATCCACGGTGACGGCATTGGTCGACAACGCAATCGGATGGGCGATCATCACCCAGTGCAGCGGCTTTTCAAATGCAGAGGCGTTTTCCGTCAACGCCGATCCCTGTTCGAATCGACCGGTGGGCAGCACCGTCAGAACAGGACAGGTCGGACAGTCGCGGATCGTGGTGCCCGGCCGTACCACCGCTGCAACTGCCGCGACCGGCTTGCCCGGCACCGGCGCTGGACGATGCACAACGAACCAGATCGCCGTGGCGAGCAAAACCAGCGCGGCGCCGATCCATACGGCACGCGGCGGCGTGCGCATATGCCAGCGCCAGGCGCGAACATTCAAGGAAACACTTGGAAGCGCGCTCAGGGCCCGCGCGATTTGCTCCCGCGCCGCGATCTGCGCCCGCGGTTCCACATGCACACGCGGCAGATCTTCCACGCCCCGGTCACGCTCCACGCCGGGCAAGATCCTGGCCGCCGCGGATTCGCGCTGCTGCGCGGCTGCCTGCCATTGCGTCGCACGCTTGGCCTCGCTGCGCACCGATGCGCCCAATTTTTCAATCAGCGCATTATCATCCCGCAGCTTCGCCTGCAGATTGGCCACCTGGGCGTTGCCGGAGGCGATGGCATCGTGGCTTGCTTTCAGTTCCCGCCGCAACTCATCCGCCCGCCTTTGCGCGGCCTGCAATTTCTCCTCGGAGGCCTGCAAGTTCGACCGTTCGCGCTTCAGCGCGACCAGTTGCGCGTCGCGCTCCGTCAGCGTTTGACGGATCTCGGCGATCGTCTTGTCCCGCGACGCCAACGCTTCGCGCGAGGAACCGCCCAAGGAACTGCTGTCACTCAATGAGCGTTGCATTTCCTGATTCTTGCGCCGCTCCTTTTCGAGCGAGGCGAGCGTCTCTGCATGTTCGCGTTGCAACGCGGCCAGCTGCGCATCGTGCTCTGCCAGCGTCTGCCTGAGGTCGGCAAGCGTTTTGTCCCGCGCCGCCAGCGCCTCGCGTGCGGAACCGCTCGACGAATTGCTGTCGCTCAATGAGCGTTCAGTTTCCCGGCCCTTGCGCCGCTCCTTTTCGAGCGCATCGCGGGATGCGCCGAGTTCCGTGGCGGCGGCAACGGCTTGGACGCGCAAGGCCTGCAGTTCCGAATCCTGAGCGGCGGCCCGCTCGGCATGCTCACGGCGCGTCGCGGCGAGTTCCGCGTCGCGTTCGTCGAGCGTCTGCCGCAGTTGCGCAGTAACCTTGTCGCGGCTCGCGATGGAATTTCGCGCGGCGCGCAATTCCGCCTGGTAGCGTTCGGATTCCCGCATCGCCATATCCAGACGGGAGCGCGCCGTTTCCTCGGTGACGATTCTCTCCGACAAAGCTTCTTCCGCATCTCGAACCCGGGTTCGCTCTGATTCCAGCGCTTCGCGGGCTGCTTGTAATTCGGCGGAGAGCGCAACCGGATCCAACTCCTCCTCTGATTCGATTGTGTCATCCGGATCGGTCTGCAGTGCGGCGTCCCGCTCGATCGCCTCATCGAGCACGCCGAGAACGTCCAGGTACGCGTACTCCGGCAGCGGTTCAATCAACTGGCTGCGACGCAGAACTTCGCGCAGCTCGCCGGGAGACACTCCCGTCGCAAGCAATCGTTTGAGTTGAAACTGGACTTCCGTGTACGGCAGGCCGCCGATCTCAAATCCCTTCAAAACTTTTCTGAAGGTGGCGGCCGAGAACGAATTGCGCGAATCGCCGAATTCAGCGCGCTTGGAGACGATACTCATGTGATTTTTTTACTCGACCGCAGGCACTAAGGCAAGGCCTGTCGCACATCGATTTCAAGCGTTGGATTGTATTTTTTTCAAACGGACTCGAAGCGGTTTAGGGCCACGTTTTTGCGCACGGCGTCGGCGGGAAATACCTGCCCATTCGCGGTGATGTAAACCCCCGGTGGCAGGACTTGAACGGCGCCGATGGCCAACCCCAAGTTGAATGACGCATCGCTGTCGGCAAAGCGCGCGGGCTGCAATGCGCCGGTCAATACGATGGTTTTGCCCCGCAATCCCTGCAACTGGCGCGCGGTCTCGACCATGGTGTCGGTGCCATGAGTAACAATGATATGGGTCGCCTCGGAGGCGGCAACGGCGTCGCGGACCGCGACGCGATCTGCCGCGGTCATCTCCAAGCTGTCTTTGCGCAACAGCTCGGTGATGGGGATGCGGGCGGTCACGCGGGCTTGATCCAAGATTTGGCGAACCATGGGCGCACCGACTTCATAACCGCCCTTGGCGTCGAAGTACACCTTGTCGATCGTGCCGCCGGTCGTGAAGATCGCGATTTGCATTGCTTCCGTCATAGGTCGGGTACTTCGTTCTCAATCCTCGGGATCTTGAAGCGGGTCAATATCATGGAACTTGCCATAATCCACGTGGATGGTGCCGTCCGGCGCCTCTTCGAGGATATCGTGGAACGTGGAGTTCCATCGTATATCTGCGCTGGAGTATTCGCCCCGGGCCATCAGTGTCTGACCGGTGTTCTCGTCGGTACCGCTGAGGCTCAAGACAAACATCGTCCTGGTGTTCGACAGAGTTTCCGCGGTCTCGGAATGCAACGGGCTGGCATCATCGATGACGTGCATGATGGTCCAGCCGAGGGCGAACATCGGGTGTTCGGAGCGCAGCAGCGGCAAATCGACGATGCGGCGAATGCTATAGCCTTCTTCGGTGACCTCATCGCGCAGCATGCGCAGGCGCGCGGAAGCATCCTGGACCACATTTTGGCGCTCATTCGCCGCACGAAATAGCAGGGTTGGTTTGCCGGCAATCGGACGCACTACGGCATTTTTAGTAAACAGAAAGCGCGCCCGAGGCCTGGAAAATCGCGCGAACATGAGGCCGGTAATCAGCGCCAGCGACATGAGGCCGACGAAAATCTCGATCATCGCGACCAGGTGGCCATAGAAGGTTTCGGGATGCATCTCCCCGTATCCCACTGTTGCGAGCGTCTCGACGCTGAAGAAGAAATCGCCGGCGAATCCGGGTGGATTCAAGTTGGCGATGCATCCGGGGGCGAGGTAGTAAAGGAAGCCGAATAAAAGGTCAAAAACCAGGAAAAAGCCGGCCAGGGTGGCGAACAGGCGGGGCCAGCTCACCGTCATGAAATGGTGAAACAAATCGTGGAATATCGGCGTGACAATTCCTTCAGAGACAAATTCGCGGCTGCCCAACCTGACGATGCGGCGTCCCACGGATTTGCGCGCTATGGGGGCGCCGTGAGTGGCAGACGAGCTGTTCGATTGATGCTTGGAGGCGCTCATGAGAGACATCTTAGGCGAGAGATGACAATCGCGGCCAGGGGTCACCGCAAGCGCCGGGCCGGCCGCCGCGATAGACCGGCCTCGTAGCCCGGCCTGGCTGGGCTAGAATCAGCCGATGAAGCACCCGACGCTGACGACGATTGCGGAACAATCCAACTACAAGGAGACCGGACGCCTCGAGGAGGTCGAACGGTTGAGTGCGGAACTTGCGCGTGCGTGGCCCGATGCGGTGCGCTCGATGGAGTTCGGACGTTCCGCGGAAGGGCGCATCATGCGTGCCTTGCTGGTCTCCCGATCAGGCGCACTGACCCCGGCAGAGCTGCGCGCCCAGGCCATTCCGCTGCTCATGATTCAAGGCGGCATCCACCCCGGCGAAAGCGACGGCAAGGACGCTGGATTCGCCGTACTGCGTGATTTGCTCCAGGATTCTTCGCCGGCTGCATTGTTGCAGAGGATTGCGGTGCTCTTCGTTCCCGCATTCAACACCGACGGTCACGAGCGCGCCGGACGCTGGAGCCGTCCCAATCAGAATGGCCCCATCGAGACCGGCTGGCGCACGACCGCACAAAATATCAACCTGAACCGCGACTACATGAAGGCCGACACCCCGGAGATGCGGGCGATGCTGCGTCTTCTCGACGCGTGGGATCCGCTCGTGTGCGCAGACCTGCACGTCACCGACGGTGCGGACTTCGAACCCGACATTTCGCTGCAAGTGGAGCCGCTCAATCAAGGCGATGCAAAATTGAGAGTGAGCGGCCGACAGATGCGGGATGCACTCATAGCACGGCTCACGGAACTGGGATCGTTGGCGCTCGATTTCTACCCCGATCTGGCCAGCACCGACGACCCGGCTTCCGGGTTTGCCTTGACCGTGTATTCGCCGCGCTTCTCGACCGGGTATTTTCCGCAGCGTAATCGCTTCACCGTTTTGGTCGAAACGCACTCCTGGAAGGATTACGCGCGTCGCGTCCTGGTAATGCGCAACACCATAACCGGTCTGGCCGAGTTGATCGCCGCTCATGGGCGCAACTGGCTCGAGCTCGCGCAACAGGCAGATCAGGCGGCGATGAAGCTGGGCGGCGCCGAGATACCGCTCGACTTCACATCGAGTTGGCGCGAGCCGGCGCAGGCGGGTGGCGCCGTTCCTGACCGGGATGGCACCGCGGCACGGATGATCGACTTCAGGGGATACGCATACACGCGCACGCCGTCGTTGATATCCGGCGTTCTCGTCACCCGGTACGATCCGAAAACGCCGCAGATCTGGCGCGTGCCGCTGCGCGATCAAGTCGAGGCTTCAATCTCGACGACCGTGCCGCTCGGCGGGTATGTGATTGCGGCCGCCTTCGCCGCCGACATTGCGCCCCGGCTCGAAGCCCATGGCATCGCGTTCTTACGCCTACGCGGTGCGCGCGACCCAATCAAGGCCAAGGCCTTTCGCGCGACGGCCGTGCAGTTCTCGCCGGCCCCATTTGAAGGACGCATGCGTGCACAACTGACGGGTGCATGGCACGAGGAGATGTGCGACCTGCAAGACGCGGCGCTTTTCGTATCGATCACGCAGCCCCTGGCGCGGCTGGTGGTGGCGCTTCTCGAGCCGCGGGCGCCGGATTCGTTCGCCGCGTGGGGCCTGTTCAATGCCTGCTTCGAACAGAAGGAACACATGGAGCCCTATGTCGCGGAGCAAATTGCCCGCGAGATGATTGCTCAAGATCCGCCTCTCGCGGCAGAATTTTGGAAAAGATGCGAGCGCGATGGAACATTCGCCGCGAGTCCCGTTGCGCGCTTGGAATTCTTTTTGCGCCGCCACGCCTCGTGGGACACGCGCTACAACCTGTATCCGGTGCTGCGGCTCGAGGAGAATTTGGAATAGCGGGAGGCGGCACAGGCGCCTCGCGAAGGCGCGCCGTGCCTCTAGCCGTTGAACAAGGCGTTCTATGGCATTTGTCCTACTGCGAGTCGGGGCTTTTCTGACAGGCGCTGCGTAGGCGCCGTGATTTAGCATCCGCCTTGACCCAGTCTAATAAGGGGAGGATGCAATGAGACTAGCGTTAAGCAGCACGTTGCTGGCCGGCGCACTACTGTGCCTGTCGGCCTGCAACAAAGCCGAATCTCCGCAGAAAGTTCAAGAGGACGTCGCCAAAGCGCAGAGCAAAGCGGCCGATGAGAACGCCAAGGCTGACGAAAAAGTGAAGCAAGTCGAGGCGGCTGCCGCGAAGGATCGGGCGGATGCGTTGGCCAAGGTGGCGGACAAGAACGTGGGGGCCCTGACGGATGCTGCGGTCACTCAAGCTGAGGGCGAAACACAAGTTGCTCTGGCAAAGTGTGCGGCTCTCGAGGGTGATGCGCAAAAGACGTGCAAAGACCAGGCCAATGCCCATCTAGATGAAGTCAAAGCGCGAGCCAAGACCGCCGCCAAGACTGATTGAGCATCACAGCAGCCGGGGAGCGGCATTTTTCGGGACGGACGTCTCGCGTTTTGCCGTTGTCGATTGAGTCGATGTCGTCCTGCCTGTCTATTTCACAATCGCAGCAGTCCGCGCTTCGAGATCCAGGCCAGCGCGATTCCCACCACGAATGCCAGGCCCACATTCCACATGGCGAACGCCGCGGTGGCGAGCGTGATGAAGCGTTCGCCCTTATTCTTGCTGAAATCACAGGCGCCGAGACTGAGTTGCGCTCCGGTCAGAAAAAGGATGACGCCCAACACCGCCTTCGGAAACACGTTCAAGATCGCCGCAATGGAGCCGCTGAGACAGAACGCCAGGGTCAACAGAATTACACCCAGGATGATCGGTGCGCCGCCGGTGCGTGCACCGAAGGCGACATGACCGGCCATGCCTCCGGCGCCATGGCACATCGGCACGCCGCCCACGGCGGAGCTTGCAAGATTCATCAATCCCGTCGAGCTGGCAACCTGCGCGTCGGTCACGGGCCGGTCGGGAAACAGCCGATTGTTTTCCTCGCGCACCGCGATGACGGCATTACCGAGGGTCAGCGGCAGCTGGGGCAGCGCCAAAAACAGCGTGCCGACCCACAGATCGTGCCAGCTGATCGCCGCCAGCGCGAAGCTTGGCAGCCGAAACTGCAGGCGTACGGCGGCCAGTGCGTGCGCCACCGCGGGATCCTGAATGAGGCCGCACACCGCACCGAATAGCAGCAGGAGAAACATGGCCGGCACCGCACGATTGGTCAGCAACAACAGCGTTCCCAACAGTCCGAGCGCGGCGATCGGCCACTGCGTACTCATGAGCTTGATGCCTTCCATCATGAAGCTCAGGCCGAGACCCAATACGATGCCGATGACCACGAAGCGCGGCACGAGCCGCGCGATCCGGGTAGCCGCACCACTCAAACCCAGAATCAGCCAGATCGCGCCGGTCATGAGTCCCGCGCTGTAAACGGCCGCCTGCGTAATGACGGCGGTTTGCGCGGCCTGAGTTACCGCGGCAGCGCCGAGCGCCTTCATCGGCTGCACCGGAAACGGCGTCTTGTAGTAAAAGCCGCAGACCACGAGCGCCGCGCCGAAGGCAAAGAAAATTCCGAAGGGATCCAGCTTCAAGACGGCGATATAGGCGACCACGAATGGAATGAGCGTGCCGAGATCGCCGAAGGCGCCGGCCCACTCCATCCGATCGAAGCGGTTGCCGGAGAGCGGAGCTTTGGTTTGCGGCGCCGAAGAATTCACCAGCGCAGAGTAGACCGTCGCCCAGCGAAATTCTTCGCAATTATCCGCGGTTATATTCTGCGAGATACAGCGCACGGAGCAAAAATACCGCCGCGCGCTGTATCCAAGAAGATACTACGCACTGCCGGCGATCACGATGTTACGAGATCTTTTCGGCACGCTGCATAATTTTTTTGGCAAGTTGCTTTTTGCCGGCGTTCCTAGGAAGGGACGCCTTCGGCGCGACATGCGGCACGATGTCGGTGAGCCGCTGCGCGCCGAGCCGGCCGACCTCGCGCTCGAGCATTCGGTACTGGCGGATCAGGCCCGCGCCGAAGGTCGTTACCCGCGCGCCGCCGCCGCCGGCACCGCCCGTGGAGGAGACGGTCACGGCCTCGCTAAAGCCTTGTTTTAAGCTGTTTATCAACATCCAGGCGCGGCGGTAGCTCATGCCAAGAGAGCGTGCGGCGTCGGAAATGGATCCGGTGGATTTGATTGCCTCGAGCAATGCGATCTTGCCCGGACCGACATGGACGTTTTCGGCGAAATCGATCCGGATACGGATAACTGGCGGCATCGCGCTTCCTCCCACGCGCTCACGCAACGCGAGCGGCCCGCCATCATACGAGATTTTTTTGTCCAGACTTGAATACGGTGAATGAGAGTAGGATTCTTGCCGGACCGACAGTTCGCGGAGTCATCATGTCGACAACTTTTTTCCTGAACGGCCAGAGCGCCACGCTGGATGCGGATCCGAACATGCCTTTGCTGTGGGCGATCCGCGAGGTCGCCGGCCTGCACGGCACCAAGTTTGGCTGTGGAATGGCGATGTGCGGTGCCTGCACCATCCACCTTGACGGTCAGGCAGTCCGTTCCTGCGTCATGCCGCTCTCGGCCGCCTCCGGCCGGCACATAACGACGATTGAGGGGTTGCAGAGCAAGCAAGCCAAGGCGGTGCAGGCCGCCTGGATCGATCTTCAGGTTCCCCAGTGCGGATATTGCCAGTCGGGTCAGATCATGTCCGCAACCGCACTGCTCGAGAAGAATTCCGCGCCGAGCGATGCCGACATCGACGGCGCAATGAGCGGCAATATCTGCCGCTGCGCCACGTACCCGCGCATCCGGGCCGCGATTCACGCAGCCGCGCAATCCGCCAAGGCTTGATGTATGAGCAACGACCTGTCCTCACCCCCCCGAATCGAGCGACGCGCATTCCTGAAAGGCGCCGGTGCCGCATCGATCACGGCACTGACCATTGGGTTTGAATGGAGCGGCTCGCAGAGCGCGCACGCCCTCTCCGCACCGGTCAATCCGGCCCCATTTGCCCCCAACGCCTTCGTCAGAATCGGGTCCGACAACAGCATCACCGTCATTTCCAAGCATGTCGAACTGGGCCAAGGCGCCTATACCGGGCTCGCGACGGTGCTTGCGGAAGAACTCGATGCAGATTGGGCCCAGGTGCGGGTCGAGAGTGCGCCTGCTGACGCGACACGCTACGCCAATCTTGCCTTCGGCAAGATCCAGGGGACCGGCGGCAGTTCCGCGATCGCCAATTCCTGGCCGCAGCTGCGCGACGCGGGAGCCAAAGCACGCGCGATGCTGCTGAGCGCGGCCGCGATTGAATGGCGCGTACCCGTCGGGGAACTGAGCGTCGAGAAAAGCGTGATCTACCACAACGCCAGCAAGCGCCAGGCGACTTTCGGCTCGCTCGTGAAAAGGGCCTCGGCATTGCCGGTGCCGCAAACCGTACAGCTCAAGGATCCAAAGGACTTCAAGCTCATCGGCCAGCGGCTGCCGCGGGTTGACGTGGCGGCCAAGTGCGACGGCAGCGCGCAATTCACCATCGACGTCGAGATGCCTGGAATGTTGATCGCGCTGCTGAAACGATCGCCGCTGTTCGGTGGTACGGTCAAATCCTTTGACGGCGCCGCGGCCATGCGCGTGCCCGGTGTGGTCAAGGTCGTGCAGGTGCCTCGTGGTGTCGCCGTGGTTGCGAAGAGCTTCTGGGCCGCCAAACAAGGCCGCGATGCTCTGCAGGTCGACTGGGACGATTCAAATGCCGAGAAGCGCAGCTCCGCGGCGATGATGGATGAGTTTCGGCGCCTCGCCGATCAGCCGGCGCTGCCGGCGCGCAGAGAGGGCGATGCCAGGAAGGCCATCGGCGATGCGGCCCGCAAGGTATCGGCCAGCTTCGAATTTCCTTATCTTGCGCATGCGCCGATGGAACCGCTCGCGGCCGTGGTCAAACTGGATGCCCGGAGCTGCCAGATTTGGACGGGCGATCAATTTCAAACCATCGATCAGATGAACGCCGCGCACACGGCGGGGCTGGAGCCCGGCCAGGTGAGCATTCATACCCTGTATGGCGGCGGCAGCTTCGGTCGGCGTGCCAATACGGTTTCGGACTACATCGTCGAGGCGGTCTCGATTGCCAAGGCATACGGCGCGGATGGCACACCGATCAAGCTGCAATGGACTCGCGAGGACGATATTCACGGCGGATTTTACCGCCCCATGTACTTCCATAAGCTGGAAGCCGGACTGAACGCGCAAAACGAACTCACCGGATGGCACCACGTCATCGTCGGTCAATCCATCATGGCCGGCACGATTTTCGCCGCGGGAATGAAGGATGGCATCGACTCAACCTCGGTGGAAGGCGCGGCGAACATTGCCTACGCCATTCCCAATATTGCCGTCGACTTGTCGACGACCAAGGCAGGCGTTCCGGTACTGTGGTGGCGCGTGGTCGGCAGCTCGCACACCACCTTCGCCGTCGAGGCCTTTATCGATGAGGTCGCGCGCGCCGCCGGCGCAGATCCCTACGCCTTCCGGCGCAAGCTGCTCGAACACGAGCCGCGCATGAAGGCCGTGCTCGATCTCGCCGCCGAGAAGGCCGGGTGGACATCCGGACCTCTCCCCAAGGGCAGAGGCCGCGGCATCGCGGTGTGCGAAGCGTTCAAATCGTACGTGGCGCAAGTGGCCGAGGTGAGCGTCGATGACGCAGGACGGGTCAAGGTCGATCGGGTGGTTTGCGCCGTTGACTGCGGCACGGCGGTCAATCCGGATATCATCAAAGCACAAATGGAAGGCGGCATCGGTTTCGGCCTCGGTGCGGCATTGTACGGCGCGATCACCTTGAAGGACGGCCATGTCGAGCAGAGCAACTTCAATGACTATCGCGTATTGCGCATGAACGAAGCGCCGAAGGTGGAGGTCTACATCGTGCCCTCAAAGGAAAAGCCGACCGGCGTGGGCGAGCCCGGCGTTGCGCCCGTGGGTCCTGCGGTGGCAAACGCCATTTTTGCCGCGGCCGGAAAGCGCGTGTATGTCTTTCCCCTTGCCAATGGCGAAGCTGCCAGGAGTTAGGCCCTCATGAATGCAACGCCCCCGAAAAAAGCGCGTCCGGTGCTGTGGACGCTCGCGGCATTTGCGGCCGTTCTCATCGTCATCGGCGCCTATGTCGTGTTCGGCCCTCATGCAACCGATTTTGCCGGCGGCAAACGCGTCGCGCTCGCGGTCTACCCCGGGGCAGACCCTACCGGCGTGCCGGCGGAACTCAAAACCGCGAGCCAGATTGAACGCGGCGAGTACTTGGCCCGCGCCGCCGACTGTGTCGTTTGCCACAGCGCCAAGGACGGCGCACCGTTTGCCGGCGGCCGCGCCTTCGTGTTGCCCTTCGGAACCATTTTCTCCACGAACATCACGCCGGATAAAGACACGGGCATCGGCGGCTACAGCGATGCGAACTTCTTGGACGTCATGCACCGGGGCATCAGACCGGGCAACGTTAGACTTTATCCGGCAATGCCCTATGCCAGTTACACCTACATGTCCGATGCCGACGCGCTGGCCATCAAGGCCTATCTCTTTTCGTTGCAGCCCGTGCACGCCCCCGCGCCGCAAAATGCGCTGAGTTTTCCGTTCAATCAACGCGGCCTCATGAGCCTGTGGTCGGCCTTTTTTAATCCGGACCGGCGCTATGAGCCGAACGTCGGTCAAAGTCCGGAGTGGAATCGAGGCGCGTATCTTGCGGAAGCGATGGCGCATTGCGGCGAATGCCACACGCCGCGCAATCCCGCCTTTGCGCTCAACAATCGGCAGAAATTCGCGGGCGCCGTGCAGGCGGGCTGGCATGCCTACAACATCACTGCGGATCACGCGAGCGGAGTGGGTTCGTGGAGCGATGTGGACCTCGCGCACTATCTGTCCATGGGGCATGCCGATGGCCGCGGCACCGCCGCGGGCCCGATGGGCGAGGCCGTCGACGAAAGTTTGAGTTACCTAAAGCCTAGCGATATCGCCGCGATCGTCACCTATTTGCGCTCGGTGCCTGCGATGGCGAGCTCCGATCTTCCCGAACCCAGGCAGAACGCGGCACCCGCCCTGTTCACCGACAACGCAGCGCCGGGCGAAGCACACGGCAAAGCGGTTTATGCCGGCGCCTGCGCCGGTTGCCACGGCTGGACCGGCGTAAGCTTGGGTTTTCCATTCGCGACCTTGACCGGTACCCGAGGCGTTAACGACGCGACCGCCATCAACGTGGCGCAGGTGATCATCGGCGGCGGCCAACGGCACCTCATGGGCGATACGAACAACATGCCGGCCTTCGGCAGCACCTACTCGGATGCGGAAATCGCCAGCGTTGCGAACTATGTCACCGCCCGCTTCGGCGCCAAGGGTTCGGAATTGACGGCGGCTGAAGTGGCAAAACTGCGCAATGAGCAATAAGGAAGAGCGAGTCTAAGGACTCGCCGTTTGCGGCTCCGAGTCGATGCCCTGCACCAGCGAGTTGGTTTGGCGAAGACGGGCCTCGAGCACGCTCAAGCTGCGGCTGGCCAAAGCCGAAATCTCCGGGTCCTTGATTCTTTGACCGCGCTTGAAAAGAGTGATGGCGCGTTCATGGTTGTCGATCATTCTGCCGGTATAGGCAAGATCAAAATCCCGGCCGTTTTTCTGCCGCATCCGCTCGATGAGCTGTTGGTGCTCATCGTCGAGCGAATTCGGCACTGCCAATGCTCGGCGCGCCGCCACTCTGGCGATGTCTGCCGTGGCCTTCTCGTAAACCTCGATCATGGCGTGCGCGAAATGCCGCAGCGATTCGGTATGGCCCCGCTCCAGCGCCAGTCGCCCGAGCTGCATTTCCGTCATGCACTCGAGTCCGGCGCTCGCGATGAATTTCTCGGGTGCAATGCTCTCGAGAACGATTTCCTGACGCCTCATGAAGATCCTGCTGATTAATTAAAATAAGCCGTCTGCGCCGGCCCTGAACAGCAGTTTCAACGGGTTTGTTCGGGCGCGATATCCCCCGCCCGTGCTGCATGTTTGTGGGAATAACGGAGCAAGACCTGTAAGAAAATGGGAACTTTCCGCGGCGCTTGCGTTGCGTCGCGGGTCGCGGGCGTGCTAAATCCACAATCACGAATGACGGCCTTTGAAACAGCGATCGACGAACAGGACGGGGTACTGTCCGGCCCGTTGCGCGCGCCGAAGCAAATGCTGGCGGAGCAGGATTACGATGGCCACACTTCCATACACGATAGCGCTATTGCACAAAAGCTGGGTTTCAAGGGCGCGACGATCGAAGGTCCCACGCATTTCAGTCAATTCGCGCCGCTGGGTTTCGCGCTGTGGGGCGATGTCTGGCTGCGCCGCGGCTGCATTTCGGCGCATTACCGCGCGCCGGTGTATGAAGGTGAGGGAGGTCAAGGCCTTCATGCGGCGCCCGGAAAATGGCGGCGCCAAGAGCGAAATCTGGCTGTTGCGCGCGAATGGCGACGAGATCTTGCGCGGCACGGCCTCGGTTGGCCCCGACTTTCCTCATTCGGCGCTCGATGAACGGCTGAGGGCTCTCGCGCCGCTTGCTGATCCTGTCATCCTCGCCGATGTCAAAGTCGGCATGCGCTCGCCGCGCACGCCCGTGCGGGGGCCCGCCGTGGGATTGTTTGCCGATCAGGAGATTCGCCTGCTCGACGGTCCGGTCCTGGTCAGCGAGCCCTACGATGTCGAACGTGAAGTCGTCGCGCTGAGCGGCAGCCGCCGCACCGAAAGCGTGTGGGTACGCTCAACGCTGTTTGCCCCTACGCCCCGCTACGCCGAGGAACATGCCGCGCTCTACGGCCAGGCCTGAGGCCACGAGCGACGCCCCGCGGACCTGGCCCGGGGGGAGCCCGCCAACAAGTGACTAAAGTCACTTCCATTCGACGCCCCACGGGACGCATGATCTTGGTATGAGCTGCTTTGAAGGATCTGATCCGTGACGAGCGCCGCGGAAGCTTCTCTTTCGGTAATTCGTATTGTGATTGCCGAAGACCAGGCTCTGGTGCGTCGCGGTGCCGCCCTGCTGTTATCGATGGAGCCTGACATGGAGGTCGTGGGTCAGGCCTGCAACGGCGTCGAAGCCGTCGAGCTGAGCCAGTTGCTGCGTCCGGACGTGGTGCTGATGGATTTGCACATGCCCGTCAAGGGCGGCGTGGTTGCAACTCGAGAAATTACGCGCGCGCTCCCGGACACTCAGGTTCTCGTGTTAACCACTCTGGACGATGATGAAACCGTGTTTGAAGCCGTGCGCGCGGGCGCGCAGGCCTATCTGCTCAAAGACGCGGCGGAAAACGAACTCCTCGAAACCATCCGCGCGTTAAAGCGCGGCGAATCGCGTCTCACCCCGCAAATCGCGCGCAAAGTGATGGATCAGTTCCGCCGCCTCGCGCAAACCGGAAAATCCGACCCGGCAGCTGCGGTCGCATCGGCACCGTTTGAGGCGAACCGGCCAAATGCCAATGCGACGCCCGGAGCGGAAGTGCTGACGGAAAAGGAGGAAAAGGTGCTCGAGTTAATCGCCGAAGGCATGAGCAACCGGCAGATCGGCGGCGCCTTATTTCTGGCCGAGGGAACGGTCAAGAACTACGTGAGTCGCATCATGGAGAAGCTGCATGCCAATACCCGAACCGAGCTCGCGATACTCTCGCAAAGGCAGCGGCACGCGGAATAAAAAGTGACTTCGACGCGTTAGGGAGGACTCTTCTCGTCTGTCACTTCGGCGCCGGGTGTGACACCGATCTGATAATTGAGATCCGACGCGCGCATCAGCACATCATACCGCGCCGCTGTCTCATCGATCTGCGCGGAGGTCAGCGCCAGCTGGGCCTGGCTGAGTTCGACTATTGAGCTGCTGCCCGCTTTGTAACGCGCGTCCGCAAGCTCGTACGCCGTGCCGGCGTAGCGGCTCAGCTGGCCGGCGGCGCGCAAACGCTGGCGTGCATTGTTGAGGTTCAACCAGGCGATGCGCACGTCCCGGCTGACATTGTCTTCCGCCGTGCGCAAGTTCTCCACGGCAGCTTTGGCGCGCAGTTCCGCCTCACGCTGGCGCGCCTGATACAGGCCGCCGGCGAACAGCGGCACGCTCACCTGTATGCCGCCGGCGCTGTAGTTGTCCGGCAGTCGCGAATCGTGCCAGGGAGCATTGCCGGCTGCTACGACGGCGGAAATGGTCGGCAGCCGTGCATCCCGCTGCGATCGCGCCTGATGTTGCACCGCATCTCGTGTATCTCTCAGGCTCGCGAGTTCAGGTCGATTCTGCAAGGCCTGCTCCGTCAGCGCTGAAATATCCTCGGTTGCCGGCAGCGGCACCGTCGTTTCATCCGCGAGAGTGAAGCGGTGTTGATCGCGGTAACCGAGAGCTGTGGACAGAGCCGCGAGAGCTGATTCTGCATTGTTGTCCGCCCTGAGCACCAATAAGTGCGCATCCTCGAGCGCCACCTGGGCAAAGCTCGTATCCAAGTCGGACTTGAGTTTGTTCTGGGCCAGAACGCTCACCCGATCCACGAGAAGCTGGCGCGTGTTGAGCGTTTGCCGCGCAACATTTTCGATCGCTTGCGCCTCCAGGGCGGCAAAATAATTGCGGTCCACCTCGAGCAGAACCTGCGCCCGCGTCGCCAGAGCGTTCTGATCCGCAGCGCTCGCTGAGAGCTTTGCGCCCGCCGCCAGATTGGAAGTGCGGCCAAAGTCGGTAATAAGCTGGCTGACTCCGGCGCCGAAGGCGGTGCGGCTGAAAACCGAGGGGTTGTTGAGCCCTCCCGCCATGATGCGCGTATTGTCCGAATCGGCGTGAACCGAGGTGCCGTAGACGTTTACCTGCGGCAACAGCCCCGAGCGGGCCTGCACGAAGACCTGCTGCTCAGCCTGAGCGCGGTAACCTGCTGCGGCGATGTCCGGATGGTTCTGCAATGCGAGTCCGCGAGCCTGCGCCAGAGTCAGGGGTTCGGCGGTGTCCGGCGCGATCGACGGCGTCGGCTCTTGGGCTGTCGCGGATCCGCCGCCGCACGTGAAGGCGGTCAGCGCCGCCACCATGGCTAACGCCAGTCTCATGGGGCGTGCCGCTCCTCGCGGCGGTGGACGAGGTAGTACGCGGCCGGGACGATGAACACCGTCAGGACCACCGACACCGCCAGTCCGCCGATGATGGCCCGAGCCAGCGGCGCGTAGGCTTCCGCGCCGGTGCCGAGCTTCAGCGCCAAAGGAATGAGCCCGATCAGGGTCGCGAGCGAAGTCATCAGCACCGGCCGCAGACGCACGCGGCAGGCGAGCGAGACCGCCTCGCGCAGCGGGTAATTTTGGGCGCGCAGACGGTTTGTGAATTCCACAATGAGGATGCTGTTGGAAACCACGATCCCGACCATCATCACCACTCCCATCAGCGACATGACATTGAGCGTGGTCCCGGTCAGGAACAACGTGAGCAACGCGCCGGTGAGTCCGGTGGGAATCGCCAGCAGAATCAACAGCGGATCGAGAAACGATTTGAACTGGGCGACGAGGACCAGGTACACCAGAAGGGTTGCAAGGATCAAACCAAATCCAAACGCGGCGAAGGAGGCGTTCATGGCCTGGACCGAGCCGCGGATTTTAACCCGCACGCCCTCAGGCAGCTTTATTCCTTGAATGATTTGTTCGACGCCGCTCAATACACCACTCAAGTCCTCGCCCTTCGGCGATACATACACGTCCATTTCACGCCGCAGCTGGTAGTGATCGACTTCCGTCGGCGACTCGATATGAGTGAGGCTGCTGACGGTATTGAGCTGTGCGGTGAGCGGCGCATTGGAACTGCGCAGCGGCATGGCCTGCAAATCCGTGAGATTGTGAATGTAGCCTTCAGGATATTGCACCGTCAACAGATAGTCGTTGCCGCTCTTCGGATCGACCCAGTAGCTCGGCGCGATCATGGCATTGGAAGTGAGCGCCGTGATGACGTTGCCGACCACCTCTTTTTCGCTCAGCCCCAGTTCGCTCGCGCGCTCCCGGTCGATATTGAGCTGCAACGCCGGGTAGTCGATGTCCTGGGGCAGCAGCACATCGCTGACCTCGCGAAGGGCACGCGACTCGCGCAAGATGCGCGTTGCCACCTGATGCGTGGCACTCATATTCGTGCCGCTCACCTGCACATCGATTGGCGCGGGCAATCCGAGGTTCAGCACCGCGTCCACCAAGCCCCCGGTCTGAAAATATGCGCTCAGCTCGGGCAGCTGCTGGCTCAGCCGCGCGCGCACCCGATCCATGTAGGCAAAGCTCGAAAGCGAGTGATCCTCCTCGAGACCCACCTGCACAAACGCGGTGTGCGGACCGGAGTTCGGCGTGTAGATGGAGGAGAAGCCCGGCGTCGTGCCGATATTGGACACCAGGATTTTGAGTTCCTTGCGCGGCACGACGTCGCGCACGATCTGCTCGACCTTCGCCACCAGCTGGTTGGTGATCTCCAGCCGTGTGCCGGCAGGAGCCTTCAAATTGATCACGAACTGGCTTGGATCGGTTCGCGGGAAATAGGCCTTGCCAATCAATGGGTACAGTCCAAGCGAGACGATGAATATCCCGGTGATACCCAGCACGGTAGCCGCCGGCCGCAGCAGCGCCCTCGCCAGTGTGTTTTCGTAGCGATTGAGCATGCCTGTAAAGAGGTGGTTGAAGCGCTGATTGAAGCGCCGTCCCCATCCGGCCGTGCCCTTCGGCAATGGCGGCAGCGTGAGCGTCGTGTGCGCCGGGCTGTCGTCCGGCAGAATTTCCTGAACTTCGATCTCGTGCGCCTCAACCTGGTGCGCCCGGATCCAGCGTGCACAAAACAGCGGCACCACGGTCATGGCGACGAAATAGGAGGCCACCAGCGACAGCACGACCGAAAGTGCCAGCGCGGTAAACAGAAATCGGCTCACGCCATACAGAAAGATCACCGGGAAGAAAACGATCGCCGTGGTAAGCGTGGCCGCCAGCACCGGCAATTGCACCTCCGCGCCACCGCGCTCCGCCGCCTCCTCGGGCGGTTCGCCCAGCTCCATGTGTCGAAAAATGTTTTCCAGCACCACCACGGAATTGTCGATGAGGCGCGAGAACGCGAGTGCCAGGCCTCCGAGGATCATGGTATTGATCGTGCCGCCACCGAAAGAAAGCGCGATGAAGGCGGCGAGCGCCGAGAGCGGTATCGAGAGGAACACGGCAGCAGTGGCACGCAGGCTGCCCAGGAAAACGAGAATCATGATGCCGGTGAGCGCAAGACCGATCACGCCCTCGTGGATCAGGTTCTCAATGGCATTGCGCACGAACTGCGACTGATCGAACACCACCGAAGCGATGAGCTGCTTGGGAACATCCAGCAGGTTTTCCACGCCGTGACGGATTCCATCGACCACTGCGATGGTATTGGCATCACCGCCCTGCTTGAGCACCGGCAGGTACACCGAGGGCTGTCCGTCGACGCGCACGATGTTGTATTGGATCTGCGCCGCATCCTGCGCCTTGCCGACATCGGCCACCAAGACCGAGGCATTCCCCACGGTCTTGAGCGGCACGCGGTCGATGTCGTCCATGGCATTGATTTGGCTGTTGGCGTAGAGGTTGTAGTCATAGGGTCCGATCTTCACATCACCGGCCGGCAGGATGAGATTGGCTTCATTGACCGCGCGCACCACATCCATGACGCTCAGCTGATGGGCTTGCAACTTGAGCGGATCGACATACACCATGATCTGGCGATAGCGCCCGCCGAAGGGCTGGGGCACCGAGGCACCCGGAACACCGGCGATCTGATTGCGCACGTCGTATTGCCCAAGATCCCGCAGCCGCGCCTCGTTCAGCCCCGCTCCTTTGAGCGTGACCAGGCAAACCGGCAGGCTGGAGGCGTCGAACTTCAAGACCACCGGCGGCAGGGTTCCCGGGGGCAGCTTGCGCAAGTCCGCCACGGCCAGGTTGGCAATGCTGGTCACGGCGGAGTCGGCATCGAACCCCGGCTGGAAGTAGACCTTGATCAGGCTCACCCCGGGCAGTGAGCGCGATTCAATATGATCGACTCCGCTGGCAAGCGTGAAGAACCGCTCGAAGCGGCCGGTGATATCGGTTTCGATCTGTTCCGGGGGCATACCGGCGAAGAATGTGGCCACGACGACGACCGGGATGCGGATCGGGGGAAATAAATCCACCGGCATTCGGACCACGCTCGTGGAGCCGACCACGCAGGTGATGAGACACAGCACGATGATGAAATACGGAAAGCGCAGAGCGAAACGCGACATGACGGATGGGTCTCTTTAAGTCGCTGCCGCGATCCCCGCACGGCTCCGGGCCGCGGTCAGGGATGTTCTCAAGAATGACCTCATTCGCGCGCGAGCGGCGCGGTGATGCGCGGCTCGACCTTCTGTCCGGCGGCCAGCTGTCCACGGTTGCCGATCACCACCAAATCGCCCTCTTTGAGCCCGCCCAGCACTTCGTAGCGGGTTTGCGTTTCGAGCCCCAACTTAATCGCACGCTCCTCGATCTCGCCGGCGGCATTGACCAGCTGCACGCTCCCGCCTCCGGCCGGCAGCGCCTCGATGGGGATCGCGAGCGCGTGAGGGTGCTCATCGACCTTGAGCACGACGCTGGCGTACATGCCGGGTACGAGCTCGAGCGAAGCATTGGGAACCTCCATCTCCGCGATCATGGTGCGTGTGCTGTCGTCGACCCGGTCGGAAAAGCGCGCGATCTTCCCGGTTAGCACGCGGCCGCCGAGCGAATCGACGCGCACGTTCAGTGGCGTATCCAGGCGGATGCCGTGCACGTAGTCGACCGAGACCGGGAAATCGAGCCGCAGCAGCATATTGTTTGAGACACGCACCAGCGGCATCGCCTGCGTATTGGAGGCCGTGCCGGCTTGAATCAGCGATCCGGGATCCGCGTACCGTTTGGTGATCACACCATCAAACGGCGCGACGATCCGCGTATAGCTCACCATCGTCTGGTACTTCTCGACATCGGATTTGGCTTCCTCCAGGCCGCCTTGCGCGGTGGCGTCATGCGCTTCCGCGGTGTCGAGATCCTGTTGCGCGACCAGGTTCGGGTGATCCTTGTTGACCGCGACGAGCCGCGTGTACGCCAGGTGTGCATCCTTGTAGCCGGCCTGCGCGCGCCGTGCATTCGCCACCGCATGGTCAAAGTCATCGTGCAGCTCCGGCACCTCAAGAACGGCGATCAGTTGCCCGGCTTTGACGCGGTCGCCGATATCGACCTTTATTTCCTTCACATAGCCGGACACCTTGGCGTGCAATTCGACTTCGGTGTAAGGCCGAAACTCCGCCGGGATGGTAATTTCCTTGGAAAGATCCTCGCGGTCCACGCGCACCACCTCGACCACAGGTACCGGCGCGGTAGTTGCCGCCTGCAGCGTGCGCCCTTGCCAAACACGTGCAAGCAGGATCACGGCGATCGCAGCCGCAACCAGGGCCGCCAGAATCCATCCGCGTTTCGAGATGGCCGCGAGGTTCATGGGCACTGCCCGGCGGCCGCGCATGGCGTCGCTGGGAGATAATAATCACGACCCGGAGTGACTAAAGTCACTTTCTGACGGTGACTAAAGTCACTGCGTTTCGATTCCTTATGAATCAGTCGATGCGACCGATTTCTTGCGGCCGCCGCTGCCGTTCCGATTGTGCCTTTGGCAAGAAACATCACTTTCATCATGCGACGGGCGGCGCACGCTTTGGAAGTGACTTTAGTCACCTTTTTGCAGCAGATGAACCGAGCGGGTATTGCGGAGAAAACCGCGGATCAGGGGTTGCGAAACGACGTGCTGAATCCTTCGCCGCCGGCCCGGCGCGACGCCGTCTGCCTATGCGACTTGGCTAGGCGACGCCGGACACTTCATGCGGGGCCGGATCGGCGCTCATGCCAATGCGGCGGGAGAAGAACGCCACAACGAGTCCGAAGAGCAGCATCGCGGCCATATTTTCAGCGAACTTCAAGGACGTGAAGTGCGGCGCCGACTTCCAAGCCGATAGCGGCACCACGACGTAGTTCATCACGAAGAAAATGACGACCCCATAGCCCAGCCCGCTCACGATCCAGTGACTGCGCAACCTCAAGACGATTTTCGACCCCAGGACATAGATCATCGCAATCAAAATCCCCATTGCTTCCTGCAGGACCGCTCCCAGGATGCAGCTGCCGAGGCCGCCGTCAAAGGATGCCTTGCCGAGCAGACCGCCGGCGATCGCCTGCATGATAAACGCCGGACTGCGGCCCGAGATCAGCGAGGCGGCCGCGATGTCGAGGGTGGCCGCAATGATGCCGCCGAGCAATATGGCGCCAAGAACTTCGCGATTTTTGTCTTGCATGTTTACACAGCCTAAATGGATACCCGGTACTCCTCAAGACCCGCAAGGCGACTCTTTTTGGAGGCCACTTTGCGCGACTCTAACCCGGCGGGAGTATTTTGCCGAGCGCCTGATTCGCTTCACGCAGCCAGTCATCCCGATCGCCGCCCGACGGCAATGCCTGGATCAAATCTCGTGCGCGTCGATAGGTGTCCTGCGCGCCGTGGTTGTCGCCGGTCTTCGCCAATGCCTCGGCCAGTGCCAACACGTTCGGAGGATAGCCGGGACGCAGGGCCACCGCGCGTCGCGCGGCCGCCAAACCTGTCTCGGCATCACCGGGTCCCAAAGGCCATGCGGGCGCCTTGATCAACACCAGAGCCATCACGCGTGCGGGACCCGCTTGGTCGTAGGTCGGATCGGCTGCTTCGGCGCGGCTCAAGGCATCGAGCATCGATTTCAACGCTTCGTTGGCCTGCAATGGATGCGCGCGCGCCTGAAGGCCCAGTGCGACGCCGTCATAATAAAGGCAGGCGGCAGCCCGCGGGGCACGGTCGAGGCAGGCTTGCGCGTTTTGCAGGGCATCGGCGGCAAGCCGATCACGGCTTTTCGAATCCGTCGCAACCTCGCTGCGCCGCGCATCCGCGGCGACCTCCGCCGCCAGTTGCTCGAGCGTCATTGACGGCAGCGCTGCGGCCGGCCGAGTCTGCGGCATCTTGCACCCGGCCAAACTGACGGCCGCGAGGACGACACCAATGCAGCGCTTCACGGTTTGCTGATATTGCCGGGCAACTGCGGCAAGACGAACCCTTTGAGCTTGAGCGATGCCAACATCTCCGCGCCGCCCTTCGCAGCATTCAGTTTAAGGAGCGCCGCCTGAAAAGCTTTGGCGCGCGCATCAGGCAAGCGCGAATCAACCGCCGCAACCAGCGCTACGGGCAGTGCTTCCGATTGCGTCAGTGTCTTCAATTGCGCAGCGAACGGCAGGGTGGCAAGCGCCGCGGCCTGTGTTTGGTCCAGCAGCGCGAGCACCGGCTCTCCGGAAGCGACACGCCGCAACGCGCTCAATATTTGTCCGGTCGACTCGATTTTCACGTTCGCCGGCAGGGGACCCCAGGCGGCCAGCGCCGAATGTCTTATGAAATCCGGCGCGTATCCTGCGACGCTCAATATTGTATAGCCCGCCGTAGATGCCGGCCCTGTGACGGGGCCGCCGGCCTTCCCCATCAGAGTCCATCGCTCCTGGATGCCGACGCCCGCGACATCAGCCTGCGCAAGCGGCGCCAAATGCAGGGCCGCGGCATGCTGGACATAGAACGCGTAAGGCACGAATGTCAGTACCGAGTCCTTGTCGCCGAGTTTAGCCAGACCGCCCTGCTCGGTAGGGTCATAAACGGCGGCAAGACTGTCCGGCTTCCATCCCGCGGACGCAGCGGCCGCCTTGGCAAACTGGTCCACGAAGGGCTGCGCATCGCCGGCTCCGCCGGGGTAGCCCGGCGCGCAAAAAACCAAGGTTGCCAATGCCGCCAATGTGAGTGTGATCATGGCGACAGGCTATCATTACGCCACGATGAGTGACTATCGGACGATGTTCGTCTCGCCCCGCTTGCTGCGACTCTTTTTGCAAATTTTGCAGGCGCGATTCGTGATCGTGGGAATATTCGCATTGTTGACCCTCGCCGGAATCTACGGCGCCCTGCGCATACCCACCGACAGCTCCATAGACCGCTTAATCGTCAGCAGCGATCCCGTCGCACAAGCCAGCCGCGACTTCGAGCGCATATTTCCCGAAGGCGAAGAAGCCCTCATCGTGCTCGAGGCGCCGGACCCGTTGAGCCCCGCCGCGCTGCAAGGCGTCGACCGGCTGCAGCATGAACTCGACCAGATCCCCAAAGTCGCGGCGCACAGTCTTCTCACGCTGTATTTTCGATCCAGTCCACCCGCCACCGTCGGCCCTGCTGATGCGGCAAAGCTGCGAGCCTTTGCCTCGGGCACCGCCCTGGTCCGCCGCGCCGGGCTGATGGGGGATCATTACCTCGGCATCGGGCTCGAGCTGCAGGTGAAATCGCCCGCGGAACGCGATCAGGCGTTGGCCGCAATCGATGCCAAGGTTCTGGCGCTCGCGGCCGACGGCCATCCGTTCACGGCCGTGCGACGCGTCGGCTCGCCCTGGCTCGATGCCTGGCTGGAGCGCCAAACCGGCGCCTCGACCAAGAAATTCATGCCGCTGTTCGGCATCTTTTTGCTGACGCTGGTGTTCATCGTGTATCGATCCTGGCGTGCTCTCGCGGCAATCGTTCTCACCCTCGGCGCAGTGGTCGCGATTGCGGTGGGCATCGGCGAGTTGCTCGGCTTTTCAAACAGCGTGGTGTCGACCTTGGTGCCCTTGACCGTCATGGTCACCACCACGGCCACGTTGGTCTACATTCATTCGCGGTACATGGAGCCGGGCGGCCCGCCTCTCGAACATCATGCGCGCGCACTCGCCAACAAATTTCTGCCCTGCACCGCATCGATGTTCGCCACGGCGGTCGGCTTTGCGGCATTGACGGTGTCGGACATTCGCCCGGTGCGAGAAATGGGCTTATGGACGGCCTGCGGGCTGATCGGGGCGTGGGTCGGCTGCTTCACGCTGTTTCCGGCGCTGCAGTCCTTGTTGCGGGCACCACGTCGATCGGGCGCCGTCACGGAAGGCACGTGGTTCGCGCAATTTGTCGATCTTTTGGTGCCTGCCACGCGCCGCTATCGTTGGTTCTTGGTGGCCGGCGCCGTGCTCATCATGTTGTGCGGGGCGGCATCCCTTTTCGGGATCCCCGGCAAGCTTGCGCCATTGCAGCTTGAAACCGACGCACTGACGTATGTTAATCCCCGCGAACCCGTGGCGCAGGATACGCGCCAGTTCGTCCAGACGAATGGCTTGGACGTGCAGGATTTGTGGCTGCAAACGCAACCGGGCCACGCCTTGGATCCCGAGTTCCTGCGCAGTGTGGATTTGCTGGCGCAGCGGCTCGAACAGGACCCCGGGATCAACGCCGTCGACGGACCCACCACGCTGCTGCGCTGGGCGCGTTATATCCAATCCGGGTCCGATCAGCTGCCCACTGCGCCGGATGCGTGGCCGAAGCTCGCCGCAGACCTGGAGCAGATTCTATTGACCGAACCCGGCGCGCGCAGCTATGTCGACGTTGCCAATTTGTCGAGCGTTCGCCTGAGCATTCGCGGGCGCGCGGAAGTTTTCGGACCCTCGGGTGCAATGCGCAAATTCATCCTCAAGACGTGGACCGATGCCCAGGAGAGCGATCCAAATTTCCGCACCGTCCGGGGTCAAATGGCGGGCAAGGGCGTGCTCTCCGGCATCATCACCGAGCGCTTGCTGCCGACGCTGACGCAAAGCTTCGCTCTCACCGCCAGCGTCATTTTTCTTGCCTTTCTGGTGGTGTTTCGCAGCCCATCAGCGCGTCTCATGACGATGATTCCGTCTTTTTTCGCGATTCTCTCCGTGTTCATCGTCATGCGCGTGGCCGCTATTCCGCTCAACATCGCGACCATTCTCATCGGCTCGACCGTGCTCGGGGCAACGGAAAACGATCAGGTGCACTTTTTCTATCACCTTCAGGAAGGCCGCGCGAGCGGCACCACGGGCGGCGCGCTCAGGCACGCGATGCTCACGGCGGGCCGGCCGATACTCTTTGCGACGCTCATCAACACCAGCGGATTTCTGGCGCTGACCTTTTCCGATCTACCGCCGATGCGCCAGTTCGGCGTCGTTTCCGCCTGCGCCTTCGTGCTGGCCCTGATAGCCGACTTCACCGCACTGCCCGGCGCACTCTGGATCTTGAGCCGCGAAGCGCGCCGCAAAGCAGCAACCTAGCGAGGCAAAAGGAACGATTGTCGTGCTCGTTTCGCGCGCGAGTCGGCGAGTTCTGAGTTTGCACCGCGCTTTAACATGATTTTTTCAGTGTGCTGCGACAACTTTGACGATTCATTGGGCCTTGAAAAACTTTTGCAATCGTTCTATATGCGCTCTGTGGGGATGCTTCAACAGGAGGCAAAGATATGAACGTACGTGATTTGATTCCTGGATCCCGAAATGATCGCGATCTCGCCCGCAACGCCCCGTCCGATTCACTGAATCCCATGGTGAGTCTGCATCGAGAGATGAACCGGCTGTTCGACAACATGTTTCGCGGTTTCGATGATTCTCGGATGTGGGGAAGCCGCCAAACTGAGTGGCCAAGAATTGACGTCGAGGAAACGGACAAGAGTTATCGTGTGACCGCCGAGTTGCCCGGCATGGATGAGAAGGAAGTCGAAGTTTTACTCCAGGACGGCGTGCTAACCATTCGCGGCGAGAAAAAACTGGAAAAGGAGTCGCAAGATCGAACCTTCAGCGAGCGATTTTACGGCCGCTTTGAGCGCCAATTGTCTTTTGACCGGGACGTTGATCAGGAGGGTGTCAATGCCGCGTTTAAAAACGGAGTCCTGACCGTGACGATTCCAAGGACGGCGCAAGCCATCGAGCGCAGGAAGCGAATACCCATCAACGCGGCGGGCAAAGCGCATTGAGTCCCACCATGGCGTGCGGAGCGGCGGCCCCGCACGCCATGACATCCAGATTAATACCACCGTTCTGCCAAAGCCGGCGTGGCCAGTTCTACTGTTTGGCCGGGCCCGGACCCGGATTCGTCGGCGATCCCGAGGGCACGGTCGGATTGGCGTTCGGCGTATTCGGCGGCAAAGGATTCGATGAAGGCGGCGTCGGCATCTCCGGCGCCGAATTCGGCACCGACGGCGACGTGGGCGGCGGCGGGGTGTGCTGTGTGCAACCCATCACGCCCGCACCCAGCACGAGGGCGGCGAGAGTGAATCTTGCCAGTTTCATGGTGGCTTCCTCCAATAGGCGATTGATTAGCTTGCGCTGATTCCCGCGTCGGCAGCGATGGCCTGAATCTTCTTCAAGTGAGCCTCAAGCGTCGGCAAGGTGGCAGTGGCGAATGCTCTCGCGTCCGGGTCGTGGCCGGATGTCGCCTCTTTTTTGAATTCGGCGATGTCCTCTTCGTGATCCTTGATCATTCCCTTTATGTAGGACTGGTCGAACGATTTACCCGAGAGCGCTTTAAGTTTTTCCTTCACCGCCATTTCGGTAACGCTCGGGTTGGCGGGCAAGGTTATGTTCTTGGACTGCGCGAGCGCCTTGAGCTTTTCATTCGCCGCCGAATGGTCCTTCACCATTTGCGCACCGAAATCCTTGACGCTGGGGCTTTGAGCTTTCTGCTGCGCCAGATTGCCCATCGCCACCTCTGCCATGCCGCCTTCCGCCGCGTCGCGGTAAAACTTGGCATCGGGGATGTCGGCAGAAACCGCGATCAACGGGAACAGTAAAGCCAACGACACTGCGAAATACTTCATGGGGGCCTCCTCGAGATAGATCTCTGACTCTTGAACGCCAAAATGCGCGTTTCGAGGCTTGTTTCGCATAGCCGGGACTCCCCGCCTCCTCGTAGGAAAACAGGAAATTTGCCCTAGGCAACGGCTTTAAGCCGCCTTTGACACCTCATGTTGAAACACTGGAATGGCGCGATCCGAAAGCATCGACTGCAGTTCTGCACGGGATCGATCCTGGGGGGAGAGCCAAGCCTCCAGGTGCTCGGGCTTCAGATTGATGATGCAGCGATCATGGCCCGCGGCAGCGATATCAGCCGGGGGGTCATCGGTAATGGCGGCAAAGCCGCAAAGATCCGGTTCTTTTGGGTCCGTCCAGCGAGACCAGAGGCAGGCGATGTACATGGTTTGCGCCGGCTCGGGTTTGAACTGCAGCACGACATTTTCTTCGCGCTCGCCGGCGAGAAGTTCCCGATGCTCCATGGTGTGGCGCTTGACGTTTTCGTAGAAACTCTCGACCACCATGATGGCGTGATGGGATCCGAACTGCCCGCCCCAGAATTTCTCCAGGTTGTCGCGGCGGGCGTTGTAGAGACCCGGGAATTGCCGGTCAATGAATGCGGGCTTGCCCGCGGGGCGGCAGTGGTAGCGCATCGGCGTCAGCAGATTGTGTCCGTCCCTTTTGACGATCACTCCGGCGTAGACAAAGGGGAAGATGCGGTTGTCTTCCTCATTGGGTTCCGAGCTTCTCAGCCGGGTTAGTTTCGTTGAGAGGGCTTCGATCTTGGCGCTCGAAATGCGCACATCTTCCCGCGCCTTCTTGGTTTCCTTTGCCTTGAGCGATCGCTCCGCGTTCACGAGCCGTGTCTTTTGAGTGAAAAGTTCCTTCTCGATTTTTGTCGCCGTCCTCGAACGGTGTTCGTCAATCGCACCTTTGATGCGTCGTTCCTGATCTGTTGCCGGGTCATCGAAGTTGGCCTCGAAGCCGCGTGAGATGCTGAGACCTGGATCGTCGAGGCGGCGAAAAAAAAGCTTCTCGACCTCGTCATAATCGATGCGAATGCCCAACTGACGATGCAGCTTGCGGGCCATCTGAACTACTTGGGCGGAATAGCACATGGACGAATTCTAACCCGCTGCCAAAGCAGTGGAGTAAATAACAACGCCGATCGGGCCTATCGCGGCAGCGCGTAAGCGATGAGATAATCGCCACGGGTGCTCTGGTCTTTGTATCCGCCTGCCGCAATCACCACGTATTGCCGCCCATCGATGGCATAGGTCATCGGTGTGGCCTGCCCGCCCGCCGGCAGGCTCGCGGTCCACAATAATTTTCCACTGTCCGTATCGAAGGCGCGCAGCCGATCATCGAAGCTTGCCGCAATGAAAATGACGCCGCCCGCGGTAACGATGGGGCCGCCGAGTCCCGGCATGCCGAGGTTCAGGTGAATCACCGGCGTGTCGCCCAGGGGAATCTGCCATTTGATGACGCCGCGCTGCATGTCGACCGCCGCAAGCGTGCCCCACGGCGGCTTGACGCATGGAATGCCAAAGCTCGACATGAATGCTTTTCGGCGCATGCCGTAAGGCGTGCCCAGCTGCCGCGCGAACTCGAAGCCCTTGTACTGCTCCGAGGACCGTTGTGCGGCCAACTCCGCGCGCGGGATCAGCGCCACGTCAAAAGGCAGGTTCATGGTGTTGGCCACGGCGAGTTGGCGCTGTGGATCGAAGGCGATGCCGCCCCAATTGGAACCGCCGGCATTGCCGGGCTGCATCAGCGAATCCTTCAAGGCGGGCGGTTGGAAGATGCCCTCCGAGCGATAGGCCTCGATGCGCTTGCGGCAGTCCCGGGTGTCAAACCAGGCAACGCCCCAGGCATCATCGGGCGTGAGCTTCGACTGCCGCACCAGCGGCGGCGGCGCCGTGGGGAACGGCTGCGTGGGCGAAGGATGTTCGCCCGGGACCGCGTCCTGCGGCACCCCTCTTTCCACTATCGGAAACACGGGTGCGCCGGTATCGCGGTCGAAGGTGAACAGGAAGCCGGTTTTCGTCGCCTGGATCACGGCGGGCACGGATTTGCCGTCGTGCAGGATAGTCGCCAGGGTCGGCTGCGAGCCCACGTCGTAGTCCCAGAGATCGTGATGTACGAGCTGCTGGCCCCATTTGAGTTTGCCCGTATCCCCGTCAAGGGCCACGACCGAATTCGCCCAGCGATTGTCCCCGGGCCGCGAGCCGCCAAAAAAATCCGGACTGGCCGAACCGGTTGGCACGAACACCAAGTGGCGCTCGGTATCCACGGACAGCGGCGCCCAGGCGTTGGCCGCGCTGGCGTTTTCAACGCCGGCGGAATCCCACTCCTTATATACAGGGTTGCCGGGTTCTCGCGGAATGGGGTCCCAGCTCCAGACCTGTCGACCGGTGCGCGCATCGAAGGCGCGCACCGTTCCGAGCTCCTCGAGCACCGCGCGATTGTCGCCGATGGAGGATCCCACGATCACCTTGCCGTCCAGAATTGCCGGCGGCGATGTAACCAGGTAGTTGCGCCACTCATCGCCCTGCTGGAATTGCGAGCGGATGTCCTGGAGCAGATTCACCGCCCCCTGCTCGCCAAAATCGCCGCACGGCCGGCCCGTCGCGGCGTCGAGCGCCAGCAGCCTGCCATCCAGCGTAGGCGCGAAAATTCGGGCGTGGCACGGCGCTTGTTGCGCGCTCTCTGCATCGACCCACAGCGACACGCCTCGCGACACGCCATCGGAATAATGCAGGTCCTTTCGGCTTTGGGAGTCATGGCGCCAGCGCAATTGCCCGCTGGCCGCATTCACCGCAATCACGTCCGTGCTGCTGGTGGTCAAATACAGCGTGCCGTCATAAAGGATCGGCGTCGCTTCGAAAGCGGAGCGATGCCAGTCCTTCACGCCCTGGCCAAGCTCGCCGGTGCGAAAGGTCCAGGCAACGGCAAGGTTGCTCACGTTCTTCGGCGTGATTTGCGCCAGCGAAGAATAGCGCGACCCGCCGGGATCGCCGCCATAAGCAGTCCAAGCGCCCGGCTGCTCGGGGGCGGAATGCACGGAAGTCGACACGGCTGCCAGAATCAATAACCCGATACGACGCATTCAATTTCTCCGCTACTTTGGTAGCCGGATCGTACGGGCTGACCTCAGGTCTTGCCACGTGCCTGTGACGGAACGCACGGCGCGGGGTCGAGCGGGACTTGGGCAGGGGCCAACGGCGCATCCCGCGTCTGGATCCAGGCGTGCAACGCCACCGCGACCAGCACAACGGGTAACCCTAAGAGAACGTTCGCGGAAAATGCCTCGTTGCCAAGCCACCAGCCGACAACCAGCGCCACGGGCGGGTTGACGTAGGCATAGGTCGCGGCAAGCGAAGCGGATACGCGCTCAACGACGAATCGATACGCCGAAAACGCGATCAACGATCCGAATACGACCAGGTACCCCCATGCCCACCAGACATGCGCTGCATGCGGGATCGTCCAATGCTCGCCCAACGCCGCGCTGACAGCCAAACCGATCACGCCTGCGGCCAGCATCTCCGCGCCGAATCCGGTTGGGCCATGCGGAACGTCCAAGCGCCGCGAAACAATCGAGCCCAGCGACCATGATGTGATGCCCAATAAGATGAGCAAGGTGCCGGCGATGCTTCCTTGCAGATCGCGCCCCAAGAGCATGATGGCTGCGCCCGCGCCGCCGAGCGCAATCGCGCTCCATTCCGCGCGTCGCGGCCAGTCGCCGAATGCGCCGGACCAGAGGGCGGTAGCGAGAGGCATGATGCTGATCAACGCAACGGTAGCGCCGGAGCTGACCCAGTGCTCCGCGACTGACACGGCGCCGTTACCCACGACGAGCAGCAGAAATCCGACCAGCGCAGCCCCGCCCCATTGCTTCAGCGTCGGCATCGGTGCGCCGCGCAGTGCCTGCCATCCCAGCAGCAGCGCCCCCGCCACGACGAAGCGCGTCCCGACCAGGAAAAACGGCGCGATGCCTTCGATCGCCACCTTGATGGCGAAGTAGGTCGTGCCCCACACGATGTAGACGACGAGCAGACAGGCGCCAACCAGCCAGGCGGCGGGCTTTGCAACGACGGAATTCTTAAGATCAGACGACATAGGAGCGAATCGTACCCATCCAGCGGGCCATGCGCTTTAGGTTATCTAAAGCCGGTCTTAGTTTCGCTAATGCGCCGGTCCAATCATTTGTGTCACCTCTTTGCAATCGCATTAAGCTACGCGGCTATCCGGAGGGCAAGCGTATGACGAATCGCAATATTTTGATCCTTGGGGACAAGCTGGTGCAGCTCATCGGCAAACAGAAAGGCATGACGCACCCCGCAATCGACGCCATCGTTGCGCTCGTCGATCGTCGATTGGATGCCAACCGCAAGAAAGCGGCGTGACTTAAAATTTCTGTTCCGGCTTCATGGCAAACGCGAACACCGCGCCCACGACCATGAGTCCCATTGATCCGATAAAGGGCCAGTCCCAGTTGCCCGTGACATCGATGATCCAGCCGCCCACCATCGGACTCAAGATTGCGGCGAGCGCCGAGCCCATGTTCATGAATCCGCTGGCGGTGCCGGAATATTTCGGCGCGATGTCCATCGGAATGGCCCACATGGGACCGATGGTCAACTCGGCGAAGAAGAAACCCAAGCTCAAGGCAATGGCGGCGATGGTCGAATCGTGAACGAACAGAATCGGCAGCAGCGAGGCGAGCGCCCCTAAATTGCATACCACCACCATGTAGCTGCGCGCCTTGGTGCGGCTTCCCGTACGCGTCAGCAGCCAGTCGGTGATACGGCCTCCCAGCGTATCGCCCAGCACTCCTGCAAAGAAAACCCCCGACGCGAACACGGCGGAATTCTTTAAATTCATGTGGTAGTTGTGCAGAAAGTACTGCGGAATCCAAGTCAGAAACAGCCACAGCGTCCAGCCGTAACAGAAGTACACCAGCGTGACCGGCAGCATCCGCTTGATGAGCGGCAGCCACGGCACCGCGGGAGTTTCCTTGACGCCGACGAACGCCGGCAGGGTGTCGAGTTCCTGCGCCGTGATCCTGGCATGATCGCGCGGGTTGTCGCGGAAGTACCATGCCCAGATGAGGGCCCAGATGAAGCTCAACAGTCCGAGCACGATGAATGAGCCGCGCCAGCTCAAAGCGAGCATGAGCCAGGTCACGATCGGCGGCGTAATGGCGTTGCCGATCCTCGAAAAGGCGTGCGTGATGCCTTGTGCGAATCCGCGGCGGTTGGTCGCGGTCCAATTCGACATCGCGCGCGTCGCCGTCGGAAAGGTCGCGCCTTCGCCCAATCCGAGCAGCACGCGTGCGACCACCAAGGAGGCCAGGCCCGTGGACAGCCCGCAGAGTACGGTCGCGCCGGCCCAAACGAGCGAACAAACGGTGAGCGTGCGGCGCGGGCCGAACCGGTCCCCCACCCAACCGCCGATGACCTGAAAGATCAGGTACGGATAGGCAAACGCGGAAAAAACCAAACCGACCTGGGTATTGGAAAGGTGGAAATCCTTGCTGAATTGGATCGCCGCCGTGCTCACATTGACGCGATCCACGTACGTGATGAAATACATCACGCAGAGCAGGCCCAGCACCCGGGTCGTCGATCGATTCAGCACATCCGCCTCCCTCGGGCATATGCAATCAAGTTTTCAGGGCATCGATCAGCGCATCCTCGAAAGCGCTCACCGCCGCGCGGTTGCCGTCCGCTTGCGTCGCCGCTCGGCGGATCGATTCACGCCGTATGACCCGTTGACTGCTATCGCGAGACTCGTTGGCCCGAAGAGCGGCGATTTGCACATACTGGTCGGCGGATGCCGCGATTCCATCCGTCATTCCGATCTGCCGCAACAGGCCTGCCGCCAGGCGTTGACGCAGAAATTCCCCCTCCAAGGTGACGATGGGAATTCCGCGATGAATGGCCTGCCAGGCCGTGGTATAGCCGGAAAAGGCCGGGCAATCCAAGAGCACATCCATTTCGTCCAAGAAACCGGCAAATTGGTCGCGCGCCAGCCAGGGCATGACGCGCAAGTGAGCGTCGGGATCGAGCCCTTCGGCGCGGAAGGCGGCCGCCAGCCGATTGCGCAGCCTCGCCGTCGCCCAATGCAGTTTCTGCGGCGCGGCCAGCCAAAATTCACAGGGGCCGACAGCCTTGGCAATACGCGTCAACAGTACATCGTTCGCCGGATCGAACTTGATCGGCTGCTGACACAGCGCGAAGCGGACGCAATTCTCCTGCCGGACAGGACTGTCCCATGGCTGAGACTGAACAGGTTCCAAGTCGGTGCAAACTCCTGTTCCGGGCAAACGTACGAGCTTTTCCCGGTAATGGCGTTCGGCTCCCATCCCTTCCAGATGCTCTCCGGACACGAACAAATCAATAGTGGGCAGTCCGGTGGTCACAGGATGCCCCCACCCGGCAACCTGCAGCGGCGCCAGGCGTAAAGCCGCGAGCGCACAAGTGGCGGGATCCATGCCCACCTCAGGAAAGAACATCACGTCGGGCCGATCCCGCGCCACTTCATCCAGCCAGGCTCGGATTGAGCGAGGACCTTGGACGAAGCGGTTGACCCGGCCTTGTGCCCAAGCTGTTTCCTCATCGGTGATCAAGCCCGTGTGATACAGAACGACGTCGAACCGCCGCCGGTCCAGGTGAGCCAGGATTCCCCGCAGCACCACGTCCCATACCGGATGCTGCCGCACTTGGCCGCTCACCACAGCGATGCGAACGCGCTCTCGCGGCGGCCGGGCGGCCTGAATCGCGGCAGTTCCAGCTTGCCAATGAGCCGCCGCCGCGGCGCAGATCAAGTCACCGTAGCGTGATAGCAAGGCCGTGACATCGGCAGGCCTGTACGCCAAATAGAACGGCTGACTGCCGCCCACCGACTTTCCCAGCTTTCCCGGATTGGCGTTGCTCCAAGCGGTCAATTCCTTCAGGGAGCGCGCGAATTTTTCCGTGGCCGCGATGCTGTCGGCAACGCTGTCGGCAACCACCGGGATCATCGCGGTGGCCAGGCCCAATCGCGCTTCGGCATTGTCCGGGTCCAGAGCGAGCGCCCGCTGGTAGGAAGCTGCCGCTTCGGCCGGCTGGCCTAGTTCTCTGAGCGCATTGCCGAGATTGATATGAGCCTCAGCGTAGGCTGGCTTGTGAGACAACGCGCGCCCATAAGAAGCCACGGCCGCATCGACATCGCCTTGCTCGAGAAGAACCAGACCGAGGTTGTTATGAGCCTCGGCGTAATCCGGTTTGTAAGTCAGCGCCCGCCCATGGGAAGCCGCCGCCGCCGCATACTTGCCCTGAGCCATCAGCACATTGCCCAGATTGCTGTGCACCTCGGCGTAGTGCGGCCGGTAGCTGAGCGCCCGCGCGTAGCAGGCCACGGCCTCCTCCAGCTTGCCCTGCGCCTGCAGGGTATTGCCGAGGTTGCCGTGCGCCTCGGCGTAGTCGGGCTGATGGTTCAACGCCCGCCGATAAGCGCCCACCGCCTCCTCCAACTTGCCCTGCATCTGCAGCACCAGCCCCAAATTGAACAGCGCCCCGACATGATTCGGCTTATGGACCAACGCCCCCGCGTAGGAGGCCGCCGCCTCCTGCAGCTTGCCCTGCGCCTTGAGCGCGTTGCCCAAGTTGTTGTGGAATGCGGGAACCTGGGCGTTCTGCGCGATGGCTTTGCCGATCAGGTCCACCGCCAGGTCATTGCGGCCGATCTGATGGGCGAGCACGCCCAGAAAATGCAGAGCATCCGCATGGCGCGGATCAGCCTTCAGAATCTGCAGGTAAAGCCGCTCCGCTTCACTCAGCCGTCCAGCCTGATGATGCCCCAGGGCGGCGGTGAACACCTGTTGAATACCCGGCGATGCGTCTGGCCCCAAGTTTCCTCCCGACTTCTACGCCCCGCGCAACATATGCATCACGCGCGCACGAACCTTGCCGTAGTTCTCCTTGAGCGAGCCGAGCAAACCATGTTGCTCGTCCGGCAGATGCGCCAAGGGGTGACCGTGGCTGCGAAACACATAGTGATCGAAAAAAGCTTTCCACGCTTGCCGCTCCGCCGGCGGACGTTCGGCGATCGTGATCATGGCGAGCAGCATGCTGGTGTAGGGCGCGTCCGGACCTGCGCGGAAGGCGTCCCACCAATAGTTGACCAGCACATTGAAGGACGCGGTCGACTCGACCTTGTGCCACCAGAGCTTGGGCAAATACAGCGCATCGCCGGGTTCAAGGTCGACAATCAGCGACTGATCTTTGATCTGTTCGAAAAGCGGAAATTTATCCTTATCAGGTGCTGAGGAGGCGGCCAGGCTCACCGGTTGTCCCGCCATGGTATTGTCGATCGGGCCCACGTAGAGTTTGTCGATCAATTGCGGCGCGAACAGCGTGAAGCGCCGAACCCCGACCGCCACGCAGGCCAGATTGTCCATGGTGTCGTAGTGAGAAGAGACGTTTGCGGCGTGGCCGACCCACACTCGCGGACCGACTGCGGGACTTAATAACGGCATGGGATTCAAAGCGGCGAAACGCGGCAGGAAGTCACTGGCCGGGACCGACCCGACGTAAATCGACGGCGAACCCGGCACGCCGACCGACGCTACGATGGACTCGAGCGCGGCGCCAAATTTCATGCGCCGCCGTTCGAAGTTAAAGCCCTTCAAATCGTCGCGATAGAAATATTTGCCCGCGATCGCCGGAGCGCCGAAAAACGCCTCGATTTCACCGCCGGCGTCCAACGGCTCAAGGTGCTCCCGCACGGCCGACGGCGAGAGCCGCCCCGCCGCGACGATGGGCCAGGCGTTGACCAGCCCACGCAACAGCACCGGCCGGCAAGGCGCCACCACTTCCGTCAAGAATTGCTCGGGACCCTCAAGGTCCAAGGCGTTGATAGTGCGCGGGCTCTCAGGCATGCGGCAGGTACCCAACCTGGTCAGGCGGCAAGAAACCGGTCGTTCTTCTTTTTCGCCAACACGGGAATCTGCTTCAGCGAGGCAATGAGCAAATAAATCAATTGCAGATAGCCGCGACGAAACAGCTCAATGACGGCTGCATCCGGCAGCTGCCGCAGAAGGTCTTGATTGACGGTATACAGGTCCACGAGATTTCGCTTCGAACCATCGTCGAAACCGAGGACGATGTCTACCGGCTCCAGCAGATTGAGCCTCAACAGGGTCTCGATGAACCGCTTGGTCATTTCGATGCCGGGTTTCAATTGTTGAAACGCCGCCTTGATGCTTTCAAGGTACGGGGTCGCTTCGCCGCGGTCGTTGAACAAGGCTTGTCCTGCGTCGGCTCCGACCCGTGGGTGGTCAAGGTCGATCGCCAAGTCGTCGCCGGAGACGAAGAATGGCGCGCGCTGCAGATTCAAAGGGCGATAACCCTCGTGGCCCTGGCCCTCCTTCAAGAAAAGGTTCTCCCCTTCATCGATGCCCAGCATGGCGCCGCAAAAAAACGCGCCCGTGTCGCAGTCCTTTGAAAACAAAATGGGGTAATGCGTTATCAGCAAGGAAAACTCCGTGACCACCACTTGCACAAAGCGCTGATTGTCTCCGAATTTCGCCGCGGCCTCGGCTTGCACGCGCACGGTGCGGTGCACGAGGTCGTTGAGAACCACGATGCGTGTCATTTTGAATCCATCTAGATGCGCTGCATGCCGTGCTCTTGAATCTTGCGCAGCAGATCGCGATTCTTAGGCAGTTGCGAGCGCAGCTTTTTGGTCATGGCCGCATTTTCGCGCAGCAGCCGCGAGGCCGTCGATTCGGTGTCGGCATTATCCATCGGCCCCACTTCGGTACGGAATCCCATGCCGTACAGGACATATTGATAGCTCGCCGCGGGAAACACTTCCTCCAGGCGGTCGAATTCATCGAAGAACCACGGCGATTGGTATTTCCAGAGGTGCAGCAGGTTCTGCAAGCGCTCGGGAATCGAGCGGGGGTCGAGATTGTCGCGCCAGAATGGCTCTTCCCGTTGCGTGAGCACGTAGTGCAATTTGAGGAAGTCGATGATGCGGCCCCAGCGATAGTGGTTCACGTCGTTGAAGCGCGCCGCCACGATGTCCATGACATCCCGGTTGGCGGGCAGCTGCTCGGCGATCAATTTTGCGGACAGTTCGATGAGCACGATGGCGGAGGACTCGAGCGGTTCGAGAAAGCCCGCGGCAAGTCCCACGGCGACGCAATTGTTCTTCCAAAAGGTCTCGCGATGTCCCGAGCGAATGGCAATCTTGCGCGCGACGCGGTCTTTGTGCTCCGCGCCGACGTAGCGCAGCAGAGTCTCCCGAGCCTGTTCCTCGCTGCTGTGCCGGCTCGAATAGACATACCCGGTACCGCGCCGCGTCGGCAGTCCGATGTCCCAAATCCAGCCCGCCGGTTGGGCGGTCGAGATCGTGTGCGAGGCCATGGGCGCATCGGGCGTGTCGTAGGGGATTTGCAGCGCCAGCGCGGTGTCGCAAAATAATACGTCGCTGCAATCCTTGAATCCCACGCCCAGGGTCTTGCCGAGCAGCAAGGATGAGAATCCGCTGCAGTCGACGAACAAGTCGCCTGCGATCTCACCCGCTTGTTTTGTGTTAACGCTCTTGATGTCGCCCGATTCGCTCTGATTGACGCTCACCACGTCGGCCGGCACATGGCGCACCCCAAGCTTCTCGGTGCAATGTTTCTGCAGGAAGGGGGCGAATTTACCGGCGTCCAGGTGGTAGGCGTAGTTGGCGACGGCCCGATATTCGGGCGTGGTAATCATTTTGGGCGCCAGGCCGTCCTCGCAGAGTTGTTCCTGAGGGCAAACCGATTCGCTGAAGTTCCTGCCCTGCGAATCGTTGAGCCAATGGGGGACCAAATTCAGCTGCGTGAAGCCCTGCGGCAGCATTAGGGGATGATAGTAGCGATCCTCGTCCGCGCCCGTGGTCCAGCGGGCGAATTTCGCGCCCTGCTTGAAAGCGGCATCGCTGTGGCGAAACAGGTCCGTTTCCGAAACGCCCATCTTTTCAAGTGTGGCTCGCAGCGTCGGCCAGGTGCCTTCACCCACGCCGATGATCGGGACATTGGGCGACTCGATCAGCGTCACCGAGAACCCCACCTTCATCCGTCCTTGATGACGCGCAGCAATAATGCCCGCGGTCAACCATCCGGCGGTACCGCCCCCGACGATGACGATTGTTTGAACGGGTTGGGCCATGCGCAAATTATCCCACGGCCGCGACGGGCGCTGCACAGTTTTGGCTGATGAAGTCCTCATGCTTCGGCATGGCCGCGGCGCATTGCCGCACGACGCTGCGGATGTTGCTTAAGTTGTCCATAACCTGGCGCGGATCCAATATGCTCACCAGCGGGTCGTCGTGTTGCGGCATGATGTTTTGGCCGACCAGGACATACAGCCAACTCTGCATCGGGAAGAGCTCGTTGTCCTCACGGATCAGGCGTCCGAAGCTTTGGAACAGTCCGATTCTTTCCTTGAGGCTGTCGGGCTTCTCGATGCTGCGGCAGTAGCGCCAAATTTCGCTGTCGTCCCGTTCGGTCGAACCGTAGTGCAGCACCAAAAAGTCCCGCACCCGCTCGTATTCGCTCGTGACAATCTTGTTATACCGATCGATGTCCGCGGTGTTGAAATTACGATCCGGGAAGCAGCTCAGCAGCAGCGCGATGCCGCGCTGGATGAAGTGGATGCTGGTGGATTCCAACGGTTCCAGGAAACCCGCCGACAGACCGATTGCCACGCAGTTTTTGCTCCAGAAGCGCTTGCGGCGTCCCGTTGCAAATTGCAGCTTGAGCGGTTCGGCGAACGCCTTGCCTTCGATGCTCGACAACAGCTCGTCTTGCGCCTGTGCATCGCTGATGAAGTTGCTGCTGTACACGTAGCCGTTGCCGATGCGGTGCTGCAAGGGGATGCGCCACTGCCATCCCGCGGCCTTCGCCGTCACCCTCGTATAGGAAGTCAGCGCAGCGGTGCGTTCGCACGGCACCGCCACGGCCCGATCGCACGGCAGCCAGTGATTCCAGTTCTCATAACCGGTGTGCAAGGCGCCTTCGATCAGCAGCCCGCGAAAGCCGGAGCAATCGATGTAAAGATCAGCCTCGACCTGTTCGCCGCTCTCGAGGGTGAGGGCACGGATGAAGCCGTTGTCCGACTGCAGCGCCACTGATTTGACTTTGCCTTCCGTGCGCTCGACGCCGCGGGCCTCGGCGATGGCACGCAGGTAGCGTGCGAACAGCGAGGCGTCGAACTGCAAGGCGTAGGTGATTTTTTCCAAGGGCGAATTGGCGGCCTGCACCGGCCGCATGAATTTCGCAGCGTAGGCCGCCGTCGCCTCCAGAGAATATTCCTCGAGCCTGGCCGCCTTTCCCTCGCGAAAGGCTTTGAGCCAGTAGGCCGAGAAAGCGACCGGGCCCAAGTCGAAGCCGGTTTGCCCGAAGGGATGCAGGTAGCTGTGGCCAATTCGCGTCCAGTCCTTGAACTCGATGCCCAATTTGAAGGTCGCCTGGGTCTTGCGGACGAGGTCGTTCTCGTCGATTCCCGCCCCGCGTATGAAATGCATGATCGGCGGTATCGTCGCCTCGCCGACGCCGATGGTGCCGATTTGCTCGGACTCGATCAGGCGTACGCGCACATTGGCCGCCTTAAAAAACATCGCGAGACTCACGGCTGTCATCCAGCCCGCGGTGCCGCCGCCCACGATGACGATGCTGCGGATAGGGAGTGCGGTCATGACGTCAAACAGCTTAGCGCAAGCACAGCCACTTTTATGAAAATAAGCCGACCGTGGCGCTCCTCACAAAACAGGGCCGCCTCATGCAGGCGGCCCTCTTTATCGCTATCACATTCGGCCAGGCTCCTAGAGCTTGGCGTGTATCCCGAGCGTGAATTGACGGCCGGTGTCGACCACATCCAGGATCTGCTCCGAGAAGCGGCCATGCGTGCTATAGACCTGATCGGTGAGGTTCAGAGCGGTGAAATAGACGTTGAAGTGCCGGTTGATCTGATAGCTGGTGCTGAAGTCCACATACGTGGTGGCATTCACGAAGGTGGGCTCGATGCCGAACTGCGAGCCGTTCTGAATTTGACCGAAACTGTTCAGGAACGCTGCCTGGTGATTGATCGCAACCCGCGCCTGGAAGCCGTACTTGTCGAAGAACGGGATGAAGTTGAAAGAATTGGCCAATCCCGTCACGGCGAATCCAGACTGGCTGCGATTGCCCTGATCATAAGGCTTGTTGGTGCCGACGAACGTGGCGTTGGTCTGGAACCCGAAGCCGCTGTCGCCAATTGTGTACTGCCACGCCAACTCGATGCCGCGCACCTCGGCCGAGGGGCCGTTTACTTGCGAGGTGACACTGAAAATCGCCGGCGTCCCGTCGGGCAGCGTCACGCCGTTGATCGACTGTGTAACCGTGCCGCCGACCACGAAGTTGGTCACCTCCTTGACGAACGCATCGGCCGAGACGTAGGAGTTCTGCGCGTAGTACCACTCCGCTCCCAAATCCAGATTGTCGGAAAGATACGGCAGCAAGGTCGGATTGCCGCCGGTGGCCGTGAGACTTCCCACCCGCTGACCCGCCGGCACATTGAGATCCGGCGTGAGATCGCTCAACGGCGCACGCGTCAAGGTACGCGAGGCGTCGAAGCGCAGCTTGAGCGTATCGGTCAAGTACAAGCCCAAATCCAAGTTCGGCAACAGATAGCGGTAGTTGCTCTCGGTGCTGATCGGGCTAGGCGGGCTGGGAGTAAAGCTGTAGGCAGTATGGTCTGTCGGCACGATGGTCAGCTGACCGACCGGCAAGCTGGAGACGCCGGCAGAGATCACGTGCGTGGACTCGAGGCGCGCCCCGAAGTTGATCTTCAGCGGCATGTCCTCGACTTTCTCATTTAACGACATGCTCAAATAGGGCGACACCGTGCTCTCGGTAATGTCCTGCGCCCCGCCGAGGTTCTGGTACATGATGTATTTGCCGGTGCACGGCGTGGCGCCGGCCAGGTTGCTGCACGCGCCGACATTCATCCCGGCACCATTCAAACCCTGCAGGTAGTTCAAGATCGAATAGCCGTTGGCGGCAATGATATTCGGCGGTAAATTGCCGCCGTTGCCCCAGCCGTTGATGAAATTCGAGCCGGTGCTGAAAGTGCTGGAGATCAAGCCGGCCGGTATGGGCGCGACGCCGCCGGTGCCAACCGGGGGCGGGCCGTAGCCTGCATACATCTGCCAGGTGTACGGCAAGTCCGTGAATGCGCGCAGCGTCTCCGCGTCGCGGGTGAACTGCACGCCGTACTTGAATTTCAACTGATCGTTGTGCCAGCTGCCTTCGAGCTTGAGCTGGTTGATCACGTCCGTATTCTGGTTGTAGGACTCCACCAACACGTGCGATCCGATGAAGGCGGGGTTCACGAAGTCCGCGGCAACGCCGCCCGGCCCGAAGCCGGTCGGATAGGGCAAGTTGTGGCCGCCGGGAACGACAATACCGAGCGAGGTCGCGTTAGGGCCGTTCCCGTAGCCAACATCCGCGTCTATACCGGCTTGGTTGCCGGGATTGAGCTTGGCAACGGCGTTGTAGGCATCGAACATGAACGAGGTATGGGCGGTCGCATCCCATTTCACGTTGAACCCCAGGGTGTTGGTCGTCGTCACCGACTGGTTGAACTGTGCCTGAAAATCGGTGGGCGTACCCGGCTGCGCGAAACTGGATACTGTGCCGTCGGGCGCCAGAACGACGTCCGTCAAACCAGTGTTGTTGAACCAAACGCTAAAACCCTGTTGCTGCTGAACCAAGGTTTCCTTGGCGTAGTTATCGTCGAGCGTCATCTCCAAGCCGTCGAATGGCCTCGCCTGCAGCACGAACCGGCCGCCGACGCGCTTGTCGTCGTTGTGCTCCTGGTAGATGCCGTAGTCCTGGATGAACCAATCGCTGATGGTGGGGGCCGGGCTGCCGGCCGAGCCCGGAGCAATGGCACAGGGTCCCGCGCCGTGCAATTGGCAGGCGACCAAGCCACCGCCCGCGGCCGGGTTGCCACCCTCCCAACCTTGAATATTGATGTGATTGGCGCGCACCTTGGTGTCCGAATAACCCGCATCGACCAAAATACCGAAGCGATCGTCTGCGAAGGTGTCGCTGAACAGCAGACTGCCGTTCGGCGTGATCTTGTTGTCGCCGGTCGAATCGGTGCCCGAGAGCGAGCCCGCCAGTTGCATTCCGGGGTGATCGAAGGGCTTCGGGTACTTGATATTGATGGTCGCGCCGATCGCACCGCTCGAGAGGGTGGCGTCGGGGGTCTTCAGGACGTCCACCTGACTGACGAATTCGGAGCCGATAGAGCCGAAGTCAAAGCCACGGGTGACATTGCCGATCGCGGTCGGCACCTGGCGCCCGTCGTACAGGGTTTCATTGAACTGCGGACCGAACCCGCGCACGGTAATTTGCGTCGGGTCGCCGGTGGTCGAGCTTCCGCCCGTGCCGGTCAGACTGGTTGCCGAGCGGGTCACCGTGACGCCGGGAACTCTCTCCATGGCGGCGGCGAGGTTCGAATCCGGGAATTTGCCGATGTCCTCGGCGGAAATCGCATCAACGATGCCGCTCGAATCGCGCTTGATGTCGAGGCTCTGCTGCAGGGAGGCGCGGATGCCGGTGACCGTGATCTCTTCGAGCGTGGAATCCGGGGCGGCGGGCGTGGTATCGGCCGCATACAGCTGCCCGCTGAAGGCCATTGACCCCAGTGCGAGACCGGATAAACCCGCCCTTGCGCTGCTCAAATGGCGGATGGCCGCGCGCAGGGTCAGATTTTGGACTTCGTTCTTTGACGCATTCCGGCGTGTCTTTCGACTCATTAGAAATCTCCCCGAATCTCGATCTATTTATCGATAGCGCCAGCCGCCGGCGCCACCCTTTAATGGTTGCGCTACCATCTTAAACACTATTTTTTGCCTTTGGCAAACATTTTGTGGTTGCGCTACCAATCAGATTACATATATCAGACGCCGGCTAGAGAATCCGGCGTCGGAAGCCGGCTTGCGGGATTACCCGATCATGTCCTCGAGTTCCCGGCCGCGGGTCTCGTGCACCATCTTGATCACGAAGATGATCGAAATGAAGGCGCAGGCGGTGTAGAAGCCGTAGGTGATGGGCAAACCGATGTACTTCGCAAGCACCGGAAAGCTCACGCTGATCAGGAAATTCGCGCTCCACTGCGCCGCGCCGCTCACCGCCAATCCTGAACCGCGGATCTGGTTGGGGAACATCTCGCCCAGCATCACCCACATGACCGGGCCCCAGCTCAAGTTGAAAAAAATCACGTAGAGATTGGCGCTGACCAGGGCCACCCGGCCCACGGTGGGCGCGAGGTGCAGGGTGCCGCCGCCCAAGTTCCCGGTCGCGAAGGCAATCGTCAACACGCTCAAGGTGACGGCCATGCCGATCGAGCCGATCATGAGCAACGGTTTGCGGCCGATGCGATCGATCAAGAAGATGGCGAGCAAGCAGGCGGCAATCGACAGCGTGCCGCTCAAGATATTGATCTTGAGCGAATCGGCCTCGCTGAATCCCACGGCCTGCCACAGCACCGCGCCGTAGTAGAACACCACGTTGATGCCCACCAGCTGCTGAAAGGTCGCCAACCCGATGCCGACCCAGACGATGCGCCGCCACCGGCCGGTGGAGCGGTCGATGAGATCCGACAGGCGCGGCGTATGGTCCGCCGCCAGCGAACCTTTGATTTCCAGGGCTTTGGTCGCCGCCGCGGTTCCGCCGAACAGGCGCGTCAGCACACCCAGGGCCTCTTCATGCCGCGCGCGCGCCACCAGATAGCGGGGACTTTCGGGAATCAGCAACAAGGTCAGCAGGAAAATGCTCGCCGGAATGACCTGCATCCAGAACATCCAGCGCCACGCGGCATACCCCAGCCACAGCACCTCGGTGGAACGGCCGGCCACATGCGCCAGAAAATAATTGCCCAGGAATGCGCCGGTGAGTCCGGCGATGATCATGATCTGCTGCACACTCGACAAGCGCCCGCGCATGCTCGCGGGCGTCACTTCACTGATATAGGCGGGCGAGAGCACGCTGGCGGCGCCCACACCGACGCCGGCGGCGAATCGGGCCACAATCATCATGACCGCGGAGGCCGCCGCGCCCGAGGCCAGCGCGCTCAAAATGAACAACAGCGCCGCCGCCAGCATGACGCGCCGACGGCCAAAGCGATCCGCCGAGCGCCCGGCAATGAACGCGCCGACCGCGCAGCCGGGCAGCAGGGCGCTGACGGTGATGCCGAGCCATGCCTCGCTTAAGTTAAAGGTGCTCTTGAGGCCTTCCTGAGTGCCGTTGATGACGCCGCTGTCGTAGCCGAACATGAAGCCGCCGATGGTGGCGACCCCGACGATCGCCGCAATCAGCGGCATATTGGTGGATGATTCGCGATGGTCGCTCAAGCGTATTCTCCCCTTAAGGCTGCAGCGCGCCCTGCCTTAGCTTAACGTTCTTTTGTTGGTGCTATCACCCAAAACGGGCTTAGAATGATAGCGCTACCGTATATTCGAAATAGAATTATTCTTTCCCTTGGGCTGGCGGACTCAACTGATGTATCTAGGCATCGACATAGGCACCTCGGCGGTGAAGGCGGCTGTGGTTGACGACACGGGCAGTGTAGTCGATCAGGCGAGCGCCGCGCTTGAGGTCTCGCGGCCGCAGCCATTGTGGTCCGAACAGAATCCCGCCGATTGGTGGTCCGCGGCCAACAACGCGGTCAGCGGCTTGAAACTGCCGGTGCGCAAGGCCGTGCGCGCCATAGGGCTGACCGGCCAGATGCACGGCGCCACGCTGCTTGATAAACAACAACGGGCCCTGCGCCCCGCCATTTTGTGGAACGACGGCCGCAGCGCCGCAGAGTGCGCCGAGCTCGAAGCGGCCGTGCCGGACATGACGAAAATCACCGGCAACCGCGCGATGCCGGGGTTCACGGCGCCGAAGCTGCTGTGGGTGCGGCGGCACGAGCCGAAGATCTTCGCCGAAACAGCGATGGTGCTGCTGCCGAAGGACTATGTCCGGCTGCGCATGACCGGGCAGACGTCTTCTGACATGTCGGACAGCGCCGGGACTCTGTGGCTCGATGTTGCACAGCGGCGCTGGTCGTCGGCGATGCTCGCGGGCACCGGCCTCGATGAATCGCACATGCCCACGCTGTCGGAAGGCAACGAGATCACCGGCGAGCTGCGCGCGGAAATTGCGGAAGCCTGGGGCATGTCGCGGGTGCCGGTGGCCGCCGGCGGCGGCGACAATGCCGCCGGTGCGATCGGCGTCGGCGTGGTGCGGCCGGGCGATGCCTTCCTGTCGCTCGGCACCTCCGGCGTGTTGTTTCTCGCCAATGATGGCTATCGGCCGAATCCGGCCGGCGGCGTGCACACCTTCTGCCACGCGGTGCCGAAGCACTGGCACCAGATGTCGGTGATCTTGAGCGCCGCGAGCTGCGTCGATTGGGCCGCGCGCCTGTGCGGTCTGGGCACGGCGAGCGCGCTGTTCGCCGCGGCGGAAGCCGCGCAGCAAGCCGAGCGATGCGGAAATTTTCCTGCCCTATTTGTCAGGCGAGCGCACGCCGCACAACGATCCCAACGCGCAAGGCGTGCTGTTTGGCCTGACGCAGGAGACATCCGCCGCGCACATCGCGCAGGCGGTGCTCGAAGGCGTCGCGTTCGCCTTTCGCGACGGCATGGATGCGCTGCTCGCCAGCGGCGCCAAAATCGACGCGATCTCGGTGATCGGCGGCGGCGCCCGTTCGCAATACTGGGGCAAAATTTTGAGCTCGGTATTGCGCCGGCCGTTGGCCTACCGCGACAGCGGCGCGGTGGGGCCCGCCTATGGCGCCGCGCGGCTCGCGCGCATGGGCAAAGAGAAAGCCAGCATCGAGGATGTCTGCACGCCGCCGCCGATTTTGCATGTGGCTGAGCCCGATGAGCGGCTCGCTGATCTGTATTCGGAATCGTTGCGCCGTTATCGCGCTCTTTACCAAAATCTCAAGAGTTTATTTTCGGAGACACGCCCGTGAAGCGCTCATATTTCGGCGACATCGCCCCGATCAAATTCGAAGGCCCGCAATCGCAAAATCCGCTGGCCTACCGCTACTACGACAAGAATCGCGTCGTCGCCGGCAAGACCATGGAACAACATCTGCGCATGGCGGTGTGCTACTGGCACACCTTCAATTGGGAAGGCACGGATATTTTCGGCGCCGGTAGTTTCAGCCGCCCCTGGCACGGCGGGCCGTTGAATCAGGCCGCCGCCGATCACAAGCTCGAGGAAGCGTTCGAGTTCCTGACGCGTTTAGGGCTGCCCTACTTCTGCTTTCACGACGTCGATGTCATGGCGCAGGCGCAAAACATCCGCGAGCATGTCGACAACCTGCGGACCATTGTCGACAAAATCCAGGCCAAAATGGCGGCGAGCGGGATCAAACTGCTGTGGGGAACTGCGAACCTCTTCAGCCATCCACGCTACATGGCGGGCGGGGCGACGAATCCGGATCCGGATGTGTTTCGCTTTGCCGCCACCCAGGTGCGCCACTGCCTCGAGGCCACGCAGCGCCTGGGCGGCGAGAACTACGTGCTCTGGGGCGGACGCGAAGGCTATGACACCCTGCTCAACACCAACCTGCGCCAGGAGAAGAATCAGCTCGGCCGCTTCCTTTCCATGGTGGTGGAGCACAAGCACAAGATCGGCTTCAAGGGCGCGATCTTGATCGAGCCCAAGCCGCACGAGCCGACCAAGCACCAATACGATTTCGATGTGGACACGATTTACGGCTTCCTGCTGCATCACGGGCTCGAAAAAGAGGTCAAGGTCAATATCGAATCGAACCATGCAACACTTTCCGGCCACAGCTTCGAGCACGAGATTGCCATGGCGGTCGATTACGGCATCTTCGGGTCGATCGACATGAACCGCGGCGATCCGCAAAACGGCTGGGACACCGATCAGTTTCCAAATGATCTGCGCGAAATTACGCTGGCCTTGTACTACGTGCTCAAGGGCGGCGGCTTTACCACCGGCGGCAATAACTTCGACGCCAAGGTGCGCCGCCAGAGCATCGATCCCGTTGACTTGTTTTATGGGCACATCGGCGCCGTCGATATTCTTGCGCGCGGCCTGTTAGGCGCGGCCGCCATGCTCGAAGGCGGCGAAATGGCCGCCTTCGTGGAACAGCGTTACGCCGGCTGGCACACCATTGCCGCGCGCAACATTCTGGAGGGCCGCAGCACGCTCGCGGCGGTGTCGGACGCAGCGGTCGCCGACAATGTCGCGCCGGTGCCGAAATCCGGCCGCCAGGAATATCTCGAGAACTTGGTGAGCCGCTACACGGTGTAAGCGGCTAGCCGGGAACTTTCGCGCAGCGGCTTGAAGGGTTCGTCAGCCGATGTGCAGCAGCACGCTCTTTAGATCCACTGAGTTGGGTCCAGCCATGATCTCAAATGCGCCCGGCTCGACCACGCGCTGCATATTGATGTTCCACATGCGGAAGGTTTCCGGAGTGAGCGTGAAGGTCACCGTTTTGCTTTCGCCCGCCGCGATGCTGACGCGCTCGAAGGCCTTCAATTCCTTGATGGGACGGGTGACCGAGCCCACCAGTTGATGCACATAGAGCTGCACAGTCTCATCGCCCGCGCGGCCGCCGGTATTGCGCACCGGCACGCTTACCGTCACGGAACCGTCGACGCCGATGTGATCGCTCGATAATTGCGGAGTGCCGATCTCGAAGGTGGTGTAGCTCAGGCCATAGCCGAAGGGAAAGAGCGGCGCGGTCGTGTCAAACAAGTAGCCGCGGCGCGCCGAAGGCTTGACGTTGTAGAACATCGGCAGCTGGCCAACGCTACGGGGAATCGTGACCGGCAATTTGCCGCCGGGATTGACGGCGCCGAATAAAACATCCGCCATGGCATTGCCGCCCTGCTCGCCCAGGTACCAGCCTTCGATCAGCGCGTTGGCCTGCCCGGCGATTTTCACGGTGGAGGCGGGGCGCCCGTTGATCAGCACCACCACCAGGGGCTTGCCGAGTGCGTGCAGGGCATCAAACAGGTCCTCTTGTTGGCCGACGAGATCCAGGCTGTCGCGGTCCCCCAAGTGGGTCGGCGCCCAGCCTTCGCGGCTGGTCTGCTCGGTGTCGCCGATGGCAAGAACGATCTCATCGGCGCCGCGTGCCGCCGCCACCGCCTCATCGATGAGACGATGATTCTCCTTCGGATCCGCGAGCTGCACCTCGTCCGCCCACCAATCATCGTTGACGGTAATTTTCACGCCCTGCGCAAATAGCACCTTGGCGCGCGTGCCCACCTTGGCGCGAATACCCTCGAGGATGGAGACCGTCACCGGCGGCTGGCTCGAGTAGCCGCCGAGCCGCGCCACCGCGGCGTTCGGTCCGATCACCGCGAGCACCGGCGTCTTTGCGGCGGGCAACTGAAGCGGCAGGGTGCCGTCGTTCTTGAGCAGCACGATGGTGCGTTGCGCGGCCTTGAGCGCGAGTGCGCGTGCGTCTGAATTATTCGTGAGCGCCACGGCCTGCTCAGGATCGGCGAAGGGATGCTCGAACAGGCCCGCACGGAATTTGAGCGTGAGCAAGCGGCGCACCGCGGTGTCGATGCTCGACATGGGCACGAGTCCGTCGCGCACCTGTTGGGTCAGCGTGGCATAGGCCCCAGGACTCGGTAAGTCGATATCGACGCCCGCCTTCAGGGCCAAACGTGCGGCCTCCTCGGGAGTCGCGGCAACATGGTGCAGCCGCTGCAGGTCCTCGATGGCGTAGTAGTCGCTCACCACCGCGCCCTTGAAGCCCCACTCGCCCCGCAGCACCTTTTGCAGCAGCCACACATTCGCGGTGCTCGGCACACCGTCGATCTCGTTGTACGACGGCATCACGGCGCTGACGCCGGTGCGGGAGATGATTTTTTCGAACGGCGGGAAGAAGAACTCGCGCAAAGTGCGTTCCGAGTAGGGTGCGGGTCCGACATTGGTGCCGCTTTCCGGCTGGCCGTGGCCGGTGAGGTGTTTCAGCGTGGCGAAAACCTTGCCGGGCGCTAATTCTTCGGCCTTGCCCTCGCCCTGCAACCCTTCAACCGCCGCGACGCCGAGTTCACCGACCAGATAGGGATCCTCGCCAAAGGTTTCCTCGATCCGGCCCCAGCGTGGGTCGCGCGCCACATCCACCACGGGCGTGAGTCCCTCGGTCACGCCGCGCGCCCGCATTTCGCGCGCCGTCACGGCATTGACCGCGCGCACGAGAGCCGGATCCCAACTCGATGCCAGCGCGATGGCCTGCGGGAAACTGGTGGCGCCCACGGCGACATAACCATGCAGACCTTCCTCGTGGAACATGATCGGGATGCCAAGCCGCGTATGCTCGGTCGCATAATGCTGCAGGGCATTCACGAGCCGAATGGTGCCGCGCACGTCGCGACCCGGCACCAGCCGTGGCGAAGCGGGCCCGATGGCGTCCGACGGCCGCGCGAACTGGCCGATACCGTCCGGGAACTTCTGCGCCATCTTTTTCGGATCGAATTCGAGTTTTGCGTCAAATACATCGCGCTTGTCGTCCCAAATGCTCTGCATCTGCGCGACCTTTTCCTCCAGGGTCATGCGCCCCAGCAGATCCTCCACCCGCGCCTCGATGCCGGCGCCGGCGTTCTTGTAAGTGGGATGGCCGGACGGCGCCGAGGGTGCGCGGCCTGCGGCCAGGCTGACGCCCATGAAAACCACGCCGACGGCCAGAGCCGCGAGCCGCATGAACGCTGCTTTCATCGAGGATCCCCCATCAGCCGGTGGCTTTTTTGATAGCGCTACCATGAGCGATTTTATTCGGTTTTGTCAATCAATTTGCTTTTCCAACCCCGACCGGAGTCAAATACGAGTGTCTCCATTGTAAGCTGACGCATCAATGCCGATTAGATCAGCCCGAAAACGCATCGCCGCCCGCCACGATCGCAAGCCCAAGCATCGCAAACAGGGTGCGCCGACCATTGCGGACGTCGCCGCGTATGCGGGCTTTGCTCCGATGACGGTTTCGCGCGTCATCAACGGCGAGGACAACGTGCGCCAGGAGACGCGCGAGGCGGTGCAAGCGGCCATTACCAAGCTCAAGTATTCGCCGAATCTCGCAGCCCGCACCCTGGCCGGCGCCGAACAAGTGCGCATGGGCCTGCTGTACAGCAATCCCAGCGCGGCGTTCTTGAGTGAGTTCCTGGTCGGCAGCCTGGAGCAGGCGCGCCTGAGTCATGTACAGCTGGTGGTGGAGAAGTGCGACGTCGATGCGAACGAGGATGAGGTGGTGCGCGAATTGCTCGCGACCGGGGTCGACGGCATCATTCTGCCGCCGCCGTTGTGCGACTCGAAGCGCGTTCATGCGGTTCTGATGAAGGCCGATGCGCTCGCGGTCGCCGTCGCCAGCGCGAGTCCCCGGGCCGGATTATTGGCGGTGCGGATCGACGATCATGCCGCGGCGGTGGCGATGACGCGTCACATTCTTTCGCTCGGCCATTCGCGCATCGGTTTCATCATCGGCAACCCCGACCAGACCGCGAGCGCGCAACGTCTTGCCGGCTACAAGGCGGCGCTGACCGAAGCGGATATTCCCATCGACAACTCGCTGATCCGCCAAGGACTGTTTACCTATCGTTCGGGCCTGAAGGCTGCCGACCAGTTGTTGAGCCTGGCCAAGCCGCCGACCGCGATTTTCGCGAGCAATGATGACATGGGCGCGGCCACCGTGGCTGTCGCGCATCGGCATCATCTGGACGTACCCAAAGGCCTCACCGTGTGCGGCTTCGACGACACGGAATTCTCGCGCTCGATCTGGCCTGAACTCACGACCATTCGCCAGCCGATCGCCGACATGGCGCGCTCCGCGATGCTGCTCCTGCTGAAGAAAATCAAGGCGCGGCGCGAGGGACGGGACGAAGAGGTCAAACACGCCCTGCTCGACTTTACGCTGGTGCACCGCGACTCGGACGGGCCGCCGAGCCGCTGACTCATTGGCGGATCGCGCGAAAGCGCAGGCTCGCCTCGAAGCTCTCGCCCGGCGCAATCACCGGCATGGCCGACTCAGAGTCGGGCCGATTGATGGCGTTGTTGATGTGAGCGACCGGTTCGAAACAGAAGGCGTCGAGCTCGCGTCGAATGTACACCACCGCGTTCGACAGCTCCCGGGACGCGGTAATCCCCAAGGCCTGCGGCTTGTGCGGCCAGGCGATGATGGCCACTCCATTCCAACCCGTGAAGCAATGATCGATGTCCACGCAATCGACGGCTGAGCCTTTGGAAAAGTCGAAGGTGTCGGTGGGCTCGACCAGTTCGCATGGCAGGTTGTCCTCGCCGACCTGCCAAACGCCCTGAGCGTGAAAAGTCAGGCGCGCGCCGTCGCGTGGAAAGTACGGATGATGCCCGAAGGCCAGCGGTACGGCGTGCGATTCCAAGTTCACGGCCTCGAATTCCAGAATCAGCAGCTCATCGGTAAGCGTGATGCGCTGCCGTGCGTCGAAGGCCCATGGCCATCCGGCGTCCGGACGATGCGCAAGGCGCAGTACCGCCGAGTCCCGGCCGCGGGTTTCCACCTGCCATGGCCGCTCGAATCCCACGCCATGAATCGCGTGCGGTTCCGGTGGGAAATTGCGCGCCAAGGTCATCTGATTGCCGCGCCATTCGAAACTGCCCTGCCCGATGCGATTCGAATACGGCACCAGCGGAAAGCCGGCCGTGGTGTAAGGATCGCGCGCCGCGATGCCAGGTTCGCTCGCGGTGCGCAGCATCTCCTGTCCGTTCACCGACCAGCTGCCGATGCTGCCGCCGACGTGCGGCAAGATGTCGCAGCGCGCCGCGCCGCGGGTCAGGAAGAGCGTTTCGGTTGCGGGCGGATCCAAAATCACGATATGGCCTTATGATGCCGGCATGTCCGGCATGGGTTAAAGTCGCCGTATGATAGCGCTACCAGAATTCGCCGTCAGGTGCTTTTGCTCGAGGCGCGCGGTTTGGGCGGCCTGCCTGGCGGTATTCGCCGTGAGCGCGCATGCCGAAGATGGCTACGATTTGTGGCTGCGCTACCGGCCGGTCGAGGCGCCGTGGGCGGCACGCTATCGCGGTTTCGCCACCGAGGTGGTCGCCGCTGCGGGTACGGACGTGGCCACGCAAGAATTAGAGCGCGGGATGGGCGGCCTGCTGGCCGTCACCCCGACCGTGGCGCGGCGGATCACGCGCGACGGCGCCATCGTGTTGAGCGCGTCCGGCTCCGCGTCCGGCTCCGCGACCGCGCTCGGCGCGCCGCTTCTCGAGCTCAAATCCCTGGGAAGCGAGGGCTATCTGATCCGCAGCCTCAAGGTCCGAGGCCATCGCGCCACGCTCATCGCCGCGAACTCGGACATCGGCGTGCTCTATGGCGTGTTTGGTTTTTTGCGCCTGATGCAAACCCGCCAGCCCCTGGGAGATCTCAACTTGCGTGAGACGCCGCGCCTCCCGCACCGGATTCTCAATCACTGGGACAATCTCGATGGCACGGTCGAACGCGGCTATGCCGGCGCATCGATCTGGAATTGGCAAACTCTACCCGGCTACATTGAACCTCGTTATGCCGACTACGCGCGCGCCTGCGCATCCATCGGCATCAATGGCGCAGTGCTCAACAATGTCAACGCGGATGCATTCAGCCTGACGCCGCAATACTTGGAGAAGGCGGCGGCGCTGGCCCGCGCATTCCGGCCCTATGGCGTGAAAGTCTATTTGTCCGCGCGATTCACGGCACCGATGGAGATCGGCGGGTTGAAAAGCGCCGACCCCCTCGACGAAGCGGTGCGGACCTGGTGGCGGCATAAAGCGGATGAGATCTATCGCTACATTCCCGACTTCGGCGGCCTGCTGGTCAAGGCCAACTCGGAAGGCCAGCCGGGTCCACAGGACTATGGCCGCTCGCATGCCGATGGCGCCAATATGCTGGCCGCCGCCCTCGCGCCTCACGGGGGAATCGTAATGTGGCGCGCGTTTGTGTATTCGGCGCATCAAACCGAGGATCGCGCACGCCAGGCCTACGATGAGTTCGTGCCGCTCGACGGACAGTTCGATGCGAATGTGCTTCTGCAGGTGAAGAACGGGCCCATCGACTTTCAACCACGCGAGCCCGGCCATCCCTTGTTCGGCGCCATGCCGAAGACGCCGTTGATGCTCGAAGTGCAGATCACCAAGGAGTACCTCGGCTTCGCGACGCACCTGGTCTACCTGGGTCCGCTTTTTGAGGAAGCTCTACGTTTCGATACGCAGCGCCACGGCATAGGGTCGAGCATCGCCAAAACCCTCGAGGGCATGGCCGGCGTATCGAATATCGGCGCGGATCGCAACTGGAGCGGCTCGCAATTCGACCAGGCCAACTGGTATGTCTTCGGACGCCTGGCGTGGAATCCTGAACTTTCTTCTCGCGCGATCGCAGAGGAATGGGTGCGCATGACCTTTTCGAACGACAGCCGCTTCGTCGCGCCGGCGGTCGCGATGATGATGGGCTCGCGCGAAGCCGCGGTGGATTACATGACTCCGCTCGGATTGGCGCACTTGATGGCCGCAGGGCACCACTACGGACCCGGCCCCTGGCAGGGAGGAGGTACGCGTGCGGACTGGACCCCGCCCTACTATCATCGCGCGGACGCCGACGGAATTGGCTTTGATCGGAGCACGAGCGGCAGCAACGCGGTGTCACAGTACGCGGCGCCGCTCGCCGCCGAGTTCAACGATCCGAAGAGCACCCCGGAAAAGTATCTGTTGTGGTTTCATCACTTAAGCTGGGACTATCCAATGCCCTCGGGCCGCACGCTCTGGGATGAACTCGTGATTCACTACTCGCAGGGCGTCGAGCACGTTCAAGAAATGCGCCGCATCTGGGCGACACTCGCGCCTTATGTGGACGCGGAGCGTTACGGCGAAACATCCGCCTTTCTCGCCATTCAGGAAAAAGAAGCGCGCTGGTGGCGCGATGCCTGCATCGCCTACTTCCAGAGCCTATCGAAACGGCCGCTGCCGGCCGGCTACGCGGCCCCAGAGCACACGCTTGCCGAATACGAAGCGATTTCCACGCCCTATGCACCGGGCAATCCGGGCTGGACCGCCGCGCCCTTTCGCCATTGAGGCGGCCAAGCGACGAGCCGACCCCCAAGCCACGCGAGTCCCCATGAAATTCAACCCGACCTCACTATTTTTGTTGTTGCTCATCATGCCGCCTATGGGTTTCGCTGATCCGGCGCCGCTGCGGCTGCTGCATGAGATATTCCAAGACCATGCGGTCCTGCAACGCGACCAACCCATCCAGGTCTGGGGCGACGCGAGCGCAAAAGATCGAGTCAGCGTTTCGATCGATGCCAAGACGGTCGAGGCGCGCGCGGACGCAGGCGGTCATTGGCGCGCGCAACTGCCGCCCATGCGTGCCGGCGGACCGTACGTCCTCACCGTGCGCACACAATCCGGCGCGAGCCAGTCCATCCGCGACGTTCTGGTGGGCGACGTGTTCCTGTGTTCCGGGCAATCCAACATGGAATTGCCGGTCACGCGCAGCGAAAACGCGGCGAGCGAAATTACCGCGTCCGCCAACGATCGGATCCGCGTGTTGACCGTGGCGCATGCCACGTCGCCCAAGCCGCTGACGCACTTTCAGGCGCCGGTTGCGTGGGCGGCGGCCGGCCCCGACACCATCGGTAATTTCTCGGCGGCGTGCTACTACTTTGCGCGCGAATTGCAAAAGTCCGTGCCGGTGCCGCTAGGCCTGATTCATTCTTCGTGGGGCGGCTCGCGCATCGAGCCGTGGATCAGCGAGCAGGGGCTGCGCAAGGTGGGCGGATTCGACGCCGCGCTGGACCTGCTGCAGGTGTACGCGCGCGACGCAACCGCGGGAAACGAACGGCTCGGCGAGATCTGGGAAAGCTGGTGGCACGCTCGCGCCGCCTCGACCCCTTGGACCGAGTCGGGCGCCGGCTGGCGCGAGGTACCGATGCCCATGCGCGATTGGAAGACCTGGGGGGTACCGGAGCTGGCCAAGCATGACGGCATGGTGTGGTTTCGCCGCGATGTCACGCTGACGGCGGCCCAGGCGGCGCGCGCAGCGACACTGATGCTCGGCGGCATCGACAAGGTCGATGAGACCTTTGTGAATGGCAAGCCCGTCGGCAACTCATTTGGCTACGGCACCGAACGCCCGTACGAGCTGGCCGCCGGGACGCTGCGCGCCGGCGCCAATAGCATCGTGGTGAACGTGACCAGCAATTGCTGCGCGGCCGGGATGTATGGACCGCCCGATCACATGATGCTGCGATTGAGCGGCGGCGAAGTGTTGCCCTTGGGCGGTCAGTGGCACTATCAGGTCGTACCGGAAAGCATGGGGTATCCGCCGCGCGCGCCCTGGCAGTCGGTTGGCGGCCTGACCAGCATTTACAACGCCATGATTGCGCCGCTGGGTTCATACGGTTTGCGCGGCGCGCTCTGGTATCAAGGCGAATCCAACACCGGGGAGGCCGCGCAGTATCAAGCGCTGTTGGCGGCGCTGATGGCCGATTGGCGCCGCCAATTCAGCGCCGAGCTACCCTACCTCATCGTGGAGCTGCCGAATTTCGGCGCCACTCCGACAGCACCCAGCGCTTCGGACTGGGCGGATCTGCGCGAAGCGCAGCGCCGCGCCGTCCTGAATGACGCGCACGCGGCGCTGGCGGTGACCATTGATGTGGGCGATGCGCGGCAACTGCATCCGCCCGACAAACAATCCGTGGGCGTGCGGCTGGCGCGCGCCGCGCGGCATTTGATTTATGGCGAAGCTGTCACGGCCTCAGGGCCTACGCCGCACGGCGCGACGCGTGACGGTGCGCGCGTGGTGGTGAGCTTTGACGCCGTTGAAGGCGCGCTCGTCGCGTACAGCTCCAATCGCCCCATCGCGTTTGAATTGTGCGCAGCGGAACAAAGCAGCTGCCGCTTCGTCGATGCGACCCTGGGTCCCGATCGGGTAGTGTTGGAGGCGGGCGGTGTTGAGCATCCCACCCGAGTACGCTTTTGCTGGGGCGATGCACCGCTCTGCAATCTCTACGATCACTCGGGGCTGCCGGCGGGTCCCTTTGAAATTGCCATCCAGAAGTAAGCGGAAGTATTGCCGGCCACCTTCGAGGGGGGTCGAAGGACGCAAGCCGGCAACACTTCCTAAAACCCGATGTTAGCGCTACCATGCGGCAAAATACAACTATATATGTATGACCGGGGGAAATACATGAACAAACGGTTCACGCGCCGTGAGTTTGCCAAGAGTATGGGCGCCGCCGGCGCGGTCAGCGGCGTACCGCTGTCCCTCGCACTCGGCCAGGCGCCGGCACTGCCTGCGCCCGCAGCAAAACCGTTGGTCTTTCCGCCGAATTTTTTATGGGGCTGCGCCACCAGCGCCTATCAAATCGAGGGCGCGGTGGCCGCTGACGGCCGCGGCCCATCCAATTGGGACATCTTTGCGCACACGCCCGGCAAGACCCACAAGGGTGAAACCGGCGATGTCGCCGACGACTCGTACCATCTCTACAAGGAGGACGTGCAACTGCTCAAGGATCTGGGTGCGAAAACTTATCGCTTCTCGCTGTCCTGGTCGCGTATTTTTCCGCAGGGGCGCGGCCAGCCCAACGAGCCTGGGCTCGCCTACTATCAGCGGCTGATCGATGAGTTGCTAAAGAATGGGATCGAGCCCTACGTCACCTTGTTTCACTGGGACCTGCCGCAGGCGCTCGAGGGGGGCTGGCAATCCGGCGACACACCGAAGGCCTTTGCCGACTATGCCGCGTACGCCGCGCGCAAGCTGTCGGATCGCGTGCGTCATTTCATGACGACCAACGAAGTGGTGTGCTTCACGGATCTAAGCTATCAAATCGGCCAGTTCGCGCCCGGCCTCAAACTGCCCGCGGCGCAGGTGAATCAAATCCGCCACCACGGGCTCCTCGCGCATGGCCTGGGGGTGCAGGCGATCCGCGCCAACTCGGCGAGCGGCACGCAGGTGGGGCTGGCTGAAAATCCGAAAGTGTATGTACCGGTCATCGAGAGCGCGGAGCACATCGAGGCGGCCAGGCGGGCATTCCGGGAGGAAAACGCACCCTTCCTCACCGCGGTGATGGAGGGCAGGTACACCGACGGCTATTTAAAGCGCGAAGGCGCGAACGCGCCGAAAGTGCAGAGCGATGATCTCAAGATCATCGGCAGTCCGTTGGATTTCGTCGGGCTCAATGTGTATCAACCCGAGTACGCGCGCGCCGATGCGGGGCCGGCCGGCTACGCGGTCGCGCGCCGTCCCTCCTCTTTTCCGCACATGGCCTCGCCCTGGCTGTTCATCGGCCCCGAAGTGATCTACTGGGCCATCCGCCACACCAGCGACTTGTGGAAACCGCGCGCGCTCTATATCACGGAGAATGGCTGTTCTTCGGAGGATTTCCGCCAAGCCGATGGACGCGTCGAGGACACGGACCGCGTAATGTTTCTGCGTAACTACTTAACTCATTTGCAGCGCGCGGCCGCGGAGGACTATCCGATCAAAGGCTACTTTCTGTGGTCCCTGCTCGACAATTTCGAGTGGGCCGACGGCTACAGCAAGCGTTTCGGCATCCATTACGTCGACTTCAAAACGCGAAAGCGCAGCCGCAAGCAGAGCGCGGACTGGTATCGAGAAGTCATCGCGCGCAATGCCGTTGCGTGACCAGGAGTCCCACTACGGCACCGGTGCATGACTTATCGCGTCGAGGATTCCTGAAATATGGCGCGTTGTCGTTGGTCTTTGCGTCGGTCATTTCGAGAGCACAGCGTGCGACGCCGCGCGGCGATGCCGCCGCTGCGGTGGCGCCCGAACGCGGGACCTCGCCAATCACCGCCGACACCGACACCGAGAACCACCTGACCGTCACCGTGCGCATCGATGGCAATGGACCTTATCGCTTCGTGGTCGACACCGGCGCTGACCGCACAGTTCTGGCCACTGACCTCGCCGCCGAACTGGGCCTTGTGTTCAGGGAGAACGTCATGTTGGAGGGAGCGGTGCGCGCCGTCAAAGCGGAGACCGTTACAATTCGCGAGTTGTCTTTTGGAGCGGTCCGCTATCAATCTCTCGTTGTGCCGACGTTGCCGCGTGCCACACTGAGGGCTGACGGATACCTTGGTCTTGATACCCTCGATGGCCATCGTGTGACCTTCGATTTCAAAAATCACACGCTGACGGTGGGCGCGCCGCATTCCAGACTCAGTGCCCTGCTGGTAAGAGACAAGGAGGCCCGAATCCGCACCGTTGGATCGTCGGGACACCTGCGGGCGCTCAATTGCATGATCGACGGTGTTCGCGCCGCGGCGTTCATTGATTCGGGCGCGGACCTATCTGCCGGCAACCAGGCGCTGTTTGACGCCTTGGCCAGCCGCAATCCCGCCTACGGCGACATTGGCCGAATTTCTTTGGTTGACGTCACCGGCGGCGAGAAATCGGGAAGCGTCACCCTGGTCAAGAAGATCCAGATTATGGAACTGGAACTCACCGACTGCCCATTGGTGATTGCGGATTTTAAAGTATTCGATGTGTGGGGACTGGCTCAGCGCCCGGCGCTTCTGATCGGATTGAATTTCTTAAGGCGGTTCTCAAAGGTGTCGATCGACTACGGACGGAAAGAACTGCGTTTTGATCAAGCCGCCTTGATCGCACCCGCACTCGCCTGAGCTGCGGCCCTGCTTATTTGACAATCGCGAAGCAATCGAGGATGCGTAGGTCCCAGAGCAAGACAAGATTCGTAACGCGCGCTTGGATCTGCGGGCGCCAGCCGCACATGCACGGGGCGGCGTGCGCATCACAGGCTAAGCGGACTTCTTCAGTTCTGCGAGAACGTCAAGCACAGCCAGAGATCTGGATAGGCCGCGACTACCGTGTCGAAGAACGCGCGTACACGCGTAGGTCTACACCAAGCGCATCGCTTCAAGCGGCGATATTCGCGATGCCCGCAAGGCCGGGGCCAACGTGGACAGCAGCCCAAGCAAAAGCAATACGGCGACTCCAATGCATAAATAAGCAGAAGAAATCCGCTCCATCTGAAATGTGCGCATCAGCGCAATATCCAACAGATATCCCAGGAGCACGCCAAGCGTCACTCCGCCAATGCTGATGATCAGATTCTCGATGAGAAAAAAAGTGAGTATGTCGAGGCGCGTGCCGCCCAAAGCGCGTCGTATGCCAATGTGCCTCCTGCGTCGATCGATCATGAAGGTGTTCAATCCGACAATGCCGCCGGCGGTGATCGTCAACAACACGACGCAGACTATTCCCATCATAATCGCCAGGCTCCTGTCGTCCCGATAGGCATCTGCGCGAACCTGTGAAAATGCGCGAATGGCGCCTCTGTTAGAGAGGATTCGCATATGACTGACAGCGAGCAAGGCGTTCGGAGCCGCTTTCGCTACAGCCGCCAACTGGCCTTCGCTCGCGCGAACCAGGTAAAAGCCACGCTTGCCCGCTATATGCGCCGGGATCAGCATTGAGGTCTCCACAAATGATCTGGCGCGCGAAAATGGGCCGGTAAGCTTTTCGACGACTCCGATGATTACGCTGGGCCTAATGTCATCGCTGATCGTCACATACACGGGTTTTCCGATTGCGATCTCATTGGGATAGACCTTGTCCGCAAGCGCTTTGGTGACAATGATCACTGCAGGCGGGGTGAGTGACTTTTGATCGCTTTCAACAATTTCCTCGCTGCGAAAATCGCGACCGGCGATTAGCTTTATTCCCAGTGTCGACAAGGTGTGCTCGTCTGCGGCATAAACGGTTCCCTGAGTGATCCATTTCTCGGGTGCTGGATCCGGATCAAGGTGGACTGCCTCTCGCCACCCGGTGCCAATCAATGGAAACGAGTTCATCTGCGTGGCATCAACAACGCCTGGGATGTGACGGAGGCCGAACAGGTCACTTTGAGCCAGAGGGCCCACGTGTTCAATGTCTGCGTTGACCCAGACATTTTGTATGGTCAGGAGATTGCGTTCATTCAGACCTGTCGGTCGCATGCCTCGGTTTATGCGCTCTTGTATTATGAACAATGCATTGGACACAATAGCCAAGGCAAGCGCAATTTGAAGGACCATGAGAAGCGTCGTGGATTTATGGCGGCGCAAAGCGACGAAGATCAGTCGTACTTGCATTTGTCTGCTTCGCGCTAGACTAATTTCAGGTGCAATGTGGGTTCGACCCGCGCGGCTTGCCAAACTGGGTAGAGGGCCGCAACTACAGTCGCGAGTGTCGCCGCCAGCAGAGCGCCCGCGACGATGGTGCCACTTGCATGGACCAGCCGCGCGATTGCCGGGTCAAACACAAGACCCACCACAAAGTGAAGGATTCCGACGATCAAGAGCAATCCCAAAATCCCGCCGCCAAGTCCGACGGTCATTGCCTCGATCAAGAACTGCGCGTGCACCGAAGCGCGCGAAGCGCCCAATGCGCGCCGAATGCCGATTTCCGGGGATCGACGAATGAATTTGGCGAGCAATAACCCAGCCGTGTTCACAATGCAACTGATCAAAATGCCGAGCGAGACCATCAAAGACAGCTTGGCCTCGGGCGGAACTACGTGATGATATGCAAGCCAATCCTCGACGTTTCGCATGCGCACGTTTGCAGGCCAATTGAAACGCCCCGTACGTTGCTGGTCGGCCGCGTAGTTGAGCAGAAATTCGCGATAGCGCCGAGCCGTCGTCGCGTCCGGCAGCTCGGCGAAATACGAGACCCAGGTACATTCGGAGGACAGCCATGCTTCCCAGCCGTTGCCCGGATCTTTAACGCAACTCACGTCGCCGCCGGAAGGCAGCTTTATATTGATCGCGTAGGTAAATGGAATAAACAGCTCTATGGGATCGCCAAAGCTGGACGCGGGATCGATATACAGAGGCTGAGGATTCCAGGTGTCCATTACGCCGACTATTGTGTAGCTGCGACCATCGAGGTGGATCGTGCGTCCGACACTGTTTCCCCCCTTGAACAGTTTATCGTTCACTGAACGGCTGATCACTGCCACCGACGCGCGGTTTTGATCCTCGCTGGCGCCCCAGCTTTGGCCGTAAATAAAGGGGATTTCAAACATCTTGAACGTACTGCTGTACGCAGCGTAAGCGCGTGCGCTGAATGGGATGCCCGAGGGATCATCCGGAATGACGGAGAGTTCAACGGGATAGAGCGCATTCTGATGCTGCGCCTTGTTCGCATCGAGCAAGGCCATTGCGTCGATATAGCTCAGCGAATCCGCGGGTTCACCGCGAAAATGAGTTTTTGGCCCGCTGTTGTCGATCTGCACTGCGAAAAGCTGATCGGACTTCTGGGGTATCGGGTTCGTCGAGGTAACTCGTAGTACCGCGTACGAGGTAATGGATGCCGCGACGCCAAAGCCTATCGAGAGCATCATCAAAATGGTCAGCACGGGATTTCGGCGCAAACTCCTTAGCCCAAGACGAATGTAGTAGAGGAACATGCAGCGGGAACTAGGCGGGTAGTTCGCAGATACCGGCGATCCGTTGCCATGCATAGCTCATTCCATTCTCCGTGGAATATTGACCATCAACTCCGTTTCCTCGGATTTTCAGCGCACGATCACATAGATATTCCGAGCTTGCAAGTCGGTGCCGTCGCCGAAGGCGGCTTAGAGGCCGTTCTGCCAATCGTCCAAATGGCAGTGAAACCATCGACCAAGCCCTCTAAACTTGGAGAATGCGCGCGCAGCACACGTACAGATCAGTTCAGGTTGGACTCGAGACGTTCCCGCGAGGCAGCGCGCCGCCCCGCCACTGTCATTTGGAGGGTTATGCCAGCGTCGTCCTGGCCGGTTCCTTTGTAGAAGCCGGCTTCGGGGGTCGCGTGAAAGTCGGGCCCGGAGATGTGCTTTTCCACGGGAGGTTTGACTGCCACGCCAATAGCTCCAGCTGCTCGCGGGCGGTTCAGATTCTCTGTCTACCCTGGATGGACGATTGGGTCGAAGGCCATTTCTGCATCACCGACCCTGACTTCCTCGCGCGTTTGGCCGAACGCGATCTCCGAGAGTCCATGGCCGCTCTCGCGGAAAATCTCCAAGTGCCAAAGGCGCCTTTGCAACATTGGACGGGCAGGTTGGCGTCAGCCCTTCAGAGTACCCCATCCCTGTCGCTCAGCCGTTGGGCCGGCGAGCTGGGCATGCGACCCGAGGCTTTGTCGCGTGGATTCCATCGTGAATTCGGTGTGTCGCCAAAGCAATTTCGACTGGAGGCACGTGCAAGGCGTGCTTGGATTGAAATCTTGCGATCGCCCCGGACGCTGACGACGATTGCGCAAGATCTTGGCTTTTCGGACCTCGCGCATTTGAGCCGAAGCGTGCGCGCATTGACGGGACTTCCGCCAAGCGCATGGCGGCTCCGCGGACCAGGCCCCGCGCTTACGCAATTCCGTTCAAGCTAAGACCTCCAAGATCGGCTAAGGTCTGCCGGCATGAAAATATTCACCGCGATAGCATTTTTCGGGCCTTTGCTGGCATTTTCGGTTCCCTCAGGAGCGGACGTAAAGAACGACTGTCACGCCGGCACGTATCGTTTGAGCGACGGCAGAACCGTAGATGTCGCGCCGTCGGACGGCAACGCGCTGCGTTGGGAGACATTTAGCGGCGAGCGCGGACAACTACGTTCGCGGGCAAATGGCACATGGACCAGCACCTATGGATGGACAGATCGTCCTGACGGCAAAGCCGTCTCGTTCTCAGACTGCAACAAGGGCGAGATCATTTTTGGAAACGAGTCAGGCAGGCGCATCGTCTTCGACGTGCACGATGCGGCTTTCGACAGCAATGGAGTGAAGCTTGCCGGACGTCTGGTCATGCCGAAAGGCAATGGGAAGATACCGGTCGTAGTGCTGGTGCATGGTTCAGAACAGGATTCGGCGCTTGACTCGTATGCCCTACAACGGATGTTTCCGGCGCAGGACATTGGCGCATTCGTCTATGACAAGCGCGGCACCGGCGTATCGGGCGGCACATACACGCAGGATTTCAACGTCCTCGCTGATGACGCCATCGCCGCGATGAAGGAAGCCGTGCGGCTCGCCGGCGTGCGGCTCGGACGCATCGGCTATCAGGGCGGCAGCGAAGGCGGGTGGGTCGTACCGCTGGCGGCGAACCGAGCACCTGTGGATTTCGCGATCGTGAGTTTTGGCCTGGCAGTCACAGTGCTAGAAGAAGATCAGGAAAGTGTCGCGCTGGACATGTATTTCCATCATCACTCCACCGCCGACACGGCCAAGGCGCTGAAGCTGGCTCGCGCCGGCGAGCGCGTGGTCGAGACGGGCGCCAAGGAAGGCTACGAAGCGTTTGACGCTCTGCGCCAGAAATACAAGTCCGAGTCTTGGTACAAGGATGTGCATGGTGATTTCTTATTCGTCATCATGCCGCTCGATCGGAAGCAGATCAGCGACGCAATTGCCCACGAGTTCAGCTTCGTCAACACCACGCCATTCCGTTACGAGCCGATGCCTACTTTGCGCGCCTCCACTACGCCACAACTGTGGGTACTTGGTAGCGACGATCTGGAAGCGCCCAGTGCCGAGACAGCCAAGCGCATCAAATCCCTGATTGCGCAAGGCAAGAGCTACACACTGGCCGTCTATCCCGCCGCCGAGCACGGGATGACAGAGTATGAGTTGAATGCCAAGGGCGAGCGCGTCTCCACGCGCTTCGCGCCAGGCTACTTCCAGATGATGGCCGACTTCATCCGCGGCGGCCGTATCGACGAGCATTATGGGAATGCGGAGATCACTCACCCCCGTGCGCAGTAGCCGCCACAAACCCGATCGCCTCGAACACTCGAGCTGATTCGGAAACGCTGAGAACCTCGCGCGACGCGCTCTCGGTGATTTATTGCATGGCAGCAAGTTAACACGAGCTTTGTGCGACAAAGTTAGCGAGCTTCATTTCAAGCGATTCTGTTTTGGAGTATATGGTGAGGATCGCTCGGCGAGCTGTACCGGCACAGAGCGCCGCTTCCGCCGAGAATTCTCAACAATAAAAAGGGAGTAAGGGAAGATGAATACCAACAGCACCGCTTGTCGTCGACGCATGACAATCCGCGGAAGCATAACGCGCGGGCTTCTGCTCGGACTTTTCGGCCTCGGCATGGCCGGTGCGGCAGGCGCCGGCGAGAAACCGCGCATTATCACCTTCGAGGCTCCCGGCGCGGGCGCGACCGCCGGTAGCTTCCAAGGCACGGGTTGCTACTCCGATTGTTCCGTGCTCATCAACAATTTCGGGGCGATCACGGGAACTTACCTGGACGCGAACAATGTGTTCCACGGTTTCGTTCGCAGTTCCGAGGGTAAGTTCACGAGTTTCGAGGTTCCGGCTGCAGATACGACGGCGGGCAACTTCAATGGGACGTTCGCGAATGGCATCAATGATGCCGGGGCGATCACGGGATTTTACTCGGATGCGAGCGGTGGGTCTCACGGCTTCCTGCGCAGTCCCGAGGGCGCGTTTACCACATTCGACGTTGCTGGAAGCACCCCGGGCAGCACCATTGCAAATGCCCTTAACCTGGAAGGAGCGATTGTAGGTTTCTCCGCTGATCCGAACGGTGTGTTCCGCCCGTTCTTGCGCCGTCCCAACGGTACGTTTGCGACGTGGAGCGTTCCCGGGGAGTGCGATGCGAGCCCCGCGACCGGGTGTTTTGGATCCGCGGCTTTCAGCATCAATCTCTTTGGGGAAGCCTCGTCGGGCTACGAAGATGATAGCGGCAACTTCGTTGACCACGGCCTTCTGCGCAGTGCCGGCGGCAGGCTCACAACCTACAATGTTCCCGGCGCGGGCACCGGCTTGTACCAAGGCACCGGCTGCCCTGGTTGCTCGCGCCCGCTCAATCTGTTCGGCGCCAACGCGGGCTTCTACATTGACGGGAACAACGTGGTTCACGGCTACCTGCGCAGTCCTGCGGGAAGGATCACAAAGTTCGACGTTCCCGGCGAGGGCCCTCAGGGCCTGGGCTGTTTCGCCGATTGTTCCATGGGCCTCAACGACCTCGGTGCGATTACGGGATCCTATTTGGACGGGAACAATGTGTTTCACGGTTACGTACGCAGTCCCGACGGTAGGTACTCGACTTTCGATGCACCGGGCGCGGATCTGACGGCGAATGATTTCAATGGAACGTTTCCAGTCAGCATCAATGACTGGGGCGTGGTCACGGGGTATCTCGTAGACAAGAACAACGTATTCCACAGCTTCCTGCTGATTCCCTAGGAAGGAGAGCGACTGAGATAACCGCTTCGCTTAAGGGCGCTCCTCAGGCGCCCTTAAGCGACGGTCATCGGGGTAAAACTATTGTTTCTGATTCCCGGGCAGCGTCGCCGCCGTGATCGTCGTATCGGGGGCGCGGTCGGTTCGCACCGATTCAAACTGACTCTTGCAGGCCTTGAACGCGTCGCGGTACGACTCGGAAGTATTTGCCCGCAGACGCTTCATCACGCAATGAGCCATTTGCCGCGGCGTGAAAGCAGGAGAGTTTAAATCGCCGGCCAATGCCGGCGCCGCAGCAACCAGACTGATTGCGACCACCACTGCTGACTGTCGTCCATTCATGCAGCACCTCCGCTTGCGAGTGCGGATTTCCTACGGGCGTCGATCAGCGTCCTTGCGCTGCGCCTCTTGACGGGCCTTTTCGTCCTGGTAGTTTTCTTTCACCGTCTCTTTGGCATCGCCGAATTTCGACTGTGCTTTTCCGGCGACTTGATTCGCCATACCTTTCGCTTGCTCCGACAGGCTGCCGACCGCTTTGCCGGCGACTTCCTGCACTTTGCCCGCCCCTTCTTTGACGCGGCCCTCAACCTGATCCTTGTTAATGCCCATGTTCCAGCCCTCTTGTGTTTGTGCCGTCAAACTATGGCACGCGAGGCCAAGACCACGGCGTAGGAGAGATGGCCGAGTGGCTGTCGGAATGGGCAGCTAGCGGAACGGCGTCAATTTGACAGTTGCCGAGCCGCTGAGAATGGGCGTCAGGCGACGCTAAATCACGAACGGAATCAATGCCGCAACATGCTGCCGGTAGGACTGATATCTCTCGCCGAATCGCTCCAGCATCCAACGCTCCTCGATGCGCAGCTTTCGCCAGAAAGCCCAGGCCGCAATGAGGACGCCGACGATGCATCGCCACTCACCGCGGGCGATCGCCTGGCCCGCAAAGGCGAGCAAAATCCCGGTGTAGATCGGGTGACGAACCACTCCGTATGGGCCGCTGGTAATGAGATCATGGTCCTCCTTGAGCGTCACGATATCGCTCCAATTTCGACCGAGACCCTCGCCCACACCGTAAAAAGAAGCCCGACGACAACGAGCAGCACCCCTATGCCGCCCCAAATATCCGCTTCGGCGGCGGGTAGAAATCGCGTGCGCAGAGACATGGGAAGGTCGGGCGAGAACACTAGATAGGCGCCGAGCAATGTGGGCACGATGTAAGAAAGGCGCGAAGCGAGGGACTCGCGCCGAGCGGTTGCTTTCACGTTGCGAGCCACCGCATACCAGTAAATCAGCCAGATGAGTCCCATGCAGGCGATCAGGCGGTTATAGGCCATATCGTTCTCTATTATCGAAGACCGGCACACCATGGTAGGCTCTTTGTTTCCGCCTGGCCAAGGTACTCCATTGAAAACCTTCCTTATTATCTTGCTGCTTTGCGTCTCGGGCTGTAGCTGGCTTCATCGCAAGCCGCATGCTCCCGATCCGACCGAACTGGTGGTCGTGGGCGCGCCAGTGGGATCGATGGTCTACGTCGATGGGGTGCAGGCCGGTCAAGCGAAGGAAATTGCCAGACAGCCCCAAGAGGTGGACGTTGCCCCTGGCACGCACGTCGTAGAAGTGAGAATCGGCGACACGGTCGCCTATCGAGAGAACACCTACGTGACGCCCGGCCAAAAGCACGTGATATCGGTCTTGTCCGGCACGGGTCGGAATTAGAGCGCGGCGGAACTGCGTCTTTAGAACGGCTAGCGTTTCGCGCCGCTGTCGACGCCCATATAGCGGTCGAACCAGGCGACCGTGCGTTCCAGCGCGTCAATTTGATCTTCGCGCTTGAAAAAGCCGTGGCCTTCGCCGGGGTACACCTTGAGGTCGACCGTCTTGCCGTCCTTCGACAACACTTCCGCGACTTTCTGCGCCTCGTAGGGCGGCACGCGAATATCATTGCCGCCCGCGAGCGCGAGCAGTGGCGCTTTGACCTGTCCCAAAAAGGTGAGCGGACTGGACGCTTCGTAGACGGCCTTATCCTTCACCGGGTCGCCGAGCAGTCCCATTTGATACTGTCTGAGCACCGGCGAGCCGCGCTCATACATCGAGAACCAATCGGTGATACCGCAGATTTCCACTCCGGCCGCCCACACGGCCGGCGTCTTGGATATGGCCATCATCGTCATATAGCCACCGTAGGAAACGCCGGTAATGCCGACGCGCCGCGCATCGACGTAACCTGAGTCCACCAAAAACTTGACCCCCTCGACATAGTCGGTCAAATCACCACCGCCCAAGTCGCGGTGATTCGCCGCTTGAAATGCGCGGCCATAACCGGTCGAGCCGCGCGGATTGGCGGCCATGACGACATAGCCGCGCGAAGCCAGCGCCACGGCATCCCGATCGAAATCATCCATGGTCTGACCTGTCGGACCGCCGTGCGGCAGCGCCACGGCGGGCGCGTGGCCGTCGCGCGGCAAATTGAACGGCATCCAAACGAAGGCGCTGATAACGGTCCCGTCAGCGCTGCGGTAGTGCACGATCTGAGTCTTCGGCAGTTTTTCCGGATCGATGCCGGCCAATGCGAACCGCGTGACCGGCGCCGCCTTGCCGTTCGCGCGGTCCATAATCCAGTAATCGAGCGGCATGTTACCGGACTGATGCGGAAACAGAATGCGGCTGCCGTCGGGCGAAAACGCCGGCAGCTTGCCGAAGTAATCCGAATTGACACCGGCCGGCAGGGGCAGTTCCTCGGTACGGGCGCTCGCCAACTCGTACGAATAGATCACGTCCCGGCCGTCGACATTGCTGACCATGAGCAGCGAATGGCCGTCCGGGGAGAAGCGCCCGGCCTTCTGTTCCCATGCGTCGGGCTTGAGCAGGATCAGTTTCTGCGCCGTCGTGTCATACACGGCAGCCTGCAGGGAGCCGGCCGCGGTCTCCGTGGTCAGCGCCAACCATCGCCCATCGGGCGAGATATCGCCGGCCATGTTGAGACCCGCTTCGCCGGTGACGAGCGCCGGCGTGGCCGCGCCGGTCGCAACCTCGACTCGCCAGACGGCGCCATGAGTTCTCTCGACATTGGAGCGATTGGCGATGACGAACCGGCCGTCGGGCGAGAAGGCCACCACGCTCCACTGCATCGTGGGCAGGGCCTCGTGGGTGAGCACGCGCACCGTGCGGGTGGCGAGGTCCATCACCGCCACATTGTTGGACGCGCCGGTTTTCAAACGGTGATTGAATGCGATCAACTTGCCGTCGCGCGAGAAAACCGTTCCGGTTTCGGAGACATCGTCGCTGTGCGTGAGATTGACGACGGCGCCGCCCGCGGCGGGAACCGCAAACAGATCGAATATCTCCGCGCCGCCGCGATCGGACTCGAACACCACCCATTTGCCGTCCGGCGAGGTGGCAATGCCCATCTGCCGATCATCGGACTGCGTCAACTGCGTCGGGAACGCGCCGCCCGCCGCCACGCTCCAGAGATTGAAGCGCCCGGTGAGGTTGGTCGAGACGATGAACGATTTGGAGTCCTGGCTCCATGCGGCGTCGAGACTGCTGCGCACGTAAAAAAGATCCGCGATCGGCACCGGACCTGCGCCCTTAAGAACCGGTGAACTCAAGCTTTTCGGATCGGTGAGTGCGCGCGCAGGGGGCCCCTTGAGCACCGGCGCCGCCTGCAGCGAACCTGCCAACATCAGCAACGGCACGCAGCCGGCGCAAATCAGCCGTGATTTGAAGTTCATTCGCCTCTCCCGGCGCGTACTTAGAATTTCGCCCGCAACGTCACGCCCACCGTGCGCGGCCGAATGCGAAACAGCTCTTGGTTATTGATGATCACCGGACCGGCGGTTGCAAGGTCCAATGCGCCGGTCGAGCCCTGGGAATTGCTCAGGTTATTGACGAAGGCCACGGCCTCGTACGAACCAAAGTTTATTCCGGCCCGCACGCTCTCGCTGGCAAAGCCGCCGAACTTCGTGCCGTTATGCTCGAAGTCGGTCCACTCATCGCCCAGGTACGAGGCCGTCGCACGCACGTAGCCTTGGAAATTGGCCACGGGAAAATCCACTTCGGCGTAGGTTGAGGCCTGTCCTTCCGGAGCGGCGGGCAGCACATCGCCTTTGTTCACGCCAGTGAGACCCGTTGCCGGCCGACTGATGGTCGGATCGTTTTTGGAGATCTCGTTCTTGCTCAGCTGAAATGCCGCGCCCACCTGCAGCCAGGAGACCGGTTTGGCATCGACTTGGAATTCGACGCCGTAATTCCTCGCTGCGCTCGCGTTCCCGGTGTAATTGCCAAGTTCAGTCTGCAGGCTAACCTGGATTTTCGACCAGTCGATGTAGTACAGCGCCGTGCTATAGCTCAACCTGCCGTCGAACGCTCTGCCCTTCGCGCCGACCTCATAGTTCCACAAGCTGTCAGGCGCATAGCTCGGCGGGGTGTTGCGGCCGCCGACCTCTGAGGTGAGATTCACGCCGCCGACGCGATAGCCGCGCGCGATCTGCGTGTAAAGGGTCAGATCCGGATTCGCACGATAGGCCAGCGACACGCGCGGATCCACCGGCGTTCCCAAGTCATGAAAGTCGGTATGCGCGTAGTCGGACTGCAGGATGCTGAATACCGGAACGTAGCCGCCGGTGTCGATCTGCGCAGAGACCATGTAGTGAGACACCCGCAGGCCGCCGGTCAAGTCCCACTTATTCGCGAAAGTGTAAGTCGCCTCGCTGAATGCCGCGATTTCCTGTTGGCCGAAACGATAAATCAGGTCGACGATGTTATCGCTGCCGATGACCGGAATGACGGCCTCGCCACGGTCTTCCTGCGAACCGCCCGCGCTCGCATGCAGAAAAAAGACGCCCGCGGTCCACTTGAAGTTGCCCTCATCACGCGAGTTCAAGCGCAGCTCCTGCGTGTAGATATTGCCGTCGATGCCGAATTCAATGTTGTCGATGCCCTGGACGATGTTCGCGCCGCCGGTGGCGATCAAGGAAGTCAGCGGCACGAAATAAGTATCGACGCCGTAGGTGTTTGATCTGCGATCGTGATAGGTGGAAACCGAAGTCAAGGTGGCGAAATCGAAATCGTATTGCAGCGTCAGCGCGGCGATCGTGCTTTTCAGTTCCACGATGTAGTCATTGATGCCGTCGGTGACCTGGCCTGAAACTCCGGTGTTCGGCGGCTTTACATCAAGGCTGCCCGCATCGGTGCCGTTGTAGTCCTTCGAGTCCTGGTAGGTCATCGTGAGATTGGCGTTGAACCGGTCATTGGGCTTCGCGGCAATCGCCAGCCGCGCGCCGACGGTCTTGGTCGGATTCGCGTCCTTTTGGCCGGTACGCAAATCGTCGATCCACCCGCCGTCGTCATAGTCGTACGCGACCAAGCGAATGCCGAGCTGATCCTGAACGATGGGCGCGTTGATCACCACGGTGCCGGAATACGACGCGGCGCCGGTTTCGGTATCCGCACCGGTAATTTCAGCCGAGCCGCTGAACCGCGAGAGATCCGGCTTGTTGGTGATATAGCGCAGCGCACCCGCGAGTGAACCTGAACCAAACAGCGTGCCTTGCGGGCCGCGCAGCACCTCGACCCGTTCGATGTCGACGACGCGCAAGTTGCTGGCGCCGCCGCCCTGGCCGACCGGATCGATGGGCATATCGTCGTACAGCAACGCGACGGTCGACTGCTTCAGACCCAAATCCGTACCGGTGGTCACGCCGCGGATGGTGAGGTTGGTGGAATTCCCGCCACCCGAACCGGGATTATTGAGACCCGGCGTGCTGGTAATGATGTCCTGCAGCTGGGTGGCGCCGCGATGCTCGAGCTCTATTCCCGTCTCGGCGCTGATGCTCACCGGCACGTCCTGCAAGCGTTCAGTACGCTTGGTTGCAGTGACGACGATCTCCGCCAACGCATCCGGTGAAGCGTTCGCGCCCGGACTCTGTGCGAGGGAAGGTTGGACCAACCCGCAGGCGGCGGCCAAGAGCGTAGCGCTCAGGATAATTTTCATACGAGGTCCCCGATTCTTTTGTTGTAGCAATACGAGGGCCCGGATCAGTAGGTAGATCCGTTACCTCCGCACAGTGGACGTCGTAATGCCTTCAGCCTATGCCTGTAGGGAGAATTGTCAATATAATTTTTCCGCATAGGACTATGCCATCTGTGCAGGACGGTACTGTCGCAGCGCGCACGAATGGCGCAGGTGCCGGGAAACCCTTAACGCGGATTTAGGATTTGTTTCTGCGGCGGCTTGGCGGCTTTGGTCGATTTTTTCTTCAAGGCGATCGAGGTGGGCGAGCGCGATCCCAACGGTTTGGGCGGGTGCAACGCCCTCTCGGCGCGCTGGATCAAGCGAGGATCGCTTAAGCTCGCGGCGACGGCGGCAAAGTCGGTGCGCGGCCCCTGCCATTTAAGAGCGCCGACATCAGCAAACAATGGCGCGTCATCGCGCAGCGTTGCCAATCGCTTGAACAGCAACGCCAGCGGTTTGCGTTCTCCCAGGATCTCCGGCGGAAAATCTTCAATTCGGCCGAATCGATCGATCAGTCCCGCAGCACCCTTGGGCCCGATCCCCGCGATTCCGGGATAGCCATCCGATGCATCGCCGACCAGCGCCAGATAGTCGGGAATTCTTTCCGGACTGACGCCGAATTTCGCGCGCACCGCTTCCGCATTGCGAATGACATGACTCTTTCGATCGACTTGAACGACGCGTTCGCCACGCACGCATTGCGCCAAATCCTTATCCGGCGTCCAGATGCACACCTTTTGCACATCGCGATTCTTGGCCGCCAACGCCGCAGCCGACGCCAATGCATCGTCCGCCTCGAGCTCAACCATCGGCCAGAGCGTCACGCCCATGGCGGTCAGCGCATCCTCGAGGGTGAGAAATTGCGCGCGCAGCGCAGGCTCGATGCCCTCGCCGGTTTTATAGCCATCCCAGAGATCATTGCGGAAGGACTCAATCACATGATCGGTGGCAACTCCGAGGTAAGCGGCTCCTTCCTCGATCATCTCCAGCACGCCGTTGAGCACGCCGACGACGGCACCCATCGGCCGATCTTTGCCCTTGGTGAAGCGGCGCAGACCGTAAAAGTGCCGGAACAGTTCGTAGGTGCCGTCAATGAGATGGACGATCATGTCAGGATCCTAAGGCAGGCTCAGCGCTCGTCTCTGAACACTTTGCCTTCTTTCATCACGAAGGTAACTTTGCCGGGTTCGGCCAATTGATCGATATGGCTCAATGGATCCACCTTCATGGCGATCACGTCCGCGATTTTACCGGGCGCAATGGACCCCAAGCCTGCACCTAAGTCGCCGAGCGCGGCGGCGGCGTTGACTGTCGCGCTGCGCAGCACCTGTGCCGGCGGCATGCCGGCCGAGGCGAGCAGCGCGAATTCCTCGTGGCTGCGCTCCGGCCCGAAGATCCCTAAATCCGTGCCGAATATGATGGGCACGCCGGCTCGATAGGCCTTGCCCACCCCTTGCATACCGTCTTGAAAGCGGTAGTCAATGAGCTTGCCGGCGAGCAGCGTCGGTGTGTAGGCGGTGCCGCGCTTTTTCATCATGGCGATCGCCGCATCATCCAAGGGTCCGTGCTCGATGGTGTCGGCGCCCGCCTCAATCACCGCATGAAGGAATACAGGCGAACCCACCACGTGCACCGCCACTCTCCGATTGAGTTGATGCGCCGTGTCGATGATCGCCTTGATCTCCTCCGGCGATTCGACCATGGCAACTTTGGGATCCTCCGCCGGCGTTCCTGCCTGCCGAAACTTCACGATGTCGGCGCCGCGGTGAACCTCTTCGCGAACCACCCTGGTGCACTCCACCACGCCGGAGCAATTGCCGCGGTTGGTGACAAATTTTTCCACGTCGCTGCGCACATCCCAGCTCGAGGCATCGAAGTCGCCGCCGTCGACTGAGATTTGCACTTCGGCGACGAACATGCGGGGTCCCGGCACGATGCCTTTATTGATGGCGTCCCGCAGTGCATAAGTCGTCAACGTCGGATCGCCCACGTTCCGAATGGTGGTAAAGCCATTCATCAAAAGTGCGTTGGCACGCGGCAGAGTATTGAGCACCGCCTCCGCGGGACGCGACATATAGAAAAGCGCGATTTGTCCGCCCACAGGTTCGTCGAGCTTTTCAATCCCGCTGACATGGGTGTGCATGTCAATGAGCCCCGGCATGACCCACGAGTCTTTCAGCTCAATCGTGGTGTCGCCCGCCACGAAGCCGTCCTTGACGCCAACGATCTTGCCGTTCTCAATGATGATCGACTGATTGGACGCCGGCGATTTGCCGGGCTCGGCGATCAAGTGGCCGGCATGGATCACGGTCGTGGCAGCCAGCAGCGGTGTTGACATGGCCGCGATCAGCGCGGCCGCGATGGGTTTGGCGATCATCGAAAAACACTCCCTCTTTATCGGCTTATTGTTTGGCGACGCTTAAAACGGCGAGCACGGCCTGCGAAACCTGTTCATCGATGTCGGCGGCGTTTTGCGAATGCACGGGATAGCCGATTTGTGCCTGCATGTGGCCATCCACAATGTGCATCTGTACTTGCACCTCCGCGGCTGCGGCGCCACCCGATACGGACATTTCCCGAATCTCCTTGCTCTGGCGCTCGATTTCGCCGCGATACTGCCGGGTGACGGCGCGAACGGCGTCCAATAAATGCTGCTTCAGAGCGGCATAGTCGCTGACCGCCGGCAACGCCAACGTGATCTCATGCCACGACAGATTCACGCCCGGAAGCTGTTTGAACAGCCCGCCAGTGGCCTGAAACACGATCAAATTGGGAAATGCCACCACACGCCCCGTGGGGCCTAGGGGACCTTGGTCGTGATATTCCATCAAATGCATCCGCACCAGCCCCAGATCCATCACCTCGCCAACGACGTTGCCGATTTGCACCCGATCGCCGACGCGGATGCCGTATTTTCCGATCAGGAAGAAATAGCCGACGATTGAAACCAGCACGCTTTGCATGGCGACGGCAACGCCGGCGGTGATGAGTCCGGCGAAGGTCGCAAAACTGCTGATTTCCGTGACAAAACTCAAGCCCACGATGGCGATGATGACGGCCCACATCAAAATGGCCCGCACCAACAGGAGCTGGTAGCGGCGGCGTGGTTCATGCACATAGCGCGACACCGCGCGGCGCCACACCTCCGCGATCACGAACACGGCCGCCAGCAAGCCGATCAAGATGCCGAGACGCTCCGCCAATACCTGCCACGCTTCGTGGTACTGACGGCGGGTCGTGTCGCGCCAACTGTCGAGATTGTGCCGGTACTGCTGCAACAGCACCGCCTCCTTGCTCAAAGGCAGCAGGATCGAAGAGGTCTGCTTGAAAAGCCATGCCAGGGTATCGAATTGAGCCCTTAAGCGTTGCAAGGCCGCGCCGTTGGCGCTATCCGCCGCGGCTGCCAGCGCATCGCTGTTCGTGGCGTAGGCCTGCAATCGCGCCCGCGGCGCCTCACTGTATTTGTGGAACACATCGTCCAAGTCCTTGGAGCGTGCGTCAACCGCCTCGATCGCCTTGATTTTGGCTCTGAGATCAAAAACGTTTTTTGCCAGGTCCCATATTCCATTGCGGCCGTTTGACCTATCGGCGCCGGGGTTCAACGCTGCGGGGGCGGAAGCTTTTACGACCGCGGGTGCGGCGGCCCCAGTCGCCGCAGGCGCACTTTCGCCCAGGGGTATGCTGGCAGCAATCGCGTCGATGTGAGCTTTGAGAGCCTCAGCATCCGCGCTTTTGGGGTCGCGCTGATTCACGAACTCCCCCATCGTGTCGAGCAGATTCCCCCGGGCCGCATTCATCGCCAGCTCACCCTGCAGCTCCGCCAGCTTGCCTGCGGCGCTCGGCTTCTGCCGGTCAGCGGCAATTTCCTGTTGAATCGACTGGCGCTGCGCTGCAAGTTGCTCGCGCTGCTGATTGAGCGAGGCGACGGCGGATTTGTCGGCGCTCGCCTGTGCGGCATTTGCCTCGCTGCTCAGCAATTCCGCATCCGCGCGCGCGAGTTCAATCACGAGGTCGACAACCTTGTCGGCGATCTGCCGGTTGCCGTATTGGATCAACACCTCGCTGGGTTGCTGCGAATTTTGTTGCGGCAGCCCCAGCGTTCGATACCACTCGCTGGTGCGGTCCAGAATCTGCACAACCTCATTTGCGCTCAAGACGGAAACTTGCGTCGCATTGAGGCTCGGCGGTGTAGCGGTCGGGCTCGCGGCGGTCGGGCTCGCCTGCGGAGCCGGGGTGCTCGCCTGCGGATCTGGGGTGCCCGCTTGCGCAGCGGGTTTGCCCGGTGGTGAGGCGGGCGGGTCTGCCGCGTCCGCGGCGACGGCGACGGCGACGAAAAGGGTCGCGATGTAGGCAAGAAGGAATCGGCCGGGCATGGAGAGATGCTAGCTCAATTCGTGCGCTTCATGCATAAATGCGGACAGCTGTCTATGATGAGACCATGCGATTTTGAATCGCGGTGAGCGGCGCCAAGCCAGGCGAACAGGCGCAGGGACCGTCGTTCGCAGAGCACATCGCCGCCGAGCGCGGCAACTCGCCACGCTACGGCGGACGCACGGTGCGAACTTTCCAGCAGCGCTAGCGTTGCGGCTGACCCGGAATCGGCAGCACTTCCATGATCTCGACCGAGTCGCCGGGGAAAATGCTGAAGTGAGGATGCTTTTCAAACAATTTTGCCGCCGCCTCATGCGACTCAGCCGTGATGACCACGAAGCCTGACAAATTGTTCTTGATGTCCGCCACGCCTTGAGCGGAAGCCTTTTTGGTTTTGCCCAGTGGTCCTCCCGTGTCGACAATCACGGCGCTGTGTTTCTTCATCCAGTCTCCCCAAGCCTGGATGCCCTGCGCCTCGATTTTCTTGCGCTTGCCTTCTTCCATCGCAATAAATTCGTTGAATTTCGCGGACCCGGGTGAGCCCAAATAAATCGCGAGAAAATTCTTCATCATGTGCTCCAGTTCATAAAGTTGACCTTGTAAGACGATTCGGCGGCCGGCAATGCAGGCGCAAATATTCCGCGCTCAGCCGGCCGCGGATGCCAGCGCCCCTTCTTGCTCCGGCCAGGGATGCGCCCAGGCGGGAATTCTGTTCAGACCGTCGAGCCAGCGCACGATGTGCAGATGCGATTCGAGCGGCATTTCCGATTCGCGCCAATAATTTGCCATCGAGGCGAGTTGAAAGTCGGCAATCGTCAGCCGTCCACACGCCGCATAAGTGCGGCCGCTCAAATGCTCATCCAATACGCCGGCAAACTTCAACAGGTTCGGCACGTTGGCTTTCAGCGACTCGCGGTCCGGCGGCCCTAAGCCGAATGTCGATTTCACCACGTGTTCAAAATAAAACGGCCCCACGGCAGGAGCCCAATGACAGTCATTCCACGACAACCAGCGCAGCACCTCGACCTGCTCGGCCGCATTTCGCGCCGGCCACATATCGGATCCCGCCTTGATGCAAAGATAGGCCATGATGGCCGAGGACTCCCAGAGAACCTGATCGCCGTCGACCAGCACGGGCGCCTTTTTGTTGGGATTCATCGCTGCAAAATCCGGCGCCTTCAGTCCACCGGCCATCAGGCCGACTTCAACGAACTCCGCCTCGATGCCCAGATGCTTGGCAAGCGCCAGGACCCGTCGGGGGGCTTGTGCCTTGATCCAATATATTTTCACGTCAATCCTCCTTCCCGAACCTAAAGATGAGCCGCGCAGCCGCAATCTGCGGCGTGATACCGCCCCATACCCGTGACCGTGCCGCCCTGCCCGTACATATTGTGGGGCCGCGCCCAGTCGGGAAGCGAGTGATAGGGGCCATTTTCGGCGCGACCCTTGGGTGTGACGTCGAGGTAGGCATAGATGCCCAAGAACTGTTCCCCGCCGCGCCCATAGGTGGAATAGGTGTGAAACATCGCGCCGGTCTCGTCCTTGACGAACACACTATCGCCCGAGAAATCGACGATGGCGGGATTCACCTCGACCTCGCGGAAATTGTAATGCCCCCGGCCGAGCGCAATCTCCTCATCGGTAAATGACACGTTGAAATCGAAATTGAATTCATTGTGATATGAGGACACCCAGGGGAAGTCCCAGCCCATTTTGCGCTTCAGGCGTTCGATTTCCTCAATCGGCGCCCGCGCCACCACCGCATAAGCGACGTCGTGATGCTCAAGATGCACGCGAATCCCTGCCAGGTGGTCGACTTCCAACGAGCAACCCACGCATTGTTGCGACTGGCCGGGCGCCATCATGAAATGCTTGATGAACAGCTGGCTACGTCCCGCGAACAGCTCTGACAGCCTCACCGGCCCGCCGGGGCCGTCGAACAAGTAGTCCTTGCCGATGCGCACCCACGGCAGCGCGCGGCGCTCGGCCGCCAGCGCATCCTTCATGGCCGTCAGCGCCTTCTCCTTTTCCAACAGCGCGATCCGCGCAGCTCGCCACTCCTCTCGCGATGCAATGCGAACCGGGCCGCTGCGGTGATCCGTGCTCATCGTAGCCGCCTCTTGCCGGATGCCAGATACCTAAGCCACGACTCTTTGAGTGTTTCCCAGCGCGCTATGAACAGACGGCTCAAGTCAAGGCCGAGCGTCCCGACTGCGGTCGCCGTGGTGGTCGCGGCCGCCGCGGTCAGGGCAGCCGATGTTGCACATAGTGGGCACATAGAAGGTCTCCTTGCTCTCATGTTAAAGACGAGCGGAGAGCGCCCATTTCGACAATCGGCGGATGAATTTTGAATTTATCGCTGCCGCGAATGAAATGGGCGCCATTGCCAGCGAGGAGCCCCCATCACTGCCGCGCTCAGGCGCCTTTCTTGAGCGCGTGGTTGTTGACGGGCAGTTCGCGTACGCGGACGCCCGTGGCGGCAAAGATGGCATTGGTGATGGCAGGCGCAACGGGTGGTGTTCCCGGCTCGCCGCCGCCGCCGAGCGGCGCATCGCTCTCTATTATATGCACCTCAATGGTGGGGCAATCCGCCAGGCGCACCACGGGATAATCGGGAAAATTTTGTTGTTCAACGGCGCCGCCGGCCAGCGTGATCTGCCCGTACAACGCCGCGCTCAAGCCAAACACAATGCCACCTTCGATCTGCGCCTTGAAACCGTCCGGGTTGACCGCCATGCCGCAATCCGCCGCGCAAGTAATTCGGTGCACTTTCACTTCGCCGTCATCCGAAATTTCCACCTCGGCGACGTGGACCACGATGGTGCCGAAAGACTCCACCATGGCAATGCCGCGCGCGCGCCGCGGCGCAAGGGGCGCACCGTCCCACCCGGCCTGCTCGGCCGCCAGCTGCAGCACCGCGAGATGGCGCGGCTTGTGCTTCAGCAGCGCCCGGCGATACTCGAGCGGATCGCGCTGGGCTTGATGCGCCAATTCATCCACGAACGATTCAATGAAGAATCCGTGCCAGGAAGACTCCACGCTGCGCCACGGGCCCACAGGCACGGGCGTCGCGACTTTGACGGCGCCGTACGCTTGATTCGGCACCTCGTAAACAATGTGCGCCTCGGAATTGGAATCACCGTCGCTGGTGTATTCATTGACCCACACCGCCGGCGTGCCATCTTTGTTCAGCGCCGCCTTAAAGCGGCTGGTAACGTTGGGGCGGTAATAGTCGTGTCTCAGGTCCTGGTCCCGGGTGAAGATGAGTTTTACCGGCGTACCCGGCAGCGCCATCGCGGCTTGCACCGCATAGCTCAGAAAATTCCACAGGCCCGGCAGGCGTCGTCCGAACGCGCCGCCGCTCGGCAAAAGATGAAAAGTCACTTTGTCGAGGTGGAGTCGCGCTGTTTTCGCGCAGAATGCGCGCGCCCCAAGTCCGTCCTGGCTGCCCGCCCAGACCTCGAGCGTGCCGTCGGCTTTATACAAGGCCGTTGCGTTCACCGGCTCCATCGCCGCGTGCGCAAGATAGGGCACGTGGTACTCGCGCTCGAGCAGCGTTTGATTTTGCAGGGCCTTGACACCCGCGCCCACCGAGTGCTCGTGCTTGATGGGACCTTGATTCAGCGCCGTCAAGTGGCGCTCGCGAATGCCGGCAGAGGAAACCGCCGCATTGCCTGCATCGCTGAATACCGTCGCCAGTGCGTCCGCGGCCCGCTGCGCTCGCCAGAAACGGTCCGCGACCACGACGGCCGCGTCCTCCAGCTTGATGACTTTTTTGATTCCCGGGTTGGCGGCAATAGCCGCTTCATTCACCGAAAGCAGTTTGCCGCCAAAAATCGGCGCGATCTTAATGGCTGCGTAGTGCATCCCGGGCATTTGAACGTCAATGCCGTACTGGGTCGCACCGTTAACCTTGGCAGGAATGTCGATGCGGGGAATGGCTTTGCCGACCAAGGTGTATTGCGACTTGGGCTTGAGCGTGGGATGCGATGACGGGCTGTAGCGCGCGGCCGCCGCCGCCAATTCGCCGAATCGAAAACTCTGACCGGAAGGCTGGTGAATGACCCGGCCGCCTTTGGTGGAAAACGCGCTGGGCGGTGCGTTCAATCGGTCCGCCGCCGCGGCGATCAGCATTTCGCGTGCCGCGGCAGCCGCGATCCTCACGCCGTAAACGCCGCTGATGCGCACCGCGGAGGAGCCGCCCGTGACCTGGATGTCCATGAATTGCGCCAGCCGGTTTCCCGCGGCGAACACGGATCCTTGCAGAAAAGCTGGAACGGAATCACGCGTCATGCCCGCTTGGCCCAGCGCAAATCCCTCCACCAGCGCGCCGTTGGCGAACAGCGGATCCGGAGGCGCAGTTTCTGCGCGTGTCCTGTCCCATTCCGCGCCGAGTTCATCCGCCGCCATTTGCAGCAACGCGGTGTAGATGCCGGTGCCCATGTCGCAGTGGGGAATGACGACCGTGACGATGTCATCGTCGGCGATTTTGATCCAATAGGCGAGAAACCTTTCACCCGACCTGGCGGCGAGCCGATTGGCCTTCCCAAGTCTGCCGCTCGGCCATAGGGCGTAGCCGACCATCAAGGTCCCGGCCGCCGCCGCTCCGCTGAGCAGGACCTTTCTTCGGGAGATCACTTTGGACCTCCGCGGCCCGCCAGCGAGGCCGCCCCCAAAGAACTCACGGCTGCGCGTATTCGTGTGTATGTGCCGCAGCGGCAAATGTTGGTAACGAGGGTTCCCAGTTCATCCTCGCTGGGTGCAGGATTGGCGGCGAGCAAGGCGCTCACCGCCATGATGAAGCCGGACTGGCAGTAGCCGCATTGCGGCACCTGATGCGAAATCCATGCCGCTTGCACGGCACTCAAGGCCCCCGCACCGATGCCCTCGATGGTGGTGATCTCTGCGTCCACGACCGCAGAAACCGGCAGCACGCAGCTGCGCATGGGCTTGCCGTTCACGTGGACCGTACACGCGCCGCAAGCGCCCACGCCGCATCCGAACTTGGTGCCGGTGAGATTGAGCTCGTCCCGGATCACCCAAAGCAACGGCGCATCCGCCTCGACCTCGATCTCGCGAGGATGACCGTTGACGTTCAAGCGTATTTGCACCGCAACCTCCCGGGATTCCGCCTTCAGCCGGCCTGCCGATTCCACCACCAGGCCGCCGCGAACAGCACCACCATCATGATGGAGGCGGCCAATTTAATCAGAGTTCCGAAGATCAAGCCGATCCACGCCGCAAAGCCGACATGCGTCGAGCGCAGCAAACTGCCCCCGGCGGACAGTTCGCCCACGAGGGCACCGAGAAAGGGTCCGAGAATCAATCCCGGGATACCCAAAAAAAGACCCACGAGCGTGCCGATGAGCGCGCCCGAGATGGCCTGGGCACTCGCGCCGACTCGTTTGGCGCCCAACGCGGCCGCGGTGAAGTCCAACACCAAACCGACGGCGGCGATGCTGCCGATGGCGATGAGCCAGCCGGTACCCACGTGTTGGTAGTGATCCACCGCGGAGGCGAGCCAGATGCCGCCGAAAATCAACGGTATGCCGGGAAGCATCGGCACCACCGCACCCGCCAGACCGACGAGGATCAGTGCCGCCGCGAGTACATTGAGCGCAAGGTCCGTAAATGGCCTTTAGTCACCGCCGCCGGCGACGGTACAGCCCTGATCCAACAGCAATTCAGCGGTGGGTCCGGTACTGGTGAGGATCACAAAACCGGCGCCCTCCGGGTACTGCATGCCGGCGATGAGCACGGTGTAAGTTTCGAGGTGATGTCGCGCCTCCGGGCTGAGCTGCGCCACCAACTCGAACGGCCGCGTCGACTCAAGGCTGGCATCGTTAATGCGCATGGCCTGATAGGTCGAGCCGAAGACCGTGATCGGCGACCATTTCGTGCTGAGCTGCGCGGCGGCGGCGTGCAGCGCCTCGAATACCTCCGGCCGCAGGCACTCTATATGTATGTGGAATTGATCTTGATCGCGCGTTCGCGCCGTATTGAGCGCGAGCCCCACTGCGGTACGCGGCACTGCATGACCCACGTATTTGTCCAAAAGATCGCGTACGTTCCAAGCCTGCGCAAAATAATTCGGCAAGTCCGGATCCAAGAGCTCCCCGCTCTCGGTGCCGGCAAAGGTCTGAAGCGGAATCAATAAATAGTGAGCACCGCCCTTGCGATCTTCGAGCACCGCATAACCCGGGCTGTCCGGCTGAGGGCTCGAGAGCCAAATCCGCTCGCAGGGCGCCGGGTTGTGGTGCTGCCGCCAATTCTGCAGGCACTGGTTCTGAACCACCTGCCGGAGCCCATCACGGCCCGCGCCCGGCAACAAGTCGACACCTTCCGTGCGCGGCACGTGCGGACCCCTACCACCGCCACCACCCCCACCCCCGCCACCGGCACTCGCGGTCATGGCCAACATAATTGCGGCCGCGGCGAGCAGCGCTTTACAAATTTTCACGGTGATTTCTCATACCTGGTTTGCGGCGGCCATTGTAGCGACCCAAGAGGCTCTTCAGTAGACTAAGCCGCGCCGCTACCAGAGAAGAAGAGTGGAAGCGATTCAATACCGCGCCTTTATCAGCTATAGCCACCGGGATGCGGCTTGGGCTGCTTGGCTGCACAGGTCCCTCGAGAGATACCACCCGCCGAAGTCGTTGATCGGCACCTCAACCGCCCTAGGCAAGGTGCCGAAGCGGCTGGTGCCCATTTTCAAGGACCGCGACGAACTGCCGAGCGCGACCGATCTGGGAGCATTGATCAATGCAGCACTCGCCGGGTCCGCGGCGCAGATCGTCATTTGCTCACCGCAAAGCGCGCAGTCCAAGTGGGTCAACGAGGAGATCCTGGCGTTCAAGCGCCTGGGCCGCGAAGACAAGATCCTCTGCATCATCGTCGGCGGCGAACCCAACGCCAGCGACCTGCCGGGACGCGAAGCGGAAGAATGCTTTCCCCCGGCCCTGCGCTTTCGCCTCGGGAGCGATGGCAATTTAAGCTCGGCGCGCACCGAACCGATCGCCGCCGATGCGCGTCCCGGCAAGGACGGTAAGAACAACGCCAAGCTGAAGCTGATCTCCGGATTGCTGGGGGTCGGATACGACACGCTACGGCGCCGCGAACAACAACGCCGCAACGCGCGCCTGTTCGCGTTTTCGTGCGCGGCCGCGGCCGGCATGGTGCTCACCACCGGCCTCGCCGCCTACGCGCTCGTGCAGCGGGCCGCCGCGCAGCGCCAGACCTTGCGCGCCGAGGCCGAGGCTCGCACGTCCAAAGAGGCGACCCGCTTTCTCGTCGATCTGTTCAGAATCTTCGATCCCAGCGAAGCGCGCGGCAGCAAAGTGACGGCCCGCGAGATGCTCGACAAGGGCGCGGTGCGCATCGAGAGCGAGTTGGCGGCAGAACCGGCGATTCAGGCCACGCTGATGGACACGGTGGGTACGGTGTATATGGGCCTGGGTCTCTTCTCGCAGGCGCGGCCGCTGCTCGATGGGGCCGTGACGAAACGCCGCCATCTGCCGGGCATCGATCCACTGGACCTGTCGGATTCCCTGAGTCATCAGGGGGACCTGATGGCGCTGCAGGCCGATTACGCCGCGGGCGAGAAGGCCTACCGCGAAGCGATCCGGATCGAATCGGCCCGGCCGAAGGATCGGCAAAGCGAAGAAAAACTGGCAAATTCGCTCTACGGCCTCGGCACGCTGCTCGCCAAGCAAGGTCGCTACGTGGACGCCGAGAAGAGCTTGCGCGAAACCTTGGAGCGGCAGAAGGCGCTGTATGGCGAGACTCATCCTGCGGTCGCGCGCACGCTGAAGGATCTGGCGCGCGCCATGGCCGAGCGCGGCGATCTCAACGCCGCGATCCCGCTGATGCAGCAGGCTGTCGCCATGCAGCGCGCGCTGCGCGGCGCTGAGCCGCATCCGGATCTGGCCGAAGTGCTCAATGACATGGGCGTGCTCTTGTGGCAGCAAGGCGACGGCGCGGGAGCGGAGAAATTCTATCGAGAGTCGCTGGCAATGAACCGCAAGCTGCTCGGCGACAAGCATCCGGAAATCGCCAACGGGCTCGAAAATGTTGCCATGACGATGCAGGACAAGGGTGATCTCGCCGGCGCTGAGACGCTTTACCGGCAGTCGCTCGACATGCGGCGCGAACTGCTCGGCGCCGAGCACCCGGAAGTCGGGCGGACGCTGCTCAATCTTGCCTCGCTGCAATACGACCGCGGCGAAACCGGCGAGGCTCTCGCGAACATGCGGGAGGTGCTCGGAATATATCGCAAGGCCTACCCGCCGGATCATCCGGAGACCGCCCGGGTCTTGAACGTCATCGGTTCCTGGCTGACGATCGGCGGCGAGGACACGGAAGCCGACGTCTATCTGGAAGAGGGACTGGCAATGCGCCGCCGGCTGCTCAACCCACAGCACCCGGACGTCGCTTCGAGTCTAATTGCTCTCGCCATCCTGCGAGTCGAGCAAAAGAACTACCCCGAGGCCCTCGATTTCGCGCGCAACGCCAAGGCGATTTATACGGCGGCATTGTCCGCCGATCACTGGCGCACGGCGCTCGCCGAATGCGCCGAAGGCGCGGCGCTGACGGGACTCGGCCGCTACCCCGAGGCCGAAAAACCCTTGACCCATGGCGAGGCGATCTTGGTCAAAGACAGTGGATTGCCCTTGATTTATCGAACACTGGCACAGCGTTACCTGGAGGCCCTGCACCGACGCGAAAAGCTGCAGGTCGCGGAGGCGGCGCGACAGAATGCGGTAACGCCGTAACATAATGCGAAACGCGCCGTGACATTCTGAAAGGTCAGTGTGTTAGCGTATGCGGCACTTCACGGGGTGAGCGCATCGCGATCCCGCAAAGAACAAAGAATAGAAAGGGGATATCGATGGATTACCATTCCGCGAAGAAATTCCTGAGTGCGCTGCCGTGCGCGCGCCGTCAAGCCATCACGCAACTTGGCGTGGGCGCCGCCGCGTTGCTGGCTTGTGCCGCACTCCACGCACAGACCGTGCCCGTGCAACAATTTGGCTTGACCGCGGTGAACAGCAACGGCAATTCGCTGTACAACGTGACCGTGACGCCGAACTCGCAGCCCAATAGCGGCGCGCTCATCACCGGGACCGCCGCCCTCAATACCGACGGCGGCTCGCAGGGCAGCTTTTTCGCGGTGGCGCGCGTTCCCAATTCAGTTACCAGCGCGATGGACTTGATCGTGGCCGACGCGGAAAACAGCCGCATCCTGCGCTATCCGGGTCCCGGCCCTGCCAGCTACGCGGTCGCGACCCCGATTTTTACGTGGTCGCATCAGAGTCCGGGTCCTCGGTTCCCCTTGAGCCTCTCTTCCGATGTCGCCGGCAATGTGTTCGTCGTGTCGCTGCCCCGATTTCACGATGATGATCGTGACGGCGATGATGCGAAGGCGGCGCTCTGGGTGCTGCCCTTCAACGCCACCACAGGCGCCTACGGCGCGCCGATCTTGATCGACGATACTTGCGGCATCGTCACTGAAGTCCTGGTCGCCACCACCGCGGCGACCCCGGTCGGCACGGCAGCGCCCGCCTGGAACGTCGGCGATGTGCTGGTGCTGTCCAACGATATTTTCAATGCGCGCGTAATGGTCTATTCGCAGGCGGCAATCCAGAGCGTCCTGGCAAATCCCAGCAAGCCTCTCAACAATCCCACTTCCATCGCGGTCAGCTCCCCGCTGCTGCACGACACGCTGCCGATCGGCATGGATGTCTGGCCGGCGGATGCAACCCATGGCGTGAGCCTGCTGATTACGACGTTGGGCGGCCGAGTCATGCGCTTCGATTCCGGCAGCGGCGCGTTGGCCGCGGATTTCGCCAGCGGCTTAGGATTCGGATTAGGGCGCATCAAAGTAGGCACGTACTCAACCCTGACCTACGCGTTCGTGTCGCAGTTCACCCCGGGGCGCGGCAAGATCCTGCAATTCGGCGCTCCGCCGGCGAGCGGTGCGAATCCGCCGCTGGCGTCATTGAGCACCGGCAACAAAGATCCGCAGGGTCTCGCGACGAGCAGTTCAGGCTCGGTGCCGGTGACAGCCTGCGTCGCGCCCAGCGCCTGTACGCCGTTAGGTCCGGAGTTGACCACGCAATTATCGGGCACCGGCAGCGGCAACCTTCCGCCCACTGCGCCGCTGCTCGAGGAGAGCTGCGTCGTGAAATCCGACCCGCGCGTCACCGTAGTCGGTTCCACCTGGAGTTGCGCCGGCGGTAATTTGGATGTCGCGAATTTCTGCCCCGGCTTCCCGAGCACCGTACTACCCGGGACCATGTGCGGCCATTCAGGACCCACCGGCGCCGGATTCGTGGTCGTCAAGAGCACTGCCAAGACGGTGGATCAGAACGCCAACAACACATTCTTTCAGCACACGGTTGATCCCGACGTGCCGCTACCGGGGCCATTGAACCTCACCTGTCCGCAATTGGAGGTCTTTGCCTGGGCACCGCGCTCCGACCTGCCCTCGATCGAAGGCACCACCGTCGAGGGAGGCCCCGCGCCGGGCAGCAATTACTTCCTGGACCTCTCCGGGTTCTGCGACAACGGCGGCGGCAACAGCCATGTTTTGTCCATGATGGCGTATGGCTTGGGGCTCAACAGCGCGCCGAGCGGCATGGCCTACGGCCTGCCCGGATTCGTCACGGACAAGTTTACCAACCTCACGAGCACGATCAGCGCGGCCAGCGCGCAGATCGATCCCACCGTCGCGGCGACCGTGCAGGGCTATGTCAGTCAGGCACAAGGCTTCTTCAACGGCGGCCGCTCCGAATCGGCGTCGAATGGCTATAGCTGCGCGATGAATTCGCTGGCCTCTGCAGACGCCTACGTCCGCGCCAATTTGCCGGCGTTCACAGGCTTGGCCCCGCCCGGCAATCCCAACCCGGCGGGAGACATCGACGGGCGGCTCGCCAATCTGTTCTTGCCGATCGATCTGTTCTTTCTAACGCAGTCTGCGAATGCCGAGTGGCCGACGACCAACGTCCCGCCCTGCGTCACGCTCACACCGTCGCCGGCGACGGTCACCATCAGCTCCGTAAGTCCTGCTGCGGCGACGCTGAGCTGGGGCCCGGCCCCGGCGGCGTTCCCCTTGTCGTTTCCGCCCACGCAATGCTCGATCTCGGCAAGCGATGGAACATTCCTGACGCCGGCGAACGTTTCCGGTTCAGGTTCCGTTTCGACCGGCACGCTGACGACGCTGGGCACCTACTCCGTTGAGCTCATGTGCTCTGCGGCAGCGGGCAACAGCATCACGAGCTTCACGCAGGCGGTGGTGAAGGTCATTGCCCTGGCATCGATTAATGTGACACCGCCTGCGCCGCAGGTGGCGGCCGGCGGCGCGATGCAATTGACGGCCACCGGTACTTACACCGACGGCTCGACCAAGGATCTTTCGCCCACCGCCACGTGGGTTTCCAGCGCGCCGGGCGTGGCGACTGTTTCGGCGGGCCTGGTGAATTGCAGTGCCAGCGCAACGCAGGGCGGATCGGCGACGATTTCGGCAACCGGGGCCACCGCAACAGGCACCACCAGCGGTTCGACGACGGTCACCTGCCTGGCGCCGGTGCTGGTGTCGATCACGATTGCACCCTCGCAGCTCACGCTCCCGGCCGGCGGCAGCGCGCAATTGACGGCGACGGGCAACTTTTCCTCCGGACCTGCGCAACCCATTACGAATACCGTGCACTGGGGTTCCAGCGTATCAAGCGTCGCCACGGTGTCAGCCACTGGCCTTGTGAGCTGCAATGCCGCCCTGACGATGAACGGGTCCGCGACGATCAGCGCCACCAACGGCAGTGTCAGCGCGTCGATCGGCGTGACGTGCCAGGCGCCGCAGCTGAAGTACATTACGATCACGCCTTCAAGAGAATGTGAAATCCCCGCGGGCGGCAAGATTCAACTGACGGCGACAGGTACCTTTGCATCCGGTGCGAAACAGAACGTCACCGCGACGGCCACCTGGGTCTCCAGCAATACCGGCGTCGCGACAGTAATTGCGGGACTGGTGAGCTGCAAGGCACCTCACTCGTATTACGATGGTCATGCGACCGTCTCGGCATCGGTGGGCTCAGTGAGCGGATCAACCTATGTCACGTGCGAGGGATTGGGCCGCTGAACCTACGGCACAACGGCGAACATCAGGCAGCCGAAGAACAGCTTCAGCAGGCCGTCGATGATCCAAACGCGATTCAAAGAAGCATCGCGTGAAACGCGCATGGCCATTGCCGCATTCGCCATGGCGCAGAGCCCCAACGCCACGCACAAGGGACCGAACGTGAGCGCCATCGGCAGGAAGTGAAGGCCGACGACAAATAATATCGCGAGCAGAAACGGCCGCTCGCCGTCGCGCTTGTAGCGTGCGACGACGATGCGAATGAGCACCATCTCCAGTGCGATTGCCGCGACCAGCGCCCAGAATTGGATTTGGGTGGGCATGCCGAGCGGGCGCGTCAGCACATTGGCGGTCAGAATGATGGCCACTGTCGCCGCCGCTCCGCCCGCCATCAGCAGCGCCATCCGTCGACGGGGCCACAGCCCGCCCAAGAGCACGCCGACTCCCATGAGCAATATAAAGAGTCCCCCGGCGCGGATCATGGGAAACGAATGCGGCATGGCGATTGAATCAATCAAGGAATCACTCCTTGGCCTTAAAGATCGGGCGGAACGCCGCGCATTCTAACAACCTAAGAGCGCTGCAAGCCGCAGTCGTAGAAGTGGACCCGCCATTTAGCGATGAAGTGGAACTTCTCCCGGCGGCGGGTCATGGTCTACGATCGGGAGGGCAGGCCTCTGCTCGCGCAGGTGCGGCAAAAAATAATCCTCTGGGGGAATCAAGTGACATCCATTTGGGACGAGATATTCGCGCGTCGCGTCAGTGTTCGCGTCTACGGTCTGGGAGCAGTCGCGCTCGGCATCACCGGCCTGGTCTGGGGTGATTTCGCCGTCGTATGGGTACCGACCTGGATCACCGCTGCCGGTCAGAGCGTCTGGGGGTATGTGGTGGCGGTGCTGCCGCTGCTCGCGGGACTGGCCCTTTTATGGCCACGCACCGCGTTCCTGGGCGCCGCGGCGCTATTCGTGCCCTACTGTGCGGCAATTGTCTTCTTTGACGTGCCCCGAGGCTTCCAGCAGCCGTCCATGTTCGCCGCGTGGTATGGCGTGTTCGAGAATCTTGCGCTCGCGGGTGCGGCATTGATCATTTGCACTTTTTATGCGCGACTCGAAGCGGCAACCGCCGAGCGCATCTGCAGGATCGTCCGCATCATTTTTGGGGTTTGTCTCATTTATTTTGGCTTGGCTCATCACCTCTACCTGGCCAACACCGTTAGCTATATTCCCGCATGGTTGCCGCCGAACCAAACCTTTTGGGCGTACGCGACCGGTGCAGGACATGTTTTAGCCGGCATCGCCCTCATTTCCGGCGTCTACGCGCGATTGGCCGCCATGTTGCTCACCGCAATGTTCATCGTTTTCACCATCCTGGTGCATATACCAAGGGTTCTCATCACCCTACCCCACAATCATTTCGCCTGGGGCGAGAACGCGGTTAACTTAGCCCTGATCGGAGCGGCGTGGGTCATCGCGGCCTCAATCCCACGAATGGGGCAAGCCAAGGACTAACGCTCGCGACGCCCGGAACGCCTTTTTAGGGAACGATCTCGACGCGCGTCTGGCCCGCGGTGAGGTTCCAGAGGTCTTGCAAGTCCTCATCGGAAAGCGCGATGCAGCCGTTGGTCCAATCGCGCGTCTTGTAGTACGAGACCGGCTTGGTCGGTTGGTTCGGCTCGCCGTGGATGAAAATATCTCCGCCAACGCGTTGATGCTGCGCGGCCGAACGCTTCAAATCCGCAGAGCTGGGATAGGAAATGTGCAACGCCTTGAAGTAATGGCTGTGCTCCTGGCGAAAATCGATGATGTAGCTCCCCTCGGGCGTGCGAAAGTCCCACTCGTGCTCCTTGGCGCCGGTGGGACTCAAGCCCAGTGCAATCCGATAGCTGCGCAGCGGTGAGTTATCGCGCAGCAAATAGAGCTTGCGTTCATGCTTGACGATCAGGATGGTATCCGCGCGAAAGCCCGCATCGGCGGGCGCCGCGCCCGAGGCGACAAGCCCGAACAACAACAAGACCCAGGGCGACAATAAGCGGCAAGTTGACATATGCTCGGATAGTCACTTTTAGCGGTGCGAAGACCTTAGCCAACGTGGAGTGGAGGAACCTAGGCGTGGATCGCAGTCCGGCGCAAAGCTGTCGGCGGCATCGCGCCATCAGGAAATCCGTCACACTTGGCGCGCAGGCTTCAGCAAGACATAAGGCATCAGCGGCGCTCAAGCGCTCAAGGGGAGAGCATGAAGAGAAACGCAATTTGGATGGTTGCTTGCGGGCTGATCGTCGCCGGCGTCGCCACCCTTGTCGGGGCGGCCGCGCCACAGGACAGTTCGGGCTTTGTGCGAATCACTCCCGAGCAAATTCATTGGCAGGAAATTCCCAATGCGCACGGTGCCCAGCAGGCGGTCCTGCTCGGCGACCCGGCAAAACCCGGCATGTATGTGATCCGCGTGAGATTTCCGCCGTACGTCATGGACATTCCTCATCGGCACCCGATGGCCCGTTACGTGACCGTGCTCGAAGGCACCTGGGTCACCGGCACCGGCGATACCTTCGATTTGGCGCATGCCGTGGCGTTGAAGCCCGGCAGCGTCATGATGCATCCGGCGAACGCGGTTCATTGGGATGGATCGGGGGGCGCCAAGCCCGTCGTTGTGCAAATTATCGGCGAGGGCCCCGCCGGCACGACGCCGGTGGATTCGACCAAGCCGTTCTGGATCGAGGTACCGCACTAGGTCGCGCCGTAACGCCTAAGCAGCTTCGCGTATAGTGAATAAAAAAGGCAGGAGCAAGAGCATGTGGACAGCGCGGCTTCAGTGGCGGCAGTGTATCTGCTTGATGGTGCTATTCGCGGGCGGAGGCGTGCAGCTGCACGCGGCAGATGGCGGCGTTCCTTCCAACGAAGATTTGCGCCATGTCCGCGCGATCGGTGAACTTCAGGTCTCGCCCGACGGCGGCCGAGTACTCATTCGAGTGACGGACGCCACGGCCGACGGCGGCCGGCACCATCTTTGGCTGGTGGATGTCGGCGCCAACACGGCACGCCAGCTGACCTTCTCTCCGACAACGGACAAACTGGGTGAGCACTACGGCCGCTGGCTCGGCGACGGCGGCAGCATTTTGTTTCTAGCCAAGCGCACAGAGCACGTGCAGTTGTTTCGGCTACCGATGTCGGGCGGGGAGGCGCATGCATACGAGATCAGTGTTGCGCCGGTGGTGGACGACTCGCAAGAGCCGGACGCCATTCCTCCGAAGAAGACGAGCGACCCGCCGGTGCCGCGAAATCCGGTGCCTCTGGACATCGACCAATATGAACCCGCACCCGACGGCCACATGATCGCCATCATTGCCCGGGATCCGGAAACGCCCGGGGAGAAGAAGCAAAAGGATGAAAAAGCGGATGCCGTTTGGATCGACCACGATAAGCACGGCAAGCGGCTTTATCTGCTGGACGCAGAATCGGGCAAGTTGACCGCCGTCGCCATCGCGCCCGATGTCGCCAAAGTCGCGTGGGCAAAGAAGGGCAACCGTCTTATTGCCCTCAGTGAGGGGAGCAATCACGCGGGAGATCTGGGACCATCGATGAGTGCATGGCTGGTCGATTCCCTAAATCCCAACCAGCCTGCGCAACTCCATGAAGTTCCGCCGACCATCAGCGGCGGCACGTGGTCCGAGGACGGCTCGCGCTTCATCTTCCGCGCTCAGGCCAAGCCGGATGCGCCGCCGGGCTATGACGAACTGTTTGTTTTAAATCTCGACGATCGATCGGTACGCAATTTGACGGCCGAACTCGGCGGTTCGCTGGCCGCTGAGGATCCCGTGGCGATCGGTCCTGCCGTGTTTCAAGCGGTGCAGCTGGGCTTTCGCCGCGCATATCTGCGCATTAGCGGCGGCAAAACCGAAGAGCTGCACTTTGAGCGCCCGGTGGTGCGCGGATTGCAGTGCAGCGTGAAGCATGCTCCCTGTGTGTGGCTCGGGGAGAGCGGCACGCAATCGCCGGCGCTGTACTTCGCGTCGCAACCCGGGCAGGCCGCACGACCGCTCAATACCCCGACTCTGCTACCGGCCAAGTGGGGCGCCCCGACGGTGCACGCCGTTCATTGGAAGAACGAAGGCCTCGACATCGAAGGGATGCTTTATCTTCCCTCGCAAGCCGCGACCGGCAAGGTTCCCATGATCGTCGAGGTGCACGGCGGCCCGACCGGTGCCTTCGTCGAATCATTTTCGCCCATGGTCGATCATTTATTGGCGCAAGGGTGGGCAGTGTTCATGACAAACCCGCGCGGCAGCACGGGCTATGGCGCGAGCTTCGCGGCGGCGAATAAGAACGACCTGGGCGGCAGCGACTTTCGAGACATCATGACGGGAGTGGACGCGGTGGTCGCGGCCTATTCAATCGATCCGAACAAGCTCGCGTTGATGGGTTACAGCTATGGCGGCGAAATGGCGGCATTCGTCGAGGGCAAAACCGATCGATTCAAGGCGATCGTGAGCGCAGCGCCGGTCATCGATCAGCAAAGCGAATACGGCACGGAGGATGACTCTTGGTATGACCGCTGGTTCTACGGCAAGCCCTGGGAGCACCGTGAGGATGCGTGGCGCCAAAGCCCCCTCGCCTACGTCGCCCAGGCCAAGACACCCTTCATGCTCATCCAGGGCGAGGGAGATACCACCGACCCGCTCGGCCAAAGCCTGGAAATGTATCGGGCCTTGCGCCAGCAAGGCGTGGCGGTGCAGCTGCTGCAATATCCCCGGGACAATCACGGTCCTTTGGCGAATCGAATATGTATGGATTTCCGAGCACCGAGCCGTGGCATGGATTTGATGCGCGACGCCGCCTGGTGCAGTTCATCAAAACTGCATTTGATAAATCGGGCGGAGGTGGTTGACATGAAATCGGTCTTCCTGTGTCTCGGATTGCTATTCTCGACGCTACCGAGCCATGCAGCGGATCCCAAAGCGCTGATCGGTGTATGGAAGTTGATTTCATATCAAACTGAGTTCCAAGATGGCAGTCCGAAACGCGCGATGTTCGGCGAACACCCGACCGGGTACATCATTTTCACGCGCGAGGCCCGATTGATGACGGTGATCGAAGCGGAGGGCCGCAAAGTTCCTGCCGACGATTCAGATCGCGCAACCTTACTGAAAACATTGATCGCTTATTCAGGCAAGTACCGCATCGAAGGCGACCGGTGGATCGCCAGCATCGATACCGCCTGGAACCCGGCGTGGGACGGGACAGATCAGGTGCGCTCCTTTCAGATCGACGGCAATCGCCTCACGGTGAAATCGGCGTGGCAGGCGGCCGTGAATTTCCCGGGAGCGCCGCTTAGCCGCGGTACAGTGTTATTCGAGCGCGTGAAGTAGTTCTTCGGGCGGACAAGCGTTTGCGGACCGGTGCCGGCGGACTTGGAGCGTTGGTGATGGCCAATATCGGATGTTGTTCGTGATTCACAGCACGCGGATGGTGCTGGCCGGCGCGTTGCTGGTTTGCAGCGGCGCGTCTCACGCGGTCGAGTGCGCCGCAAACCCTGCGGCTGGCGGGACAACCTTCACGACGTGTCGAGTGAATCTCAGCGATGAGCGGTTGGAGTTATTCTGGCGGGACGACACGGGCCAGCCTTACCGGCAATTTTCCGCGCTGCGCGAGGCGCTGACAGCCAAAGGCAGACAATTGGTCTTTGCGGTGAACGCCGGCATGTACCTGCCGGACTTCTCGCCGGTCGGTCTGTTTGTCACCGGGGGACGGGAGCTCGTGCCCTTGAATCGTCACCTGGGGTCGGGAAATTTCTCACAGCAGCCCAACGGCGTTTTTTTGGTGGAGGGCAGTTCTGCCCGCGTTATCACGACCGACGAGTATGCCAGCGAACACCCAAAGCCTTCGTTTGCGACGCAATCGGGGCCGATGCTGGTCCACGGTGGGGAGATCACGACTTCCGCGGTCATGAATCCGAAATCCACCTGGCGCAAGATCCGCAATGGCGTCTGCGCGCCCGCCCCCGATGCAGCGGTGTTCGTAATCAGCGAATCTCCCGTGACATTTTATGAGTTCGCCAGCTTCTTTCGCGATGCCTTGCATTGCAGAGAGGCACTGTACTTGGATGGAACCATCTCGAGCCTCTATGCGCCCAGTCTCCATCGGGAAGATCGCGGCTCGGACATGGGGCCGATTTTCGGGGTTGCGGTCTCACGGGCGGGACCGGGGCGGTGATGAGCCCGGAGCCGACGCATACGGCCGGGCATTCTGGAGCGGCGAAATTTTGTTCCCCGCTTTCGGCTGTGCTGAGTCTTGCTCTCGCATTTCAGACCGTTGCGGCGACAGCAACCGACTTCGACTTGCCTGCGGACGGCTCAGCGGTCGTTGGCGCCGACCTCAGCGTCACATCGCACTACCACGATACGCTTTTGGATTTCGCACGGCGCTACAGCCTGGGATACGATGAAATCATCCGCGCCAATCCGAGCGTCGATATGTGGCTGCCCGGCGAGGGCACCCCAATTTTCCTGGCGGGCCAGCGCATTTTGCCGCCGGGGCCGCGCGAGGGCATTGTCGTCAATCTCCCTGAACACCGCTTGTACTACTTTCCCAAAGCGACTCCAAACGGGAAGCGGGTGGTTATTACATACCCGGTCAGCATCGGGAAATTGGACCGTAACACGCCGCTCGGGCAGACCCGCGTCATCGCCAAGATCAAACATCCCTCGTGGTATCCGCCGGCCTCAATCCGCAAAGAGCATGCCGAAGCGGGCGATCCATTGCCGGAGGTTGTGGGTCCGGGACCGGACAATCCATTGGGCGACTATAAAATCCGTCTCGGATTCGGCGATGGAACCTATGAAATCCACGGAACCAACAATCCCACCGCGGTGGGACTGGCCATCACCCACGGCTGTATTCGCATGTACCCAGAGGACGTGGCGGAACTATTTGCCCAGCTTCCCGTAGGCACAGTGGTACGTCTGATCAACGTCCCGGTAAAGGTGGCGTGGATCAATGGTGAGCTGCTGCTCGAAGCGCACCCGCCAGTCAATGCGCAAGGCGAGAGTTTTGAACCGGATGTCGACCAATTCTCCGACTTGCTGAGAGCCGCGGTGGGCGACACAACCGTTGCGATCAACTGGGACTACGCGCGTGAAGTGCTGCGAAAAGCCAATGGCGTGATTGCCACGGTGGGGCTCGAGGCCGACGATCCGTCGGCGCCCGGCGCGGGTTCCCAATGACATAACGTTTCTTGGGCTGCGACGCGCAGCGCGATTTTGCAGCGATCGCCTTGCCACAAATCGGGCATCCCACCAGCATCATTAAACGGTTTTTCCGAGGGGTGCTGTATGCAACGCAGCAGTAACGGTTCAACACTGAAATGGGCGTCAAGCCCATTCCCGACGTCGCCTGGCCGCGGGTGGCGGCTGCACATGTCCAGAATTGCGGCAGAAATCCTGCCGGTTCATGCGCCGCTACGCAGACGGCGCGGTTAGATCCAAACGCCCACGAAGGCGTGGTCAAAAAGATGGAGGGGATTACATGAAGTCCATGCTATTCATTCTGGTGGCGCAGTTACACGCGGGCGGGACTCAGACCGTAGCCGCCTATCCGAGCCTGGAGCAGTGCCGCGATGCACTCAAGGTGGCAACGACAAATGTCGCGGCAGACTACAGCTGCGCCGCAACGCCCGTGGAAGGTAGGTGGTCGGTAAAGGACTTGCGCTACCTCGTGGCGCGGGAATAGGCGGCCCCAGCGCATCTCACGCGCGATGCGGGCGTGAATGCGTCAAGTCTTGCGCGTGAGAATGACATGCGTGGCATACGCCGTGGAAACATGCTCGCTGCATCGATAGCCCAGCGCCACCGCGTCGAGACCTGCAAATAATCGTTCGCCCGAGCCAAGCAGTGCTGGAGCAATCGCCAGGTGCATCTCGTGGATGAGACGGGCACGAAGGTATTGCTGGATGGTCGCGACGCCGCCGCCGAGCCGAATATCCTGCCCGTCAGCCGATTCCTCAGCTCTTTTCAGCGCAGCCTGGATTCCGTCCGTGACGAAATGAAAGATCGTACCCCCCGCCATCTTGATCGAGGCGCGTGGGTAATGGCTGAGCACGAAAACCGGCACGTGAAACGGAGGATTCTCGCCCCACCATCCGTTCCAGGTGTCGTCGGGCCACTCGCCTCGGATCGGCCCGAACATGTTGCGGCCGATGATCCACGCACCGATATTGAAGAATCCGCGCGCGGCGAAGTCGTCATCGACACCCATGGTCCCGCCTTCGGTTCCAAATATCCTATGAAACGTTCGCGTGGCAAAGGCCCATTCGTGCACCGCTTCGCCGCCGACGCCCAGGGGATGCTTGAGCTCTTGTCTCGGACCCGCCCCATAGCCGTCAAGGGAAATGCCAATGCTGTGGACACGGAGTTTGGTCATGGCGGGCGCTCCTGCTGAAATGCCCAAGAATCTTAATCGTTACCCGAGGCGCCAGAAAGACTCTCGTTGCCGCAGGCACGAGGATGACCCGAGGGATGATGTGCAGAAGTCCTTGATCCATTATGCTGCGCTGAAGAACGCCGTGTGCATCAATGGAGCTGACAATGGTTCGTAAATTCACCCATCTCGCGGTTACCGTCGTCATCGCACTCGTCAGCGGATGCGCGACCTCGCCGCCGCCTTTGAAGGAACCTTCCTCGCAGGTGCAGCTGAACTTTAATTTCACCCCAGAGAATCAGACTGCCCCAAAGCACTACATCCGGGGTGCCATGTCGGGCGTGCCGCAGCACGTCGGTTTTTACTACTCGGTCAATCCTGATTGCAGTTCAGGCGGTTTGGTGCAGCTGCAGTTGCAGAGCCCACCGACGCATGGTTCCGTGGAATTTGCCAAGGCCGATGGCTACACGAATTTTCCATCGACCAGTGCCGGCTACGAATGCAATGGCAAAAAGAGCCCGGGCATGGAAATCGTTTACACGTCGGCAAAAGACTTTATCGGCACCGACCAATTCACCGTTCAAGGGATCGGGCCGCGTGGAAAGTACATGGAGACGGTTTACTCAGTCAGGGTTATTGGCGTCAGGCTCGTTGTGCCGGAGCGAGGTTGAAGGGAAGCAAGTGGCGCTCGTGGTTTTTCTGAGGGGAATCAACGTCGGGGGCCACCGGAGTTTCCGACCGACCAAGCTCGCCGAGGCGCTGAAGCACCTGGATGCCGTCAATATTGGCGCGGCGGGCACGCTGGTCATTCGGCAATCCATGAGCCAGTCCGAAGCGCGCGCCGAAGTGGCAAGCCGGCTTCCCTTTGCCGCCGAGATCGTGGTTTGCCAGGGGCGCGACATCGTCAATCTGGTTTCCAAGAATCCATTTAACGGGCGATCGGCGCGGCGAGGGGTTGTCCACTTCGTCAGCGTGCTGTCCGGGCGTCCTCGCTTGGCGCCATCGACGCCCATGCAATTTCCCTCAAGCGGCCCATGGCTGATGAAGGTCCTCTCAAAGCGAAACCGGTTCGTCATCGGCATGTACAGGCGCCATATGAAGGTCATCGGATTGCTCGGCGGCCTGGACCGGCTCTACGGCGTTTCGGCGACGACGCGCAACTGGAACACCATTGAAGCGATTGCCCGGGTGCTGCGCACGAAGGCCACTGATTAAACGGCAGAGCCGGACATTGTGCGGAGCCGCATGCAACTTTGCATTACAAAGTGAGTGCTGATAGATTTTGGGCGGTCGTAGGCCATGACAGATGTTTGGAAGTGCCCATGAATCAATACCCCGATTCGGTTCGCTTCGTGAGCAGCAAGCCAAGCGCTTTTTTGCCGATGTTGATGTCGGCCGCTGCGCTGGCGCTGGTTTTGGGCGGCATAGTTGCGCATTCCGGAGCAGTGGTCCGCGAAGGCGATGAAGGCGCAATTGCACATATCTGGCAGCTGCTCATGGCCGGACAGCTGCCCCTGCTCGCTTACTTTGCGGTCAGATGGCTGCCGCGCGTGCCACGGCAGGCGCTGCTTGTTCTGGCGCTGCAGGTCGGCGCAGCGGTCGCGGCCATGGCTCCGGTGTACCTCCTCGGGCTGTAACGGTCAGCTGCGAACTAGTCCGGCGCCATGCCCTTGTCGGCAAGTTCCTTTATCGCCTGTGCGCTCTTCGACAGGTGCGCCAGGCCCATGCCTCGCAGCACGTTGGGCGTTTTGGAGAATTGGATGCCCTCATAACCGACGATTTCGACCCGGTTGCCCCAGGGATCGTAGAAATCGAGGAATGGTCCGGGCAGGGTCTCGACGCCGGCTTCGTCGAGAGCGCGGCGAACCGCTTCCTTGTCATCAACGACAAGTCCGAAATGGCGGCCGCCCGGCCCCTGGCTTTGGCCCTTCTGCAGTGCAAGAAATTGGTCGCCCAGGTCGATGAAGGCCATGTCCTTGCCTTTACTGCGCAGCTTGAAATCGACGATGCGTGCATAGAAGGCAAGCGCCTCCTCGACGTCGCCGACCTCGAGCGCGATGTGGTTGAATCCTAGCGCGCGCGCTTTCTTTGACTTTGACATTGGGACGACTCCTTCTTGCACGCTCAACTGCGAACCAGCAGGAGAGCAGAAATGATCATGATAATCGCTGCAGCGCTGTGAATGCCGAACGCCGCGCGGCTAATTAAAATCCTGGTTGACGAAGCCTATTTTCTGCAAGCCGCGTCGCTGCAAGTCGGCAAGGGTTTGCGCCACAGTTTCATAGTTCGCGAATTTGTCCGCCGTAATGCGCACCTCCGGCTGCGGTGATTTCATGGCGTCCAGACTGATGTAGGCCTGCAACGTGGCCCGATCGACTGCCTTTTTGTTCCACAGAAGCGAGCCATCGAAATCGATTTGCAAATCGATCACTTCGAGCGGTGGCGCCGGCTCCGCGGGGTGCGGCACGGGATTGTCGATCTTGATGGCGTGGGTCTGGCTCGGAAGCGTGATAATGAAAATGATCAGCAACACCAACATGACGTCGATCAAGGGGGTCATGTTGATCTCAGAGTAGGACTTTCCTGCGCTGCTGCCTGCAGTCATGGCCATGGCACTCTCCTTGACATAAAGCCGCGTAAGACCACCAACTTGCTTTTATCATACACCCTATGTAGAGTTACTACTATGGGTAACAAGGATATTCGTGTCCGGATGTCGCTGCAGACGCTGCGGGTGCTGGAGGTCTTTCTGGAAAACCCGAACGGCCGGCTGGCCGGCGCGGAAGTGCACCAACGCTGCGGTATCGCCTCGGGAACTCTTTACCCGATCCTGCTGCGACTCGAATCTGCCGGTTGGTTTGTCAGCCAATGGGAATCGATTGATCCCTCGAGGGTTGGCAGACCGCGACGCCGTCTATATCGTCTGACTTCCACCGGCTTAAGATCTGCCGGTGAGGTGTTCGCAAGCTTAAATCGAGGAGTACTCGCATGAGCCAGCGTAACGAGCGATTGACGCGACCCGAATTTGGCAGCGTGACTCAATTTTTGATTCACCAGGCGGCGCACCGAGCTCCCCCGGAACTCTGCTCCAGACTCGAGGAGGAATGGCTTGCGGATTTAGAGTCTCGAACCACGGCAGTGGCCAGACTGGGCTTCGCGCTCGGCTGCTGTTGGGCGACCCTGATCATTGTGAATGATTGCCCGCGAAGCCGAGTTCCTGCGGCGAGTCCGGTGGCGCCCACCGGCGGTGTCGTCACGCTCGTCGATCGAAACTTCGGCTATTTTTCCCTTCGATCTGCAACGCTATTCCTAATTGCGGGACTTCATGCCGCCCTTTTTCTCGGTTTGATCACGACGCTCTCACACACGCGCAGCCCCGCCGCGCCCGCGAATTTGCAGAACCACGCTGTGACGCCGCTGCCGCCGGAGCGGCTGCCCTTCGTGCTTGCTGCGCCGGAATTGAAACATTGGACGATTTATGTGCCGAACGTGCCACTGGAGCCCCCCGCTCGGCTAACTATTGAGAAAGATGCAATTGGCGACGTTTCCGACAAGCCCACCGATGTCGGCGCGCAGCCGGTTGCAGCAGCAACTCCAACTCACGTCGTTCAACAAGTGGCAGGGGGTCCCGGCGCCGGCTTCCCCGAAACCGCAGATTTTTACCCCTCGCAGTCTGTTCGGTTGGGAGAAGAGGGAATGACAACCGTGCGAGTATGCGTCGACAAACGAGGTCGGCTTACTTCTGAGCCGACCACCATGATCGGCAGCGGCAGCGCGCGACTCGACCAGGCAGCAATCAGGCTGGCACGAGCGGGGGCGGGGCATTATCGCGCGACAACCGAAGACGGCCAGCCCGTGGATTCTTGCTATCCATTCGGAGTGCGGTTTCAGCTCAGAAAATAAGAAGAATCTTTGGCCCCGACCACGTAGCCTAAGATCCGTCCGCACGCTCAACCTTGATTCCGGCGGCGCGCAGCGGCTGAAGGATCCGACCCGCGGTCCTCAGAGGCACTACGAGCAGGCTGATCTCGCGCAACCGCGTTACCAGAAACGGCGATGCGGCCATGAGTTTCTCAGCGGAGGCGAGAACGATGGTTTCAGCGGCGCGTTCGTGCAGGGCTCGCTTCACGGCGGCTTCTTCGCCGTCGCCGGTCGTCAGACCCTCCTTGGGGTGAACACCGGTCACGCCCATGAAGTACAAATCCGCGCGCAGACGCGAGGCGGCATCGATGAGTGCGGCACCTACATTCACCATGGAGTGCCGGAATAACCGGCCTCCCATCATGATGATGTCCACATACGGATGTTTGGCCGCTTCCACCGCCACCGTCGGACTGTGGGTAACGATCGTGGCACGCAGGTCGGGGGCGAGATGACGCGCCACCTGAAGCGCCGTGGTGCCGCCGTCCAGGATGACGACCTGCTTTGCGCGGATCATCGCGGCGCCGGCGCGGCCCAGGGCAATTTTGTCGAGCGGCGAAACTTGCTCGCGCACCTTAAGATCGGCAGCCGCCGCGGATGCCGGCAAGGCACCCCCATGAACCCGCTGCAGTCTGCCGCCTTGGGCGAGCTCGCGCAGGTCGCGACGAATCGTGTCCTCCGAAGTTCCGAGCTCTCGCGCGAGATTCTTCGCCACAATCTGGCCCTCGTCTGCCAGGCGACTCAGGATCAGTTTCTTTCGCTGTGCGGTGAGCATGGCAAGGCGGCTGCGGATCCTTTAGCGTCGAGGTCTCTTTAGTATTGCACGATATTGCACGATAGTGCACGATATTGCCATGAGCCAGCCATTGCACGCCGAGCGCCATGCGTTACCGATCTACGAGCGCGGGCACCTGCCGATGGTGGGGGAATGGACGGCATTGCCGATCATCCACGCTGCCGGTGGACACGAATCCGGCGATGCGGTATTTCGGGCCCACCAATACCCCGTCCTTCCTGTATATAGGGCTGTGAGCGAGCTACCACTGCTGGGGAGCGATGATTCCGGCAGGCGCGCATGAGCGGCATGGCCGCTCCGGAGGATGATGCCCGGGTCCGCATCATCGAAGAGCGCCTGCTCTCGGATGACTGGTACACGCTCAAGAAAACGACCTTCGATTATCGCCGTCGCGACGGCCAGTGGCAGCGGCAAAGCCGCGAAACTTATGACCGCGGCAACGGTGCCGTTCTGTTGTTGTTCAATGCGGATATCAGCACCGTGGTCTTGACGCGGCAGTTTCGGCTACCGGCCTACGTAAATGGCTGCCCCGATGGTCACTTGATCGAGGCCTGCGCCGGCCTGCTGGATGGCGAGGATCCACACACCTGCATCCGCCGTGAGGCACAGCAAGAGACCGGTTTCCGGGTCCGCACCCCGCTCAAAATCCTCGAGGCCTACATGAGTCCCGGGTCGGTCACGGAGAAGCTGCATTTCTTCGTGGCCGAATACGAGGCGCAAGACCGCGTCTCCCCAGGAGGCGGCGACGTGGCGGAGGGCGAGGACATCGAGGTGATCGAGGTCTCTCTGGCGAATGCGCAGCAAATGATTGCCAATGGCGCGATCCAGGACGGCAAGACGATTATGCTTCTGCAGTATGCCGCGTTGAACGGGCTCGAGGCTTTGCGCCGTGCAACTCAGTCGGAGAAGTAAATTCCGGGAGGTGTTATTTTCCCCATGAAAACAACCGAACCTGATGCGGTGCTGCTATTTTCCTATGGCACGCTGCGCGACAGCGCGGTGCAGATGGCCAACTTCGGACGATTGCTTGCGGGCCGCGCGGACACCCTGCCCGGCTACACGCTATTGCAAATCACAATCAACGATGCTGCGGTCGTGGCATTGAGCGGAAAATCGCAACACACGATTGCCAAGCGCGGCCATGCCGACGATGAAGTGGCGGGCATGGTGTTTGAAATCACGGCGAACGAACTCGCGGCCGCAGATCGCTATGAGGTGGCCGAGTACACGCGTGTGCTGGAGACGCTAAAGTCCGGCGTGGAATCCTGGGTTTACGTCGGCGCGTGACGGCAGTAGCAAAGCTGGAGCCGCAATCTCACGCGGCGACCAGCGGAACACGCCTGTGGGAATTGATAAAGACCACGTGCAGCACCGCGATTATGGGCAATACCGCGATGAGCACGAACTCCTGCCACCAGTCGGCCAAGTGGCTCTGGCCGAAAGTCAGAATTTGCGTCGAATAAGCCGCCAGGGTCCATGCGGCCAGCAGGCAGAGCGCCAGGATCGCGGCGCGGCTCATGCTCGCAGATGGGGTGAATATCGAACGAAGCGCCGCCGCGAGACCCAGTGGTCCCAAAATGGTGGCGGAGCCGTAGAGCAGAGCCTCCGGCGGGGCAAATCCCCCGTGCAGGCCTCTTTGAACCACCGCTGAAAACAGCAGCGTGAGAGGCAGGAAGCACACCAGCATTTCCAGAACCAAAACCCAGGGCGGCAGGTATTTCAATGATCGGACCATGGTGCGTATCCTTTCAGAGTAACAAACCCATATGCACCCGAGCGCCCAGCGGACCGCGGACATATCGGGGGCTAAATAATCCAACTCATTGATCATCGCCTGAGCCCATTCGGTGCGCTCCGGCGGCGAAATCCTTGCAGCATGCTTCACCAAGCCGCGTGCCGCTTTTCCGGTCATGGCTTGAAGAGAATTCATGCGTATCGCCCCGCCGGCCCGACCGCAGTTTGCTCTGCGCTGTCCCGTCGAATCTCACTACGCGCAAATGCCGCGCCGGAGACAGTCAAGCGATACATATGGCGCGGCGGCCGACCGCGTTGCGGCGAGAGCTGCCACTTTGATTCCAGCAAACTCCGGTCGCATAGACGCATCAGGATCGGATACAGCGTGCCGGACTTCAACGCAGTCAGCTGCGATAACTGATATCCGTACTGCCATGTTTGCGGGCGTTGCGTCAGCACGGCAAACAGAGCGAGGGTGTGCGCCGAGCTACGTCTATTTCGATCCATCCAATAAGTCTACATATATTGACTTAGAGTGTCCAGCAGCATTCGATGAACTGTGATGCAAGTCTTTCGGACGTTCAGCGCTTCTTCAGCGCGCCGCGGCAGATTTGCTCCAGCAAGCTTGGGAAACTGATGCCGGCCGCCCGGGCTGCCTGAGGCAGAAGACTGGTTGCCGTCATGCCGGGCAGCGAGTTGGCCTCCAGACACCAGAAGCAACCCTTCGAGTCCCGTCTGAAATCGATGCGACTGTAGCTGCCGAGTTTCAAAACAGAGTGCGCGCGACGCGCGTAGTCTTGCAGCTGCGCGGATTCTTTCGCAGCAAGCTCCGCGGGAAACACCTCTCGGGCACCGCCGCTTTGGTACTTGGATTGATAGTCGAACACTTCTCCCGGCGCGAATATTTCCCCCACGGGCAGCGCAACGCCGTCGAGCATGCCGACGGTGAATTCGCGCCCCGGAACGAAGCTCTCCAACATGACCTCGGTGTCGTATGCGCCGGCTCTATCAACCGCGGCCTGCAGCAGGTCCGATTCGCGAACGACGCTCAGCCCGACGGTGGAACCCTGCTTGTTGGGCTTCACCACCACGGGCCAACCCAACGAGTGCTCCACCGCTTCAATCGTCGCCGGCGCCATCAACCAATCCGGAGTCGGCACGTCGACGGATCGGAACAAGCGCTTGCTCAGCTCTTTGTCCATGGCGGCAGCGCTGGCAATGTGATTGCTTCCGGTATAGGCGATGCCCGCCAAATCGAGCATGGCTTGAATTCGGCCATCTTCGCCGGCACCGCCGTGCAGGGCCAGAAACACCACATCAACGTCTCGAATATCGACGGCCGCCGGCGACAGGGCGATGGCGTAACCCCGCACCTTCGCGATAGCCGTGGTTGAGGGCGGTTGCGGGGCCACGGCGGCGGCGAGCAGTTTTCGTTCATCGGGCGGCGCCAGCCGGCCGGTCGCGGTGTCGACTGCGAATACCTCGTGTCCGAGCTGACGCAATCCTGGAATGATCTGCGCCGCACTGGCAATCGAAACATCGCGTTCTTCACTCGTCCCGCCGAACAAGACGGCAATCTTCAAAACGATGCTCCTCTACCGCAGATGCGCCGCACTGCTCACCCTATAATTTTTCCAGAACGCTGCCGGCGAGCGTTTTCTCCATCGACATCTGCTCCGTCATACTCGGACCGTAAACCTTGATCAGGTAGGCCGTGGCACCTTTCTTGATGCTAAGCGTTGCGAATTGTGTGCCGGAAGCCGGACCCATCGTCGTATAAAAGGCATCATCGCCGAGACCCGCGACGGCGGTGCGGTTCATTCCCGGCAAGGGGGTCTTCATCCGGTCCCATTTGCTTCCATCCCACAGCGATACGCTGACTATCATGTGCGGACCGGACCAGGAGCAACCCGTATTGGCAATCGGTTGTGCAGCACCGACGCTCACACCGACCACCGCGGTGACCTGTGCCGATGTCAGGAGACTGCAGGGCGCAACCGCCTGGGCGGCAGCCGTCTTTGAGCCCAGCGCGGCTGAAGCGCAGATACAGGCGATGATGAAATGCCGTGAGTAATTCGATTTCATTGGAATTCCCCCGTCGTTGGTTTTTTGCGTGGCCGTCAGGCCGACGGCCGATTTTAACGCGACTCAGTATCCCGCCGCTTGACCGTCGCGCCGCGGATCGCTGGCAGCGACATAGCCTTCAACCGCCGGATCGCCCAAACGCCAGATGAACTGACCCGCGCCGAAATCCTGATAGCTGTCGTGAAGGACTTCGATTTGATGGCCCAGCTCGCGCAGCCCAACTGTGGTCGCGTCCGGCATCGCTGCCTCGACGTTGATCGACAGGTCCTGGTTGAAGCGCCAGCGCGGCGCGTCGCAGGCCGCTTGCGGCTGCTGCCGGTACAGCAGCATGCGTACCAAGGTCTGCAGATGTCCCTGCGGCTGCATATTGGCGCCCATCACGCCGAAGCTCATCTGCGGCAATCCCTCCTTGGTGAGGAAGCCGGGAATGATGGTGTGAAAGGGGCGTTTGCGCGGCGCGACGCAATTGGGGCTGGCGGCATCGAGCGAGAAGGCATGGCCGCGATTTTGCAAAGACAGCCCCCACTGCGGCACGACAATCCCTGAACCGAATCCCATGTAGTTGCTTTGAATGAAGCTCACCATCATGCCGCGCTCATCGGCGGCGGTGAGATAAATGGTGCCGCCCATATCTTTATGACCTTCGCCGAAAACTTGCGCGCGCTTAAGATCAATGAGTGCGGCGCGCTTTTTGAGATACTGAGGATCGAGCATCTCCTCAACCGTGCGGCGCATGGCGATCGGATCGGCGACTTGCGCGTAGGTATCGGCGAATCCCAGCTTCATGGCTTCTATTTGCAAATGCAGGCCGGCGGCGCTATCCACGGCATGCGATGCCACATCGAGGCATTGCAGGATACCGAGCGCGATGAGGGCCGCGATGCCTTGTCCGTTCGGCGGAATCTGGTGCAGCCGATGACCGTAGACATCCATGCCGATGGGCTCGACCCACTCGGGCGAAAATGCCTCGAAATCCGAGACACGCATCGCGCCGCCATGCTGTGCCGCATGCGCCGCCGCGGCCGCTGCGATCTCACCGCCGTAAAGAGCAACGCCCTGCGTCACCGCGATCCTCGTCAGCGCGCGGGCCGCGCCCGGGAACGCGAAGCGCTCTCCGACCCTGGGCGCGCGCCCTGCGGCGAGGAAAGTCTCGGCAAAGCCGGGGAAACTTTTGAGGTCAGGTGCTGCGGCCGCCCATTTTTCCTGCACCACAATGGGAACGGCGTAGCCGCGTTCGGCGATATCGATCGCGGGTGCGAGCAGGTCGGCAAAGCCAAGCTTGCCGAAACGGCGCGACAGCTCCACCCAGCCGGCGACAGCGCCGGGCACCGTCACCGAGTCCCAGCCGCGCATCGGCGGCTGCAAGGGATCCGCGCCGTATTTCTTGCGGAAATACTCCACCGTCCATGCGGCCGGCGCGCGGCCGGAGGCATTCAGGCCATGCAATTTGTGGCCGTCCCAGAGGATGCAGAAGGCATCGGATCCCAAGCCGTTGCTGCACGGCTCCAAGATGGTCATCGCGGCCGCCGCGCCGATGGCGGCATCGACCGCATTGCCGCCCCGCTGCAGCAGCGACAGGCCGACTTGGGCAGCAAGCGGATGAGAAGTCGCCACCACGTTGCGCGCGAAGACGGGCAGTCGGACCGAGGGGTACCCGGCGCGCCAATCGAAACTCATGCTACTCCGCGGCCACCGGAGCGGCGCCGCCGGCGGAGGGCCGCCGCACCAGGAAGCACAGGGGAATCATCAATACGCTGAGCCATGCCGAAGCATAGAACAGGTCGAGCGAGGACAAGAGATAACTTTGGCCGATCATGGTCTGGGTCATGGCGCCGGCGGCGAGCTGATCGGTCAAGCCGAACTGATGCATCCGGGTGAGCACCTCTTGGTAGGCGGGCGAGTACTGCGTCACCACATCGGCCAGCTGCGACTGATGCAGCGCTTCGCGACGGTCCCAGAAGGTGGTGATGAGCGAGGTGGCGAATCCGGCCGCGGTGATGCGCAGAAAATTCGACAGGCCCGAGGCCGACGGCACCTTCTGCGACGGCAAGCCGTCGAATGACACGGCGAGCATCGCCACGAAGAACATGCCCATCGCCAGGCCCTGCACCAACTGCGGCGCCATGAAGACCCAGTAGCTCGAATCCGCCGTCAGCTGCGCGCGCATGAAGTAAGAAAACGCAAAAAGAGCGAAGGAGCTGGCCGCAATCATGCGCGGATCAAAGCGGCGCATGAGCTGTCCCATCATCATCGAGGTGAGGATGGCGGTGATGCCGCTGGGAGCGGACACGAGTCCCGCCCAGGTGGCCGTGTAGCCTAGATTGCTCTGCAGCCACAGCGGCATCAGCACGATGTTGCCGAAAAACACGGCGTAGCCCAAGCACATGGCGAGCGTGCCGAGCGCGAAGCTGCGCGATTTGAACAGGCTCAAATCGACGATGGGATGCTTCTCGGTCAGTTCCCAGATGAGCCAGGCGGCGAAGCCCACGACCGTAACGATGAGCAGCGCAACGATGAACACGGAATGGAACCAGTCCAAATCCTTGCCCTTGTCGAGCATGATTTGCAGCGCCCCCACCCACACGAACAAGAGCGCCAAGCCGATGCGATCGATCGGGATTTTCCGGGTAGGGGTCTCCTGCGATTTCAAATTGTTCCAACACATCCAGGCGCAGAACACGCCCACGGGCACATTGATGAGAAAAATCCAGGGCCAAATGTAATTGTCGGAAATGTAGCCGCCCAGCAAGGGTCCGGCGATTGGCGCCACCAAGGTGGTGATTGACCAGATGGTCAAGGCCAGGGTGCGCTTACTCGGGCCGAACACATTGAGGAGCAGGGCCTGACTGCCGGGAATCATCGGTCCGGAGACCGCGCCCTGCAGCACGCGAAACGCGATCAGCGAAGGCAGACTCCAGGCGAGCCCGCATAATAAAGAGGCGATGGTAAAAAGCACCACCGACACCACGAAGGTGCGTACCACGCCGAAGCGTTGCATGAGCCATCCGGTCAAGGGCACCGACACACCGTTCGCCACCGCGAACGAGGTGATCACCCAGGTGCCTTGATCGACGCTGACGCCTAGGTTGCCGGCGATGGTGGGAATGGACACATTCGCGATTGACGTATCGAGGACCTGCATAAAGGTCCCCAACGCCAGGGCCACCGCGGTGATGGCCTTGCGCCCGCCGATCAGCGCCGGCGCGGCGCCAAGGGTGGCGGCATTCGCGCTCACGGGCGCGCGGCCAACATCAGCGCGCCCTTCGCGGCGCGCGCCTTGTTGCGGCTGAGTCGCGCGCGCTCCTCGGCATGCGGGCCGGCATTGTCCGCGATGATGGCGGCGATCAGCGTATCAACGCTCGGATCATCGCCGGCACTCGCCTGCTTCGGCAGCGGCACATTGCGCACGGCGGTCGACATGAGCGGGCCCGAGGTATTGTGCAAGTCGACGCGCACGGTGGTCGAGAGCCCGATGCGCAGCGGATGCGCCTGGAGTTCCTTGGGATCCAACAGGATGCGCACCGGCACGCGCTGCACGATCTTGATCCAATTGCCCGAGGCATTTTGCGAGGGCAGCAGCGCAAAGGCATTGCCGCTGCCGGCGGCGATGCCGGCCACACGTCCGTGATAAGTGACCTGATGGCCATAAAGATCGGTGCGCACGGTAACCGGCTGGCCGGTGCGCATGCGCTCGAGCTGCACCTCCTTGAAGTTCGCATCCACCCACACATTCTCCAGCGGCACGACCGCCATCAGGGGTGAGCCCGCCGCGACCCGCTGGCCGACTTGCACGGAACGTTTGGCAATGACGCCGCTCACCGGCGAGGTCAGCTGTGTGCGATGCAAGGCGAGCGCGGCGTTGCGCACGGCGGCCGCCGCCGCCAGCACTTGCGGGTGATCTGAAATGGTGGTGCCGTCGATCTGCGCCACCGTTTGGCCCAACTGCTCGCGCGCCGCCGCAACATTGGCACGCGTCGTCGTCACCGCATCGCGTGCATGCGAGAGTTCTTCGGCGGAAATCGCGCCGTCCGCAATCAGGCTGCCGCGGCGCTGCAAATCATCGTCGGCGGTGCGTTCAGCTTGTTCGCGCTGCGCGATCTGCGCCCGCAATTCCTGGCCTTGCGCGAACAGACCGCGCACCTGACGCACCGCGCGCGCGAGATCCGCTTCCGCGTTCTGCTCGGCGATTTTTGCATCCGCCGGGTCGAGCTCGAGCAGCGGTTGGCCGGCCTCGACGAGTTGGGTGTCGTCCACATTGAGCGCCAGAACCGTGCCCGGGACTTCGCTCGTCACCTGCACCACATCGCCATTCACGTAGCCATCATCGGTGCTTTCGAAATAGCGGGCGTCAAGGAACCAGTAGCCCCCATAGCCCAAGGCGCACAGCAGCACCACGGCGCCTAAGCCGAACAGTCCCAAGCGGCGCGTGCGGTTGGCGGGCGGCGTGGCCGCTGCGGAGGGCGAAGGCGAAGAGGTCTCTTTGGAATCGTTGGTGTTCATGGCATTACCCGTGTCAAAACTTGAGCGGAATTCGGTGTCGTAGCGGCATTTAAAGCGCGCGCGTCGAAGCTGCCGCCGATGGCGGAGAGCAGCGTCACCCGTGCCAGAGCTTGATCCGCGACGATGTCGACCATCGTTTGGCGTGCCGTGAGCACCTGGGTCTCGGCGTTGAGAACGGCGAGATAACTCGCAAGGCCGGCGCGGTAGCGCTCCTCGGCGAGCCGGTAGGCGGCCTCGTTGGCCTCCAAGGTCTGCTGCTGTTCCACGCGCTCGCGCGCCAGGGCGTCGATGCGGGTGAGCTGATCCGCCGTTTGCTGCACGGCGCGCAGCACAGTGTCGTTGTAGCCGTCGATCGCTTGGTCCAGCTGCGCCTCGCTACTCTTGTATTGCGCGCGCAATCGTCCGCCATCGAACAGCGGCAGCGAAATCAAGGGACCCGCGCCAACCCCGCGTGCGCTCCACTGCACCAGGTTGTTCAAACCAAAGGCGCCGACGCCGGCGAGCGCCTTTAAATTGATGTCGGGATAAAACGCGGCGCGATCGGACAGCCGCTGCGAATCGGCCGCCTGTACGCCCGCGCGCGCGGCGAGCACATCCGGCCGGCGCGCCAGCAAGTTGATGGGCAGCGCGGTGGGCACCGGCAAGGCGGCATCGAGATTCAACACCGGGCGCTTGATCGACGCATACGCATCCGCACCCTGCCCCGTCAGCGCCGCGAGTTCATGCACGGTCAGCTCCGCCGCGGCCTGCGCTTGATCGCGCGCCACATGCGCCTGCGGCAGTTGACCTTCGGCTTGCCGCAATTCGAGCTGCGTGTCGACACCCGCGGCGACGCGGCGACGCGTGATGGCGACGATGTTTTCACGCTGCGCGGCCGAGCGATCGGCGATGTCCGCCAAGGCGTTCTCGCGGTACAACTCGACATAGGCCTGCGCGATCGCCGTGCCGAGCAGGAGCTTGGCATTTTCGAGGTCCAGTTCCGCGGAGTGGCTCAAGGCCTGTGCGCTATGCACCGCGTTGGCCTGCTTCCCAAAGAAATCCAGGTCCCACCCGAGTGATGCGCCCGCCTGGCCCATCCAAAAAGTGTGCCCCGCCAGCGGCGGCGGAATGATGTAGTTCTGCGGTGCGCGCTGATAGAGGGCACTCGCGTCCAAGGCCGCCGAGGGCAGCAGCTTGGCTTGGGCGATTTGCGAACGCGCCAGCGCGTCCTCAACACGTGCCCGGGCCTGCGCCAAACTCGGACTGTCGGCGAGGCCGGCACGAATCAAGCGGTCGAGCTGCGGATCGTCGAAGGACTTCCACCAGCCGTCCTGGATCGGCTCCACCGCCGCTCCGGCTAGACCTAAGCGCGTGTTGGCGAGCGTCGCCGGGTGCGAGGACTCCTTCGGCGGCAGGACGCAGCCGCTCAAGAGGACGCCGCCCAATAGCATTGATGTGATTTTGAATGACATGGCTTACGCCTCGGTCGCGGCGATGCTCGGATCGATATGCTCTTGCAGCGTGGTATTGAGCTTGACCAACAGGCGCAGCAATTCCTGCACCTCGGCCTTGCTGAAGTCGGTGAGCACCTCATTGAGCTTGTCGATCACCAACGGAATGAGCGATTCAATTGTGTCGCGGCCGGCCGGTGTCAGCTGCAATTCCACCTTGCGTCGATCGCGATCGCGGCGCACTCGCTCCAACAGGCCGCGCTCCGCGAGCTGGTCAATGACGCGCGTGAGCGCGCCGCTGTCGTGACGATATTGCGAGCAGATCGCCTTCGGGTTTACCGCGATACCGTCGCGCAGCGAGGACATCACGATGTATTGCACGAAGCTGAAGCCGCGCTGCTCGATCACCGGCTCCATGATGTCGAGCATCAGTGAATGCGCGCGCTTCACGAGGTACCCGACGCTCAGCTGCGCCTTGTAGGTTCCGACCTTATAATGCTGCTTGGACATTGAATGCCTCGGCAATTACTGCTTTGGCAGCTATTATGCGCCCAACCGGGTTGTTGTCAACTTGCGGAGATTGCCTTTTAGATCAGATACTTAGGTTGAAATTGCCCGTCCAGCGGCGCGAGCGGGCAATATCATAATTGCATGAGGAGATGTGCTCGAGGTATCGGAAAGCGCCGCCGCGGCCACGTCTATGCGCACGGAAACTTCAGTGTGACAAAAGCAGCCGGATCGACTACACTTTTGCCATATGAGTAATACCGTGACTGTCCGACTCCCTGAAGACCTCGCTGATTGGCTACGGGAGAATGCCCGTCGCCGCGGCATATCGCAAAGCCAAATCATCAAGGACCATCTAGAGAAGGCGCGCAACGGCGCGCCCTCCCGCGCGTTCATGTCTTTGGCCGGAACCGTTGACGGCCCGAAAGACTTGTCCCAACGCAAGGGATTCAAGCGCCCTTGATCGGCATCGCTGATACCGGCTTTCTGGTTGCTTTTGCAAACCGCAAAGACAAGTTTCACGATTGGGCGCTGGCGATTGCTGAGGCCATAACCGAGCCCCTGCTGACGTGCGAACCCGTCCTCGCGGAAACCGCCTTCCATCTTCAGAGTGTTTCAATCAGCCTGGCGCTGATCCACACCGGTCTCATCACACTGGCCTTTAATTGCAACGAACACCTGGCTCAACTCGACGCTCTCGCGAAGCGCTTTGCGGATCGCGAACCCGACTTAGCCGACCTGTGTCTAATCAGAATGAGCGAGCTACATCCGCGCCACAGCGTCGTTACAATCGACCATTCTGACTTTCGAATATACAGACGAAACAAGCGCGACACGATCCCAATTATTTCCCCGCCCGCGACAACTATGTAAGTGCCGACCAAGGATAAGGCCGCCCACAGTTCGGATCAGTCCTTGGTGCGGCGGTGGCTAAACCCGACGCCAAAATAGGCCAGCCCTAACCCGAAGCCGGCGAGGATCACCGAGAACATGATGAAGTCGCTGACGCTCATGTGCAGTGGCATCCCGTCCAATCACAGTGCAGCCCGGGCCGCGACTCGTGCGCTGCCCCGATCGGCGCGCGCGGCGCGCCCGCCGCATCCGCTGCGGATTGCGTGACGGTCGAATCCGGCGCCGGACGCTTCGAATCCGTCGCCCCACGCGTCAGCGCGCTGCTCACCATGGAATAAATCCAGAGAGCGGGCGCCATCACACTGCCGCCCGGCATCGCAAACACCTCGAAGTCGAATTTCGAGCCGGCGCGCTGCCAGCCATTTGCCGCTCTCGCGGCCACCGATTCCAATATTGCACTCTTCATACCCTTCTCCTCGCCTCAGCTGCCTCAGCAACATATGCCTCTGCAACACATGCCTGGGCAACAATCAATCCAAAAAAAACGCTAACTATTCGCCAGCATTTGCTTCAAGGTCCGTTCCACTTCGCGGACCTGCGCCTTGGTGACGCCGTTCAACATGCGATTCAGCACCTTCGTAAGACAGGCCTGCATCTTAGGGAATGCCGCCTTTCCCGCCGCCGTCACTTCGAGCGACTGTTCACGCCGCGTATGCGCCAGCGCCACCCGGCGCAGCAATTTCTTGCTCTCGAGCCGATCGATCATGCGGCTCATTGCGCCGCGATCGTAATCCAACAACCGGCACAGCTCGCATGCCGACTTTGGTTCGCCCTTGAGCAAGTTCGCCAGGATGACGAACTGCGCCGCGGTGACTTCGAGGGCCGCCAATTCCTTGTCGAGCAGAAACTCTTGATCGACGCCTTTGAGAACCGCCATACGCACCTGGCCCACCAGGGGTGCCAGGCTGGTCTGGATGTCCAGTGACTTCGGGTCGTAGATGTCGTTCATAGACTACCGCCGGCGAGCATCATAGATGCCTGGGCAACAATTGTCAAGGCAGCTCATCGGCGGTGTCCGCCGCAGCCGCGGCAGGCCGCGCTACTTGAAGTCGCCGGCCTTGACCGTCACGAAGTGATCCGGGACGACGAATTCTTGCATGGCCTTATGGATGGCATCCGGGGTGGCCGCGTCGATGGCCTTCTCGAAGCCGGCGTCCCAGGTAAAGTCGCGATTCAAGTACAAGTGCGCCGCCAGATCCCGGGCCAGCGCCCCATCATTGGAGCGATCCAACGCCATCGCCGACAAGATGCCGGACTTGGCGGCGCCCACCTCCTCGGTCGTGAAACCCTGCGCGAGGACTTTGGCCAATTCTTCCCGGGCATCGCTCTCGACCTTGGCGGTATTTTGCGGGGCGCTGATGGCAAACATGGAAAAGGAGCCGAGCGGATCGAGAGAATCCGCGTGCACCTGCGAACCGACGCCGTAACTCAATCCATCCTTCTGGCGGATGCGGGTGGCGAGCCGGGAATTCAGCACTCCGCCACCCAAGATTTCGTTGCCGATTTCGAGCGCCGGGTACTGCGGATTGTCGTCGCGAATTTTAAGAAGGCCGGCGACCAAATAGACCGCATTGGGTTTGTCAGGCGTTGCAAATACTTTCGAGTCGCTCGAGGTGGCTTTATAAATCCCCACTGCCCGCTGGTAAGGACTCGGACTCTTCCAGCCACCGTAGAGGTCAGCGAGTTGCCGGCTGGTTTGCGCGGCATCGAAATTGCCGACGAGCGCAGCTTCGGCGTTGCCGGCGCCATAGAACTCTTTGTAGAAAGACTGCACATCACCGATTGAGACCGCATTGACGGCGGCGACGCGTTCGTCCAGCGTGGGCACGTAGCGAAAGTCTTGGGCAGGGTATGGCGAGAGCGCGCGGCGCAGGGCGAGATTGGCAATGGCTTGGGGATCGGTACGGGCCGTTTCGATGCGCGACAACGCCTCGCGCTTGAGCTCATCCAAATCACCGGCGGGAAATGCGGGTTTTGTAAGCACTTCCGCGATGAGCATCAAGGTGTCGTGAAGATTGGCCTCCGGGGTTTCGAAGGAGGCCGACACTCCGGCCGGGCCGCCGTTGATTCTCAAGGTGGCCTTCAATCGGGTGAGTTCGTCCTGAATTTGCTGCCGGGTGTGCGCCTGTGTGCCGCGCATCAGCAGCGCCGCCGTGAATTGCCCGGCTTCGGCCTTGTTGTTGAGCGCTTCGAGGCTGCCAAAGTGCAGGTCGATGAGGCCGCTGATCCGATCGCCCTTGGTCTTCTTCACCAGATAGGCAGTTTTGACCGAGCCCGCCGTGCCGCGTTTGACGCGGGCCTCGAGATTCTTGGGTGTCGCGTCAAAATGCTCGCCCTCGGCAACCGCGGCCTGCCCCGCAAAGCCTGCGAGCAGCGCATCCAGCTTGGGCGCCGGGGCAATGACCGCGCGCAGGGGCTGATCGTCGGGAATAAACATTCCGACGGTGAGATTGGAATCGATGAGATAGGCGTTGGCGACGCGCTTGACGTCGGCGACCGTCACTTTCTTCAAAAGATCGCGATCCCAGAAGAGCAGACGCCAGTCGCCCACCGCGACGTTCTCGCTCAAGTTGCTCGCCATCGCCGGCGAGGAATTCAAGAGCCGCTCGTAACCATTGAATTGATCATTGCGAACCCGTTCGAGTTCATCCTGCGAGAAGTCCTGGCTTCGAACAGTTTGCAGAATGGCGTCAAGCTCACGGCGCACCGCCGCCAAATCCCCGCCCTTCGGCAAGGTCACCGAAATCATCAGGAATCCCGGATCGTGCATGGCTTCCAAATCCACGGCCGCCGCCACGGCCAGCTTGGTTTCCACCAGGCGCTTATAGAGAAGCCCGGACGGCTTTTCATTCAAGAGCGAGGTCAACAGGCTCAACGCCACGCTGTCGGGATGCGCATCGGCCGGGACGTGAAAAGCCTCGTCGAGCACTTGCTCGCTGCCTGCACGCCTCAGCGTGACTTCCCGCATGCCGTCCTGCGGCGGCTCCGCCGTATAGAGGTTCGGGAGGATGCGCGTCGGCTTCGGGATGACGCCAAACACTCTTTCGATGTAGGCAAGCGTCGCCTTCGAATCGAACTTGCCGGTGACGATCAATGCCGCGTTATCCGGTTGATAGTAGGTGTGGTAGAACTTCTGCAGGCGCTCAATGGGCACGCCCTCGATGTCCGCGCGCGCGCCGATGGTCGGATGTCCGTAGTTGTGCCAGAGGTACGCTGTTTCCAGCACGCGCTCGTGCAGGACGCGTGCGGGATTGTTCTCGCCGGCTTCGAATTCGTTGCGCACCACGGTCATTTCGCTGTCGAGATCCTTCCTGGCAATCAAGGAATGGGTCATGCGATCCGCCTCCATGCCCAGCGCCCATTCAAGATTTGCCGCGCTTGCGGGCAGCGTTTCGAAGTAATTGGTCCGATCGTATGCGGTAGTGGCATTGGCCTGCGCGCCGCGACTGCTCAATTCGTCCATGATCTTGGGGTGGGTCGGCGTGCCCTTGAAATTCATGTGCTCCAGCATGTGCGCCATGCCGGTTTCGCCGTAGCTCTCATGGCGCGACCCGACCTTGTAAGTCACATTGACGCTGACCGTGCTGCTCGATTGATCGGGAAAGAGCAGTACCTGTAAGCCGTTCGCCAAGCGGTATTCGGTGACCCCTTCGATGCTGCGCACTGGCTGCGCGGCGACGGGAATCTTAGGCGCGGCGACGGGAGTCTTGGGCGCGGCGGCAAAGGCGGCGGCGTTCGCCAATCCGGCAAAGCAGAGAATCACGGCGCGCGCGCACGAAAGCCGAGAAGCAGAATGAGTCATGGAGTCTCCGTACTCTGAAATCAGTAAAAGCAATGCGAGGCGGGCTGGTGTTCAGGCAATCGGAAGACCGCCAATTCGAGCTCTAAGTTCCATTTAGCGGATCAATGCCGTTCGGCTCAGCTTCCCGTGGCGTCGGGCTCGCGCCAGGCGCGCTCGAAGGGCAGCCGCCAGGCGAAGGGTGCAATGAGTTGATGAATCGCATTCGGGCCCCACGATCCTGGGGCGTAGCTTCGCACCGGCGGCGGCGCTTCGAGCAGCCCCGATGAGACTTCCCAGAGCCGTTCGATGCCGTCCGCCGTCGTGAACAGGGTTCGATCGCCGCGCATGGCATCCAGGATCAACCGTTCGTAGGCCTCGAGCACATCGCCGATGTGGCTGGTGTTGTGCATGGCGAACTGCAGGCTGAGTTTGTCGAGCCGCATGCCGGGACCCGGCCGCTTGCCGTAGAAGGATAGGGAGAGTTTCGCCGCATCGGCCAGATCGAAGGTCAAATGATCGGGGCCCTGCTCGCCGATACCTGAGCCCACCGGAAACATGCTCTTGGGCGGCTCGCGAAAGGCAATCGAGATGATCCGCTGCCCCTCCGCGAGACGTTTGCCGGTGCGCAGAAAAAACGGCACTCCGGCCCAGCGCCAGTTGTCGATGGTGCATTTCAGCGCTATGAAGGTCTCGGTATCCGAGTCCGCGGCAACACCATTTTCCGAGCGGTAGCCGATGTACTGACCACGCACCACGTCTTCCGGCTTGATCGGCAACATGCTGCGAAATACCTTGTTCTTCTCCTCACTGATGGGCGCAGGCTCGAGTGCCGTCGGCGGCTCCATGGCCATGAAGCCTAAGATCTGAAATAAGTGCGTGACCACCATGTCCCGATAGGCGCCGGTGGCCTCGTAGAAGCCGGAGCGTGTTCCCAACCCCAGGGTTTCGGGGACGTCGATTTGCACGTGCGAGACAAAATTGCGATTCCAAATCGGCTCGAACAAGCCGTTGGCAAAACGGAACGCCAGAATGTTCTGCGCCGGTTCCTTGCCGAGAAAGTGATCGATCCGAAAGATCTGATCCTCGCTGAACACCTCATGCAGCTTGGTGTTGAGCAGCACTGAGCTGGCGAGGTCGGTGCCGAAGGGTTTTTCCATGATGACGCGCGAACGATCGACAATCTCGGCCTCGCTCAACAGCCGGACTGCCGCGAGCGCGGCGCTCGGCGGAATGCTCAAGTAATGCAGTCGACGGCTCTCCACACCCAAAGAACGCTCGGCTGCCGCAACGGCCGACTTCAAGGCGGCCGGTCCCGCGGTCAACGGCACGTAGCTTAAGTTTTGGGAAAAGGTATTCCATTCCGCATCGTCGACTTTTCGAGTCGAGAATTCATCCACCGCCTGGCGCGCCAGCCGGCGGAAAGCGTCCGAATCCAGGTTCTCGAGCGATACGCCGATAATCCGGCAACCGGGAATAAATCCGACGCTCGCCAAATGAAATAAACCCGGCAAGAGCTTGCGTTTCGCGAGGTCGCCGGTCGCGCCCATTAGAATCACAACTTGGGGATAACTGGGACCGACTCCGCGGGGTACTTTCGTCATAATCTTCAGTCCGGGCAAGCGCGAATCGGCAGCCGCGCGGTGCGAACGATTTTAAGGATCGAGCCCGCGGAGACGCTCGAGCGCCGCATCGCGGCTGCGCGCATCGTCGAACTCGATCACGATCTTGCCGGTGCCGTTGGTGCGCTGATGCAATTCGACGCGCAGGCCGGCTGCGCGCATCACTTCGCTGATGACGGCAAGCACGGGAGGCGCCCCGGCCGTGCGCCCGCCCTGCACTTGCGCTGCCTTGCGCACATGGGATTCGGTGTCGCGGACACTCCACTCATGAGTCGCAATCATCTGCGCGACGCGCACACGCTCAGAGTCGTCGGGGAGTCCCAGTAACGCACGCGCGTGCCCCATGCTGATCGAGCGAGTCTCGATCATCGCCGTGACCTCGGCGGGCAGGTCGAGCAGCCGCAGCAGATTGCTCACCGCAGCGCGTGAGCGGCCGATGGCCTGCGCGACCTGCTCATGGGTGAGGCCAAATTCCTCGATCAGCCGATTGAGCGCTCGCGCCTCGTCCGCCGGACCCAGCTCCTCGCGCTGAATGTTCTCGATGAGCGAGATCGCGAGTGCTTCCTGATCATTGAAGTCGCGAATCATCGCCGGGACCTCGGTCAGTCCCGCGAGCTGCGCAGCTTTGAGCCGGCGCTCGCCCGCCACCACCTCGAACTGATGCGGGAAGCCCGGCACGGGCCGCACGATGAGAGGTTGAATGAGACCGGTGGACTTGATCGAGGCAACAAGTTCCTCGAGAAGATCGGGTCGGGACTCGCTACGCGCCGGTTTCAAACTGGCGCGAATCGCCTTGACGGGGACGGTGCCTAAGCCCTGGCGATAGAGACGTCGAGGGTGCGCGCTCAAAAACGCCTGCAGCTCGCCCATCCCGCCCGGGGTTGCACTCATATGCCAAGCGTACCGCAAACGGGCGCGCCGATCGAGGCGGCGGACAAGTCGAGTAAATTGGCGGCGTTTTTGGCCTCTTTTCGGGCTCTTTTCGGCCTGCCGACTACCCCGCCCGAAGTCTCGCGCGACACCCCTCCATGCAGCCCCCCAACGCGGGTATTCCTTCGAGAAAACGCCCGTTTTGCGACCTGGTGCGCTCTTTTAAACGCTGGAAATGCCAGGATGCGCCCCCATATTCAGGCTCGTACCGCCCTTTGCGCGGACCTGCGTTCGAGAGATCAGGAGATTTTGACATGTTTGCGACAATTGCCCGTTGGAGCCACAACACTCTGCTTTTGGCCATGGCCTTGCTCACCGCTGCGCTGGTTGTCTTCGCGATTTAGAACTCGCTTGGATTGCACGCGGCGGGGCTGCACGCGGCCGCGTAACTCTTAATCCTCAACAGCGTTTCGAGTCCCAACTTAAAACCCTAGGTCCCGCTGAATTTAAAACATTCAGCGCGCGGCATGCCTTTGCCCAGGCGAAGGCATGACGGCCCCATGCCGGTGCCCGCGGGGACGACGCCTGGTGGCATGCTACTGGGCGACGAAGTCCTTTGGCTTTTCCGAGCCGCCGCCAAATAGAAATTTCTCCATTTCCGCCACCAAGAATGCACGTGCCTTGGGTTCGATCGGCGTCAGGCGATTCTCATTGATCAGCATGGTCTGATGGGCAACCCATTGCGCCCAGGCTTCCTTGGAAATGCTGTGGTAGATTCTTTTCCCGAGCTCACCGGGGTACGGAAGATAGTCGAGGCCTTCTGCCTCGCGCTTCAGGAACACACATTGAATCTTGCGGGCCATGACGGCAATCTTAACCTAAGCGGCTGCCATGCGCAGACGCTCAAACAATTGCAGGATGGGCTGGGGCAGGCCGACACGCGGCGGCGCATCGAGCCGATACCAAAGGCGATCGTCGCCGTCGAGGACCGCGGCCTTTTGCCGGCCGCGCACCAGCAGCGGTTTCAGCCGCAAGTCAAAATGCGTGAAGGCATGCTCGATCGGCGTGAGCGCCTCGGATTCCATTGGGCCACCGAACTCTCTTGCGCACCACGCCAACGCCTCACTCTCGTTCGAAAACTGCGGCGGCGACCACAGCCCTCCCCACAGCCCGGCAACGGGTCGCCGTTCCAAGAGGATCGCGGTGGAACCTTTGCTGCCGGTTTGCGCGATCAACAAGGTTGCCTCGCGCGAAGGACGTTCTCGCCGCAACTTTTTGCCCGGCAATTCCTGCTGACGCCCTTCGCGCGCGGCAATGCAAAGGATGCTCATGGGACAGCGTGAGCATGCCGGTTGTGCGCGCGTGCACAGCGTCGCGCCCAAGTCCATAATCGCCTGCGTGTACGCTGCAGCATCTCGCTCGGGCGTACAGGCATCGGCCCGCTGCCACAACGCCGCGAGAACGGTCTTGGAACCGGGATTGCCTTCAATCCCGAATACGCGCGCCAATACGCGTTTGGCGTTGCCATCGAGAATGGGATGACGCTGCCCGCACGATAGGGCCAGAATGGCGCCTGCGGTGGAGCGGCCGATGCCGGGAAGCGCCATCACGTCTTGCAACCTGTCCGGAAAAATTCCAGCGTGCTGCGCGAGCACGACTTTCGCGCAGGCCAAGAGGTTGCGTGCTCGGGCGTAATACCCCAATCCGGTCCAAAGATGCAGTACCTCATCGAGCGGCGCGGCGGCCAGCGCATCGATGTCAGGGAAGCGTGCCGTGAAGCGCGCGAAGAAGGGGATCACCGTCGCCACCTGCGTCTGCTGCAGCATCACCTCGGAAATCCACACCCGATAAGGCGTGGGATTGATTTGCCACGGCAGCGCGTGCCGCCCATGCAGGCGAAACCACTCGAGCAAGCGCTGCGCGAATGCCTCGCTCTGCGCGCTCATTTTTTGAAGAGGCCCTGCAAGCCATTCTTTTTCAGAACGTCCTGAAGCTTTTGTTTCAACTGATCCTTGGCGAGACCTTCGATGTCCGGCCGAACCGTGGGATTCGCATAGGTGCCGGTGACTTTGAGCGGAATGTCGGTATTCCTGGCCGGTGCCGTCACTACGCTGGCCAGCAGTTTAAAATCGATTCCCTTGCTCGCCAGGTTGGCGCTCCCCTGCCCCGTTACCTTGATCGCCTGAGATGCGATGGTCAGATCGTGCGTTTCGGCAACGCCATTGGTGATTTGCGCAGACAGCTTGAACGCTTGAAACGGCGTGCGGCCCGTGCTGGCACGCGCCGGTGCGCTGGTCTTGTCGATCAAGGCTTGGGCGATGGCGATCTCGTACCCCACATCAATGCCCTCCAGCGCGCCGTCGGCGAGATTGGCATCCAAGTGTCCGGTCAAGGTCCTGAGCAGGGCATCCACGCCGGCACCGCGCGCGGTGGCTTTCAGATTGAGTGTCGCCCGCCCGGACAAACGACCTTTCCCCGCCGTGTTCGACAGCAATCGCGCCATGTCGACTCCGCTCACTTGCTCAGCGATGCTCAAAGCGGGTGTCGCACTGCGGCTGTCCAAGGTGATGTCGCCGGCGGACTGGCCGCCGTCAAGCTGCGCTTCGATGGGAAACAGATGCATGACCTTGTCCTTGGCAGCGACGGTGACGCGTACGTTGGATAGGTCCAGGCGCGCAAACTTCGCGGCCTTGAGGGTCAGCGTGCCGTTCAGCTCCCAGGGCATCTCCGGCTTGGGTGATGCGGTGGGCGACGGCGATGGCGCAGCGGCCACGGCGCCTTCCGGGGCGCGATACCGATCAAGATCGATCTGATCAACGGCCAGATCGAATTGCAGAGCTTCCGGGTCGCCGGCAAGCAATTTCATATTTCCTTGAACTTGGCTGTCGTCCAGGCGCAGCTGCAAGTGAGTGAGGCTGGCGGCCTTCGAGTCATAGGCGAAATCGCTGGTCGCGGAAAGCTGAGTGAATGCCTTCGGGTCGCGCGTCTTGGGCAGCGCGAAACCCAATCGCGGTTCAATCTCCCGCAGCACCAGGGGCGCCAGGGTGAGCGAACCGGCAACGCTCAAAGCGTCGATCATTTTTGTGGCCTGGGCACTGCCCGTCAGGTGCAGACCCGAGTAGCTGAGATCGAACGCCGGCGCGGCGAAGGTCTGTTGTGCCAGGTTTATTTCAATCGAGGGTGCGGCCAGGTCCCAATGGGCCGGCCGGCCATCGCCCGGGCGGTTGAGGGTGCCGCTCACATTCACCGCGCTGAAGCGCAAGGGTCGCCCAGCCGCATCCTGGCTCAGGTCAAACTTGCCATTCAGCGACAGCTGCTCGCCGGAAGGAGCACGGCCGGCGTCAAAGGTCAGGCTGACGGGAATATGGCGATCCGAGGCGAGCGAGCCGGTCTCTAAATTGAATTTCTCGACCGTGATCCCTTCATAGGTGGCGCGGCCGTTTTTGATACGGATATTGGCGACCGACTCCAAGGCGGGTGTCCCGTCCGTGTGATCCAGGTCTGTTTTCGGGGGCGGCTGCAGTTCGGCGCCCTGCCAATTGCCCCGGCCTGCCGCATTCTTAAGCAGGCGCAAATCCAGCCCTTCGACTTCCAAGCGGGCCACTTCCAGATGTTTCCTCAGCAGCGGCAGGAGCCTGACGCGGACGCTGACATGGGTGAAGGACAGGAAGGGCTCATCGCCGAAGCCCGGCGGATTGCCCAGACTCGCGGGACCCAACTCCAGCGCCACCCAGGGTATGACCGAGAGCTTGATATCGCCGGGCAGCTGCAGCTCCCGTCCGGTGGACTCTTTGACGGCGGCGATGATTTTGCCCTTGTAGGCATTCGGATTCACGAACAGCCAGACGCCCAGGAGCACGGCACCGAGCAGCGCCACGATTCCCCCTGCCAAAACACCTATTAACTTGAGGTTTCGCATGCCTTTCGCTCGGGATTGAGAGGTCGATCATAGCTCAAGCGCTGACCCCATCCGCCGATACCCTTAAGATGATGGGCCAAGGGCCCACCCGGTACGGAAACGGCATGCGAAGCTGGTCGACTCAGAACAAATTACTCAATAAATTGCGCCGCCGCACCGATACGCAGGAGCCGTCCGTTCCGGCGAGCGAGATCGTGTCCGGATCGAACATCGCGGTCGAGGCGGCAGACTCGCCGACGCGCCGTTCAGCCGAGTTTTTGGAATTTGCCCAATCCGCCGGTGGCTTTGGCGTCTTTGAACTGAATCTCGTGACCGGCATCATCAAGGGCACGTCGCTGTTCTTCGAGCTCATTGGCCTGGAATGCCGCGACATGTCCTTGAGCCGCGAAGAGTGGCTGGCCTCCATTCACCCGCAGGATCTCGAGGGCGTGGTGCATGCCTTGAGCAATGCGGTCGCCACCGGCAGCGGCTATGAAACCGAGTACCGCACGCTGACCGCGAACGGCGAAATTCGCTGGCTGGCCGGCCGCGGCCAGGTGCTGTTGGGCGGCGAGGGCTACGATTCGCGCGCCATCGGCACCATCACCGACATCACCGAACGCAAGGAGTTGGAAGACAAACTTCACTACGCCACGGAGTCGCTGAACATCGCGCAGACCGCGGCCGGCGTCGCCACCTTCGATTTCGACTTTCGCCGCAACACCCGCATCTGCTCGGATAACTTCCGCGATATGCTGGGCATTCCGCCCGCCATCTCCCTCGAGGATCTGAACCGCACCCTGTCGCGGGTTCATCCGGATGATTTTGCCCGCGTGCGCAGCGCGCCGCTCGAGACCACGCCGACGGAACCTTACTACCGGTGCGAATACCGCGTGCTGCTCGACAGCGGCGTCGAGCGCTGGATCGGCGAAAAGGCCAAGGTGGCGCGCGCGGCGTCCGGCGATGTGGAGCGCATTACCGGCGCATTGATCGACATCAGCGATTTGAAACGCACCAAGGCGGCGTTGGGATCGGTGGAAATTCGCCTGGAACGGGCGCTGCGGGGCACGCAGGATGGTCTGTGGGAAATTGACCTGCTGACGAATGTCTCCTGGTACGGACTGCGTTTCGGCGAGCTGCTGGGCTACAGCGTCGAGGAACTGGGCTCCTCGCACGAACAATTCGCGACCTTGATTCATCCGGAAGACCGCGAACGCGTTGCCCTCGCGCTCGACAATCACCTCGAGCATCGCGCCGTCTACGACCTGGAATTTCGCGTGCGCCACAAGGCCGGCCACTACGAGTGGATGCGGGCGCGCGGCCAAGCCGAACGCGCCGCGGACGGCACGCCGTTGCGCTTGGCCGGCGGCATGCAGCTGGTCACGGACCGCAAACTGGCCGAACAAACCTCGCTCGATGCCAAGCTGGCTGCGGAGGCCGCCAACCGGGCGAAGAGCAGTTTCCTGGCCAACTTGAGCCATGAAATCCGCACGCCCATGAACGGCGTGATCGGCATGTCGCAAATCCTGGCGGAGACCTCGCTCGACAGCACGCAGCGCGAATATCTGGACATCATCCGCGGCAGCGCCAAAGCCTTGCTGTCGCTGATCAACGGCGTGCTGGATCTGTCGAAAATCGAAGCCGACCGGCTGGAACTCGAAAATGTTGAGTTCGATCTGATCCACATGCTGTACGAAACCGTCGCGGCGACGGCCTTGCAAACCGCCGCCAAGGGCATCGAACTCATCGTCACGATCGAGGCGGAAGTGCCGGTGATGGTGCGCGCCGATCCGGTGCGCCTGCGCCAGGTCGTGTTGAACCTGTTGGGCAACGCAGTCAAATTCACGCATGAAGGCCACATCAGCGTGCGGGTCGCCAATCGCGCCATCACCAACGAGCGTGCGTCCTTGACCTTGGAAGTCACCGACACGGGGATCGGCGTCCCGGCGGATCGCATTGACCGTCTGTTCAAGTCATTTTCGCAGGTCGACTCCTCGACCACGCGTCACTACGGCGGCACGGGCTTAGGATTGTCCATCGTCAAGCGCCTGGCGGAACTCATGGGCGGCGAAGTCGGCGTGCGCAGCGAAGTGGGCCAAGGCTCGACCTTCTGGGTGCGCGTCGAGGCTGACGTGGTGAAGGAACAGCCGGCGCGCCAACCGATCGGCTTGGGCCGAAAGATTCTGATCGTGGACGATATCCCGGCCGCCCGCGACAGTCTGGTGTCGAAACTCAACCTCTACCGCTACGCGACGGTGCCGGTCGGCAGCGTGGATGAGGCTCTCGAGCGCCTGGCGCAGGAATCCTTCGATTTGGTGCTGGCCGATGAATTGATGCCGATGCGCGGCGGACTGGATCTGCTCAAGGCGCTGCGCACCGATGCACGCCTGGCGCGCCTGCCGTTCATCTTGATGTCACTGTTTGGCGCCGAACATGACACGGCGGAGCGTGAATACCGCCCCGATGCCGTCGGCTTAAAGCCCATTCGGGCCGCGCTGCTGGCCAATCTGGTGGACCAGGTCCTGACCGGCAAGACGCCGCACGCGCCCAGCATCAAAACTTCGCCGCAGGCGCTGCCGACCTTTCGCGGCAACAAAATCCTGTTGGTGGAGGACAATCCGGTCAATCAGCGCGTGGCGCAGCGAATTCTGCAAAATCTCGCCGCCGAGGTGTGCATTGCCAACAATGGCGCCGAAGCCTTGGAGCGCATGGCCGCATCGAACTTTGACGCCGTATTGATGGACTGCCAGATGCCGGTGATGGACGGCTTCACCGCAACCCAGCGGATTCGCGAGCGGGAATTGAGCCGCGGCGCCAAGCGCCTGCCCATCATTGCGCTCACCGCGAATGTCATGAGCGAAGACCGGGAAAAATGCCTGGCCGCCGGCATGGACGCCCATCTCGGCAAACCGATCGAGCCTGCACAGGTGATCGAGGCCTTGAGCCGCTTCTTAAAGGCACCGCCGAGTGCGCCGGCGATCGATCGCGGCGCGCTCAAGGAACTCACCGGCGGCGATGCGGAATTCGAGCGCGAGCTGGCCGAGACTTTTGTGAGCAGCGGCGATCAATGCCTGGCGGAAATCATCGCGGCACTCAAAGCCAGCGACTTTGACACCGTGCGCAAACGCGCGCACTCGCTCAAAGGCGCGAGCGCCAATATTCACGCACGGGAACTCAGTCTGGCCGCCTCCAGCCTCGAGAACGCGGTGCGCGAGAATGCCCTGCCGCCGGCGATCGATGGCCTGGTGAGCGAACTGTCGGAGAAACTCGCCGCGGTCAATGCAGAATTGCGCCAGGTCGGCTGAGCGCTAACCGAGCGCTGCGAGCGGCAGGTCCACGGTGAGTTCCTGGCCACTCGAGCAATTCCGTCCCGCCAGCTTGCTCTTGTAAAGGCTCTCATCGGCGGCGCGAATCAAGGTTTCCACCTTGAGCGACAAGTCCGGCCCGTTCGGTCCGGTCGAGGCAATCCCGAAGCTCGCGGTCACGGCCGTGTCGCCGGCACGGGTGGCGAAGGGCGATGAGGCGACCAATTGGCGGATCTTCTCCGCCACCAAAACGGCGCCGGCGTGCGCAGTTTCAGGCAGCACGATCAGGAATTCTTCGCCGCCATAGCGCGCAATCCAATCGCTGTTGGTGCGGATGAACTTCTGCGCCCGGCAGGCAAATTGCTGCAATACATCATCGCCCGCCGCGTGCCCGCGCTGGTCGTTCACCTGCTTGAAGTGATCCAGATCGCACATGAGCACCGAGAGCGGAAAGGCGTAGCGCCGGCAACGCTCGAACTCGCGCGGCAACTGCTCCATCGAGATAGCGCCGATTGTAGGCGCCGGTCAGGGCATCGGTGATCGACAGGATGCGGTTGCGCTGATTGGCGACGCGCAGCGAGTGTTCGAGCGCCAGAATCCGGCGTCCGGCATTCAGGCGCGCGATGAGTTCCGCCTCGTGCACCGGTTTGACCAGGTAATCATCGGCGCCCGCCTCGAGCCCGGCGATGATGTGTTCTTTGGCATCGCGCGCGGTCAGGAGCAGCGCATAGACGTAGCCGTCGAGCTGCATGTTGCGCACCGCATTGCACAAGGCGATGCCGTCCATTTCCGGCATCTCCCAATCCGTGACCAGCATGGGGTAGTAGCGCTTGGTCATCTTGTCGAGGGCTTCGGAACCGTTGGCCACGGCATCGACCTCGTAACCCGCGTTCTTGAGAAACCGGGTCATGAGCATGCGCGTAACCGGATCATCCTCGGCGAGCAAAATGGCCGGTGATGCCTCGACTGTGATCGACGTCACAGATTCCGTCTCAGACACTTTTATTCAACCCCGCATGCCTTGAGCTTCTCAGTACTACCTACGCTATCGGCGCAAGTCTTCATGACTTAATCATGGGTGAGAACCTGGTTGCAATTCTCGGCACTGGCACTCATTGACGCTAGGAGAATGCCTGATTTCACACCGGTTTTCTCGACTCTGACACAGGTTCGAACCTTCAGGGCGCAGCATAGCCGACCGATACCAGGCAATGTGCGATTCGCGTCCCTATAGCCGCAAGTCACCCCTGCCCGGCGCGCGCGCCATGCAGGCCAGCGGCGATGGCTTCTGGGAATTGGATCTCGCCGACGGTTCCGCCTGGTTCAGCGATTGGTTCTGCACGCGCCTGCAATGGAGCGAAATGTCGCGCCGCCCCGCCTTGGGCGATCTGCGCCGCATCATGTCGTCGGAAACCTGGGACGCGTTGCTGCGCAAACTGCGTTCGCATCTCGAGGAGCAATCACCGTTGGATGCCGAGTTCCCCGTGCAACTCGCGACCGGTCAGGTCGAATGGTGGCAGATGCGAGGCTTGGCGCAACGCAACGATACCGGCCACCCCACGCATTTCGCCGGTTGCGTACGCGACGTTACGGCGACGCGCGCCTAGGCATTTGGAGTCTCGCTCGATGGCGCTGAGTTGCTGCTCTCGCGCCCCGTAAACCAGTTCACCGCATACTGCACCAACTGCGTGCCGGTGTTGAGGTTGAGCTTGCGCTTGATGCGTTGTCGATGCGATTCGACCGTCTTGATGCTCAAATTCAACGACTCCGCGGTCTCGCGCGTGCTCATACCCTTGCCAATCATATGCAGAATCTGCAATTCACGGTTGCTCAGCCGATCGATCGGATTCGCGGAAATATACGATCCGCCGGCCGCAAACTTCTGAATCATGTTGTTGCCGACGGCCTCGGAGACATAGATGCCGCCGTCCAAGACCCGGCGCAGCGAGACCAGAAATTGCTCGCTGGCCGCCTGCTTCATGATGTAGCCATTAGCGCCCGCGGACAGCATGCGTTCCGCATAGATGGTTTCATCGTGCATGGATAGTACCAATATCGGCAATTGCGGGTGGTGTGCGCGCACATCGCGCACCAACTCGATGCCGTCGCTTTGCTTCAAGCTGATATCGGCGATCATCACGTCGGGATTGAGTTCCTTTATCGCGGTGCGCGCATCGCGTGCCGTCTCCGCCTCCCCGCAGACGAGCAGGTCTTCTTCGTTCTCCATGATGCGCCGCAATCCTTGGCGCACGATCGGATGATCGTCGACGATCAGAACGCGTCTGACTCGGCGTTTGCCGGGATTAACGCCCGTGGGGGACATCGACGATCGAACCCATGCGCCGCTGGCTGCCATGTTTGCTCTCTCCTAAAATGGCGTGTTCGCATTGTATCTTAAGCATCGTGGCTCGCTACCCTGTTACGGTAATCACCGTGCCGCGCGGCTCGTTTGTGGCAATCTCAAACTTGGCACCGATCATGTCGGCGCGGTATTGCATGATTTTTAAGCCCATCCCAGATGCAGATGGTGCGGTGCGGACGAATCCGACACCGTTGTCCGTGATGCGCAAAATAAAGCCCTCTTCCGCGGCGATCAGCGAGATGTTGACCAGGCTCGCATGCCCATGCCGCGACGCATTGGTCAGCGCCTCTTGGGCGATGCGATAGAGGTGGCTTGCGTCAGTTTCGCTGAGAACAAACTCAGGACGGAGTTCTGAATGAAAGGTCACCTCCAACCCGTACAGATCGCGACTGCGTGCAGCGAGCGCACGCAATGCCGCGCTCAAGCCGCCCGTTTCGGTTCGCACCGGCAAGAGCCCGCGCGCCAAGGAGCGCGCCGTCTCGATGGATTGGTTCAAGTGGCCGACGATTTCATTGACGTTCTCGACTACGTCGGGGCAGCGCTGTTGAATGCGGCTCGATAGACCTCGCAGCATCAGCGCAACGCCTGTGAGCTCCTGGCCGAGGCCGTCATGCAAGTCACGCCCAATACTATGGCGCTCGCGTCCAGAGACATCGAGGATCTCCTGCTCGAGACGCTTGCGTTCGGTGATATCGCGCATCGAAATCGAGATGCCGGTGGCGATCCCGTCGTCGCGCACCAACACGGCACGATTTTCAAAATATTGCGCGTGCCCAGTCTCGAAGGACTCAAATTCAAACGTGGTGGTTTCGCCGGACTCCAAGATGTGTCCGAGTTTCTGCAGCACCCCCGCTCGGGCAACCTCGGGCAGGAGAGTATCGATTTCCCTGCCAATAATCTGTTCAGGTGTGAGACCGTTAACGGAGTTGTTGACGAATCGCACCCGCATCGCCGTATCGAGCAGAAACAATGTGTCCGCGGTATTGCTCGTCGTCGCGCGCAGCAGCTCCTCGGAGCGCCGCAGTCGCCGCTCGGAATCCCGCCGCGCGGTGACATCCTGGATGACCCCAACCAGCCCACGAGGCGCAGCGCCGTCGAAGAGCGGCCTGGCGGTGGTGGCGTAGGAACGATAGCGGCCATCGTTTCCGAGCAATTCAAATTCTTGGCGGACCTCAACTTGGCCCGCGAAGGCACTATCGATAGCGCGTTTGACGGCGCTTTGGTCCTTCGGATGGACCCGTGCGAGCATCGTCTGCATATCTGGAAAGACGCTCGGTAGATGAATCTGCGGGTTTTCCAGGTTGGCAAACTCGAATGAGTTTTGCGTCCGGTCCCATCGCCAGGCGTGCATGTTCGCCATCGTCATCGACAATTTGAGCCATCCGGTGCTGTTCTCGAGCGCAATTTGCGCCAGTTTTTTAGCCTGAATATTTTGTACCGAACCGTAGGCGCGAAACGGCTGGCCCCCCAGCATTTCCAGGTGGCCAATCACCCTTACCCAGATCCGTTGATCCTTGAAGGTATTGATTTCAAGTTCAAGATCGATGTGCCCGGCGCCCGCCTCGGCTCTTAGGCACGCCTCGCGAAACTGCTCTCTCGATTCAGGTACGCACTGGGCGAGCATGGATTCCCACGTCACCGCGAATTCACCGCGCTTGGCGCCAAAGATGCGGTACATCTCGTCTGTCCAAGTAAGTTCTCGGGCAGCGTAGCTGTATTCCCAGCCGCCGATTTTGGCGATGCGCTGGGTTTCCTCGAGGATGTCGGTCAGACGTTTTATTTCCGACACGTCCACGCAGCAGCCTATTACTCGCACCGGATCGCCCGAGGCGTTACGCTGGACCAGGGCGCGATCCAAGATGGATTTGTAGCTGCCCTTGGCATCGCGAATTCGATAGGTCGTGGCCCAGCCGCGGCCATTGATGAGCGCCGCACTGATCGCCTTCTTCGCGGCGCCAAAGTCGCGCGGATGGATCCGCTCCAACCAAGCTTCGGAAGAAGATTCCAATTCTTCGGGAACAATCCCCAACACTTCTTGGACACCCCTCGAGCGATGCACGATTCCCTTGGCAATGTCCCATTCAAAGATGACGCCCTCGACCGCATCGGCAGCCAGGCGAAAAACTTCTTCGCGTTGCGCAAGGCGAAATTCCGCCTGTTTGCGCTCGGTAATGTCGCGCGAATTGATGACGATGCCGTCGATTAGTGGGTTGGCGAGCGCCGAAACGCAGCGTGACTCCAGCCATCGGTAGGAGCCGTCCTTGTGGCGAGTCCGAAACTCGCGCGAAAAGCCCTTGATTTCGCCGGCGACCAATTGCCGATACATGGCGAGTAAATCCTCGCGATCATCGGGATGTGCGAGTTCAAACACAAAGTGCGACTCGCGTTCCGCGGATGTAAAGCCGAGCGAATTTTGCATGCCGGCACTGACATATTTCACGCGGCCATCCGCCGCAGCAATCGTAATGATGTCCTGTGCATGTTCGGTGAGAGCCAGTAAACGTCGTTCACCGGTGCCTTGCGCGCGCGGGTGCGCACGTCGTTCCGTCACTTCAAGAGACATAACGGCCAAACCGACGATTCCCGACCCACCCTTGAGCGGTTGCACATCGATCTCGAAACGGCGCGCAGCACGTCCCGGCTCTTCGAAGGCGAGCGATTCGTCGTGATACGGATAGCCCTGCAGTGCCCGCGCGAACACCTCCGGCGTCAACAACAGCGTCGGAGTCAGCATCAGCGCAGAGCAGCCAACCGCTCCGCCAGGAATTTGGCCCGCGGACCGTATTGCCCCGGCATTGGCGTATGTAACCTTAAGGTCAGGGTCGAGAATGAGCACGTCGTAGGGCAACTGATCGATGGCCGTTTCCAGATCCGGCTGGGGGGTCGGCGGCGCAAACGTCAGCATTACGAGGTGCTGACCGGCGGCCGAGGTCAAGGGTTTCAGATCCGTGACCGCAGACTGCTCACCCCCACTAAATCGCCACGTCAAGACGCGGCTCGCGTGCGTCTTAGCCTCGGAAAGTGACGCCACTATGGGAACAATTTGGGTCGCAGAGCTCGCGGCGAGATAACGTGAGAGGGGCGCTTCAATCAGCGCCGCAGGGTCGGGTTCGGACAGGCAATGGCGCGCCGCCGTATTGGCGAGCACCACGGGTAGCAATTTATGACGGCCATCGACCACGAGCACTGCGTCTCGCAGGCTGTCCAGGGCCGTGTCCGCCAACGCGCGCGTTGCATTGGACGCGAGGCGTAAAAAATCCGGAGACGTCGCCATCCTTTGGAACTCCGGGCACACTCTAATATATCAGACCAAAATACCTTATACGCTCAACGTAATGTGAGCGTATACCCGCAGGATGAATATGCGGGAATCCCTTAATTTAGCAGCCATTCATGTCTAATTGTCGGTGGCCGCTCATGACGGGACAATGAAAGATTCAATCGCGGCATCCGTCCCCTCAGCCGAAGCCGCACGCGAGTCCTTCACGAACAGGCTCCGGTTCCGTTTAAAATCCGCACGGTGATGACCCCCGCCATCAAACATCTGCGCAAGAGCGACCCACGGTTCGTAGAGTGGATCGATCGCATTGGCGCACTAGAGTTACCAATACCTCCGGTTCGTGAGCCATATATCGCGTTGCTAGAAAGCATTGCACACCAGCAACTTGCTGGCGCCGCGGCGCGGGCAATTTGGGCTCGGGTCATTGCCTTGTTTGTCGATGGAGTTCCGTGTTCGAAACGCCTGGTGGAGATGGCCGAAGGAGATTTGCGTGCCGCCGGCTTATCACGCAGTAAGGTCTTGGCGATGAAAGATATCTGCGCCAGGGTGAATGAGGGAAAGATTCCAAGCACGGCTCTGATCAGGCAGATGTCGGACGCGGAGATCTATGCACAGTTGTTGGAGGCCCGCGGCGTGGGGATGTGGACGGTGGACATGTTGATGATGTTTGCGCTCTGCCGGCCCGATGTGATGCCGGTGACCGACTATGGCGTGCGCAAAGGATTTCAGGTTCTGTATCGCAAGCGCGCGCTGCCATCGCCGAAACAGATCTTGAAACACTCGGAGAAATGGCAACCGCATCGATCAGTAGCGGCGCTTTATTTGTGGCGGATTGCCGAGACCGCCAAAAAGCCCAAGAAGGCTAAAAAGAAATCACTTTCTAAATAGATCGTCCAATGCCGATTTCGCCTTGGCGATCTCTGCCTCATTCTTTGCGATATAGGCGCCAGCCTTTGGCTTGAAGTGATCGCAAAAGTTTGCCTCGTCCTTCTTGCGCACTTCCTCTGCGGTGGGTTCTTTGCAGTGCTTGGCGTATGACGTGTCGTACTCGACGCACATCTTGCATACATGCAGTTCAGCATTACAGGCTTTACATACATCGAGTCGACGTAGCGGTAAGCTGAGTGCCGCAAGAGATGCGCCACAGCGCCAACATACTAACGCCTGCGAACGATCTATCATCGGCAAAGCGTTAGATCAAAGTATTAACTAGAATGCACTTATGCGACATCACCGCGAGGATATCGGGTCGGCATCCACCGCCAGATCACAAAATCGACCATTTCTTGGACGGTGGTGCCAAATCCCAGCTAGCTAATTTTGCTGTGTAATGCGCATCAAGCCATCCATTCCACGGCTGCCAACGACGCCACGAGCCCTCGCGAGATCAGTGCCAGTCACACCGCCCGCTCTCGCAAGATCAGTCCCGGTAACACCGTCAGTTCCAGTCACGCCGTCGGTGCCAGTCACACCTCGCGCTCTCGCAAGGTCAGTACCGGTAACACCATCGGTGCCCGTCACACCACGCGCTCTCGCAAGGTCAGTGCCGGTAACACCATCGGTGCCCGTTACGCCACGAGCTCGCGCAAGGTCAGTCCCGGTAACGCCGTCAGTGCCAGTAACGCCGTCCGTGCCCGTTACGCCGCGAGCTCGCGCAAAATCAGTTCCCGTAACACCGTCAGTGCCCGTCACACCTCGCACTCTCGCAAGGTCAGTGCCGGTAACACCATCGGTGCCCGTTACACCACGCGCTCTCGCAAGGTCAGTGCCGGTAACACCATCGGTGCCCGTTACGCCGCGAGCTCGCGCAAAATCAGTTCCCGTAACACCGTCAGTGCCCGTCACACCACGCGCTCTCGCAAGGTCAGTGCCGGTAACACCATCGGTGCCCGTCACACCACGCGCTCTCGCAAGGTCAGTGCCGGTAACACCATCAGTGCCCGTCACACCACGCGCTCTCGCAAGGTCAGTGCCGGTAACACCATCGGTGCCCGTTACGCCACGAGCTCTCGCAAGGTCAGTGCCGGTAACACCATCGGTGCCCGTTACGCCGCGAGCTCGCGCAAAATCAGTTCCCGTAACACCGTCAGTGCCCGTCACACCACGCGCTCTCGCAAGGTCAGTGCCGGTAACACCATCGGTGCCCGTCACACCACGCGCTCTCGCAAGGTCAGTGCCGGTAACACCATCGGTGCCCGTTACGCCACGAGCTCGCGCAAGGTCAGTGCCGGTAACACCATCGGTGCCCGTTACGCCGCGAGCTCGCGCAAAATCAGTTCCCGTAACACCGTCAGTGCCCGTCACACCACGCGCTCTCGCAAGGTCAGTGCCGGTAACGCCATCGGTGCCCGTTACGCCACGAGCTCGCGCAAGATCAGTTCCGGTAACACCGTCGGTGCCGGTGACCCCGCGTGCACCAGCATTCATGCCTCTTGGCATCGGCAGCCAAGTCTGGCCGCTGGACCCTGACATTCCATTGGATCCAATTTGCGCGCTGGGACGAACTATTCCGTTCGACCCAATTTGCGCACTCGGGCGGAACAGGCCGTTCGACCCGATTTGCGCTGCCGGTCGGATGAACCCGTTGGATCCAATTTGCGCGCTCGGTCGAAAGAATCCGTTGGATCCTATCTGTGCTGCCGGACGAGCGATCGATTGGATATTGGAAATCGGTCTCGCGATTCGAGCGGGTCCGGCGTAGGAGTACGCAGCAGCAATCACGCCGACGACCACGCACGTTGGCGAAACAATTCTTCGTAAAATCCTTACAAGATTAATATCCATTTTAAGTCCCTTCAGATTGGCAATTCTTTTGCTAGCGAGCCTTCGTCTTTACTAATTCACAGAGTCCTTACTATTCAAGGCGCTCCACCGAAATGCAGCTTGCTTTCCTTGCGCTTTTGATTTCCATCACTTAACCCCTTCTCCGTGAATCAATTTGAGGTAGTCCTCGCGATCTTCGTCATTTTCTACATAGTGATACAAACCAATACCGGTCTTTATCGGCCCCTGTTTTTCTTTGTTCGAATGCTTGGAAAACCATGTATCCACTTCATCGATAAATTTTTCACCGGTCTTTCGGATGAAACCGTTGAACTTGGCAAGATCTTCTTCAGTGAGTCCATAGTCTGCAAACACCGTTCTCTGCAGAAGGCCCGTACCGCGGACAGTGCGCTTCAGATTCACAGCCATAGTTCCCACGACGTTGTGGACCGCTTCTGCAAATTCTTGGATATTCTCCGGACTAAGTCGTTCTGCAATGTACGTTCGCGCAACACATCGCACGGTCCCGTTCCCCAAATCTTGTACGGCGCCAGACTTCAAGAGCGCATCAAGTACGATAGACGCTGAGACATTCGGCCCAGCGTACTTCTCAACCAAATTCTCAAAGCATCGCGAATCTGAGCCGCGACTTGGTGCTTCCGGCGAAACTGGAATATCCAAGACAAGCCCATAAGGCCCCAAATACAGAACGTCTGAGTGCCAACCCGCTAAGACCTCTGATGCGGCAAGAGAATAATTTAGAGCAACGTTTGCTTTGCTCCCGGCTGCGCGAGTTCCGCGGACCTGAAGAGCTGTCATCCCTGCCATCAATCCCACCTCTTCTTCTGATAATTCCTTTCTGCCGGTCGACGCCAATTCAGCTCTTGCACCGTTTACAAGTGCGCTCTGAAGGGCCATTGACAAGTCGTCGAAGCCAATGCCATTTCTTATGGCAATCCGACACAGCGGTCGAAGCACGTGCGTGATCGCCGCAAGAAGATTGCCTTTAACAGATTGCTCCACCGGACGACATAATACAACCAATTATGTGTTCTACTTCACGCATTCCGGGACTACCTGACAGGTGTTTTAGTGATTTATATCACTACACACAACAATTATGTCAAATTAATTGATGGGTGATTGTGCGATGCGCAATTGCGGGGCGGAGATCGTGAAACTCTTCTGCCGAGTCGCTCTCCTTCTTAGTCTTGTTGCAGTTACCTTCGGATGCTCTTCAAGAACTGATATTGGGGTCGAGGGATCGCGCGGCTTGGAACTGAGACGAGGTATAGGCGGTGAACCGTCTTCCTTAGATCCGGCGACGGCCGTGGACAATTTCTCGAGTCAGGTGCTTCAGGATCTCTACGAGGGGTTGACTAGGGAATCGTCTACCGGCGAGGTCGTTCCTGGGGCTGCTTCGTCGTGGGTCGTAGACGCCACTGGTACGAAGTACACGTTTTTTCTCCGACCAAACGCCAACTGGTCCAACGGAAAGCATGTGGTGGCGACTGATTTCATAGCGTCTTGGGAAAGGGTTTTAGATCCGAAACAAGCTTTTCCTGTTTCCAGCGAACTAAGACTAATCAAAGGTGCGGCAGCAATAATATCCGGCAAATTGCCACCAACGGCACTAGGCGCGATCGCGCAAGGGGACAACGTTCTAGTTATAAACCTTGAACAACCAGCTCCTTATTTTCCACAGGTGCTAGCTCACTCGGCAGCTTTTCCAATTTATTCTGATTCTAGTGCTCGGAGCCACACAGCTAACTTGTGGGTGTCTAATGGACCTTTCGTACTTTCCAAATGGCTCCCGGGGACAACGATTGAGCTGAAACGAAATAACACCTATTGGGACCGAGCGAATGTCCATTTAGATAGCGTCATCTATGTAGTCGCCACAGATCAAAACGCTCAATTTACCGCTTATCGATCGGGTCAATTGGACATGACAGACACTGTGCCGTCAAACGCCATTGAATCGTTACGCGACGAACACCCGCATGAACTGGTGATCGCGCCACTCTTGGCGACCGCCTATTACGGCCTAAACCTTGATGCACCTCAACTGCGGACCAAATTGAAATTGCGGAAAGCTTTAACCATGGCAGTTGATCGACGCCGACTCGTCGCTTCTCTTGCGCTCGGGCAGACTCCGGCCTTCGGATTCATACCGCCGGGTACGTGGAACTATGAGCCGCAACATTTCGAATGGGTGTCTTTAAGCGATGCGGATCGAATTGCCGAAGCGCGACGTTTGTATGCGGAAGCGGGATTTTCTAGTGATGCACCGCTTCACCTCCGGCTCTTGTTCAATTCGAGCCCTTCAATAAAGCAGCTGGCGATTCTGGTCGCCGCCATGTGGAAGGAATGTTTGGGGGTAGACACGATCTTAACCGACGAAGAGTTCCGAGTTTTTCTGGACTCGCGACACGACAGGCGCAAATGGGACGTTGTCCGGCTGGCATGGACAGCCGACTACAACGACGCAAGCAGCTTTCTAGACGTTTTGCGCACGAACTCTTCGAACAACGACACCGGCTATTCGAATCCAATTTTTGATAAGTTTCTGGATGAAGCGGCGATGACCACTAACCCAGTTACGCGTCGCGGCCTTCTCGCTAACGCTGAGCGTGCCATGCTCGATGATTACCCCATTATTCCGCTCTACTACTTCGTATCTAAGCGATTAGTAAAACCGTATGTTTTGGGAGTTAGGCCCAACGCTCTGGATCGAGTGGGCTCAAAGGATCTTTCGCTTCTTCCTCACTAGGTCAATTTAGGGCCGCCGGTAAATTGCACCATCAGTAACATTATTGGGAAGCTCAAGTTTCAGCGATTGCGACGAAGATTTCGGCGACTCTTTGCTGGCCGCTTTGCTAATTTGGCGGGCGTCTTGGTGTCTCGTAAACAAGAGAAAATCTTCCTCACTGCATCGTCAAACTCTTTAATTTTTTTGCAACTAGTCCGTGGATTGACTGCTAGAGACATCCTGGATCGAATCTTCTGGGAAGATGTCAGCGACTGAATTGCTCCAATGCGAATTAGCTCGTCAAGTATTGCCCTTGTTGGAATTCCTTGCCCATGCATTCTAACCAACGATTCGAAGGTAGGGCCGCTCCCAAAGATTTTGAGATCTCTGGGGCGATTATTAAATGTCAAAAAGGGCGCGTCACGATGCCACGCACTTAGTATTTTAGTCGTAACGTTTTGTTGACGTTTTGTCGCTCCAGCAGAGCTTCGACCAGAGCTAAGAATCCGAGAAACCTCCGCCCGAGAGATTCCCGTTGTGGCGGCAATTCCCGATATGTTGACCCGATTGCTGTCTTCTAGTTGTCGTTCACCGGCAACGTGAACAGCAACCATTCGCAAAATTGAATTCACTTCGCTTATGCTCAACCCGCAATCAAGTACAAATGCAGATAGATGTCTAAAGCAGGTTGTTAGGGACTTCCGTGCAGCCTCTTGGACAGCCGCGCCTTTCAGCTTTTCATTGATTTGAGGGGAACCAACTTGCGACGTGCATCGATTCAGAAAATCACCTACGACTGATTTCGACTATTTTCAAAAACGATGGATGGCACAAGCGCTACTCGGCACTCTCGCACGAATTATGAAGCACATTGCGTTCGGGGATAGCCTTTCGTCGGTGCGGGACCCATGTGATGAGTGAACGTTTACGACCAATGGAAATATCGACCACTTGAAACTGCTGCATCACCTCCTGCGACCTGCGCGCGGCGGGGCTGCGGCGGTCGTCGTGGTCTTCGCTGTCTTGCTCTTTTTCGCAGCCCAGGCGCGGCTGGTTGGCATTCCCTTGGCATTGCTCGTCACTTCGTGGTTCTTCAAGTACGCCTATATATTGTTTGACCATACGGTGCGGGGATTCGATGAGCCGCCCACCCTCGACATTCAAATGATGAATCCCATCGATGAGCAGCGCCCTTTGGGTCAGGTGCTGATTCTAGGGCTCCTCGGTTACGCCGTGTACCTGGTTTACGATCATTTCGGCACCCCCGCTGCCGTGGCCCTCGCCGTCCCCTGTCTGTTCTTTCTGCCGGCCTCGGTCGCGATTTTGGGGCTGGAGAGCAACCTTTTGAAAGCGGCAAATCCACTGTATTGGTTCAGTTTAGTGCGTGGACTTGGGATTTTGTACGGCGCGGTGCTGCTGCTGATCCTGGTGTACGCGCTGGCTTTGAGATTGTTGTGGGCCTTCGATTTTTGGCGGCCCGCCGAGATCGTCATCGGCATGTTCGCCATCCTCTCGGTGTTCAGTTTCCTGGGGGGTGCGCTCTACGAGCGCCGCCACGAGCTGAATCTCGAGACCTGGGTCAGCCCCGAACGCACGGCGGCGCTCGAGGAAAAGCAAACCCAGCGCGAGAACGACCGGCAGGTGCATGAGGCCTACGGCCTGATGCGCGCCGGCTCCCACGTCAAAAGCTTCCAGATGCTGGAGGATTGGCTCAAGAGTCGCGGCAACGCCCCGGATGACTACCGCTTCCTGTGCGAACGCACGCTAAGCTGGGGCGATCCGCGTTACGTCACGCGCTTGAGCGAAGAGTTCGTCGCACGCCTGCTGACGCTGAAGCGCGTGGGCGAGGCATTGGACGTGGTGACGGAACGATTGAACCTGGATCTGCAATTTCGGCCCAAGACGGCGGCGGATACCTGGGCGATCGCGCAGCTGGCCGCGCGCGGCGGCGGCGCCTCGCGGCTGGCCCGCATCCTGCTGTCGGACTTTGCGCAGCGCTTCGCCGGCGACCCGCGGGTGCCCGCGGCCCTGGCGCTCAAAGATCACTTGGGACCTTTGGCGCCCTGATGAAGGTGCGGCACAGGCTTCGGCCCCGGCATTGCGGGGTGTCATGCCTTATTACATGATTGCTGGTCTCCCGCCATTCAGTTTCAGGCAAATCACGAGAGTCCATGGCCGCTACGCCGTACAACGAAATGTACCTAAGGGAAGGTGCGGGCCGCGCCCACTACCTGCGCTATTCGAGCTGGCTTGCCGAGCAGCCGGCGGAGCGGCTGGCGCAGAAGCGCGCCGAGGCGGATGCGCTGTTTCATCGCGTCGGCATCACTTTCGCGGTGTATGGCCAGGAAGAAGGCGCGGAACGGCTCATCCCCTTCGACATCGTGCCGCGGGTGCTGCCGCGCGAGGAGTGGATTCAGCTGGAAACCGGCCTGAAGCAGCGCGTGCGGGCGCTCAACGCCTTTATTCACGACATCTATCACGACCAGCAGATTTTGAAGGCCGGCAAGATCCCGGCGGAACAGGTGCTGTGCAACTCGCAATACCGCCCGGAGATGCAGGGAGTCGATGTGCCCGGCGGCATCTATGCCCACATCGCCGGCATCGACATCGTCCGGGACGATGCGGGCGAGTTCAAGGTCCTCGAGGACAACCTGCGCGTGCCCTCCGGCGTGTCCTACATGCTCGAGAACCGCAAGATGATGATGCGCCTGTTTCCCGAGCTCTTCTCCGCGCATCGCGTCGCGCCGGTCGATCACTATCCCGACGTGCTGCTCGACAACCTGCGCAGCGTCGCCCCCATCGGCGTCGCCGACCCCACCGTGGTGCTGCTGACCGCGGGCGCCCATAACAGTGCCTACTTCGAGCACGCCTTCCTGGCGCAGCAAATGGGCATCGAACTGGTCGAGGGTCAGGATCTGTTCGTGCGCGACGAAGCGGTGTTCATGCGCACCACCCAGGGCCCGCAGCGGGTCGATGTGATCTACCGGCGCATCGACGATGATTTCATGGATCCGCTGGTGTTCCGGCCGGATTCCATGCTCGGCGTGCCCGGCCTCCTGACGGCCTATCGTGCCGGCCACATCACCATCGCCAATGCCATCGGCACGGGCGTCGCCGACGATAAGTCCATCTACCCGTACGTGCCGGAGATGATCCGTTTTTACCTGGGCCAAAGCCCCATCATCGGCAATGTGCACACCTGGATGTTGCGTAACCCGGAAGACCGCGAGTACGTGCTCGCGCACCTGGCCGAGTTGGTCGTGAAAGAGGTTCACGGCGCCGGCGGCTACGGCATGCTCATTGGACCGGCCGCATCCACGCTCGAGATCGAAAAATTTCGGGCTCAGATCATCGCCGCGCCCGAGCGCTACATCGCCCAACCCACCCTCGCGCTGTCCACCTGTCCGACCTTCGTGGCGGCGGGCTTGGCGCCGCGCCACATCGACCTGCGGCCCTTCGTGCTGTCGGGCACCGAGGTCACCATCGTTCCCGGGGGACTGACGCGCGTGGCGCTGCGCGAAGGCTCGCTGGTGGTCAATTCCTCGCAGGGCGGCGGCACCAAGGACACCTGGGTGCTGGAAACTTAAGCCTCATGCTCAGCCGCACCGCCGATCATTTGTACTGGATGTCGCGCTACATCGAGCGCGCCGAGAGCCTGGCGCGCATGGTCGACGCGCACTACCGCATGTCGCTGCTGCCCCACTCGCCCGATGAACTGGCCGAGTCGCTTAAGGCGACCATGAAGGCCCTGCACATGGTGGAGGCCTACAGCGCGCGCCATGCCGGCATTGAGCCCAAGGCCGTATTCGAGTTCGTGTGTGTGGATCGCGACTACAGCGGCAGCATTTTCAGCTGCCTGCGCTCGGCACGCGAGAATGCCCGCGCGGTGCGCGGCTCGCTGACCTCGGAGTTGTGGGAAACCCTCAACGCCACCTGGCTCGAGGCGCGCGTGGCGGCGGCGCGGCGCGCCGTCGGGATCGGCGAATTCGTCGAATGGGTGAAGGAGCGCTCGCACCTGACGCGCGGCGTCACCGTCGGCACCATGATGCACGATGAAGCCTTCCACTTCACCCGCATCGGCACCTTTCTCGAGCGCGCCGACAACACCGCGCGCATCTTGACCGCGCATCAGAGCGACCTTGTGCCCGGTGCGGATGCCGGCGCGGTGCCGGATCCCTATCAGTGGAGCGTGCTGTTGCGCTCCCTGTCGGCATTCGAGGTGTATCGGCGCATCTATCGCGATGTCATCACCCCGTCGCGCGTGGCCGAGCTTCTGATCCTGCGCGACGACATGCCGCGCTCGCTGCTGCGTTGCTGCAAGGAGGTGTACGGCAACATCAGGTCGGTCGCCAACCAGCAATCGGCGGAAACCGTGCGGCGCGCCGGCGAAATGCATGCCATGCTGCATTTCGCGCGCATGGAGGAACTCCTGAGCCAGGGGCTGCCGCGCTTTTTGCAGCAGTTCTTGGGCAGGCTCAACGACTTGAGCAGCCGCATCGCGACGGATTTCTTGGGTTCCCAGGCGGAGGCTTAAAACGCATGCACCTGCACATTCGGCACGAGACCCGCTACCGCTACGAGCGCCCGGTGCGCTACAGCGTGCAGAGCCTGCATCTCACGCCGCGCCGCGACTTGAGCCAGCGCGCGCTGAGCTGGAGCATCGTCGCGCCGGGCCGCCGCCTGGAGCAGATCGACGCCCACGGCAATATTGCGCACCTCCTGACCATCGAGGAGCCGCACCGGGAAATCAGCATCGTGGTGCGCGGCGTGGTGGAAACCGCCGACACCGATGCGCGCCAGGACGACGGGCCGCTCTCGCCGTTGGCATATCTCGCGCCCACGCAGCTGACCTGGCCGAACGAGGACATCAAAGCTTTCGCGACTGCCGCGCTCGAACGCGTGGTTGATCCGAAGGCGCGCGTCCAGGCGCTCGCCGAAGCGGTCTTGGGCGCGGTGCGCTACAAAACCGGCGCCAGCGATGTCTGGGACAGCGCGGCGGTGGCCTTCAAGAGCGGGGAAGGCGTGTGCCAGGATCACGCGCACGTGTTCGTCGCCTGCGCGCGTGCCATCGGCATGCCGGCCCGCTACGTCAGCGGCTACTTGTACACCGGCGATGCCAGCGATGCCGCAAGCCACGCCTGGGTCGATGCCTGGCTGGGCCCGGAAATCGGCTGGCAGAGCATGGACGTGACGCACGCGCGTCCCGCCGTGCGCAACTATTGCCGCCTCGCGGTCGGCCGCGACTACCTGGACGCGGCGCCGGTGCGCGGCATGCGCCAGGGCGGCGGCGGCGAGAAAATGGAGGCCAATGTGCTCATCGCGGAGTCGGCCCTGCAGCAGCAGTAAGGTACAATTTCGCCCATGACTTATTGCGTCGGCTTGCTAGTCGACACCGGTCTCGTGATGTTGTCGGACTCGCGAACCAATGCCGGCGTCGATCAGATCAATACCTTTCGAAAAATGGCCACCTTCCAGCACGCTCACGACCGCGTGCTGGTTTTGATGTCGGCGGGAAACTTAGGCATCACCCAAGCGGTCATCAACCTGCTCGAGGCGCCGGACGAACCGCAGCAAAAGACCCGGCTGCTGCGCGCCGCCAACATGTTCGATGCCGCGCGCGTGGTCGGCGATGCGCTGCGCGAAATCCACGAGCGCGACGCCGAGGACCTGCGCGAGCATGGCTATGAGTTCAACGGCACCTTCATTTTGGGCGGCCAGATCAAGGGCGAGGAGCCGCGCCTGTTTCACATTTATTCCGCCGGCAACTTCATCGAATGCTCGGTCGACACGCCCTATTTCCAGATCGGCGAATCGAAGTACGGCAAGCCCATCATCGACCGAGTGATCACCCGCAGCAGCAGCCTGGGCCAGGCCGTCAAGTGCGCGCTGGTGTCCATGGACTCCACCATCCGCTCGAATCTGTCGGTGGGTCCGCCGCTGGATCTGTGCATCATCAAGCGCGACGAACTGAAACTCGCGACGCATATCAGCATCGACAATGAGAATGAGTACTTCAGGATGCTCCGCGAACGCTGGGGATACGCCCTGCAAGAAGTATTCAGCGAACTTCCCAATCCCAACTGGTGAATCCATGACGAGAATTCTAGGTTTAGGCCTCCTGCTGTTAGCCGGCGCCGCCGCGGCGCAGGTGCACGGTCCCGATGTTGCCGGCATGGATACCAAAGTCGCTCCCGGCGATGACTTCTTTGCCTACGCCAACGGCGGCTGGATAAAATCGACGGAAATTCCCGCCGACCGCAGCAGCTATGGCAACGGCGCCATGCTGGTCGAACTGACCGCCCAGCGCGTCAATGATCTGATCAAAGCGGTCGCCGCCCAGCACGCGCGCGCCGGATCCGAGGCGCAGCAGATCGGCGATTTCTACGAAAGCTTCATGGATGAGGCCGGCATCGAAGCACAGGGGCTCAAAGTGATGGAGCCGGCGTTCAAGCGCATCGACGGTATCTTCAGCCGCAACGAACTGGCCGCCGCCCTGGGCGAAACCGTGCGCGCGGACGTGGACATTTTGAACAACACCAACCTGCATACGCCGCATCTTTTCGGGGTGTGGGTGGCGCAGGATCTCAATGATCCGAAGCGCTACCTGCCCTTCCTGCTGCAAGGCGGCTTAGGCATGCCGGACCGCGAATACTACCTCGGCACCTCGGCCGCCATGGCGGCGATCCGGCCGCAATACCAGGCGCATATCGCCACGGTGCTCAAGCTAGCCGGCATCGATGCACCCGAGCGGCGCGCCGCCAACATCTTCGAGCTCGAGCGGCGCATGGCCGAGGTGCATTGGACGCGGGTGGCGTCGGAGAAAATCGCGGACGGCAACAATCATTGGAGCCGGGAGCAGTTTTACTCGCAGGCGCCGGACCTTGATTGGCGCGCCTTCTTCTCGGCCGCGGGCCTGAGCGGACAGAATGAATTCGTGGTCTGGCAGCCGAGCGCGCTCATCGGCCTCTCGAAGCTCATCGCCGGCGAATCGCTCGACACCTGGAAGGATTATTTGAAGTTTCACGCGCTGGAGGATGCCGCGCCCTATTTACCGAAGCAATTCGTCGATGAGCATTTTGCGTTCTATGAGCATGTGCTCAAGGGCACGCCGGAATTGAGCCCCCGCTGGAAGCGCGCGGTGGCCGTCAGCGACACCTATCTCGGCGATGCCATCGGCAAGCTCTATGTGGCCAAATATTTCTCGCCCGAGGAGAAAAAACGCGTCGAAGCCATGGTGCATCACCTGTTGGCGGCCTTCGAGGCGCGCATCGACCGGCTCGATTGGATGGCGCCGCAAACCAAGCTGGTTGCCAAGGCCAAGCTCAAGGCCTTGAAGATCGGCGTGGGATATCCCGATCACTGGCGCTCCTATGAGGACTTGAAAATCACCCGCGGCGATGCCTTTGGCAACTGGTCGCGCGCAGATCTTTATGCCTATCGGCGCCAGCTCGCCAAGCTGGGCCAGGCGGTCGACCGTTCCGAGTGGGTCATGAACGCGCAATTGGTCAATGCCGTGAACCTGCCGGCGATGAATGCGCTCAATTTTCCCGCCGCGCTACTGCAGCCGCCGTATTTCGATCCGGATCAGCCGCTGGTCATGAATTATGGCGCGGTCGGCGCCACCATCGGCCACGAGATCAGCCACAGTTTTGATGACCAGGGCGCGCTGTTCGATCCACAGGGACGCCTGCGCAACTGGTGGCGGCCGGACGATTTCGCCCACTTCCGCGCATCGGGTGCGCGCCTTGCGGCCCAGTTTGACGGCTACCAACCTTTTGCGGACCTGCACGTCAACGGCGAGCAAACCTTGAGCGAGAACATCGCCGATGTCGCCGGACTGAGCGCCGCTTACGATGCCTATCGGCTCGCCGCCCAGAACACGCCTGCCGCGAAGCCGGCGGGGTTCGATGCCGATCAGTTGTTCTTTTTGAGCTTCGCGCAAGGCTGGCGCACCAAGACGCGCGATCCTGCCCTGCGCGCGCAGGTCATCACCGACGGCCATGCGCCGGCGCAATACCGCGCCTCTACGGTGAGGAATCTGGATGCGTGGTACGCGGCCTTCGCGGTCAAGCCCGGCGAGAAACTCTATCTTGCGCCGCAGGATCGCGTGCGGGTGTGGTGAAGCGGAATCGCCTCAATTGATCTGACCGGTCGCGAAATCGTAGCCGGTAAGGGATTTGGGCTTGCCCAACAGATACCCCTGCGCATAATCGACGCCCAGGGAGCGCACCGCCTGCAGCTCCATGTCCGACTCCACCGATTCGGCCACGGTTTGCACGCCGAGATCGCCCGCCATGCGCACGATCGCCGAAATCATCGCCCGCGCCACGCGGTCGGTCGGCGCCGCTTCGACTAGGGAGCTGTCGATTTTAAAATAATGGGCGGGGACGGATCGAAGATAGCCGTAGGCAGGCGGGTTGGCGCCGAAATCATCGAGCGCCACCTCGCAGCCTAACGCCTCCAGCCGCTTCATGGACTCGGCCACACTGATGCTGCCGGAAGCGGCGAATCGTTCCGTGATGTCGAAGCACAGCGCCTGCGGCGGCAGACCGCTTTTCTTGACGCAGGCCTCGACGAAACTGACGAAACTGTCGTCGGTCATGGACTGCGACGAGACATTGATGGAGAACACGGACGGCACGCGCGCCCACAGCTTGCGGTTGGCCGCGAGCCACACCAGCAGCGTGCGCACCACCCAGCGATCGATGTTCGGCATGAGCCGCTGCTGCGCGGCGCGCGCCAGGAATTCTTTCGGTTCGATCAGGCTGCCGTTGGCGGTGCGCAGGCGCAGCAGCACTTCGAAGTGCGCCAGGCTCACATTGTCGTGCAGCGAGCAGATCGGCTGCAAAAATAATTCGAACCGTTCGGCGTGCAGTGCATTTTCGATCTGCGCGCCCTCGACCGAGTCCTCGCTGATGAGCAGCGGAAATCCCTGGCGCCGTTCGAATTCCGCCGACAGGCACACGAACACCGGCGCGAGCTTTTGTTCCAGCGATTCGTCGGTGCGCGGATCCTTGACCGAGGCATCGATGCTCAGACGCACCGCGCCGTTGACCGAGCCTTGCGCATCGCGCACCGGAATGGCGAGGGAATAGTTGCCGTCCTCGCGCGGCGCATAGGAAACATCGAGATTGCCGCCGGAATCGCTGGAGAGCGAGTCTTCCACCAATTGAAAATCTTCGGGCAGGATGAAATCTTCCGACATCCACAGCGTGTCCGCCGCGAAATCGTGGAACGAGACACCGGATACTTCCGGCGCCAACGCGCGAATGACCTGAGCCAACGCCTCCAGCGTTTTACTCGAAGCCGCCTCGGCGGCATAAGTCAGACTTGTCACGCTTCCCACCTAAGTGAATTTTGATGCCGCCATGGTACGGGGGCGACCCGCGCCAAAACATGTCGGCAATAACCGACGTAAGTGCGCAGCGACATTTTGTTTTGCTTAAAGCGCGGGAAATCGCCCGAATGGGAGCCTGTTTGCGGCGCCGGACTTTATAAGTCAAAGCGCTTTAAGTTAATGGACTTAATGTCAGCTAATTTAATAGCTCATCGAGCACGGGCAGCGGCACCGCGCCTTCGCGCAACGCCGCCTCGTGAAACTGCTTCAGGCTCTTCGCGTCGCCGTGGGTGCTTTGAAAATGTTCGCGCACCGCCAGCCAGCCCTTGTAGCCGGCGTAGTAAGTCGGCAACTGACAGGACGACAACTTGGCGCGCTGCAGCTTCGCCGTCGCCTCTTCCGGTTCTTGATAGGTCTCCTTGGTCATGAGATCGAGCGCCTCGGCATCGCTCATTCCCATGGTCTGCAGCCGCACATCCAGGATGGTGTTGGCCAGCACGCGCAACTTTTGCTTCGCCAACGTCAGCCGATAGCCGGGCGTGTCGCTCAAAAAGCCCTCGTCCGCCATGAGCTGCTGCGTGTACACCGCCCAGCCCTCCACATAAGGACCGTTGCCATAGATGCTGCGCAGCAGGCGGCGCGAGCGCGGCTGCACCTCATTGGCATACTCCGCCTGCACGTAGTGGCCCGGCATGGCCTCATGCACGGTGAGATGCGCCAATCCCGAATCGTTGTACTCGCGCAGCTTCGAGTCGATGCGCGCCTGCGGCCAGGAGTCCGGGATCGGCGTGACCCAAAAAAATGCGCCCAGCTGCGGCTCCAAGGGCGGCGCTTGATTGAATCCCCCGACGCCGTAGATGCCGCGCATGAACACCGGCGTGTCGATCACCTGCAGATTCGAGTTCGGCGGCAGGGTCACCAAGTCCTTGAGTTTGACGAAGGCCGTCGCGGTCGCCAGCATCTGTTTCGCCGCCGCCATGTAGGTGTGCGGTGTGGCATGCTCGGCCGCGACCTCGGCCAGCGCCTGCTCAACGGTCTTGGGCGCGGCGAGCTGCACCATCTCATCGCGAGTCTTGGCGAGGTCCGCTTCCGCTTCTTTGAGCAGGGTGTCGGGGGTCTTGCCGGTCGCCAGCACGTAGCTGAATTTCTTGGCGTAGTACACCTTGCCGAGGCGCCAGTCGGAGGTCTTTTTCGCCAGCGTGCCGTCGAGAAATTCGTTGAATGCCTTGAGTGCGATGAGCGCCGGTTCGGCGGCCTGCGTGTACTCATGCGCCAAATTCTTGGGGCAGCTCAAGCGCAGCACGCCCTCGATGAGATCGATGTTGCCGGTATTTTCCTCGTGCGCCACCTTGTTCCAGATCTCAGGCGAATCGCCCAAGTTCTGCTCGGCCTGACGCACCAGCTCTGGAATCCTGATCAGCCGCTGAATGATGTGCTTGAAGCGTTCGGCGGTGGGCGCATAGTGCAGCACATAGGGTGTGTAAAGGGCGTTGCCGACGAGTTCCACATAGAGGGTCGGGTTATGCCGATAACTTTGAACCTCCTCGATGTCGAGCCGCGTGGCCTCGATCGCATCGCGCATGACCTCGATGTCGGCGCGCTGCTCGGCATTCAAGGTCCGGGCATCGAGCTTTTCGATGCGCGCATCGATGTCGCGCTGCAACTTGATCTGCGCTTTGATGCCCGCCGCGCTGAAATCATCCAATTGGTCTTCGAGCACTTCCCCGTGATGCCGATGGTAGCCCACGGAGCTGGCCGTAACCGGCGACAGCGCCAGGCTGCCGAAGACAAAATCATCCACCACTCGGCTGAACTGCAGGTCGCCGGCCGCCGGATCGGCCAGTGCGTGACCGCCGCCGGCAATCGCAATACTTAAGGCGAAACCTAAATGCCTTAGATTTTTCATCCCTCACCTTATCCAACTCAAAGGCGTCGTCCTGCGCCCTAAGCTTGTTAAGATACTTGAGACCGCCGCGCACGTCCAAAGGGAACAATAAATAATGCCGCTTATCATTCGCATCGCCTGCGCCGCATCGATTCTGCTGGCGTCATTAGCGCAGGCCGCCGATCTGCGCTCCCAGGTGAATCAGTATCGGCTGGCGCACGAGGCCGACATCGTGGGCGAAATTGACGCCCTCACGCGCTTGAAGAGCATCGCGGCGGATCCGCCCGGCCTGACCGCCACCGCGCAAGCGCTGCAAGCCGCGCTGAAATCGCGCGGCTTCGAGGCGTCCTTGCTGTCCACCGGCGCGAATTCGCCGCCGGCGGTATTCGGATTGCTAATGACGCGCAATGCCAAACGCACCGTGCTGTTCTACGCTCACTATGACGGCCAGCCGGTGACGCCCGCGCAATGGAGTTCCGATCCCTTTGTACCCGTGATGCGCGAGAATGCACTATCGAGCGCCCCGCGCGAGATCGACTGGAAAAAGGCCACGTCGCCTTTTGATCCCGAGTGGCGGCTGTTCGGCCGCGCGGTCAGCGATGACAAAGCCTCGATCGCGGCATTCCTCGCCGCCTTCGATGCGCTCAAGGCCACGCGCAACGCGCCCTCGGTCAACATCAAGGTGCTCTGGGAGGGCGAGGAAGAGGCCGGCTCCGAACACTTGAGCCATGCGCTGCATGAAAATCAAAAACTCCTGAATGCCGATCTGATCCTCATCGGCGATGGCCCCGTGCATCAGACGCGCCGCCCCATGGTGTACTTCGGCGCGCGCGGCGTCATGCAAGTCGAGGCGACGATCTATGGACCGCTGCATGCGCTGCACGACGGCCACTACGGCAACTGGGTGCCGAATCCCGCGGCGATGGCCGCGAACCTGCTGGCACAAATGCGCGACGACGAGGGCCGCATCCTGATCCCCCACTTCAGCGACGGCGTGCGCGCCCTCTCGCCGGAAGAGCAAACCGCGCTTAAGAATCTGCCGCCGGTTGGCGATGAACTCAAAAAGGAATTCGGCATCGGCCGAACCGAGGGCGGTGAAGATCTGCCCGCCAGCCTCATGCGCCCGGCATTGAACATCCGCGGCATTCGCGCCGGCCAGGTCGGCGACGCCGCGGCAAACGCCATTCCGACCAGCGCCGCCTTCTCCATCGACTTCCGCCTGGTTCCGGATCAAGTCCCGGCCGCGGTACGCGCCGCGGTCGAACGTTTCTTGACCGCCCGGGGCTGGACCATCGTCGCCGACGATCCTGACCTGACGGCACGGCTGGCTCACCCGCGCATCATCAAGCTTAGGTGGGATACAGGATATCCGGCCCTGCGCTCCGACATGTCCTCGCCCGCGGCCAAAGCGGTGATTGCCGCCGCGACGCGGGCGGCCGGCGCTCCTGTCGTGGTGCTGCCCATGGCCGGCGGCAGCGTGCCACTGTACATGTTTGCCGATGTGTTCCGCGCGCCGATCATTTGCCTGCCCATCGTCAATCACGACAACAACCAGCATGCCGCGAATGAAAACTTGAGGCTGCAAAATCTCTGGGATGGCATCAACACCTACGCCGCGCTCATGGCCCAACTGAACTGGTAGCGATGTGAAGATACTGCGAAGGACAGTCGGCGTCCTGGCGTTGCTCGTTGTCGCGCTCGCCTTGCTCTTGTGGCTCAAGCCCCCGGCACTGCTGCGCGTAGGCGCGAACTACTCCGCCAAAATTGTCTGCTCCAATGTATTTCTTGCGGGGCGCGATCCTGACGAGGTGCTGCGCGTCGATGTGCAGGCGCCGGGCATTTCGATTCTCAAGCTCATGCGAATCAAAGTCGACCGTGCGCGCGGGGTGGTACGCGCCGGATTTTTTGGCGTGATCGGCGATGGCCTGGCGCAGTATCGGCGGGGTCGCGGCTGCACCGTGTTGCCGGACGGAGAGATCGAGGTCGTCGCATCGTCTGAACGCGACGCGCTGTCACGCATGGGACCGCAGGTCCCAGCGCAAGCGACTGGCCCGTCGACCTTCTCATCCGCCCCCTGGCCGGAAGGCGCCGCCGTCGAGACCAATAAAACTATCGATCAACTGCTGAAGAACGCGGTGCTCGCAGGGCCGGGCGCTCGCGCCATTGTCGTGGTCGATCACGGCCACATCGTGGGTGAGTTCTACGCCGCCGGCTTTGCGCCCGCCACCCCGCTGCTCGGCTGGTCCATGACCAAGACGGTGATGGCCGGCGTCATCGGCATGCTCATCAAGGATGGCAAGCTGTCGCCGGCGCAAACCGGATTCTGGCCGGGGCATGATGGGCGCGAGAAAATTCGCCTCAAGGATCTGCTCGCGATGTCGAGCGGTTTGCGATGGAACGAGGCGTATGGCGCGGTATCGGACGTCACCAGCATGTTGTACCTGCAACCTGACATGGCCGCCTTCGCGCGCTCGCCGCCCTTGGCGCATCCGCCCGGCGAGGAGTGGCTGTACTCGAGCGGCACGGCGGTTATCCTGTCGCGCATTGCTCAGGACGCTTTGGGTCAAGGCGCAGCGCCGACGCAGGACCTCTCGACCTTCATCAAAGCCCGGCTCTTCTCGCCCCTCGGGATCACCAGCGCGACGATCGAGCCGGACGAACACGGCACCCTGGTGGGCTCCTCTTATATGTATGCCACCGCGCGCGACTGGGCCCGCTATGGACTGTTCCTGATGCAGGACGGAATTTGGCAGGGAGAGGAGTTGCTGCCGCCGGGCTACGTCAACATGATGGCCACGCCCGTGGAGGCGTCCCGCGGACAATACGGCATGGGCCAAACCTGGCTGTGGGGATCGGATGCTGTGACGCCGGGCGTGAATCCGGACGCCGCTTTCGGCATTCCGCCGGATACCTTCTGGATGTCGGGCCACGACGGCCAGAGCGTCTGCATCATCAAGTCGCGGCAACTGGTCATCGTGCGACTAGGGCTAACGCCCTATGCCGCCGGCTATACCTCGCAACGCCTGGTGCAGGCCGTGCTCGAGGCGACGCAGCCGGCGACGGTTGCGGAACCTTCGACCGCGCAGCCTGCGGCGCATTAGAATCGGCCCGTCATGGACGCGTTCTCTTTCTCGACCTTCCTTCTGACTTTCACCGCGCTCTTTTCCATCGTCAATCCGCTATCCGGCGCATTCATCTTTTTCGGCGCGACGCGCGAACTCGATCACAAACTGCGGGCCGCGACCGCGCGCTGGATTGCGATCTACTCCTTCATCATCGTCGCAGCTTCGCTGTATATCGGCGCCTACGTGTTGGGTTTTTTCGGCGTCTCGCTGCCGGTGCTGCGCGTCGCGGGCGGAATGATCGTCGCCGCCGCCGGTTGGCGCATGCTCAATGCGCCCGATGTCACGGAACAGCGCCGTACCGAAACGCCCGAGCCGAAGTCCATCGATGTCGCGCCGAGCCGGCTCGCCTTCTACCCGCTCACCATGCCGCTGACCACGGGCCCCGGCACCATTTCGGTGGCGGTCTCCCTGGGCGCCGGAAGGCCCAGCGGCTTCCACGCTTCCTCGCTGCTGTTTTTCGTCGAAACCCTCGCCGCGACCGCGCTGCTGTCGGTGCTGATATACGGCTTTTATCGAAATTCCGCCTACCTCGCTAAATGGATCGGCGTCACGGGCACGACCATCGTGGTGCGCCTTTCCGCGTTCCTGCTCTTTTGCATCGGCATCCAGGTTGGCTGGAATGGGCTCTCGGAACTCTTGGGGAGCCTGTCATATACGACGGTGAGTTGAATTTCAATTCAAGCGCCTGATGACCATGACATTCGACTGATTGGCGGCGGGATGTCCGCACACCGTCGGATTCCAAGCGGTGCCGACAACGGTCCATCCTGTGGGGATGGCTCCTTTGCAGGCGTGAATGATCGCGCCGACCGGTTGGTCATTCAATTGTTGGATGGTCCAGACGTTGTACGTGATGGTCGCCGGCTTGCCGCAGACCGTGGGGTTCCAGGCGTCGTTGATTTTGATCCAGCCCGCGGCGACCGAGCCTGCGCATACATTTTGCGTGCGCATGATCGCGCCCAGAACCAAGGGCGCCGGCGCCGGCGCTTCGATGGGTTGGGGTTCGCGCTGCTCGGGTAAGGGCGCTTCTGCTACTGGCGCTGGCACGGCGGGCACACTGGCAGCAACTCCTGGCATTGCTTCAAGCGTGGCGCTGACAATGGGACCGGGTCTTAAGAAACCATTGCTGCAGCCCACGCGCGTCGCGCTCAAGGGCGAGAGACGGGGAGTCAGTGTGGAGATGCCGGCGCCGTGATCGTCGAGCAGCTTCATCGATGCGGAAAGCTGCGCGTAGGGATGCAGATTGACCAGGTAGAACAGGCCCGGCGGTCTTGCGCCTGCCGCACACTCGTTGATTCCCCCCTGCAGCAAAAATGCCGCGAAGGAGCGCGCGTCTTGCGCTGGTGATTCGGCGGCGTTGGCAGCAACGTACGCGGCGCTTTGTTTGGTGATGACGATGGGCACGCTCAAGGGTCCCGGCGGCTGCGGCGCTGCCCGGTACGTGTAGGTACACCCTATCCTGGCGGATTCGCCTGGCCTTAGGCGGCGCACCTGAAATTTGGGGAAGCGATCCGTGATGGGATTGAGATCGGCGTCGAACAAAATGAAGTGCTGCCGGGCCGGATTCGAGTCGTATTTGAAGTTGGCGTCGATGCTTTGCGTGGTGCTCAAGTTGATGGCATAGACGACGGCGCTCTTCTCGTTTGTGCCGCCCATTGCTTCGCAGAGGTCCGGGCCGACTTCGAGTTTGACGTCCTCAAGCGCCGCCGCGGTCACGCGGGAAGCCCCCAGTAACGTTGCGAGCACAATCAGAGTCCCGGACCGATTCATATCTATAAGTCTAGACTCGATAGGGCGGGCATTGTGGGCAGATTCCGGCGCCCCCCCGCCAGCCAAAATCCAGGTTAAACCTGCCTTAAGTTCAAGCATTCCGAGACGATAACTTGTTAGGGACTTGGGGCTTTTTACGAACTGTTTGAGATTCGTGAACAAATCGTGGGCGGTCCCAATCAGTTTGTGCCCCGTTTAAGTCTCGGAGTAGTGATGTCGAGGATGAGCAGCCAGCCGGAGCGCCCAACAAGGCTCCTGATCCCACGAGCGTTGCGCGCTGCTGTCGCGATGCTGCTGCTTATGGTGAGTTTCTCGGCCTACGCTTTGGATCCCACCCTGAAGCTGAGCCAGTATGTCCTCGACAACTGGCAGATCCCGCAAGGCTTGCCGCAGAGCTCCGCCCAAGCCATTGCGCGTACTCCGGACGGCTATTTGTGGGTGGGCACCCAGGAAGGCCTGGCGCGATTCGACGGCGTGCGCTTCGTCGTATTCGATCACGCCAATGAGCCGGCCATTCCCGACAAGCACATCACCGTGCTGTTTCTCGATGCCGGCGGCCGCCTCTGGATCGGCACCCGCGCCGGCATTGCGCTATACGAACACGGCCGCTTCGAGGCCTTAAGTGTCATGCCGGCGCTCGATCATGCGTACGTACGCGCCGTTGCGCAGGGTAAGCAGGGCCGCATATGGGTCGGCACCGAGAACGGGCTGTTCGGCATCGGTGCAGGAGATGCCGTGTCATTCGGCCCTGCCAGCGGACTGCCGGACAGCCGGATTCGAGCGCTGCTGGAAGATCGCGATGGCATTCTGTGGGTGGGCACCGCGGGAGGTTCACAGCGATTCGATGGCCGCCGCTTCGAGAACCTCGACTTCGGCGGAGCCGCCGCCGAGCAAATTACGGCCCTGCATCAAGATCCGCAGGGCACGGTATGGTTGGGAACCGATAACGGAACGCTCTACCGCTACGTGCAAGGCCACTTCACCGTCGTGGCCGCCCCGGGCCGTTTGGGTTCCATCGTTCGAGCCCTGACCACCGATCGCGATGGAAATTTGTGGATCGCGACCCATGGCGGCGGACTGGTGCGTTGGCGCGATGGAAAATTCAGCGCGCTCAGCACCAATCAGTTCGCCGGAGGCGAGTTGCGCGCACTGCTCGAAGATGACGAAGGAAGTCTCTGGGTCGGCAGCTACGGCGAGGGCTTGCTGCGACTGCGCGACAGCAAATTTGTCTCCGCCGGCGAGCCCGAGGGATTGCAGGGCAACCTGACCTGGACCATTACGCCGCGCAGCAGCGGCGGAGTATGGGTGGGATCGGACGGCGGCCTCAGCGCCTACCTCGACGGATCGTTTCAGCACATCGCCGCCCCGAAAGCGCAGGAGCATGTTCGGGTTCGCGCGATTGTCGAGGATCGAACCCACGCGCTGTGGGTCGGCACCCAGGGCGCGGGCGCCTATCGAATGGATCCTCGCGGGATCACCGTATTCGATCGATCGCGTGGGCTTGCGGGAAACTCGATCCTGGCAATCCTCGAGGATCGACAGGGACGAATCTGGGTCGGCAACAATCAAGGGCTCGACCGCATCGATCAAGGCATCGTCAGCTCGCAGCAGTCCCTGCTGCCCGGCTCCGACCGAAGCGCAGTGCACCTGATTTATGAGGACACCCGCGGCAGGCTTTGGGTCGGCACCGAAACGCGCGGCGTTTTCATCATCGCTCCCGGCGGGACACAACATTTTGGCACAGCCGATGGCTTGCCCAGCGACTGGGTCACCGCCATCCACGAAGATGAGCGCGGCGCCATTTGGCTCGGCACGACGGACGGCTTGGCGGTGTGGCGCGGCGGCAAGATGATTTCGCTGGCCCAGTTCGGCGGACAGCTGCGCGAAACCATTCTTCAGGTCTTGGAAGACCAGTCGCACCGCCTTTGGCTGACGACCAACAAGGGATTGCTGTCCGTGCAGCGCGCCGACCTGGACGCGCTGGCCGACGGCGCAAGGACAACCCCCCCGGAATTCAAGATCTACGGCCTCGCCGATGGTCTGCGCAGCGCGGAATTCGCCGGCGGCAACTCCTCGGCCGGCTGCCGGACGGCGGATGGCAAGCTGTGGTTCCCGAGCATCCACGGAATCGTGCGAGTCGATCCCGAACATATTCAGTTCAATTCCGTGCCGCCCATCGTGCACATCGAACAGCTTGCCGTGGACGGCGCGGCCTTGAACCTGAACGGCGAGATCGACGTGAAGCCCGGCCAGGAGAAGTGGGAATTTCAGTACACCGCCTCGAGTCTGCTGGTGCCCGAACGCACCCGCTTCAAATATCGCCTCGCCGGATTCGACAAAGATTGGATCGACGCCGGCAACCGCAGAATCGCCTACTACACGCATCTGCCGCCCGGGGACTACACCTTTCAAGTCACGGCCGCGAACAATGACGGGGTCTCGAGCACCCGCGGCGCCGAGCTTCGCTTCAGGCTGGAACCGCCCTTCTTTCAAACGTGGTGGTTTCGGCTGCTGGCACTCTTGAGCTTCTTCGCCGTGGCCGCGTCGCTGTACCGGTTGCGCGTCGGCCACTTGCGAAGGTTGGCCGCGTCGCTGGCGCAGCAAGTCGCGCACCGGACCCAGGACCTGGAGCGCGCGAACACCGATCTTAAGCAGGCGAAAGACCGCGCGGAACTCGCGGTGGTGGCGAAATCCCAGTTCCTTGCCAACATGAGCCACGAAATTCGCACGCCGATGAACGGCGTGATCGGCATGTCCGAACTGCTGCTCGATACGCGTCTGGATCGAACTCAGCGCGATTACACCGAAACCATCCGCGCCAGCGCCGGCGGCCTCCTGACCATCATCAACGACATCCTGGATTTCTCCAAGATCGAAGCGGGCAAGGTCGATCTGGAGCAGATCGATCTGGATCTGTGCGCCATTGTCGATGACGTTGCGCACCTGCTTTCTGTACAGGCGCATGCCAAGAAGCTCGAACTGATTACGAATATCGACCCGTTGCTGCCCGACTACGTGATCGGGGATCCCGGCAGACTGCGCCAAATACTGCTGAATCTCGGCGCCAATGCCATTAAATTCACCGCCAACGGCGAAATCTCGATCAGCCTGCGCCTCGCCGGCAGCGATGCACAGGGATGCATGATCCGCTGCGAAGTGAGCGATACCGGAATCGGCATCCCCGCGCATCGCGTGGGAGCGCTATTTCAACCCTTCTCGCAATTGGATGCGTCTACGACTCGGCACTTCGGCGGAACGGGCCTCGGACTTTCCATCGTGCGTCGCCTGGTCGAGCTGATGCAGGGAGAAGCCGGGGTCGACAGCAGGGAAGGCGCAGGTTCGACGTTCTGGTTCACCGCTCGGTTCGGTAAATCCACCCGTCCACGGGTACATCAAGACCTGGATTTAGAACTGCTGAATACGCGCCGCGCGCTGATCGTCGATGACAACGCCACGAGCCGAGAGGTACTGCGCCTGCAGCTGGCGCGGTTCGGCATCGAAACGCGCAGCGTCGACTCGGCGAAGGCAGCGCTTAAGGAACTTGCCGAAGCGCTCGATCGACAGCAAAAATTCGACCTCGCGGTAGTGGATCACATGATGCCGGAATGCGACGGCCTGGAGCTGGCGCGTCGAATCGCTGCCGACGGGCGCTTCCAAACAATGCGCCTCGTGCTGCTTACCTCGGCCCAGGCGGTTCGCGGCCGCGGCGACTTGGCGGACCTCGGGATCTCCGCTTACCTTGTAAAACCGGTCTCCAATCGAGAACTGCACGAAGCCCTTCACCGGGTGATGTCCGCGCAAACGGCCCAGTGGCACGGCAGCACGCAGAGCATCGTGCTGGCTGCCCCCAAGGCAGGCTCGGCGATCACCGGACATGTGCTGTTGGCGGACGACAATCGCGTCAACCAGAAGGTGGCCCTCGGCGCGCTGCAAAGACTGGGGCTCACCGTGGATGTCGCCAATAATGGCGAAGAGGCGGTGGCGGCCTGGGGGGCGGGGATATTCGACCTGATACTGATGGATTGCCAAATGCCGGTCATGGATGGCTACCAAGCGGCCCGCGAAATCCGCTCGCGCGAGACGCGCGCGAATCGAGTTCCGATCATTGCTCTGACCGCGGACGCCATGAAGGGAACGGAACAACTATGCCGCGATTCCGGCATGGATGACTATCTGACCAAGCCCATAGATCGCGACCGCTTGAGCGAAGTCGTCAACCGCTATCTGTCGCCCTCTGCCGGCGCTGCCGCGGCCGTCGCGGAAAATCCCGAGTCCAAACCCGTTTGCCTCGAGACCCCGACTGCGCCCGTCGATTGGGAGCGCCTCATGCTCACCGCGGACAACGACCACGATTTCGCGGCTGAGCTGGTGCAGCTCTTCATTGAATCGGGTGATTCGGTGCTCAAGGATATCCGGGACGCTCTCGAGCGCGGCGACATGGCGGCTCTGGGGCGCGCGGCACACTCGCTGAAGGGATCGAGCGCAAATATGTGTGCCGGTCTCGCCAGTGAGGCTGCCGCCCGACTCGAGTCCGCGGCGCGGGCAGGCGTCGCCGAGGAAGTTGCCAAGCTAGAAGTGCAATTACGCGCGGAGACCTTAAGGGCAATGGAGTATCTGCGGGCTCGACAGGCATAGGCGCCGGGCCTGCGGATGCAGCCAAAGCCATCGATGGCATTAGAAGGATTCCAAATCCACGAGCACCTCGCGGCTCACCCTTCCTGACTTGACCGCGACGCCCTCCGCCCGCAGGCGCCGTGCCTGTTCGCGGAAATGTAACGACGTGGGCGGAAAAACGATCTTGCCGCCGGCGCCCACCACGCGGTGCCAGGGTAATTTCATCTCCTTCGGCGACTCGCGCAACGCTCGGCCCGCCAGGCGCGCCCGACCGGGCAGTCCCGCCGCGCGCGCCACCGCGCCATAGGTCGATACCGAGCCTCGCGGGATGGCACCCACCACAGCCCAAATGTCTTGAAATGTCGGATTGTCCTCAGGACGCGCGGCGCCTCTGGTCTGTTGCCTGCGGCCGCGGGAGGGCAGAAAAAGTTCATGGAATGCTTTCGAACGCGCCACCGGATCCAACCTTTGGGTCAAAACTGATTGATCCGTAGCATAGCGCGCGCCCCCGGTGCGGGCACCGCTCCCACGCTGGCGGGTTTACGGACGATTTCGGGTTAGCTTGTATAGGACGCCCTTTCGATACGAGCGTCCCGGTCCCGAGGCCGCTCGAATTTCCGTGTAGGAGCAGGCATGGAGTTAGCCCTCATCACTCGCCAAACCCAGGCCCGCAGCGAGTTGCTCGGGGCCTCGCGTCGATTGCTGCTCCTGCTCGCGGTTGCATATGCCGTTGCCTACATTGTTCCCGCTTGCATCAGCCACGCTTCCCGACAGGTCGATGAGGAAACGGGCTCCAGCACATTCATCCACGGGCCAACTTCCAATCTCCATGCTGAACTCGTTTGTGGAACAGCTTCGCCCGGGTTGTGGGAGCGATCAGAATGCAATATGCCGAAGTGACCTGCGCCGCTCAATTGCCACCCAGGAAAAATATGCGCGGCGCACCAATCCCGTAACCCCTGCGCGGCGGCCGCCAAAGGCCCCTGCGGCATGCGACAATTCGTGCCGAATGCGGCTGAGCGCCTCCCAATTCACGGTGATGAGCCGCCTGCTCGACGAGGCGCTGCCCCTGGATGACGCTGGGCGGCGTCGCTGGCTGGAAACGCTCCCCAAGGAATACGCTGATCTACTGGATTCCCTGCGCCAGGCTCTGCTGCCTGAATTGCACGCCTCGCCGGACGGCAAGAACTTCGCCACCTTTCTTGAATCCGCCGATGAGCACGCCGGACGCGCCGAACCCACGGGACTTGTAGCCGGCGAGCGCGTCGGTCCGTACGAGTTGATCCGACTGTTGGGCGCGGGCGGCATGGCCGAGGTGTGGCTCGCGAAGCGCGCGGACGGCGCCTTCAACCGCGAAGTGGCCTTGAAGCTGCCGTCGATGACGCGCGTGCGCCACGATCTCGAGCAACGCTTTTTCCGCGAGCGCAACATTCTTGCCAGTTTGGAGCATCCGCATATCGCGCGTCTGTACGACGCCGGCATCGATCCTAACGGCCTGCCCTTCCTGTCGATGGAGTACGTGCAGGGCGAACTGCTCACCGACTGGTGCGATGCGCAGCGGCTCGACATCCGTGCGCGGCTGCGCCTGTTCCTGCAGGTGCTGGAGGCCGTGCAGTACGCCCACGAACGGCAGGTCATCCATCGTGACCTCAAGCCGTCGAATATTCTCGTCACCCGATTAGGCCAGGTGCGGCTGCTCGACTTCGGCGTCGCGACGCTGCTCGACGACGGCGAAGTTGCGGGCAAGACGCCGCTCACCACGGTTTACGGTCACGCGCTCACGCCGATCTACTCCAGCCCCGAGTTGATCCGCGGCGATCCTGTCACCGCGAAAAGCGACATCTATTCGTTGGGCGTGGTGCTGTTCGAGCTGCTCACCGGCGATCGGCCTTATCGGCTGAACGCCGGCGCTTCACGCGCCATCCTCGAGCACGCCATCGCCGCGGCCGAGGTGCGCAAACCCAGCACTCAGATCGTGCAGGAAGCCTGGGGCGCGCGCGGCGTCACGCACGAACAGCTGACGCGGCAGCTGCGCGGCGACGTCGATCGCATCGTGCTCAAATCCCTCGACAAGGAACCGCATCTTCGCTACGCGTCCGCCGCCGCGATGGCGGACGACGTGCAACGTTATCTTGATGGCAAGCCGATCGCGGCGCGGCCGCCGCGCTTGAGCTACCGTCTTGGCAAATATTTGCGCCGCAATCGCACTGTCGTCTCGGTCGGCGCCGGGGCTGCCGTCCTGGTGCTCGCCTTGGTGGGGTACGAGATCGATCGGCGCTTCGAACAGGCGACCGATGATTCGAACTCCGTCCTGGTCGCGCGGCCGATCAACGAGAAATCCATCGCGGTGTTGCCGTTCCTGGACATGAGCGAGAAAAAAGATCAGGGCTACTTTTCCGACGGACTGTCGGAGGAACTCATCACGCTGCTCGCGCAAATTCAGGATTTGCAGGTCATCGCGAGGACTTCTTCGTTTCACTTCAGGAATCAGGATGTTTCACTCAAGGAGATTGCCAAAACCCTTGGGGTTGCGCACGTGCTCGAGGGAAGCGTGCGCCGCGCCGGCGCCACGGTGCGCGTGACCGCGCAGCTGATCCGCACCTCGGACGGCGTGCACCTCTGGTCGCAGTCCTATGATCGCGACGTAAAGGATATCTTTCAGGTGCAGGACGACATCGCCGCCGCGGTGGTCGCATCCTTGAAGCTCAAGCTGCTGGCGCTCGGCTCGGATCTGCATCGCAGCGACAGTCCGGAGGCCTACAACCAATTCCTGCTCGCGCGGCAATTCGGCCGGCGCGGCAATGTGGAGGACATCGAACGCGCCGTCAGCGCCTACCGCCAAGCCATCGCGCTCGATCCGAATTACGCCGCCGCCTACGCCGGTCTTTCCTTCAGCGAGACCGCCATCGCCAATTCCACCCAGGACGCCGCCCGCTTCGCGCTCGCCCGCGATGCGGTCGAAAAAGCTCTCGAGCTGGCGCCGCAGTTCGTCGATGCCTACCGCGCACGGGCACAGTACCGGCTCGAGACCCTGGATTTCGCCGGCGCGCGCAGCGACAGTGAAACGGCACTCACCCTCGCGCCTGGCGAGAGCGCCGTGCAAAGCCTGTACGGCGCGCAGATCGCCGCATTCGGCAAAATTCCTCAAGCCATCATCGCCATGAAAAAGGCCATCGACCTCGACCCCTTGAGCGGCTACGCCTGGGCGAATGTCGGCATACTCCAGACGGTGACCCAGGACTATCCCGCCGCGCGCGCGTCCATCGAACGCGCGCTCGCGATCAACCCCAGCGCCGACGCGTTTCACTTCGCCTTGGGTCAGCTGGACCTGCTGCAGGGCCGCCTGGCGGAAGCGCAGATCGAATTCCAAAAACAAGGCGCCGAAGGCAACCGTCGCATGGGCGTCGCCATGGTTGAGCACGCCAACGGTCACGAGAAGCAGTCCGAGACGGCTCTCAAGGAACTGATCGCCAAGAATGCGGGCGACATGGCCTATCAAGTCGCCGATGTCTATGCCTGGCGCGGCGAGACAGACAAGGCCTTCGAGTGGCTGGAGCGCGCCTATCAACAGCACGACAGCGGCTTGAATGGCATCGCCTGGGATCCGCTCCTCAGCAGCTTGAAAGACGACCCACGCTACAGCGCGTTGCTGCAGCGGCTGGAACTCGCCGATGGTCCGGGGAATTGAGAGCATGAGCGGTTACCCCGCGGCACACAACGATGAAATCAGCGACTCCGGCAAGAGTCGCAGAGAGCTTTTGATCGCTTTTGGTCTATGTGCGACGGCTGCACCCTTGTTCGGCTGCGGAGGGGGCTCAGGAATGAACCCGGCAGTGCCCGATCCGCCGCCTTTGGACATTACGCCATCGGTCACCTTCGGCAATGCACAGGGGGCGGGGTTGACGACCTATGACGCCTATTTGACCGGAGCGTCAGCGATCAATCCGGTGTTTTCCTTCACCGGTGTAGCGAATCCACTGGTCACGCAATTGGGAGGGGCTTCGCCGCGCGAAAACATGGTAAGCGCCGATGACTCGGTGTCGGACACGCTCTCGCCCGGAACGGTTTACGCCACGTTTTATCACACCGGAAAAGCACTGGATCTGATTCAGCTTGGGTTCAGCGATTCGTTGACGCTTTACATCAACGATGCGTTTACGGCCCGTTACGGGGGAGCCTTGGCCTCGGGAACGGCGCAAGGCGGCTCGATGAGCGGCATCATTTTATCCTCGGCCGCATCGAACATTTCCGGTTTTTACAACGAGTACTACGTGCGAATAAGCGGCGGAACGGGAACTCTCAACGAAACCCGCCAAGTCACCGCCTATGACGCGGCAAGCTTTACCGCCACCGTTGAATCGCCCTGGACGATCATTCCCGACGACACGACGCAATATGTTCTTCAGGACGGAACGCAGCCCTTCGTTCTCGACGCCAGTACCGGCTCCGTCAAATACATTCATTTGAATTGGCATCAATCCGGGCGGCGCAAAATAACCGTTGAACAGGGAATCTTCGCCGGGGTTGCGGCCGACGGACCCATTGCGCCGGCACCGCCCTGGTCAGCAACGCCGCTGCTTGTTGTCGGGGACAGCTTTTGGGACGGCGAAGCGGCGCCGATCAGCATCCCCAGACTCATCGACACCTTTGCTTTGAGCATGGGCTGGCTGCCCACCAATCTTGGCGAGGGAGGCACGGGATATATCGCGACGACACTGAACCGGCTCAGTTTCCCGGACCGAATCGCTCCGCCGGCCGAATCCTGGCGCGTGCTTCGCATGGCCACAGGCGGCAGCTTCACCATCGATGTCACGCTGGGCGGTGCCACCGCAACTTCCGCCGCACTGGCGTTCAATGCGGGCCCCGCCGCCATTGCCGGCGCGCTCAATGCGCTCTCCAACGTGGTCGCGGCCGCCGGCTCCTTCTCCGTGGCGCGCGGCGATTTTTCGACGCCGTTGATCATCGTCGGTCACGGTGTATCCGGCGCGACGCTTGGCTTTAACACAACCGCTCTGACGGGCAGCCTGACGATCGTCGGTCCCTATCAGGGCGATGTCGCGCCGAATGTGCCGACGGATGCGAGCGGCGAGGCGCTGCCTTTCTATTTGTTGGTGCCGGGATCCGGAAACGACACCGCCTTCAGCGATGCGCAAGTGCTCGCTGCTGCGACATACGTCGCGCAGCAAATCGCCGCAAAGTTTCCGACCGCCATGCCGATATTCACCGGCGTGGTCGGCGACTGCGGCGCGGGAACGGGCATCATCGGCAAGACGGACCTGTCGCGCAATGCGGCCCTCGCCGCGGCTGCTGCGTACTTACCCAGGATTGCCGGCAACGTACCGTTCATCGATACCTATGCGAATGGACTGGGCGGCCTGAAATTGATCAACGGACTCGGTACCGTGGCCGATCCGCAACCCGGAACAAACTCAAACTTCAAAAGCATCACGGTGCCCGGGCACCCGACGGGACCCGGGTCCCAATTTCTCTCGGATTGGCTCGCGACACAGATCAAGGCGCTGATTGCGTGAGCGCCTTGAGCTGGCCAATATTCTCCGCGAACGTGTCGATCCGCGATTGGCTGGTTCGTCGTGTTGTTAGCTAAATCAAATGGCGGCGGATCATCCGCGGCTCAAATGGAGGAATGCCCAATGAAATTCATGTTCATCGTCAAATCCGCGCACACGATGGGTCCCTCGCCCCAGCTCTTGGAAGAGATGCACAAACTCGCCAAACGGGAGATCGAGGCCGGCCGCATGCTCGACAACGGCGGCTTGATGCCGATTGCCACGGGCGCTCAAGTGCGCATCGCCGAGGGGCGATTGCATGTAATTGACGGCCCGTACGCAGAAGCGAAGGAGGTCGTCGGCGGCTACGCGGTTTTTGAGCTGAAGAATAAGGAAGAAGCCGTGGCATCGGCGGTCGAATTCATGCAGCTGCATCAGGATTACCTGCCGGGCTGGGAAGGTACCTGCGAAGTTCGCGCCTTTGCGCCCGGCGGCCCCTGAAAATTTTTAAGCCCAACCGCGCTCGGCGCGGCCGGGACGCACTCATTGCAGCGTGATCTTGAAGAACGTGCCGTGGCCGCCGGCGCCGCCTGCACCGGTCGATCCGTAGAGATTGCCATCGCTGCCCTGAACCAGGTTTGCCGGGGGATTTGCGCCGTCGCTGGCTCCGGCGAAGGTATGCAAAATCGTCTCGGTCCCGTTCGGCGTGAGCTTAAAGACCATGCCGACGCCGCCGGCGGCCCCCTGAAGGGTGCTTCCATAGAAATTGCCATCGCTGGCCTGGATCACCCCAGCCTCCGGGTTTGCGCCATCGCCGGCTCCCCCGGCGAAGTCGTACAACACGGTCTCGGTTCCGCTCGGCGTCACCTTGAAGACGGTGCCATTGCCGCTCGTGCCGCCCTGATAAGTCGTTCCATAGAAATTGCCATCGCTGCCCTGGATCACGCCGGCATAGGGATGTTCGCCGTCGCTGCCGCCGGCAAAGGAGTACAGCACAGTCTCGGTCCCGCTCGGCGTCACCTTGAAGACGGCGCCGAAGCCGTTGGCGCCGCCGAAATAGGTCGTGCCGTAGAGGTTACCGTCGCTGCCCTGGATCAGGCCGGCATAGGGAGTCTGGCCGTCGCTGCCGGTCTTGGCGAAGGCGTGCAATACGGTCTCCGTCCCGCTCGGCGTGATCTTGAATACCGTGCCGTCGTCGCCGGCGCCGCCGGCCCCGGTTGTTCCGTAGAAATTAGCGTCGCTGCCCTGGATCAGACCGGTATAGGGGTCGCTGCTGCCCGCAGGGAAAGAATACAAAACAGTTTCGGTCCCGCTCGGCGTGATCTTGAACACGGTGCCGCGTCCGCTGGTGCCGCCGCTGGCAGTCGTGCCGCAAATATTTCCGTCGCTGCTCTGGACCAGTCCGGCATAGGGGACGGTGGCGAAGGAGTAAAATACACTCTCGATCCCGCCCGGCGTGATCTTGAAAATGGTGCCGACATTACCGGCGCCCCCGGCCAATGTCGTTCCATAGAAGTCGCCATCGCTGCCCTGGATCAAAGTATGGTAGGGATTCGCGCCGTCGCTGCCCCCGGCAAAGGAGTATAGAAGAGTGAAGTTCGACCCGCAGGCGAGACTGACGCTCGTGACATCGGCTGGGCCCACGGTCCCCGTGCCATTGCTCACCACGCACACCAGACCCGCGGGCGGTGCTTGAACGGTGATGGCGTAAGGATTGCCGAAGGCAACGCCCGTGTTCATTTTGAATTGCGTGGCGTTGGCGCTCAAGGTGAGGGCATCGCCGCCATTGTTGAGCAGCACCAGGCCGCTCGCGTTCAGTCCGCTGATGGTGCCGCTCACGGCATAGATATTGCCTGAGCAGTTCACCAAGACACTGGCCACGCTCGCCGATTCGATCATGCCGGTGGCGTTCGCGATACTGCACGTTTCGCCGATAGGCTGTGTCTGGATGGTCACCGAGTAGCTGGTGCCGGACGGCAGCGAGCCGGCAAGCCCCATCGCGGTCTTGCCCGCGGGGACGTTCACCGCCGTGGCGTTGCGCATCGCGATGGAGTCGAGCCCTTTGGCCATGGGAAAAAGATATTCGCCGACACGCTGGCGCGAAGCATCGACCATCAGCACGAGCCCCGAGGAGTTGAGTCCGCTGATCGTGGTGCCGAGAGAATAGGTTTGCGCAGCCACGCCATTGCTGCTGCTCTCGGCGTCGTCGCCGCTACCGCCCCGGCAGCCGCTCAGCGCCGCCAAGACGCAGAGAATCGCCGCGTTGGCGGCGTGTCCTGTCTGAGAGCGATGAAGCGCAAATTGCAGCATGGATGTGCCCGTGATGGCCGGCGATTTGGTTGATTACGCCAGGTACCATTTAGACGACAACGTAGGTCAAAACCTTAACGATCGGGCGTGTGTACGATCTCAGTTATGCGTAGTCCGACGGACATCGAGCGGAACTTCAGTTCTGACCGTGATGGTGTTCACGTTCACGCGACTTAAGGCTGGGCCGCGATCAAACATAAATCAGTCCGATCGCGTCTCCTTGACGATCCGACCATTGAGCGGCTGCACGGGCCGAACATCGTGCGGATAGAGCTTGGCGAACGCCTCGATCTGACGCGCGGAGATTTCCAGCGGCGTCTTCAGCACGAACCAGGCGATGCCTTCGTGGCAGGGCGGAGCGGTTTGCGATCCCATGTAAGTGTAATAGCCCCGCTTGAGAGGAATTAAATCCAACGGATTGATGTCGAGCCCCTCCACCTTCAGGTCTCCCTCGAGCCTCGGCATGTGCGCCCACAGCTTGGCGATGGTGGCGTTCATCCGGCCCGCCTTTAAAAGCACGGCCACTCCCGCGACCTTGCCGTCGTTCGACCGATGCATCAAGTGCAGCACCATGTCATACCCCTGACCGTGAATGCGCTCCTCGCTCGGGCGATGAAAGTGGAACTGCGTCAGCTGATAGCGGGTATTGCCCACGATGAGATAATCGCCGCTGCCCGGCGCGTCGTAATTGACGCGGATGGTGGCGCCGTTGTTGTTGACGTATGGGATCGGACCGGGCTTGTAGTCAAAGCGCAGCGCGGGCAGATCGGCTTTCTGCGTGGTCCGAATGTCGATCGGGGACTGCTCTTTGCCCCCGCACGCCGCATATTCGGGATCCAGGTCCGCCCAGTGCTCGCTGCCACGCGGCCCTTCGTAGGTCCAGGGCGTGCGCCACGGCGATACATAGTGGTGCGCGGCGTCGGCATCCGCCGTGCCCAGCGCCGAGGCGCCGGCCGCAGCCAGCATCATGGCAATCATCATCGGCAATGCAATCATCAAGGCGGCGGCGTTTCGCATCGGTCATGCCCTCCTGTCGCCTCGAGCATACCGGGCGCCGCGCGCAAACATTTCGTCTCACATCAAAGCGTGGCCGAATCAGGGACGCGGGGTGCTCCCCGCCGAAGGCGATGGCTCGCCCTGGCAAGAATGCGGCACGTACGGCGCACCGACATCCAATGACGCCACCAGTTTTTCGATGCGCTTGACACTTGCAAAATTGTCGACCACCAACAACTGATTGGTGCACGGAAAAGCCGCCAAATGCCCGTAGGTCGGTAGCAAGGGCCGCAAGATTGGGACCAAGGCCGCGGCCATGGTGTTCTTCACCGTGATGATCATCGTCACGAATTGTCCATCCGGGAAGCTGTCCTTGCCCGTGATCTCCGGCAACGGCATGGCTCTCATTTCAGTCACGGGGACCACGCTGATGTAGTTGTTGCCGGCAATGGCCGTATATCCGCTCAGCAGCAGGATGGAGAGCAGGTCGCTGTAGGTTACCGCGGCGAGATCCTGGCCCAGAATCTCCACATCGCCATGCACCCGGGAATCAATGAGATATTTCTTGCCGGTCTTTTTGGCAACGGCGGCGATGACCCGCTCGATGGGCACGCCGGTATTGCGCCCCGCGGAATCCGCGGCACTTATCGCGGCTGCGCTCGAGCTCGCGTTGTGCTCCTGCGCGCTCGCGGCACTGCATGCGCCTGCGAGAATCAGAATCAGCGCCATCACATATGCCTGTCTCATCTTGATCTCCTATTCAGCCTTAAAATTTCAGTTCCTGCAGCGGCGTCAAATATTTGCGGACTTTGCAGCGCAAATCGACAGGTTTTTTAAACCCTTAACTTGAGTTAACTTAGCCTGTAGGACTCCACCTACACAAGGATTTGGTTCGGCCCGGTTCTAGTGTCCCATCTCAGTTTTTCCCCAGTTCTCTCAGTAAGCTGCAGCGCATCAAAGGCATTGGGAGCCGGATATCAATCCCGTGCGATTGCGCGCGCTTTGGCTGAATTGGCGATGGGGCATTGCTGCACACCTCGGGGTGGCATTTGCCGCGGTCGTTGCTCTCGCGATTGCCGCAAACCTTTTAATCGAACACGAGATTTCTGTCGTTCGCACCACGCGCGTCGTCAGAGTCGAGGCGCCGCCCGTGTCTCCCGGGGCCGCCGCGGCCGCCGTGAGCGCTCGGTCGTCGCCCGCTTCGACGGGCCCGCAGATCGAAACGGTGAGCGCCAAATCATTGGTGGGCGCGCTCGAGCATTTTGTGGATGCAGTGCGCAATCGCCTGGACATCGACAACGACGATAGCGACGCTGAATTGGCGAACGCGGCGCGGGAATTGGAGCGAGAGACTCAGATCTATTCCGTGGCGAGCGTCGCGGGCAGCGCCGACTCCCGGGAAAGACTTCTGCCGCGCTTCGCGGAATTCCGCGCCTGGGCGGATGATCTGGTGCGCCTGGCCGACGCACGCCGCAGCGTTCTCAAGGAATTTTGGGAGCGCTTCGACGCGCTGGATGCCCGCACCAAGGCCTCGCTCGCCGGGTCCTGGAAGATCTTCGGCCGCGTCGTCGCCCGCAAGACGCTAGTCGATCTGAATTCGAATCTCGATGAAATCCGCCGCGAGTTCGCCAGGCTGCCCGCCGCCGGTTTGTATGACCACGCTGTGCTGCGCACGGTGACAACGAGCGAGACTGCGCTTGCGGCCAGCCTCGAGAGGAACGAGGCCGCATTGACGCGCTCGCAAGGCGCTGCATGGGTCGAGCAGTCGCGCGCCGACGTCGCGCAACTCAGGTCGCTGCAGGACCGTGTCGTCATCCTGGACGGCAAACGCCGAGAGGATGAAGCTCGTCTGACGAAAATCTCCCAGAGCCTCGTTGCGCTGGTGACCGCGGCCGCGGCGCCGATGAGCGCCCGAGCGCCGAGGCTCGACGCACTCCCACGGACGGAGAGTCTGCCTGCGCAAACTGCCGCTCCGGCCGCCTCGGCGGCTGTCGCAGAAGGCAAAGCGCAGACAACGGAGACCACCTCCACGTCGGAGCAGAAACCCCGCCCGTTTGGCTTGATCTTTTGGGTCAGCGCGGGCGCGGTCACGATATTGCTGTGGATCTCCATTATTACGGTGATGAGCGTGGCAGGACCCGTGCGCCGCATCCGCTCCGCCACGCTCAAGATTGCCGGCGGCGAAACCGGCGCGCGCGTGAAGCGGGGAGGCATCCGGGAACTCGACGAGTTGGCCATTGCCTTCAATCAGATGGCGGAACAATTGGCGGATGCCAAGGCCACCGCGCGTAAATACCAAGAGCAGCTGGAGGCAAAGGTGCAGCTGCGCACCCGCGAACTGAGGCACCTGGCGGAGCACGATCCGCTCACGCAATTACCGAATCGGCGCCAGTTGTTTGCGCATCTTAAGGCGGCGGTTGCGCAGGCCGCGAGCAGCGGCTCCCACGTTGGGGTCTTCTTCGTCGATCTGGATAATTTCAAGAACATCAACGATGGCCTCGGCCATGCGTTCGGCGACCGGGTGCTCAGCGCCATCGCCGCGCGATTGCTGACGACGACGCAAAGCGCCGGATTCGCGGCGCGTCTCGGCGGCGATGAATTCACCATTGTGTTCGACGGCATCAAGCAGGTGAATTCGGTGAATTCACTGGGACAAGACTTGGTGCGCGCGTTTCAGACGCCGATCGAAGTCGATGGCCGCCATCTCATGGTCAGCATCAGTGTCGGCGCCAGCATCTATCCGGAGCATGGCGGCGATGCCGAGGCGCTCTTGCGGGCCGCGGACGCCGCACTGTTTCGCGCCAAAGCGCTCGGACGAAGCCAATTGGTGATCTTCAGCCCGGAGCTATTGGAAGCGGTCTCCGAAAAGTTCACGATCGAGCAGGGACTGCGCTACGCCTTGGAGCGGGACGAATTCGAGCTGGTTTTTCAACCGGAAGTGGATGCCGTGACGCTAAAGACGCGCCTGGTCGAAGCGTTGTTGCGCTGGCGCCTGCCTGACGGACGGTGGGCGTCGCCCTGCGAGTTTTTGGCTGTCGCCGAAGAGTCGGGCCTCATCTTGGAAATCAGCGACTGGGTGCTGCGCACTTCCATCGAAACGGCGGCGCAATGGCACCACGGCGCGTGGCCGGAGGCCCGCGTCGCCATCAACCTATCCTCGCGCCAGCTGCTCGATGCCCGCTTTGTCGACCGCGTGACCGAACTGCTCGGCGAGCATCGATTGCCGGCACGCTGCATCGAGATTGAGCTGACGGAGAACGTGCTGCAAACCGGCGCGGCGACCATCGAAGTATTGCGTCAATTGCGCAGCCGCGGCGTGGCCATTGCGCTCGATGATTTTGGAATCGGCTACTCCTCGCTGGCATCGCTGGAGCAGTTGCCCTTGACGCGCGTCAAGCTCGATCGCGCCCTGATCGCGAGCATTCATACCAGCCCCCGTTCGGCAGCCATCGCCAAGGCCCTCGTTGGACTTTGTCACGATATCGGCCTCGAAGTGACTGCCGAAGGCATAGAGTGCCTGGAGCAATTGACGATGCTCTCGAATTTGACGCCGATCTACCTGCAGGGCTATTTACTCGCTCGTCCTGTGCCGGCGCAAAGTGTTTTGTCACTCATCGCGGCGGTACCGGAACGGATCGCCTCGCTTCTGCTCACGTCCTCCGGCCAGTTTGTCGTTGAGCGCCCGGCATCCCATGAGCCGGCATTGGCGGAATCAGCGGGTCGCAACCGTTAGGAGGGCCGGCGTCGAGCCGGCCCTCGCGTTTCAGCCGACTACTGCACCCGGCCCGTCGATTTGATGCCGTAAAAATTGTGCACGTCCGTGACCCAGGTACTGTCAGCCATGACAGGCCAGTGATCCTTGTCAAACCCCGGCGCATTCTTGAGCTGCTCCTTGGAGGCATTGAGCGTAAAGCGCTTGTTCGCCGTATCCAGTTTCAACGCAGCCCACGGGACCGCGAACAATCGATCGCCCATTCCCAAGAAGCCCCCGAACGAGAGGACCGCGTAGCTGATTTTCCCGGAACTCATGTCGATCATGAGCTCCTTGATCGTGCCCAAGCTTTCATTCGCCGTGTTGTACACGTCGTTGCCGATCAAGGTGTCCGCGCCCATGAGCGCAGGTCCCGGGCCCGATCCGACGTTCTTGTACATGCCATAGGTATCGCGTGAAATGTAATTGGTTTCCATTCATTTACTCCGAGTAAGAAGGGTTGGTTGCTCAACTGAGCGGATCGCCACAATGGCTCAAACCCGTCGGCGCGGGCTTAAGTGAATGGCGCATTCGCGTCGATCCCGCGCCCGAACTGCTGTCGGTGAGCGCTGTCGGACAGCGAAACAGGCAGGGCGCGCCCGGAGGGGCTCGGGTCAGCGCCGCTTCAACGCCTCGAGTTCGTCCAAGGTCCGCGGCCAGTCGGCGCCCAACAGTCTCGACAGCGCCCGGTCCGCGAGCACCCTGCCGCCGGTCTGGCACCGCGCACAATAGTTGGTTTCATTGTCGGCATAGCGGATGCGCTGCACCGGTTCACCGCATCGAGGGCAGGGTTGCCCGAAGCGCCCATGCACCGCCATGTCTTTGCGAAACGCCGTTACCTTTTCTGGACAACTCTTGCGAGTCTCGGCACCGAGCCGCTCGCGACGATATGGCCGTCCGCCTGCGACAAAGGCGGCGCGGCCGTGCGCAGCACAAAGGGACTGCCGAGGCGCACCCGCTCCAAGGGTTGACCGACAATGCGCTCCTGCAACGCGCTCAAATAGGCGGAAATATCCGGCAGCTCAGGCATGCGCTTGTGGCGAACTCCTCTTTGCTATGATGCACGCGGCCAACAAGAAAGAGGATCTCATGAGCACCGTTGCCTGCAAAATCACCCTTGGCGCCGTCTTGAGTTTATGCCTGGCCGCGGCCGTGCAGGGCGCCGCCGAAAGCGCCGGCCCGAGCGCGACCGCACCCATCACGCCCATCATCTCGCCCAAGGATCGTCCCTACGCCGGCGAGATTCAGCTCAAGGTCGATGCCACCGATACCGGCCATCGCGTCGTGCGCGTCCACGAAAGCTTGAGCGGCGTCAACCCCGACACCGTGCTGCTGTATCCAAAGTGGCTGCCCGGCACCCACGCACCCGAAGGTACGATCGATCGGCTCGGCGGCATTCGCATCAGCGCCAACGGCGCGCCGGTCACCTGGAAGCGAGACCCGGTCGAGGTCTTCGCGTTTCGCCTGAACTTAAAGCCGGGCACGCACACGATCGACATCGACTTCGATTATCTCTCGCCCACGAGCGCGAAGGTCGGTGCACTGGAAACGAGCCGCGAAATGCTGATGATCGAATGGAACGAACTGGTTTTTTACCCCGCCGGCTACTTCGCGCGGCGCATTCCGGCCGAGGTGCAGCTGACCCTGCCCAGCGATTGGCAATTCGGCACGGCTCTCGAGATCGCCTCGAGCGACCATGCGCAAACGCACTTCAAGCGCACCACGCTGGAAACGCTCATCGACAGTCCGCTGTACGCGGGCCGCTACGCCTCCCGGCTCGATCTCGATCCGGGTGCTCCGGTCCCGGTGCACATGGACCTGTTTGCCGACCGGCCGCAGCTTCTGGAACTCAAGCCTGAACACCTCGAGGCATACCGCAATTTGGTACGCCAGGCCTACAAGCTCTACGGCTCGCATCACTACAGCCACTACGATTTCTTGTACTCGCTGAGCGATCAGATTCAACAGAACGGGCTCGAACATCATCAATCGAGCGAGGACGGCACCGATCCGGATTCCTTCACCAAGTGGGACAAGGAAGCCTTCGCCCGGGATTTATTGCCGCACGAATTCACGCATTCGTGGAACGGCAAATTCCGGCGTCCCGCGGATCTCTGGACGCCGAATTACAACGTGCCGATGCAGGACAGTCTGCTCTGGGTCTATGAAGGACAGACCCAGTACTGGGGTCAGGTGCTGGCCGCACGTTCCGGTCTGCGGACCCGTCAACAGGCTCTCGATCAATTCGCCATCACCGCGGCGCATTATGAAGTGCAAAAAGGCCGCCAATGGCGTCCGCTGCAGGACACGACCAACGATGAAATCATCAACCCGCGCCGGCCGCAGTCCTGGCTCGACTGGCAACGCTTCGAGGACTACTACGACGAGGCCGCGCTGATCTGGCTCGATGCCGACACCTGGATACGCGAACATTCCAAAGGCGCCCGATCGCTGGATGATTTTGCCCGCGCCTTTTTCGGCATCGATGACGGCAGTTTCACCGAGGTGACCTACACCTTTGACGACATCGTGAAGGCACTGAATGCCGTCGAGCCCAACGATTGGGCCGCGTTTTTACGCCAGCGCCTGGACGCCATCGGCAAACCCGTGCCGGAAGACGGCTTTCATCACGGCGGCTACAAACTGGTGTACACCGACAAGCCGAGCGACTATCAATCCGCGACCGAGGAGCAGCGCAAACGCATCGACCTGCTCAACTCCATCGGCATCGAGATCGACGACAAGGACAGCGGCAAGCAGGGCACGCTCTCGCAGGTCATCTGGGACAGTCCGGCATTTCGGGCCAAGCTCACCGAAGGTGCGCAGATTCTGGCCATCAACGGCATCGCCTACGACGCCGATGTGCTCAAGGATGCCATCCGCGCAGCTCACGGCACCAAGGCGCCGATCGAGCTGATCGTCAAGATCGGCGATCGCTATCTGGTCGCCAACCTGGACTATCACGACGGATTGCGCTATCCGCATCTCGAGCGCGACAGTGCAGAACCGGCGCGCCTCGATGACATCCTGGCGGCGCGGCCTTAAGGCGCGGCCCATGACCGCCCGGTCCAAGCGTCCGAAAAGGAAAAACCCGAACGATATATAGAGAGTCACGATCATGAAAACCGAGTTCGACCGCCGCACCTTTCTCGCCGGCAGCACCAGCGCCCTGTCGCTATCGCTGCTGCCGCTGAAGCTTCTGGCCACTGCCACCGCTCCGAAGACTGTGCCGCCGGCGCCCGTTGCCCGGGTCGACGTGGTCAAGGACACCTACTTCGGTGAAACCGTGAGCGATCCTTATCGCTGGATGGAAAACAGCAAGGACCCTGACTGGCTGCCGTTCCTGAGGGGACAGAACGAGCACACCCGCGCCATCATCGATGCCCTGCCCGGCCGCGAGGGCCTGCTCAAGCGCATTCAACAACTTTCCGGCGAGGCCGTGGCGACCTCGCGCGTGCAGCGCGCCGGGGGCCTGACTTTCATCCAGCAGCGCCCCTTGGGTGCGGACAACTTCAAGCTGTTCGTGCGCCAAGGCTTGGACGGTCCGAGCCGCGTACTGGTCGATCCCACCGCTCAGAGTTCGCGCCAAGAGCCACGTGTCGCTCGACTGGTGGCGCGCCTCGCCGGACGGCAAGTACGTGGTGTACGGCCTGTCGAAGGACGGCAGCGAAGATTCCCTGCTGCACATACTCACCGTCGCCGACGCCAAGAATCTTCCCGAAACGATTGCCAATACCGAAGGCGCCAATCCGCAATGGCTGGACGATGCCAGCGGATTTTTCTATACGCAGCTCACCGGCGCCGTGGCCACACCCGAGCGCTACCTGGATGCGCAGGCACGCTTCCACAAATTGGGCACGGATCCGAAGTCCGATCCCATCCTGATGAAGCGCGGACTGGTCGCCGGCGTGGAGTATGACAAGATCCAGTCCCCATCCATCCTCACGTCGCCGGGTTCACGCCACGCGATCCTGCAGCTATCCGACGTCAGGCCCGAGGGGCGCTGGTTCATCGCGCCCTTGAGCGATGCCATTGCCGGCAAGGCCAAATGGATTTCCTTTGCCGGTTTCGATGACGAAGTCACCGATCTTGAAGTCGACGGGAACGATTTATTCCTGCTGGTCAACAAGGGCTCGCCGCGCGGGCGCATCGTCAAGACTTCCGCCGCAGCGCCCAGCATCGCGAACGGCACCGTCGTCGTCCCGCAGCACGCCACGCTGGTGATCGAGAGTACCTCGCGCGCTCGCGACGGCATTTATTTGAGAATCATGGACGGCGGCATCAACCGCTTGCAGCGCTTAGGCCACGAGGGAAAACTCGCCGACATCGCTCTGCCCTTCGACGGCACCATCGGCGCCGTGTTCACGGTTCCCAACGAGGACGGCGCCTTGCTGGCGTATCAAGGGTGGCTCACGCCCGCGGGCATTTGGTCGGTGGATGTTGCCGGTCATCTTGCGGACACCGGCATCACGCCCAAACCCGCCATCGATGTCAGCGCCTATGAAGCCAAGCGCTTCTTCGCCAGCGCGAAGGACGGCGTGAAGATTCCCTACACGCTGATTTATCGCAAAGGCATGAAGCAGGACGGCAGCAACCCCACTTGGATCTCCGCCTACGGCTCGTATGGTTTGTCTGCCTACACGCCGACCTTTGCGGGACGCACGCTCGCCTTGGTGGATGCCGGCGCCATTGTCGGCTACGCCGATGTCCGCGGCGGCGGCGAATACGGCCGCGAGTGGCACAAGGCCGGACAGCTCGCCAACAAGCCCAACACCTGGCGCGATCTGATTGCCGTGTGCGAAGAGCTTATCGCCAAGAAATTCACCTCATCGAAGCACCTTGCCATCGGCGGGCGCTCCGCCGGCGGCATCACCGTCGGACGTGCGCTGACGGAGCGGCCCGATCTCTTTGCCGCCGTGATCGACGGCGTCGGCTGGTCCAATCCGTTGCGCTATGTGGTCGAGCAAAACGGCTACGGTGAAGAACCCGAATGGGGCGCCATTTCCGATCCCGCCGGCTATAAGGCGCTCAAAATGATCGACAGTTATCAGGCGGTGAAAGACGGCACCGCGTACCCCGCCGTGCTGCTCACCACCGGGGTCACCGACCCGCGTGTCGCGCCGTTTCACGTCGCCAAAATGACCGCACGGCTGCAAGCCGCCAGCACGTCCGGAAAACCCATTCTGCTGCGCGTCGACTACGACGCCGGCCATGGCATCGGCTCCACCCGCGCGCAGCAGGACCGTGAAGCAGCCGACACCTATGCATTCTTGATGTGGCAGCTTCGCGGCGCGAAGGCGTAAATGCAGAAAGGTTCGCGATTCGGGCATTCGGGACCGGCCTTGGACAAATGGGACAAGGTTGAAATCCTGCTGGTTGAAGACAATATTTCGGATGCCGAATTGACGGTCCGCGCCTTTCGCGGAGTCGGCGCGACTCAAAAAATATTGCGCCTATCCGATGGCGACGAAGCGCTTGACTTCATATTTCGCAAGGGCCGGTTCGCCGACCGCGACCAGGCGCTGCCAAGATTGATTTTGCTGGATTTGAAAATGCCGAGAATGGGAGGAGTCGAGTTTCTGCAACGATTGCGTCAAGACACCGCGACGATGGGCATCGTTGTCGCGATACTCTCATCGCTCACCATGGATAAGCGGCTTTTCGAGCGCGAGAATCTAAATGTGCATTCCTACCTGCAGAAACCCGTGAATCCGGAGCGTCTGGTCGAGTTGCTGAAGCATGCCGGATTGACTGCGAATCGCCCGTCTTAAAGTGCCTGCGAGGCGGCTCGCCATGCCGCGTATGCCTCTTTCTGGAAATTCTGTGTACCGGCCATTCCCGGCATGCGCGGCGCCCTGCCCGAACGCTGCGCCATGTTGTTCATCATCGACAGCAGTTTCGGGGAGGAGAATATCCAGCGCAGCAATGTTTCAGCGATGCGCGAATCCGCCTTTGCGCCGCTGCCGGGAATGGCCTGGGGCAGCGTTTGCTGCAGCCACAACATTACCGACTGCTGCGCCGGATCAGCCTGCCACCAACCCCCGAAAAGCCCCGGCCAGCCAAACGCGCCCGCGCCTCCCGCGCCCGTCCAGGCATTGCGCTTTACATTGTCGATCACCGACAGTCCCAGGCCGAACCCCTGCCCGATAAAAAATGGAATGCCGAATTGCAGGTTGCGCCGCTGTGCCGGCGTCAATCGATTGGTGATCATCAACCGGACGGATGATTCTGCGAGCACCCGCGTGCCGCCGGTCTCGCCGCCCTGGAGCAGCATGCGTGCAAAGGCGAGATAATCATCCGCTGTTGAGACCAGCCCTTGTCCACCGGCGCAGAAGGACGGCGGATCCGGATCCATGAAACCCGGCAGATCAACGGCCGAGAAGTTTCCCGGCGCCGGCGATCGATACAGAGCCGCGGCCCGCTCACGCTTTTCCGGGGGAATCCAAAAATCAGTATCAGCCATACGCAACGGATCAAACAGCAGTTGCTGCATCGCCGCTCGCGTACCCAGGCCCGTTGCGCGGCCGATGATGACGCCGAGAAGATCGGTGGAGTGGCTGTAGTTGAAACGCTCTCCCGGCGCGTAGCTCAAGGGCAGCGAAGCCAGCGTCTTCATCCATTCATCCGGCGTGCGCGCGCTGTCAAATTCGAATCCGAATTCTTCTTTCATCGCCTGAGCGAGCGCGCCACGCGCGGTGAAACTGTAGGCAAGACCCGAGCGGTGGGTCATCAGATCCTCAATCGTGATCGTCCGCGGCGCCGGATAGGTGTCCTGCAATGGTCCATCCGGGCGCCGCAACACCTGCATCGCCGCGAATTCAGGCGCCCACTGGGTGATCGGATCCTCCAGCCGCAGCACGCCGCGTTCCATCAAAATCATCGCGGCCGCAGTCGTGACCGGCTTGCTCATGGACGCAATGCGGAAGATCGTATTGCGCTCAACCGGCAGCCGCTTCTCGATATTGCGCAGCCCCGCCGAATCCAGCAGCAGCAACTCGCCGCGCCGCCAAACCAGGCACACCACGCCGGGAATGTCGCCGCTGGAAACCGCATGCTGGGCCGGGGCGGCAAGGCGCTCGGCGAGGCTCAACGGGTCAGGCATGATTTTTCCTTGGGCTGCACGGCCGGTCGTCGCAGGCGGGTCACTCAATCAACAACAACCCGCGCTTTTTTTGAGCGGTGGCATCGACTGTGTTCATCGCTTCGTACAGTCGATCCGGCTTGACCAACCAGGGACCGTATTTCTTGTTCACATCGAGCACGAGAACCAAGTCCTGCTGGTTAAGATATGCCGCGATGGGCGAATGATGGCCGCCGCCTGAGCCGAAGAGCGGTCCGCGCGAGAAATTAATGACATAGCGGCGCGCCGGGTCATTGACGTGAGTCATTTGCTCGCGGAATGCGGCCAAATCCAAATCGCGCAATACCGTGACCTTTCGCTGCAGCTTCTGCCGGGCGATATCCGCGAGTTGATCGAGCGTGAGACCTTCGGGCAAATATCCCATTACGGTCGAGAATCCCGTGCCCTGCAACACACTGTCTTGGGTTGCCGATTGCCTGAGAGAATGCAGGACATTCACGAGGCTGGTCGGGCCGCAGACACTGCCATTTTTCTGAAAGTCGATGTCAGCCTGGTAGGCTGCCGCGACCGGCAGTGCCCAGGCTTTCTTGAGCAGCGCGGGGTCTTGGTATTCGCGCGTCTCCTTGATGGAGACAACGCGGGCGTAGTCGGCGTGCCCTTCGGATATGAATATCGGAAGAACCATGGCCGAAGCGCCCAACAAGAGGGCGGCGAGCGCTGCCCATAAAACCAGCCTGCGGGTTCGCGCCATCTTCTTCAAGACGCTGCGGGACTTTGCAGGCTGCGCACCATCTTCAGCACCATGGCGCGCGGCAGGAACGGCACCATTCTGGCCGTGCGATGATTTCCCTTGCCGGTAATGACGACGCGTTGATTGTCGCGAAAGCCTTTGTAGCCTGCTTCAGCCACCGGCATGGAGTCCATGACCACGGCGGTCTGGCCGAATCGTGTGGCACCGGTCCCCGCGCGCGCGCGAAACTGACTCTTGGTCGCTCCCGGGCATAGGCAGCTGACATGCACGCCCGTGTCGCGTGCCTCTTCCCACAGCGCTTCGGAAAACGACAGGACGAACGCCTTCGAGGCGTAGTAGACCGCCATAAACGGTCCAGGCACGAAGGCCGCCATGGAGGCGACGTTCAGGATGCCGCCGCGCCTTCGAGCCAGCATCTGCGACCAATAAATATGCGTCAACTCCGCCAGCGCGCGGTCGTTCAAGTCGATCATGCCAAGTTGCGACTCCATATCGGAACCGGCGAACTGACCGGCCTTGCCGAATCCGGCATTGTTGACGAGCACGTCGACCTTAAGTCCCGCTGCCTTGATCGCCCCGGCCAGGCGAGCTCCCCCGCCTCGTTCGGCCAAATCAATGGTAAAAACGTCGGCTTTGACCGCGTAGGTTTCGGATAGCCGTGCGGCGACCTCTTGCAATGCGGCTGCGCTGCGAGCGGCCAGGATCAGATCGTAGCCATCCTTCGCGAAACACTCGGCCAGATCCACGCCGATGCCCATCGATGCGCCGGTAACCAGCGCTGTTTGTCCTGTCCCGGGTTTCTCATTGCTCATTGTTGAATCCGCCCTGTTGCCAGATCGTTCCGAAGCGGTCAGGTCACCTTGACCATCCGCTTGCCAATATTATCGCCGGCGAGAAGTCCAATCAGCGCCGCCGGCAAGTTCTCGAAGCCTTCGACAATGTCCTCGAGCACCTTCAGTTGACCGCTTCGGACCCAACCTTCCAGGTCTGACAGCGCCTGCGCTGCCTGGCTGAAAAAATCCGTGACGATGAAACCGCGCACCGTAACCCGCTTGGAGACAATCATCGGCGTGCCCATCACACCATAGGGGGGTGCGCCGTCGTAACGCGACACCGCGCCGCAAGCCGCGATGCGTCCATGCTCCTTCATGCCGAACAGGCACGCGTCCAAGGTCTCGCCGCCGACGTTGTCGAAATAGACGTCAATGCCGCCGCCGCAGGCTGTCTGCAGCGCCTGATAAAATTCCATCGGATTCCCGGCAAAGCGTTTGTAGTCGACCGCCGCGTCGAACCCCAGCTGCGAAGTGACGAGCGCACATTTTTCGGCGCCGCCGGCGATGCCGACGACGCGGCAACCCTTGATGCGTGCGATCTGTCCGACGATCGAGCCGACGGAGCCGGCAGCCGCGGAAACCACAACTGCTTCTCCCGCCTTGGGCCGCCCGCATTCAAGCAGACCAAAATAGGCGGTAAGTCCCGCAATCCCATAAACGCTCACGGCGTGACTGAGCGGCTCGCGCGGCATGACTTTCATCACTGCGGTTGCGGGCACCACCGCATATTCCCGCCAGCCGGTATCGCCAAACACCAGATCCTTCGGCTTCAATGCGCTGCTGCGGCTCTCGAGCACCTCCGCCAGCGCGCCGCCGGCCATCACTTCGCCTGCCTTCAACGCGGCGCGATAGGTCGGACCCAACATCCAGGCCCGATTTGCCGCATCCAAGGACACATACCGGACGCGCAGTAGTACTTCACCTTCGCCCGGCGAGGGAATCGCCGCTTCGGTGAGACGAAAATGCTCCTGGCCGAGTTTCCCCTTGGGTATCTGATCGAGAACGAACTGACGATTCTTCTGGCTCATCGCGATGCTCCCTGCGCAGGCCGGGTCGGTTTCTTCTTAGTCTAGACCTAAAATGCGGCCGCGAGATCGCCGAACCCGCCCGCTGCCGTTAACGGGCGGGCGCGGATATGGGGACAGATTCCGCCCATCAATTGGGCGAACCGGGTCCTTTGCCGGCCAAGGCGACCGCTTCACCGCGTGATTGCACGCCCAGCTTGGACAGGATCGCCGACACGTGACGATCCACCGTCCGGGTCGAAACGAACAAGCGCTTGGCGATCGCGGAATTGCGCATGCCTTGGGACACCAGCGTCAGGATTTCCGCCTCGCGACGCGTCAACCCCAGGCGGTTGCTGCGGGTCGATACCCGCAAGCCGCGCGGGACGGCGCGAACGCCTTCCGCGCGCATCCGTTTGCGCAGCGCCTGCGCAGCCGGGGTCGCGCCGAGCCGTTCGAGGATTTCCAGCGCCTCCCGCTGCTCGGCCTCGATGCCGTGCCACGCCAGCAGGCAGGCGTACTCATAAGGGCAGCCAAGAGTCTTCCAGGCGAGCGCCGCCGCACGCCAATCGCCGGAGATTTCCTGTGCGTATGGATCCGCAATCTCCGCCGGTTGATCCTTAAGAGCGTCAACGCGCCACAACCAGCTTGCCAGTTCGCCCTTCATGCGCGGATCGCGCCGCTGACACACCAGTTCATACGCAGGCTCGACCGCTTTCAGAACGCCGTCGCGATCGCCGGAGAGCCACGCGGCCTCGGCGCGGATCGCCGCCAGGGTGCCGATACGCTGCAGTTCCTGCACGGCACCGCCGAGCGTCCACGCCTCCTCGAGCGCAGCCTCAGCCTGCGGGTCGCCGCGGCGAATTCGGATGTGGCCCAGCGTGCGCAGCGCGGGAATGCGCGTGATCGGCGTGGCCAGCGGATCGCGCAGCACGGCCTCCGCGTCCTCGCTGGCGGCCGGCCAGTCGCCCTGCTCGAAATTTTTACGAGCGCGATACATGAGCATATAACGCCGCAGCCCATCCAGATCGTGCTTTTCGCAATAGGCCAGCCCTTCGCCGAGCCACCGCGACGCTTTGTCATAGTGCCGCCAGGAGACGGCCATCGCAGCCAGATCGTTAAAGGCACCGGCCACCTGCTCCTGGAGGTTACCGTCGAGCGCGATCCGCAAAGCCCGCTCAAGATCGGCCCATCCTGAAGCGTCGCCGGCAATGAGGCGAATCGTGCCCAAGTTACCCAATGCATCGCAGAGAATTTCTTTCGCCGCGCACGCCTCCGCCAATGCGATCGCCCGATGCGCCCAGCTGATGCCCGATTCCAATTCGTGACACTCCATGTCGAGCTGCGCGCAATTGTTGTAGGCCCGCGCCAATTCGGGACTGGGCGGCAGCGATTCGAGCGTCGACACCGCCTCGGCGCCAAAGCGGTTGGCATCGGCGCGCCGTTCGATAAACCAACTCGAGCGGGACAGCCACTGCAGCGCATCGCCTTCGCGCAAGCGCGCGCCGGACGCTCGCCAGACTTCGAGCGCTGCGCGGCGCGCTTCGATGGCCCGCTCGTGCCGGCCGGTCAAATAGCATTCGTATGACAATCGCTCGTACAGGCGTGCGCGCTCATCCGGCGCGATTTCCTGCGCATAAAGGACGGCAACCTCATACAGCGAGACGGCCTCCCGGTGTGAACCCACCGACGCCGCCTGCATGGCGGCCAGCGGCGCGAATTGCAATACGGCTGCTGCATTGCGCGCGCCGGCCGCGTGGTGGGCGAGGCGTGCCGCCGAGATATGCGGCCGCGCGTCGAGAGCGCGGCGAAGACCTCTCGCGTGCAACAGCTGCCGCTGAGACTGTGACAAAGAGTCTTCGAATGCGCGCCGCGCGAGTTCATGCCTGAAGCTAAGCGCGCCGTCATCCGATCGCACCATGCCGACTGCTCATGCAGGCCTCGATGGCGGCTTCATCGAACAGGAACTGCCTGCTCCAGCAACCAGGATTCCGTCCTGCCGGGGACGATGCAGGCAAGCTCCGCGATTTTGCGTGCTTGCGGGGTCAGTCTCATGGCGCGGGCGAGAACGGCATCGCGCACGCTGACCGGCACGGTGTCGGCCACGGCGGCCAGCGCTTCGGTCACGAAGAATGGATTGCCGCCCGTGATGCGGTGCAGACCCGCCGATGATTGGCCGGCCTGCCGCGCAAGCTGGGCCACCGCCGCCTCCGACAACGGCGACAGCGACATTCGGTGGGTGATGCTGCGCGGCAAATCTCCAATGACGAAACGCAGCGGGTGCCGCGATCCGACCTCATCGTCACGGTAGCTCACCACCAGCATCGCGCGGACGCGCTGAATGCGCCGCCCAAGATACTTGAGCAGGTCGAGCGTGGCTTCGTCCGCCCAATGCATGTCCTCGAAGACAACCAGGGTCGGAGTTCGTTCGAGCTCATTCAGCGCCGCTGCGAAAATGACTTCGCGATCCGCGTTGCCATAAATGGCAGAGAGAAGTTCTCCCTGTGTCTGACGCGCGATGTCGTATAGCGGCCCCAACGGACGCGGGGCAAACAGCGCATCGCAGCCGCCCCATAGCACCCGCGCCCCGACCTGTGTCCTGACGAATTCCTGCAGAAGCGCCGTCTTGCCAATCCCCGCCTCTGCGCCGAGCAGCGCAATGCACCCGGCACCCTCGACAGCGCGCCGCAGCCAGCCGCTCAGTTCGCTTAAGGATTTATTGCGCTCGAGTAACTCGATCAAAAAATGCAGTCTCCAGCGATTCTCCCAGGGAGGTTGTAACCGATCCCCGGCATGCACGCAAAGCGCGCCGACGCCAAAGCTTTGTTCCTTGCGCAATGTGGGTATTTGGCCGGTCTAAATTGGGTAGATCCTCTGATTCGCCGATATCGGCTGCACACCATTATTTCCTCCGGCTGGTTTGCAGGGAGATCTCGACATGTCCCGGTATTTGATCGAAAGAGAGTTTCCAGATGGTCTTCACATCCCTCTGGATGAAAGCGGCGCCCAATTATGTCGAAACGTCATCGATAGCAATGCGGAAGACGGGGTCACCTGGCTGCATTCCTACGTGACTCCCGACCGCAAGCGCACCTTTTGTCTCTACGACGGACCGACGCCGGAGGCGGTGCGGCGCGCCGCCGTTCGCAGCCAACTGCCCATCACGCAAATCACCGAGGTCCGTGTCCTCGATCCGTATTTCTACAAGTAAAGGCTTTTTGCCGATTCACCCATCAACAATCCTAAGGGAGATCATCGATGAAAATTGCAGGCAGATTGATATCAACCATGTTGTCTCTATCCATTCCTTTTGTCGTCGCAGCAGGAGAGCCGCCACCGCATGCCATGAACATGAATGGCGTCGATCAAAATTCGCCGCTGGTCAGCAAGGTTCACAAGGCAACGGCGCAATTCAGGGACATCAATGCGGCGCTCGCAGCCGGCTTCGCGCAGGCCACGCCCTGCGTCAGCGGTCCGGATTTCGGCGCGATGGGCGTGCACTTCGTATTGGGCTCGCGAATCAGCGCCGGAACTCTCAACGCATCGGAACCAGAAGCGTTGATCTACGAACCATTGCCGAACGGCGGCTTTCGCCTCGTCGGGGTGGAATTCATCATTCTCGCGAGCGTATGGCAGACTCAGATTCCGCCGGGAAGCGCCGCCACGCCCGCCCTGGAAGGGCATTTGATGAACTTCGTTGACGCACCGAATCGCTACGGCTTGCCTGCGTTTTACGAATTGCATGTGTGGGCGTGGGAACACAATCCTGTCGGCAGTTTTGCGGATTGGAACACGCAGGTGTCATGCGAGCAGCAGGCTACCAACTAAAGGAAAGATCGAGCAGATTATTGGGCCTGATCCGGCGTCCCGTGCTTGTCACTCGATGTCCGGATCAAGGTCGGCCACCGTGCGTTTTACCCGTCCGCTCGCAGCGTCCGGTCCATCCCGGCCGCCGGGGTCCTCTGCACGAAAAAAACGCACGCAACGGCGAACAGCGAGATGATGGCGCCGCAAAGAAAGCCGGCTCGGACGCCGCCTGACAGCGCTTCGACGGTTCCGAGGCCGCGTGCACTCAAGGTCGTAGTCCGTGCCGACATGAGCGCCACGAACAACGCCACTCCGGCCGCACCGGCGACCTGCTGAACGGTGCCGATGACGGCGCTGCCGTGCGAATAGAGGCTGGGCTTCACCGATGACAAGCTTACCGTAAACAGGGGCGTAAACAGGAAAGCAAAACCGACACTCATCACCACGTGACCGGCGAGGATATTGCCCACCCAGGTGGTCGGACTCAGCAGCGTCATCGCCCACAGCACGGAACTGACCACGATGACGCCGGGCACCATCAGCCGGATCGGCCCGACTTTGTCATATAAGCGCCCGACATGGGGGCCAAGCAGACCCATCAGCAGGCCTCCCGGCAGCAGCAGCAGTCCCGTTTGAAGGGTGCTGAGTCCCAGCACGTTCTGCAGGTAGATCGGCAGCAGGATAATGGTACCGAACAGCGCCATCATCATGCTCGCCATGAGCAGCACCGATACAGTGAAGTTGCGCGAGTCGAAGGTACGCAAATCGAGCAGGGGGTTGCCGGTGGCCTGAAGCGAGATCTGCCGGAAGATGAACACCACCAAGAACACCGCACCGACGGCGCTGAAGACCCCGCCCGGGAGCGCTCCGGGCGCAGCGGCGACGCCGATATGGCTGAGTCCATAGACGATGCCGCCGAAGGCGATGCCCGACACGATGACCGAGAGGCCATCGAGCGGCGCACGATGCGGCGTCGTTACGTTCTGAATGCGACGAGCGCCCAGCGCCAGTGCACCTAGCGAGATGGGCAGCACCAGCAGGAACATCCAACGCCAACTGAGATAGTTCAGGATGAATCCCGAAATGGTCGGACCGATGGCGGGCGCCACCGAGATGACCGTGGAAATAAAACCCATGGTCTTGCCGCGGGTTTCCGGCGGCGCCAGCGTCATCACCGTGGTCATCAGCAGCGGCACCATGATTGCCGTCCCGGACGCCTGAATGATGCGGGCGAGGATCAGCACCGGCAGATTTGAAGCCAGGGTGGCGACCAACGTGCCCAGGCTGAACAACGACATCGCGCAGACGAAGATCGGGCGCGTGTTCATTCTTTGCAGCAAGAATCCGGTGACCGGAATGACCACCGACACGGTGAGGAGAAACGCCGTCGTCAACCATTGTACGGCGCCGGCCGTCACGTTGAGATCGCGCATGAGGCGCGGAATGGCCACGGCCATGAGTGTCTCGTTGAGAATGACAACGAAAGTGGCGACCAGCAGGAGGTTGATGACGAGTCGGTTGCGCCCCGCGGTGTCAGCAAAGGGCAGGTTTGTGCTCACTGATCAGCACACATACTTGGGGACATATCCGCTTTGCGCCAACGTTCGCAACGGTTGAAACAGCTTTTCCGGCATGGCCGACCATGCGAACCAAGCCCAGCGCTCGCACTTTGTCGGCTCCAGCACCTGAGCCTCGCCGGCCAAGGCAGCGGCTTCCACAAAACAGGTGACATAGTGCTTACCTTCTGCGGCCATGACATCATTTGTGTACGGACCCGGGCTCACGACACCAAGATGCAGCCCGGTCTCTTCTTTGACCTCGCGGCGGGCACAACTCTCTATTGTTTCACCCCACTCGAGGTGACCGCCCGGGAGCGCCCATGCGCCGGCACCGTGCGAGCCGCGGCGCAGCCCCAATAACACTTTGCCGTCGCGCACGACGACGACACCCACTCCCACCTGCGGCATGGCGACTTGTCCCGGGGTGCTCATGGAGACTGCTGACCATTAACCGACGAAATTTGGATCAAAATCATTTGCCAAAACAGTCTCCGTGGAGAATTCGTCGGCTAATCCTGCGTTGCATGGACTGAACTGTCAAAGCTTGCCGGCGCACAAAGTTGGCTGTCGGCGATCCGCGCTTTGGCACTATACTCAAGCTCTCGAGTTATCCACCCCGGAAATCCGCCCATGGCAGCCACCGAACTCGCGCCGCCCCAACCGCTCCCTTTCCAATTGTCCCTGCGGATCAGACATCCCTCCATGGATCCCGCGGAGATCACAAGAGAATTGGACATTGAACCCGAGCATTCTTTTCGATCCGGCCAGCCGCGCCACTCGAAAAGCGGCCTCACCACAGCGTCGGTTCACACCGAAACCTACTGGTTGGCCCCGCTGGATCCGGTGTCATGGTTCGGCACGGTGCCATTCGAGCCGTTTCCCAACATACCGCTATCACAGAACATCATTGACACCGCAATCGCTCGAAATCTTGCCTGGGCGCTCGCCTTGTGTGCGGCACGGTTCAAGGGGGCGCACACCGCGTTGCTACAGAAGATTGATTCGGAAGGGGGCGAGATCAGTCTGCTGGTGACGCTGTCTCCTGCTGCGGTAAACAGCTTTAGTCTTCGGCCGCAGGTGAGTCGGATGTTCGGCGAGCTGGGAATCACGCTTGAATTCGAAATCACAGACGACTGATCTTCTCCTTTGGACGGGGCCGTCCGCGCCGCGATGCTCCCGCGTTCCGACGCGCTAGCGGATCGCCGCACCACATGCTTTTCACAAAGAAACTCCGGTCCCGCGTCAAGAGCGGCGAAGTGACCGCCAGTGTGCGAATCTGGAAAGTTCCGCGCGTAAAAGTGGGCCGCAAGTATCGGCTGGAGGAGGGCCAAATCGAAGTCACCGCCATTCGCGAGATTAGCTGGGAAGACCTCGACGATCGTCTGGCGCGCGACACCGGATTTAAGAACCTGATCGATATGATGAAAACGGCGAAACATGGCAGCGGTTCGCGTGTCTACCTGGTCCGATTCAAATTTTTCGCCGGATCCGAGCGTCCCGTCAGCAAGAAACGGAAAACGCCATAGTGGCCTGCGACCATTCGCCTCAATTCACCGTCACGCTCGCCGGTGCCGAGGCGATCCCATTGGCCACAACCTCGAGCGTGCTGGGACCCGTCTCGGCGGCTGCCGGCACATCGAACTGAGTGGACACAATCATGCTGCCCGTCGCCACGCCCATGCTGCTATGACCATGAGTGCGCGCATAGAGCACGTGGCCCGATGATGCATTCGCGATGCGCACCAACGGATAGTTGGTCGCGGCGTTGAGTTCATCTCCCACTGCCGCAGCTTGGGACAGGCCGTTGAACTGCGTGCCGGAAATCGTGTAGCTCGAGCCGCGTGTCACCGCGGCCGGCGCGGCTGTGATGGTCGGCGCCCAGGTCGGATCGGCGCTGCCGGCACCCGCGTAGATCTGCGTCACCCCTCCCGTGACCAGCACTTCGCCGCTCGGCAGCGGCAACAAGAAATACACTGTATTTCCGCCGTTGTTGGTCAAGCTGCCCGCGACCGGCATCGTGGTCCCATCGAATTCATAGAATCGGCCAGATGCTGCGGCAATCAGGACGTGACCGGAGGGCAGCAAGGCGCCGCTGGAGTCGTCGCCATCATCGCCATTGGTAAAGTCCGGACCTGCCGTGAAGCTACCGGCCCCGCCAGGAGTTGCGCCCGGCGTATAAATTGCCGTGTGCGCTACCGTCCCGCTCGCCGCAGCGCCGGTCGCAAACACCCTGCCGTCCGGCAGCAGTAACGCCGGGCCGATCTCACCGGGTGGAACATAGGTTCCGGTGGGCCCCGGTCCGTAGGTGACTCCGCCAACCACCTGCAGCGGCGCCGGTCCATAGGTCAATCCCCCCGGTGCGCTTCCGGGCGAGGTCAGCCCCGCCGGGGTATTTCCATCGCTGTACCATTGCGCAGCGATCGGATCATAGTGCTCCGCGTGCGGCGGAGTACCCACATCGATGCTGAAAAGATCGCCGTTCGGCAACAAAGTCCAGCCTTCTTCAGCGAAATTGTCCGCCTTGCCCGTGGCCGGCACCGAAGTCCACGTCAGGCTCGCCGGATCGAGGCGCCACATATCCCGCCCCAACTTTCTACCGAAAACAAAGCTGCCGTCCGGCAGTACCGCGGAAGGCGAATCGCCGATATACGCGACGCCGGGCGGCGCGGCGATCATCGTCCAACTGTCGGCAACCGGATCGTAAACCGCTGACATGTTGGTCAAGCCGCTGGGCGCGAAAGGCAATTGGTACTGATTCTGATTGTATTCGCCGCCGACAAATAACACGCGCCCGTCCGCCAGGACGACTTGCGCACCGTCAGCGGGGGCGTAACCCGCAGGAGGGCTCGCCAGCCTTCGCCACGTACCATTGACGTATCCGCCGTCAGCGGCCGGAATCAAATTGTAAAATATACTGGCGTCGCTCGCCGATTGCATCATGACGCTGCCGTCGGTTAACAGCAGGCTCAAGTAACCGGTCTCCGGCGGCTGATTCGCCAGCACGGTGAAGGGCACGACGCTGCAGGCGACGCTCACGTTGGTCACGTTCGCGCCACGCACTGTCCCAGAACCATTCGTGACCACGCAATCCTGAGCCGGCGCAGAAGGTTGTGATGCCACCGTGACCGAATAGGCCGTACCGTTTTGAAGAACGGTCGCGAATGTGAAGGAACCCGGCGCGGATATCGCCGCGTCATCGCCGCCATTATTTCTCAAAATGAGTCCTGAGCCGCTCAGGCCCGCGACAACGCCGCCGACCGTGAAGGACGTCATCGGCGGCGCAGTACCGCCGCCGCCCCCACCGCATGCCACAAGCGCCGAGGCCAGTACGACCGTAACCATCCGCTCGCGACAAATTTGCCACGAGTGGAACAGCGGAAGAGAGGCATGGCTAGGTCTCAGCAGCCTGAAGCGAGACGCGCTTGGTGCCATTTGTCAGCCATTGTGTGCCTTGTTCCTTGAAGCCGAACTTCTGATGAAACAAGCGTGATGCCTCGTTGGGCGGGACCAGATTGTACTCGCAGGTTACCACCGGTATGGAGTTGCTACGGGCATGGCTGAACATATCTTCGTACAGACGGCTCCCCAAGCCCAGACCTCTCGCGGCAGATGACACCACTACGCGATCCACGTATATGAAGCGCGCGTACTTTTGCGAGAACCATTCAAAGTTCTCGTTCTCGTAGGAGGATGTGTTGCACATCGCGAGAAGAAAGGCTGCAACGCTGCCGCCAAGACAGGCCACTTTGTGATAGCAGGAAAGGGCATTGAGTTCGCCCAACCGCGCCATGTCCATTGCGCTGGTATGCTGAACTTCAGCCAGATTTAATGCGCAAATGGTCTCGAAATCCGTTGGTACGGCAGGTCGAATCGCTATGTCCAACATGCTTGGAGTTTCTCATGTCTGTATTGCTGCGGCGCAATTTGTCGCAGCGCCGCTTGCCGCCGGTCCAGGTTGCGACTATGGTTTCTTTGGTCGAACCATCGGCCAGTTGGGGGAGCGTCATGAAAAAGGAACTTGGTCTGACGTTGACTGCGATCGTTGCGATTCTCACTCTATCGAGCGCCAATGCGGCGCAAACAATCGACTTCGGGCCAAACCTGCCGCCCGGAACTGTGCCGGACGGCTATGCGGGATTCGATTGGCACGGAGCCCAGAACGATGTGTTCGCGGACACCTCAGCCAGTTCATTTGGAAGCGCGTTCATCACTGAGTTCAGCCGGACCTCGCCTTTCGATCTCAACAGCATGGTGGTTCAAGAACTGAATTCGGACGCACCGAGCATCGGTGAGACCAGCAGCAATACCACGACAATTTTCGGCTACCTCAATGGCACACTCGTCGACACTCTCACCGAAAATTATGCGTTTGGCGGCAATACCCCCCTGACGCTGAACATGGACGGCGTCAATGATGTGAAGTTTACAACCGGCAATGTCCGTACTGTCTTTGGCCAACCGGTCATTATTCGCAGTCCGGATTTGACCCTGGTTAGTCAACTCAGCGTCGATAATTCGACCGTAAGGGCTCCCGAGATAGATCCCGGGACGGCAGCAAGCGCCCTGACCTTGCTGCTCGGCGGCCTTCTGGTAAGCACCGGCCGCCGCCGATCCGCAATCGCAACGAATTGTTAGACTACGTCTGCCGTACGACCATCTGCCGGCGCCCGCTATCGGGCAGCCTCATAACTTCGGTATTCGAATTCGGCTGATCATCAAGGATCCCGATACCGCAAACAGCAGTGTCACCGGATGCAATAGGTGTCCGCCGACTTCAAGCACGCCGAACCACAAGTGTTCGCCAATTGCGCCAAGCCCGATGGCCGCGGCCATGAGGCATACCAGGAGAAATGACGTCGGAATCGGCGTCCCTTCGAAGAAGGTTACTTTTCCGGTCCCCTCGGACAGCGCCTCCGCGGTCACATTGTATCGAGCCAATCGCGACACGCCGCAGGCGACGAAATAGCCCAAGATGATTCGATCGAATAATCCCTGCATGCCCAGTCCGTAGCCAATCATGGCCGGTGCGACGCCGAAGGAAATGACGTCTGCGAGGGAATCCAATTCCCGGCCCATCACTGAAGATTTGTTCCGCCATCTTGCAACGCGGCCATCGACAATATCGAACAGCAGCGCCGCCAACACCAGCGCGCATGCAAAGTAGACGTGCCGCACGGCGTCCGTTTGCACATAACTGATCGTGGAGAATATGGCCGCTGTTCCGCAAATGGCGTTGCCCAAGGTGAACCAGTCAGCCAGATGAAATTCACGAATCATCGAAAATGGTTTTTTGGGTTTCTGCTCACTCATACCTTGGATGATATAGAATTTGTACCCGCATGACCGAACGCCTGCTCAAATTCCCCGTGCGCTGCCCGATCTGCGCAGCCGAGTGGACTTGCGCCTTGAGCGTTACCGAAATCAAGGAAGCCCTCGAGAAGGGAACGCCGATTCGCGCCTACGCCGAGTGCCACGACTGGCACTGGGATCTCAAGAAAGACGAGCGTGAGACGCTTGCCGCTAAAATTCGAGCCTAAGTTTTCAGCGTCTCCTGCGGATTTCCCTTTTCATTCTGCAACCCCGCCTTCGGCCGCAAAAAATGCCCTTGAATCTGAATCTCCCCGCCGGAGGGCTTGAAAATGGTCATTGTCTCCGACACTCGGCAGCTCGAGTACTCAACATCGTAGACAAGCGTCGTGCGGATTCCCGCGTTTGTTCCGAATGTGCTCAGCACATTCCAGCTGATTAACGAATGAGTCTTGGGCGTGCCGCATCGAGCCCGCTGCTGCTCAAGAAAGTCAAGCCAGTCGGTGCGCGAGGTCGCCTCGAAGAATCGAGCGGAATAAAGCGGCAGCACACCCGCAAGATCTCCCGCTTGGATTTTTGCGAAGTATTGTTCCGCCAGGTCTTCTGCCTGCTTTTTGTCCTTGGAAAAACCGCAGCCAAGCGCCAGGCACACCGCGGCCACCATGATCACCATCTGCGTCGGCGCCACGAAAGGCTTGAGAACGGGTCCCTGCCTCATACGGTGCTTGCGTCCGCATGCCGGCTTGGATTTGCCTCAGGCGGCGCCAAGCAATCGCGAAGCTCGCTCCACTCGCCTCTCACCAGGTAGGCGAAACCGCAAAGCCCCGCCGCGGCGGCGATGATCCAAGTGGCCGCGGCCGTCGCGCTGAACCAGCGCAGCGCTCCAAATGAGAATGCAAAGCAGATGCCGCCCCATACCAGCGCCATGCCGAGCGTCGCAATCGCACAGGCGGTCAAATTTTCCACGTGGTGGGACATCGCCGAACTCGCACGCCAGCGGGCGAAATGGTAGGCAGCCAGGCTGACGCTCACAGCAGCCGCAAGGGAGAGTCCGGTTGCAAGCGCCGGCTTATGCGTCAGCAGTCGGTATCCCCAGAACAAGATACCGCCCACGATCGCAACATTCGAGCCGAGATACAACAATTCAAGCGCGCCGCGTCGCAGTACTTCGCGCGCCCAGCGCCGCTCTTCGCGTGGATCACGCGCAACCGCGGCGGCGTCCGCTTCGACCGCGGCACCTGAGTTATTCGATGCTCTCGCGTCCTTCATGCAGCTCTCCCTGACACCGCAGACCAGCCTAGAGATACGAAGGCGAGGTGTCTGCGATGTGAGCCCGGCGCGGAGTTTTTTGTTGTGACGAGGTTAACAACCCCGGCCGTAGCGCTGCATCATATCAAGATTGGAGCCGGCTGCACGACGCCCGGCGGCTCCACTTGAGCGGTCGTAAAACAGCGGCAAACACCGCGTTTCTAAGGCTGACCGCCGCCGCCCGACGAGCCATAAATCTGACCGGTCGCAAAGCTGGCCTCGTTGTCCGCAAGCTGCACGTAGATCCCGGCGAGCTCCGCCGGCATCCCCGCCCGTCCCAACAGGGTATGGCTGCCGAACTCTTGCTGCTTCTCGGGGAACGCGCCGCCGCTGACTTGCAGCGGCGTCCATACCGGTCCGGGCGCCACGCCGTTCACGCGAATTCCTTTCGACGCCAATTGCTTGGAGAGCGACTTGACGAAATTCATCGTTGCCGCTTTCGTCTGCGCGTAATCATAGAGTTCAGGACTCGGATCGTAAGCCTGCTCGGAGGCGGTTGCGATAATGCACGACCCGGCCGGCAGCGACGGCAGCGCCGCTTTGATGATCCAAAACGGCGCATAAATATTGGTCTTCATGGTCCAATCGAACTGCTCGGTGGAAATATCCAGAATCGACTTGGTCGCCTGCTGTCGACCTGCGTTGCTGACCAAAATATCCAGCCCGCCGAGTTCTTTGATCGCCTGGGCCACCAAAGACTGGCAAAAGGATTCGTTGCGAATGTCGCCCGGAATTGCCGCAGCCTTCTGGCCGGCCTCGTGGATAAGCGCAATGACTTCGTCCGCATCCGCCTGCTCATCCGGATGGTAGTTGATGGCAACATCCGCTCCCTCGCGCGCAAAGGCGATCGCCGCGGCGCGGCCCATGCCGGAGTCACCGCCGGTAATCAGAGCCTTCCGTCCTTTGAGCCGGCCTGAACCGCGGTAGGTTTTCTCGCCGTGGTCGGGACGCGGCTGCATCTTCGACGCAAGCCCAGGCCACGGCTGGTGCTGCTCCGGGAAGGGAGGCTGCGGATACTTGGTTCGCGGGTCGACCACTTCCGGGCGGCTCATGATTGCGGCTCGTGGCTGGTTCTTTCATTCTCGGGGATCTCGTCCGGTGGCGTATCGCTCGCAGCCTGGGCTGCCCCGCTCCAGCGCCGCGGCGCCCGGCCGCCGCCATCGTCCCGGTCAATCTTCTCCTCTTCGCCGGGCAGGTCATCCCTGGAGCCATTGTTCGAGGGCAGCGGGGGCTCGCGAACATCTTCGCCCGCCGGCGGCACCGGGGGTTCGCGCACCTCATCAACCGGACTGAAAATGCCTTTCATGGGAGCCTCCGACAGGGGGTTTTCGCATGCCGCCGCCACAGCCAAGATGTTGCCCAATCAATCCCAAGGCTTCTGTAGGCAGGTCGCCCTAGCGAGCGTCAGCCGCGGCGCTACCGGTCTCGCAGTTTGGTGGTGAAAAAATCCACCAGAGATTGGTTGAATGCGCGGTGAAATGCGGCGCGGTCGAATCCGGCCGGGTCCTGGCAAATTTGCGGTGCGGCCGCGGCCAAGGTCTCGCTGCAGGGCGCCAGAAACACAAAGTGATCGGCGCCTTGCACCAGATGGGATTCCGGATGCACTTTAAGATTGTCGCGGACCACTGCGCCGTTCCATGCGTCCGGCGCCTGGCTGTCGTTTTCCACGCGCCACAGTTGAACCGGCACGCTGACGTCGCGTAAATCCCCAGGACCGAATAAATAACTCGCCGCGGGTGCCGCGATGACCGCCGCCTTGATGCGCTCATCATGAGTCCAGCGGGGCGCTTCCGCACTTGGAGTCAATTGATCGCCGTGCGCATTTTTGATGAAGGCGCACTCGGGCGCGCCCGGAGTTGAAGCGCAGAGCTGCGCCATTCGCGCAATCTCCGGCGTGCCGCCGACCAACACCAAGCCGGTGAATCCACCGAGCGAAAATCCAAACACGCCGATGCGCCGGGGATTTAAGTTCAAGCGGCCCGGCCACGACGACAGTACCCAATCGAGCGCAGCCTTGGCCTGCCGCGGCCGGTCGATCAAGTCGAGCCGGTTTCCGGCGTAGCTGTGATCCTGATTGTTATCGCCGCTATGCGTCACCGCAATCACAACGAAACCGGCACGCGCCAACACATTCGCGGTGTCGATGTGGCTGGACATCGAGCCGCCCGTCCCATGCGAAATCAAAATCAGCGGCAGAGCCTGGCCTGCGATGGGGCCATTCAACGCCACCTCTTGGACAAACATTCCCAGCGGATGCGCCGCGGGCTGCGTGTTGCTGGGATACCAAATGCCGGCCTGCATCGACTTGCCGTCGCGATCCGGTATCGTGAGCTGCTGAAAGCCCACAGCCGCGAAGGACGCGGAGGCCAATAAATCTCCAGCGAGCAACAGGGTTGCCCACAACGTCGCCCTCGCCCAGCGTGCCTTCAGCAATTCAGTTCTCCCTGGCTCACGGCACCCATGATAAGGCTATCATTGAGGGCCTCGAGCGAATATCGGGAGATCCATTTGAAAGATTCACGCAGACGTTTCCTCACCAACGCGTCCTTAGGTGTCGTGGGCGCCACCCTCGGCTACGAAGCGGTCCAGGCGCAAAGTGGAGCCCAAGTCAGCACCCCGCCCCCCGGCGCGCCCTCCGCATTCGCCACGTCGCCGCCGGTGGGGCCGGAAGTTTCCGCTACCACGTTCCTCGAAGCGGAGAAATTGATGCAGGTCCAATTGAGCCCACAGGAAGCCCGTGACGCCGCCGCTAGTTGGCGGGCCGCCATGGCCCCCCTGTACGAGCGGCGCACCGGGCCCAAGAAGATCCAGTTGGAGGCAACTCTGGCGCCGGCCACGCGCTGGGAACCCGGCCAAATCACGCAAAGAACCGGACTCGGTCGAAATCAATTTGTCCGCAGCAAGCTCGCGGAGCGGGCATTGCCGGCGCGAGATTCAGACATTGCCTTTGCGTCCGTGGCCCAGCTGTCGACTTGGATCGAGACGCGGCAGCTCTCTTCAGAGCGGCTCACCCAAATCTATCTGACCAGGCTGGAGCGGTACGATCCGAAGCTGCGATGCGTCATCACCCTGACGCGTGAGCTCGCGCTCAAGCAGGCAAAAGCCGCAGACGCCGAGATTGCGGCCGGAAAGTATCGCGGACCCTTGCATGGCATCCCGTGGGGGGCCAAGGATTTGCTCGACACGGCGGGCATCGCGACCACTTATGGCGCCGAACCGTTCAAGAATCGCAAACCTTCAGCAGACGCCACCGTGGTGCGGCGGCTTCATGAGGCCGGTGCCGTGCTGGTCGCCAAGCTCAGCCTGGGAGCGCTGGCGCTCAACGATGTCTGGTTCGGCGGACAGACCATGAACCCGTGGCTGCTGGAAGAAGGATCCTCAGGATCAAGCGCCGGTCCGGGCGCGGCAACCGCGGCGGGCCTGGTTGGCTTTGCCGTGGGCAGCGAGACGGGCGGCAGCATCGTGGCGCCGAGCATGCGCTGCGGCGTCGCCGGATTGCGGCCCACGTATGGCCGGGTACCGCGCACGGGTGCGATGACGCTGTGCTGGTCGCTCGACAAATTGGGACCGATGGCGCGCAGCGTCGAGGACACGCTGCTGGTTTTGCATGCCATCTCCGGTCCTGACAAAGCAGACGTCGCTGCGGTACCGAGCACACTGGACTATGAGGCCGGTGCGCCGATCACGGGATTGCGCGTCGGTTATTTTCCCGAGTGGATGAAACACGCGACGGACGTGGACCGTGCGGCGCTCGATACCGTTCGCAAGCTCGGAGCAACGGCGACCGAAGTATCGATCCCCGACTGGCCCTATGATTCGTTGAATGTGATTTTGTTCGCCGAGGCGGCTGCGGCCTTCGAAGAGTTGACCCTGAGCGGAGGCGTGAATCAACTCAAGATGCAGGTGCCGGATGCGTGGCCGAATATCTTCAGGCAATCGAGATTTCTCTCTGCGGTCGATTTTGTTCAATGCGATCGGTTGCGACGCAAAGTGGCGCTCGAAATGGCGCGGGTCTTTTCCCAGGTGGATGTGCTGTTGGTGCCCTCGCTGCAGGACGAAATACTGGTCATCACCAACGCCACCGGGCATCCTTCGTTGACGCTGCGAGCCGGATTTGTCGAAGTCTCCGAAGCGCGCAGCGATTGGGCGCCGGATCCTGCACATCCCTTACCGAAGTTCAACCCACCGCGCCGCGTCCCGCATGGGGTTACGCTGATCGGACGTCTCTTCGACGAGGGCACCATCGGGCGGCTCGGACTGGCGCTGGAACGAGCGTTTGGCGTGGCGGCGGAAAGGCCGGGCGGGTTCGACGCCTAAGCCACGCGCGATCAGTCGGGGCAGCGCGAAAGGCCGCCATTGCTCAGGCAATAACGATCCAGGTCGTCGGGCGCAAAGACCTGGCCGGAAAACGCAGTCCGAACGCCCGTCACGTAGGCCGCCTGATCGGCCTTGTTCTGTGGAACATAGTGGTAGAGCAGCACGGCCTTCACTTGGGCCTTCGCGGCCAGATGGCCAATCTCGTTGGTGTCCAGGTGTTCCACCTCGAAGTGCGCCCGAAACGCCTTGGCCTGCTCGGACGACCAATGGCTGCGCGCAGCCATGGCACCGGTGACCTTTTCGACATCCTGCGGGTCGCGATTGTTCGCCTCCGCCACCAGCACGTCCGCGCCCCTCGTCAGTCGCTCCAGGGCCTCGCTAGGCCCGGTGTCGCCCGTGAACACGATCACCCCGTGCGGCGTCTCGATTCGATATGAGAATGATTTGAACTGCGCGCGCCTTTGCGGCGGCATCAGCGCGTAATGCGAATTCTCCGCGGCGGTGACGCGGATTTCGTCGTCCTGGAAGATGACGCCGTCCCGATCGAACTCGTGAGTCACGAACGGACTCTGGTAGCTGCCGTTTACCGGCAGCAGGAGATTTTCGAACGGCCGGAAGCCGACGGTGATGAAGTGAAAAGCCGCGTCCACAAGCTCCTTCGTCTGAGGCGGCCCGTAGATGTTGATCGGTTCCGGCCTGCCGGCTACGCTCTGCCTGAAGAAATCGTTGGCCATCACGTCGGCGAGGCCAAGATCGTGGTCGCCATGAAGATGGGTGAAGAAGATCGTCCTGACCTGCTCGGACTTGACGGCGGCCCGAAGCATTCGACGCATGGTTCCAATGCCGCAGTCGATCAGATACGGGCGGCCGTCGACGATGAGCAGCGTGGAAGGTTCTGATCGATCGAGGCGCAACGGTGGCCCGCCGGCGGTGCCGAGAAAAAGGACTTCCGTACGCTTGCTATTGCTGGCGATCTCGGCTTGACCGGCAACCGCTGTGCCCGCAGCAATCATCAATGCAATGACCGAAATCGTCCGAAGGACGGCTGCGAGTGTTGGTGCACCCATGCACACATGATCTCAAGGAACTGGCCCGGCGGCAATAACCTGCGTGCTTGAAGAAAGTCCGCTTCCCACACAGCAATTCTGGTGAGGGTCGTAGGACATCCAACACCTAAGGTCGGGCCGGCGTCACGTCTCTAACTCGCATCTCTTGGTAGCGTGCGAGAACACCAACGCGTTTGGGCGATCCCAATCGTAGCTCGCCGAGGCGATCATGCCATCTGCTGCCAGCAAGATTCGCCATCGGCTCGTGCCGAGTTCGCAATGCACGTCGTACTGATCGCAGCCCCCGCTTTCTACACCGCGAAATTCGATGGTTCGAAAGACGCCGAGATACTCGGCGAGAGGTTGCAATAGGGGTAATTGCATTCGGAGCAGCTGCTCCAGCTGTGAACTCATCTCTCCATAGGGAGGACTTCCCGCTTGGATGCCCTCAACCAAACGACGCAAAGCCGCTTCGCTGCCCGGAAGTGGTTTCTGGCTTTGAATGCGCTCGCTCAGTCTGGCCATCAGATTCTCAGCAGCCGTGGCATCGATGCGCGGAGAAATCACTTCGACCCCTTGCACACGCGCCAGGAGGCCGCTGACCACGCCTTGCGGATCGCGCAGAAACCTATATTGAAAGTAGCCGGCTCCGTGCGTTGGATAAAACTCTGTTTCGCTCGTCGGGTGAAGCGCGACGGCACCCACGCGACGGATCGGCGCGTCAATGAACAGCTTTGACCGTCGCGCCATATTGTCGTCACCCCATACTCGCCGCGCCGGTAAAACCTGCATAGCTGTCCAGCACGGTCAGTCATGCGACATGTTGAGACCGTGCCGGATTGTGATTGAGTCATTTCAGGGTTCCTGATCAGTCTGCATAGCTCGTCGACGGAGAGCGACTGATCGGCCCGCAACCGATTGAGTGCCGCCTCCGCGATCGCTTGTCCACGTTCGGCATCTGTTCGCCTGCGCTTCCAAGTGTCAAGCTGAATGGCAAGGATTCGCCGCAAGCTTGGCTCACCTGCACCGCTGCAAGTCACCTCGCCGATCTGCGCGAGGCTCAAGCCTGCGGTTTTCAATAACGCAATCGTATTGAGCTTGGTCAGATCCTGAGGCCCATATTGCCGCCAGCCAGCGGCGCTGCGCCGGGGTGCGATGAGTCCCAACTCCTCATACACGCGCAGGGCGCGCGGCGTAAGGCCCGTTCTAGAAGCGCAGTCGGCCGCGCTCAGCCATTCACGTGGATCAATACTTTCCATAGCTGCCCCTCCCGGGCGTATACCTTAAGGTATGACGCGACGTCCGGTGCAAGGCGTTGCACGCTGTCTCATGGCCGTCTGAGGAATCTCAAGTAGAAAGCTAAGAACACCTACGCCAAAGTTGACGGTCAGCCGTTCCCAGAATCGGTTCTGGAGCAGGCAAGTGCAATGTCTTGTTGGTTCAGCGCGACGGGGATACTCTTACTTCATGCAACCCCTGCGGTATTTCATCAACATCACTTTGGACGGATGCTGCGATCATCGTGCAATGGTCCCCGACGAGGAATTGCATCGTCACGCGGCCGAGAACCTCGCCCAGGCTGATTCCCTGCTCTTTGGCCGGGTAACTTACGAGATGATGCAGGCAGCTTTTCGGCCGCCGGCGGTGCCAGGAGCGAGGCCCGATTTGGATGGACCCCCTTCGCTCGAAAGATCGATGCGGCAAAAAAGTACGTCGTGTCGGGCACCCTGGAGCAAGTCGATTGGAACGCCGAGCTGGTGCGCGGAAATCTAACGAACGCCGTTCAGCAGCTCAAGCGGCAGTCGGTACGGGACTGCTCACGGGAGGCGTGAAGCTCCCGCTTGCATTGGCGGAGCTGGGATTGATCGATGAATACGAATTTTTGGCGCACCCCAGGCTCGCGGACGAGCCTAAACGGTAGCCACAGAGCTGCATCGAAACAATACAAGCGAGACTCGTGGCGACGCTTTACGACAAAATTGGGCGCACCTATTCCGGCCGTCGAGAAGCCGATCCATGCATCGCCCGGGCCATTGCGCTCGCTCTGGACGGCTGCGCCTCGATCCTCAATGTGGGCGCGGGCAGCGGCTCATATGAACCTGCCTCCAAATCGGTAGTTGCGCTGGAGCCGTCTCGCACCATGATCGCCCAACGACCCAGAGGCGCCGCGCCCGTGGTTCAGGGCGTTGCCGAGTTCCTGCCGTTTCGTGACGGAAGCTTTGATGCAGTTCTCGGCGTACTCACGGTGCATCACTGGAAGGACAGGCGAAAGGGCTTTTCCGAGTGCCGCAGGGTGGCGCGCTCTCGAGTTGTCTTTCTTACCATTGACTTTGATGTTTGCGCACAATTCTGGCTCTTCGACTATTTCCCTGAACTGATCATCGACCGGCATATTTTCCCCGGCATCGAGCAGTATGCGGATCTTTTTGGAGCGGTTGAATCGATATCAATTCCGATTCAGGCAGACTGCCGCGATGGCTTTCTAGGCGCCTATTGGAAGCGGCCGAATGCGTATCTCGACCCGACGGTACGTGCAAGCATCTCGACTTTTTCAAAGATCGGAAACATCGATGCCAATCTCACCCGGCTCGAATCGGATATCAAATCGGGGACTTGGGAACGACGCTATTCGAGCCTTCAAGACCTCGCTGCGCTTGACCTGGGTTATCGCCTGGTGATCGCTCGCGAACAAATACAAATTGCGTAGCGGTGAATCATGATCGAATCCTCCTGCCATTGCGGTGCAGTTAAATTGGAGATCCACGTCGCGCCGACTGAGGTCACAGAATGCAATTGCTCCATTTGTCGACGCTATGGTGTTTTGTGGGCCTACTACTCGCCCACCCAAGTACACATCATCGCCAGTGACCAAGCCACCGATCGCTATAGTTGGGACAGCAAATCGATTGAGTTCCACCGTTGTCGGAACTGCGGCTGTGTGACGCACTGGGCCGCGGCGGCTCAGCCTGCGGATCGCATGGGTGTGAACGCTCGACTGATGGCGCCCGAAATTCTTGCGACAGCTCGCCGGCGCCGGCTCGACGGAGCAGATACCTGGAAATTTCTCGACGAGTGATGCGTACTTCGCCGGATTTACCACACCCGTGCCGGGACACTTGTGACAGGAACGCGTCGTGACGCGCATGTCCCCGGCCAAAACCGGGCGCACGGCTCGACTGGTAATTTTCCGATTACCGGACGTTCAGACCGGCGCAACGTCTCGACATCGTATCGCCGCTCACTGCGGAAACTGCAATTCCTGCATCACCGCGTGGAAGCGCGGCTCCTTGCGCAAGGGATCCATGAGCGGATCGGCTTTCGTGTACACCAATCCCGGATCGCGCAGCCGCATAGCCTTCTCGAGCCAGTCCAAAGCGGCTTTGCGGTCGCCCCACTGAGCAAAGATTTCGGCGTACTGATACGCGGCTGCATCACCTCCCTGTTGCTTGATCTTCGCTAGTACCGCCGCGGCGTCCGCATGACGACCGAGCCTGTCATAGATCACCGCCCGACACACCCGGCTTCGGAAGGAGTCAGGTCTCGCCTCGCAGGAAGATTGGGCCGGAGAAAGCTTACCAGCCAAGTAATACGAGAGGCCGCGCAGCGCGTAGGCTTCTGCGGCGTTTTCGGGGTCCGCGGCAATTGAGGCCTGATAAGCCGCGATCGCCTCCTCGTAGCGGCGTGCGTATCGCAGCGTGTCACCCAACGCGCGATGGCTTAGCGGATTGAGGGGGTCGAGCGCGACGCCATGCCGCGCACCCGAGATCGCTGTGTCAGCGTGTCCCAGATACACCGCCAGAAGACCGCACTCATAAAGCACCCGAACATTACCTGGACCGAGGGCGAGGGCGCGAGCGCACGCCTGATCTGCGGCTTCCAACTTCAGCGATCCCTGCTCGAGCCGACTCAAAGCAACGTATCCATCCGCTAGGCTTGGAGCCAACGCGATGGCACGCTGGGCGTCCGCATATACGGTCCCCTCGTTTGGCTGCTGCAGCCAGGCTGGACTGTTACCCGCGCATTCCGACGTTATAACTGCGCGGTTGGCGTACGCTAAAGCGAAATTGGAGTCGAGCGTTATTGCCTCGCTGAATGCATCGATAGGAGCTTGGCACTCCATCGGTGTAGTGGCAGCAGCTATGCGGGCAAGCTTGAGGCCGCGCAGGTACGCATCGAAGGCGGCCGGATTCCGCGTGCCGCCGAGTTCGATTTTTGCAGAGACATCGCCGAGCAGAGTCACTTTCAGGGCACTGGCCACCGATGTGGCAATCTCGGTCTGAAGTTTCAGCACATCCCCTAAGTCCCGGTCATAGGTCTTGGACCACAGGTGAAAGCCCGTGACCGCATTGATGAGCTGCGCGGTGATGCGGATCGTGTGCGCTGAGCGCCGCACGCTCCCTTCGAGGACGGCCCCGACGTTGAGTTTGTGCGCAACGGTGACAATGTCCGGGTGCTCCTTGAATGAGAAGGATGAAGTGCGGGCCGCGACCTGCATCCCGTCGATCTCGGCCAGGGAGTTGAGTAGTTCCTCCGTGAGCCCATCGGAGAAGTACTCCTGCTCCTTGTCCGCGCTCAGGTTCACGAACGGTAGCACCGCGATCGAGTGCGGCGGCGGGTTGAAGACGGTGACGGGCCCGCCTGCGGGGGCAGCCGTTTCTGGCGTCGCATGTTTGGAGATCCAGAACCTATTGGCGAGGAAGTACGCCAGCGCCACGAGCAGGACGAGGGCGACGGCGGCGAGCAGGACGGGCTTTGACCTCCGAGAGGAGCGCATCGGCTCCACGATTGCCGGCGCGTCACCGGACACGGGGCTTACGGGCGAGAGCTCCGGTAACAGCAGGCGTCGTACCCGTTCGACAAAAGCGGGGGGTGCGTCGCCGCCGGGTAGGCGCGTCCACTGCACCCGCTTAAACGACTCTGGAACATCAGCAGCGGCTTCGGTAGTCGCGTCCAGGCACACTGGCACTACGAACACGCGGCTGCGAGCCATCATGTGGGAGCGCTGATCGGCAAGATCCCACTCAAGACGGAAATAGCCTTCGTGCCGTGAGGCCGTGTTGGCCGAAATCACCGGAACAAAAAGCGCGCAGTCGTGGATCTCCCGCCGGATCTTCTCATCCCAAATATCCCCGCCCCGCAGCTCACTCTGATCGAGAAAGACTTCGATGCCGGCCGCACGCAGCGCCTCGCAAATCTTTTGAGCGGGGCCCGCGTCCTGCGAGGCGTAGCTTAGAAATACTGCGTGCGAGAGCTCAGTCACCGGCAGGATCACCCCTCGGGAGGTCTATTCATCGCCCCCGTGGCCGGCAGCTTAGCCCAAGTGGTTCAGTTTCGCCGAGCGGGCTCAGCGGCTGAGAGGACAACCGGTGACGGCCGGAAGACGACGCGCTCAATGTCCGCTCTATTGCTCTTGAACGGCAGCTAACGAGCGGACCGTCGGACCGCTCCGGGTCGACTAGCGACGATTCAACGAGCACGGAAGTATGGTTCTCAGACGGCCTTCCTTAGCGTTTCGGCCATTCGGGTTTGCCAGCCCGGACCAGTCGCCTTCCAGCGAGCCAAGGTATCCGGCGGCAGGCGCAGGGAAATGGACGTGCGGGCATTACCGGTTTTGGGTCGGCCACGAGGTTTGAGCATTTTTGCAGCTGCTTGCTTGCCAAAAATCTCCGGCAAGACTTCGCGCGCTTTGCGCGCGCGCGAGAAGGTCTCCTATGTCCAGACCGGACTCTCACGATCCGCTCGTGCAGGATTGCGCTTGCGCTTCATACCGCTCACCTCACGTTTGTTGGCCTTACGTAGACTGATAATGTGCGTTTTTCGAGATCGCGGCGTGAACACCAAGACGCGCAGCCGCTCTCCGCGTGTCTGCAACGATCAGCGCGCTGTCCCATTCAAATTCAAGCGCCTGCGCAAACGAGATCCCTCGCGTTGCAATGTTCCGGGCGTTTTTTACGGCATCGAAGCTGATGGACTTAGATAGTGTATATACGTATATACAAAAGTAGCGAGCACCGGCGCTGAAACAATTACAGCGGTCCCGGGATTCTTGCAGTCATGTGCAGACTGACGGCTCCACAACAAAAGGAGACCGGTCATGGAAACAGAAAATTCACCAACTACTAATCGCGAGCGCGGGGCGGTCATCATGTGCGGACGGCGTTCAGATTTCTGTCCACGCCTTCAGAAGTCCGTGGTAGTGCGCCGTGAGCCGCAGCAGCGATTCCGGATCCGCGCCGGTTTGGGTCAGGCGCTGGATGGTGCCGTCGAGCTCATAAAGCTGCGCGCGCCGCGCGTCCTCGCGTATCAGGCTCTGAATCCAGAACACGCTGGCGAGCCGCTCGCCGCGGGTAATGAAATTCACGCGATGCCGCAGCGTCGAGGAGTAAACGATCAGATCCCCCGCAGCAAATTTCGCGCTCTGGCTGCCGAAATCGCTGTCCACCACCAGCTCGCCGCCGCCATAGTTTTCCGGCTCGGCGAGAAACAAAGTTGCCGACAGGTCGGTGCGCAATTTTTGGGGACTACCGGGGATCATGCGCACCGACCCATCGACATGCGTGCCGAAATGCATTCCCTCGCTGTAGCGATTGAACATCGGCGGATAGACTTTGTTGGGCAGCACCGCGCTGACGAACAGCGCGTTGCGCTCGAGCTGAGAGACAATGAAATTACCCAGCTCGCGCGCCATGGGACTGGCCTCATCGAGCTGCCGGTTGTGCTTCACCGGCGCACCCTGGTGTCCGGCCGTCACGCGGCCGTCGACCCACGGCGCACTCTCACTGTTGAGCGACACGCGCACCGTGGCCAGTTGCTCCCCGCTCAATATTTTCGAAATGCGCAAGAACATCCGGTAACCCGCGCCCTTAAGGACCGGCCGGTCCGGCGGCGGACGCTGCATCGGCCCGGCTCGAGCGCCCGGCTTTGAGGCGCTCGGCTTTGAGGCGCTCGGCAAGATTTTGCAACGCGCGCGGCGCGCCGGCGCGTGCGATCAGTTCCGCGACGGCCCGGCGCATCGCGGTGGTACCGCCGGCCGCGGCGCGCTCGAACCACGAGGCAGACTCCTCGAAGCGTCCCGCCTTCAGCAACATGCTGGCCCAATTGTACTGACCCCGGAAATAGCCGGCCTCCGCCGAGCGCCGATACCAGTCGGCCGCCGCGTCCAGATCGCGCGGCCTGCCCCAGCCCTCCTCGCAGCAGCGCCCGACGAGGTTCATGGCGCGCTCATGCTGCTGCTCGGCAGCCTTCAAATAAAAGAGATAGGCGAGCGTGCGATCGCGCTTAAGGCCGCGGCCGTCCAGATACATGTGGCCCAAGTTGTATTGTGCCCAGGCGTTGCCCAAATCCGCGGCGCGCTGGAAATGCTCCGCCGCGCCAGCCGCGTCTCCCGCCGTACCCCAACCGTTGTCCAGGCAGCGCCCCACCATGTTGATGGCATCGGCGTCTTCGTTCAGTGCCGCGCGCCGAAACCATTTCAGCGCCTGAGCAGGGTCCTTCGTCACTCCGCTTCCTTCGAGCAGCATCCGTCCGTAGCACAGCTGCGCTTGCGCGAGACCTTCAACGGCGGCGACGAATACCCAATCCGCCGCGCGGCGCGCGTCTTGCCCGAACAAGGCCTCGAGACGCGGCGCGCTCATTTGAGCGAGAAGCGAGGTAATCGATACGGTGCTCATGGCGGAACAGCAACTAGAAGCGATAGCTCGCGCTGCCGATGAGCGTGCGGCCCGGCGCCGGCAGCGCGTGATTCTCGGCGACATCCACATAGTAGACGCTGACAAAGTACAGTTTGTCCGTCAGGTTGTTCAAGTTCAGCTGCAGCTTAAAATGTTGATTGACCGAATACGCGGCCATCGCGTTGAACACCGCGTATCCGGGCACGCCGGCGGTGTTTTCAGTGTCCGCATAGCGATGGCTGACGGCCGTGAAGCCCGCGCCGACCGTCCAAGCCGGCGTCGGTTCCAGCGTGGTCCAAAAATTGAGCGCATCGTGCGGCGTGTTGGGCGCGTACTTGTCCTGCGCCAAAGGGTCGCTGGTGGCCGTGATCTTGTCGATCAAATGCGTGTAATTCGCGCTCATCTCCCAGATTCCGGTGAGATGGCCATTGAAGCCGAGTTCCACTCCCTGAACGTGTTGATCGAAAGGCATCTGCTGCACGGTCGGATCGTCCGGGTCCGAGATGCGCGCGTTGTAGACGCGCGTGTCGAAAAGCGCGCCGGTCAGCTGCGCCTCGCCGTTGAACAGCTTGAGCTTCCCACCCAGCTCCAGGGTGTTGTTCTTCTCCGGCGACAAGCTCTCATCCGAGGGCGCCACGATCAAGTATTCGATCACCGGGTTTTGCGAGGTGCCATAGGACAGGTAATAGCTCTGCACCGCGTCCGGCTTGTAGATCAGCGCGGCGCGCGGGCTCACGAAGGTGTCAGTGCGCTCAAATCCCGTTCCCGAGAACGCTTCGCTGAAACTCGAGTTGAAGCGGTCCCAGCGCAATCCTAGGTCCACGTCCCAATTCGAACCCAGAGAAATGCTGTCGAGCGCGTACAGGCTCACATCGCTGCCGCGGCCTTTTGGATTGGAATAAGGCGTGAGCGGTGTGGGCCGCACGAAGAACGGCGCGGGATTGAGCAGCGGCGTGGCAGGAATATCATCGAGGCCGTTCTCTAAACGGTTCACGTTGGACTGCTCCTTGCTCAGCTCCACACCGCCCGTGAACGTATTGGCGAAACCGCCCGCATCGAATTTCGCGGTCACATCGGTGCGATTGATCAAGAGGCTGGTGGTGCCAGCGCTGCTCGGTTGATCGCGGGAAATTTCGATATCGGAATACGGCGTTCCCGCCGGCGGCGGCTCGACGAAGTCGTTGCCCAGGAAGGGTCCGGTCACCAGATATTCGAAGCCGTAATTCGCGTAGCGCAGGCTGTCGCTCACGGTAAGGCTGTCAGAAAAGTCCTGCTCGAAGCGAATGGTGCCGATGTTGGTGTTGGTGCGCGTGCGGTCGTAATTGGCGAGCGAATAGTAATTGCTGCGCGCCACGTGCGCCGGCGCGCCGTCGACGAAAGGGATGCCGTAGTCAGGCAGATTGTTCTCCTCCTCCTTGAAGTAGCTCAAGGCGAGCCGCGTCGGCGTGTCGATGCCCAAACTGAGCGATGGGGCAACGCCGTAGCGGTGATAGCGGACCTGATCGCGATCGACCATGCCATTGCTCTGGTCCATCAGCGTGACGCGCGCCGCCGCGGTCGCGCTCAAAGGCAGGTTGAAATCGCCCGTGCCGCGCCAGTAGTTGGCCTGGCCGCCTGAAACGCTGAGCGCCGCGTACGGCGTGAGCATCGGCTGCTTGCTGATGCTATTGATGACGCCGGAGGTTGAGCCGCGGCCGAACAGCGCCGAGGCCGGACCCAATAGTACGGCGAGCGACTCGCTGTTGAATGTATCGCGCTGATACTGGCCGATGTCGCGCACGCCATCGAGAAAAAAACTGTCCGGGATCGACAAGCCGCGCAGGTTCACCGAGTCGCCGTGCGCGCCGCCCTCGCCGGAATTCAGCGTAATGCCCGGAACATTGCGCAGGGCGTCTTGCACCAGGCTCAGATTCTGCTGCGCCAGTTCCTTCTTATCGACCGTGTCGGTGGACTGTGAAATGTCCTGGGACGCATGGATCGCCGTACCGGTCACTTCGATGCTTTGCAGCTTGTCTTCGCCGGCGGGTGCCGCGGTGTCGGCCTGCGCGCCGGCGGAAAGGAGCGCTCCGACTGCGACGCCGGCTGCGCTCAAAGGAATGTCGGTGGGGCGGCATGCAAGCATTTGTACGATCCCTAAATTGGGGTTATCTAATGCTAACACGAATCATTATTATTTACATTGCCGTTCCGTTTCGCATTCAGGGCATGCCGGGCGTGGATATCCGTGTTTCAGGGCTCTGCTCGCTGGATTCAACGGGCCCGATATTGGACTTAACTTAACCTCGCGCCGTGCTCGCGCCTGTTTCAGGCGTGCTTGCGCAGTCCCGCCGGAATCAATGCCAACCCCAGGAGTTCGAACAGCCCGTAAGCGATCAGCGCCATCAAGGCGGCCGGAATGGCTCCGGTGAGAATCGTCGGCACATCATTCAGCGACAATCCGGACACGATGGGCGCACCGTAACCGCCCGCCCCCACCAGCGCCGCCAGCGTGGCCGTGCCGATGCTGACGATGGTCGCCGTCTTGATTCCCGCGAGAATGGTCGGACTCGCGAGCGGCAGCACGATGCGCAGCAGCACCTGCCGGCGCGTCATTCCAAAGGCGCGCGCATTTTCCACATGCTTGGGATCGACGCCGCGAATTCCGGTGAACGTGTTGAGCACGACCGGCAGCAGGCTGTACATGCAGAGCGCCGCCAGGGCCGGTCTCATGCCGACGCCGAACAGCGGTATCAAAAAACACAGCAGCGCGAGCGAGGGCACAGTTTGAATCAGGGCGCTCGCGATGAGAATGCCCTGGCCGGCGGCGTGAAAGCGCACCGCGATGAGCCCCAGCGGTATTCCGACCAGCACCGAAAACAGCAGCGCAATGCCGACCAGCCACAAATGCTCGCGCGTGCGCTGCAGGATGTTGCTCTTCAAAGATTGCGAGCGCGGGGTTTCCGAGCCCAAGAATCGCGCGGCAATATTTGCGAAGCTTGCATGCTGAATGTCGGCCTGAGCGTTCATGTCGATCATCGCCTGCGCGCTGATCGCGCCTTGCAGCTTCAACAGCGCCGCCCATGCGCGCGGATGTTGCTCGGTAAAAGCGCTGCGCGCCACCCACACCGCCTGATATACCGGAAAGTAGCCCCGGTCATCCCTCAGAACCCGCAGCTTGGATTTCTCAATCTTGGCGTCGGTGGAATACAGATCGATCAGGTCCACCGCGCCATCGTCGATCGCCTGGAAAGTGAGGCTGTGCTCCATGCGATTGATCCGCTGCGGCGCCAGGTGCAGGTGATAGGCGGCCAGCATTCCCTGAAAGCCGTCCTGGCGATCCATGAATTCATAGCTGAAGGCGGCGCGAATGCGGCCTTCGACCTTCGACAGATCGCTGATGGATTTAAGATCATTCTGCTGCGCGAAGGATTCCTTCACCGCCAGCGCATAGGTATCGTCGAATCCCAAGGGCTCTGACATGACGAGATTCATCTGTCGCAGCGCGCGCTGAATCTCATCGACGGACTTCAAGTCCGGGCGCTTGAGGATGGCTTCAGCGAGAGTTCCGGTGTAATCCGAATACACATCGATCGCGCCGCTCTTGAGCGCCTCGAATACGATCCCGGTGCTGCCCATCCCCAACTTGCGCGTAACCGGAGTTTTCGCGGCGGACTCGATGGTTTGAGCCGCAATCTCCCCGAGCACATACCCTTCGGTAAAGGCCTTCGAGCCGACCACAATCCGATCCGCCGCAAAGAGCGGTGCCGGCTGAAAACTCAGCGCGGCCAGCAGCAAACCTGCTGCCACGCCCATGCCGTCCGGGCAGTCCGCAAGCCTGATGCCACGTCCGCCGCGCCTCATGCGACTTCGGCCGCTTCCGGCAGGGTACGCTGCGCATTGATGAATGCGGTCACGAACGGATCGGCGGGGTGGTGCAACAAGTCGCGGTAGGTGCCGGTTTGGAGGATCTTCCCTTCGTGCAGCAGCGTGATGTGCTCCGCGAGAAACACCGCCTCGCCCAGATCGTGCGTCACCAAAAGAACCGTTTTGCCCAGGCGTTGAAAAATGGATTTCAATTCCTGCTGCAGGCTGCGCCGAATGAGCGGATCCAGCGCCGCCATGGGCTCATCGAGCAGCATCACCGCCGGATCCATCATGGCCGCGCGCATGATGGCCACGCGTTGCTGTTGCCCGCCGCTCAGCTCAAACGGAAACCGGCCCAACATCGTTGGCTCGAGATCGACGAGCTTGCGCAATTCCTCGACTCGCGACTCAATCTTTTGTTTGCTCCAGCCGCGCAGCTTCGCAATCAACGACACATTCTCAAAGCCGCTGATGTGCGGGAACAGGCCCCCATCCTGCGGTACATAGCCGATCCGATCCGCCCACTCGACGGGACTGAAGGAAAGCAGGGCCTGGTCGTTGATTTTGACGTAGCCCCGATCGAAGGGAATCAACCCCAGAGTGATGCGCAGCAAGGTCGTTTTCCCCGAACCGCTCGAACCGATCAGTGCGTGCGTTACGCCTTTCGGGACATCGAGGTTGACGTCGGTGAGCACCGGCTTCCCCTCGAAGGATTTATAAATATTCTGCAGCGTCAGCATGAGCGTTGTATTGCGCGGGTGATTTGGATCTGCGGCTCGAATGATTACGTTTGCGGCTCTACGATGGTGCCTTGGTGATACAGAATCTTCCAGCCCGCGGCGGTTCGGCGCCAGAGGGTGGCGCGGCGGGTGACGCGCTTCCCCTGATGCAGGGTGTAGGTGATCAGATAATTGTCCGCGGCAAGCTCCCGGCATTGGAAATCGCGCGTCAGCCAGGTGGATTCCTCCGGGTCCGGCGCGCGGTTCTCCAACGTTTCCAACACGAACTCCCGGCTGTAGCGCCGGCCCGAAGCGCCGACTTCCCAGAAATCCGGATCGGTCATGGCTTCGTAGTCGCGGCGCGCGGTGCCGAATTCCGGATGATGAAAAATGGGCTCGCGCAGTTTCAATTCCTCGAGGACTGCAAGCAGCTCCGGCGAGGTCTCGGACGCGATGCGCGGTCCGCTCGAGTTTCGCTGATTCGTAACAGACCCTCCTTGAAGCGGTTGCGTGGTGGCTGCCTACGGCTATACGATCCCTGCGTCCTCATTGCAAGCCCCCTACCGGAGTCCCATGGATTTAGGCATCCGCGGCCGAACCGCCATCGTCTGCGCCTCGAGTCAAGGTCTGGGCAAGGGTTGCGCCCAGGCGCTGGCGGAGGCCGGCGTTGAGCTTGTGATCAACGGTCGCAATCAGGCATTACTCGAACAGACCGCCCAGGAGATCCGCCGGGCCTGGAGCGTCCAGGTGACGCCGGTGCTCGCCGATGTGTCCACCGCCGAAGGCCAGGCCGCGCTGCTCAAGGCCTGCCCTACACCCGACATCCTGATCAACAACAACGCCGGACCGCCGGTAAAGAATTTCCGCGAGTTGGACCGGCAGGCAATACTCAGCGGCGTGACCATGAACATGGTGACGCCCATCGAGCTCATTCAAAAGGTCATCGACTCCATGGTGAACCGAGGCTTCGGCAGAATCGTCAATATCACCTCCTACAGCGTCAAAATGCCGATCGTCGGTCTCGACCTGTCAAGCGGCGCACGCGCCGGTCTCACCGCCTTCATGGCGGGCGTCGCCCGCAGCGTCGCCGACAAAAATGTCACCATCAATAACCTGCTGCCCGGCAGCTTCGACACGCAGCGCCTGCGCAGCAACTTGAGTCTCGCCGCCAAACGCAATCAAGTGAGCGACGCGGAAGCCGCGGCTCGTTCGATGGCCAATATTCCCGCCAAGCGATTCGGCACGCCGGCCGAGTTCGGCCAGGTGTGCGCGTTCCTCTGCAGCGTGCACGCCGGATACATGACCGGCCAGAACGTCCTGTTGGACGGCGGAGCCTACCCCGCCGCGTTCTGAAGCGCGCCGCCGAATTCCCGCATGCGGGATTGCAAATCCTTGCGGAATCGGCGGCTCAAACGCAATTTCTGGCCGCTCTCGAGAATCACCTCGTATTCCCCCGCACCATCGATTTGCAGGCCGCGCACGCGCCGCAGGTTGACGATGGTCGAGCGATGGATGCGGCAGAACATATGCGGATCCAGATCGCGCTCCAGCTCCGCCATGCTCCGGCGCAGCAGGTGCGACTTCGGTCCCACATGCAGGCATACGTAGTAATCCGCCGCTTCCACCCAATCGATGTCGGGTAATCGCACATAGATCTCGTACCCGGCACTGCGCACGGTCAGCCGCGGCACTTCCGTCGAGCGTGCGTCCGCCGGGGCCGGCCGGCGTGCGGCCAGTCTCTCTTTGGCACGCTGCAGCGCCAACGCAAAACGCGAGTCATCGAAAGGTTTGAGCAGATAATCAAGCGCACCGGCATCGAAGGCACGCAGCGCATACTCATCGAACGCGGTCACGAAAACGATGACGGGCAGCACGCCGTCAGCCTCGAGCGTCCTCACGACTTCGAACCCGCCGCACTCCGGCATCTGCACATCGAGAAACACCAGATCCGGCTGCGTGCTGCGAATCGCCGCGACCGCCTCGGCCCCCGAGCCCGCTTCGCTGATCGACTCGACATCGGGATCCTGCCGCAATAAGAATTTCAAATTGCTGCGCGCGAGCGGCTCATCATCGACCAGCAGCGCACGGATCTTGAAGCAGTCCCGAACCTTGCCGGCGTGCTCCGTCATCGGTTCACGCTTCCCGGTAGGGCAGCGCCATGGAGACCTGCACGCCGGTGATGCCGTAGTTTTCCAGCCGCAGATCGCAATCGCTGCCGTACAGCAGCTTCAGGCGCGTGCGCAGGTTCGACAGGCCGATACCGTCCTTGACTGCACTGCCATCCCGGTCCAGCAGCGGACCGTCGTTATAGACGCTCAAATGCAGCAGACCACCGGCGCGCGCGGCCGCGACTCGCACTTCGCCGCCGAGAACCCGCTGCGCAATGCCGTGCTTGATGGCGTTCTCCACCAGCGGCTGCAGGATGAGGCTCGGAATGTGCGCCTTGCGCAGTTCGTGGGGTATTTGAATATCCAGCTTGAGACGGCCGGCGAAGCGCGCCTCTTGAATCTGCAGGTACTTTTCGAGGAACTCCACTTCCTCGGCGAGCTGCACCTCGGGATCGTGCGAACTGACGGCGACCCTGCGCAGGAAATCGCTGAGCGCAACAATCATGCCCACAGCGGCAGCGTTTTTCTGCTCGCGCACCAAGCCCGAAATGGCATTGAGCGCGTTGAAAATGAAATGCGGCTCGATCTGGCGTTGCAGGGCATTCAGCTGCGCATACGATAATTGCTCGTTCAAGCGCGCCATGTCGGTCTGCTGCGCGGCCGCCCGCGCCTTCGAATCGAGCACATAGGTCACGACCAATATAACCGCATACAATATGCATGCCGGCACGAGGCCGCCGTAAATCCTCTGCGGCCACGAGACCAGGAATGCCCGCGATTCAAAGTCCGGCTGCCAGGGTTGAAACGCCACTTCGAGCGCCGAAACCCAGGCGGCTACCGCGACGTCGATGGCAAAGAGCACAGCCAGATGCAGCAGCCAGGTCTGCGGCGACCTCCATGAGGGCGGGTGACGGCGCCCCAGCGCTATCACCCAGGGTGTGATCAGCGCCCAGGGCAGCCAGTTGAACATCATCACCGTGAACACCCTGAGCCAGTCGTGGTGCATGCCCTCGTGGCGCATGGTGAAAACGGTCTGGGTCGCATCCAGCATGGCCAGGCCCGTCCAGAGCGAGGCAATCCAGAACCAGTTGTATGAATTGGGTCGCGCCGCGGTTTCCATGCGCTCTGGATGCTACTCCACCGCAGAGTGGCTGGCGCGAGGATGCAGCGAATCAGCGGATGGCTGCAGGGAACGGGCTAGTGCCGCGGATGTCCCGCCGCCATACTCATGCGATGAACACCAAAATGATCGCCGTCACCGTTCTGACCCTGCTTTGCTCCATCGCTCTGTGCGATTCAGTCGAGACGCCGATTCGCAGTCCGGTCTACACCGAGGATGGCCGATTGGCATTGCCGGAGGACTACCGCGAATGGGTGTACTTGAGTTCGGGATTCGACATGGCGTACAGACCGATGGCGATGGGCCACCATATGTTCGACAACGTGTTCGTCGAGCCGGGCGCCTATAAGGCGTTCGTGGCGACCGGCACCTGGCCGGACAAGACCATGCTGGTGCTCGAAGTCCGCGGCGCGATGGACAAAGGCTCCATCAACAAAAACGGCAACTATCAAGGCACCGAGGTCATGGGCAGAGAAGTGCACGTGAAGGACAGTGCGCATTTACAGGGGTGGGCGTTCTTCGGCTTCGACACCGGCAAGACCGCCAAGATGATTCCCCGGAGTGCCGAGTGCTATTCATGCCATGCCGCGCATGCCGCCGTCGACAACACCTTCGTGCAGTTCTATCCGACGCTGTTGCCGATTGCGACCGCCAAAGGCACCTTGTCCGCCGAATATAAATCGGAGAACGGCGCCAGCCATTGACCGTTGCGTTTGGCGTGCCGCCTTGACGCGCGCCTTTGACGCGTCGCCTTTGACGCGGACGTCAGGCGGCGTGCTGCTGCAGCGATTCGCGCCGGTCCGGCACTTCCAATTGCTCTGCGGCTTCCACTTGTTCCAGCTCTTCCAGCGCCACCATGCGGGCAATGATCGCCGTCTTGCGGGCCTCGAGTTGCTGCCATGTCATCTTGGCACGCGCAATTGCGGCGGGCGTCTGGCTGGGATCGCCACGCAGCGACAGATAGCGCGCCTTGGCCGCGACCGCGCCGCTCAAGGCGTAGCTGAACAACGATTGGAGCCTCTTTAGTCGATCCTCGATATCCACGGTTTGCACCTCGTCGATAGCCGCTTAAGCGCGGTTGGTCGCAGTGTGCCGGCGCCGAATCCTTGACATAACCGGCAAATGCTGCAAATCGCTATAGGATCTGTCCTATACCTGGTTGCGCGTTGCCGGGACGTTCTGCACTATGCGCATGCGGCACCAATGAACGAAATAGGGATGTTCCATATGATGCTTCTGCGCCAGGCTGCACCTCTCGTGCTGCCCTTTGCGGCTGCAATTCTGAGTGCTTGCGGGGGCGGCGGCTCCGGGCCGGCCGGTCCACCGCCCCCGATGCCCACCGGTTGGGTACAGGGCCAATTCCAACCTGAGACAAATTTCGCAGCCATGTGCGTGACGCCGCGAAGCGGCGTCGATCCGGGAACGCAGAAGCCCTTCCCCGATGTGCAGGGCACATTGCTCGACGAACAGAACTGGCTCCGCTCTTGGAACAACGATTTATATTTGTGGTTCGACGAAGTGACCGACCAAAATCCGGCCAACTTCTCGACGGACCTAGCTTACTTCAACGTCCTCATGACGACGCAGAAGACGGCGTCCGGCAAACCGAAGGACCGATTCCATTTCACGTACGCGACCTCGGTTTGGGAACAATTGTCGCAATCCGGCATACAGGCTGGCTACGGCGCGAATTTTGTCATCATTGCCGCGACCCCGCCGCGCGATGTGGTGGTTGCCTACACCGAGCCGGGATCGACCGCGGCGACGCCGCCGGCAAGTCTCGCGCGCGGTGCCAAGCTGCTGAGCATCGACGGCGTCGATGTCGTCAACGCCAGCGACCAGGCGAGTGTCGACATACTGAATGCGGGATTGACTCCGCAAACCGTCGGTGAATCGCACACCTTTTCAGTCCTCGATTTGGGCGCCACCCTCCCCCGCACGATCACCATGGTGTCGGCCAACGTAACTTCCACACCGGTGCAAAACGTCCACACCATCAGCGCGCCAAACGGTACCCGCGTGGGCTATATGTTGTTCAACGACCATTTGGCGACTTCCGAAGGCGAACTGGTGGCGGCATTTTCCCAATTGCAAGGCGCCGGCGTGCAAGACTTGGTTCTGGACATCCGCTACAACGGCGGCGGCTTCCTGGACATCGCGAGCGAAGTTGCCTACATGATTGCCGGATCAGCATCGACCGCCGGGCAAACCTTCGAACTGACGCAATTCAACAGCAAGCATCCCACCGTCGATCCTGTGACCGGCGCGCTCATCACACCCACTCCTTTTCTTTCCACCACGCAGGGATTTTCAACGACCGCCGGGCAGGCGCTGCCGAGCTTGAATTTGACGCGCGTGTTCGTGCTCACCACTTCGAGCACGTGCTCGGCAAGCGAATCCATCATCAACAGTCTTCGCGGCGTGAATATTCAAGTGATTGAAGTCGGCTCGACGACCTGCGGCAAGCCGTATGGGTTCTATGCGGCCGACAATTGCGGCGTGACCTATTTCTCCATCCAGTTTCAGGGAATCAATGCGCAGGGATTCGGCAACTACCCAGACGGGTTTACGCCGCAAAACACCCTGGCGACGGAGGGCGTGCTCCTTCCCGGCTGTTCCGTGGCGGATGATTTCACTCATGCATTGGGCGACAGCACCGAAGGGCTGCTCGCCTCAGCGCTCAGTTATCAATCGAACGGCACCTGTCCGGTTCCCCCGAGCGGTATGGCCGTGTCGCCGACCGCGGGGCGATCGATCAAATCGATATGGCAGCAGAATCGCATTATGCGAAGCCGCGCGCGCTGAGCGCGCAATGGGCACCCCCGCGGCGGAAATAGCGATCGACGCACGCCAGGCTCGTGAGCTACTGGCGGCCCAGCATCCCGATCTCGCGGGCTTACCCATCGTTCCGGTTGCTTCCGGCTGGGATAACCAGCTGCTGCGTCTCGGGGACACGATGGCTTTGCGCTTTCCGCGCCGCCAGATCGCAGCGCAGCTGATGCTAAATGAACAGCGCTGGCTGCCGCTGCTAAAGGAACGCCTGCCGCTCACCATTCCGGCGCCGATTCGCATGGGCGTGGCGCAATTTCAATACCCGTGGGCCTGGAGCGTGACGCCATGGATCGAGGGTCAAACCGCCGACCTGTCGGCACCGGATTCGAATCAAGGTGAACGGCTCGCCGCTTTTTTCGAGGCTTTGCACCGGCCCGCTCCCGCCGATGCTCCCCGCAATCCCTATCGTGGGGTGCCTTTGAGCGAGCGCGCGGATGCATTTGCCGGGCGGCTGGCGCAGCTCCACGGCCGGACGGAGGTTCTTAACCGACGGGTTCACGCGCTTTGGAACGATGCCCTAACGGCAGAGAGCGACAGCCCGGCTACCTGGATTCATGGTGACCTGCACCCGCGCAATGTGCTCATCCACAATGGTTGCCTGACAGGCGTCATCGACTGGGGCGACCTGGCACGCGGCGACCGTGCCTGCGACCTGGCGGCAGTGTGGATGCTGCTGCCTCAACCGGAGAGCCGCGAACGTGCGATCGCGGCCTGCCACTCGGTCTCCGACGCGACGTTGCGTCGGGCACGCGGCTGGGCGCTGCTGTTTGCGGTGATACTCTTGAGCGCAGGCCTGGTCGACGATGCGCGCATGGTCCTCATCGCAGAGCGCACGATTGCCCGGCTCTCGGAAGGCCCGTGAGGCGCCTTGATTGACAGCCTGGGTTATCGCCGCGTCGGCTGATTCGCGTCGAGGAAATCGCTGATCGCCGGCACGACGCCGGGAGCCAGCGGCAGGCTCGAATTACTGTAGCTCGCAATATTTGCGCTCACATCGTCCGACGTTACCGACTTCAGTACATGATTTACGTCGGGCAACAGCACCAGCGTCGCCTTAGGATCGGCCAGCTTGAGGGCCCGCGCGTCCGCCTCGCGTACTTGCAGGTCACGTAGGCCCTGCAGGATCAGAACCGGCTTCCCATAGCCTGCCAGCAGTTTGGGCGGATCGTAGGAGAAGGCGCTGATCAGAAATCCCTGCACTTCCGGCCGGAACAGGCGCAACAGCGCCGGATGCATGGCCGCGGTGTCGACGTGCTTGCCCGCTTCCAATGCATCGATCGCCGGCAATGCCTGACTCAGCAGCGGCGCATTGGCGGGGTTGGCTTTCAGCTGCTCGCGAATGATTTCGCCCATGGGCCGGCCGGGCGCGGCGACCAGGAGAAGCCCGCAGACATCCGGATTTTTGGCAGCGGCCATGGCAACCAGTCCGCCTTCGCTATGACCGAGCAGCCAAACGCAGGGGGTCTTGGTGCGCTCGCGGATGACGCGCGTCCACGCCTGCACATCGGCGACATAGTCCGGAATGCTCACCGCGTTCGCGTCCGCAATGGCCGCAGAACTGCCGAACATGCCACGCTTATCGATTCGTACCGACGTGACGCCGTGCGCGCCGAGCCCTTCGGCCAGCAGGCGATAGGGGGCGGCCAACACGCCCGCCGGGCTATTGCCGTCGCGATCGGTGGGTCCTGAGCCCGGAATGATGAGAATCACGGGCCCCCGTCCGCCCTCGGGAGTCAGAATCGTTCCCTTCAAAGAAGCGGCGGGACCCGGCGCTTCAATGGAGGATTCCAGGGGCGCAGCCGCGGCGGCAGCGGCAACGCCGCAACTCGCGGCGACGGCAACGATCAATTCTTTCATGGACTCTCCGCCCGGGCTTAAATTGCCAGGCCTGCAACGCTTCAGTTAGGCTGCCGTTATGAACCAGGGAAAACAAAAATGCAAAGACTCGTTTACCTTTTCGCGGCGATCACCGCCTTACTTCTCGGCCTCATAATGCCGCCGGCCGAGGCGGCGCCGGCCGCTTACTTCGATTCTTCCGGCCGCGACGATGTGCTGTCGGGCGGCGTCAAGATGATTACCATCCAGACGCCCAAGGGTGCATTTCGAGTCTGGACCAAGCGGGTCGGCAACAATCCGCGCATCAAGGTGCTCCTGCTGCATGGCGGCCCCGGCGCCACGCATGAATATTTCGAGGCCTTCGACAGCTATTTCCCCAAAGCCGGAATCGAGTACTACTACTACGACCAATTGGGTTCAGCGTATAGCGATCAGCCGGATGAACCCACACTGTGGGAGTTGCCGCGTTTCGTGGACGAAGTGGAGCAGGTTCGCAAAGCCCTGAGGCTCGACAAGAGTAACTTCTATCTCTACGGCCAATCCTGGGGCGGCATTCTCGCGCTGGAATACGCTCTCAAACATCAACAGAATCTCAAAGCGCTGATCATTTCCAACATGGTCCCGAGCATTCCCGCGTACAACCGCTATGCGGCCGGTGTGCTCATGCCGGCCATGAATCAGAAGGCGCTGGCCGAAATCAAGGAACTCGAGGCGAAAGGGCGATACGACGACCCGCGTTACGAGGAACTGCTCATACCGAATTTTTACGTTGATCACATTCTGCGCATGCCGCAGGACCAGTGGCCCGACCCGGTGCTGCGCGCCTTCGCCAAGATCAACAAGAAGATTTACATCCCGATGCAGGGGCCGAGTGAAATGGGGGCGAGCGGCAAGCTGGAGAACTGGGATCGCAGCGCGGATCTGCCCAAAATCACGGTGCCCACGCTATCCATCGGCGCCCGTTACGACACCATGGAGCCGGCGCAGATGGAGAAAATCGCCAAGGATGTCAAAAAGGGCCGCTATCTTTACTGTCCGAAAGGCAGCCACCTCGCGCTTTACGACGATCAAGAGGTCTATATGGCGGGCCTGACGAAATTCATTCAGGACGTCGACGCGGGCCGCTTCTAAGCGACCCTACTTCCAGACGGGTCCATCAGCCGCGCGTCATTGCCTAAGCTTGCGCCAGAAATTTCGCGAGCGGCTGCCAATAGTGCGCGTACCAGCCTCTGCCAAGCGAAACGCCGTTGCCGTCGGGAAAACCGCGATGCTCGAAGCTGAGCTTTGTCTTGCTCCCCTCAGCCGTAAGATAAAAAGCAGCGATTGAGAAGCCGCCGGGTTTCCAGCTGCCCGCGCGCCAGGCTTGCACCAACCGTTCGTTGGGCAGCATTTCCAGATGCCGCCCGGTAATGTAGCCGCCAAACAGCGTGAATGCGCCGCCGACTTCGGTGCTGATCGCCGTGGGTTTGGCTCCTGCCGCGTCGAGCAGGGCCGCGCCATCGCTCAAGCGGGTAATCCTGTCGAAGTCCTGAGTGCTCGTCAACGCCTGGTACACCCGCTGCGGACTCGCATCGAGTACGACTTCCTGGCGAATGGCCTCGGAACTGTGCGAGAGGCCATTTGCGGTCGAGTCTTCGGCCTTGGGCGCGGCCGGCTTTTCCGCCGCGGCGGCGAGCCCGACCGGCAAGGCCGCGAGCGTCAGGGTGAATGAGCGGCGGGTGACATGAGATGATTGCACGGCGGAGTTTTCCTTCTTGGTTCGTCAAGCGGTACGCGTGTCACAAAGATCGATTGTAGTATTAAACAAGACACCTGATGCGGGAGCGCAATGATGACTGTGACTCATTCGTCCAACCGAGCCCGCGCAATCTTTTGTGCGTGCATCCTGATGCTGGCGGGCACTTGGCGCTTGACCAGCTCAGCGGATGCGCCTTCCGCGGATAATGCCTATCTCGATGCGCTCAAAGGGGACTGGGACATGACCGGGACCCTGCTCGGGAAGCCCGTGAAGTACAACGCGCGGGGCCAGCGGGTGCTGCATGGCGGATTCTTGCGCCTGCATATGATCGATGCCGCCGACGTGCCGACCTACGAGGCGGATCTGTTCCTGGGCTACGACGCCCACGCCGATGATTACATCGGCCACTGGCTGGATCGCTTTGGCGCCGCCGGTGCGCGCGTCGTCGCGAACGGGAAACGCCAAGGAAAGACGCTGGTGATCCAATTTCCGTACGCCGAGGCGGCGTTCAAAGACACCTTCGTGTATGACCCCAATACCGATGCTTGGTCGTTGCTCATCGAGTCACAGAAACCGGGCGGCGAATGGTCCCAATTTGCCCGGTACACCTTGGTGCACCCGACTCGCGGTGCGACTCACCCGTTCCCCGCGGCGCAAATTGGGGATAACTGCTGCATAAAATAGGGAGGGGGCCGCGGATGGATGTGAAGCGGACATTTCAGGCCAGTGGGCCATGCGATCCGCGGCCGCGGGCGTAATATCGGGCTACAGGGGAGAACAAAATGAATCAGACCGCGATCTTCGCGCCTTTCCTCGCGACCATGCTGCTCACGCTCATCGTCTGGTTCTACATGTATGCCAAGCGCATACCCCTGATTCAACGGAACAAGATCGATCTCAACAGCCTGACGGCCGCGGAGTTGGCGCGCATTTCGCCGCCGTCGGTCTCGAACCCGTCAGACAATCTCAAGAATCTGTTCGAGCTGCCCACGCTCTTCTATGGCGTGGCGCTCTATCTTTTTGTCACCGGCAAGGTGGATGAGATCTATCTGATTGCGGCGTGGGTGTTCGCCGCATTTCGCGTGCTGCACAGCGCGGTGCATTGCACGGTCAACATCGTCATGTTTCGATTCTGGCTTTACTGCATCTCTGCGTTGGCGTTGTGGTTCATGGTGCTGCGCGCGGCCTTGCACGCGCTTTGGGCCTGAACGCGGCTTGACCTAAGTCCGGCGGCAGGAGCGCCATCGCAACCGACATGATCGCGTCTCGCGCTACGGCTATTTGAAGTAGGCGCGCACAAAAAATGCCAGGGTGATGCCAACCGACAGCCATACAGTCGTCACGCGGATGACGCCGGCCGGCGCGCGGCGGCCGATCAGCGAGCCGCAATAGGCACCGAGCATCGCCGTCACCAGCATCACCAACGCTTCGCGCCAGCGCACCGCGCGCGCGGCAATGAAGATCAGCACCGCGATGGCGTTGGCCGCGCACACCAGCAACGTGCGCGGCGCATTAAAGCTTTTCAAGGTGCGGTCGCTGAGCAAGCTCCACACCGCCATCATCATGATCCCCACGCCGCCGCCGAAGTAGCCGCCGTAAATCCCCAGGCAGAATTGCACCCCGAGCACCGACGTTGCACCGATGCGCCATCGACGCCGCAGCATTTCTCCGAGGCGGCTGCCCAGGGCGAGAGCGACCGTGGCTACAGTCATGAGCCAGGGAAGAACCAGATCGAAGGTCTTGATGGGGGTGCGCAGGAGCAATGCTGCGCCGAGGGCGCCGCCGACAAAGGTTACGATCACGAGTGAGCGCAGCGGCACTGAACCGATGGCACCCAGACCATCGCGGTAGGCCCAACTGCTCGTGAGTTGTCCGGGATACAGGGCCACCGTGCTGGTGGTGTTGGCATTCACCGACGGCACCCCGGCGGCAATCAGCGCCGGCAATGTGACGAATGAACCGCCGCCCGCGAGCGCATTCATCATTCCTGCGATCAAGCCGGCCGCGGCGATGAGAAAAAGAGGACTCATGGCGTTACCACGCCATGTTCCGACATTTTTCCGGAGGAAGCGAGCGGCGCTAGTCGACGGTCAGCGAGCCGAATTCGTTGACTGGAGCGAGATAGCCGTAGAGTACGGCGAGTTCGTTGGTCTTGGTCTCGAGCTGCACCAACAGAACCGGGGCCTTTTTCGAATAACCGGCCAGTTCTTCCGCCGACATGCGCCGGGCCGGCAGCTTTACAAACAGCACGTTGTCACCCGTGTGCTGGAACGCCGAGTTGATCTGCGCCTGGAAGGCCTGCACCACCGATTCGGCCAGCGGATCGTCTGCATTCTTGATGCTGATGCCCGTGCCGACCAGCACGACTTGATCGCCCTTGCCCACGATGAAACCGTCGTGGATCTGGGCTCCGCCGACGCGGCTGGCGGCGGCGGCCTTAAAGAAGCACACCTCGTCGAAGTCGCTCGCATCCTTGACCGCTTGGCAGTCCAGTTGCTGCAGCGAGGGACTTCGCTTGCTCTCCTGCCACGAACCTCCCAGCTGGATCCCCAGCATGCCGCCCGGCAAAAATGCGGCGGGTGTCTGCGGTTCGAGATCGTTGATTCGGGGAGCGCCGATCAGCGGTGAGGCGCTGATCAAGAGAAGGGTAAAGGCAGCGGTCAAATTCAAGGTGAGCCGATAGGGGTGCACTGCTCCTCCAAAGATTGTCCTACAAATGCCAGGTCTTCTAACTTAAGCCGAGGTAGTCTAGCAATCTCTTTTCGAGAGCGGGGTTCGCAAAACGTGAGCGAAGTCATACTGCAGTCAATCATCATGTGTCCGAACTGCGGCCAGCAGCTCGGCTGCTGTCACCCGTAAGAGGATTCATGGATCCGATTATTTTTGAGTTGCAAGAGTTGGAAAGTGCCGCGGCCCTCGTGCATCGCGTCATGGCGCCCACACCGGCGTATGGCTGGCCGAAGCTCAAGAAACGCCTCGGCTGCAATCTCTGGGTGAAACATGAAAATCACACGCCGACCGGCGCCTTCAAGGTTCGCGGTGGCATCGTTTATCTGGATCGGCTATGCCGAGCTGCGCCTGATACCCCCGGCGTGATTTCCGCGACGCGGGGCAATCATGGACAATCCATTTCATTCGCCGCGGCGCGCGCCGGCGTGCCGGCGACCATCTATGTACCCAAGGGCAATTCTCCGGATCAGAACACCGCGATTGCCTCGTTCGGCGCCCGACTGGTCGAGTTTGGGAAAGACTTCGACGAGGCCAGGCACGAAGCCTTTCGGGTTGCCGCGATTCAGGGCCTGCACTTCGTTCCGTCCTTTCACCGCGATCTGGTTGCCGGCGTCGCCAGTTACGCGCTGGAGTTATTTCGCGGCGTCGGCGAATTGGATGCGGTGTACGTCGGCGTCGGCATGGGATCAGGTATTTGCGGACTGATTGCAGTCCGCGATCTGCTGGGATTGAAAACCGAAATCATCGGCGTTGGCCCCGACAAGGCGCCTGCTACCGCCCTGTCGTTTGCCGCGGGCAAGCCGGTTCCCTACCCGTCCGCAAGCACCTTCGCCGACGGGCTGGCGACGCGGGAACCGAACGAGCAGGCGGTCGCGACGATCTGCCGCGGCGTGGCGCGTTGGACTCAAGTCAGCGAGGATGAAATGGCGGAAGCCATGAGAATGTATTTCGATGACACCCACCAGGTCGCGGAAGGCGCCGGTGCCGCGCCGCTGGCGGCGTTGTGGAAGGATCGGCAAAAGATGGCCGGAAAGCGTGTCGCGGCCGTCTTGAGTGGCGGGAATATCGAGCGGACCCGGTTTTTACAGGTAATGCGCGGCGAAACCCCGGCAACTTAAGCCGAAAACCTTGGCGCTGGGCCATGGAACGACAGTACAGAAATCTCGGCTACTTCTTGATTGCTCTGGTCGCATTCGTGGTGGCCGGATTTTATAAGCCCTATTTCGCGCTCATTCCCAACTTCGATCCCGGCATTACACCGCTGGTCCAGGTGCATGCCATCCTGCTGATGAGTTTTGTCGCGCTGCTGGTCGCGCAGCCGCTGCTGATCCGCTACAAGCATCGGGAACTTCACAAGAGCTTGGGCAGGTTCAGCTACTGGCTCATGCCGCTATTGGCGGCATCATGCGTGGGCGTAATTTTCAAAGAATATGACGAGGCGCTGTCACGAACCGCCTCCGTGCACCTCGCCCTGCGGTCGATTTTCTCCGACGTCGCACAACTGTTGCTGCTGGTATTTTTTTATCTGATGGCGATCATGAACCGCCGCGACGTGCCCGTTCATATGCGCTATATGATTGCCGTTGCGCTCACTGTGGCGCCGGCCGGAATCGCGCGAGTCTTAGGTTACTGGTACGAGGTTCCCCGCTATGCGTCGGGACTTGCCTCGAATGCGCTCCTCGACGCCGTACTGATTGCGCTGATCCTGTTCGACCGGCGTAATCGCCTCAACTACCGTCCGTATATGCTGGTGCTGACGCTCTTTCTGGTATCGCACGCGGCCTTCGCCGTCCTGGGAAGGCCGGCGACTTGACCGTACCAACGCCTCGGCTAGTTACCAGCCAATGGGCGGAAAGGGGTGAGTCATGCGCTCATTTCGCGCCAAGGTCGCCTGCCCGGCGGCGCCCAGTTTCACCCGGCCATCGGGCAAGGGAACGGCAAGCGGAGAGACTTCCACGCGCGCGATGCCCTGGCGGTGACTGATGCCGATTGCACGCGCCGTCGAGGGCGACAAATCGACGATCCGGCCATGGACGTACGGCCCGCGATCTTGAATGGTGACGAGGGCGCTTTTACCCGTCTCCAGGTTGGTGACTTTCGCCGTGGTGCCGAGCGGCAGCGTCCTGCTCGCCGCATTGTCATGCTGCGGATCCATTTTTTTACCGTCGGCCATTTTTCTGCCGGCAAACATGTGCGCATAGAACGAAGCCTTGCCGACGCGTTTTTTGCCGGACCGATCGATCGGCGCCTTTACTTCGGGCGAGATCCTTTGCGGTGGGCGCATTTGCGCCGGGTCCGGTTGCTCGACAAGTTCACTCGATTTGATTGGGGCAGTCGATACGGGCGTCGACGCCTGCGCCGTCAATCCGCAAGCCGCCGCTGTAAAGATGGCTGCGATGGCGACCACGCCAAAATTGCTGTAGCGCGCGCTGACTGACATTACACATTCGCTTTTTTGCTGTTCATGGCAGCTATGATCGCGCACGCGCCTGCACCGCCGCAGCGGATCAGGGGCGCGAAGCGCTGTCAGACAGTGGGAGTCTTCTCCAGCCGGGGGCCCGCCTGCCTGATTTGAAATGCGTATGACTCCATCGACAGCACGCCGTAGGTCATGCCGCCCTCGAGCACCCTGACGGCGTCGTCCACTGCGCTGGTGGCGCCCAGCGCGACCAGCAAGGGCAGGAAATGTTCCTCCGTCGGATGGGCCCGCTGCGCATGCGGCGCGCGACGCCGGTAGTCCACCAGGGCCTCGAGGTCCCTGCCCTCAACGTGCGATCGGATCCACGCTGTGAATTCCGCCGCGTACTGCGTCGCCTGCGGATCGGACAACCCGATTTCACCGAGATTGTGCGTGAGGCTGCCCGAGCCCATGATGAGCACACCGCGTTGACGCAGGGGGCCAAGCGCCCGGCCGAGCTGCAACGCGCTTTGTGCGTCAAGGTCGAAGGGCATCGAAATCTGAAAGACGGGAATCTGCGCCTTGGGGAGCAGGTACAACAGGGGCACCCACACTCCGTGATCAAAGCCGCGCCGATCGTCCAGAGACGCATCGATCCCCGCGGCCTCGAGGAGCGCGGCGGTATCCGACGCCAAACGCGGAGCGCCGGGCGCGGGATATCGAAGCCGGTACAACGCCTCAGGAAATCCGCCAAAATCATGCAGCGTTTCGGGAGCCGCCGTTTGCATCACGCGGACAGCGGCGCTCTGCCAGTGAGCTGAGACGACCGCCACGGCGGCCAGTTCCGGCAATTGTTCTCCGAGCTGAGTGAGCTGCGGTCCCAGCATTCCCGGATCGAGCGCGAAGGTGGGCGCGCCGTGCGAAACAAACAGTGCCGGCGCCTTCATCAGGATCTCGCACTCCGCTGATTGACGGCATCGAATTCTTGTTGTGCGTCCAGAAGAACGCGGGCGACGCGCGCCGCCCATTCGGTCTGGCCCGCCTCGTCGCTAACGAGATCCTGACGAATTTCAATTTCGACATGCGGCAGCGAACGCGCCTCGGCGTGGTGAGGAATGGTGTAGTCGGTCTCGTCGCTGACGAAGTACGGTTCGTTGTCCGCGATGAGCAAGTGCCGCTCGCGCCGCAACCTCTCGAGCACCAGGCCGGCGAAGCGCCGATCGCGGTTGTAGAGCACGGCGGCATGCATGTTGCGTCGATCGTCCTTGTAAACATCCGTCATGGTGTGCTGCGCGACCAGGATCGCGCGGCGGCCGAGCGCCTGTCTCAAATCCAGCCACTCCCGGATGCGCCGATGATAGGGCTCGAAGATCTCCGCGCGCCGCGCGGCAATTTGCGCAGCGTTCAAGCCGATATTGCCCGGAATCTCGAGCCGCTCGCTGATGCGTGGAATCGATGTGGGGACGCGCGGGTCGCGGTTGCAGTCGATCACCAGGCGCGAATAATTTTGCGCCAGCAGGGGCGCATCGATCGCGCGAGCCACGCGCCGCGCCACGTTCAATGCGCCGATGTCCCAGGCGATATGGCGCTTCAATTGCGCGTCGGGCAGCCCCAGATTCGCCAAACGCCGCGGAATGCGCGCGCCGGCATGATCCACCACGATGATGAAATCCGAGCGGCCCTCGGCCTGAAATTCCTCGAAGGCCGGCGGCTCGTCGGCGGCGAGCAGCCGCTCATGGAGATTCGACCCGCCCAAGTCTGAAGCGGCCACGCTACCGTTGGCCGACCAAGCCCTGTACAGACTGGGTGAGCTTCAACGGGTCGAAGCCCATGCCGTCCTTGAAGACGAGCTGAACATTTTCGACGTCATCGATGTTTTGCGCCGGATTGCCCGCGAGGACCACCAAATCGGCCGACTTGCCGGCGCCGATCGAACCAATTTGATCGGCCTGGCCCAGGTAGGTGGCACCATTCTGGGTGGCAATATGAATGGCCTCGAGCGGCGTGAATCCCGCCTCGACGAGGAGTTCCAAGCCGCGCTGATCGCCATAGCCCGGCAATACACCGCCGAATGAGGTGGGATCGCAGCCGGCCATCAACAATCCGCCGGCCTTCACGAAGTCGCGCTCGAACTGCATTTCCTTCTTGAGGGAAGCGAGGCTCATGGGATTATTTGCCTCGGCGAGGCTGCTGCGAATCCGCAGATAAGTCGACCAGCCCTGGGGGCTGAGCATTTCCCGGGCACGCAGTATTTTTTTCATCGCGGGCCGATTCGGGACGCTGACTTCAAACACGGCGAGCGTGGAGGTTACGGCAACGTGATGCGCGACGAGGTCGCGAATCATCGCCTGCACCGGCGCGGACTCGATGTCGACATTTTTCGCGAAATCCTCCGCCGCATCCTTCGACGCGCAAATGCCGGGTTTTTTCGTCGGAAGAAATTCGGTATCGACGATGATGCCATGCTCGAGATTGTCTATCCCGAGCGCTGCGGCTTCGGTGAAGCCCACGGCACAGAGGTGTCCGGTGATTTTCAAGCCCTTGGCGTGCGCGTGTTCAACCGCGACTTTCAACTCCTCGGGCTTGATGCCCATGTAGGCCTTGAATGAGGTGACGCCCTCGGCTGCCCAGTAGTCGACCGTGCGGCCGGCGTCTTCGGGACCGCTCAGGGTATGCAGTTGCGGCGCCAGCCCTAACAGATCGCCGATGTACGGACCGGTGATGAGCAGCTTGGGACCCGGTTTCTCGCCGCCATCGATGAGCTTTTTCAACGAGAGATCGGTGTACGGCTCCATGCTGCCGGCCGTGCGTGCCGTGGTCACGCCGCTCGCCAGATAAAGGCGAGGTCCGCTGTCGATCATCTCGACCCAGAACGGCAATCCATCCTTGCCGCGTTCCGGCCCTGTATAGAACAAATGCTCGTGCATGCCGACCAGGCCCGGAATCACGGTCTTGCCGCTGAGATCCAAAATCTTCGCATTGGGCGGAAACGCATTTCGAAGCTTGGCGCTTTGCACCCGCGCGCTTTGCACCCGCGTGATCTTGCCCGCCTCGATATCGATGCGTTGATCCTCGGCGGGCGCCGCGCCGGTGCCGTCGATCACCCGCACATGCATGAGCACGATCACGGGGGCGTCCTCGCTGACGTAGGGCTTGAGCGCCGCCGGGGTCTGCGCCGGCGCCTGGGCGGCCAATGACAACAGCGCCACCGCCGCCGATAGGCGCAGAACATTCAACACGGTTGCCACGCGTAAGCTCCGGTCAATTTCTTAACATATTGATAACCGGCGACATTACACGCTTTTGCGGCGATTTGCTGCGGGCAAGGCGCCCGAAACGCGCACCGATTGACAACCTCGATTAGATTTCATTATGATATCACTCCAATATCAACGGTCGGAGCGCAACATGCCTGCCCAAAACACCCAGCCCATTGCATCGGAACGCATCGTCAGCACCCTGAATGGCTGGGGAATGCTGCTCCTCAACGTCGCGCTGCTGCTCGGCGGGCTGTACCTGTTCAACTTGGCCACCGCCGGGGGCGGTCCCATGTGGGTGATCGGCGGCTTCTGTGCGCTGCTCGGAATCATCATGGTCGGTGGCTATTTCACGCTGCAGCCGAATCAGGCGCGGGTGCTCATCCTGTTCGGCGCCTACAAGGGCACGGTGCGCAGCAGCGGATTTCACTGGGCCAACCCCTTCTACTCCCGCAGCCGCGGGATAAATTTGCAGAAGGACGGCGGATCGGGCGAAGGGGAGCAGCGAAATCGTCCCGGCCGGCGCCGCGCCGGCGGACCGGGCCTGCAATGGCTCTCGACCAAATTATCCCTGCGCGCTCACAACTTCAGCAGCGACGCCATCAAGGTGAATGACAAACGCGGCAATCCGGTCGAGATCGCTGCCGTGGTCGTATGGCGGGTCGAAAACACCGCTCAAGCCGTATTCGACGTGGAGGACTATACGAGCTACGTCGAAATCCAGAGCGAGTCGGCCATCCGCAGCATCGCGAGCCGTTATGCATACGATCAGGGCGAGGAGCACGAGATCACCCTGCGCGGCGGCGCGGATGAAGTTGCGCTCGCGCTGAAGGAGGAGTTACAGGTTCGCCTGCTGAAGGCCGGCGTCATCGTCGAGGAAGCCCGTCTCACGCATCTCGCGTATGCGCCGGAAATCGCGCCGGTCATGCTGCGGCGGCAGCAGGCGGAAGCCATCATCGCCGCGCGCAAAATCATCGTTCAAAATGCCGTCAGCATGGTTCACATGGCGCTGGATGAATTGGATCAAAAAAACGTCGTGAAACTCGACGATGAACGCAAAGCCGCCATGGTCAGCAATCTGCTGGTCGTGCTCTGCGGAAATTCGGACGCCTCGCCCGTGATCAATACCGGCACGCTCTACACCTGACGTGTCGTCGGAACAACGCAAACCCTTTCTGCTGAGGATTTCCCCCGATCTATGGAAAGAAATCGAGAAGTGGGCGGCCGATGATCTGCGCAGCGTGAATGCGCAGGTCGAATTTGTTTTACGGCAGGCGGTTGCGAAACGGAGAGGTCCGACGAAGGAAAAATAGCCGAGGAAGGGAATCAGTTCTCCTGCCGCTTGAGTTCAGTTTCGAACGCCTGTTCGCGCTCGGCCACGGCGGCCTGATAGCCCGACGGGTCGATCCACACATTCTCGCGAGCGCCCGCCTTGATGCGATCCAACTTGGCCAGCATGCCGAAGTAGGCGCCATGCGCGCCAAGGAAAATATCGCAAGGCAGCCGCTTGAGAGTTGCGAAGGTACGCCGGTAGTCCGCGGCGATGCCGGGATACGAGGCGGGCTGGTCCGGACGATCGACCAAGCGCCAGCCCGGATTCACATTCCAGCTGCCGACGATGACCACATTGAGCGGATGCCCGGCTTCCTTCACCTGCATGGTCCAAGTGGTGCAGCCTCGGGTATGACCGGCTGTCTTGTGCGCGATGAGTACCGTGCCGCCAAGCTTCACCGCATCCCCGTCGTGCAATATTCGATTGACCTTCGCCGCGGTGTAGGTGTCTTTGCCGTAGGCAAAATCCGTGGCGCCGCCGCTTTCAACTACGGACACGTCCCCATCCATCACCATGTACCTGGCCCCGGTCTGACGAATCAGTTCGGCACTGCCGGAATCGTGATCGAAGTGCGCGTGACTGATGAGCAGAATCTTGATGTCTTTGAATCTAAAACCGAGCCGCTCGACGCCGGCACGGATCATCGGAACCGAGCTCTCCAAATTAGAGTTGATGAGAATGTCGCCTCGGGGCGTGACAATCAAATAAGAGGCCAAATCCCGGCTGCCGACGTAGTACAAATTGCCCGCGATGCGGTAAGGCGCGATCGGCGTGATCCAATCGGGGTTAGTCTGAGCATGCAGCCACGGCGCCGCCAGCAGCAAAGCGCCTATAATCATGCCGTGACCCAGTTTTGATTTGAACATCGCCGCACCTAAATGAAAGCTAATGCCAGGATACCGTGAGTCCAACGCGCCCATGCTAGGCTAATACGGTGGAAAACTTGAACCTCGTCTCTGACACCTCCCGCCGCGGTTCTCGTGCGTTGCGCCAGGCCCTGCTGTCCGTCGCTTTGCTCGCCGCGCTGCCTTGTGCGCATGCGACGACTTATACCTTGTCCAAACCGGATGACATGGTGGTCGGCGAGGATCAGACCATCATGACGGTTTATGAAGACACACTTTATGACCTGGCACGAGCGTACAGCCTGGGTTCCGAGGAACTGATCCGGGTCAATCCCAAGGTCGATCCCTGGCTGCCGGGGGCCGGCAAAATGCTGGTGGTTCCGGGGCGGCATATTCTTCCGCCGGGCCCGCATGAGGGCATCGTCGTCAATCTTCCCGAACACCGGCTCTACTATTTTCCGAAGCCGAAACGCGGCGGACCCGTTCAGGTCATCACCTATCCGGTCAGCATCGGCAAGATGGATTGGCGCACGCCGCTCGGCGTCACCCATGTCATTCAAAAGGAGAAGAATCCGACCTGGTTCCCGCCCGAATCGGTGCGCAAGGAGCACGCGGAAGCGGGCGATCCGCTGCCGCCGAAAGTGGGGCCGGGACCCGACAATCCCCTCGGGGCCTATGCGATGCGGCTGGCGGCGGGAAACGGGACCTATCTCATTCACGGCACCAACAATCCGATTGCCGTTGGGCTTGCGGTCACGCACGGCTGCATACGCATGTACCCCGACGATGTGGCGCAGCTGTTCCCCCTGATTCCGGTCGGCACGCCGGTGCGCCTGATCAACGTGCCGGTGAAAGTCGCCTGGGTCGACGGTGAGCTGCTGCTCGAGGCGCATCCGCCCGTCGATGCGCAGGGTCAAAGCTTTGAACCCGACATCGATCAGTTTTCGGACCTGCTCAAGGCAGCCGTCGGCGATACGACCGTCGCGATTCATTGGGATTACGCTCGTGAAGTGCTGCAAAAGGCCGATGGCGTCATCGCCACGGTGGGTCTGCAAGCCGAGTTGCCCACCGACACCGCAGCGCCAGCCGCAGCGGCGACGGCGGCCACGACACCGGACAGCGCGCACCCGTAGCGCCAGACATCGCGTTCCGCCGACGAGTGCCGCCGACGAGTGCCGCCGACGAGTGCGGCCGACGAGTGCGGCCGTACTGAATTAGCGCGCCACCGGCGCCAACGACTCGATCTCGTGCTCGGTCACGGCACGCCAGCCGCCTTTGGGAAGCGGACCCAATTGAAGATCGCCGATGCTGACTCGTATCAGGCGCAGCACCGCAATGTCGAAGGCGCTCAGCAGGCGGCGTATGTGGCGGTTGCGGCCCTCATCGAGAGTGATTTCGAGCCAGCCGTTCTTTTGACCGCTTCGCAGGCAACGAACGGTTTTGGCACGCAGCCGCTCGCCTTCGACATTCGCACCCCGATTGAGATTCGCGATCAATGCCGCCTCCGGCACCCGGTCGATCTGCACGTGATAGGTTTTATCGGGTCCCGTCGATGGGTGCGTCAGGCGCGCGGCCCACGCCGGATCGTTGCTGAACAATAAAAGACCTTCGCTGGCCTTATCGAGTCTTCCCACCGGCGCGAGCCACGGTAGGTCGGATCCCGCGAAGCACCGATAGACCGTCTCGCGGGCCTGCTCATCCCGAGTGGTCGTCACCAGGCCGCGAGGCTTGTTCAGCATGATGACCAAGCGTGCGCGCGGGCTGTTAAGGCCCTCCACGGTGACGCGATCGCGGCCTTCGCTCACGGGGAATTCCGGGTCCGTCACCACACGGCCGTTGACCCGCACCCGCCCTTCCTTTATCCACTGCGCGCCTTGCGTGCGAGAGCCTAAGCCCAGTTTTGAGATCGCACGCGCCGCCCCGTAACGGGACGACTTGAGCCTCATGGATGAAGCGATAGGGATGCTTTGGAGACGCTGCTCAATGCACTGCCGCTGCTGGTGTTGCCGAGGACAACGTAGAATAGCGCACTTCGCTTTCGTGCTGCATTGGGCAGAAGCTTGACGAACAGGCTCACGGTGCGCACGCCTGCCGGGAAAAACACGGTGGTCGGGGCTTGCGGCGCAAAGTCGGTGCCGGCGAGCGCGGAAGCGGCCTCGGTCCACCATTGGAAACTCGTCGCGCCCTTGGATCCGGTCGAACGATGCACCTTGATCTCCGCGAATTTCTGGGCTGATCCAAACGCATAGGAATCGGCCACCATACCGATCCTCTCGGTCTTGTCGATGGGTCGAGCCGGGTTTTGCTTTTTCGCCGGGGTCTTCTCCGGCGTCGCCTCGGCAGGCGGCGGCGCATCATCGATGTCAGCATCCGCCCGCGCAGTATCGGCAATGACCGGCGGCGCGGCTTCGGCATCGGCATCCGCAACGGTGGCATCGGCAACGGTGGGGGCCGGCTTGGGGCGGCTGAGCACGGCCCAGGTGACCCCGCCGATCAATGTCACCGCGAGCAGGGCGATCAGGGCGGAGGCAACGCCGCTTCTGTTCAACAGCGATACGTGTGAATTCTCAGGCTGCGGGATCGGTCCCAACGGCTCGCGCCCCAGATCGAGATCCGCCAGCCAATCGCGCAGCGACGCTGGACGATCGCCGCGATCCCATGCGAGGCCGCGCATGAGGGTCCGCCATTGCCGCCCGGAGAGACCCGGCGGACGGGACGGCGCCATGTTCAGCGTGCGCGCCTCGGTTGAGCGTCGGCGTTGAAACGGGTGTTCACCCGCCAATAATTCATAAGCGAGGCAGGCGAGCGCGAAAAGATCGTCGCGCGGATCAGCCTCACGCCCTTCCAGCAATTCGCACGATGCGTAGGCCGGCGTGAGCGCGGCCGCTCCGCCCGACGTGCCGAAATCAAGAATGCGCACCTCGCCTGAATTAGCGACCATGATGTTTTGCGGTTTGATGTCGCCGTGAATCACGCGACGATCGTGCGCATGTGCTAGGCCTTCGCCGACCTCGCGGATGACCGCGTTCGCATATTGGCGCGGCAAGGGCAACGGATGAAATTTCTGCACCAGGCTCGGCAGGTTTTCGCCGTCGATCAACTCCATGGTGAAAAAAGGGAGTTGATGCAAGTCCAGCTCGTACACCTTGACGATGCTGCGATGGGACAGTGCCTGCGCGCAAAAAAACTCGCGGCGCAACTTGGCGAGCACATCCGATCGTGTCCGCGTATTTTCATGCAGCACTTTGATGGCCACGTAAGAATCCGCGGCGGTGTGCGCGCTGCGCGATTGATCGAGCGCCTTGTAGACGGTACCCATGCCGCCGCTGGCCAACCGGCTTTCAATGACATAGCGGCCGCACAAAACCTCGCCCTCGCCCAACTCGCGGCCCGGCGGCTCGTGCGGCTCGTGCGTGTCGAGTTCAGGGACCGGGGCCGCGGCGACGGGAAACAGGTCGACCGTAATTCCGTCGGGCGCGGCGCCGGTTTCGCGCTGCGCGAGCTTCGATTTGATGGAGCGAAACAGGTCGTCCGGCTCCTGCGAGTCCTCGATTGGATGGCGGCGCTGGCGTGTCATGGGTGCAGATTGGGGTCCATTTGCCACCGCAGCCTACGCCGTTAGTGACCATAAGACTGAAGACCGATCCGCATAAAAAGGCTGCATTTGTCGAATAAATTGACAGCATGTGCGCTATTTCACACCTGATTTGGTTAAATCGCAGCGCAACTTAGCCCTGGGCCCCGCCCGCCCGCCGGTTCGTTGTAAGACCCTTCGGTGTCCGACAAAATGTCGAATACCTGGATTTTCGGGAGACTTCTATGGAGGGTTGCCTCTTTTGCTCTATTGCGCAGGGAAGCGTGCCGGCCAGCATCGTGTGCGAGAACGACCTGGCGTTGGCTGCCGTCGATTTGCGGCAGTTCCATCCGGGTCATACGCTGGTCATTCCACGACGACATTTCCATGATGTACGCGATCTTGATGACGCCACGGGCGCCGCGCTTATGGTCATGGTGTCTCGCGTCACCCGGGCAGTCGGCCGCGCTTTTCCAAATCAAGGCTTGAGTCTCTGGCACTCGATTGGCGAGGCAGCGTTCCAAGAAGTTCCACACCTGCAATTCACGTCCATCCACGCTTCATCGGCGACGACGTCTTGCGCGTATACCCGCAACTTCCGACCAACACGGAGCGTCCAACGCTGGATTCGTATGCGGTGATTTTGCGCTCGCATCTTGACTGAGGCGTCTGGCGCGTCCAGACAGTGATGGCGATCCTAGCGTATCTGCGGTATTAAGGGACATTCTGTTCGTGCGTCTCAGGGCGCGCAGCAGTGACAAGGACAAGAACCAAAAGGGGATGATTCATGAGCAGCCCTGTTACGCCTGCACCGCTCGCGGTCACGCCGCGCGTCGAATTGACGCTGCGCGGCCTGGTTCTCGGCGTGGTCATTACCGTGGTGTTCACGGCAGCGAACGTTTATTTCGGACTCAAGGCAGGCCTCACCTTCGCCACCTCCATCCCGGCCGCGGTCATTTCCATGGCGCTGCTGCGCGGCCTCAAGGGCATGACCGTCCAGGAGAACAATATTGTGCAAACCGTCGCCTCCGCGGCCGGCACCCTGTCCTCCGTCATTTTCGTACTGCCAGGCATGGTAATCATCGGCTGGTGGACCGGCTTTCCCTACTGGGTTTCCTGCGCGATCTGCGGCCTGGGAGGAATCCTGGGAGTGATGTATTCGATCCCGCTGCGACGCGCGCTGGTGACGCAGTCCGACCTGCCCTACCCCGAAGGCGTCGCCTGCGCCGAGGTGCTGAAAGTCGGTGGCGGGGAGAACGCCAATGCCGCGGCGGTCGAGGACAGCCGCACAGGTCTCGCGGCCGTAGTCTGGGGGGCGATTGTTTCGGCTGCCTTTGCCTGCATCGTGGCCACACGCATTTTCGCCAGCGACGTGGCGCGTTATTTTCGCGTCGGCGGCGATCGCGGCGGCGTGACCGGCTTCGATTTCTTGCTGTCCTTCGCGCTATTCGCCGTCGGCCACCTGGTGGGCCTGTGGGTCGGCATCGCGATGTTCGTCGGTGCGCTGATCGGTTGGGCTTGGGGCGTACCACACTTCTCGGCGCTCGCGGCCAGTGCAGAACCGATCGCGCAGCTGGCGCAGCATACCTGGAGCCATCAGGTGCGCTTCGTCGGCGCCGGCACCATCGGCGTGGCGGCGGTGTGGACGCTGGCGAAGCTCATCAAACCGGTTGTCGCCGGGCTGCGCTCCGCGATGGCGGCCTCGCGGGCGCGCGCCGCCGGCAATGCCGCCTTGCTGCCTCGCACCGAGCAGGACATCCCGATTGGCTATGTCGCCCTGGTTTCGTTGGTCTGCATGGTGCCGATCGGCGCGCTAATCGCAAACTTCTCCGCCGGCAGCGGTCTCGGCGATCACATGTTTTTCATGGTGGTCAGCGCGCTGGTTTACATCGCCTTGATGAGTTTTTTCGTGTCCGCAGTCTGCGGCTACATGGCTGGGCTCATCGGTTCGTCGAACAGTCCGCTGTCGGGCATCGGCATTCTGGTGGTGATCGGGGCGGCACTGCTGCTGGTGCCCGGTATCCGCTCGGGTCTACCCGCAAGCAGCGGTACCGCGCTGGTGGCCTACGCACTGTTCGTCACTGCGGTGGTGTTCACCGTGGCGGCCATCGCCAACAATAACCTGCAAGATCTCAAGACCGGTCAGCTCGTCGATGCCACGCCGTGGAAGCAGCAGGTGGCCCTGGTCATTGGAGTCATCGCGGGCGCCGCGATCATTCCGCCGATCCTCGATCTGCTCAACCATGCCTATGGTTTCGCCGGCGCCCCAGGGCCCCACCACGAGCATCCGTTGCCGGCGCCTCAGGCCGGCCTGATCTCGGCACTGGCGCAGGGCGTGATTCAGCACAATGTCGACTGGAGCTTGATACGGATCGGTGCGCTGATCGGCGTGCTGGTGATCGCCGCCGACGAAAGCTTGCGTCGTTTTACCACCTCGGCGCACCTCTCACCGCTCGCCGTAGGCCTGGGGATTTACCTGCCGACGCAAAGCACGCTGATGGTCGTGGTCGGGTCGATCGTGGGATGGTACTTCGATCGCCGTGCGCAACGCGCGTCCAAGCCGGAGGCCACCAAGCAGCTTGGAGTGCTGCTGGCTTCGGGCATGATCGTGGGCGAGGGGCTGGTGGGCGTGATCATCGCTGCCTTCGTCGCTTTCTCAGGCAAAGATTTTCCGCTGGCCTTGGTGGGCGATGAATTTGCCGATAACGCTGCAGTATGGATCGGCAGCGGCGTATTCGCGCTGACAGTGTTTCTGCTGTATCGCTGGGCGGCGCGGATGCGGCCTTAGGATTCGCGGTAGCGACGCCGTCTCAGCCTCGCTCGAGCGGCATGGTGAGACAGTGCGGCCCGCCGTCCCGAGGCCAGAGTTCGCGCCCCGATACCGTCGTCACTTGAATGCCCGCGCGCCTCAAGGCCGCGTGTGTCTGGGTGGCACCCTCGTACGCGACCACGTGCCCCGGCGAGGTGGCCACTACGTTCGCGCCCTGCTGTTCATGCTCGGGCAACACTGTCCTGAACAAATGCCGGATCGGGTCCGCGGCAGGCGGTTCGCCGCCCACGAAATGCACCGTGTAGCCGCGACTGCGTACGAAGTCGACCAGCTTCATCTCATTGACGCTGGTATCTTCCTCGGCCGAGCCGGCGCGAAACAGCCGCACCATCCCGAAGTCCTTCATGAACTCCCGCGCCGCCTTCAGATCGTCATCGCTTACCGCGCCGTCTGCCGCCATTCCCTTGAGATACTCGGTGTAAGGATCCTTGCCAACCTGCGCTGCTTCCAGGAACCACGGCAGCGTGAGTGCCTGCTTGTCGGCCACGTGCGTGAAGTAGCTGTCCAAGTGCAGAAATGCGGAGCGCAGGCCGAGCCGCTTCCCCATCGGCCGCAAGAACTCGACCTTGCGGGTCTGAACCGCCAGTACGTCCATCTGCAGGCGTCGCGCGAGGATGGGCGCAATGCGCGGATCCGTGCGGTTGCCGACGCCAAGGAACAAGGTGTGTTCGTCGACGAGTTGAAAATCACCGCCTTCCGCCAGCAGTCCCTCCTGTCTGGCATCGAACAGGATTGGATAACGGGCGAGCTGCGGCGCCCAGTCAAAGATAAAACGCAGCAGAACCTGTTCACGCACCCGCTGTGCAGACCCAACATTCAGAAGGACAACGCCCCCTGGCAGAGTCGCAGCCGTATCGCGGCTGAATATAAATGAGTTGATACCATCGACGATGTGTCGATAGCTTCCATCAGGCCAGGTGCGATATTGAGTCGCGGGATCGCGGCCAAGTAGCGTCTGCGCGGTCACCGCCTTAGGATCAGCTGCAAGTTTCGGGTGGGTGCCGCGCAGCCAAGTCTCCCAGGCACCGTGCGCGCGCGCCGCAGCGATCGCCGAACTCAGCAAGTCGGGGATCGGTAGAACCTCCGCGCCGCTTGCGCGAATAGCGCGCATCAGTTCCGCGTGCTCATTCACCATGGCTTGACCGACTGAAACCGGCATCGGCAGGATGTCGTCTGCGGTGCTTGCGGGTGCGAACATGTCCGGATCCGGAGGGCACATGATGACGCGCCGAAGCCGGGCGATGTCGCTTGTCACGAATGGCGGTCCGGCGGTGCCGCCGGCGGCGGATACGGCGGCATCCCACCGCAGCAGAGCCGCGCCGGCGCTCAGCAATTTGAGCGCGTCGCGACGATTGAGGCCGATGGTTTGCTTCATGCAATCTCCATTATCGGATGAGGTGCCAGTCCGTCTGGCGCCCGGCCAGGTAGCGCACGCCCTTGCCGTCGAACAACGCGCCCTGCTCCAGCATGATCTGCACCCGCTGTCCGCCCCATTCCGGCAGAGGCGTCGCAATGTTGCCCTCGATGGCATAGACGGTGTCCCGATGGAGTGGGTAGTCACCCGTTCCCGGCGTCGGACCCTGGTTGTCCCACATGCCGATCGTCGGCCCCAATGAGTGCCCGAAGAACCCCAGCGGGTGGCTGTAGGTGCTGCAGGCGAGACCCGCCGCGGCGCAGCCCTTAATCGTTAAGGCGAGGATTTCGTTGCCGGAGCGCCCTTCCTGGAAAGAGCCGGTCAGGATGTCCTGCCAGCGATTGCCGCGGGCCAGCGCAGCCATAAGCCCCTGCGGCACGCCCTCTTCGTCAGCCTTGAGCACATAGCCCATTTCCTGGGTGTCGGTGCACAGCTTCAAGTAGCAAAAGCCGACATCCGTGTGCAGCACATCGCCCGCGTCGATTCGCCCTTCATCGCCGCAATGCCCGCCCGTGGCACCGACGGGACAAGGCTGACCGGCCCGCTGGCGATCCACCGTCGGCATGAACCAGGGGCGCAGTCCGAGCGACTCGAAGCGCTCGCGGATGTACCAGGCGACCTCGTCGGTGGTGGTGACACCGGGCGTGATCACGCGGCTGCTGAATGCTTCGGCAATCACGCCGCGCGCGACGCTGTCGATGTGCGGATACAGCGCCTGCTCCGCCGGCGTGCGTGTTTCGATCCAGCGCACCACGAGTGCTTCCGCGGAAACCAGACGATTCGCATATCCCGGCGGCAACACCTCGACCAGCCGTTCGTGCAGCGCGTGGGTCAAACCGTCCGCTGCCGGCCAGGTGCGAGAAACATCGATGCCGATCCGCTTGGGCTCGCGGCTGACGATCAGTGCACCCAGCGCTTTCCACTGTGCATCGAGATCGCCGCCCGACCATGCCGACTTGTAGGGCCCGCCGAGCGGATAGCGGTTCACGGCGAGACGCTCCACGGTACCGTCCGCCGCGCGGCTGAACACCAACATCGTCGTGCGCCGCGCGGCGAAGCTCGGCTGCGGCACAAGGGTGAAATACACCGGATCTTCAGCGTATTCGCGATTGATGATGACCCACATGTCCAATCCCGTCTCGGCCATCAGCGCCGGCAACAGATGTTCCAGTCGGTCGGTCAAGATGCGGTTCTCGGGCTCCACGCGCTCGTGCGGCGCCAGCACCACGTAATCGGCGGCGCGGTCGATACGCCGCCCCTGCGAAGGTTCTTGGGTCGCAGCCGGCGTCACCGCGACAGCGGAAGCCGCGCACAACAGCGCTGCGAGCGGCGCGCTACCGAGTCGGAAGGACATGCGAATATATCTCGCGAGCGGGCGAATCATCATAGAAGCTCCGATTTCCATGGCAGGTGGCGGGCCGCCGGCGCGGCGGGTCATCTTGTCATCCGGCCAACTCGCGGTCCAGGTCCGTCGTGTCCAGCTCGAATACATGATTGTCGTAATCGAAAAAGTAGAGCGCGGTGTCCGACCTGGCAAGAAAGAACTCCACATTCATTTTTTTGAGCTTCCCCGCGGCTTCCAGAAGCGTGGCCGGTGAAACCGAGAAAGCGATGTGATCACCGCTGCGAGGGCGATCAACGTCCGCCTGCACGAGAACAAACCAAGTTCGACCCAGCCGTACGTAGGTCTCCTCATGCCCATCGACATCTTTGCGCACCACAATCGCCGCGCCGAACAAGTCCTTAAACAGCGCAGCCGTTCTGCTGCAATCCTTTGCGATAAGGGCGATATGGCCGATTGTGTCCAGCATGGGTTCTCCGAAGGGACAAGGCACGCAATGAATCGCGCCCAACCATACCGCACCGGTGTCTTCCGAGCTACCTTGGCGGTGCGCTCATTCGGGTACATTCTCGGCCGCCGCGTCCTTGTATTCCTCGCCCACCTGGTCCAAGAGCTCTTGCAGATTTTCTTGCGAGTACCACTTCCCCTTGGACATGACGCCCAGCGGCTTGCGCAACGTGGAAAGATCCTCCAGCGGATTGGTAGCGGAGAGCACCAAGTCAGCACGACTGCCCACGGCTACGGTGCCGAAGGGTTCGCTGAGGGGAAGGGAACGGCGGATCAGCTCGCCGGGTGTGCGGGTCGCCGCGGCGAGAATTTCGTAGCGACTCAAACCCGCAGCCTCCAGCACGTCCATGTCGTCGTGCAACGAATAACCCGGCACCAAGCCGGGAATACTCGGCGTGTCGGTGCCGGTGATGAGGAGCACGCCCGCGTCTGCCATGTCCTTGGTGAAGCGTTTCAGGAATGCGAGATTCGCATCGACGCTGCCCGCACGTTTGACATAGCTGCTCTTGCCCCACTTTATTCGACGCATCGGGGAGAGATAACGTAGGTCGGGGCTGCGCATGAATGCTCGCAATGCGTCCGGCTTACCCCACTGTCGGGCGATCGTTGCATACGTGTTGAGGTCGGCGGTAACAAATGCCTTATCGAGTTTCAAAAAGGCTATGACCCGCGGGATATCCGCCGGATCAGGCGGCGTCGGATCGCGGCCGGCCGGATTGGATGCGGTCAGGTCAGGATGTGAGAAAACCGTGTACAGAAATTCCTCGGTATGGGCCACCATGATCTGGCCCATGGCGAGCTGCTTCTCAATCCCGACGCGCGTAATGCCGTGGCCGATGATACCCATGTGCTGGCGCTTGCCTTCCGCGACAATTGCCTGAAAACAGTCCGCCGAGAGGTCGTTGTAGACCTTGATGAAGTCGTAACCGTTGGTCTTGGCAATGTCGACAATAGCCCGGGCTTCGGCGGGCGTGGTCACGAACAGATTGCCGAACTGGGCCGAACCATCCACCAGCAACCCGACATAGACGTAAGGACCCGGCAGCTCACCGCGATTGATCGCGGGCCGCACTTGATCCATGAAAGCCTCAGAGGCATGGCCCATATTGAGCACGGCGGTAACGCCATTAGCGAGGAAGACTTTCATGTCCTCGACGGCGTCCGTGTGGACATGCATGTCGGCCAAGCCCGGGGACAGGCACGCGCTGCCGTGGCCATCGATGACCGTGGCCTCGGCGGGCACGCGAATGGACGAACCGATGGCAACGATCTTGTCGCCCCGAACGAGCACCGTCTGATCGTGCAATTCGCGGTTCGTATCCATCGGCAGCACACACACATGCGCGAAGGCCGTGACCGCAGGTGCGGCAGGCTGCGCTGTGCCCGCAACTGCAGACAGGCATGAGAGAAATCCCGTCAGGGCAGTGCACGCCGCGCGCACCGTTGCATCAACGTTGGCAAATTGCTGAGACATTAAGCGCTCCGCTGTGATATCGCCATTTAGATTGTTCGAGAGGCGAAAAAGTTTGATGCAGAGGCGGCCAACACGGAAGTCCAAAAAACCGACGGACGTGACCGGAAAGCAAGGATGTGGTACCAGCATGGGTTATGCGGAATACTGGCACGAAGATACCAGGAGACACATATTACGAGATACCCGGATGATCAGGCCCTACTCGATGCCTGCCATTCTCAGTCTGTCGATCTGTTGAAGCGAAATCTGTCGCCCGGCGGCATCCTTGCTGCTTCAGCCACGCTGCAGGCAGACAAGCGCGGGTATACGGCAATATTCGGACGAGACGCTGCCGTCTGCGCGATCGGCATGGTGCTGTCCGGCGATCAGTCTCTGGCGCGCGCAGCCGCAGCGGGTCTACACACCCTGGCCGAGCACCAAGCCCCGAACGGACAGATTGCGAAATTCGTCGACGTACAACGACAGGAAGCTGACTTCTGGTATCTGGGATGCATTGATTCGACGTTATGGTGGCTGATTGCGCTGGCGATTCTGGATCGGCAGCGCAGTCCCCGCGGCTTGCTGCGAAAATACGCCAAGCGCGTCAAGCTGGCCACGCAATGGCTTTTGGCGCAGGAGCATCAACGCTTCTATCTGCTGCAGCAAAATGAGGCCAGCGACTGGGCCGACATCATGCCGCGCTCCGGCTTCGTTCTATATACAAATGCACTGTGGTATTTTGTGAAGCGTCTCTTTCGGATCGGCCACGCGGCGAAGACGCGCGAGAATTTCAACGGGCTCTTCCATCCATTCTCCGCGGATATCGCCGAATATCGCCGCGCCCGCCTGCTCAACGATTACGTGTTGCAACAGGGATGCAATCGGGATTTGTACCTGAGCTTCGTCAATTTTTCGTTTTTCGGCGAGGAGGGCGATGTTTTCGGCAATGTATTGGCCGTGCTACTGGGACTCGCCGACAGGGCTGCAAGCACGCGAACCCTCGATGCGCTCACGACGGCACAGGTGGGCGATCCTTACCCCGTGCGGGCGGTCACTCGTCCCATCAAACGAAGCAATTCGCTGTGGCGTCCGTACATGGCACGGCATCGGCAGAATTTCGTCTGGCAGTACCATAACGGAGGCATTTGGCCGATGGTGGGCGGATTCTGGGTAACGGCACTCGTAGCGGCAGGGCGCGTAGAACAGGCCAAGTCGGAACTGATTAAACTGGCGCGCGTATGCGCGCTTCGAAATTGGCGATTTACTGAATGGCTTCACGGCAAAACGCTCGCACCGCGAGGAATGCCGGGGCAGTCTTGGAATGCCGCGGCATTCCTGATGGCGGAGCACGCAGTCGCGGCCGGCAAGACGATATTTGCCGACGCGATCAAGCGGTGACTCCGCTCACGGCGCAAATCGTCGGCTAACCGAAGCCAAGGTAGCTCGGCAGATAACCCGGCAAGTATTGGGGATAGTCTGAAAATGGAGTGGCCGGCAACGAGGTGGGCAGGAACATCAGCGCCCGATGTCAGTCCGTCGTCGTTGTCTGCTATTGGTGACTCGCATGTGGAGCAGTCGCTGTCGATTCGCACTTCGATAAATAGTCGGACTCTACCTCGGGAGCCATTCTGGATTTTGCTTTCGGATCGTACTCTTCGCGGATCCACCCACGCTGACCGTATCCTTCCCATGGTAGAAGGATCCGGCGCCCTTTAAATTCACCGTTTAGAATCTTCGCATGCGCAACCCAAAATGTGCCGTTCTCTCCGTTAAACCACCGCGACATTTGAACGATTTGAAGAGAGGTGCCGGCCGGCAAGCCTCCGTAAATAATGGGATGTTCACCGTGCCATCCGAAAAAGTATTTCTGTTGGGCGCGTATCTGCTCAGACCAATATTCGGAATCTTCGCTAAAAGCCCGTAGTGTTGGCGGAAGAAGTGGATAGCTTGCAACTCGCTGTTGCTCCCGGTTAAGAGCTTTGACCGTGTCGCAGTAAGACCAACCGTCTACTCCTTGGCAATTGCCGCTGATGAAAATGGTTTCTTTGGCGGTGGCGAAACACTGATTTATCAGCGCGCCGATTCGCGGATCGGTATCGCGGACCGGGCCGCCACACCCAGCAAGCATGCCAGCGAGTAGAATAAATTTGAATCGCTTTAAGAACGCAAGACGAGCGAATGCAACAGACGTCAATTTGTGTCTCATAAATTCCTTATGAGGCCCTCGATCCATGAATGTCGCGATAGGCGTGGGGATTTTAGCGCTATGAGAGACAACCTAGGACTAGCGATGACTGCGTGTCGAACTGAGCTCATAGCGCCAGCACCAGCCTTATCCCCGCCTCAACGTCACGCAGCGGTTCAGCGGGCAGACGGCCGACCTTCTTGGTCAGCCGTTGCTTATCCAGCGTAATCAGCTGTGACACGTTAACGACTGATTCCTGCGGCAAGCCGCTGGCGCGCCGCGTCAGACGAATGTTGCCCGGGGCGTCAGCTAATCGCATGTTCGACGTCAACGCGACACAGATTGATGTGCGGATTGCACTTTCATTGAATTCATTCGACTGCACTATCAACACAGGTCTGCGGTACCCCGGCCCAGATCCCTGAGGCTCCTCAAGCGAGGCCCACCAGATCTCGCCCCGCCGCACTACCACTTCTCCCTTGGCAGGGACCGGGCCTGTGCATCTGCGAAGAATGGATCAATCGCCGAGTCCTCCTCGTCGTTTCCATACACGGCATCGAGTTTTTCACGAACACCGGAAAATCTCTCGCTGTTGACAAATGCCGTCACGGCATTCGCATAAAGCTCGCTGCGCGACCAGCCCCGCGATTTCGCGAGTCGGTCAGCCTCTTCGAAGAGGGAGTCCGGAATGGAAATCGCGGTTTTCATGAAGCGAGTATAACCGTGGTTATACCCGGCATTCAAGACGCAGTAAACCATGTAAGGGACCTCCTTGTGCCATGGCCAATGCCGGAACGAGTGGACAATCCTGCGATCGGTGAAGGTGGCCGAACATGATGAAGTCTTGAGTTTCATACGTGCGCGGAACCTGTACGGTCGTGGCATTGGTTATGTGGACGTCCACTTGCTCGCGGCTGCTGCAATTGAGGGTTGTCGGTTGTGGACCAGGAACAAGCGACTTCACGCGCTGACCGCCACACTAGTCGTGACTTCTGATGCGCCAGGCGGCATTGCCGGCCGCCGCGCGGTTTACATTCAGACAGCTCTCGACAATGCTTCGGCCATCCGTGTTTGCCAGCCAGGGCCCGTAGCCTTCCAACGCGCCAATGTTTCCGGTGGTAATCGGATAGAGATCGATGTACGCGCCCTGCCCGATTTCGGTCGTCCACGTGGTTTCAACATCTTGGCAGCAGTCGCGGCGCCGAAGATTTCCGGCAACACGTCACGCGCCTTGCGAGCACGCGCAAAAGTTTCCTTCGTCCACGCCGGGTTCTCACGATCCGCCTTCTGGGGATTAGGCTTGCGCTTCATATCGTCTCACCTCGCGTTTGTTGGCCTTGCGCAGACTGATCGCATGCGCCTTGTTAGCGCGCGGTGTGAAAACCATCATATGCAATCGCTCTCCGATCAGACCTAGCGCCTGAAATCGCCTCTCACCTAGTCCTTTCGAAGATCCTCGACTATGAGCGCGCCGTCCCAGGCAAATTCCACCGCCAATTCAAACGGGACGCCCCGCACCAGTACATTTTTCTCGCTCTTGGCTGAGTCGAAGCGAAATGCATTCTAGCGCCCTGCATTCAGCGATCAGCAGAGGTAACCAGTCCAGTGCAAGCCTCGAATTGTTGCTGCGCACGCCTAGTGCGCATATACTATGCGCATGCTATTTGGGCTTGTGAATGGAGCCTCAGATGTCCACCGCACGCCGCAGTAAGAAAGCGGTGAATGTTTCGATTTCTGCGGATCTGCTGCAGGCGGCGCGCAACAGAGAGATTAATCTGTCGGCAACGCTGGAGGCGGCCGTCGAGCATGAGTTGCGGCAGCTTCGTAAACGCGAGTGGCTAGAGCAGAACGAGAATGCGATTCAAGCCTATAACCGCGACGTCGAAGAGCATGGCGCGTTCAGCGACGGTCTGCGTACGTTCTGATGCCGCAGTTTGCTCTGTATCAGAATCGCAATCCAGCGTCGCGGAAACGCTTTCCACTGCTGCTGGACATCCAATCTGACTTGCTTGAAGTGTTGGCCACACGCGTTGTGGTTCCGCTGGCTCCGGCCAGCGCAGCCTTGGCGCGCTCGATGCGGACGTTGACACCGATCCTGAAATTCGAGGGGAAGGAATTCCTGATGCTGACGCCGCAAGTCGCTGGTATCGCTGCCCGCGAGCTTGGTCCCGTTGCGGGAGATCTGGCATCTGACCGGGATAAGATCATTGCCGCGGTTGATTTCTTGCTATCAGGAATCTAAGTCAAGAATGGAGCGGGCGATGGGAATCGAACCCACGGCTCAAGCTTGGGAAGCTTGGGTATTACCATTATACGACGCCCGCGCGATGGCTCGATTCTAGTCGCGTTCGGAGGAATCAAGCAAATCGATGCGTCACACAGAGGAAGGGCGCCCCGTGGCGCCCTTCTGTAGCAACATTCGAACGAGCTGACTTCTAACGGAACTTATAGTCCGCCTCGAGCTGCAAAGTCCGCCCGAGAATTCCCGAGAAGTACGTCGTGGTCTGCGGCGTGTAGTTGCCACCCGTGCCGGCGGTGGCTGGGAACGGCGGCAGCTTGTTGAACACGTTGTCCACGATGAGTTGCACCTTGAAAGCCGGCGTGAATTTCATGCCGATCGTGGAATTGATGAGCCACCAGGCACCGACGCCCAGGATGTCCTGCGACGTCGACGTATTCTGATTGTTGAAATTCGCCGGTCCGATGAACACCCCCTGCCAATCCCACGAAAATCCACGATTCGCGTACAGAATGTCGATCGATCCCTTGCTCTTGCTGTAACCGAGCTGACCCGCAATGTCGTTCGGGGCCGCGGTCGCAACCTGGCCTTTTAGCCGCTGGGTATCGAGGTAGTGCGCGCTGGTCTGCAGGCTGCCCAAGGACCATGGCAGATCGAAGGTGTAGTCCAGCGCCGCCTGGATACCCGTGAACTCCAACAAGCCCGCGTTGACGAAGCCGGTATGGAAGTTCGAGATCTGGCCGGCGGCATTACGCGTGAACGTATTGCAGGAAGGGTTGTTGGGATAATCCGCCGAGTCGAAGCAGGCATCGAGATTTTCCGTCAGCGTCAAAGCCTGAATGGCCTCCTTGAGAGCGATATCGATGTAGTCCACCGACGCATTGAACTTCGGCAGGAAGCGCGGGCGAAGGACAACACCGAATGTCTTGGAGAAGGCGATTTCGCTCTGTAGGTCGGGGTTGCCCGATTGCGTGCCGGTGGCGGTCGCATTCACGACCTGTGATTGAAAGGTGGCGGGGTTGTAGCCACCGGGGATGCTTGCGAGCGCCGCTTGGCAGTTCTTCAGGCGTGTCGCAGGCACCGAGCCCTGGTTATAGAAGTTTTGGTCGCAGGGATCATTGGCGAACGATCCGACCGTTGCCGGCGGCAGGAACAGCTCCGTGATCGAAGGCGCGCGAATCGACTTGGTCTTGTTGGCACGGAACCCGATGTCCTCAATCGGTGACCAGCGTACGGCGTAGGTGTAGGTGGTGGCGTTGCCGGCAATGGAGTTATCGACACGCCGCGCGGCGCCTTCCAACTCGAGCCGGTGCAATCCCGGGATATCCTGCTGCGGGGAGAAGATCGGCAGCAAGGTCTCGAAATACGCTTCGTTGGTGATGTAGGAACCCGCAATTCCCAAGATCTGATTCTGGCCCAAGGTTTCGGTATAGAAAGTGTCGGGTGTGAAGGCCGCCGCCTCACGGCGGTTCTCGAATCCGGCCGAGAACTTCCACTCGCCGGCTGGGACTTTCAAGATATCCCCGCCGATGAAGGCATTGGTGTCCCGTTGCGTATTGAAAGATTCGACCGTCGCCATATGCGTGATGTACTGCAACGCTGCCACACTCGGCGAGCCTTGGCCGAAAATGTTCAGTGGTGCGCATGTGCTCGATATGGTCGAGGTCGGGCCGTTCACTGGGGTGCCCGCGCACACGATCTGCCCCGTGGCATTGGTCGTGGCATTGAGTGCATTGGCCAGGTTCTGGAACACGTATGAAGGCGTGACTTGCGTGTTGTTCGACGAGCCGTAGCTTGCGGAGACTTCCCAATTGAAATTCCTGTCGCCCAGGGAGAAGTCGCCGTTCAATCCCGCCACACCGCGAAACACCTTTTGAGTGTCCGTTGCAGCACCGTTGTCCAGATCGATATTGGCGCGACTTATATAGAACTGGCTGTTATTCCACGCAGGGTAAGCCACCGGCTGCCCCGGCCCGCTGTATCCCTGAAATATCGGCTGGCCGACGCTGACTCCGGGGTATATGGTGCCGCCCAACGGCAATGTTGCAGCGTAATTGTTGAGCGCCGTCTGAATGGTCGTGCGGTCGGCGGCACTCAAGAACGGGTTATTGATGCTGATCACGAAATTACCGCCGGGCGTTCCGCCTATGCCGAACGGAGAGGTGTTGCTGAATAGAGTTGTGTTGTAGGACTGGGACACCAAGTTCCGCGCGTGCGACTCGGAGAAATAGCCTTCGCCGAACGCGTTGACATGATCGTTGATCTGAAAGTGCATCAAGGTGTCAATATTGATGCGCTCGGTCGGCGACAGCAGGTTGGTGACCTGCGAGAGCCGTTCACCATCGCCATTGGTCGTAAAGACCGGATTGCCGTTGACCGTGCCTTCGTTGTAAGGCTGCAGCTGGCCGTTGGGACCGAAAGCCAGGGTTTGGCCGGCGGCATTGGTCACTCCGACCAAGGAACCGGTGAGACCGGCGCCGGGCGCCAGAAAGATATCGTCGACCATCGGAACGCCGCCGAAACTCACGGACGGAACTGAGAGGCCGGAGACCAACACGCTGGTGCAGCACTGGCCCGGTGCCGGCTTGTTTGTGGGCGCCAAGAAACCTAAGTCCTCGGCGATAACTTTGCGCTGGGTACCCAGCAGGCCGTCGGTCTTCGTGAACTCCGCGACCGCGGTGATATTCGCCCGGCCGTCGAATAGGTTCTGGCCGCCCAACACGCGCGTGCGGTAGTTCCACGCGTCTCCCTGGCCTGACGCGCCCACTTGAGCATCGACGTCGAGACCCTGGTAGTCCTTCTTCAAGATGATGTTCACCACGCCAGCGATGGCATCCGCGCCGTAAATCGGCGCGCCACCCACCGAGACCACTTCAATGTGGTCGATCAGTTTCGTGGGTATGACATTGAGGTCGACCTGCGTGCCGTTGCCGCCGTTACTGGTATTGGAGTTGGTATTGGCCAAACTTGCCGTGCTCTCGGAGACGAAACGACGACCGTTCACCAAGGTCAGGGTGCGCTGCGAACCTAAGCCATATAGATCGACGAAGCTTTGGGCAACACCGAAGCCGCTCTGTTGATTCGCGGCGCTCGAGGGCGCCACGCCGAATGCCGGCAATTCGTTGAGGGCCTGACCGACATCGAGATAACCGCGTTGGTCGAAGGTTTTCGAGTCGATCGCCGTCGTCGGCTCGAGATTGTCGAATTCCGGACGCGCGATGCGCGAACCGGTGACCACTACTTCTTGAAGAGTGGTGTCCTCAGGTGCCGCCGCCTTTGGGGTCACTTGAGCGTGCGCAGGCAGCCCTAACGCAAAAAGAGCGGGCAGCGCGAGTGCTTCGCGCCACACACGATATCGACGCGGTCGTGTCGGTGTCATTGGTATTCATCCCCTGCAGCGTTATATTTAGCGTTGTCGGTATATGAGATATCTCATAGCCCGCTACAAATAAGTAACAAATTCACCGGGAACTGTAAAGAATTCGGCCGAAAATAATTTGAACCGCTGTCCACGCCGAGAACGCACCACGGGCCCGCATGCCCGCCTGAAAGAGTATTAAGGGGAGAATCATGGATCGCCGACGCTTTCTTACAACAACCGCGGCCCTGTCGCTGACGGCCGCCGTCGGGGAGCTGCGTGCCGCCGAGCATCCTTTTGATCCGACAGAGCAGTCGATTGCCGCACTCATGCGGGCCCTGGCCACCGGTGCGGTGACCTCGGAAGCCCTCACTGCCGCGTACTTAAAACGAATTGCGCGTTTCGATCACCATGGTCCGCAATACCGCTCGGTTTTGGCACTCAATCCCAATGCGCTCAAAGACGCGCGAGCGCTTGATTCGGAACGCAAATCGGGAAAGCTGCGTGGACCGTTGCACGGCATTCCCATTATTGTCAAAGACAACATCGAGACGCGCGATCCGATGGCGACCACGGCAGGCTCCTACGCGCTGGCGAAATCCTTTCGCAGCGCCGATGCACCGCTCGCGGCCCGGCTGCGTGCCGCGGGCGCGATCATCCTGGCCAAGGCCAACTTGAGCGAGTGGGCAAATTTTCGCTCGACTCGTTCTTGCAGCGGCTGGAGCGGAATCGGCGGCCAGGTCGGCAATGCCTACGATCCCGCCCGAAACCCGTCGGGGTCGAGCGCCGGCTCCGGCGTCGCGGCGGCGGCGAGTTTCTGCGCGGCGGCGATCGGCACCGAGACCAATGGCTCCATCCTCTCCCCCGCCTCCATCAATGGCCTGGTCGGACTCAAACCCACGGTCGGCGTGGTCAGCGGTAAGGGCGTGGTGCCCATTTCGCCGCGGCAGGATACGGCGGGACCCATGTGTAGGACGGTCGGAGATGCCGCGATACTCGCGGCTGTGATTGCCGAACGGCCCTTGGGCTTCGGCGCCCACGGCAATGACATCGAAGCTTTTCGGCTACGCGGAGTGCGCATCGGCGTCATGCCGGTGCCGCAGGGCGCGCACCCGGACACAACCCGGTTGTTCGCCGACGCCCGAGCCGTGCTCGAAAAAGAAGGCGCCGTGACGGTGGATTTGAAGCCGCCGAAGGCGTTCGACGAGATGGGCGCGCCGGAGTTCGACGGCCTGTTGTACGAGTTCAAGGACGCCATCAACGCCTACCTGGCGACGCTCGATCCTGCGCAGGTCGAGTGCCGCACGCTCGCCGATCTGATCAGCTTCAACCAGGCGCATGCAGATGAGGAATTGATCATTTTTGGTCAGGAAATCTTCGAAATGGCGCAGGCAAAAGGCCCCCTGAGCGACGAGGCCTATGAGAAAGCGCTGGCCGCGCTCAAGCGCACGGCTGACGTCGAGGGTCTCGCCACGCTGCTCGGTCAACAAGGCGTCGAGGTGCTGATGGGGCCGAGCAACGGACCGGCGGATCTCATCGACCCGGTCTGGGGCGATCGGCGCGGCGGCGGTTCCTCGCAAATTGCCGGCGCCGCGGCGACCGCAGGCTATCCCAGTCTCACCGTGCCGGCCGGCCTCGTGAGCGGGCTGCCGGTGGGCGTGACGCTGGTCGCCGCCCGCAATCAAGACGGCTTGCTGCTGCAAGTCGCGCGAGCCTACGAGCGCGCCGCGAATGCGCGCATCCCGCCGCACCTCTTGATCTGATCCCGCGGCGGTTGCCCCTGGCACGCCGGCCCGGTAGATTTTTGCGCATGGAACGCGACTGGACGCACGCGGGAATTCAGGAAGCGGCGTACGCAGCGCTGGCGCAGGGATTGGCCGCGTCCGAGCTGTGGTCTTTACTCCTCGGGATTGCGGAGCAGCGGGCCGAGCAGCGATCGGCGGCACGCGTGCTGCAGCAATGGGAACGAGACCGTTTCGTCGTCCCCGCCTACATCGATCAGCGGACATTGAATCAACTGGATGGGCATCTGTTGGCGGCGGCGTCCGCATTCGAAGCTCTGGAACTCTCGCCGCTGGCACCGCTGGGGTCGTGCTCGGCCATCGCGCTCGCCAGCCAAAATAAAATCGTGTCGACAATGCGCGGCACGGAGGTGGTCTCGGACCCGACCAACCTGCTCGCGCTGGAGAGCGCGCGGCGCTTGCGCAAGAACGGCCGACAGACGGTCAAGCTCACCACCAATCATCGCTGCGTTCGCGCCCAAGCGGTGCCTGATCATGCCGGCTACGCGGCGCATTTCCGGCTGTTCTGCATGACAAGCGCCGGCCACGAACGCAAGGATCAGGCGTTTCTGGCCGAGTCATTGACCGAGCACGTTCAAACGCACATCTCTGCATTGGACCGGCTCGAGCTGCATGGCTATGCCTTTCCGGATCGCATCCTCAAGATTCTGGCGACCCCGGAGCGCGCGGCGCTCGGCGAACGCGTCGTGAGGGGCGTGAGCGGCGCGGGCCGAGCGAGCGGAATGACCGTTGCATTCGAGACACTCACGCACGACTACTACGATGGATTGCGATTCATGATCAGCGCCCGTTCCACGGGCGGCGAGCACATGCCATTGATCGATGGCGGCGCCTTCGATTGGCTGCGCAAACTGACCTCGAACGACAAGCTGGTATTCGTCGCCAGCGGTCTGGGCTCGCAATTGGCTGCGTATTTGTATCGTTTGCCGCGCTAGCCCGGCGCGACGCGCTCAGCGGCGCAAGTACGCGTCCGTGCCGTCGAGCCAATCCTGGCGGGGTGGATTAAAGACATCCACGTCGAGCGTCTCCTCCAGCGCGACGGCGCGGTGCTCGAGATTGGACGGGATCACCAACACCTCTCCGGCGCGCACCGTCACCTCGCGCTCCCCCTTGGGTCCGAGCCAGAAATGCAGGGCCCCCTCGAGAATGTAGGTGATCTGTTCGTTTTCATGCGAGTGCGTCGGCACCTCGTCGCCCTTCTTCAGGCGCACATGCGCAATCATCATGCGCTCCGAGGTGATCAGCTGGCGGGTGATTCCGCCTTTCATCGGTTCCGGCGGTATATCCGTCCACCGAAAATGCTGCGCACCTGGTTTGGCGGCGTTCATCTGTGAGTCGTTCATTTTGGCTTCTCGGGTTCGGTAGGGATGGCTCATCAATAGCACGATTATCAGCCCGCGGGCATCCTATGCAACTATTGGCGCAACTACCGCGTCTTCAGCCGACGGCTTCGATTTCCACGAGCAAATCCTCGCGGCAAATGTCGGCTTGCAAGTAAACGATCGAAGCGGCGGGGTTCAGCAGCTCGCCCAGAGTTGCCTCGACGGCCGGCAGGTCGGAGCCCTTGCGCACATACACCTTGAGTTTCAGGCCGTCGAGCGAGTAGTGATCTGCGCCGACGATCCGATTGGCTTCTTCCAGCAACGCCGCGATGTTGACCATGGTTTCGCGGGTCTGCGCCACCACATCGCCGCGATGGATGGTTTCGTGGCCGACAATGCTGGCGGTCCCCGAAACGAATAATCTGCCGCCGCCGGATTCGCCCCACACGCAGGCGCGCGAAAATATCGGACTGTGCCGGCCAAATTTCGGCGGATAATGATAGGCGCTGGTCTGGCGCGGATTCTCTATCATCCTGGGTGGACGCCGTGCCGCCAAAAAATAGATGCAAATCGGACTGCCGGCCGGCGAACCCAAGGCGCAGGCCGCCGGCACGGTCCCCATGGTCGCCCGCCCCGATTTGCGGAATGCCATTTGCCGCGCCGAATTGAAATGCCGATAGCGTTCATCGCCGCCGGCCAGCGCATTGATCTCCGGCAGATAATTCCAGATGCGCAGCAGATGCCGGTGCGCGGTGTCGTTGAGGACGGCGAAAATTTCCTGATATGCGATCTCGGTGGCGCGCTGCAGCGCGTCCGCTCCGCTGTGCGCCTCGACGGCCCGCTCCGCGATGTTGAGCGAGCCGAACAACAGGTCGTCCGAAAAACGATAGCTCACTCGCGCATGCGCGGAACCGCTGCATAACCGGACTTCGGGGCCGGCAACCCGCCACACTTCGCAAAGATCGTCCGCGCACAGCGAGGGAATCATGCTGGCAGTCACGGGAATGCGGGCGCAATCGAGGTTCGGGGTTTTCTCGAATCCGACGACGCCAAGAACGCTCTGCCACCAGGATGTGGGCCGGGACGCGATTTCCCGCGAAGGCAAATATTCGAGCTGCAGACTACACGTGCCGGCCGTGGTGGAAGACGCCGTGGTGTTCATTGGGCGGAAGTCTATCCTGCCTCCCCAAACGACGGTAGCCGCAGCCTTTGCGGGCTCAAAATGCGATGTAGGGACCCATGCCGGCTTTAGTCATGGCGCCTTCTACCGCAACTGCGACGCGCTTCCCATAGAAGAAGGGCAGACCGTAGTCGAAGGTCCCGGCATGCCCCGGCGGAATGGTGCCGGCGAGCTGCGGGAAGGCGTCGAAATTATTTTGCAGCATGTTCTGCGCGTTGCCCACGCCGAACATCAGGTTATTCGCCATGGTGCCATTCATGCCCTGGATGCTGACCTGAAGGCTGAGCGTGCTCACCGGACAGTAGAAATCCACGATTTGCGACGAGGGATCGTTGGCGGGAGCCGTGCAGTTGACGATGCTGGGGTCATTGAAAAAAATGCCGTTGGAACCGCTGTCGATGAAGCTGTTGGCCAGGGTTTGGCCATTGAAGGTCATCAGCAATTCAGCGTTGTCATTCACCGTCAATACCGTTTGGCTTCCGGATGCATTGTCCGATTGCGTGTCGATGCCGAAGATCAGCGAACCCATGACAGCGGAGGCGCCGCCCGCCGCCACGGCCGGCAACACAACGATGGCACCGTTGTTATCAGCGGCGAAATGCGTGACGGGATTAGGGACCTGCAGATTGTTCGGCACCGTCGTCTCTGTGCAGCTCGCGGTGCAGGCGTAGTACAGGTTGCGCGCTACGGTATCGCAATCGCCGCAATCCAACTCGAAGGGCCCTATCCCTAAAATGCCGTTGGCGCCGAAGGCCGATACCGTGTCTTCTTGGGTGCCGCCACCACTGGAACAACTCGCGGGAATATTGGTGAAGCGGGAATCGCCGATTACTTGGATGGGCAAGGAATGCGCCGACTCGCCGGCGATTTGTACGTCCGCCGTCACAATGGGGCCCCAGCTGTAGCCATCGACGAACCCCGTGCACTCCGCTAGCGAGCTCCCGCTCGGCAACATCTCCACCGGCAGCGTGGTCAAGGCCGAGGTCAAAACCGGCGCCAGGATGCGCAAGCCGTAGGATCCGCTGTCCACCTGGATGTGGTCGATCGTCTGGCAGCTGGTGCTGCTGCCGGGCACGCAAACAGTCACTGACGTGAACAAGGTGTTGACGCTGCCATTGGAGGGACCCGCATCGACGATCACGCTGGTGGTGTTGTTCGTCGGAGGCGGGGTGCCACCGCCACCACCCGCGCCGGAACCGCCGCCACCGCCTCCGCCGCAGGCAGCCACGAACACACACAGAACACCGAGCAGTCCGAAGCGCGCGTGTACCGAAGCCATCAATGCAACTCTCCGATATCAACGCCGCTCGGAACGGCGCTCTGCAGGTACGCGCGCCCGGAAAGAGCGCGCATGTGGCCGCCGCTTTGCAGTACCAGATCGCCCTGGCGAATCTGCACGTGACGGCGATCCGATAATTTGGAGCGCGGCGCGGAGCTGAATGCCTCGAAATATTGCCCCAGGGCCTGCCGTAGATCGGGCCGCGTCGGCCCCTGCCATGCCACGGCAAACACAGTGCCGTTCGGCGCGACGAACTCGCGCATCAGGGTGCCGGAGGGCAGTTGAATTTCGTGCACGCGATAGCCGGCGCGATCCTCCGAAGCCTTGATCGCGGCGTGTGCTCGCGCAACGTCGGCCTGAACCGTGATCTCCGGCTCGACCCAAGGTCGCCGAAGCGATCTGCGGGATCAGTGCAGCGATGAGCAGCGCCAGCCCAAGCGCAGCGCCTTTGAAATCGTTCGATTGGAGCATTGGCATGGTTATCCTTTGCAGATATTGGAGAGGCGCTGGCAGATTTGGTTCACCAGCGCGGCTCCCCTGTCGGGCTTCGGCGACATCACTCCTTCACCGGAGGCTTGGCCCGGGCCTGTGCCTGATATGCCAGCATCCATCCGGGGTACTCCGCCGGCAATGCGCTTACCTCGTCCAGCTGCTTGATTTCCGCATCGTCAAGTCGGACCCGCGTCGAGTCGATATTGTCCCGCAATTGATCCATGGTTTTTGCGCCGATGATCACAGTTGTTACGAAAGACTTGGTCAAAAGCCACGCCAAAGCGACTTGCGCGACCGAAATCTTGCGCGCCAGCGCAATCGGGCGCATGGCATCGACGCACCGGAACGCGCGCGGCTTGTCGACCAGCGGAAAGTCGAAGGCGGCACGGCGTGCGCCCCGCCGGCCCCTTATCCTCAGCATTGCTGAATTTGCCGCTGAGCAGGCCGCCCGCCAGGGAACTCCATACCATCAATCCCAATTTCTGATCCTGCATCATTGGCACGAGCTCGCGCTCGAGGTCGCGGCCTGCGATGGTGTAGTACGCTTGAACGCTGACGAATTTCGCCAGATTCAGCCGTTCCGACACGCTCAAAGATTTCATGACCTGCCAGGCCGCCATGTTGCACAGTCCGATGTAGCGCGCCCTTCCCGAGCGAACCAGATCATTCAACGCGGACAGGGATTCCTCGAAGGGCGTCAGCGGATCGAATCCATGGAGCTGGTACAGGTCGATGTAATCGAGCTGCAGGCGCTTGAGGCTGGCATCCACCTGATTGAACAGATGATGGCGCGACTGGCCGCGGCCATTGGGGGAGTCGTCCATGTCTGCCGTGGCCTTCGTGGCGGATGGAGTCGATTAATCGTCAGGCCCAACATTTTGGGCGATTCACCAGCGGCGGTTGCGACTTGCCGGTGGAATATACATTGGCCGTATCGATGAAATTGATACCGGCATCAACGGCGAACCTCACCTGTTCGTTGACCGCGTCTTGCTGCAACTTGCCGATGGCTTCCAGATTCACGCATCGCCGTAAGTCATGGTGCCAAGACAAAGCTCCGAAACGTACAATCCGGTTGCCCAGTGAGTAATCGATAACGCATGTGTCGCTCAATGAAAATAGCCCGCTGCCGCCAGTAAAGCTACAATGAATCGCGGGCGGCCCGGTCGGGGGTGCGGCGCTTTGAACTACACATTTCTTAATTAGGACGGCGGGTCGTCGCAGTAGTAGATTTGAACTGTTCGAAGCATTCGTGAAGATCTGCTCAGGCAGGCGCTCAGCACGGCCCAGCGTGCTGGTCTGTCGGGCTGTCCCATTAAGGGCGGCGCCAAATACACCGTCGGCGGTACCGTGACCGGCTTGAGCGGCTCAAACAGCGCTGCTGCAGCTCAATGGCGGCGACTCCTTGAGCTTCAATGGCAGCGGCACCTTGAGCTTCGGCACCCGGCTCGACGACGGCGCCGCATATTCAGTGACGGTCACGACGCAGCCTTCCAATCCGGCAGAGACCTGCACGGTGCGCAATGGCTCGGGCACGATCAACAAGAACGACCCTCAGCGAACGTCATCGTCTCCTGCACGCAGATGGGGAGGTTTGCCTACGTCGCGAATCGGCTGTCGAACTCGATTTCCGGGTTTGCAATCAATACGGGCAGCGGCGCGTTGACGCCTTTGAACAGCTCGCCGTTCGCTCGACGGCAGCACGCCAACCGCGTAGGCGTACGATGCAACGGGCAGTTCCTTTTATGCCGCTAACAGCAGCTCAAATCCGCTCTCGGTGTATTCGATTGGAGCCACGGGAACGCTGACTGCGGTCGGCGCGCCGATTGCGGCGAATTAGCCGGGGGCACTGACAGTTGATCCCACCGATCACTTTCTTTATGTGGCAAACCTGACTTCCAACACGATCTCCGCGTTTGTGCGCGATCAGCGGCAGCAGCTTGACGGCGATTGTCGAGCTCTTCATCACCGCCCGGGGCAGAACCGTCCTCCCTGGCCGTCGATCCCAACGGCAACTTTCTCTATGTGACGAATTTCAACGGCAATTCAGTTTACCGTATTCCTGATCGACCCGGCGAGCGGCATGCTGAGCGCCATTTCCGGCTCACCGTCGCCTCGGGTGCGGGCACCGTCTTTGCCATCGATCCGACCGACGCGTTTGCGTTTGTCGCGAACAACGGGGATAAAACATGCCACGTACGCGCTCAATGCCACGACGACCACATTGACGCCAATCTCGGGCCCGCTGTCGGCCGGCACCAACC